>JBGAOY010000010.1:0-179721 GCA_044221555.1 Acidimicrobiales bacterium
GATCGCTACATCGAGGTTGTCGGACATGTCAGCCACCGTAGGGCTCCCTTCGTGGTGTCGAACGTGGATCGCGGCGTGGGGGGGGGGGCCGCGGCCGGGGGGCGCCGGCCGGCGGGGGGGGGGGCGGTGGGGCGGGCCCCCACCGGCCTGGGGGGGCGGCGCGGGGGGGCGCGCGCCGTGGGGGGGTGCCCCCCCCCCGGCCGCCAGACCTGGGGCGACCCGGTGGAGGGAGCGATCGGCGCCGAGATGCAGGCCGAGGTCGAGGGCATGCGGTCGGCGGTGCACCACGCGGCCCGGCGACTCGCCATCGGCGGCGTCGACCGTTCGGTGGCCGCGTCGGGTGCCAAGGCGCGCTGCTCGGAGGGGGCCCGGCGGGTGCTGGGGTCGTCGGTGCAGTTGCACGGTGGGGCCGGTGCCGCGCGCGAGCACGACCTCGACCTGTTCGTCGGGCGGGCCGAGTTGGACGAGCACTGCTTCGGCGACGCCGCACACCACCGGGCGCGGTCGAGCCGCCTACTCCGAGCGGGCGTCGGGGGGCGCGGGCGCGTCATCTGAGGGCGTGACCCCTGGCACCTGCTCATCGGCGGCGACCCGGTGCCGATACGGTGATCAGATGACCACACCGGAGGGGGAGCATGACTGACATGACCCTGGACACGACCACGACGGTCGAGTCGACCCCCGACACCGACGCGACCGACTCCGTCGTCGAGCACATGGCCGAGCAACTGGCTCACGTGAAGCCGCTCCTGCGGGGCTGGCTCCACGAGATCATGTTCTTCCTGTCGATCCCCGCCGGCCTCGTGCTGGTGGCGTTCGCGCCGACCGTCGAGGCCCGGGTCGCGGCCGCCATCTACAGCTTCGGCGTCATCGCCCTCTACGGCGTGAGCGCCGCGTACCACCGGGGCCCCTGGACCCCTGCCGGTCGCCGGCGCATGCAACGCCTCGACCACGCCATGATCTTCGTGCTCATCGCCGCGAGCTACACGCCCTTCATCCTGCTGCTGCTCGACGGCATGGCGTCGGCGGTGTTCCTCGGCGCCATCTGGACGGTCGCCCTCACCGGCCTGGTCTTGGCCCTCACCGGCATCGCCCTCAAGAAGGGCATCGGCTTCGTGCTCTACATCGCCATGGGCTGGGCCGCGGTGTTCGCCTTCCCGCAGTTCGTCCACAGCCTCTCGGGCGTGCAGCTGGGACTGCTGGTGGCCGGCGGTGTGATCTACACCCTCGGTGCCATCGCCCTCGGCACCAAGTGGCCCGACCCCTTTCCCAAGGTGTTCGGCTACCACGAGGTGTGGCACGTGATGACCGTCGTCGCCGGGCTGTGCCTGGCCGTCGACATCTGGATGCTGTCGCTGGGCGCCGGCTCGCCCACCTGACCGGGCGCGCAACCGGCTGATCTCATCCGGACCCCGAACGCCTCATGGAGCACCGGCCGAGGTCACGTTCGACCACAAGGGCATTCTGCGCTCGAGACCAGCGGTCTCAGCAGTCGGCGGCGCGGTCGAGCAACCGGGCGAACCCGGCGCGGCCCGCGGCGTTGAGGTGCAGGCCGTCGCCGAGGAACCAGTCGGGGTGCCGGTCGGCCTTGGCCGACCAGTCCACCAGCACCACGTTGGCGGCGGTGTCGGCCTGGCGCCGTAGCTCGGCGTTGATGCTCCGCGCGCCCGCCACCCAGTGCGTGGTGGCGATCGGGGCCACGCCGTGCTCCTTCACCGTCACGAGGGCCACGCAGGGCACCGAGCCCGCCGCCGCGACCACGTCGCGGATCCAGAGGATCGGTACGAAGCCGTACTGCGGGTTCGTGGCCGCCACCACGTCGGGGGCACCCGCGGCGATCACGATCGAGCGCGACCCCGTGCGGGCCATCTCCGACACCGGGAAGCGCAACTGGTCGAAGTGGGCGTTGTTGAACGCATGCACCGTCACCCGGTGGTCGACGCCCAGCCGGCTGCGCAGCGCGGCCTCGGTCTCGTGCACGATCGAGTCGCCGGCCACGCCGACCTTCGGCCCGCCGGCGGCCCCGACGTAGTCGCAGCCGGCCAGCGCGGTCGCGACGGCCAGGGTGGCCAGCACGCCGAGCAGCAGGCGGGGCAGAGCGTGCATGGGTGGTCAGTGTCGCAGATCGAACGCCAGCTTGATCGCGCCCGAGCGGTCCTGCTCGGTGAGCGCGGTGAAGGCCTCCCGCCACTCCTCCAGGCGGTAGGTGCCGGTCAACATCCCCGTCAGGTCGATCCGCCCCGACGCGGCCAGGTCGAGGTAGTGGGCGATGGCATGACGGCGGCGGCCCTCGACCTCCTCGACGCCGAAGGCGTTCGAACCGATGAGGCGCAGCTCCTTGAAGTACCAGGGGGTCCACTCGAAGCGGGCCGGGGCGCTGACGCCGAGCTCGACGAGCGTGCCCCGGGACTTCAGGACCCGCAGCACGACCTCGAGCGTCTCGGCCGACCCGACGGTGTCGTAGACCACGTCGATGCCGCCGGGGTACGCCACGGGGAGGCCGTCCCACGGCTGGCGCAGGATGCCCCCGGACCAGTCCGCGATCGCTTCGATGAGGCCGAGCCGGGGCTCGTGGTCGAACACCGTGGCGCCGAGCGATCGCGCCATCGCCTGCTGCGCGGGCCAGCGGGCGACGGTGGCCACCTCGACGGACGGGTAGAGCGCCCGCAGGATCGCGGTGGCCGTCGTGCCCAGCGCTCCACCGCCGTAGACCACGGCGCGCCCGCCCTCGGGCGGTGGGTGGCGCACGATGCCGTGCAACGAGACCGCGAACGGGTCGGCCAGCACCGCCACCTCGTCGGGCAGGTCGTCCGGGACCGGGATGGCCATGAGCTCGTGGGCCGGCAACCGCTCGGCGAAACCGCCGGTGGCCTCGGTGGCGTTGCCCGTGTGGATGCCCGGCGAGAGCCGGCCGTCGAGGAAGTTCCAGCACATGTTGTAGTCGCCGTCGGCGCACGCCGGGCAGGGCGGGTCGATGCCGCGGGGCCCACAGGACAGCCACGGGTTCAGCACCACCCGCTGGCCGATCTCGAAGCCCTCGACCGCGGGACCGAGCTCGTCGACGGTGGCCACCACCTCGTGGCCCAGCACCTGGGGGAAGGAGATGAACGCGGTCATCGGGTTGTCGGCGGCGTCGTCGAAGTCCATCAGCACCTGCTTCGCGTCCGAGCCGCAGATGCCGGTCATGCGGGTGCGCAGCACCATCCAGTCGGGCCCCAGCGGTCGGGGGTCGTCGATGTCCTGCAGCGCCATGGGGGTGGTGGCCAGGTTCCGGCGCAGGTGGTTGGCCCCCTCGGGGGGCGGGTCGACCGGGCCGGGGTCGACACCGAACACCAGTGCTCTCACGAGTCCTCCTCGGCAGGGCGAACCATGGCCGCCGCGCCGGCCAGGAACAGGTCGATGTCGGTTGTCTTGAACGCGGCGATGTCCTTCAGGTCGGGCAGGTAGTGCTCGAAGGCGGCCCCTTCGACGGCGGCGATGATCCCGGTGGCCACCGTCTCGGGAGACTCGAGCGCGCCGTCGTAGAAGGGCGGGTCGTTGTCGGGCTGGTCCCAGATCTCGGTGTCCACCGGTCCGGGGATGATCAGGCGCACGTCGACCCCCGTGTCCCACAGGTCCAGGGCCAGCGACTCGCTCCACCCGCAGAGGGCGAACTTGCTGGCGCAGTACGCAGCCTCGTGGGCGATGCCCAGGCGGCCGCCCAGGCTCGACACGTTGACGATGCAGCCGTGATCGCGCTCGACCATGCGGGGCAGCAGCGCCAGGGTCATCCGCACTGGGCTCAGGAGGTTGACCCGGAGGACGTGCTCGACCTCGGCCATGGTGAGGTCCTGGGCCCGACGCCGCTTCGGGACGGCCGCGTTGTTGACCAGCACGTCGATGCCGCCGAAGGCGTCCCACGCCTCGAGGGCCACCTGCTCGGCGACGGCGGTGTCGTCCAGGTCGGCCACCCACATCCGGCTGGCGGGGGCGTGGCGCCGGCACGTGTCGAGCACCTCGGTGAGGCGGTCGGCGCGGCGGGCGACGAGGCCCACCGTGGCTCCTCGCTCGGCCAGCATCGGGGCCAGCGCGGCGCCGATGCCCGACGAGGCGCCCGTGACCACGACGGTGGCGCCGGCCACGTCGACGCTCACGTGCCGGTGCCAGGCTCGGTGTCGACGGGGGCGCCCTCGCCGGCGGCCTGGGCCCGGGCGTCGCGGTACCACTCGGCCGAGCCGGTCAGGTAGCCGGTGAGGTCGTTGGCCTTCATCCGGGCCACGTCGGCGAACCACTCGGGGACGAAGCGCTCCAGGTCGCCGGTGGCCAACTGGTCGACGACCACGTCGACGACCGCCGAGGTCGGCAGCGCCTCGACGTCGGCCAGCATGGGGTCGTTGTCGGGGAGATGGAACAACTCGGTGTCCACCACGCCCGGGTTCAGCAGGTGGACCGACACCGGGGTGTCCCACAGCTCCACCGCCAGCGACTCCGACCAGGCGGTGATCGCGGCCTTCGACGCCGCGTACGCGGCCTCGCCCGGCGGGCTGAGCCGTGCGGCCACCGACGAGACGTTCAGGATCTGACCGCGGCCCCGCTCGAGCATCCGGGGCAGCAGGGCCGAGGTCAGGCGCACCGGGGACAGGAAGTTGATCGCCAGCACCTGGTCGACCTCGGCGTCCGAGGTGGCCTCCACCCGGCGGCGCTTGGGGATGCCGGCGTTGTTCACGAGCAGGTCGATGCCGCCCAGCTCGTCGTCGGCCTGCAGGGCGAAGGCGGCCACTGCGTCGAGGTCGGCGAGGTCGATCGTCCAGGACCGCGACGCCGGCGCATGGGCACGGCACCGCTCCAGCACCTCGCCCAGCCGATCGGCGCGTCGGGCGCAGATCCCCACGGTCGCGCCCCGGGCCGCGAACCCCTCGGCCAACGCGGCGCCGATGCCCGCCGAGGCCCCCGTGATCAAGGCCCGTCGCCCCGCCAGTGCCTGCCCGCTGCCCTCGGTCACCGATCGATCCCCCTCTGGCCCACGAGCCCCACGGCCGGGCGTGCCCGCGATGCTACGTTCCCCGCTCCGGCGGCCCGCACCGGGCCGGGGAGCGAGTCACCCGCGGGCCGGGGGCGACGCGCCCGGCTCGGCCGGTAGTCTCGCCGCTCATGGATGACGCCGCGCGCAACGACACCGACCAGCTTCACGACAGCACCCGGTGGCTGCTGGTGGTGCTCCTCGGGGTCGCGGTGCTGGCGGCGGGCGTGATCGCGGCCACCGACGTGCCCGATCTGGTCGGGCGCCGGTGGCAGGCCGTCGGTGCGGCCTCGGGCGCACTCACCGTGGTCGCGCTGATGGTGGGCCTGCTCGTGGTGCTCCGTGCGCTCGACCCGCTGGCCGACGAGGAGCCGGTCGAGGCGGCCGACGTGGTCGAGCGCCTCCCCGAGACGGCGCCGGAGGACGAGGGCGGCGAGGGGGAGGCCGGCGACACCGAGGTCGACGCCGGCGCATCCACCGAGGCCGCCGGTGCGGCGGCGTTTCCCGCGGGAGCATCTGGGGTGCAGGAGCCGGCGCCCGAGCCCGTGGCCGCCGCCTCCCGCCGGGTCCACCGCCACGCGGTGCACCGCTTCCATCGCACCCGCTCGCTGGTGGGGATCGCCGTGGTCGTGGCGTTCCTCGGCATGGTGGGCATGACCGTGGCCGCGGTCGCCGACGGCAACAAGGTGGAGGAGCGCGCTCGCCGTGCCCTGCAGACCCAACTCCAGGCCGATCAGGACGGCCCCATCACCGAGCCGCAGCCGGTGGCGGTGCAGTTCACCACCCCGGGCCTGCGCCGGGTCGCCGAAGCCATGAACTGCACGGGTGCCGACATCGGCGCCCGACCGGTGCAGGGCTGGGCGGTGTCCGGCACGTTCCGGAACCCCACCGTGGTGCTGTTCGCGCCGGTGCCGGCGTGTGACAACGTCGAGATCGCGCTGGCGCCGCGCGACGGGTTCGTGTACCCGTCGGTCGGGGCACCCACCACCACCACCACGATCGCACCGCCCACCTCCACCACGCGTCCGGCCACGGCGCTCACGCCGACCACGGTGGTGCCGGCGGCGCCCTGACCGACCCGCCGGCGGTCAGAGGCGGGGGATGAGCAGCGCCAACAGGTCGTCGATCTGGCGGGCGCACTCGACGTAGTCCACGTCGGTCCCGCCGGCCGGGTCGACCACGTCCTCCCACTCCGCCGGCTCGTGGTGGGCCAGCTCGAGGGCGGCCAGTCGCTCGGCCAGGGGCTGGGGGCCCGCGGGCAGGTCGCGGGCCAGTCGTCGCAGCGTGGCGGTGCGGTCGGCCACCTCGGGGTGGCGGCGGTGCATGTAGCGCACGTGCTCGGCCGCCATGGCCAGCACCAGGTCGGTGTCGGCCAGGTCGGACGGCCGCAGCTGGGCGCTGCGGTGGTGGTTGGCCTCCAGGCCGAGCGCGGCCAGCGCCTCGCGGGTGCGCCAGCTCATCGGCTGCCCGTCGATGACGTGTGTGCCCGCGGTGATCACCCGGAGCGCGGGGTCGGCGTGCACGAGCACCGCGCCGGCCATCACCGACCGCGCCGCGTTGCCGGTGCACAGGGTGATGATGGTGGTCACGGCGACTCCCGGGTCGATGGTGCGAGTGGTCGGTGAGCGATCGGTGCGGAGGCGCCGCCGCGGCCCTGCGGGTCGATCGCGCCGACCTCGCCGAGCACGGCGTCGTTGTGCGTGCCGGCTGCCGGGGCGGCACGGGGGGTGGACCGGGCCCGCGGCGCCTGCACCTCGTCGGCGTCGTGGCGCCCTGCCATGGCATCGGGCCGGTCGAACCCGGCCAAGAGGTGGTTCACCACCTCACGCAGCGCGAGGTCGAACCGTCCACCCGATCCCACCAGGCCGGCCAGCGCCACCGCGGCTGCGTGCAGGCCCGTGGCCGGATCGGCGTAGGCATCGCCACAGAACAGCGGCGGACCGGATGGTGCACCCACCACCAGGCCTCCGGCCACCGCGGCATCGTCGCCGAACCCCGACCACTGGCGCCAGGGCCCGGTGCGGCCGTAGGCCGTGATCGAGAGCCAGGTCCGTGCGGGGTGGCGGCCGCACCACGTCTCGGGGTCGAGGCGCAACTGCTCGAACGCCCGAGGTCGTGACGCCTCGACCACGAGCGCGGCACGGTCGACCAGCCCCGCCAGGTCGGCGCGGCCCGAGGGAGCGCCGAAGTCGATCGTCACGCTGCGCTTGTCGGCGTTCAGCAGGGCGAAGAAGCGGGGATCGCCGTAGCGCGCCCCGTCGGGCCGGGTGGTGCTCTCGACCTTCACCACGTCGGCGCCCGCCGCGGCCAGCAGCGACGTGGCCAGCGGGCCGGCCCACAGCGACGACAGGTCGACCACCCGCGCGCCGGCCACGCGGCGGGCGACCGCGCCGGGTGGGTCGAGGCGATGGGCTCCCTCGAGCAGCTGCGCCGCGGCGAGGCGGGGGACCCGGCCGTCGGTGAGGAAGGGGACCATCGGGAACGACTGATCGCGGGCACGGGCCTGCTCGTCGTCGGCGGCCTCCCGGGGGGTCACCACCCGGCTCACGGCCAGGCCCAGTTCCTGACCTGAGGCCACGGCCACCGAGACGGGCCTCGTGGCCAGCACCCGCTCGACCGTGCGCCACGGATCCGGTCCGTGGGCCTCACCGAGCCAGGCCTCGAGCAGCTCGAGGTCGGTCGGGCGGGGCAGGTTGACCGCGATCCATCCGTCGGCGGCCCGGACGAGGTGGCAGCTCCCGCCGGGGTTGACCCGCCCTCGACGGGAGAGGCCCGACAGCGCAGCCCGCTCGCCGGCCAGGGCCGGGCCGTCGACCACCACCCTCCGCCCGCCGAGGGCGCTGAGGAGCGCGACGACGGCCGCCGCCGCGGCGAGCGCCGCCGCCTGGTCGCCCGGTGCGGTGAGCGGGGGGCCGTCGGGTGTGCCGGTGAGGGCCATGACGCCGCTCGCCGCCCACCCCGTCCTCCCCGTCGGGCGCCCGGACACCGAGACCACCGCCGGGCCGGGGGTCAGTCGGTCGGTGCCGTCGACCACACCCGACGCCGGGATGCGCGGCGCGAGCGTCGCGTCGCCCCGCACCACGAGACGGCCGGCCCGGTGGGGTGCCGCGGGCTCGTCGAGCACGCCGGCGAGCTCGCCGGCGTCGAGCAGGGCCACCACCTCGGCGCCCAGCAGGGCCAGCAGCGTGCCGGCGCGGCGCGCCACGGCCCCGTCGCCCACCTGGAGGAAGCGAAAGCCGTGCAGTGGCGCCACGCCGCCCATGGTGCCCGCCGGGGCGCGCGTGGCACGAACGCGGGCGTCGTATGATCCGGCGATGGCCCAGATCAAGGTCGGCACCCGGTTGCGCTGCGAGGAGTGTGGTTCCGAGATGATCGTCATCAAGGCGACCGCGGGCACCCCCGAGTGCTGTGGGCAGCCGATGCAGGGACCGGAGGAGTCGACATGACCGCGATGGGCAAGCGCTACGTGTGCGCCACCTGTGACGGCGAGTTGCTGTGCGCCAAGCCCGGCGAGGGGATCCCGTCGTGCTGTGGCCAGGAGATGGGCCTGAAAGAGGCCAAGCCGCTGCCCTCCTCCGACTGACACCGGGGTGCACCACCCCGAGCCCGTCGTGTCCCGGCGCCGCCCGCCCCCGGTCGGCGGTGCCGGGCGACGCACAGGGGCGCGGTGAGCGCCGACCGTCCCCGCGTCCGCACCTGCGAGGCGGAGGACTTGCTGGACCTGCTGTCCTCGCCCGATGCGGTCGAGGAGCTGTCGCTCGCCCACGGCTGCGCGGCGCTCCTGGTCACCGGGACCGAGTGGCCCGTCGAGCGTCTGTCGCCGGCGCAGCGCAACCTGCTGGAGTGGCTGCCGTGCGTGACCATGGCAGGCGCGGCGGAACACGGGTGGCGACATCTGGACGTGACCGCGGCGCCAGGCGGCGACGAGCTCGAACCCCTGCTGCGGGCGGTCACCGACCGTCCGCAGGCGAGCCTGGCGCTGGTTCGCCTGTTGCGGGCGGCTCGCCGCTCGGACCCCTACACCGGTCTCTGGGCCGAGTCCGTCACCTACGGGCTGCTGCAGGCCGGGCCCGAGTTCGCCGCGTGGCGGGCGGCACGGCCGGCCCCGTCGCCGGGCCCCGACGAGTCTCCGAGCGCGGTGCGGGTGACGCGGGACGGCGGCGCGGTCGACATCGTGCTCGACCGCCCAGGGCGCCACAACGCGCTGGACGTCTCCCTCCGGGACGGGTTGGTCGACGCCCTGCGGGCCGCAGCCGCCGACCCGGGCGTCGAAGCGGTGTCGTTGCGTGGCGCGGGCCCGTCGTTCTGCAGCGGGGGCGACCTGCGCGAGTTCGGCACCTTTCCCGACCCGGTCGCCGCCCACGTGATCCGGTCGACCCGCCTGCCGGCACGGGCCGTGCTCGACGTGCGCAGGAAGCTGACGGTCCACACCCACGGTGCCTGCGTGGGCGCGGGGGTCGAACTGGCGGCCTTCGCGGCCACGGTGGTGGCCGAGCCGTCCAGCACCTTCCGCCTTCCCGAGGTGGGGATGGGGCTGGTCCCCGGCTCGGGCGGCACGTGGAGCGTCACCCGGCGCATCGGGTCGCAACGGACGGCCTGGCTGGCGCTCACCGGCGTCGAGATCGACGCGGTCACCGCACGGGCGTGGGGCCTCGTCGACCGCCTCGGCTGACCGCGGGCCGCGGTAGGGTCGCGGCCGTTCACCGCGCCCCGGGAGGCAGCCATGGGATTCCTCGATGACGTGAAGAAGACGGCCGGGAAGGTGGCCGACACGGCCAACGACCTCGCCGACGAGCACGGTGATCAGGCCAAGGACGCGCTGGACAAGGCGGCCGACGTCGTCGACGACAAGACCAAGGGCAAGTACAGCGACAAGATCGCCAAGGGTGCCGAGTCGGCCAAGGGCGCCATCGACAAGATGGCCAAGGACGACAAGTAGCCGGCCCGACCCTCGCGGAGGCGGTCGGCCCGGTCAGCCGCCCGTGAGCGCGCAGGGGTCGATGCCCTTCCGGGTCAGCAATCGAACCACCGACTCGTCCACCCGGGCCTCGGGCAGCGTGCCGTCGCCCACCGCGGCCTCGAGGGCGTCGATGACGAGGACGGGGTCGGTGATCGAGACGAACAGGGCGACATCGGCACCGGCGGCGATGGCGAGCACCGCCGCCTGCTCGGGTGGGATGGTGCCGGCGATGGCCCCCATGCTCAGCGAGTCGCTGAACACCAGGCCGTCGAAGCCCAACTCGTCGCGCAGCAGGTCGTAGGCCGTGGGTGCGATGCTCGCCGGCGTGGTGCCGGTGAGGCCGGGCACGTTGAGATGGCCGACCATCACCCCCACCGAGGGGCCGGTGGCCAGGGCCTGGAACGGCAGCAGGTCGCGCGAGCGCAGCGCGTCGAGCGGAGGGGTCCCCACAGGGCCGTCGTGGCTGTCGGCCTCGCCCGAACCGTGGCCGGGGAAGTGCTTCAGCACCGGCAGCAGGCCCGCGGCGGCCATCGCCTCGACGTAGACCCGCCCGTACCCGGTGACCGTGTCGGGGTCGTCCGCGAAGGTGCGGTCGCCCAACGGCCCGCCGCCCCCGGGGAGGGCGACGTCGACCACCGGCGCGAACACCACGTCGACGCCGAGGTCGGCCACCGCCTGGAAGTGAGGGCCGACGAGGGCCGCCGCGGCGGCGGGGTCCAACGTGGTGGCCACCTGCCGCTCGGACGGGAGGGGGCCCACGACCTCGCGGAGGTGCTGGACCTCGCCGCCCTCCTCGTCCACCGCCACCAGGGGGGCGACGGCACTGGCCTGCTTCACGGCGGCGATCCCCTCGGCCAGGCCGGTGGCCACGGGACGCTGCAGCAACACCACGCCCACGCCCAGCCCTGCGACCCGGTCGGCCTCACTCGGGAGGGCACCGCCGTCGATCGCGATCCCCACCAGTTGCCCGACCTTCTGGCGCACCGGCAGGTCGGCCACACAGCGCGCGGCCGGGTCGGCGACCGTCGTGGTGGACGACGGCCCGCTGTCGTCGTCGACCGGTTGGTTGCCGGCGGTCGTGGACGGGGCGGCGGCGGACCCGTTGGCGCCGGTGTCGGGCTCGTCGGCACGGCCACAGGCGACCAGGCCCACGGCCAGGAGGGCGGCCACCGCACCGCCGGCCACCGCCGACGTCCAGGGGACCCTGCCCCGGGTGGTCGCTGACCCGATGGTCACGAGCCGGGGTGCCGCTCGGGCGCGACGAGCCCCGACCGGCGCCGTCGCGAGCTCAAAGCCCGGCCGGTCGCTCGCCGACCACGCCCTCGGCGCGGAGCCGTGCCCGGTCGTCGGCGTCGAGGCCGAGGAGCGAGTGCAGCACCTCGTCGTTGTGCTGGCCGAGCGTGGGGGGCGGGGTGTGCAACCAGCCCCGGTGGTGACCCGCGAACCGGAAGGGCAGAGAGGGCAGGTCGTGGTGGCCCGTGACCGGGTGGTCGGTCGGCTCGAAGAACCCCCGGGCGAGGTGCTGCGGGTTGCGGTCGATCGAGGAGGGGTGCACCACCACCGCCGCGGGGATGCCCTGATCGAGCAACTGCTCGGCCGCCTCGGTGACGTCACGGTCGGCGCACCAGCGGGCGACCGCCTCCTCGTCGGGCGAGGTGCCGAGCACCGCACCCAGCGCCGCGCGCTGCTCGTCGGTGACCGCGCTGACGGCGAGCCACTGCTCGTCGCGGCAGGGGAACACGCCCTGCGGGTCGGCGAGGGGGCTGCGGTTGCCCGAGCGGCCGATCAGGCACCCGTGGGCGCTGAGCTCGACCACCGGCTCGGCGGCGATGTTGAGCGCGGCCTCGGCCAGGGTGGTCTCCACGAGCATGCCCTCGCCCCGGCGGTCGCGCTCGTCGAGCGCGCCCAGCAGGGCGAACACCGCGTGCATGCCGGCGAGGGGATCGACCGCCCCGCGGGGCAGCACCGGTGGCCCGTCGGGGTAGCCGGTGACCGCGGCCATGCCGGTCAGCTGCTCCATGGTCTGGGCGAAGCCCGTCCGATCGCGCCACGGGCCGTCGAGGCCGAACGCGGGCATCCGCAGCATCACCACCCTGGGGGCCGCGGTGTGGATCGTCTCCCAGTCGAGGCCGAAGTTGTCCATCACCCGCGGTGAGAAGTTCTCGACCACCGCGTCGGCGCCGGCGATCAGGCGGAGCACCAGGTCGTGGCCGTCGGGGTGGTTGAGATCGAGCGTGACCGACCGCTTGTTGGCGTTGGCCCCGTGGAAGACGGGGCCCCACTCCCACCACTGGTCGATCTTGGGTGGCTTCACCGAGGTGAAGCGCATGCCGTCGGGGCGTTGGATCGACTCGACCTTGATCACGTCGGCCCCCAGCGCACCGAGCACCTGGGTGGCGGCCGGGCCCGCCCAGAAGGCGGTGAAGTCGACGATGCGGACCCCTCGCAGCGCCGCGTCGTCCTCCGGCGGCCCGGCGTCCGTGGCCGGGGGTGCGGGACGCGCCTTCCAGTCCACCCCGCCGGTGTGCCGGCCGAGTGCCGGTGCCGGGGTGAAGGGGCGCGCGGCCCGGCCGGCGACCCGGTAGGGCACGCGGGGCTGGGTGAACCCGTGGGGGCCGGTCACGAAGCTGCCCCGGGCGACGAACTGCTCGTGGGTGACCACGGTGCGACCGTCCAGCACGGGAGCCACCGGGATGCGCATGGCCGAGGCCAGCTCGATGATCTCCGCCGTCGTGCGCGTGGTGGTCCAGGCCCGCACCCATCCGAGGAACTCGTCCATGCGCCTGGTCCGCACGTTGACGTTGGCCAGCGCGTGGTCGGCCAGCAGGTCGGGTCGGTCGATGAGCACCAGGAAGTCCTCGAACTGCTGGCGGGCGATGGCGCAGAAGCCCACGTAGCCGTCGCTGGTGGGCTCGATCGAGGGCAACTCGATGCTGGGGGTGGGCGCCGGTGGCGGATCGACGCCCAGGAAGCTGGTGAAGACCGACGCGAACGTGTTCATGGTGACGGTCATGCACTCGAACATCGAGACGTCGACGTGCTCGCCCCGCCCGGTCCTCCGGGCCACGCGCCAGGCCGCGATCGCCCCCACCGCGGCGTAGGCGCCCGCCATCCACTCGCCGATGCGGCCGCCCGCGGCGATCGGGGGCCGGTCGGGCGTGCCCCGGCTGCCGGTCGAGCCGCACCAGGCCTGGAGGGTGAACTCGTTCGCCGGCCGGTCGGCCCAAGGGCCACTGGCGCCAAAGGGTGAGATCGACACCACCACGAGCGCCGGGTTGCGGGCGTGCAGTGCAGCGACGTCGATCCGATCGGCGCCCGGTCCGGCGTCCTCGATCACCAGGTGCGCCCCCTCGATCAGCGCCACCACCTCTGGATCGCCGCGCTCGCCCTGCACCGATCGCTTCGACGTGTTGAGGTACCGGAACAGGGCACCGTCCTCGCCACCGAGGTCGGCGCCCGTGGCCGACCAGCCGCGCAGCGGGTCACCACCGGCTTCCACCTTCACGACGTCGGCGCCGGCGTCGGCCAGCAGCTTGGTGCAGTACGGCCCGGCGATGTTGCTGCTCAGGTCGACGACGCGCAGGTCTGCGAACACGGCGCTCTGTCTACTCGGGTCGCCGCGCCGGGCGCGGACGCGGCGTCAGCCCGGGACGGCCATGGGCGGCAGTGAGCCGCCCTTGTCGCCGAACAGGTCGCCGCTGGACGCCACCAACTCGTCGATCGACCAGCGGTCGTCCTTGTGGATGCTGGCCTCGATGGCGGGCGGGCGGAAGAGGTGCACGTCGCCGCCGATCACGATGAACACCTGACCGCTCACGTCGGCGGCGGCGTCGCTGGCCAGCCAGGCCACCACCGCCGACACGTTCTCGGGGGCGAAGCGGTCGAACGCGCCCTCCTCGGGCGCCTTGAAGAACTCGATGTCCTCGGTCATGCGGGTGCGGGCCCGGGGGGCGATGGCGTTGGCGGTGACGCCGAACCGCGCGTACTCACGCCCGAACACCAGGGTGAGCCCGATGATCCCGGCCTTCGATGCCGCGTAGTTGGCTTGGCCGGCGCTGCCGAACAGGCCGGCCTCGGACGACGTGTTGATGATGCGCCGGCCCACGGTGGCGCCGGCCTTGGCCTGGTTGCGCCAGTAGGCGCCTGCGTGCCGCGACAGGCAGAAGTGGCCCTTCAGGTGCACGTCGACGACCGCGTCCCAGTCGCTCTCGTCCATGTTGAAGCTCATCTTGTCCCGCAGGATGCCGGCGTTGTTCACCACGATGTGGAGGTCTCCGTAGGTGTCGACCGCCTGGGCCACCATCGCCTCGGTGGCCTCCCAATCGGACACGCTGCCGTGGTTCACCACCGCCTGGCCGCCGGCCGCCTCGATCTCGGCCACGACGGCCTCGGCCTCGTCACCCAGGTCGTTCACCACGACCCGGGCGCCCTCCGCCGCCAGGGTGAGGCTGTGGGCCCGTCCGAGCCCACGGCCGGCGCCGGTGACGATGGCGACCTTTCCCTCCAACGACGTGCCCTCGGGTGCTCCCATGGTGGCGATCCTCACTGTGTTGTCGTCCCCCGTGGCAGGTGGCGCCGGACGGGGCGTTGGCGTTCGGCCGGTGAGCCTACTGGGACCTGACGCCTCGTCAGAAACCCCGGCAGGCCTCCCGTAGAGTCACGCCATGGCGACTGACTCCCACTACTTCCGTGACGGCGAGGTGGCGCTGGTGACCGGCGCCGGCGGCGGCATCGGTGCCGCGACCGCCGTGCTCTTCGCCGCCGAGGGCGCTCGGGTGGTGGTGGTCGACATCGACGCCGCCGGGGCCGACGCCACCGCCGCGCGGATCGAGGCTGCCGGCGGCGAGGCGGTGGCGCTGGCCGCCGACGTGACCGACGAGTCGCAGGTGGCGGCGGCCGTCGCCGCCGCGGTCGACCGGTGGGGCCGCCTCGACTGCGCGCACAACAACGCGGGCACGAGCGGGCAACCGTCGGCCTTCACCGACCTGTCGCTGGACGACTGGAACCGGGTGGTGGCCCTCAACCTCACGGGCGTGTTCCTGTGCATGAAGCACGAGTTGCGGGTGATGGCACCGGCCGGCCGCGGGGCCATCGTCAACACCTCGTCGGGTGCCGGGATCATCGGCTTCCCCAGCCTGCCGCACTACGTGGCCTCGAAGCACGGTGTGCTCGGGCTCACCAAGACCGCGGCGCAGGAGTACGTGCGCCAGGGCGTCCGGGTGAACGCCATCTGCCCGGGCACCACCGACACCCCCATGATGCAGGCGTTCATCGGCGGCGACCCCGGCATCGAGAAGATGATGCGGCGCTCGGTGCCCACGGGGGAGATGGGCCGGCCCGAGCAGATCGCCGAGGCCGTGGTGTGGCTGTGCTCGGCACGGGCCTCGTTCGTGAACGGCGAGTCCATGCTGGTCGACGGCGGCACCCTGTGCCGGTAGGGCGGGACGGGAGGTGGCGGAGCGGAGCGGAGCCGCGGCGGGGGCGAACCGGATGCCGAAGGCGCTCCGAGGGACGAGGAGCCGGTAGGGCGGGACGGGAGGTGGCGGAGCGGAGCGGAGCCGCGGCGGGGGCGAACCGGATGCCGAAGGCGCTCCGAGGGACGAGGAGCCAGTGTGATGTGACGGATGTCTCTCGACCCGGCCTGACTACCGCCGGTAGCCTCGTCAACTACCGACGGTAACCTACCGACGGTAGAGCATTGCCGACGCGCCGCCAGGGGGCCCGAATGACCACCGTTTCCGCCAGCGAGGCCATCGACCTCGAGCAGGTCCTGTCCGTCTCGAACACCGACGTGCAGGAGGTGATCCACCACGTCCGCGACAACGCCGACGCGATCTTCACCTGGAACTACGACAAGGGTGAGCGCCCGGCGCTGAACAAGCTGTACGAGAAGGCCAAGGGCGCGCAGTGGAACGGCGAGACCGACCTGCCGTGGGACACCGAGGTGGACCAGGACGCCCAGGCCATGGCCGCGGTCGACACCTTCCGGGCCTTCACCGACAGCTACGACCTGAAGGGCACCCCGTTCGAGCGGTGGACCGACAAGGAGTGGGCGCAACTCAACGTGGAGGGCGGCAACTGGACCCTCAGCCAGTTCATGCACGGCGAGCAGGGCGCGCTGGTGTGCACGGCCAAGATCGTCGAGTCGGTGCCGTGGATCGACGCCAAGTACTACGCCTCCACCCAGGTGATGGACGAGGCCCGCCACGTGGAGGTCTTCGCCCGGTACCTCGACACGAAGATGTCGGGCCACTACCCGATCAACGCCCACCTCAAGATGCTGCTCGACGACATCATCGAGGACAGCCGCTGGGACATGACCTACCTCGGCATGCAGATCATGGTCGAGGGCCTGGCGCTGGCCGCGTTCGGCTTCATGCACGCGATGATCGAGGAGCCGCTGCTGAAGCAGCTCCTGCGCTACGTCATGAGCGACGAGGCCCGTCACGTGGCCTTCGGCGTGCTGTCGCTGCAGGAGTTCTACGAGGGCCTCAGCGACGCCGAGATGCTCGAGCGCCAGCAGTTCGCCTACGAGGCCTCCATCCGCATGCGCGACCGCTTCCTGCAGCAGGAGGTGTGGGACCGCATGGGCGTCAACGTGAAGGAAGCCCTACAGCTCGTCGTGCAGGACCCGGGTCGGGTCATCTTCCAGCAGATGCTGTTCTCGAAGATCGTGCCGAACTGCAAGAAGCTGGGCCTGCTCGACCGCAACGACGGCTGGTTGCGCAAGCGCTACACGGAGATGGGCGTGATCCAGTTCGAGGACTGGGTCGACACCGCCGACGAGTACGACGACCTGAAGCTCCCCGACCCGGCGGTGGCCTGAGCCGGTGGCTCCCACCACCCGGGCCCGGCTCGATCCGGAGGCCCGCAGGTCCGAGTTGGCCGACGCCGCCATCCGGGCCATCCGGCGCATCGGCGCCGACGCCTCGATGGCCGACATCGCCGCCGAGGCCGGCATCTCCAAGCCGGTGCTCTACCACCACTTCGGCGACAAGGCCGGGTTGGCGACGGCCATCGCCGACCGGTTCCTCGGCGACCTGGGCCAGACCCTGGACGGCATCTTCGCCGGTGCCGACCCCCATGATCCCCGCGCCGCGGTGGCGGCGGCCATCGACGTGTTCGCCACGTTCGCGGAGCGCGAGCCGGCACTGCACCGGTTCCTGGTCGAGGGCTCGCAGGGCACCGGGCGTGAGACCGTCGAGCTGCCCGTGCTGCCGGCCCTGGCCGCCCAGGTGGGGGCGTTCATGGTCACCGGCTTCGGCGCCACGGGCAGCGCCGCCGAGCTCGAGGTGCGCTCGTTCGCGCTGCTGGGCAGCGTCTTCGAGGGCGTGGGCTGGTGGCTCGACCGGCGCACGCTGACCCGCGCCGAACTGGTCGCCACCCTCACCGACCTGGTCTGCAACGGCCTGGCCGGCGCGCGGGGCGCCTGACCCGCCGGTCCCGCCCCGACCCCCGAGCTCGGCGCAATGCCCGGCGCGTGGCGCCCGGAAATTGCGCTGACCACGCGGGATTCGCTTGGTCAGGTGAACCCGAAGCCCTGGATGTCGGCGATCGCCGCGACCGCCAAGGCCAGGACCAGGATCAGCCCCGCCCGACGGGTGTGCAGGAAGGCGATCGCGGCGAACCAGAGGGGCCAGATCGGGAAGCCCGGCGGCGGCTCGTCCGGCCGCGGCTCGCGCATCGCCTTGTCGGCCTTGAGCAGCACCGGGATGCCCGCGGCCACGGCCAGCGTGGGCCAGGGCAGGGCCCCGGCGGCCACGCAGGCCACGACGGCCACGTAGAAGCCGTGCATCAGGCCGCGGGTGACGGTGCGCGAGCGCGCCTCGCCGAGCAGCACCGGCATGGTCTTGATGCCCTCGGGGGCGTCCCACGGGATCTTGTCGATGTGCTTGCCCATGAGCACCGCGGTGCAGAGCAACCCGTACGGGACGGACGCGGCGATCACCTCCCAGGGGATCGAGCCGGTGGCCGAGTAGTAGGTGCCTCCCACCATGAGCGGCCCCCACACGACGAACACGTCGGGCTCACCCAGGCCGCGCTTCTTCAGGCGCAGCGGGGGAGCGGTGTACGCCGCGCTGAGGAAGAACCCGGCGAACGCGAACGCCAGGACCGGCCACCCCCACACCGAGAACAGCACCAGCCCGATGGCCAGGTCCACGACGTTCACCAGCAGCGCCGCCGTCGCCAGGCCCCTGCGACTGATCATCCCCGACAGCACCGGGTGCGGTGCGTAGAGCGCCCGCGGGTACTTCTCGGTGTCGAGCCCCACCGCGGTGTCGAACAGGTCGTTCATCAGGTTGTTCGACACGTGGGCCAGGGTGATGCCCAGCAGGGCCAGGAAGAACCATCCCGCCTCGAATCCCGGCTGGCGGACGGCCAGCAGGCCGGCCACCGCGCCGGCGGTGACGGTCATGGGCAGCACCGCGGCCCTGGTGAGGACGAGCCACTTGCTGACGAGGTCCAGTTCGCCCGATTCCGGCGGGTTCGTGGTCCGCAGCACCTCCCGCCACCGGGCCAGCAGCGGCGTCGAGGTCGGGGGAGCGGCGGCGTCGGTCACGCCGCGGAGCCTACGGCGACGCTCGCGGTCGTGCCCGAGCCGGCGCGGCGTCGGGGTCAGCCGTCCCAGTTGGAGACGTCGACGCCCATGCCGCGGAAGATGTCCACCACGATCTCGGGCATCATCACCCCGGGCTTCCAGTGGTAGTCCCACATGCGCTGGTCGGCGACGAACTTCACGAACTGCTTGGCCTGGTCGAGGTTCACCAGCACGCCGCGGCGGGCCACCTGGCGCTCGTAGCGGTCGGCGTGCTCGGCGTCGATCACGAAGTTCATGGAGTCGCACATCAGCTCCATGGTGACGTTGTTCCAGTCGTAGGGACTGGACGAGATGTGCAGGAAGATGCCCTCGGGCGTGACGCTCTGGAGCTCGAAGTTCTTCGACACGAGGGTGATGGGCTCGAGGCAGCACGCGCAGAACCCCTCCAGGCGCACCTCCTTGTCCTTGAACGGCGGCATGTGCGAGAACGCGATCGACTCGCTGGCGCAGCCCACGAAGCTGTGGAACTCGTCGTCGATGTAGGCCGACACCTGGCTGGGAAAGCTGGAGAAGGGCGGGGCCTTCAGCAGGTTGCAGTTCTGGGTGTCCTCGTCGACGGTGATGACGATGCCCAGCTGCAGCTGCTTGTACGCGGCCTTGATGCGCCGGCGGTCCAGATCGAGGGCCTCGTGGACCTCGCGCAGGTTGGGCCCGCGCCCGTGCTCGCACCAGAAGTCGAAGATGAAGGCGCGCACCGCGAGGGCGTCGTCGCTGAACGTGAACGAAGGGACGTGGTGGGGCACAGGGTCTCCAGGTGATCAGGGTGGATGTTCGGGGCGGGTGGTCGGGGACGGGTGTTCAGGCGGGCTCGGGGGCGGTGCGCTCAGGGGTGAAGACCGCGGGCAGGGTGCGCAGGCCGCGGACGAAGGCGCCGGGAACGAACTCGGGGACCACGCCGGGCGCCGGGGCGATGTCGGGCAGTCGACGCAGCAGCTCCTCGAAGAACACCCGCAGCTCGAGGCGCGCCAGCGAGGCGCCCAGGCAGAAGTGGGTGCCGAACCCGAAGGCGATGTGGTTGTTGTGGGTGCGGGTGACGTCGAAGCGCTGGGGGTCGTCGAACACGGCCTCGTCCCGGTTGGCCGACGAGTACATCAACAGCACCTCGTCGCCCTCACGGATGCGTTGACCGCCGAACTCGACGTCGCGCGTGGCGGTGCGGCGCATGTTGAGGATGGGCGTCACGTAGCGGATGAACTCCTCGACCGCGTTGGGGATCAGCGACGGGTCGTCGATCAGCAACTGGCGTTGGTCGGGGTGGCGGCTGAGCAGCAGGATGGTCGTGGCGATCACGTTGCGGGTGGTCTCGGCCCCGCCGTCGAGCAGCAGCAGGGCCTCGGAGATGATGTCGCCCTCGTCGAGGGGGCAGCCGTCGATCTCGGCCCCGGTCCACACGGTCATGCAGTCGTCGCCGGGCTGGGCCCGCTTCGTCTCGGCCAGCGCGGCGGCGTGGACGGCGAAGTCCGCGGCCGCGACGAGGACGTCGTTGTTCAGGTAACGGGGGCCGCCCCCGGCGGCGATGGTGGTCTCCGACCAGTCCCGCAGCTTGGGCCACAGGTCGTCGTCGAAGCCCAGCAGCCAGCCGATCATCATGGCCGGGAGGGGCGCGGCCAGGTCCTGCACGACCTCGCACTCGCCGTGCGCCGACACGGCGTCGATGAGCCGGGTCACCACCGCCCGGATCTCGCCCTCGTGCTCGTGGGCGGCGCGCGGGGTGAAGCGGCGGGAGACGAGTCGGCGCCGCTTGGTGTGGAGGGGGTCGTCCAGCCCGATCATCGACGTGTCGCCGTCGAGGTTGGGGCGATAGCCCTTCGCGCTGGTGAAGGTGCGAGTGTCCTTCTCGATCGCGACGATGTCGTGGTACCGCGTCACGCCCCACAGCCGGTTGGTGTCGTCCCAGTACACGGGGGCGTGGGCTCGCATCCACGCGTAGGTGGGCTCGGGGTCGCCGGCGTACAGCGCTCCGTCGAGCAGGTCGATGGGGCCGTCGTCCGGGTGGATGGCGCCCGCGGGCGCTGCGGCGTCCGTCATCGGTTGCGTCCCCCTGGTGTGCGATCGGTGGCGAGGTCGAGCGGACGAGAACGTGTTCTCGTCTGAGGGTATGTTCGCACAGTGACCACCGCCATCGAGCCGTACCGCGTGGACGTGCCCGAGGCCGTGCTGGGCGACCTGCGTGAGCGCCTGGCCCGTACCCGCTGGCCCGACCAGCTGCCGGGCACGGCGTGGGCGCCGGGCGCTCCCCTCGACGCCGTCCGTCGGCTCTGCGCCTACTGGGCCGAGCAGTTCGACTGGCGGGCGGTCGAGGCCCGGTTGAACGGCTTCGACCAGTTCGTCACCGAGGCGCACGGCGAGCGGCTGCACTTCCTCCATGTCCGCTCACCGGAGGACGACGCCCTGCCCCTCGTGCTCACCCACGGCTGGCCGGGGTCGGTGGTCGAGTTCCTGGAGGTGATCGGACCGCTCGCCGACCCCGTCGCCCACGGCGGCGAGGCCGCCGATGCGTTCCACGTCGTGGTCCCTTCGATCCCCGGCTACGGCTTCTCCGGGCCGACCCGGCACACCGGGGTGGACGTGGCCACGGTGGCCGCCGCGGTCGCCGAGCTCATGTCCCGTCTCGGCTACGACCGCTACGGCGCGCAGGGCGGCGACTGGGGGTCGATGGTGTCGCGGCGCCTGGGGGGCATCGACGCCGCTCACGTGGTGGGCGTGCACGTCAACATGTTCATCACGGGACCGCCCGAGGGTGGCGACGCGATGGAGGGAGTCACCGAGGCCGAGGTGGCCGCGATGACCGAGGCCGGGGAGGTGATGAAGACCGGGCTGGGCTACATGCAGCTCCAGAGCACGAAGCCCCAGACCCTCTCCTACGGGCTCACCGACTCGCCTGCGGGCCTGGCCGCGTGGATCCTCGACAAGCTCCACGCCTGGACCGATCACGGGCCCGAGGAGGACAGCGCCCTCACGCCCGACCAGATGCTGGCCAACATTACCACCTACTGGGTGACGGGCACCGCCCACTCGGCGGCCCGGCTGTACTACGAGTCGGCCCGGGCCCGCACCGCGGGCCAGGACCTGAGCATCGGTCGCAGCGAGGTGCCCACGGGCTACGCCGCGTACCCGGGAGAGCTGTTCAGGCCGCCGCGGCGCTGGGTGGAGGCGGCCTGCAACCTGGTCCACTACGCCGAGATGCCCCGCGGCGGTCATTTCGCGGCATGGGAGCAGCCCGAGCTCTTCGTCGACGACGTCAGGACGTTCTTCCGGTTGGTGCGGCCCTGATCTCGAGGCAGGGATGGCCGAGCTCGGCGGACGCGAGCCCGGCGTCGAGCGCCGCTCGGTAGGTGGGCGCGAGCTCGAGGAACCGCGCCCGCTGACACTCGCGCACGATGCCGTCGAGGGTGTCGATCGCCGCCTGCAGGGATGTCCGGTCGGGCGGGGCCGACGTGGCGAGGCAGGCGTGGAGGGTGAGCGCGATCGCCGGGAGCAGACGGAGGCACTCGTCCAGGTCCCCCCGGTCGGCCGGTTGGGCGATCAGCGCACGGCGGCTCCGATACGAGGCGTCCCCCCGCCCTCCGGTCGACGGTGCTCGTGGCGACGTCTGAGGAGGGGTCGCGAGTGCGGCGTCCAGGGTGGCGAGCACGCGTTCGGCCGTCGGCGTCCAGCGGTCATCGAGCGCTTCTCTCGCGATCGCCCGCATGCGCTGCAGGATCGCGTCGCTGTCCACCAGTTCCCGCATCCGGCGGGCCGATCCGGCGAGGGACCAGTCGTCGGCGAGGCTGAGGCGAACCGCCTGTGCCAGGCAGGCCCGCAGGTAGGTGCCGGGGCGGTAGGTGCGTCCGCCCGGGAGCGCCATCGTCATCTGGCAGCGCCCGTCCGGGGGTTGCGCATCGGAGCCGCGCGCGAGTGTGAGGGAGGCCACCCGGGAGCGGGTTCCGGGCGGCCTCCCTCTGTCCCGAGCTGCTGGGGGGGCACCTCGCGTGCTCGGGCGACTGTGGTCATCGCAACAGGTGTCGTTGCAGGGCCTGACTGGCCAGGCGCACCTGGCGGGCTGCTGTGGCGAGCCGATCGGCCATGTCCGCACCAGTCGGCCCATCGGCCATCGCCCCGGCCCACAGGCGCCCGAGCGTCGCGCCCACGTCGTCGAGGTCGTGGCGCGCCGAGTCGAGGACACCCGACCGCCACGCATCATCCCCGGACGGGTCGCCGGCCTCCGTCAGCCGGTCATCGACGGCGGATGACGCTGCTGAGCGTTGGGCGTCGCCGTCGTTGCGTCGATCCATCGGGGTCGATCCCCTTGGCTGTCCGACCGGTCTGTGGGGACTCTGACCGGCTGCGTGTGGCTCACGCTGTCTGGAGTATGGAGGGCGGACCTCCACGGGGAGCCGACTCGCCGTCAACGTCTGGTCAACGGGTCACTGGCGGCGTGCTCAGGGGTCGAAGCGGTACCCGCCGCCCCGGACCGTCATCAACCACCGAGGCGAGGATTGCTCGAGGCAGAGCTTTCGTCGGATGCGATGGACGTGCTCCCGCACCGTCGTGGTGCTCTGCCATTCGGGATCCGACCGCCAGACCTGCCGGAGCAGCTGGTCGGCGGAGAACACCTGGCGGGGCGAGCCGGCGAGGAACGCCAGGAGGTCGAACTCCTTGGGGGTCAACTCCACGAGGCGCTCACCGAGCGTCACCTCGCGGGCCGAGAGGTCGATCGTCAACTCGTCGAAGGTGAGGCGGCGGGCCGTGACCACCGGGCTGGTCCGTCGCAGCACGGCGCTGACCCGAGCCGCCACCTCGCGGGGCGAGAACGGCTTGGCGATGTAGTCGTCGGCGCCGATCTCGAGGCCGACGATCCGGTCGGTGACGTCGCCTCGGCCGCTCAGGATGATCACGGGCACGTTGCCGGTCGCCCGCAGGGCCCGGACGACGTCGAGGCCCGACATCCCGGGCAGGCCGAGGTCGAGGACGATCAGGTCGGGGACACGCTGCGACGCGCGGTCGAGGGCGGTGGGCCCGTCGCCGGCCTCGATCACGTCGAAGCCATCGCGCTCGAGCGCGGTGCGGAGGATCGAACGCACCTCGTGCTCGTCGTCGACGACCAGCACGAGGCGGTGGCTCTTGGCCGCGTTGCCCGGGGTGTCCGATGGCGCGGTCATGGCCCGCCCCGCACGGTCGATCCGTGCCCGGGGACAGCGGGGAGCGAGATGTGCATCGTGGTGCCGATGCCGGGCGACGACGTGGCCGTGATGGCGCCCCCCGCGGCACGGACGATCAGCGCCGTGGTGGCCAGGCCGATGCCCGTTCCCTTGGACTTGGTGGAGAAGAACGGTTCGAACGCCTGCGCCAAGGCGTCGTCGTCCATGCCCTCGCCGGTGTCGGTGACGTCCAAGTGCAGCGTTGCCGTGCCGTCCACCGGGCGGTCCGAGGTGGTGGCGATGGTCACCCGACCGGCGCCGAGCATGGCATCGCGGGCGTTCAGCACCAGGTTCAACAGCACCTGCTCCAGTCGATTCGGCTCGATGGCCACCAGGTCGGTCGTGGCGTGGAGGTCGAGCTCGAGGTCGATCGACGGGCCGAGCACACCGCCGAGGAGCTCGGCGAACGAGGCGATCACGGCGTTGATCGAGACGGGTGCCGGACGCGGGGCCGCTTCGAGCTTCATGGTGGTGAGGTTCTCGACGAGCCCGGTGGCGCGACGCAGTGCCGCGCCGATCGACTCGGCACGGGATCGGGCCGATGCCGGCAAGCCGTCGGTCTCGAGCAGGAGCTCGAGGTGGCCACCGATGATCCCCAGCGCGTTGTTGAAGTCGTGGGCGATCCCGCCCGCCAACTGGCCGAGCAGGTCGAATCGCTCCCCGGACTCCACCTGGTGCTCGAGCTCACGCTCGCGGGTCACGTCGATGCCCGTGCCGATGATGTGGGCCGCCGTCGTGGCCTCGTCGTCGAGCGGCGCGAAGGTCCAGCGGATTCGACGGCGGGCGCCCGTGACGGTGATCCAGTCTCCCTCGTAGGCCACCGGGCGTCCCTGTCCGAGCAGGTCGGCGAGACGCGCCCGGAACCGGTCTCGCTCGTCGGCCGGCACCAACCGCTCGACGAGGTCGTCGCCCCGCACGTCCTGCGAACGGAAACCGGTCACACGTCCGCACGCGGCGTTGAAGACGACCACGTGCAGGTCGCGGTCGAGCACGAGGACGAGGGCATCGAGCGAGGCGATGACCCGGCGACTGAACTCCTCGGCCCTGCGGAGCTCGTGATCGGCAGCGTGCTGGAGGGTCTCGTCACGGATGATCGCCGTCTGCACCCAGTGATCATCGATCCGGGCGTTGGAGATCGTGATGCCGGCCGGGAACGTCTCCCCGTCGCGGTTGAGGATCATGATGGAGGGCCGCTCGCCCATGGGGCGCCAGGCGCCGAGTTCGCTCACGAACTCCTCGATGAAGGCCGAGTGGCGGGTCGCGACCTCGTGGGGCAGGATTCTCGACAGCGGTTGTCCCAGCATCTCCGCGGCCGGCCAGCCGAGCAGTTCCTCGGCGGCGCGATTGTACAGGATGATGCGCTCGTCGTGGTCGATCGAGATGATGCCGTCGCTGGCCGACTCGACGATGGCCTCCAGCCGGAGCGACGCCGACTTGATGGTCTGCTCGGCCGGCGTGAGGGACTCGAAGTCGCGGGCGTCGATCCCGACGTCGAGCAGCCAGCGGAACTCGGAGTCGCGTGCGTCGCTGGTGGGTGCCTCGGCGACGATCGCGATCACCGCGACCGTGTCGCCGGATCGTTGGCGCAGCTCGAGGTCGGCGCGGTGGCCGCTACCGGCAGTCGTCGCGGCGCGCCGCATGAGGCGGAACGCCGCCGTACGGCTCTCGTCGGAGAGGAACACCGACAGGGGCTTGCCCTCGGCGAACTCCGGCCGGATGAGGAGGAGCGCCGCGGCCGGCTCGTTGATCGAGGTGATCACGCCGGTCGGGTCGGTGACCACGTACGCCGCGGGACCGGACGCGAAGAGGTCCTCGAAGTAGCGCCGCTGCCGCTCGATCTGCTCCCGGCTGACGAGCAGCTCCTCGGTCTGCGTGGCCAGCTCCTCGCCGGCGACGTGGAGCTCCTCGAGCGCGGTCGTGAGCTCGGCGAGGGCGGCTCGGGCGACGTCCTCGGCGTCGCGTCGGGTGCTGCTGTCGAGCAGGAGGCCGGTCAGGTGGTCGACGCGGTCCTGCACGTCGCGGATCTGGTCGTCGAAGGTCTCGCTCACGGATCGGGCTCGGAGGTGAGCAGCAGCACCGCGCCGTGGATCTCGCGCCCGTCGATGACCAGTGGCGAGACCGCGATCCGGCAGCGGAGGGCGCCGCCCTTGCGGTCGACCGCGCACAACTCCACGTCGTTGCGCCCCCCGGCGAGGGCCTCGCGTATCGGTGTGACCAGCTCGGCCACCGGCAGGCCGATGTCGAGGGCGGTGAAGGACCGGGCCACCGCGTCGTCGGCCGGCAAGCCGAAGAGATCGGCCATGGTCCGGTTCCACACCTCGACGTCGAGGTGCGAGTCCACGACGACCACACCACCAGGCAGGTTGCCCACGATGGAGTCGAGCAGACCCCGGCTGCGGTCGAGGATCAAGGTCTGGCTCTGGAGCTCGCCGTTCATGGTGGCCAGCTCCTGGTTCGCGGATTGGAGCTCTTCGTTGGTGGTCTCGAGCTCTTCGTTGGTGGATTGGAGCTCTTCGTTGGTGGTCTCGAGCTCTTCGTTGGTGGACTGGAGCTCTTCGTTGGTGGTCTCGAGCTCCTCGTTGGCGGACTGGAGCTCCTCGTTGGTGGTCTGGAGCTCCTCACGTGATCGGTCCACCTCGCGGCGCAGGCTGACGGTCTCGGTGGCGTCGACGAACGAGATGCTCACGCCGAGCGGGGCACCCAGGTCGTCGATCAGAGGTGCCACGACGACGTCGAAGTACTGGTGCCGGCCGCTGTCGAGCTCACGACCGGCGCCTTGGCGCACCTGCGCCGCACCCGTCACGTACGCGGCTTCGATGATCGAGCGCAGCTCGATCGGGCGGTACGAGACCTCCAGGTCCTGGAACGGGCGGCCCAGGTCCTGGGGGCCGAGGCCGAACTGGGCGCGGGCCGAGGCGTTCGCCGCGGTCATCTGGCCGTCCACGTCGACCACCAGTTGGGCGACAGGGGCGACCGCCGCGGCCTTCGAGATCAGGAGCGACTCGGGGTCGTTCGGGACGGCCCCGTCCACGAGCCCGCTGGCCAGGTCGAATCGTCGGGACGGGCCGGTGGGGACCTTCGAGAAGATCCGCTGGCGTGGCTCGACGGGCCGGAACAGCCCCTGATGGGCGAGCAGCGTCTCGGCCTTGCCGAGGACCAGCACGCCGTCGTCCTCGAGGGCGTAGTGGAAGCGGGCGATCACCTTGGCCTGCAGTTCGGCGTTGAAGTACATGAGCGTGTTGCGGCTGCTCAACAGGGCCAGGCGGGAGATGGGCGCGTCGGACGCCAGGTCGTGGCGACCGAAGATCAGCGTGCGGCGCAGATCGGGGCGGAACACGTAGCTCCCACCGACGGCGTCGAAGTAGCGCTCGCGGTACGAGGGGTCGAGGTCCTGCAGGTGCCGGGCCGAGAAGGTGCCACTGCGGGCCTTGGCCAGCGCCTCCTCGTCGATGTCGGTGGCGTAGATCTTGACCCGCTCCTGGAACGCGACCTCTCCGAGCGCCTCGGCCAGCAGGATGGCCAGCGTGTAGGCCTCCTCGCCCGTCGCGCAGCCGGCCGACCACACGCGCAACGGGGCGTCCGGCGGGCGATTGGCGATGAGCTCGGGCAGCACGTGATCCGCGACGTGGGCCCAGGCATCGGGGTCGCGGAAGAAGGCCGTGACCTTGATCAAGATCGTGTCGAAGAGCACCGGGAACTCCTCGGGATGCTCGTCGAGGAAGGCCCGGTAGTCGTGGAACGACTCGGCGCCGACCTCGTGCATCCGCTTCTCGATCCGCCGTCGCAGGCTCGGTCGCTTGTAGCCGGTGAAGTCGAAGCCGCGTTCGGCGAGGAGATACGCGAGCAGGTCCTCGATCTGGTCCTGCTGCTCGTCTGGTGTCACCCGCGCGTCTCGTTCCCCGTCACCAGCGTGACGATGGCCTCTGGGATCTCCGCGAGCGGGAGCACGAAGTCCACGCAGTTCGTGGCGATGGCCGCCGACGGCATGCCGAAGTAGTCCGAGCTCGCCTCGTCCTGGGCGATCACCGTACCCCCGGTCTTCTTGACGGCTTCGACGCCCATGGCGCCGTCGGAGCCGGTGCCGGTGAGCACCACTGCGATCGTGGCCGCGCCGTAGGCCCCGGCAACCGATTCGAACAGCAGGTCGACGGAGGGGCGCACGAAGTGCACCAGCTCGGAGTGCGTGAGCGCAATGGCGCCCTGGTCCACGAGGAGGTGGTGGTCGGGTGGCGCGATGTACACCGTGGCGGGCAGGAGACGGGTCCCCGCGACCGCGGTCTCGACCGACAGGGCCGCACGGCGGCGGAGGATCTCGGTCAGCAGGCTCCGGTGCCGCGGATCGACGTGCTGCACCACCACGATCGGCACCGACAGGTCGCCGGGCAACGCGCCGACCAGCTCCTGGAGGGCGGTCACGCCGCCGGCGGACGCACCCACCGCGACGATGCGGTACCTGTCGTCGCCTCCTCGGCGCCGCTCGCCGGTCGCGTCCGAGACCATCCCCGCATCATCGCTCGTGCGGCACGACAGGGACAGGGCCGTTCGCCCCTGGTGGTGCCGGGGCCGCCGACGGCACTCAGGGGCGTAGCAGCGTGTAGGTGAGGTCGCGGCCGGGGCGGTGCCAGACGGGGTCGTCGACGTCGGTGCCGTCCTGTTGCAGCCGGCGCTTGAGCACCTTGTTGGTCTGGGTCGCCGGCAGGGCGGCGGTGACCCGGATGAGGCGGGGAGCGGCCTTGGTGCCCAGATCGGCCTGCGCGGCCAGGAAGTCGGCGAACCCGTCGGGATCGAGCTCGGCGCCGGGCCGGAGCACCAGCGCCGCCATGCACTGGTCGCCGACCACGGGGTCGGGCACGGCGTAGACCGCGGCCATGGCCACGTCGGGGTGGCGCAGCAGGATCCGTTCGATGGGCGCCGCTGCCATGTTCTCACCGTCCACGCGCAGCCACTCGCTGGAACGACCGGCGAAGTAGAGGAACCCGTCGGCGTCCTTGTAGGCGAGGTCCCCCGTCCAGTACATGCCGTCGCGGCGTCGCTCGGCCTCGGCCTCCTCGTTGCGCCAGTACCCCTCGAACTGCGCCGCGCCCGAGCGGTTGACCAGCTCGCCGATGGCGTCGTCGGCGTTCGTGAGCGCGCCGTGCTCGTCGAAGGTCGCCACGGGGCACTCGTCGCCGGTGTCGGGGTCCAGCACCAGGTTGTCGGGCCCCGCCGGGCCCAGGGAGCCGGGCGGCGTGTCGGAGGTGCGGCTCACGTTGGCGCCGCCCTCGCTCGATCCGTAGCCGTCGATCACCAGGCACCCGAACCGCTCGCCGAACCGTCGGATGTCGTCGTCGGCCGCCTCGTTGCCGAACACGATGCGCAGTGGGTTGTCGGCGTCGTCGGGCCGCTCGGGGGTGGCCAGGATGTAGGCCAGTGGCTTGCCCACGTAGTTCGCGTACGTGACGCCGTAGCGGCGGACGTCGTCGAGGAACGCCGACGCCGAGAACTTGCGACGCAGGACCGTGGTGGCGCCACCGGCGACCGACGGGCACCATCCCGCCATGAGCGCGTTCGAGTGGAAGAGGGGCATCGAGACGTAGCAGACGGCCTCGGGCCCCAGACCGAAGCCCATGGCCACGATGCCACCGATGCGGGCCAGGCGACCCTGGCTGCACTTCACGGCTTTCGGGGCGCCACTCGTGCCCGACGTGAACAGCAGCAGGTACAGGTCGTCGGCGCCCACGCTGCGGCCCTCGGCGGCGAGCGCGGCGTCGACGGTCGCCAGGTCGGCCCCGTCGTGGGCCGCCAACTGCTCCAGGTAGTCGGGGTCGTCCGTGCCCCACACCCGGTCGGGGCCGAGGCCGAGATCGAGGCCGTCGAGCAGGCTCCGGTAGGTGGGCTCGACGATCACCACCTGGCACGCCGTGTGGGTGATGTCCCTCGCGAGCTCGGCACCCCGCCGGGTGGGGTTGATGCCCACGACGGTGGCTCCCACCAGCGCGGCGGCACCCAGCCAATGCGCGAACTCGGGGACGTTGTCGGCCAGGACCCCCACGTGGAACGGCCCGGGCCGGCGCTCGGCCAACAGCAGCACCGCCCGTTGGGCGGCCGCGGTGGTGGCCTCCGGCCACGTCCAGGCCTGGTCGTCGTAGCGGAGCGCCACACCGGCGTCGTCGGCGTGGGCGCGGAGGAGGCGGTCGACGGAGTCGGGCGTCACCCGGCAGACCGTAGGGGCCGGTGGCCGGTCAGACGGTGGCGGTGGCCAGCTGCGCCTCGCGCTGGCGGGTGGTGCTGTGCACGGGGTCCTTGTCGAACGCGGGGATGATCTGCTGGCCGAACGTCTCGACCGCCTCGATGGCCACCTCGATGGGCATCGTGCTGGAGAGCATGCCGAAGGTGAGCTGATCGGCCCCGGTCGCCTGGTAGCGCTCGACGGTCTTGGCGCACTCCTCAGGCGTGCCGATGCACACCATGTGGTCCTTGATGTTCTGGTCGACCTGCTCGTAGGTGGGATCGGGCAGCACCGCCGGCCACTCGGGGATGCCGGGGGGCTTGGGGAAGGTGTCGAGGTACCGGAACACGTTGGTGGTGTGGTAGCCGGTGGTCATGTCCGTGGCGATGTGACGGGCCTTCTCACCGTCCTCGAGGCAGAGCATCTGGGTCGTGACCATGACGTTGTCGTTGACGTAGCCGCCCACCGGGTCGGCGTCCTGGACCGCGATCTTGTAGGTCTCGATGAGCGGCTTGAGGGCCTCGGGCGAGCTGACGCCGAAGCAGAGGATGCCGAGGCCGAGCCGACCTGCCTTCTCGAAGGTGCCGGGGTTGCCGGCCGCGACCCACAGCGGGGGATGGGGCAGCGTGTAGGGCTTCGGCAACACGTTGCGCTTCGGCATCGAGAAGTACTCGCCGTCGTAGCTGTAGTCCGTCTCGGCCCACATCCGCGGCAGTTGGGGGAGGACCTCGTCGAACATGCGCTTGGTCAGCTCGGGGTCGGTGATGCCGAACCCGGCCTGCTCGGTGCTGGACGAGCCGCGGCCCATGCCGAACTCGAATCGCCCCTGGCTCAGGTGGTCGATCATGGCCACCCGCTCGGCGATGCGGGCGGGGTGGTTGACCGGCGGCGTGATGTTGATGATGCCGCTGCCCAGGTGGATGTTCTGCGTGGTGCCGGCCAGGTAGGCGAGGAAGGACTCGTTGGCCGAGAGGTGCGAGTACTCCTCGAGGAAGTGGTGCTCGGTGGCCCACGTGTACTTGAAGTTGTTGCGGTCGGCCGCCTGCGTCCAGACCACCTCGTCCATCAAGCGGGTGTGCTCGATGTTGTCGGGGTCGAGGTCGGCCACCTGATGGGGCACGTACAGGCTGTTGAAGATGCCGAATTCCATGCCCGGGATCGTAACGCAGCACCTGGCGGAATTTGAAACGTGATCTAAAAACGGCAACGGCGGGCTGCGCCGGGGACGGCTGTGGTGAGATGAGGCCATGTCCGTCGACGCCGGGGCCGCCGACCTCGCCGCCGAGGTGCGGGCGGACGCCGCGGCCGCCGGCCTGCAGCCCAGGGGTGCCGGTGACGCCGCCCCGGTGCTCGGCGCGGGCAACGACGACCTCGGTCCGGGCCGCGCCTACCTGGCGGCCATGGGGCGGTGGGCGGTGCCGACGTGGCCGGTCGAGCACGGCGGCGCCGGCCTGGGGCCGGAGGACGTCGGCGTCGTGCAGCGGACGGTCGGCGCCTACGCCGTGCCCGACCTGTACCCCTTCGCGGTCGGCCTCGCCCTCGTCGGGCCGACGCTGCTCGTCCACGGCACCCCCGAGCAGCGGGCCCGCTGGCTGGCGCCGATCGCTCGGGGTGAGGAGATCTGGTGCCAGCTCTTCTCCGAGCCCGACGCCGGGTCGGACCTCGCCGGCCTCACCACTCGCGCCGAGCGCGACGGCGGCGTCTGGCGGCTCACCGGGGCCAAGGTCTGGGCCAGCCGGGCCCACTACGCCCGGTGGGGGCTGTGCCTGGCCCGCTCGGACTGGTCGGTGCCCAAGCACTCGGGCATCACCGTGTTCGCGGTCGACCTGGAGGCGGACGGCGTCGAGGTGGCGCCTCTGAAGCAGATGAACGGCGACGCCCATTTCAACCAGGTCTTCCTCGACGGGGTGCTGGTCCCCGACGGTGACCGCCTCGGCGACCCTGGCGCGGGGTGGGGTATCGCCCGGTCGGTGCTCGCCCTCGAACGGGGCGGCGGCGCCGGTGCGCCGGCCGCGGGCCTGGGCCTCGGGGACACGTCGGCGCTGCTCGACCTCGTGGGCTCGGCCGACCACCGATCGGCGGCCGTGGCGCGGGACCGGGCCATGGCCGTGTACGGCGACGTCCAGGCACGGCGCTGGGCGGGTCGGCGCACACCGGGAGCGAAGCTGCGCATGGCGGACACCCTGAAGGCCACGACGTCACTCGCCCTCGAGCTCGAGGGTCCGGCAGGGATGCTGGCCGACGGCGAGTGGGCGACGACCTTCCTGACCGCGCCGTCGCTGTCCATCCGGGGCGGCACCGACGAGATCCAGCGCAACCAGATCGGCGAGCAGGCGTTGGGCCTGCCCCGCGAGCCCGCCGTGGACCGCGACGTCCCCTTCGGCGACCTGCCCCGCTCCGGCCGCCCCTGACCGCTCTAGCGTGAGCGGCGATGACCGACGGCGCCGCCGAGGTGGAGATCCTGCCCTTCGATCCCGACCGGGACGACGCCGAGCTGTTCGCATTGTTCGCCCGCATCGTCGACGCGGGAGAGGGCTACCCGCACGACGCCCCGCTGTCGCGGGCCGACCACGACGGTCTCTGGCGCTCGCCTGTGGCCACCGTGACGGTCGCCCGCCTCGGTGGCCGACTGGTCGGCGCGTACTACCTGAAGCCCAACTACGCCGGTCGGGCGAGCCACATCGCCAACGCCGGCTACGTGGTCGACGCGTCGGCGCGTGGCCTGGGGCTCGGCCGGCGCCTGGTGGCTCACTCCATCGAGGCGGCTCCGGGTCTCGGCTTCGACGCCATCGTGTTCAACCTGGTCTTCGAGTCCAACCCCGCCCGCCCCCTGTACGAGGAGATGGGCTGGCAGCAGGTCGGCCGCATCCCCGACGCCGTCGGCGGCGAGGCCGGCATCGTCTACTGGCGACGGGTGGGTCCCTCGCCGGACGTGGCGTTCGAGCGGTTCCTGGGGGTGGACTGGTCCGGCGCGAAGACGGGCGGCAACGTCTTCCTCGCCGAGGTGGTCCGCGGTCCGGCCGGGGGCCTGCAGGTCGTTCGGGTCGAGCGGTCATCGCGTGATCGGGTCGAGGCCGAGCTCCGCGAGGCGCCCGAGCACCGGACGCTCGCCGGACTCGACTTCTCGTTCTCGTTCCCAGCGTCCTTCGCGCTCGATGGTCGAAGCGACTGGACCTGGGCCGACCTGCGCCGGTGGGCGGCGCAGCTCGTGGCATCCCACGACGGCGACGTGCGTGCCGGGCTGCATGCGTCCGGCGAGCGGTCCCAGTTCCGGCTCGTTCGGGGGGACCGGGCACCGCAGCTCATGCGGCAGACCGAGCTCGCATGCATTCCGCGCCCACAGTCCGTCTGCGACCTCGTGCAGTTCCAGCGTCAGGTCGGCTTGGGCACCATCCATGGCATGGCGGTCCTCGACCGGCTCGCCGGACTGCCGCACGTCGAGGTCTGGCCGTTCGCGGGCGGCCTCGTCGACGACGCGCGGACCGTGGTGGCCGAGGTCTATCCCGCGATGTGGCTCGACCCCGACCTGCGCAAGGGGAGCGACGTCGACCGTCGCGAACAGGTCTCTCGCTGGCGGGCCCGCCCCGACGTGACCGGCCTCGACGACCGGACCGTCGAGCTCCTCGAGCGATCGCCGGACGCCGCCGACGCGCTGGCTGTGGCGCTGGCGCTGCCCGACCTGACCCTCGACGCCCCCGCCGACCCACTCGTCGCCCGCGAGGGCTGGATCCTCGGCGTCCACGCTGCGTTCAGCTGAACGCCGCCGTGACGGCGGTCCGAGCCACCAACCTCCGTGTCAGGGGAGTACGCGCTGCGAGGGACACCGGCGTCGGCCGTGACGCTACGGTCCGGCGGATGAGCGATGGCGCCGACCGCCCCAAGGACCCCGACTGCGATCTCTGCCAGGCGGCCAAGATCACGCCCTGGCACCATGACGACGACGTGTGCTGGATCGCCGAGTGCGAGCTGTGCAGCACTCCCATGGTGGTGTGGCGCTCGCACGGCATCGACCCACCGGTGGACGAGAGGACCTACATGCACGAGCAGCTCGGCCTCGTCGCCCTCGCCGAGATCGGCGAGTTCTACATCGACGACAACATGCGCAACATCCCCGACCACTACCACGCCCACGCCCGCCCCAAGGGTGGGTTCTTCGGCCACCACATCACCCGGCCCGAGGGATCCGCCACGTACCGACCCCGCGACGAGTGGTGAGCATCGAGGGGGTGTGATCGCGTGCTGGAGGCGCTGTTCTGGCTGGGGTTCTCCGGATGCTGCTTCCTCCTCTACGCCTACTACCGGAGGCTGAGCACGCGGATCTTCCCGCGCATCTCGGAGACCTACGAGGCGACGAAGCGGACCGCCGGGGTCGTGGGGCTCGCGTCCTTCGCCTGGGCCGTCGTCACCTTCCTGCGCGCCTTCGTGTGAGGCCAGTGTCGGCCCGGCCCCGGGTGCCGTCGTGCCACGCGATCCCGGCGGGTGTCGGCCGCACGCGAGCGCACGAGACCGCGCGGGTCGCTCAGCGCCAGTCGGGGTGGAGGCCCTGGGTGCGGGCGAAGCGCTGGGCGTTGAACGTCTCCCCGTTGTGGTCGGCAGCCTCCGGCGAGGTCGCCAGCCAGGCCACGACGCTGGCGGGGACCGAGGGCGGCGCCACCGGGTACTTGTGCTCGAGGCCGAGCGCCTTCTGGTTGAGCTCCATCTTCTCGGTGAGCACCATGCCGGGCTCGACGTTGAAGCACAGGATGCCGTCGGTGCCGTGCTCGACGGCGAGGATGCCGGCGGTGCGGTGGAAGGCGGCCTTCGACGCCGAGTAGGCCAGGCCCCACCCGCCCTGGCCGGCCGGTGCAGCCGGGTCCTGCAGGCCGGCGGCGGAGGTCATGTTGATGATGCGGCCGCGGCCGCGCTCGATCATCGCCGGCAGCACGGCCCGGATGAGGACGAGCTGCGAGAGGTAGTTGGCCCGCACCTTCTGCTCGAAGTGCTCGGGGGCGGTGTCGAGGAAGCGGGTCATGCTGCCGGGCCCGGTGTGCACGGCGTTGTTCACCAGCACGTCGACGGGCCCCCACTCGGCCTCGACCGCGGCGACCGCCGCGGTGAGCGTGTCGGGGTCGAGCAGGTCGATCACCAGCGGCAGGGCCCGGGCGCCCGCGGACTCGACGGCCGCGGCGGTGGTGTCGAGGCCGCCGGGTAGTGCGCCGCCGTCGGGCTTCGAGTCGTCCCGGCCGGCGCCCTCGGTGAGGGTGCGGGCGGCGACGGCGACGTCGCAGCCGGCCTCGGCGAGGGCGATGGCCGTGGCCTTGCCGATGCCCCGGCTGGCCCCCGTGACGAGGGCCACCGGCCTCATCGCGGCGCCCGGGGCAGCCCCAGGCCCTGCATGGCGATGATGTCGCGCTGGATCTCGGTGGCGCCGCCGCCGAAGGTGCGGATGAGGGCGGACTGACAGCGCTTCTCGAGACGGCCATGCAGCACCGCCTCCGGGGACTCCCGGGACAGGTAGGCCACCGAGCCCAGGATCTCCATCAGCCACCGGTTGACCCGGATGTCGGACTCGGTGCCGAACACCTTCATGGCCGAGGCGTCGGCGCCCTTCAGGTCGCCCGACTGGAGCGCCCACGCCACCTTGCAGTTCATGAGGCGGAGGGCCTCGGTCTCGGCGGTGGCCCGGGCCAGGTCGAGCTGCACCCAGTCCTGGTCGATCACCCGTCGGCCATCGGCCAGCTTCGTCTCCTGGGCCCAGGCCCGCACCTCGGTGATGCTGCGCTCCACGGCGCCGCTGTTGCACAGCGCGACGCGCTCGTGGTTGAGCTGGGTGGTGATGAGGCGCCAGCCGGCGTTCTCCTCGCCCACGAGGTTGGCCACCGGGACGCGCACGTCCTGGTAGTAGGTGGCGTTGGTGGTGCCCTCGCCCATGACGTGGATCGGGGTGTAGCTGAACCCCGGGGTGTCGGTGGGCATCAACAGGATGGATATGCCCTTGTGCTTGGGGGCGTCGGGGTCGGTGCGCACGGCCAGCCAGACGTAGTCGGCGTCGTCGACCTGGGTGGTGAACACCTTCTGGCCGTTCACCACGTACTCGTCGCCGTCGCGGACCGCGGCGGTGCGCAGCGACGCCAGGTCGGTGCCCGCGCCCGGCTCGGTGTAGCCGATGGCGAAGTGCAGCTCGCCCGCCAGGATGGGCGGGAGGAAGCGAGCCTTCTGCTCGTCGCTGCCGAAGCGCATGATCGTCGGGCCCACGGTGTTGATCGACAGCATGGGCACCGGTGCCGCCGCCCGCTGCGCCTCGTCGAAGAAGATCAGCTGCTCGACGGGGGTGCGACCCTGGCCGCCGAACTCCTTCGGCCAGCCGACCCCCAGCCAGCCGTCGGCGCCGATCCGGCGGACGAGCTGCTTGTACAGCGTGCCGCCGAAGCCGCTCTCGGCGAGACCGGCGGCGACCTCGGGGGTCATGAGGGCCGTGAAGTACTCGCGCAGCTCCTGGCGCAGGGCCACCTGTTCGGGGGTGAACGCGAAGTCCACGTCAGCGCGGTCCGGCGTCGAGAAGGGCGGGCATGGACCCATCATGGCGCGGCACCCCCCGATCGGCGGCCTCCAGCGGGGACGTGGGAGAATCGTCCGATGCCTGCCCAGCCCGACGCCACGGACGTGCCCCACGTCCTGGTCGACGTGGCCGACGGCGTGGCGGTGCTCACGCTCAACCGGCCCGAGCGCCTGAACGCCTTCACCGGGCGGATGGGCGACGAGCTCGGTGAGGCCTACCAGGCGTGCGACCGGGATGATCGCGTGCGGGCGGTCGTGGTCACCGGGGAGGGCCGCGCGTTCTGCGCGGGCGCCGACCTGGGCGGGGCGGCCGACACGTTCGCCGCGCCCGTCGACCAGCCGTCGGGCCGCGATCGCCCGTTCACGTCGTCACCCGTGCGCCCACCGGCATGGGAGGTGCGCAAGCCGGTCATCGCCGCCATCAACGGCCCGGCGCTCGGCATCGGGCTCACCTTGCCCATGCAGTGCGACCTGCGCCTCGTGGCCGCCGACGCCACCCTGGGCTTCGTCCACGTGCGCATGGGGGTGCTGCCCGACGCCCACGCCCATTGGACCGTGCCCCGGGCCGTGGGTTTCGCCGTAGCCCAGGACCTGCTGCTCACCGGCCGGCGCTTCACCGGCGCGGAGGCCGCCGCCATGGGCCTGGTCCACCGAGCCCTGCCGGCCGACGAGGTGCTGCCGGCGGCGATGGCGGTGGCCGGCGACATCGCCGCCAACACGGCGCCGCTCTCGGTGGCCGCGTCGAAGCGCCTGCTCTGGTCGAGCCCCACCCTCGACGCCGACGAGTGCGACCGCCTCGAGACCACCTGGCACCAGGTGCTCATGGGTACCGCCGACGCCCGCGAGGGCCCGACGGCCTTCCTCGAGCGGCGCCCGCCGACCTGGACGCTCAGCCCGACGGGGGACTGGCCGCCGGGCCTCTGAGGGGCTCGCCGGCGATCCGGGTCCGCCACGGTCGACGGGTCTTGCGTCGATGGCCAGCGCAAATGGGTGATCAGGTGTCGTCCAACATCACTGCTTCGCACACTCCGCGACCCATTGACCAGTCGAACTGCCACCGTCGTAGCCCTGCCAGGTCAGGGTGATGCGTTCGTCCTGTCGGGCGACGTCGATGGTGCCGTCCTCGATATCGAAGGTCGGGTCGTATCGGAGCTCGTCGGTCTCGTTGGACACCCCGCCAAACGCATAGCGCGGATCGTCCATGGCACTGTCACTTGCCGAGTTTGGGACCTCGTCGAACTCGACACTGAGGTCTTCATCGACCAACTGCCATTCACCGTGGTGTGACCCAGCCGACGCGCCGTTCGGTATGACCATCTGGAAGTCACCCGATCGAGAGTCATCGAATGCGATCTCGACGTCAAATGTCGTGAAGTACCCGGACTCGAGTGCCTCGGCATCGTCCTCGAAGGAGGCGATGCGGTCAGCATCGACGTCGCAGGACCAGGCTCCCTCGGCGAACGCGCGTATTGATCCGCCACCCGATGAGCAACTGGTGACCATCGCGATGGCGACGACCACAGCGATCGCCAGCTTGGGCGTCCTTCGACTGGAGGTCACACGTCGGATTATGACCGACGACGTGCTGGTGCGGCGGCCTTGAGCCCTACGCCTCCGGCTATGCGCAGGGCTGCTATCGACGGAATGCGACCCCCAGCGCACTCAGAAGATGGCGCCGGCGCCGCGGAGGGCATCCAGCTCGGAAAACGAGTAGCCCGCCGCCGCGAGCACCGTGTCGGTGTCGTCGCCGGGGTGGTGGGGCGGGCCGGCGACGGCCTCGGGGGTGACCGAGAAGCGGGGCGCCGGCGCCGGCTGGGGCACGCCGTCGACGGTGAGGAAGGCCGAGCGGGCCACGGCGTGGGGGTGCGCCGGTGCCTCCTCCGGCGACAGCACGGGCGCCACGCAGGCGTCGCGGCCGGCGAACACCGAGCACCACTCGTCTCGCGTCCGGGTCCGGAAGATCGCCGCGAAGCGCGCCTTCTTCGCCGGCCAGAGCGACGGGTCCATCTGCTCAGCGGGGTCCTCGGGATCCTGGACGCCGTCGCCGAGCAGACCCAACCCGTCGAGCAGCGCGGCGTAGAACTGGGGCTCGATGGCCCCGACCGCCACCCACGCACCGTCGGCGCACTCGTACACCTCGTAGAAGTGCGACCCGGTGTCGAGGTGGTTGGTGCCCCGGGGACCCCAGAAGCCGCTGTTGCGCGCCGAGAAGAACGGCGTGAGCAGCAGGGCGGCGCCGTCGACCATGGCCGCGTCGACCACCTGGCCGGCGCCGGTCCGTGAGGCGGCGAGCACCGCGCTGACGATCCCGAAGGCCAGGAGCATCCCCCCGCCGGCGAAGTCGCCGAGGACGTTGATGGGCGGTGTCGGCGGCTGGCCGGCCCGGCCCAGCGGCTCGAGCGCGCCGGACAGCGCGATGTAGTCGATGTCGTGGCCCGCCTCGTGCGCCATCGGCCCGTCCTGGCCCCAGCCGGTGAGGCGCCCGTAGACCAGGGCCGGGTTGCGGGCCAGGCAGTCGTCGGGCCCGATGCCGAGGCGCTCGGCCACCCCTGGGCGGAACACCTCGATGACCGCGTCCGCGCCCTCGCCGAGCCGGAGGAACGCCTCGACCCCGCCGGCCTGCTTCAGGTCGAGGGCGACCGAGCGCTTGCCCCGGTGCATGGCGTTGGTGGCCGGGCGGGACCGGTCCGCCGAACGCGCCTCGGCCACCCGATCCACCCGCACCACCTCGGCGCCGAGGTCGGCCAGCAGCATGCCGGTGAACCAGCCCGGGCCGAGGCCCACCAGCTCCAGCACGCGGACCCCGGAGAGCGGCCCGCCTCCCCCCGGTGTCGGTGTCATGTGCACGAAAACTAGAACAGATTCTAGAGTTGCCCCGACCCGCACGAATCCCCGGATCGCACACCGCGCCCGGAAGCGAAAGAGGCACCCATGGCCAACCCCGTCATCGTCGAAGCCGTCCGCACGCCCATCGGCAAGCGCAACGGCTGGCTGTCCGGCCTCCACGCCTCCGCGCTGCTGGCCCACGCCCAGCTCTCGGTGGTCGAGCGCGCCGGCATCGAGCCCGGGAGCGTCGAGCAGATCGTCGGCGGCTGCGTCACCCAGGCCGGCGAGCAGGCGTCCAACGTCACCCGCACCGCGTGGCTCAGCAAGGGCCTGCCCTTCGAGGTGGCTGCCACCACCATCGACTGCCAGTGCGGCTCGGCCCAGCAGGCCAACAACTTCGTCAGCAACCTCATCGCGGCCGACGCCATCGACGTCGGCATCGCCTGCGGCGTCGAGGCCATGAGCCGCGTGCAGCTCGGGGCCAACGCCATGAACGGCCCCGGCTCGTCCCGCCCCGAGGACTTCCCCTGGGACATGCCCGACCAGTTCGGCGCCGCCCAGCGCATCGCCGAGAACCGCGGCATCACCCGTGACGACATCGAGTGGCTGGGCTTCGAGAGCCAGCGCAAGGCGGCCCGGGCGGTGGAGGAAGGTCGCTTCGAGCGTGAGATCGCGCCCATCGAGGTGCCCGTGATGGGCGAGGACGGTCCCACCGGCGAGACCCAGGTCATCAGCAAGGACCAGGGCCCCCGCGAGACCACCCGAGAGGGCCTCGCCAAGCTGAAGCCGGTCGTGCCCGGTCACATCCACACCGCGGGGACCAGCTCCCAGATCTCCGACGGTGCGGCCGCCGTGCTCTGGATGTCCGAGGAGCGGGCCAAGGCCGAGGGCCTGACGCCGAGGGCCCGCATCGTGGCCCAGGTGCTCGTCGGCTCCGATCCCTACTACCACCTCGACGGCCCCCGTGACGCCACCACCAAGGTGCTGGCCAAGGCGGGCATGACCATGGGCGACATCGATCTCTGCGAGGTCAACGAGGCGTTCGCCTCGGTGGTCATGTCGTGGGGCCAGCTCCACGAGCCCGACTGGGAGAACGTCAACACCAACGGTGGCGCCATCGCCATCGGTCACCCGGTGGGCAGCACCGGCAGCCGCCTGATCACCACGGCGCTGCACGAGCTCGAGCGCACCGACAAGAGCACGGCGCTGATCTCCATGTGCTGCGGCGGTGCCCTCGCCACCGGCACCATCATCGAGCGCATCTCCTAGAGGCGCGGCGGCCGGCGCCCGACCCCGACACCACAGGACAGGACACCACACATCTGTTCGCCCTCGGGCGGGCCGCGAGCGCAGGGGGACACGACATGGGACGACTCGACGGCCGGGTAGCGGTTGTCACGGGCGCGGCATCGGGCATCGGGGCCGCCACGGCGCAGCGGTTCGCGGCCGAGGGCGCGTCGATCGCGGGCCTCGATCTGGCCGGTCCGACGCCGGAGGTCGCCGCCGGCCTCGAGGCCTCGGCGCCGGCGGTGGCGTTCTGGCCCCTCGACGTTCGGGACGAGGCCCAGATCGTCGAGCGGGTGGCCGCGGTGGTCGAGCGGTTCGGTCGCATCGACATCCTGCTCAACGCCGCGGGGGTGGCCTCGGCGGGCTCGGTGGAGCAGGTGCCCGCCGACGAGTGGGACCGCGTGCTCGACATCAACCTGAAGGGCACCTACCTCGTGGCCAAGCACGTGGTGCCCCACATGGTGGCCCAGGGGGCGGGCAGCATCATCAACATCGCCAGCATCGAGGGCCTGGTGGGGTTCCAGGGCCAGGCCGCCTACAACGCCTCGAAGGGCGGCGTGGTGGTGCTCACCCGCAACATGGCCGCCGACTACGGCCGCCAGGGCGTCCGGGTCAATTGCCTGTGCCCGGGCCTCATCGACACCCCCATGACCGCGCCGCTCCACGACCCGGCACTGGCCGAGATCAAGGAGTGGTTCGTCGACCAGCACCTGCTCGGCCGGGCCGGCCGCCCCGAGGAGGTGGCCGCGGCGGCGCTGTTCCTGGCCTCCGACGACGCCTCGTTCGTCACCGGGCACGCGTTGGTGGTCGACGGCGGGTTCGTGGCCGGGCGGCGCTTCCCGGTGGCCGACCTGGGCGAGCTCCCCGAGGTCGACTTCGGCTGACGCCCGGCGATCAGGAGGCCTCGGACGCTCGCTTCGTGCGCTGCGTGACCGCGACCTGTACCGATCGGCGGGTGATGGCCCGGGGTGCGAACCCGGCCTCGGCCCGCTCCTCCTCGTTCTCGCCGCCCCAGAGACCGGCCTCGTGGTTGCCCCGCGCCTCGTCCTGGCAGGGCTTCTGGACAGGGCACAACGCGCAGTAGCGCCGGGCCAGGTCCTCACGGCGGGCTCTCGCCTCGGGTCGCTCACCGGCGGGGGCGAAGAACAGGTGGGTCTTGCCCTTGCACTTGGCGTGGACGGTCCACCAACGCTCCTGGACCTGCATAGCCGTCTCGAGCAGGGAGGCGGTCACGGCTCGGCCTCGACCCTCACCAGCTCGTGGCGGGTCGTCGCCCCGGGCGCACGGGAGGCGACCAGGGTGGCGGTGATGAGGCTGTACAGGGCGCCGAGTGGGTTGCCCCCCACCAGCGCGAGCCAGCCGGCGAGGACGACCGCCTGCTGCTGGGTGGTGTCCGGAGTCAGGCGCTCGGGGGGATGAGCACGGTGTCGATCACGTGGATGACCCCGTTCGAGGTCTGGATGTCGGCGGTCGTGACCGTGGCGTCGTTGATGGTCACGGTGTCGCCGTCGATCGACACGGTGAGGGTGTCGCCGTTGAGGGTCTCCACCTCTTGGCCGTCGGTCAGGTCGGCGGCCAGCACCTCACCGTCGACGACGTGGTACGTCAGCACCCCGGCGAGTGCCTCCGGGTCGGCGAGCAGGTCGTCGAGGGTGCCGGCGGGCAGCGCGTCGAAGGCGGCGTCGGTGGGCGCGAACACGGTGTAGGGGCCGTCGCCCTTCAAGGTGTCGACCAGGTCGGCGGCCTCGAGCGCGGTCGCCAGCGTGGTGAAGTCGCCCGCGGCCACCGCCGTGTCGACGATGTCCGCCTCGGCGGCGGTGGTGTCGGTGGTGGCCTCGGTGGTGTCGGTCGAGGCCTCGGTGGTGGTCGCGCTGCTGCTGTCGTCGCCGTCGCTGCCGCACGACGCGAGCAGCAGGGTGGCCGCGAAGAGTGCGATCACGATCTTGGTGGTTCGTCGGGTACGCATGGGGGGTCCTTTACTGGTTAGTGGTAAATAGTTTTACCACTAACCACAGCGATCCACAACCACGTGCCGGATCCGCCCGGTGCCGAGCGCCGATGCCGGCCACCGGCCACCGGCCACCGGACACCGGACACCGGGCGGGCGTAGGTCAGTCGCCGGCGATGGCCTCGAAGACGTCCAGCGCCGCCGCCTGACTCGGGGCCCAGGCGTCGGCACCCAGGGCACGGGCGTGCGCCTCGTCGGCGATGGCGCCGCCGCCGACCACGACGGGCACCTGGGCGGCCCGGTGGATGGCCGCGATCGCGTCGGCGACCACGGCATCGAGCCCGGGGGCGATGGCGCTCACGCCCGCGGCGCGCAGCCGTTCGGCGCCGCGCACCGCGTCCTGCCAGGCCTCGAGCGGTACGTTCGCGCCGAGGTCGAGGACGTGGAACCCCCGGCCCCGGAGGGGATCGGCGAGCAGGCCGACGGCCAGGCCGTGGAGATCGCCCGGTGCGGCGCCGAGGACGATCGTGCCCCGCTTGCGGCCCGGCCGGTTGAACGCGGGGCCCAGGCGCCCGGCCAGCCGTTGCATGGTCACGGTGGCCGTGTGCTCGTCGGCGATGGTGGCGTCGCCCGAGCCCCAGCGCTCCCCGACGTCGGCCATGGCCGGCACCAGCAGCCGGGTGTAGACGGTCTCGGCGGTCGCTCCCGAGGTGAGGGCGTCCTCGACCAATTGCCACGCACCGGGTTCGTCGCCTTCGATGAGGCGCCGGGCCAGGCGGTCGGGCTCAGCGGTCCAGCGCGGCGCCGTCGACCCCGTGGCCGCCGCGGTGGCCGTCCGGCGGCCCACCTGCAGATCGGCCAGATCGTCCGGGTCGACGCGCCACTCGGCACCCTGCTTCACCGCGTGCAGGCGCCCCGTGCGGACGTAGCGGTAGGCGGTCATGTAATGGACCCCGAGCTGGTCCGCCGCCTCCTGGAGGGTGATGAGCTCGGGCATGTCGCGAACTTAGGGCTGAATCCCGCCGAGTGGCCGACTCTGCCCCGTACTTCCGGGCGGGCACTATCCTGCGGTGCCGTGGCGGACAGGGGGATCGGCCGGCGACCCGGCCGTCGCGCGCTCGTCGTGGTCATCGCCGCGCTCGTCCTGGCGGCGGGGTGCAGCCGGGCCCCGGGGGACCGGGGGGCGGCTGCCGCCGACACCCTCGGCACCACGCCCGATCGCACGACGGTCCCCCCCGCAGGCCCGACCTCGGGGTCGCCCGGCACCGAGCCGGGCGCCGAGGGCCCGGCCCCTTCCGGGGCCCCCGACGTCTCGGCGACCGGTCGGGTGCGGGTCACCCAGCACCAGACGCTCTGCTGCTACCCGACCGGGCAGGTGTCGTGGCTCGTGGTTCGCGACGCCGCCGGGTCCGAGGTGCTCCAACGGCGGTTCCGGCCGCTGGCCGACGTGTACCCGGCGATCGACCAGCGCCTCGACCCCGGCCGCTACCACCTCGTCTCGGCGCAGCAACCGTGCCAGGCGACGTGTGCCCACCTCGGTGACACGCTCGACCAGTGTGCGCTCGACGTCGACGTGGCGGCAGGGTCCGAGACGTTCCTCACCGTCGAGCTCACTCCCGGAGCCGGCTGTGTGTTCGTGCCGACGGTCGCCGCTCCCGTCCCGACGGTGCCCGACGAGGTCGCGTTGGTCGGCGCGAACGTCGACTGCGGTCTCGACCGCTCGCTCGCGGAGGCGGCGGCCAGCGGGCGCAACGTCGGTCCTGCCGCCGGCCGGCGCTGCCTCGCCCACGAGAACCGCCAGCGCGTGGCGGCCTGGCTGATGGCCGAGGAGCCGGGCGACCTGGCGGGCGTCACCGAGGTGGTCGTCTACCGGACGCAGGCCGACAGGACCGTCGATGTCTACCGGGTGGCGCAGGCGGTGGGGACCGTCCCGGTGTGGGAGCGGTCGACGTGCGCCACGTTGGTCGACGACCGCGTGCGCGCGTTCCTGCTGCAGGGGTGCAGCCCGCCCGAGCTGGTGCGCGGCCCGTAGCGGGCCGAGGCGGCGTGGAGGGCCGCCTCAGTAGCCGGCCGCGAGGTCGACCACGCCGAGGAGCGGCTCGCCCGCGACTCGCCTGGCCACGTTGTCGAGGAACAGGTCGAACAGCACGGGGATCGACCGCGGGGCACTCCAGGAGATGTGCGGGCTCAGGCGCACGCCCGGGTGCCCGCAGAGCCAGTGGCCGGCAGGGAGCGGCTCGGGGTCGACGGTGTCGAGCGTCGCCCGCGCGAGGCGCCCCTCGTCGAGCGCCACCCGCAACGCGTCCTGGTCGACCAGTGCGCCGCGGGCGATGTTGACCAGGTGGGCCCCGGGCCGGATCGCCGCCAGCACCTCGTGGCCGACGAGGTGACGCGTCTCGGGCGTGGACGGTGCCGCGACCACGAGGTGGTCGGAGGCGGCGGCCAACTCGACGAGGGAGGCGGCCCGGATGACGCCGTCGAGGTCGACGGGGGCGTCGGACCGGCGGAAGGCCCGGACCTCCATGTCGAACGCGAGGGCCCGGACCGCCACGGCGCGGGCGATGCCACCGAACCCCACCAGGCCGAGCGTGCGGCCGGCGAGGGTGCCGAGCCTGGCCGGCCGCTCGTCCCACGACGGCAGCGGCTCGGTGATCCACGACTCGGGGAACTGCTTCTCGTGGGCCAGCATCGCGGCCAGGACCCATTCGGCGATGGGCACGGCGCTGGCGCCCCGCGAGCAGGTGAGGACGACGCCGTCGCCGATGGCGTCGAGGGGGAAGCGGTCGACGCCGGTGCCGATGGTGTGCACCCACGTGACGCCGCGCCCGAGCAGCTCGGTCAGGTTGTCGCTGCCCCAGGCCAGGGTGAGGAGGGCATCACCACGGACGTCGTCGTCCAAGTCTCCGCTGGTGGGCACGGCGGTGGCCTCGACGCCCGGCGCCACCGCCCGCACCTGCTCGGCACTGCGCTCGCCGAAATGGGTGAGCACCCGCACTGCTCAGACCAGCGCGGGCTCGGGTTCGGCCGGGGGGCCGTCGCCCGCGCCGGCAGGCCTGCCCGCAGCCGCGGGCGCGGCGAGCGCAGGCCCGTCGATGCCGTTCGGGCGGATCAGCAGCGTGACGGTGAGGGCCACGAGGAGCCAGATGTAGCGGTTCCAGATGGTGTCCACGAAGAGGGTCACCATCACGTTGGCCGCGAACGCGCTGCCGAGCGCGAACAGCGAGACCTGGCACGCGGTGAGGGGGCCGGCTCGTCCGGCGTAGCGGACGCCCGACTCGATCATGCCGGCGCACACCAGGATCCACCCCACCATGCCCACGAGGCCCAGGCCCACCCAGAGCTCGAGGTGGCCGTCGTGCAACTTGGACGCGGTGTCGTCGCGCAGCCCCGAACCGGTGGCCAGACTGCTCCAACCCCGTTCCTCGAGCCCACGGGTGGCGTTCTGGTAGCGCAGGATGGTCGACTCGGCCGTGCGCTCGCTGTCGGCGGAGTTGGGGCGCATGAGCAGGCGGTCGAGCGAGGGCGCCCGCACGGTGGAGAACAGGCTGATGAGCACGAGGACACCGATCACTCCCGCCCCGATCAGCACCTGACGGCCCAGGCCCCGGCTGACGAGCCGCCACACCGCGGGCAGGCAGCCGATGATCAGGGCCAGCAACGAGCTCCTCGAACCGGAGAACAGCACGCCCAGGCTGAGGCCCGCGGCCGCCGCCGCCAGCACGACCCGAGGGCGCCAGGACGTGGCCTCGACCAGCAGGATGATCGCGAGCGCGCCCCCCACGGCGCTGACACCGCCGAACAGGTTGGGGTTGATGGCGAGCGACTGGCTCGTACCGGTGGTGCCCCGCAGGTAGTCGAGCACCGGGTACTTGGTGAGCGTGAGCCCGACGGCGCGGCCCCCGAAGGTGGAGCGGTCGAGCAGTGGTGCCCCGGTGAGATCGCCCAGTGCGCTGAGTGCTCCGGACACGCCGCCGACGACGACGAACGCCATGAGGAACCGACGGGCCTCGCGCCCCGTGGGTGCCACGCGGATGACGGCGACGAAGGCCAGCACGACCACGGCCAGCAGCCGCACGAGCAGTTTGGCGCTGACCATGCGCTCGTCGGCGAACACCAGCCCGATGGCGCCGCCGATGGCCATGAGCGCGATGCCGTTGCGCAGCAGCGGCGGGACCGGGAGAGGATCGGGGCGGTGGTGGCGAGACGCCAGCGCGACGATCGCGGCGACCACGAGCACGACGTCGGCGATGGCCACCCCCGACGTGAACCGCACGTTCTGCAGCGGGAGCAGGGCGAAGCTGACGAGCAGCAGGAAGACCGCGACGGTGCGGAAGTCGCCCTTGCGGAGCTCGCGGGTGGCGGTGTCGAACCAGTCCCGGACGACCACGTCGGCCCGGTGCGGCAGGGCGGCCAGGTCACGCTGCAGCGGGCGCAGCTCACGTCGCACCGGTCGCAGCGCCCGTCGCGCCCGCCGCGGCCACTGGTCGATCCGGCGCCCGAGCCGCCGGCCCGTGCGTCGCACCGAGCGCGACAGTCGTCGCGATCGGCGGCGCAGGTCCCGAGCGAGGCTCACGGCTCGACCCTCGCCGCCCGCCGCCGCATCACGACGATCCCCACGGTCGCAACCAGTGCGAGGCCCAGGCCGACCACCGTGATGCCGAAGGCCCGCCGCACGGGCCCGTCGGCGGCCTCGTACACGTACGGGCCGATGGCGACGCCGTTGATGTCCTCCGGCGTCCATCGCACCTTCAGGTGGTAGTCGCCCGCTTCGGGGACGTTGAAGGTGAACTCGGCGTGGCCGCCGAGGCCCGAGGGGTCGGTGTAGGTGACGAAGCTCTGGAAGCGGCGCAGGACCGTGCGCCGGCTGCCGGGCGCGTCGGGCAACAGGATGATCTCGGTGGGGTCGATGTAGCTGTTGGGCGTGACGGGGCCCTCGACGTAGAGGAGGTAGTCGCCCGGCTCGTCGAAGGTGATGTCCGCCTGTCCCGGGGCACCGGCCCGGTCGAAGCCCTTGATGCGGTGCTCGACCCGGGTGGACTCCCGGGCGATCAGTGACACCGCGAGGACGAGGGTGACCGCCACGATGACCACCGGGACGGCGAACCACAAGCGTGATGGCCGACGAACCGCCGGTGCCTCGGGAGCCACGACCAGCGATCCTAACGAGGCTGGCCGTGGCCCAAGGGCCGCCCACCGGCGTGGGGTCGTCTCGGGGGCCCTCGGGGGCGTGGGCGGGAGCGTCGGGTGCCACGGAGTAGCGTCTGGCGCCGTGGTGGGTGCCCGTCTCCGAAGCGCGCGCTGCCGGATGGCGGTCGTCTCGCTGGTCGTGGTGGTGCTGGCGGCGTCGTGCGCGAGCGAGGACGGCGGTGGCGCGAGCCGGGACTTCGACTTCGTCGGCGGCCCGGTGATCCCGGCCGACCTCTCGGCCCCGCTCGGCGACCCGACCCCCGCTGATGTGCTCACCGGCGACGCGGCCCAGGACGAGCTCGCCTCGGCCTGCGAGGACGGACAGCTGCGGGCCTGCGACGACCTCTACCAACGAGGCGCCGTCGGCTCGCCCTACGCCGCCTACGCCTTCTCGTGCGGTGGCCGGCTCGCGCCGCCCCCGGCCGCCGGCCAGGCCCCGAACTGTCGGCTCCGGTCGATCGGTCATGTGGCCGGCCTGGGCGGTGTCGTACCCACCGGCGACTCGCCCACGCTCGACGGGCTGGCCGAGACCTGCGCCGCGATGAACGGGCTCGAGTCCTGTGACTCGCTGTACCGCCTGGCGCCGCAGGGCAGCGAGTACGCCAGCTTCGGCACGACCTGCGGCTACCGGACCGTCGACTCTCGGCCCAACGCCTGCGCGGGCTTCGACGGCGTCCCGGAAGGGCGCCCGCTCGGCGACGTGGGCGACGACCCCGCCCTCGACGTCCTCGCCAACGAGTGCTTCGCGGCCCGCATCAGCTCGTGCGACGAGCTCTACGCCTCGAGCGACCGGGGATCGGTGTACGAGACCTACGCCCAGACGTGTGGCGGCCGGCTGGCCGAGATCGTCGAGCAGGTGCAGCCATCGTGCGACCTGCGGTTCAACGACCCCGTGCCGACCAACGCAGTGCCCTCACCGGGCCGGCTCGGCGACTCGCGACGGCTCGACCGGCTCGTGGACGCGTGCGCGGAGGGCTCGATGGTGTCGTGTGACGAGCTGTTCGACCGGAGCGACCTCAACACCGACTACGAGAACTTCGGCGCCACCTGCGGCGGCCGCTTCGCCGCGCAGCGCCAGAACCTCCAGTTCAGCGCCGCGGGCGAGTGCGAGGCGCGCGTGGTGGTCGTGCCCGAGGGCACCGAGGCCAGCTAGACATCCCAGGCCACGCAGGCCAACCAGTTGCCGGGGCGTCTACGACAGCTGCGTGGACGCCACGTCGCCGGTGGCGACCGATTGGGCCCAGCGGTAGTCGGCCTTGCCGCTCGGGGAGCGCTGCATGGTGGTGACCACGTTGAGCTGGCGCGGCACCTTGTAGCCCGCGATCTTGTCCCGGCAGTGCTGCTGGATCTGCGCGAGGTCGGGCTCGGCCCCCTCGCGCAGCTGGACGACCGCGGCCACCCGCTGGCCCCACAGGTCGTCGGGCACGCCCACCACCACGGCGTCGAACACGTCGGGGTGGGACTTCACCGCGCCCTCCACCTCCTCGGGGAAGATCTTCTCGCCACCGGAGTTGATCGACACCGATCCCCGGCCGAGCAGGGTGATGGTGCCGTCGGCCTCGAGGTACGCGAAGTCGCCGGGCATGGCGTAGCGGGTGCCGTCCGGGCCGGTGACGAAGGTCTCGGCGGTCTTGACCGGGTCGTTGTAGTAGCCGACCGGGATGTTGCCCGAGCGGGCGACCTTGCCCATCACGCCCGACCCCGGGGCCACAGGCCGCAGCTCCTCGTCGAGGACGACCGCGCCCTTGATCACGCTCACCGTGGGGCCGCCGGCCATCTTGGTGTTGCCCTTGGTGATGACGGCCATGCCGTTGTTGCCGCTCTCCGACGAGCCGATGGCGTCGGTGATCACCAGGTCGGGCAGGAACTCGAAGAACTTGTCCTTCACCGAGGCCGAGAAGATCGCCGCGCTGCTGGTGACGGCGACGAGCGACGACGTGTCGTACGCGTCGGGGTCGGACTCGAGCTCCTCGATGAGCGGCCGGCCCATGGCGTCACCGGTGATCATGAGCAGGTTCACCTTCTCCGCGGCCACCGTGCGCCACACGTCGGCCGGGTCGAACCGTGCCGTGAGCACGACCTTGTTGCCGGTGAAGCTCTGGCCCATGACGCCCCACTGGGTGGCGCCGTGCATCAGGGGGGCGATGGGGAAGAAGGTGAGCTGGCCGCCGTCGGCGGCGTGGCTCTTCTCCACCATCTGCTCGGGACGGGCGACCCGCTCACTGGTGTAGGGGTCGATGCCGCCACCGAGGGCCATGAACACGTCCTCGTGGCGCCACACCACACCCTTGGGCATGCCGGTGGTGCCACCGGTGTAGAGGATGTAGTGGTCGTCGGGGGAGCGGGGACCGAAGTCGCGCTCGGGTGACCCCGCGGCCATCGCGTCCTCGAACGGGGTGGCGCCGAGGTCGGCCAGGTCGGCGTCAGTGCCGTCCTCGATCACGATCGAGTGCTGGAGCAGCGGCAGGTTGTCGATGACGTTGCGCACGCGGGGCGCGAACTCACGGGCGAACACCAGCGCCTTCAGGTCGGCGTTGCCGAACAGGTAGGCCAGCTCACCCTCGACGTAGCGGTAGTTGATGTTGATCCACACCGCCCGCAGCTTGAACACCGCCCAGAGGGTCTCGACCCACTCGACCGAGTTGTAGGCGTAGATGCCCACGTGGTCGCCGGGGCCGACGCCCTGGTCCGCGAGGTGGTGGGCCAGGCGGTTGGCCCGGGCCTCCATCTCGCCGTACGTGCGGGTGTCGCCGTCGGCCACCAGGTACTCGCGTTCGGCGAAGGCGTCGGCGGCATGCTCGAATAGGTCGGCCAGGTTGAATTCCATCGTGGCGCAGTATCCCCGAAAACTGGAATCTGTTCTAGATTTCGGGGATGACCAGCTCCGGAACCGAGAACCTCCTCGTCGAGCGCGAGGGCACGACGATGGTCGTCACCATGAACCGGCCCGAGGCCAAGAACGCCTTGAGCCTGCCGATGCTCGTGGGCATGGCCGACGCCTGGGTGGAGGCCGACGAGGACGATGGGGTGCGGGCCATCATCCTCACCGGGGCGGGCGGCGACTTCTGCACCGGCATGGACCTGAAGGCGTTCGCCGGCGGTGAGCAGGGCAACGAGAAGTACCAGCAGCGCATGGCCGACGATCCCGACCTGCACTGGAAGGCGCTGCTGCGCCACTACCAGCCCAAGAAGCCCCTGATCGCCGCGGTCGAGGGCTACGCGGTGGCGGGCGGTACCGAGATCCTGCAGGGCACCGACATCCGGGTGGCGGGCGAGAGCGCCACCTTCGGGGTGTTCGAGGCCAAGCGGGGCCTGTTCCCGCTGGGTGGCTCGACCGTGCGGTTGCGCCGGCAGATCCCCTTCACCGTGGCGATGGACATGCTGCTCTCCGCCCGGTCGATGACCGCGGACGAGGCGCTGCGGGTCGGGCTGATCGGCCACGTGGTGCCCGACGGGGGCGCGCTGGACAAGGCGCTGGAGATCGCCGGCGTCATCGGCGAGTGCGGGCCCCTCGCGGTGGAGGCCATCAAGCGCTCCGTGCGCGAGAGCGAGGGCATGTCCGAGGAGGAAGGCCTCGCCAACGAGCTCGAGATCGGCTGGCCCATCTTCGGCACCGAGGACGCCAAGGAGGGCGCGACCGCGTTCAAGGAGAAGCGCCCCGCCAACTTCCAGCGCAAGTAGCCCGGAGGTCGTTGCCGGCGCCCGATCGCCCGGTCAGACGACGGGATCGGGCGCCGGTCGTCAGCTGAGCCCGCCCTTGGGGCGGATGAACAGGCACTCGGCCTCGGCCAGCACGTCGTCGCGGTCGCGGGCGGTGCCCCAGCACAGGATCTTGCGGCCCTCCACGCCCCGCACGCCGGCCTCGTAGTCGATGCGCCGGTTCAGGGGCGTGGGCAGGATCATGCGCACGGTGAGCGTGCCCGTGAACCCGGCGTAGCCGCTGGCCATCTGGGCACAGCCCAGCAGGTCGTCGAAGGCGGCGGCCACGAAGCCGCCGTGCAGGCTGTTGGGTGGGCCCTCGTAGGCATCGGTCCACACGGCGTGGCCGCGGGTGATCTCGGGGTCGCTCATGTCGATGTACAGGGGTGGGGCCAGGGGGTTGCTGCGCCCGCTGATGCCGCTGCGCTCCACCAGCACCCCGTCCTCGCCGCCGGCGGCCGACAGCCCGCCCTTGCGACGGAGGCTGGGGTGTGAGTCGAGGGCGTCGGCGAGCCCCATGGCCTTCGTGATCAGGGCCACCAGGTCGTCGTCGTCGCTGTCCTCGAGGTCGAGCAGGGCGGTGGCCTCGACCGCCCGCTTGATCTCGCGCACCAGGTCGTGCTTGCGCAGCCGTGGTCCGGCGTCGGGTGCGGGGCCGCCGGCCCAGAGCAGGCGGGCGTCCTCGGGGAGCATGGGCTGGTCCGACATCTCAGGCGTCTCCGGCATGGGCCGAGGTTAGGCATCCGGGCCGGGTGACCGGTTCCCGACGCTGGTCAGGGCATGGGGACGTCGCTGCCCGTGAGGCGACGTCCGGCCCCCAGGTCGAGGAACGAGGCCACGTCGGTGGCGACCGCCTCGCGCCCCCGATCCGAGTCGTACATGCGCTCGCGCAGGTCGGCCCGAGTGGCGAAGCCCAGCTCGGCCAACCCGTCGAAGGCCGGCGCGCCGGGCGTGAGGGCGCCGGTGATCACGTGCTGCACGTAGCGGCCGAGGCCGGGGTGGTGCCGGCGGGCGAGGGGGGTGTGGACCGTCGTCCAGTGCTCGACGAACTGGTCGTGGGTGAGGTCGGGATGGCGCCGCACGAAGACGAGGCGGGTGACCTCGGCCGGACCCGCGATGCGGTCCCACTGGTGGTGGGGCACCGCCAGGTAGGCGTCCACGCCACCGCCCACCCACTCGGGCTCGTCGTCGAGGAACGCCACCGCCTCGACGCCCCCGGTGCCGCCGGGGTCGGCCACGACCAGGCGCCGCCCGGCCGGGAGGCCGCCCCCGCTCTGCCACGACGCCAGTATCACCTCTGCCATGCTCGTCATCATGGTCGGCGGCGCCGGAGGAGGGGGATGACGATGGCGTTCGACGTCGCCCTGCGCGCCACCACGCCGGCCGACGTGGCGGCCGAGGCCCGGCGCCTCGAAGCCGCCGGATGGGGCGGAGCGTTCACCTTCGACGGGCCCCACGACCCGTTCCTGCCCGTGGTCACCGCCGCCGCCCACACCGAACGGCTGATGCTGTTCACCAACGTGGCCGTGGCGCTGGCCCGCAACCCGATGACGGTGGCCGTCACGGCCAACGACCTGCAGGCGCAGACCGCCGGGCGCTTCCTGCTGGGGATCGGCTCGCAGGTGCGCCAGCACATCGAGCGACGGTTCTCGATGCCGTGGTCACGGCCGGTGGCCCGCATGGCCGAGTTCGCGGCCGCGGTGAAGGCCATCCAGGCGTCGTGGGCCACGGGCGAGCCGCTGGGCTTCCGCGGCGAGTTCTACCGCCACGACCTCATGCCGCCGTTCTTCGACCCCGGCCCCAACCCCTTCGGGCCACCGCCCGTGCTCCTCGGTGCCGTGGGCCCGAGGATGACCGAGGCGGCCGGCCGGGCCGCCGACGGCCTGCTGGCCCACCCGTTCACCAGTGCCTCGTACTTCGCCACCGCCACCATGGCCGCCTTCGACGCGGGCCTGCAGGCGTCGGGGCGGTCCCGCCGCGACGCGATGGTGGTGGCGTCGGTGATCGTCGCCACCGGCACGACCGACGAGGAGTACGAGCGCAACGACGAGGCCGCTCGCCACCGCCTCGCCTTCTACGGGTCGACCCCGGCGTACCGACCGGTGCTCGAGCACCACGGCTGGGGTGACCTGCAGCCGGTCCTCCAGCAGCTCACCCGGGACGGCCGGTGGGACGACCTGGCCGGCCGCATCGACGACGAGATGCTCGACACCCTGGCCATCCGGGGGCCCGTGGGTGATGTCCGCGCCGAGGTCGAGGCCCGCTTCGGCCCGTTCGCCCCCGAGCGGGTGACGATCGCGGCGGTCGGGCCGCCGTCGGTCGAGACGGTCGCCGCGCTGGGCGCGGCGCTGTCGGCACCCTGAGCCCCGCGCTCCGGGGCGTGCTCCGGGGTCGTCGGTGGCTGTGCCAAGGTGGCCCGGTTCGCCGACGGGGGAGGATCGCATGGGTGCGCTCGACGGGAAGGTGGCCATCGTCACCGGGGCGGGGCAGGGCATCGGCCGGGGCATCGCCCGTCGCCTGGCGGGCGCGGGTGCCGCGGTGCTGGTGGCCGAGTTGAACCCCGAGGCCGCCGAGCGGGTGGCCGACGAGCTCCGTGGCGACCTCGGCGCCGACGCCGAGTGGACCCGCACCGACGTGAGCGTGAAGCCCGACGTGCTCGCCATGGTGGCGACCGCGCAGGAGCGGTGGGGCGGCGTCGACGTGCTCGTGAACAACGCGTGGGGTGGTGGCGGCTTCGGCCGCATCGAGTGGAAGGCCGACGAGGAGATCGAGCGGGGGCTGAAGGTGGGCTTCTGGGGTGCCTACTGGGCGATGCAGGCGTGCTATCCGATCCTGCGCGACCGAGGCGGCGGCTCGATCGTGAACCTGTGCTCGCTCAACGGTGTGAACGCGCACCTCTACACGGTCGAGTACAACACCGCGAAGGAGGCGGTCCGGGCCATGAGCCGCACCGCGGCCCGCGAGTGGGCACGACACGCCATCCGGGTCAACATGATCTGCCCGGCGGCGGTGACCCCTGCGTACGAGATGTTCCGGCAGTTCGCCCCCGAGAACGCCGCTGAGCTGCTGGCCATGAACCCGATGGGGCGCATGGGCGACCCCGAGGCCGACATCGGGGGCGTGGCGGTGTTCCTGGCGTCGGACGACGCTCGCTACCTCACCGGCAACACCCTGTTCGTCGATGGGGGCAGCCACATCAACGGCGTCAGCTGGGCCCCGGGCCTCCCCGAGGACCCTCCGGCGTCCTGACCGGTCGGACCTCCACGCCGACGGTTCGCTCGGGTGCCGGGGCCCCTGGGGCGCCGATCTGTGCCCCGCGTGGGGCCGCAGGTAGTGTCCTGACGACCCGTCAGACCTGGACCGCCCCGCGCCCCGTCCCCAGGAGACCAGCGACCCACCGTGGACCTGCAGTTCAGCCAGGAGGAAGAGGCCTTCCGCACCGAGGTCCGTGCGTACCTCGAGGCGCAGCTCTCGGGCGCGTTCGCGGGCGTGCGCGGCGTGGGCGGGCCCGGCTACGAGCACGAGGCCTTCGAGGAGCGCCTGGCCTGGGAGAAGCGCCTCGGGGCCGACGGCTGGACCTGCCTGGCCTGGCCCAAGGAGCACGGCGGCCGGGGCCTCACGCTCATGCAGCAGGTGATCTGGCACGAGGAGTACGCCCGGGCGGGGGCGCCGGCGCGCGTCGGCCACATCGGCGAGACGCTCGTCGGCCCCACCATCATCGCCTTCGGCACCCCTGAGCAACAGCGCCGGTTCCTGCCCCGGATCGCCTCGGGGGAGGAGTTGTGGTGCCAGGGCTACTCCGAGCCGAACGCCGGCTCCGACCTGGCCAACGTGGCCACCCGCGCCGAGCTCGACGGCGACGAGTGGGTGATCTCGGGCCAGAAGGTGTGGACGTCGCTGGCCCACTGGGCCGACTGGGTGTTCGTGCTCTGCCGCACCGACCGCGACGCCCCCAAGCACAAGGGCATCTCGTACCTGCTCTGCCCCATGCGCCAGGACGGCGTGGAGATCCGCCCCATCGTGCAGGTCACCGGCTCGTCGGAGTTCAACGAGGTCTTCTTCGACGGGGCCCGGACGTCCACGCAGAACCTGGTGGGCGAGGTCAACGGCGGGTGGCGGGTGGCCATGGGCACGCTGGCGTTCGAGCGGGGCACGTCCACCTTCGGCCAGCAACTCGGCTTCCAGGCCGAGCTCGACCGCGTGATCGACGCGGCGCGGGCGAACGGTGCCATCGAGCGACCGGCGATCCGCCAGCGCCTCGTCGACGCCTGGATCGGCCTGCGGCTCATGCGGTTCACCGCCATGCGCACCCTGTCGGCCGTTCACTCGGGGGTGGGCGGGGAGCCCGGCCCCGAGGCCAGCATCAACAAGCTCTTCTGGGCCACGTGGCACCGCTCGCTCGGCGAGTTGGCCATGGACGTGCTGGGCGCCCAGGCCACGCTGGCCACCGACGGCGGCGACGGGGCGGCCTACGAGGACGCCCTCACCGCCTTCCAGCGACTGTTCCTCTTCACCCGGTCCGACACGATCTACGCCGGCTCCAACCAGATCCAACGCAACATCATCGGCGAGCGCGTGCTGGGCCTCCCTCCCGAGCCCAAGGTCTGAGCGAGGACGCCTGATGACCGAGCCTGTCGACACCGGACGCCCGCCCGGCGCGCCCGACGAGCCACCCGCCCACGGCCTGCTGAACGGGAAGGTCGTGCTCGTCACCGCCGCGGCCGGTACCGGCATCGGCTTCGCCACCGCCAAGCGCTGCGCGGAGGAGGGCGCGGTGGTGGTGATCAGCGACCGCCACGAGCGCCGCCTGGCCGAGGCCGCCGACCAGCTCTCGGCCGTGTCCGACGCCCGGCCCCTCGCCATTCCCTGCGACGTCACCCGTGAGGACCACGTGCAGGGGCTGATCGACGCCACCGTGGGCGAGCACGGGCGCCTCGACGTGCTGGTCAACAACGCCGGCCTCGGTGGCACCGCCTCGATCATGGAGATGACCGACGAGCAGTGGTCCACCGTGCTCGACGTCACCCTCAACGGCACCTTCCGCGCCACCCGGGCGGCCCTGCGTCACATGACCGCGCGTGGCTCGGGCGTGGTGATCAACAACGCCTCGGTGGTGGGCTGGCGGGCCCAGGAGGGCCAGGCCCACTACGCCGCGGCCAAGGCCGGCGTGATGGCCCTCACCCGGTGCGCGGCGATGGACGCGGCGCCCTACGGGGTGCGGGTGAACGCGGTGTCGCCCAGCCTGGTGATGCACCCCTTCCTGGCCAAGGTGACCACCGACGAGCTGCTCGACGACCTGACGAGGCAGGAGGCGTTCGGCCGCTCGGCCGAGCCCTGGGAGATCGCCAACGTCATCGTGTTCCTGGCCAGCGACTACTCCACCTACCTGACCGGCGAGGTGCTGTCGGTCTCGTCGCAGCACCCCTAGCCAGGGACAGGTCCTCACTTGACCTGGACTTTCAGTATCAAAAGTCGATCACTGCTGCTAGTCTGCTTTGTGTGACGTCTTGGCTTAGCCCCGAACGCCTGCCGCTATCACTACACATTCAACTCTTCGTGCCGAGCGAGCACCGGAATGGCAAGCAGGAGATTCCCCGCGGCCAGGACTACTGGGTTCACCGTGCGCTAACGGTGTTCACTGAACTCTTCGGTGGCGCGACTGCCTTCCCACAGGGTCTTGGTATGTGGATGAACTCGAAGGGCGAGATAAAGACGGACAAGACTGTCGCAGTCTTCTCATACGTCAGCGAGGGCGAAATATCTGATGAGAAGGCAGACGAACTAAGGCACTTTCTCTGTGAGATTGGGCTGCAAGGTGAGCAAGAAGAGATCGGTATATATGTCGACGGATCGTATATAGGAATTTCCGACTACTCGAGCTAGAGGAGGCAGATAATGGGAGATCGAGAGAGCTTTATAGCACGACTCCGTCCGGACGTCTTGATTGAGAACATTGGACCGGAGGGAAGGGCCCTGAGTGTAACAGAATCCCTAGCTATCCGCTCATGGTACGACAATCGCAAGGCTGTCTTGGTCTCAAGCGGCGGTAGGCCAACCAATCCAGCGTGGACTATCAAGCGTCAAGTTCCCATGACAGTTGAGACCTGGGATACGCTGAAAGAGTTGACGAGTCACTTGAGCTCTGATGGAACGGCGATCTCCCCGGCCCAACTGGCGTCACTCCTACTTGAGGATGCCCTCGCCGCGCAATCGGATGCTCCCGGCCCCGGACATTTGGCGCCGCGGGTCTCCGAGCAGGATTTCGAATGCCTCCCTGAACGTGATCGGCGGTGGCGTATGCCAGCCGTATTTGGCCTAGAGCGAGCTGCGTAGCGGAACAATGATCACTATCTCATTCTATTCCTACAAGGGTGGCGTTGGCCGATCACTAACGCTGACTAATCTCGCAATCTATCTGGCCCAGTTCGGCGCGAAGGTTGTGATGATTGACCTTGACCTCGAGGCACCAGGCCTTCAGTACAAGCTCCATCCAGGGAAGGTACCTGTGGACCTTGAGTCGAAGTCATTGGCCCGATTGCTCGCGCAGGCCAGCAACCCGAAGTCGCGAGCACCGCTAAACTACGACATCGCTCTTGATGTCACCTCATGCATAGAGCCCGATGCAACTCCGGAGTCGATTATCGATCAGGAGGCGGGCAAGCTCCTTCTGATTCCCGCTGGCGACCCATCGGCTCCAGAGTACTGGCGGGACCTCGCAGCAATAGACTGGCCGTATCTGTTCGGTGGTGACTCGCCTCGCGGTGTGCTCCTCATGAACGAGGTCCGAGAATATCTGATCGATCGATATCAGCCGGACGTTGTCTTGGTTGATAGTCGGACTGGCATGACGCCCAGCGGAGGCGTTGCAACGACGCTCCTTCCGGATGTGGTCGTCGCCCTGATGCTGAACACTCCGGAGCACCTCGATGGGTCACGGGTTGTCATTTCGGCAGTCGTTGAGAACGGAGCTGCGAGCGGCGATGTAGGTCCGACGGTCGTTCCCGTCCTTAGTCGTTACACGACAGCTGCAGTCGTTGAGGGCGCTGTTCCTGGCCGACGATTGACTCCAGCAATGGCACGGAGATCGCTTATTGCTGGTACTGCTGAGGAGGAAGCGCGGGCACTGGAGAATGTGTACTCAGAACTAACAAGCGGCTTGTCGGCTGATCTGGCGTACCGAGTCCAATCGCCGTTCGTGCTTCATGCTGATCTTGGGCTTCAGCACCTGGAGGCGCTGTCCTTCGGACCGTCCGCTCGCCCCGAAGGAGGAGAGCGCTCTCGAGGGGCGCTTCTTGACGACTATCTCCGACTCTTTTCGCATGTAGTTCCTCGGGATCTACTTTCCGAGCACGTTGGAGGCGTCCGAAACCGGGTTCGCTCAATCGTGCTCGATCGGCCGGACGACGCTGTGCGCACCCTCGAGAATCTAAGTGCCCTGGTGGGCGACGAGGGTGTATTCAGAGACCTGATCAAGATCCATGCGCTTCGCCGGGACATGGCCGGAGCGGTGAGTGCAGCTGAGAGACTCTACGATATTCGCGGAGAGATCGCCGTGGATCCTCTGATCACGAGGGCAATCTCTGAGAGCGGCATGGTTCGTCGAGGGTCACCTCTCTCCGGGCGACTCTCATGGGAGTTCACTTATGCTTACTGGCAAAAGGCTGCTCCTGAGGACCTTGACATGGGCGTGGGAATTGTGGTTGAGGCGGCGTCACAGGGCGCTGCATCGCGTGCTGAGCAGATGGCTAAGGATCTCTTCGAGTCCAGCGGTTCTGTCGCCCTGCTAGCGAAGGTCATTCGGCGGCTCGCGTTCGGTAACGACCAATGTGAACGTCTGGCGATTCGACTCGCCGATCACTACCTGGACGTCGGCCTGCTGGACGTCGATTTTCTGGAGGCAGCCGCCACGGCGAGTAGGTACCGGCGCGACAAGGCGCTGGCGAGTCGTATCGCCGACGCTCCGGCTTTCGGAGATATTGAGGGCGCCCTTGCTGTGAATGTTCTGTTTCTGGCCGGAAATATTGAGGAAGCTGCTGCCCAGTTCGTGGAAGTGGCGAGTACCGCTGCTGACGACGACAGCGTGCTGGAGGAGCTTTCTGGTGTGTGGGCCCAGCTGTCCCGTCAGAGTTCGACCCTTCGGCGTAGTCTGACGGCCAGGGACCCACAGATGGTTGAGGTGCTTGACGGATATCGCGCCGATTGACGGCTGAGTCCGCGCCAGAGCCGTGCCAAGACGCGCATATTCCGGAGCGTATTTCCGTTGGGCACGGGAGTATCCCCCATCAGGAGCCGGAAAGCTGCGATTCTGGGCGACATGGCTGTCGAGACTCTGACGCTCGATCTGGGCACCGAACCGCCCCTCGAGGAGGAGCCCCAGAGCGGGCTCGGCAAGGGGCTGGCGGCCATCCTGGCCGACACTGCGGCCGAGCGTCCGCGTCGTGGGGGGCTGGCCAGCCTGATCCCCGACCGCCTCGACGACGTCGCGACGGCCCCGGCGGTGATCGCCCCACCCACCCTCGCGCACGGCGGCGACCTCGACACCTCCGACCTCGGCGCCGACCTCGTGCGCGCCCTGCTCGACGGCCTGGGGTCGAGCATGCCCCTCGACCTGTGCGCCTACCTGCACCAGGGCCGCACCGAGCGACCCCGTCTCACCCTGCGCTCGCCGTCGTTCGCGTCCTTCGACCCCTCCGACGGGTTCGAGCTGTGCGACCTGCTGGGCCGGCGCCTCCGCACGGGCCAGTCGGGCGGGTTCGAGGCGGCCGGCTTCGTCGGCACCACCGTGGCCACGTCGGGATGGGCGAGCAGCGGCATCTTCGCGGTCGGCCGCCGGCGGGGCCTGCTCGGGCCGCCCGAGATCGCCGCGGTCGAGGCCTTCTGCACCACGCTGGGCGCGAGCGTGCACCAGCTCTCCGAGCAGCACGACGACTCGAGCCCGGTCCCGGAGTTCCGCATCCACGTGGCCGAGGCGGCCCTGGGGGCGGAGGCGACCGTGGCGGTGGTGGTCCCGGACGGCCTGCGCCACGGCCACGCCTGGGCGACCGGCCGGGTGGAGGCGGTGGCGACCGCGTTGTTGAAGGCGATCGACTGCGGGCGGATGTTCCGCTACGCCAGCGAGACCGAGGTGGACGGCGAGCGCCGCGCCCTCGCCCTGCTCCAGGGCGACGACGGCACCGCGGCACTGCGGGGCGCCTCGGTGCCGTCGGGCACCCCGGGCAGTGCGGTGGTAATCGCCACCTATCGCGCCGCGTCGGCCCTGCAACTGTCGCCTGCTGAGCAGCGTTGACACCCGGCGGGCGTCAGCCCGCCGCTGCAAAGTGGGGTAGCGACCCGGCGGGTGGCGCCGATCCGGAGGGTCCGAACGATCGGCCCACGCCTTTCGGGCCGATCTTCGGATACCGGATCGGGGTCAGGACCCGCCGGGTCGCGGGGGTGGCCCCCTTCACCCGTAGAGCGCCAGGTCCTTGGCCCGCAGGCGAGCGGCCAACGCGGCGAGGATGGTGCGGGCGAAGCCCGGTGAGGCATCGAGCAGGCCCGCGAACTCGCGCTGGCCGAGCACCAGCAGGCGCAGCGGGGTGATCGCGGTGACCGTGGCGTTGCGGGGCGAGCGGTCGACCAGCGACATCTCGCCGAAGGGCTGGCCCGCCACCAGGGTGGCGACGGGCTGACCGTCGCGCGACACCATGGCTTCGCCCTCGACGATGACGAAGGCCTCCTTGCCCACCTCGCCCTCGGTGATCAGCACCCGCCCGGCCTCCACCTCGATCTCGTCCACCGCGGCGGCGATGGCGGTGAGCTCCGCGTTCGAGCAGTTGGCGAACAGCGCCACCGCCCGGAGGTGTTCGAGGTACTGGTCGGCCATGGGCCGAGAGCTTAGGACGCGGGGTCGCGGGGCTCACCGTGGCCGAGCGACATCGGAGAACCGGGGCCGACGTGCGTAGACTGACTCGTCGGGCATTTCGCCCCACTCGGGGCACTCGCCCCTGCATCGATCCACCAGTAGGAGATTCGTGGCCAGGCAGAAAGACGACGTCATCGTCACCGAGGGCATCGCGACCGAGGCGTTGCCCAACGGCATGTTCCGGGTCAAGCTCGAGTCGGGACACGAGGTGCTCGGTCACATCTCGGGGAAGATGCGCCGGGCGCGCATCCGCGTCCTGCCTGGTGACCGGGTGCAGATCGAGGTGTCGGCCTACGACACCTCCCGCGGGCGACTCACCTACCGCTACAAGTAGCCGACCCGGGCGTGCCCACGAACGAGGCCTCGCTCGGGCGCGCCCATCGGGTCGTGGCCGAGGTGCTGCTGGCCCTCGTCCTCGTGCAGGCGGTGGTGGCGGGGCACTACCTGTTCGGCGACTGGTCGATCCGCGTCCACGGCTTCCTGGGCAACGGCTCGTTCGTGCTCGGCCTCGTCCTGCTCGGCATCGCCCTGGTGGGCCGGTCGGACCGCATCCGCCTCGTGCTCTCGGCGGTCCTCGTGGCGGCCCTGTTCGCCCAGACCGGCCTCGGCTACGTCGGGCGCGAGACCGCCGAGGCGGCGGCGTGGCACGTCCCCCTGGGCGTGGCCATCTTCGGCTTCACGGCGTTCCTCGTCGGCCGCCCGGCGGGCGGGCCCCGCGCACCGACCGCCTGAGGCGGCGGCGTCCGGACGACGCTCGCCCGGCGCGCGTGGCGCTGGTCAGTCCGCCGCGGCCTCCAGGAACGGGGGGCGCTCACCGGCGGCGTCGACCACCAGGTTGGCGCCGCTGATGTACGACGCCAGCGGGGAGGCCAGGAACACGCAGGCGTCGCCGATGTCGCCGGGCGTGGCCAAGCGGCCGAGCGGGACGGTGGCGGCAACCCGCGCCACGCCGGCGTCGTCGCCGTAGAACAGGTGGGACTGCTCGGTCTCGATCATGCCGCCGGTCACGCAGTTGACCCGGACCTTCGGGGCCCATTCCTGGGCCACGCTACGGGTGAAGCCGATCACGCCGGCCTTGGCCGCGCTGTAGGCCGCGGTCCCCGGCGAGGGCCGCAGGGCGCTGACGCTGGTGATGTTCACGATCGTGCCGCCGTCCTCCTGGTCCTGCATCACCCGGTTCGCGGCCTGCGACACGTGGATGACCGCCAGCAGGTTGAGGGCGACGATCGAGGTGGTGAAGCGGGGCGACGCCGTGGCGGCGTCGGCCGCGGGGGAGCCGCCGGCGTTGTTCACCACGGCGTCGAGCCGGCCGTGGCGCTCGACGATCGCCGCCACCAGCGCGTCGACCTGCTCGGGCTCGCGCACGTCGGCGGCGACGAACATCGGTTGCCGCCCGTCCACCGCGGGGCCGTCCTGGGGCGCGTTCCGACCGCAGATGGCCACGTCGGCGCCGGCGGCGAGGAAGCGTTCGGTGATGCCCCGGCCGACACCCCGGGCGCCGCCGGTGACGAGCACCACCCGTCCGCTGAAGTCGAGCAGGTCTGCCGGCGCGGTCACAGGATCGGAACCTAGTGGAGCGACGGTGGGCCGCTCCGCGAGGCGGCGGCGGGGAGGGAGGCGCCGGAGGAGTCGGCGGCGACCGCGAGTCCATTGCGATTCGGTCGAACGGCCGCGAGGAAACGAGGACGTGACGAGTCGGCGGCGAACGTTCAAGGGTCTCGCCACGGAGCGTGGTCGCTCCCCCGTCACCGCCGGGCGTCTTTGGACCGCTGACCGCGGTGGGCGCGGTGATCGGTCCAAAGGAAGGCGAATTCGGCGCCGCCGCGCCGCCGCACTGGCGTCGCCTCGCGCCGCCCCCGTACGGTCTGACGGTCCGTCAGATCAGCAGCACCGAGGAGTGGAACGGGTGGGGAACAGCTATCAGGTCGACGAGGTCGGCATCGCCGAGATCGTCATGGACAACCCACCCGTCAACGCGCTCACCGTGGCGGGCTGGTTCGAGGTGGCCGACCTGCTCCGACGGGCCGGTGACGACGCCGGGGTGCGCGCCGTGGTGCTGCGGGCCGAGGGTCGGGGCTTCAACGCCGGCGTCGACATCAAGGAGATGCAGGCCACCGAGGGCTACGACGCCCTCATCGGTGCCAACCGCGGCTGTTACGCGGCCTTCGCCGCCGTGTACGAGTGCGCGGTGCCGGTGATCGCCGCGGTGAACGGGTTCTGCCTCGGCGGCGGCATCGGCCTGGTGGGCAACGCCGACATCATCATCGCCGCCGACGACGCCACCTTCGGGCTGCCCGAGGTGGACCGTGGCGCCCTGGGCGCGGCCACCCACCTGGCCCGCCTGGTGCCACAGCACAAGATGCGGGCGATGGTCTACACCAGCGCCACGGCCACGGCGGCCGAGCTGCACCACTACGGGTCGGTCCTGCAGGTGGTGCCCCAGGCCGAGCTGCGCGGCGCCGCCTTCGCCGTGGCCCGGGGCATCGCCGAGAAGAGCCCCCGGGTGATCCGGGCCGCCAAGGAGTCGCTGAACGGCATCGACCCCGTCGACGTGAAGCGCAGCTATCGCTTCGAGCAGGGCTTCACCTTCGAGCTGAACCTGTCGGGCGTGGCCGACGAGGCCCGTCAGGCCTTCGTCGACAAGCGCCCTGCTGATTTCAACGACACTGCCGACTCCGACCAGTAGTCGACTCTCGACCAGCCGCACCAGGAAAGAGCCAGGAACCCACGTGCCCGACAAGCGCATGAGCATCGACGACGTCGTGTCCGAGTTGCACGACGGCATGACCATCGGCATCGGTGGGTGGGGGTCGCGGCGCAAGCCCATGGCCTTCGTCCGGGCGATCCTGCGGTCGTCGCTGAAGGACCTCACCATCGTCAGCTACGGCGGCCCCGACGTGGGGTTGCTGTGCAAGAGCGGCCAGGCCCGCAAGATCGTCTACGGGTTCGTGTCGCTGGACTCGATCCCGCTCGAGCCCCACTTCCGGATCGCCCGCCAGACCGGAACGGTCGAGGCCGAGGAGTACGACGAGGGCATGTTCCAGTGGGGGCTGCGGGCCGCCGCGCAACGGGTGTCGTTCCTGCCCACCCGGGCCGGGCTGGGCACGGATCTGCTCGAGTCGAACCCCCGCCTGAAGCTGGTGACCTCTCCCTACGACGACGGCGAGGTGTACGTGGCCATGCCGGCGCTGCACCTCGACGTGGCCCTGGTGCACATGAACCGGGCCGACCAGGGCGGCAACGCCCAGTTCCTGGGGCCCGACCCGTTCTACGACGACCTGTTCTGCCTGGCCGCCGACCGGCGCTACGTGTCCTGCGAGCGCCTCGTGCCCACCGAGGACCTGCTGAACGAGGGCACGATCCACACGCTGCGCCTCAACCGCCTGATGGTCGACGGTGTGGTCGAGGCCCCCGGTGGCGCCCACTTCACCCTGTGCGCCCCCGACTACGGCCGCGACGAGGAGTTCCAGCGGGAGTACGTGGCCACCGCCGGCGACGAGGACAAGTGGCTGGCGTTCAAGGCCCGGTACCTGGACGTCGACGAGGCCGGCTATCAGACTGCCGTGAAGGAGCGTGGATGATGTCCGACGTGCCTGCCACCACGTTCACCCGCGGCGAAGTGTGCGTCGCCGCGCTGGCCGACGTGTTCCGGGGTGACGGCGAGATCCTCGGCAACCCGATCGGCAACGTGCCGGTGATCGCCGGCCGCCTGGCCCGGGCCACCTTCGAGCCCGACCTGGTGATGACCGACACCGAGGCGCTGCTGGTGGCCAACACGCTGCCCGTCGGCGTGGCCGTGCCCATCGAGGACAAGCTGGTCGAGGGGTGGCTGCCGTTCAGCGACATCTTCGACCTGGCCGTCTGGCCCGGCCGGCGCCACATCATCATGGGCCCCAGCCAGATCGACCGGTTCGGCAACATCAACATCGCCTGCATCGGCGACTGGCGACAGCCCAAGGCGCAACTGCTGGGGGTGCGGGGCGCACCGGGCAACACCATCAACCACACCTGCAGCTACTGGGTGCCCAACCACACACGTCGATCCTTTGTTCAACATGTCGACTACGTGTCGGGGGTGGGCTACGACCGGGCCGCGGCGCTGCCGGGCGACTCGGCGCGCTTCCACGAGATCCGCCGGGTGGTGTCGAACCTGGGCGTGTTCGACTTCGAGACGCCCGACCACACCATGCGGTTGCGCTCGGTCCACCCCGGCGTGACGGTGGACCAGGTGGTCGAGGCCACCGCGTTCGACCTGGTGGTGCCCGACGAGGTGCCCGAGTCGCGCCCGCCCACGGCGGAGGAGCAGCGGCTCATCCACGACGTGATCGACCCCAACGGCTTCCTGGCCAAGGAGGTCAAGGAGCCCGAGTGACCGACGACGACGGCGGGTCGACGCTGCGCCGCGGAGCGGAGCAGCTGCAAACGGGTTCCTCGGATCCCGAAGGGGCGCCGACGAAGGAGGCGCAGGCGAGCAGGTTCCACACGCGCTTCTGCGACCTGGTGGGCGTCCGCTACCCGATCGTGCAGACCGGCATGGGCTGGGTGGCGGGGCCCCGGCTGGTCGCCGCCTCGGCCAACGCCGGCATCCTCGGCATCCTGGCCGCGGCGACCATGGACTTCGACCAGTTGGTCGGCGCCATCCGTGAGGTCAAGGAGCAGACCGATCGGCCCTTCGGCGTGAACATGCGGGCCGACGCGCCCGACGCCGGCGACCGCATCGACCTGCTCATCAAGGAGGGTGTGAAGGTCGGCTCGTTCGCCCTCGCGCCGAAGCCCGACCTCATCAAGAAGCTGAAGGACGCCGGCGTGGTGGTGATGCCCTCCATCGGGGCCAAGCGCCACGCCGAGAAGGTGGCCGAGTGGGGCGTCGACGCCGTCCTCGTGCAGGGCGGTGAGGGCGGTGGGCACACCGGCGACGTGCCCACGTCGCTCCTGCTGCCACAGGTGGTCGACGCGGTCGACCTGCCCGTGGTCGCGGCCGGCGGCTACTTCGACGGGCGCGGCCTGGTGGCGGCGCTGGCCTACGGGGCGTCGGGGATCGCCATGGGCACCCGCTTCCTGCTCACCTCGGACTCACCCGTGGGTGACGCGGTGAAGCAGGTGTACCTGGGCAAGACGGTCAACGACACGCTGCGCACCACCCAGGTGGACGGGGTTCCCCACCGGGTGCTGCGCACCGAGTTCACCGAGCACCTCGACAGGACCGGCCCCGTGACCAGCCTGCCCCGGGCCGTCTCCAACGCCCTGAAGTTCAAGAAGCTGTCGGGGACCCCGTGGCGCCAGATCATCCGTGAAGGTGTGGCCATGCGCCGCTCGCAGGAGCTGTCGTGGAGCCAGGTGATCATGGCCGCCAACACCCCGATGCTCCTGAAGGCCTCGATGGTCGACGGCCGCCCCGACCTGGGCGTGATGTCGAGCGGCCAGGTGGTGGGCATGATCGACGACCTGCCGACGGTGGACGAACTGGTGCAGCGCATCATGGGCGAGGCCGGGGCAGCCCGCACCCGACTCTGCTCCTGAACGCGCCGCGGGGCACCAGGTCGGTCACGACCGCCCCGGTTCCTGCGGCGGGTGGAGGCGGGCGAACGCCGACCGAGAGCGGTCGATCGGCGGATCAGCGGGTGGCGTAGTGGCGGAGCGGGGGCTCCTCGTCCACGATGCTGGTGGCGGGCACGTGGGCGTCGGCCAGGTCGCCGGCCAGGACCGCCATCCCACTCGTGGGCTCGGCGGGGAACAGCGGTGGCAGCGCGGTGCACAGGTCCGAAGGCAGGCGATCGACCGACGTCGTGCCCCGATGGGTGAAGGCATCGAGCACCATGGCCAGCACCGCCCGGTCGGCGACGATCGAGACGTGGTCGACGGGTCGGCCCGGGCACACCGACTGGATGTTGATGTTGGTGGCGCCGCTGGTGGCCGCGCTCGAGGCGGGCACCACGAGCTCGTCCGCCAGCGTGGTGTAGATGTTGGTGTACTCGACCGCGCCCGGCGTCTCGTCCTGCGAGTTCACCGCGGCGATCAGGTTCGAGCCCTGTCCCATCTGGAAGCAGGCCGCGCAGGCGCCGCCCCCGAAGTTGCCCAGCGCGGTGCCGTGGTTGGGGGACGCCAGGGTGACCAGGTCGCTGACCATGGGCCGCAGGCTCGGCCACCACCGCAGTGCCCACCGGGGCTCGAGGCCCCCCTGACTGTGGCCCATGACGTCGATGCGCCGGCCACCGCTGATGCGGTGCATCTTGCGGATGGCGAACACGACGTACTCACTCGCCAGTTGGATGTCGTCGAGCGACCGGTTCGGGAGATCCACGTAGCAGGCGTCGAAGCCGCGGGTGGTGAGCTCGGGAAGGTAGTTCCACCCGTAGTTCTCACTGCCGTGGGTGAACGTGCCGTGCACCAGCAGCACCGGTTGGCGGGGTCCGTCGAGCGACGCGGGGCAGTGCAGCGCGGCTCGCAGGTGGCCCTTGTCGACGTGGTAGCGCGGCTCGGGCGCGGCAGCCGAGGCGGGAGCCGGCGCGGCCGTGAGGAGCACGGCGGCGACCAGGCTGACGGCCACCAGGACGGCGAGGACGGGACGGCGGGACGATCGCATGACGTGACGTGACCTCGGGGAGCGGGGTGCGTCAACATTACATACTGAGTCTAGGTGTATCAATCACGACCGAGGGCCGCCGGCGTCGCCCTCCGGCAGGTGGCCGAAGAGGCGGGCGTGCAGCGAGCACAGCACCCCGTCGAACAGGGCCTGCGTGTCGGGATCGCAGTGGGCGTCGACGGCCTCGCACACCTGGTCCAGGTCGGCGAGGTTGTCGCACAACGCGGCACGTGGGATCTCGATCGGGTCCTGCCGGTACGGCGGCGTGCCGGTGGTGTGGTGGCGTTCACGTCCCCCGCCCTGGCGCATGTGCGACTCCCTCTGTCTGCTCCGCGAGAAACCGAGAACATAGAAGGTAGAAGGTCAAAGGTCAACGGCCAGTGCCGCTACGGTGTGCCGATGGCCGGGAGGAGGGGGCGTCGGCGCCTGAGTGCCCAGGAGGGGCGGGCGGCACTGCTCGACGCCGGGCGGGCCATGGCCCGAGCGCAGCCCGCCGGGCCGCCCTTGGAGCACATCCGGCTCACCGACGTGGCGGCGCGCGCCGGGGTGTCGGTGGGCGCGCTCTACCACTACTGGGACACACAGGACGACTACCGCGACGAGCTGCTCGACGACCTCTTCTCGCCGGAGCGGTTCGAGCCCACGCCCACCGTCCCCGAGATGGTCGCGGCGCTGGCCGACCACCCGCAGCCCCTCGACGAGGTCGTCCGCCAGGGGGCCGCGTCGGAGTTCGACACGCTGCGTCGCAGCCCCGACCTCCGGGTGCTCATGGCGCTCTGGGCCGCCGACGACCCGACGATCGCGCCCCGCATCGCCGCGCAGTTCCAGGCCGTGGGGGACCGCTGGTCGGCGATGTACGAGGCGGTCCTCACCGCCCACGGCCTCGAGATGCGGCCGCCGTTCACCTACGCCACGATGGCGGCCCTCTTCACCGCCATCGGCGACGGCCTGGCCGTGCGGGCGTCGGTCGACCCCGACTCGGTGCCGGTCGACCTCCCCGAGCCGACCGCTGGGGGCGATCGGTCCTGGGGCCTGCTCGGGTGTGCGCTGGTGGCGTTGCTCCCCGTGCTCAGCCGTCCGATCGGCAGCGACGAGACGTTCTGGGACGCGCTCGAACGCATCCGCGCCGACCTGTCGTCAGCCGAGGCCTGACCGGGCCGGTCCGGCTCGTCGTCCAGGGCGCGCCCCGGCGGGCGATGGATCGCCTACAGGCGCTCGATGATGGTGACGTTGGCCTGGCCGCCGCCCTCGCACATGGTCTGGAGGCCGTAGCGGCCGCCGGTGCGCTCGAGCTCGTTGAGCAGCGTGGTCATCAGGCGCACCCCGGTGGCGCCCAGGGGGTGGCCCAGGGCGATGGCGCCGCCGTTGACGTTGACCTTGGCCAGGTCGGCGCCGGTCTCCTTCTGCCAGGCCAGCACCACCGAGGCGAAGGCCTCGTTGATCTCGACCAGGTCGATGTCGTCGATGGTCATGCCCGCCTTGGCCAGGGCGTACTCGGTGGCGGGGATGGGGGCGGACAGCATGAAGATGGGGTCGGCGCCCCGCACCGACAGGTGGTGGATGCGGGCCCGCGGGGTCAGGCCGTGCTCGGCGACCGCGGCCTCCGAGGCGATCAGCATGGCCGTGGCGGCATCGGAGATCTGGCTCGACACCGCGGCGGTGAGGCGCCCGCCGTCCACCAGGGTCCGCAGTCCGGCCATCTTCTCCAATGTGGTGCCCCGGCGGGGGCCCTCGTCCGTGCTCACCTCACCGTAGGGCAGGATCTCGCGCTCGAAGCGGCCCTCGTCGATGGCCCGGAGAGCCCGCTCGTGGCTCTCGAGGGCGAAGGCCTCCATGTCCGCGCGGCTGATGTCCCACTTCTCGGCGATCAGCTCGGCGCCCCGGAACTGGCTGACCTCCTGGTCGCCGTAGCGCTTCACCCAGCCCTCGCTGCCCGAGAACGGGTCGGTGAAGCCGAACTGCTCGGCGACCGTCATGGCCGAGGCGATGGGGATCATCGACATGTTCTGCACGCCGCCGGTCATGATCAGGTCGTTGGTGCCGCTCATCACCGCCTGGGCCGCGAAGTGCACGGCCTGCTGCGACGAGCCGCACTGGCGGTCGATGGTGGTGCCGGGGATCTCCTCGGGCAGGCCGGCGGCCAGCCAGGCGGTGCGGGCGATGTCGCCGGCCTGGGGGCCGATGGCGTCGACGCAGCCGAAGTACACGTCCTCGACGGCGGCGGGGTCGACGTCGACCCGGTCGAAGATGCCGTTCAGCACGTGGGCACCCAGGTCGGCGGGGTGCACCTGGCTGAGCCCGCCGCCCCGCTTGCCCACCGGGGTGCGCACTGCGTCGATGATGTAGGCCTCGGCCATGTCAGGGTCCTCTCTGGTGCTCAGGTCTCGTGCGGTTCGTTCGTTCTCGAGGCAATACCCCCCGGAAACCGGGGGCTCCTGCCTCGAGTTCGGTGTTCGGATGGTGTCGGGCTAGCGGGTGACGATCACGGACGAGCCGTGGCCGAACAGGCCCTGGTTGACGGTGACGCCGACCTTGGCGCCCTCGACCTGGCGGCCCGTCGCCTGGCCCCGCAGCTGCCAGGTGAGCTCGCACACCTGGGCGATGGCCTGAGCCGGCACGGCCTCGCCGAAGCAGGCCAGGCCGCCGCTGGGGTTCACCGGCACCCGGCCGCCGAGCGTGGTGTCGCCGTCGTTGAGCAGGCGCTCGGCCTCGCCCTCCTTGCACAGCCCCAGGTTCTCGTACCAGTCCAGCTCGAGCGCCGACGACAGGTCGTACACCTCGGCCAGGTTCACGTCCTCGGGGCCGATGCCCGCCTCCTCGTAGGCGGCAGCCGCGATGGCGTCCCGGAAGGGGAGCGCCGGCGCCGCCGCGACCGCGGACGAGTCGGTGGCGAAGTTGGGCATCTCGATGACCGTGTTCGGATAGGTGGGCGTCACCGTCGACACCGCCGCCACCTTCACGAAGTCGGTGGCGTGCTTGCGGGCGAAGTCGAGGCTCGACACCACCAGCGCGGCGCCGCCGTCGCTGGTGGCGCAGATGTCGAGCAGGTGCAGCGGGTCGGCCACCACGGGCGAGGCCACCACGTCCTCCTCGGTGACCTCCTTGCGGAAGCGGGCGTTGGGGTTGGCCAGGCCGTGGCGGGCGTTCTTCACCTTCACCCTGGCGAAGTCGGCGTGCGTGGCGCCGTAGAGGGCCATGCGGCGGCGGGCGTAGAGGGCGAAGTAGGTGGGGTTGGTGGCGCCCAGCAGACGGAACCGCAGCCAGTCGGGGTCGTCTTGGCGCTCGCCCTTGTTGGGGGCGAGGAACCCCTTGGGGGTGGTGTCGGCGCCGACCACCAGGGCCACGTCGCACAGCCCGGCGAGGATCTGGGCCCGAGCGATGTTCAGTGCGGTGGCGCCGGACGCGCAGGCCGCGTAGCAGCTCGACACGCGGGCGCCCGTCCAGCCGAGGGCCTGGGCGAAGGTGGCGCCGGCCACGTAGCCCGGGTAGCCGTTGCGCATGGTGTCGGCGCCGGACACGTACTGGATGTCGGTCCAGTCGAGGCCCGCGTCGGCCAGCGCGTCGTTGGCGGCGGCGATGCCGTACTCCACGAAGTTGCGGCCCCACTTGCCCCACGGGTGCATGCCGACCCCGAGGACGGCGATCTGCTCGGTCATGACGCCTCCTCGACGAGCTTCCACTTCCACACGACGTGCTCGGCCTCGCCGTCCTCGAACAGCGTCTCGAGCACCAGTTCGACCTGGTCGCCCACGGCCACACCGTCGGTGGTCGATCCTCGCGTGAGCTGGCCGAGGATGACCAGGCCCTCCTCGGCGAGCTCGACCGCGGCGATCACGTAGGGCTCGAACGGGTCGGGCGACACGTAGGGCTCGGGTGGCTGGTACCGGTTGTCGGTGAACGACCAGACCTTGCCGGTGCGGCTCAGCTCGACGGTCTCGAACTCGGCGCCGGCGCAGGCGGGGTTCCCGCAGAAGTGCGAGGCGGCGGGGAAGGCGTAGGTGCCACAGGTGGTGCACCTGGACCCGAGCAGGTGGGGCTGCTCGTCGTCCATGGTGAACCAGCCCTCGATGGCCGGTACGCGGTTCACCGTGCGCCTCGTCCCTCGGCGCCCCTTCGGGATCCGCGTCGAATCTGTGCGGCTGCTCCGCTCCGCTGCGCAGCGTCAGTGTCCATGACGAGAGCGTACTGGCGAGGTTGCACCGAATCTGACGAGGCGTCAGGCTTCGCCCCCGTGGACCTGACCTTCACGCCGGCACAAGCGGCGTTCCGAGCCGAGGCGCGGGCGTGGCTCGAGGCCAACGTCCCCTCCGGGCTCGCCTCGATGAACACCGCCGAGGGCTACGCCCAGCACCTCGAGTGGGAGCAGAAGCTCTTCGACGCCCGTTGGGCGGTGGTGTCCTGGCCCGAGGAGTACGGCGGCCGGGAGGCCGACCTCATGGAGTGGCTCATCTTCGAGGAGGAGTACTACCGGTCGGGCGCGCCGGGCCGTGTCACCCAGAACGGCATTTTCCTGCTGGCGCCCACCCTGTTCGAGCACGGCACCAAGGACCAGCAGGACCGCTACCTGCGGGACATGGCGTCGGGCGCCAAGACCTGGGCGCAGGGGTGGAGCGAGCCCAACGCCGGCAGCGACCTGGCCGGGCTCACGAGCCGGGCCCACCAGGACGGCGACCACTGGGTGCTCAACGGCCAGAAGACGTGGTCCACCCGGGCAGTGTTCTGCGACTACCTGTTCGGGCTGTTCCGCACCGACCCCGAGGCCCAGCGCCACCGGGGCCTCACCTACTTCCTCGTACCGCTCGACGCCGAGGGCGTCACCGTGCGCCCCATCGGGGGCCTGCACGACGACGAGGCGTTCGCGGAGGTGTTCTTCGAGGACGTTCGGGTGCACGAGCGCGACGTGCTCGGCGGCGTGAACCAGGGGTGGGGCGTGGCCATGGCCACCGCCTCGTCCGAACGAGGGCTGTCGCTGCGCAGCCCCGGCCGCTTCATGGCCACCGCCGACCGCCTCCTCGACCTGTACCGCCGCTGCGTCTCCGGCGAGGTCGGCGGCGGGCCGCTGTCGCTCGACCCCCGCCTGGCCGACGACGTGGTGCGCTGCTGGATGGACGCCGACGCCTACCGGCTCTACACCTTCCAGGCCGTCACCCGCTTGCTGCAGGGCGGCACCATGGGTCCCGAGGCCAGCCTGAACAAGATCTTCTGGAGCGAGCTCGACGTGCGCCTGCACGAGACCGCCCTCGCCCTGCTGGGCCAGCTCGCCGAGCTCGACATCGACGCCGAGGAGGCGGTCGACCACGGCCGCTGGATGGACGGGTTCCTCTTCTCGCTGGCCGGGCCCATCTACGCCGGCACCAACGAGATCCAGCGCAACGTCGTGGCCGAGCGGGTGCTCGGCCTCCCGAGGGTCAAGTGACGGTGACGACGACGACGGCGAGGGTCGCCGCCGCCAACGCAGGGTTCTGGCTCCCGATCCGACCGCCCTGGCGGTCCAATCAGGAGCCAGTTCGGACGGACTCGGATGCCCGGGAGGCGTGCTGATGGACTTCTCGTTCTCGCCGGACCAGCGGCTGTTCCAGGACGCCGTGCGTGACCTGCTCGACAAGGAGTGCCCGCCGGACGCGGTCCGCGAGGCGTGGGAGTCCGACGGGCCCGGCCGCTCGGAGTCCCGTTGGGGCCAGCTCGCGGAGATGGGTGTGCTGGGCCTGACCACGCCCGAGGCCTTCGGCGGCCTCGGCATGGACGAGCTCGACCTCGTGCTCCTGCTGGAGGAGGCCGGGCGAGTCTGCCTGCCCGAGCCCCTCGTCGAGACCGTCGCCGTGGCCGCCCCGCTCCTCGCCGACCTCAGCGCCGGCTCGTCGGGCGCCGCGGCCGCCGAGTGGCTGCCCAGGATCGCCGCCGGCGACGGTGTGGTCACGGTCGGCTTCGAGCGCGACGTCTACGTTTCCGAGGGCGCCACCGCCGAGCTGCTGCTGCTCGAGCGCGACGGCGAGCTGCACGCAGTGCCGTGGGCCGACGCCGCCGTGGTCTCGCAGCGCTCGGTCGACCGGGCCCGGCGCATCGCCCGCGTCGAGTGGGCCCCGACGGCGGACACCCTGCTGGCCTCCGGCGACGAGGCCGCCTCCGCGCTCGCCGCCGCCTTCGACCGTGGAGTCCTGGGCGTGTCGGCCCTTTTGCTCGGCGTCACCCAGCAGCTGCTCGACGTCACCGTCGAGTACGCCACCGCGCGCGAGCAGTTCGGCCAGCCCATCGGCGGCTTTCAGGCGGTGAAGCACCACCTCGCCGACACGAAGCTGAGGCTCGAGTTCGCCCGGCCCATGGTGTACCGGGCGGCGTGGACCGTGGCCCGGGGAGGCGACGACCCCAGCGAGCGCGCCACCCACGTGTCGATGGCGAAGTCCTACGCCGCCGAGGCGGCGGCGTTCGCGGCGAAGACCTCGCTCCAGGTGCACGGCGCCATCGGCTACACGTTCGAGTACGACCTGCACCTCTGGATGAAGCGGGCGTGGGCCCTCAACGGTCAGTGGGGCGATGCCGCCTGGCACCGCCGCCGGGTCGCCGCGACCATCCTGTAACCGTCTGACGGTCCCGCTGCACGCGTTCTGGCTCCCGATTCGACCGCTGGGGCGGTCGAATCGGGAGCCAGTTCGAGACGATCGGCGCCCGGAGAGACTCAGTCGAGCTCGGCCAGCACCTCGCCGATGATCTTGGTGGCCTCGTGGGGCGGGAGGGGCTCGCCGCCCTCGGCCTCCGCGACCTCGCCGGCGAAGTCCTCGACGGAGTGCGCGCCGCCGACGAGCACGTGGCGCAGGGCCTCGGCGCTGGCCTCGGGGTCGTCCACGGACTCGACGGCGGCGGCGACGTCGTGGTCCTCGGACTCGGCCACGGCGTGCACGACGGCCATGGCCTCCTCGCGGCCGCTGGCGGTCGACACCGCGGCCTCGCGGTCCGGGTCCTGCTGGCGGTCCCACTCGGCCAACGCCTCGTCGTAGCCGCCCTCGCCGGGGTGGATGACCTTGGTCGTGGCGGCCGCGTCGATCGCCTGCGCCTCGTTCTTGATGTCGGCCGACTCCTCGATCAGGTCGTCGACGGTGTGCCGGTCCGGCGCCACGGGCACGACCAGGCTGCCGTCGTCGTTGCGGATGATCTCGGTGTCCATGTCGGGTCCCTACCCCGATGACGCCCCCGCTACCCCGGACGGCGAACGATCCCGAACTGGCGCCTGATCCGGTTGCTGGATCGACCGAATCAGGCGCCAGTTCGCAGGATCGGCGTAGCGTGCCGCCCGTGACCCGGGGGCGTGGCGATGAGACCTATGCGTTCCGGGGCCGGACGGCGATCGTCACCGGGGGTGCCTCCGGGATCGGGCTGGCGCTGGGCGAGCGTCTGGCCGAGCTGGGCGCCAAGGTCGTGCTGGCCGACGTCGACGGCGACGCGGTCGAGCGTGCAGCCGGCGAGCTCGGCGACGCGGTGGTCGGCCGGCGCCTCGACGTCTCCGACGGCCCTGCGTTCGCGGCCCTGGTGGACGAGGTGGTCGATCGCGACGGCACCCTCGACCTGCTCTTCAACAACGCCGGCGTGTCCCTCGGCGGGCCGACCCACGAGATGACCGCAGCCCACTGGGACCGCGTCCTCGACGTGAACCTGGGAGGCGTGGTCAACGGGGTGCTCGCCGCCTACCCGCGCATGATCGAACAGGGGCACGGACACATCGTCAACACCGCGTCGGGCGCCGGTCTTTCACCGCCGCCCTTCCTCACCGCCTACACGACGACCAAGTTCGGTGTGGTCGGCCTGTCGCGGGCGCTGCGCCCCGAGGCGGCGCTGCACGGCGTGAAGGTGAGCGTGTTCTGCCCGGGCGCGGTGGACACCCCACTGCTCGACGTCTCCGGTCCTCCGGGCCTGCCGCCGACGTCGGCGCAGGAGATCACCGGTCGGGACTTCCTGGCCATCGTCGGCCAGAAGCCCGTCCCCCCGGCCGGCGTGGCCCGCCGGGCCCTCGAGCTGGTGGCCGCCAACAAGGCCATCATCGTCGTGCCCGCGGCGGCGAAGACCCTCTGGTACGCCGACCGCTGGTGCCCGCCCCTGGGCTCCGCCGTCCTCGGCTACATGACCCGCCGGGTCAACCGCCGCCTCTGACCCGCCGGCGGCCCGCGAACAGCCCACGTCCGCCGTTCTGGCACCGGATTTCGGTGCCAGAGCACCGAAATCCGGTGCCAGTTCGAGCGATCTGGGCTCAGACGCCGAGGGAGCGGCCGATGATCTCCTTCATGATCTCGGTGGTGCCCCCGTAGATCGTGGTGATGCGGGCGTCGGCGTAGGCCCGGGCGATGGGGTACTCGAGCATGTAGCCGTAGCCGCCGTGGAGCTGGACGCACTTGTCCACCACCCGCTTCTGCAGCTCGGTGCACCACCACTTGGCCATGGCCGCCTCCTCGGCGGTGAGGGTGCCGGTGTTCAGCCCGTCGATGCAGCGGTCGACGTAGGCCTGGCCCACCTCGATCTCGGTGGCCACCTCGGCCAGCACGAAGCGGCTGTTCTGGAAGGAGCCGACGGGCTGGCCGAAGGCCTGGCGGGTGTTGGCGTACTCGAGGGTCCAGCCGAGCGCCGCCCGGGCCGCGGACACCCCGGCGGCGGCGATGGACAGTCGCTCCTGCGGCAGGTTGTGGACCAGGTGCACGAAGCCCTGGCCCTCCTCGCCGAGCAGGTTGGTGACGGGCACGTGGACGTCGGTGAAGAACAGCTCGGCGGTGTCCTGCGCGTGCAGGCCGACCTTCTCGAGGTTGCGCCCCCGCTGGAACCCCTCCATGCCCCGCTCGAGCACGAGCAGGCTCATGCCCCGGTGCTTCTGGCTGGGGTCGGTCTTCACCGCGGTGATGACCAGGTCGGCGTTGATGCCGTTGGTGATGAAGGTCTTCGAGCCGTTCACCACGTAGTGGTCGCCGTCGCGGAGGGCGCTGGTGGACATCGAGGCGAGGTCGCTGCCGATGCCCGGCTCGGTCATGGCGATGGCGGTGATGAGCTCGCCCGAGGCGATGCCCGGCAGCCATCGGGCCTTCTGCTCGTCGGTGCAGTAGGCGAGAAAGTAGGGCAGGCAGATGTCGTTGTGGAGGGTGATGCCGAGGCCGCTCGACCCCACGCCGGCGGCCTGCACCTCCTCGCCGATGACGAGGTTGTAGCGGAAGTCGTCCACTCCGCCGCCGCCGTACTCCTCGGGGATCGACATCCCCAGGAACCCGTGCTCGCCGGCCTTGGCGAACACCTCGCGGGGGACGATGCCGGCCTTCTCCCAGTCCAGGTAGTGGGGGACGATCTCCGCGTCCACCCACCGCCGGAACGACGCCCGGAACTGCTCGTGCTCGTCGTCGAAGATCGTGCGCTCCATCCCGGCGACGCTACCGACCCGCTCGCATCAAGACGGACCCGGGTGCCGCCGATGGAGACGGATGGCGACGGCTTCCTGGGCGAGGAAGACGGGCCGAACAGGGTTCAGCCGACCGATCGTGGCGCTGGCATCGGTTGCCGTCCTCATGATCCTGCTCGTCCTCCTGCGACAGGTGAACGACGAGGACTCCTCGTCGATCCCGTCGTCGAACGTGCCCACCCCGTCGCAGTCCGAGCAGTGCGTCGCCGGTGGCGTCGACTGCGCCGCGCCACCGCTCCAGCTGTGCGTCGACGCACGCGGCGCCAGCGTCGACTGCTCGGCGGTGCTGGCAGAGGCGGCGCAGCCGCAGTCGAGCACGAGCATGGGGGAGTGGCTCTTGGTCGGAGCCGTCGTGCTCGCACCGTTCGTGCTGGTCCTCGGCCCGCTCGGTTGGCGGGCCGCGCGGCGCACCCGGCGCCGCAACGCAGCGGCCTTCGCGTCCGACGCGGCGGCGCTGGCCGCGCTGGGCTTCGTGGCCGAGGTCGATCCGACGCCGTCGGTGTTCGCCGTGGAGCAGGCGCGCGGGCGGGCGACTCGGGCCCTCGCACGCCCCGGCCCGCCGCAGATCTGGCTCTTCGAGGCCGAGCGGCCCTCCTTGTTGCCGTTCGACGGCTGGCCGAGCCGGTCGGCGGTGATGGAACCGGAGCTGCCGCTGCCGTCCGGGGCCCTCCTGCCGATGCGGGAGCGAAAGGGGGCGGGGCGCTACCGGGGCACCTTCGCCCGCTCCCCAGAGGCGAACGCACTGGTCCGTGCCGTGCTGCCCGTCCTCGAACGCCGCCGGGGGCAGGTGAGCCTCGTAGTGGGTGGGGGCGTGGTCGAGCTGCGATCCGTGGCGCCACAACGCGTCGAGCCGCTGGCGCTGTCGGACCTGGCTGCCCTGGCGGTCGAGGTGGCGGCCGCGCTCGAGGGGCTCCGCGAAGACTCGCCGGTCTAGCACCGCGGGTTGTCCTCAAAGATCGTGTGCTGCCGGAGAGCGACGCTGGCGACCCCCGTCAGGGCGCGGCGCAGGCGGCGAAGCTGTCCCGCAGGCCGCCACCTTCCGGGTCGAGCTCCCAACCGCTGTGCTGCCAGTCGGGTGCGACCGCCGCCGGCCACCGCTGCTCGATCCAGGCCAGCGCCGGCTCGACCACCCGGACGACCCCGGCAGGGCAGTAGTGCAGTCCGTCGCGGCTGCGGACCTGCTCGGGGGTCCCGTCAGGTCCCGGCAGCTCATAGGTGAAGGCGCCGGCATCGTCCACGAACGCGCTCGCATCCAGGAAGTCGACCCGGTCGTCCTCTCGGGCGAGGGATCGGTAGATGTCCTGGAGCGTCTGGAGGTCGGCGGCCTCGGGCTCGCTCTGGTTCCAGGCGGGGATGCCCACCCACAGGATGTGCGTGCCGTCGGCCGTCACCCGGTCGACGAACGGCTGCAGGACCTGCTCGAGGTAGGACCCTCGCCATCCGGGCTCGTGCATCTCGTCCTCGACCGCGTCGAGCTCCCACACGCCCATCGACATGACGAGCAGATCGGGGTGCTGCTCATCGATGATCCGACGCAGCTCGAGGCGCGACGCGACGTCCCGGGACAGGGCGAGCAGCCACGACTGGGTGACGAGGGCCTCGCCCGCGCCGTTGAGGGCGGCCACGAACGCGAACGCAAGGTTGTCGAGCATCACGGAGTCGCCGGAGAGCACGACGCGCAGCGGCTCGGTCGAGGAGGGGATGCGGACCGTCGGCGGGGTCGTCGTCGGGGCCGGCGCCGAGTGGCTCGCTGCGCTCGAGCAGGCCGCCGCCGCCACGGCCGCCGCCGCCACGGCCATCGCCGCCAGCAGCGCGAGCAACCGGCCCGCGCCGCGACTCGGGGTGCTCGAACCTCTCCGATGCGTGGCCTGATCCTCTCGCGAACGCCGCGGGGCCCGACAATGCCGGGGCGCTCAGGCGGGGTCGCGGTCGAAGATGACGTGGTTGCCGACAACGCCGGCGGCCCGCAGCACCTGGTCGACGTGGACCTTCTCCCGCCACTCGGGGATGTGGCCCCGGACCTGCACCACGCCGGGGGAGACCGTCACGCCGATGATGGTGAGCTCGCGGTCGAAGCGGGGGAGGTCGATGGTGTGGCGCTCGGGCACCCAGCGGAGGCGGCGGAAGCTGAACGGGCCGATCCAGATGCGCAGGACGTCGAGATGGAGCTGGTCGCCCTCGAGCACCGGAGCCACCTGGGCCCGCACTCCCCAGCGCCGCCACTGGATCGGCACCGCAGTGGCCGTGCCCTCGCCGTCCAGCGTCATCTCGACCGGGGCGCCCGCAGTGCGCAGCCACGCGTCGAAGGTCTCCTGGCCCACCTCGCCGATGAGTCCCACCGGCCGGGCGTAGACGGTGGCGACGACACCCGGGTCGAGGCGGACGTTGCGCACCTCGACCTTCAGGCGGTCGATCTGTCCCGCCTCCCAACGCACGTCGTGCACGTCGATGTCGATCTCGTCGACCACCTCGAGGTCGGTGCCGGGGATCCAGGGCACCACCGGTGGATCGTGGTTGAACTGCACGTCGTCGAGGACGAGCGTGACGTCGGAGTCGCCCGAGCGGATCTCGAGCTCGCGCCCCGCGACGCTGCGGGCCACGTTCTCGACCATGTCGAGGAACATCCGTGAAGGGGAGCGGCGCATCTCGTCCGCGGCGTCGAGCCACTCGGCCGGTGTCAGCGGGATCGAAGCAGCGGCCTGGAAGAACTGCTGGGGTGTGCGCGGCCATCTGTCCGGCCGGAAGAACGACGCCGGGCTCACGCCCCCAGAGCTCCGGATGATCGGGCGGCGCGTCGGTCGAGCCACTTCAGCGCCTCGCGCTTGGACAGTCCGGACAGCTGGGCGTCGTGGTCGGCGACGAAGCGGCGGACCGCGACCTCGTCGGTCTTGGAGTACTCGCGCAGCGCCCAGCCGATGGCCTTGCGCAGGAAGAAGTCGGTGTCGGCGGCCCGGGAGAGGCACGCGCCGAACAGCCAGTCGGCGTCGGTGTCGCCCTTCCACTTCAGCTGGTGGAGGAGGGCCGAACGGGCCAGCCACAGGTCGTCGGACACGAGCCACCGGTCCATCTCGGAGCGCAGCGATGGGGTGGCCGTGACCAGCGGTCCCACGACACGGGCGGCCAGCAGGTCGACGGTGTCCCACCACGACTTGGTGGTGATGAGACCCTCGGCAACGGGCAGGAACCCGGCCGAGCAGACCCGCACCCATCTAACGCAGTAGTCGGCGGCGGCGTACTGGTACTCGCGGGCCTCGAGGGCCCAGCACGCCAGCGCCACCGCGGCGACGTCGTCCTCGGTGGGCGCGGGCAGCCCGGCCAGTGCCGCCTTCGCCAGTGCGCGGCGAGCGGGCGACGTGATGCCCAGGAACGGGAAGTGGCCCTTCATGTAGGCGGCCATGAACGCGGCCCGCTCAGGGTCGGCCGCCGGCTCGAACGCCGCGGTGAGACGCGCCAGCGCCTCGTCGGCCAGCGCCGTGGACGGGGCCAAGTGCGTCGCGCTCACCCCCTCGTCCTACTATCCCGGGCCATGACGCGCACCGACGACACCGAGGTCCCCGACTACCCCAGCCGCCTGCGGCTCGACGGCAAGGGCTTCATCGTCCTCGGCGCCGGCCAGGGCATCGGCCGCCAGGCCAGCCACGCGCTGGCCTCGGTGGGGGCCGACCTGGTGACGGTCGACCTCGACCCCGATCTGGCCGCCGACATCGCCGCCGAGGTGGACGGCACGCCCTGGTCGGGCGACGCCACCAAGCGCGACGACGTCGAGCGCCTCTTCGCCGAGGCCAGGGAGGCCTTCGGCGGGAAGGTCGACGGCTTCGTCGACATCATCGGCATGGCCCAGTACATGGGCCTGCTCGACATCGACGACGACCTGTGGGAGTGGCACCAGAACATCGTGCTGCGCCACGCCTACCTCGCCATGCAGGTCGGCGGCCGCTGCATGGCCGAGACCGGCGGCGGGGTGATGACCTTCGTGGCGTCGGTGTCGGGCATCAGCTCGGCGCCCCTGCACGCCGCCTACGGCGTGGCCAAGGCCGGCCTCATGTCCCTGGTGCGCTCGGGGGCCGTCGAGCTCGGCCCCAAGAACCTGCGCATCAACGCCGTCGCCCCCGGCATGGTCTGGACCCCCCGGGTGTCGGCGTACGTCGGTGAGGAGGGCCGCAACAAGAACATCGAGAACACCCCGCTCCGCCGGGTTGCGCTCCCCGAGGACATCGCCTCGGCACTGCTGTTCCTGTCGTCCGACCTGGCCGGCTACGTCAACGGCCAGACCCTGGTGGTCGACGGCGGCGTCGGGGTGAAGTTCCCCTACCCGATGGACTTCTGATGACGCCGACGATCCGCCCGACCACGAGCCCAGGATCTCCGGTCTGGGTACAGATCTCCCGCCTCACCGGTCTGTTGCTGGTCCCAGAACGGATGGTGGGGGCCGATCGGCCGGTCGGGGGGGCGGGGCGATGACCGCCGAGACGCTCGCCGCCGCCCACGACCTGACCGGGCGGGTCGCCGTGGTCACCGGTGCCGGCAGCGGCATCGGCCGCGCCAGTGCGATGCGCCTGGCCGAGGCCGGCGCCAGCGTCGTGTGCGCCGACCTCGACGGTGACGGTGCCGAGGCGACGCGCGCCGCCATCCGTCACCGCGGCGAGATCGCCGACGCCGTGACCGTCGACGTGACCGACCGTGCAGCGGTCGACGCGCTGGTCGATGGTGCGGTCGAGCGCCACGGCCGCATCGACGTCATGGCCAACATCGCCGGCATCATCATCACGAACCCGGTCGTCGCCATCAGCGAGGACGAGTTCGACCGCATCATGGCCGTGAACCTGAAGGGTCCGTTCTTCGGCTGTCAGGCCGCGGCCCGCCACATGGTCGAGCAGGGCTCGGGGAGCATCATCAACATGGTGTCCGCGGCGATCGACGCTCCGGCGCCGAACCTGGCCGGCTACGGCATGACCAAGGCGGCGCTGGCCCAGCTCACGCGGGTGCTCGCGCAGGAGGTCGGCCCCGCCGGCGTGCGGGTGAACGCGGTGGCACCCGGGTTCATCATCACCGAGATGACCACCCGCAACTTCACCGACAGCGAGGGCGAGGTGGACCCCGACCTCAAGGCCGAGGTCGAGAAGCGCATGAGCCGGGGCGTGCCCCTGCGCCGCGTCGGCCAGCCCGACGAGATCGCCTGGGCGGTGGTGTTCCTGGCCTCGGACGCCTCGTCGTTCATGACCGGCCAGATCGTGCGCCCCAACGGCGGCGCCGCCATGCCCCTGTGACCGCACACCCGCTCGGATTCGCCGAACGCCTTCGGCCTCCGGTTCGGTCAACTCGCTGCCCGCCTCCGGCGGGCGACGTGCACCTACCTGGACGACTGTCCAGATAGGTAGAACCTGTTACATTTTCCGGCCATGGAGTTCGGACTCTTCACCCAGACCCACGTGCCGAAGTACTACCGGGACCAAGACCCGGAGGCCGAGCACAACCGGTTGCTCTACGAGATCGAGATGGTGAAGGCGGCCGACCGGACCGGCTTCAAGTACGTGTGGGCCAGTGAGCACCACTTCCTGGACGAGTACTCGCACCTGTCGGCCAACGAGTCGTGGTTGGGCTACATGGCCGCGGTCACCGACAACATCCACCTGGGCTCGGGCATCTTCAACGTCACGCCGCCGGTGAACCACCCCGCCCGCATCGCGGAGCGGGTGGCCATGCTCGACCACCTCAGCGACGGCCGCTTCGAGTTCGGCACCGGCCGGGGCTCGTCGACCACCGAGCAGGCCGGGTTCGGCATCAACGACCCCGAGCTCACCCGCGAGATGTGGGACGAGGTGATGCCCGAGTTCAAGAAGATGTGGGCGCAGGAGAAGTACTCGTTCGACGGGCGGTTCTTCTCCATGCCCGAGCGCAACGTGCTGCCCAAGCCGTGGAAGGCGCCCCACCCGCCCATGTGGGTGGCCTGCGGCAGCCCGGAGACCTTCGCCAAGGCGGGTCGACTGGGCCTCGGCGCCCTCGGGTTCACCTTCCGGGAGCCGTCGGCGCTGACGCCCATGGTCGAGGCCTACAAGGAGGCCGTCGCCGACGCCGACCCCATCGGCGAGTACGTCAACGACAACGTCACCCTGGTGAGCACGCTGCTCTGCATGGAGGACGGCCAGGAGGCCCGCCACTGGTTCCGCAACAGCGGCCAGGGCTACTTCCAGAGCAACGTCTACCGGTACCTCGACACGTTCCCCCGCCCCCCGCAGATCCCGCCGTGGCCCGAGATCCTCCCCGAGATCGACCCCGAGCTGCTCGACATCGGGATCGAGAACGGCATGGTGCCCGCAGGCACTCCCGAGGAGGTGGCCCGGGGCGTGCAGTCCTTCGTCGACACCGGCGCCGACCAACTGGTGTTCGGCATGTCCATGCTGCCGCTCGACCTGGCCATCGGCTCGCTCGAGCTGTTCGGCAAGGAGGTCCTGCCGCAGTTCGACACGGACCCCGAGCACCGCAGCACCAAGATGCGCAACGCCGCTGCCTCGGCGACGATCTGAGCGACCGACGATCTGAGCGCCGGCGATCCGAGCAACTGCTCTGTGAGGCGCTGCTGAGGCAGGCGCTGCTCAGGAAGGCGCTGTTGAGGAAGGCGCTGTTGAGGCAGGCGCTGCTCAGGAAGGCGCTACTCGCTCAGGCCCTGCTCGCGGAGGTAGGCCTCGCCGACGTCGGCGGGCACCCGCGCCAACCAGCCGTCGAGCAGCGCCTCTTGGACCGCCTCGTGCGTCGCCACCCGCAGGTGGACGAGCACCGCGGCGTAGCCGTTGAAGTGGGGGATCGTGAAGAACGAGTCGGGGTTGGCCGCCAGCGCCGCCTCCTTCTCGGCCAGGTCCTCGACCGTCACGGCCAGGATGTCGCCGTCCGGTGGCGTCTCGTCGCCGAAGCGCTTGATGTCGGCCTTGCTGAAGGGGCGATGCCAGGCGACGGCCTTGCCGTAGGCCGACCAGGTGCGGTGGCCGTAGCGCTCGCCGACGGTCACCTCCGGCAGCGCCTCGACCATGGCGGCGACCTCGTCCATGGTGACCATCCCCGCGGACGCTAGCTCCACCGGTCAGTCGCTCGACGACCGTCTGGCCGGGAACGACCGTCCGGCAGGTCACGACCAACCCGTCCCGACCCAGGACCCTCGGCGCGGGTGGCGAGGGACGAGCCGCCCATGACGGTGCGATGAGGCGCCGGCCGAAGAGCGATCGGATGAGGCGCCGGCCCAGGAGCGATCACTCGAGGCGGCGGCGGATGGGGTGGTCGGGGGGCACCTCCACCAGGCAGAGGCGGTGGCCGTCGGGGTCGACGGCCCACATCTCGTCCAGGCCCCAGGGCTTGCGGTTCGGGGCCTCGGTGATGGTGACGCCCACCGCCGCCAGTCGAGTGTGTTCGGCGGCCAGGTCGGGCACCTGCAGCCACAGCGTCACCGAGCCCATGGCCGAGGTGCTGCCCGACGCGCTGAGCTCGAGGTAGCCGCCACCGAGGAAGAACACCACACCGGTCTGGTGGCCGTCGGCGCCGAACTCGCGGTAGATCCGCAGGCCGAGCGTGTCGCGATAGAACGCGACCGACCGCTGGAAGTCGGTCGGTGCCAGCATCACCCGGCTGGACAGCACCTCCACGAGAGCGATCCTCAGTCGTTCAGCAGGGGAGCGACGTCGGCGCCGAAGGCGTCCATCTGATCGAGCAACTCGTCGACCGAGCGGTTGCGGAAGCGGATCTGGGCGTGGTTCACGCCCAGGTCCGCGAAGGCACGGATCTGGTCGGCGATCTTGTCGGCCGGGCCGGTGGTGGTCCAGGGGCCCACGTCCCAGTCGGGCTCGCCCACGTAGTACACGCCGGTGATGGCGCCGATGTCGATGGGGTCGTCGGCGCGGCCGGACGCGGCGCGCTGCTCACGCAGGTAGGCGATGGCGTCGGGCATGTCCCTCTTGGCGGTGCCCTGGGGCAGCCAGCCGTCGCCGCGGGCGGCGGCGCGTCGAAGGGCCGGCTTCGACGAGCCGCCGATCCAGACGGGGATGGGCCGTTGGCGGGGCGGAGGCCCGATGCCCGCGTCGGGGTACGAGCCGTCGAACACCGAGCGGATCACGTCGACCGCGGCGTCGGTGTCGGCCCCCCGGGTGTCGAACGCCACGCCGAGGCGCTCGAACTCGGCCTCGACGTGGCCGGCGCCGACGCCGAGGATGGCCCGCCCACCCGAGAGCTCGTCGAGTGTGGTGAAGGCCTTGGCCGTCTGCAGCGGGTGGCGGTAGGCGACCACGTACACATGGGAGAGGAGGCGCACGTTCCGGGTGATGCCCGCCAGCCAGCCCAGCGTGGCGACGGTGTCGTACCAGACGTCGCCCATCTTCTGATCCAGCGGCGGCGGGATGGTGACGTGGTCGCAGACGGCGATGTAGAAGAAGCCGGTCTCGTCGGCCTTGCGGGCCACCGCCGCCAGCTCGGCGGCGCCGGCGTCGGCCTCCCACGGCTCGACGTAGATGCGGCTCTGCGACTGGATCTGCAGCTGCATGCCGTACACGAGGGTGCCGTCGGGGACGATCGAGGCCATCGCGGACAACGTAGTGGCGCGGCGCGTGTCACGATCGCGGGATGCTCTTGGAGAATCGTGTGGCCATCGTCTCGGGTGTGGGGCCTGGCATGGGCCGGGACATCTCCCTCGCCTTCGCCCGCGAGGGCGCCGACGTCGTGTTGGGCGCCCGCTCGGCCGGCAAGCTCGAGGCGGTGGCGGCCGAGGTCGAGGCCCTGGGCCGCCAGGCGCTCTGCGTGCCCACCGACATCACCGATCAGGCGCAGTGCCAGGCCCTGGCCGACGCCGCGCACGACAAGTTCGGCCGCCTCGACGTGCTGGTGAACAACGCGTTCATCCAGCCCCCGTTCGAGACCATCGAGGACAACGACATGAAGACCTGGCGCAAGGGCTTCGAGGTCAACGTGTTCGGCTCGATCCAGATGACCAAGGCCGTCATCCCCCACATGAAGTCGCATGGTGGTGGGTCGGTGATCTTCATCAACTCGATGTCCGCCCGCCGGATCCAGAAGGAGTTCGGTGTGTACGCCGCCTCCAAGTCGGCCCTGCTGTCTGCGGCGAAGACCCTGGCCCGTGAGCTGGGCGAGTACCAGATCCGGGTCAACTCGGTGGTGCCCGGTTACATCTGGGGCGACTCCGTCGAGTGGTACTTCCGCTTCCTGGCCGAGCAGGAGGGCATCACCCCCGAGGAGAAGTACGACCAGGTTGCCGACGAGACCGCGTTGCACCACCTGCCCACCTCGGCCGAGATCGCCGACTCGGTGGTCTTCTTCGCCAGCGACTTGAGCCGGGTCGTCACCGGCCAGGCCCTCGACGTCAACGGCGGCCACTGGATGGACTGACTGCGCTGGCGAACTGGCGCCCGATCTGGTGGCCAGGGCGACAGCATCAGGCGCCAGTTCCCTGGATCAGGCACCAGTTCCCTGGATCAGGTGCGCAGGGCCTCGCGCAGCGCCGCGAAGGCCTCGTCGTTGGCGGCCTTGGCTCCGGGGAGGTAGGCGCCCATGTTGAAGAAGCCGTGGAACATGTCGGGAGCGCGCACGACGGTGGCGGGGACGCCGGCGGCCTCGAGCGCGGCGCCGTAGGCCTCGCCCTCGTCGCGCAGGGGGTCGAACTCGGCGGTGACGATGTAGGCGGGGGGCAGGCCGGCCAGCGACTCGGCCCGGATGGGGGCGGCGTAGGGCTCGACGCCGTCCTCGTGCGAGGTGAAGTACTGGTCGTGGTACCAGTCCATGTCCACCTGCTCGAGGAAATACCCGTGCCCGTTCGTGGTGTGCGACGGGTAGGTGCCCATCGGGTCGACCACCGGGTAGATCAGCAGTTGCAGGGCGATGTCGGGGCCGCCGTCGTCCCGCGCCATCTGGGCGACCACTGCGGCCAGGTTGCCGCCGGCGCTGTCGCCGGCGACGGCCAGGCGCGACCCGTCCCAGCCCTCGTCGTAGGCGTTGTCGACCACCCAACGGGTGACCGCGTCGGCGTCGCGGGGCGCGGCGGGGTACTTGTGCTCCGGCGCCAGCCGATAGTCGACCGACACGGTGACGCAGCCGACGGCGTTGGTGAGCGAGCGACAGAGGCCGTCGTGGGTGTCGATGCCGCACAGGACGAACCCGCCGCCGTGCAGGTAGACCACGACCGGCAGGTCGGTGGCGCCGGAGGGTCGGTAGATCCGTACGGGGATCTCGTTTCCGTCGGGACCCGGCACGGTGCGGTCCTCGACCGACGCCACGGGCTCGCCCTCGAGGGCCCCGGACCCGGCCGCGATCTGCGCCCGGGCGTCCTCGATGCCGATCCCGCCCTGCGAGGGGCGCGGGAAGAACGCCTCCATCAGTTCCATCACCGTGCGCACTTCAGCGTCCATGAGAGCCCAAGCTAACCTGACGACCTGTCAGATTCCGGAGTGGGGGACATGCGCGAGAGCTTGGGGTGGCAGGAGTGGGGGACGATCCCCGGGCTGGTGTCGAGCGGCGTCGCCCGCTTCGGCGATGCCGAGGCGCTGGTCGACGGTGACGTCCGCCTGTCCTACGCCCAGCTCGCCGAACGGGTCGAGCACTCGACCCGGGCCGCCATCGCCGCCGGCATCGAGCGTGGCGACCGGGTCGCGATCTGGGCGCCCAACATCCACGAGTGGGTCATCGCCGCGCTCGGGCTGCTGAGCGCCGGTGGCGTGCTGGTGCCCATCAACACCCGGTTCAAGGGCACCGAGGCCGCCTACGTGCTCGAGAAGAGCGGCGCCACGGCGCTGTTCACGGTCAACGGGTTCCTCGACACGGACTACGTGGCCATGCTGCGGGGCGCGGGGGCGTCCCTGCCCGCGCTGGACACGATCGTCATCCTGCGGGGTGATGCACCCGAGGGCACCGAGACGTGGTCGCACTACCTCGAGGCCGGGGGCTCGGTCACGCCCGAGGACGCCGCCGCCCGCGCTGCGGGGGTGACGCCCGACGACCTGTCGGACATCATCTTCACGTCCGGCACCACCGGCCGCCCCAAGGGTGTGATGGTCACCCACGCCCAGACCCTGCGGGTGTTCGAGACGTGGTCGCGCACCGTCGGCCTCACCGAAGGCGACCGCTACCTGGTGGTGATGCCGTTCTTCCACACGTTCGGCTACAAGGCGGGCTGGATGGCGGCGCTGATGCGAGGCGCCACGATCGTGCCGCAGGCCGTGTTCGACGTGGACCAGGTGCTCCGGAACGTGGAGGCCGAGCGGATCTCGATGCTGCCGGGGGCGCCCACGCTCTACCAGGCGATCCTCGAGCACCCCGACCGCGACCGGTACGACCTGTCGAGCCTGCGCCTCGCGGTCACCGGTGCGGCGCCCGTGCCGGTCGAGATGCTCAAGCGCATGCGCACCGAGCTCACGTTCAGGACGATCCTCACCGCCTACGGCCTCACCGAGTGCACGGGCACGGCCACCATCTGCCGGGCCGACGACGACGAGGAGACCATCTCGGGCTCGTCGGGGCGGGCCATCGAGGACGTCGAGGTGCTGGTGGTCGACGACCACGGCGACGAGGTGCCCCGGGGCCAGCCCGGTGAGGTGGTGGTGCGGGGCTACAACGTCATGCTCGGCTACTTCGAGGACCCTGAGCAGACCGCCGAGGCCATCGATGCCGACGGGTGGCTGCACACCGGCGACATCGGTGTGATGGACGACCGGGGCTACCTGGACATCACCGACCGCAAGAAGGACATGATCATCCGCGGCGGCGAGAACATCTACCCCGCCGAGGTCGAGAACCTGCTGCTCGGCCACGGCGGCATCGCCCAGGCCGCGGTCGTGGGCGTGCCCGACGAGCGCTTCGGCGAGGTCGTGATGGCCTACGTCGTCCCCCGTGCCGGCGCCGACGTCGCGCCCGACGGGGTCATCGAGTGGGCGCGGGCCAACATGGCCAACTACAAGGTGCCCAGGTACGTCGAGGTGGTCGACGCGCTGCCGATGAACGCCAGCGGCAAGATCTTGAAGTTCGAGCTACGAGAGCGAGCTGCCTCCGCAGCCGCTGAGACAGGAGATTCATGAGTCAGCGCGGAATTGTGTACGACGGCGAGACGCACGCCGTCCGGACCGACGTGGAGGTGCGCGCCCCCGGGCCCACCGACGTCGCCATCCGCATCGTGAACGCCGGGGTCTGCCACAGCGACCTCAGCGTGCTGGACGGCAGCATCCCGTTCCCCACACCGCTGGTCATGGGCCACGAGGGCGCCGGCATCGTCGAGGAGGTGGGCAGCGAGGTCTCCAAGCTCAAGGTGGGCGACCACGTCGTGCTCAGCACCCTCAAGTACTGCGGCCAGTGCTCGGCCTGCAACACGGGCTTTCCCACGCGCTGTCGCCGCAGCTTCGGGGTGATGAGCCAGCCGTTCACGGTGGGCGGCGAGCCCGCCTACAACTTCGCCGCCACCTCGGTGTTCACCGACGTCACCGTGGTCGACCAGGTGCAGGCCGTGAAGGTCAGTCAGGACATCCCCCTGCAGTCGGCCTGCCTGATCGGTTGCGGCGTCATCACCGGCGCCGGGGCGGTGCTGAACACCGCCGATGTGAAGCACGGCCAGACCGTGGCCGTGTTCGGGGTCGGCGGCATCGGCCTCAACGTCATCCAGGCCGCCAAGCTGTGCGACGCCTCGCGCATCATCGCGGTGGACACCATCGCCGCGAAGAAGGACCTGGCCCTGCAGTTCGGCGCCACCGACTTCGTCGACGCCAGCGACGGCGGCACCGTCGAGCAGATCCAGCAACTGGTCCGCGGCGGCGTGGACTGGTCGTTCGAGTGCGTCGGCCATCCCGCGGTCGTCGGCGACGCCGTGGCCGCGCTGGACTGGGGCGGCAACTGCGTGATCATCGGCGTGCCCGCCGCGAGTGCCAAGGTCGAGATCCCAATCACCCACCTCACCCACATCGACCGGGGGGTGCGGGGCTGCCGCTACGGCGGCGCCCGCCCGCACCATGACATCCCGCTCCTCGTGCAGCTGTACCTGGACGGCAAGCTCAAGCTTGACGAGCTGGTGTCCAAGACCTATCCGATGGAGTCGTTCGGCGAGGTGGTCGAGGACATGCACGCGGGTCGCCTGGCCCGGGGGGTGCTGACCTATGGCTGACGCCTCGAAGTGGAGCAGCACCAGCGAACAGGGCCCCGACCACGAGACCCAGGAGTACCTGCCCCGCTCGCGGGGCAAGGTGGCGATCGTCACCGGCGCCGGTTCGGGCATCGGTCAGGCCACCGCCCGGCGCATCGCCGCTGAGGCCGGCTCGGTGGTCTGCGTCGACCTGTTCGCCGAGACGGCCGAGAAGACCGCGGCCGAGATCACCGAGGCGGGCGGCACCGCCATCGGCCTGGGCTGCGACGTGTCGTCCGCGTCCGCGGTCGAGTTCACGGTCGCCGCGACGATCGCCGAGTACGGGCGGGTCGACGCCCTGTGCAACATCGCCGGCATCGGCACGTTCGCCAACAGCCACGAGATGGACCTGGCCCAGTTCGACAAGATCGTGGCCGTCAACCTCAACGGCTCGGCCTACACGATCCGCTTCGTGCTGCCCCACATGCTCGAGCAGGGCGGCGGCGTCATCGTCAACACGTCGTCCAGCGCCGGCCTGTTCGGCCAGCCCTACAGCGCGGCCTACTGCGCCTCGAAGGGTGGGGTGATCCAGCTCACCAAGGCCATCGCCGAGGAGTACAAGGACCGCAACATCCGCTGCAACGCCATCTGCCCCGGCGGCGTCGACACGCCGATCATCCACAGCTTCGTGGAGTTGCCCGAGGGCGGCGACTACAAGAAGATCCGCAAGATGATGACCCCGATGGGTGCCTCGAAGCCCGAGGAGATGGCCGGGCTGTTCGCCTACATGGTGTCCGACGAGGCCCGCTACATGACGGGCTCGATCGTCCCCCTCGACGGCGGCATCACGTGCTGAGCGCGAGGGGGTGGGCCATCGCGGCCCGGCCGTGATCGTGCCCACCCTCTCGCCCACACCTCCAGGCCGGCCCGCGCCCACGCTCTCGCTCACCATCTCGGGCCTGCACCGCACCTTCGGTGCCGACCACCGGGTGATCGTCGAGGTGGCCCGGATCGCCGAGCACGTGGGCATCGACCAGGTGGTGCTGCCCGACCACGTGGTGATGAGCGCCAACGTCGAGCCCTACCCCTACGGCGACTTCCCGTTCCCGCCGGGCGACCCTTGGGTCGAGCCGCTCACCACCCTGGCCGCGATCGCAGGGGCCACCGCCACGGTCCGGCTCGGTACCGGCGTGCTCATCACGCCCTTGCGCCCGGCCGTGCTGTTGGCCAAGACCGTGGCCACCCTCGACAACCTCTCCGGTGGGCGTGTCGATCTGGGCCTGGGCCTGGGGTGGCAGCGCGAGGAGTACGACGCCGTGGGCGTGCCCTGGGCGAGGCGCTGGTCGCGCCACGACGACATCATCCGGGCCTGCCGGGCCCTGTGGGCCGGCCGGGGCGAGCCCGTCACCTTCCACTCCGACACGGTGTCGTTCGACGGCATCTGGTGCGAGCCGGCTCCGGTGCAGGAGACCGTGCCGATCTGGTTCGGGGCCAAGGCCACGCCGGCGCTGGCCGCCCGGCTGGCCGAGCAGGGCGACGGTTGGCTGCCGCTGGGCCGCATGCGCCCCGAGGACGTGGTCGCCCAGTCCGCGGTGCTGCGCGAGGCGTTCGTGGCGGCGGGCCGCGATCCCGCCACCTTGGGCATCCGGGTGGGCCTGCCGTTGAAGCGGGCCGATGCCGGGGAGGGCTTCGACCTGCCCGCGTCCATGGAGCGGGTGGCGGCACTGGTCGATGCCGGCGTCACGTCGTTCTCGCTCAACCCGCCGGCCGGTGCCGATTCGACCGCGACGATCGGACGGCACCTCGAGGCCATCGCCGGCGCCTTCCCCCGCTGAGGCCGCTCAGCGGTTGGGCTCCTCACCTGTTGGGCCGCTCAGCGGTTGGGCTCCTCACCTGTTGGGCCGCTCACCGGTTGGGCCCATCGCGGAGGAGGTCAGCTCGGCGGCGGCGGTGGCCCGGGGAACGCCTACGGGGTGGACCGGTCGGGGCGGGCGGCCCAGATGGTGACGACCTGCCCGTCCGGCAGCGTCACTCGCCCGGCACGGGTGAACCCGGCCGCGATTGCGCCGGCCTCCACCACGTCGAGGGGGAGCGCCGTCCCGTGCCAGGCCAGCGATTCGGGGCCGGTGACGAGGGTGGTGGCGCCCTGCGATCGGGCGTCGGCGAGGGCGGCGGCGACGGTGTCCTCCGTGGGTGGGGCGGTGCCCGGGTCGAACGCGGTGAGGCGCAGCGACGGCTCGGCGTCGAGCTCGCCCGCGAGCGCCAGGAGGTTGAGGTTGAACATCGGGCCGTCGACCGCGATGACCGACCGGGTCGCGCCGGGCGCGGCCCCGGCGGCCCGCAACGCGTCGCGCGTGGTGCGGGCGGCGTCGAGCCAGTGCTCGTGCACCGCGGGGACGGTGCCGTCGGCGTCGAGTGGGTACGAGGTCTCGGCGGCGACGTAACGGGCGATGTTGGATCGTCCGTCGGTGATCGTCAGCTCGGCCCAGTCGTTCGACCAAGCCACGCGGTGCTCACCGAGCGCGGGCAGCAACGACGAGGTCATGGCCACGTTGACCGCGGCGACCAGCGCCAGCGCACCGGCCACCGCGGTGCGAACGCCGTCAGTGGCGATCTTGGCGGTGAGCACCGTGGCCAGCACCACCGCACCCGGGACCAGCGGGAGGGTGAAGCCGTAGCCGGTGTTGCGTGACGTCAGCAGCGCGGCCATCCCCAAGGTGACGGGCAGGGCGACCAGGAGGGCGTCGGAGCGCAGCGCCCGCCCGAACGCAGCCGGGCGGGCGGCCTGCCACCACGACCAGGCGCCCAGTGCGCTTCCGACCGCCAGCACGATCGTCAGCGGCACATGGAGGTCGTGGCTGACCACGTCGGCCACGTCGGAGAGCCAGTACTGGGCCGTGCGCATCGACACGACCCCGTAGTCCGCGCTCGCGCTCCCGTACCCGAAGTCGAGCAGGTAGTCGAGCACGGCGCGTGCGGAGAACACGTACCAACTGGCCGCGACCAGCGCCGCGGCGCCACCGGCGAGCACCAGGTTGGGCCGCGCCTGGCGGCGACGCTCCCCGGGGCTCTGCCACCAGGCCACGACGCCGGCCAGCGCCAGTCCCGGGAGGAAGGCGATCATGATCGTGCGGGACAGCACGGTGAGCCCGACGGCGACACCGAAGGTGATGGCCCAGCGGCGGTGGGTGAGACGGTCCGACCGCACCAGTGCCGTCAGCGCCAGGGTGAAGGTGGCCGTCCCCGCCAGGGCGAACACGTAGTGGCGGCTGAACGCGGTGATGCCGGGCGCCGTGAGGGTGACCACGAGCGCGAGGAGGGCCCAACGCCGGGGTAGCCACCGGCTGGCCAAGAGGTAGGTGGACACCCCCAGCACCACGAAGAGGGCGAGGTTGGCCAGGAGCCCGGCCATGGCGGTGCGCCCGAGGACGAGTTGGGCCGGCACGGTCAGCACCGGGAGCAAGGGCCCGGTGGCGCTCCCTGCCCAGAGGGCACCAGCCCCGTGGATCATCGCACCGGCCTGGATGTCGGCCGTCGCGGCCGTCGCCTGGGCCAGGTACCCCGCCTCGTCGATGTCGAGTGGCCCATGCGAGCGGTTCGCCATCAGCCAGGCGGCGTTGACGAGGGTGAGCGCCCCCACGACCACACCCGCCACAACGGTGCCGGTGGCCGGTCGCCGTGGGGGAGGCGACGACGCCGGGGCGACCTCGGCGCGGGTCTCGGGATGTCGCGCCGCCACGGCATCGAGCATGGCATGCCGGCCGGCGTCGACTCCTCCACCGGGCAGGATCTGACGACCCGTCAGATCGCTCGTACACTCGCCCGCCGTGGAGCTGCGTTTCTCTGAGGACGAAGAGGCCTTCCGGGCGAAGTTGGTGGCGTGGCTCGACGAGGTGCTGCCCACCGTCGGCCCGCCGCCGCCGGTGGACGACTGGGACGCCCGCCGGGCGTACGACTGCCAGTGGCAGCGCATGCTGTTCGATGCGGGCTACGCGGGCATCAACTGGCCCACCGAGGTCGGCGGCCGCGGCGCCTCGCCCAGCGAGCATCTGATCTTCCTCGAGGAGACCGAGCGCCGGGGCGCCCCGTACGTGGGTGTGATGTTCGTGGCGCTCCTGCACGCCGGCCCGACCTTGATCGCGGAGGCCAGCGCCGAGCAGAAGGCCGCCCACCTGCCCGCCATCCTGCGGGGCGACCAGGTGTGGTGCCAGGGGTTCTCCGAGCCGCAGGCCGGCTCCGACCTGGCGTCGCTGCGCACCCGGGCCGTCCGCGACGGCGACGAGTACGTGATCAACGGCTCGAAGATCTGGACGTCCAACGCCCAGGTGGCGGACTACTGCGAACTGCTGGTGCGCACCGATCCGGATGCCCCCAAGCACAAGGGCATCAGCTGGCTGATCCTGCCCATGGACACGCCGGGCATCGACATCCGGCCGCTGCGCAGCATCCCCGGCACCGACGAGTTCAGCGAGGTCTTCTTCGACGACGTCCGAGTGCCGGTGGCCAACCGGGTGGGTGCCGAGAACGACGGCTGGCGGGTCGCCATGGTCACGTTCAGCTTCGAGCGGGGCACCGCCTTCGTCAGCGAGATGCTGGCCTCGATGCAGCTCGTCGAGCAGTTGGCGGCGGTGGCCAAGAAGGTCACGCGGGGCTCGGGCACGGCGTGGGACGACGCCGGCCTGCGCCGCGACATCGGCCGGGCCGCGGCCGATCTCGACGCCCTCTGGGCACTCGTGAAGCGCAACGTCACCCAGGCCACCCACAGCGGCGTCCCCGGTCCGGGTGGCTCGGTGTTCAAGCTCTACTACTCCGAGATGCGCCACCGCCTCGGCGAGCTGAGCGAGCGGGTGTTCGAGCGGGCCGGCCTGGCCCTCGACGACGTCGGCGGCCTGGGCAACGGAGCCCACGTCGAGGGCATGCTGCACGCCATCTCGATCTCGATCGCGGCGGGCACCACCCAGATCCAGCGCAACATCGTGGCCGAGCGCATCCTCGGCCTCCCCAAGGACCGGTAGAGGCAGGCTGGCGATGGACTTCGACGTCAACGAGGACGAAGCGGCGCTGCAGGCCGGCATCCGCAGCTTCTGCGAGGGCCGGTTCCCGATGGAGACGGTGCGCCGCCTGGGCGACACCGCCGGCGTGGACCGCGGCCTGTGGCAGGAACTGGCCGACACGGGCGTGTTCGGGCTGCGCGTCGACGAGGCCGACGGTGGCGTGGGTCTGGGCATGACCGAGGCCGTGCTGGTGTTCGAGGAGCTCGGCCGGGCCGTGGTGCCCGGCCCGCTGCTGGCCACCCACCTGGCCTCCGGCCTGGTCGACGGCGCGGTGACCGGCGACCGGGTGGTCGGGCTCATCGAACGGCCGTCGGCGCCGCTCCTGGTCGAAAACCTGGACGCCCTGGACGCGCTGGTCGTGGTTGATCCGAATGGGCTGAGCCTCGTGGAGGCATCGGCACTCTCCGGCGAGCCCGTCGAGCGCCCCCTCGACCCCCTGACGTCGCTGCACGTGGTCGCCGACCTGCCCGCCGGCGAGGCCATCGGCGGTCCCGACGACGCCGCCCGCTGGCGCCGTGAGGGCGCCGTCCTCGCTGCGGCCATGATGCTCGGCATCGCCGAGGCCACGGTCGAGCTCGGCGTGGCCTACGCCAAGGAGCGCGAGCAGTTCGGCAAGCCCATCGGCACGTTCCAGGCGGTGAAGCACCTGCTGGCCGACATGCTCACCCGGTCCGAGGTGGCCCGAGCCGCGGTCTACGCCGCCGGCGTCACGCTCGACGACCCCACGGTGGGCGACCCCGACCGGGCCGCCCATGGCGCCAAGCTCATCGCCGCCCAGGCGGCGGTGGCCAACGGCAAGTCGTGCATCCAGGTGCACGGCGGCATGGGCTTCACCTGGGAGGTCGACGCCCACCTCTACCTGAAGCGGGCCTTCGTGCTGGACACGGTCTTCGGCAGCGGCGACGCCCACGCCGAGGCCATGGCGGCGCTGGTCTGAACGTAGGCGTGTCCCCGCCTCCAGCGGGGCGGGGACACGCGCGCGGTGCGACGGAGCGGGTCAGTCCTCGCGATCGGGGGTGGGGGCGATTGCGTTGAGGGTCTCGACGCTGGGGGTGAAGTAGTAGGCGCCGCTCACCGGGTGGACGAAGTCCATGAGGCGGTCGTGGATGCCGTCGCCCGACGTGCCGTACATCTTGGCCAGCATGCGGTCGAAGGCCTCGAGGCCGTCGCTGAAGGCGATGAAGTAGAGGCCGAACTCCTCGCTGTTCCCGTAGGGCACCGAGCGGCGGTAGATCTCGATCTCCTCGCCGTCCTCGTCCTCGATCTCGACCCGGGCGATGTGGGCGTCGGCGGGCTTGTCGTCCAGCTCGGTGCTGTCGTCCTTGGTGCGGCCGATCGTCGCTTCCTGGGCCGCCGTGTCGAGCGCGTCGAAGGCGTTCAGATCGTGGATGTAGCGCTGGGTGATGACGAAGCTGCCGCCGGCGCCCGGCCCGTCGGCGACGACCGCGAGCTCACGGGCCTCCTCCACCGGGGGGTTGGCGGTGCCGTCGATGAAGCCGGTGAGGTCGCGGTTGTCGTGCCACACCCACGAGACCGTCTCGCGGGCCAGCGTGGCCAGGCCGTCGAGGGCGCGGCGGGCCCGGTGGGCCACGTCGAAGTTCCGGTCGATCCGGTTGCTGTGGACCCAGAGGAACAGGTCTTCCTGGGTGGCGACGGCGACGGGGCCCGGCTCGGCGCCCACCTGGGTGAACGGGTGGAAGCCGGTGGGCGCGTCGTCGGGGGCGAGGCGCCCCAGCAGGTCGGGGCCGAACCCGACCGCGAGGTTCACGGCATCGGTCGGGGTGACGCCGGTGGCCTCGCCGCGTACTTCGGAGATCGCGGCACGGACGGCGTCGAGGCCGGCACCGTCGGCCAGGCGGTAGTGGAGGAACCAGTGGGACTGCGTCCCCTCGGCGAACACAGCAGGTTGCGGTTGCGACATGGCCTGCTGTCTAGCCGCTCTAACGTGGCCCGGTGACCAACAGCGTGGACGGATCGTCGGGCATCGCGGGGAACGCGGCGCTCATCACGGGCGGCGGTAGCGGCATCGGCCTCGGATGCGCAGCCCGCTTCGCCGCCGAGGGCGCCCACGTCACCATCTGCGGCCGTAGCGAGGAGCGCCTCGCCGGCGCCGCCGAGCAGATCCGTGCGGTGGCCGCCGAGGGTGCGACGGTGGCGTCCATCGCCTGCGACGTGACCGACGAAGCGCAGGTGGCCGCGGCAGTGGCCAAGGCGTGCGAGCCCACGGGTGGGCTCGACATCGTCGTCACCTCGGCGGGGGGCTCACTGACCGCCGGCCCGGTGCACTCCATCGACGTGGACCTGTGGCGCCAGACGGTCGACCTCAACCTCACCGGCACCTTCCTCACCCTGAAGCACGCCGCCCCCGTGATGGTGCGGGGCGGCGGCGGGTCGTTCATCGCCATCTCGTCGATCGCCGGCTCGCTCACCCATCGCTGGTTCGGCGCCTACGGTCCGTCCAAGGCGGGCATCGAGCAGTTGGTGGCCATGGCCGCCGACGAGCTGGGGGCGTCGAACGTGCGGGTGAACGCCATCGCGCCCGGCATCGTCGACACCGAGCTGATGGGCGCGGTCACCGCCGGCAGCCCCGTGCTCGACGACTACCTCTCCCAGATGCCGATCTCCCGGGTGGGGACGGTGGATGACTGCGCCGGCGCGGCGCTGTTCTTCGCCGGGCCGGACGCCACGTGGGTGACTGGGCAGGTGCTGCAGGTGGACGGCGGCCACAGCCTCCGCCGAGGCCCGGACTTCCGGGCCTTCTTCGAGCCCCTGTTCGGGGCCGACGGCCTCCGCGGCGTCGTGGCGGACGAGGGGTAGGAGGCACGTCATGAGCGATACGGGGGCTGCGTACGATCCGGGGTACCCGGAGTTCGAGCTGTTGCACGAGAACGCCGCCGAGGTGGGCCTGCCGCACCCCGGCGACGTGCGGGTCGAGCGGGTGTTCGTCGAGGTGGACACCGACGGCCGCAAGGTGAGCGCCTTGAAGTGGGGCGAGGGCGAGCCCGACGTCGTCCTGGTGCACGGTGGCGCCCAGAACGCCCACACCTGGGACACGGTGGCGTTGGCGCTCGATCGTCCCGCCCTCGCCATCGACCTTCCCGGGCACGGCCACTCCGACTGGCGCGACGACCACGCGTACTGGCCCCCGATGATGGCTGCCGACCTGGCCAAGGTGATCGGCTCCCTCGCCCCCGACGCCGACCTCGTGGTGGGCATGTCGCTCGGCGGGCTCACCTCGCTCTGCCTCGCCGCCACCCACCCCTTCCTGGTCGAGCGCCTGGCCATCGTCGACGTCACCCCGGGGACCGACCACGCCAAGGCCGAGCCCATCGTCACCTTCATCAGCGGCCCCGAGACGTTCGCCAGCTTCGACGAGATCCTGGCCCGCACCATCGAGCACAACCCCACCCGCTCCGAGTCGTCACTGCGCCGGGGCGTGCTGCACAACGCCAAGGAGAACCCCGACGGCACCTGGTCGTGGCGGTACGACGCCGTGCGTGACTGGAAGGCCGCCGGCGCTGACGACACCAGCCGGTTGGCCGACTTCACCACCCTCTGGGAGGCGGTGGACGCGGCCGACATGCCCGTCCTGCTCCTTCGGGGCGCCAACTCCGGGGTGGTGGGTGACGAGGACGTGGAGGAGCTTCGGCGGCGCAAGCCCGACGCCGAGGTGATCGTCGTCCCCGATGCCGGCCACAGCATCCAGGGCGATCAGCCCCTCGTGCTGGCCGAGCACCTCGCCGGCTTCATCGACCGAGCGGGGCGCGAGTAGGCCGTTGCCGAGGTGTCGACGAGGCGCATGTTGCGGCTGACCGAGCGGATCTGACCGCTCTCACTCCCAGAATCGCTGCCAGGTCTCGTGGCGGTAGGGGATCGTGCCGGTGCCCACCTGGTGCTCGGGCCAGTTGGCCGGGGGCTGGGTGAGCGGATGCTCGGCCAGGACCACGCCCCAGAACAGCTCGTGCTTGCGCCGGGTGAAGTACCAGGTGCCGTCCCGGCGCTCGTACCAGTCGCTGTACTGGATCGCGTGCTCGACCAGGTCGGGGCTGCCCGGCGTGGCCTGGATGCGGGCCCGGCAGTAGACGGTGCCGGTGGCCGTGTCGGGGTCGTCGGGGTCGAGCTCGATCAGGTGGTTGCCCACGAACAGCATCGACACACCGATGCGCTTGAGGCCGTCGCCGAAGTCCTTGCGCAGCACCTCGCGCCCGGTGCCGGCCTTGCCCACCCACACGTCCTCGACGTAGAGCGACACCAGCAGGTCCAGGTCGCGCCGGTCGACGGCGAGCGCGTAGCGCAGCGCCAGCCGGCGGATCTCCTCGTGCGAGCTCAACTGATCGTGGGTGAACGGGCTCATCGCCCCACTCTGGCCCACGCCGGCGGCCCAGCCCAGCCCGACCCCGGCTCAGCCGGCCCCGGGCCCGACCCGGTCTGCTCCCATCAGGCGGCGGGACGGCGGCCGTGCACCGACGCGGTCACCGTGGCCGCCGCCTGCATCAGCCGGTCGGCCAGCACGCTCACCTCGGTGCCGGTGAGCGTGCCCCCGTAGCCGAGCAGGGCCAGCAGGATGGCCACACGGCCGTCGGCGTCGAACACCGGCGCGGCGATGTGGTTCACCCGGTACGACCGCTCGGGCTCGAGGTCGATCAGCAGGTAGTCCTCGTGGCCGAGCTGGTCGACCAGCTCGCCCACGTCGCGGCGTGAGCGTGCCCGTGTGGCTGCCGCTCCGGCCAGGGCCCGGCCGAGGCGGGCATGGGTGTCGGCCTCGAGTGTGACCGAGTAGCCCCGTTCCCGCACCGCCGCGAGCGCGTCCACGAACCGCGCTCGGTCGTCGTCGGTGGCCGAGGGCCCGGCCCGTCCCAACCACCGGGCGACGGCGTCGGGGTCGTCCCACGCCACGAACGCGGTGCCGAACGGGGGCACGATGGGGACCCGCTGGCCCACGGCCACGCTCACGGCGAGCGGCCGCGGTGTCCCGGCCCGCTCGAGCACCACCATGTCGCCGTCCACCGAGGCGGTGGCGAGGCACTCGAGGCCCAGGTCGTCGGCGAGGCGACGCATCTCGGGCCGGGCGAAGTCGACCACCGGGTACTGCTCGAGCGCCGCCCGCCCCACACCGATGAGCGCCGGACCGAGGGCGTAGTCCTTGCGGATGGGGTGGCGAACCAGGTAGCCGGCGTCGGTGAGCGCCGTGAGCACGGCGTGGGCCGTGGCCTTGTTCAGGTCCAGCCGCCGGGCCAGCTCCGACAGGCTCCACGGCTGGGAGGGGTGGGCCGCGAGGAAGTCCAGGATCGCCGTGGTGCGCTCCACCGCCGGCGCCGGGCGCGCCACGCTCAGTGACCTCTCGTCCCGAAACCCTCGTTCCGGTGACTGGATCGTGTTGCCAGCGTCATGATCCAGCCACCAGAACGGTCGGGGTCAGGGCGTCGGGCGTTTCCGGGCAGGTCGGGCATGGGGCGGGGAGCGGCCGTCAGCCGGTGGGGGGCAGGCCGAGGGCGGCGGCGACGGCGGGGCCGATGGCGTCGGCCATGGCCTGGTGGCCGGCGTCGCCGGGGTGGATGCCGTCGTCGAGCAGCGACGGGTCGACGATGGGCCGGCCCTCCACGAGGGTGAGTTGGCCGTCGCCGGCGGCGATGCGGTCGCCCACCACCTGCTCGAACACCGCTCTCAGGTCCACGAGGCTCGCGCCCAGCCGGTTCGGCGTGGTCTCGGCGTCGGGGCGGGTGATGGGGCTGACCGCGACGATCGGCGTGTCCGGGTGGCCCTGACGGACGATGTCGAGGAAGGCGATGAGCCCCTCGCGGAACATCCCGGCGCTGAAGGGGATGCGGGTCCAGCAGTTGGTGCCGTGGGCGACGGTGATCACGTCGGCGGGAAGGCCGGCGATCTCCTCCGCACTGGGGATCTCGCCGCGCGCCGAGCCCGAGTAACCCAGGTTCTGCACGTCGATGCCGTAGCGCCGACCGATCACGCTCGGCCACGACCGCCCCGGCGTCGACACCGTCCAGCCCTCGGTGATCGAGTCGCCGTAGGCCACCCAGCGGGGCTGCGCCGCGGCCGGCTGGATCGATCCGGCGCCGGCGGCTCGGATGGCGGTCACCGTGGGCAACATGCGCTCGGGCAGGTGGACGATGGCCCGCTCGGACCCGCCGGCGCCCGGCAGGCGCACGGTGCCCTCGCCCACCAGGGCGGCCTCGGACGCCACCAGCTCGCCGTCGCGCCACAGCGTGAACTCGCCGCCCTCGCCGCCGCCCAGGTAGCCGAAGGGCGCCTGGGCGGTGACGTAGTCGACCTCCACCTCCTCGGCGTCGCCGCTGAACTCCAGGCGGACGCCGGCGGGCACCGACGCCATCGTCCAGGTGTCCATCGGCAACCGCAGCATGGGCAGTTCCGGTTTTGCCCGTGGATACGGGACGCCCCCTCCCGATGGGAAGGGGGCGCCCCGCAGGTACGGCTCGGGCTGCTCGGGGCGCCCGGTCATGGCTACGAGTCGACCCGGCCCTCGGAGATGGCCTTGAACTTGGCCGCGGGGGAGTCGTCCGGCGGCACGTAGGCCTCGATCTCGGGGAGCACTTCCTTCCCGATGGTCTCGATGGTGGCCATGATCGACTCGTGCGGCAGGTAGCCGAACTGCGAGTAGCAGATCAGCGAGTCGCAGCCGAGGTCGGCGTAGTGGCGCATCTTCTCGAAGCACTTCTCGGCATCGCCGATGACGATCATGTCGCCGTTGTTGAAGGCGTCGACGGGCACCTTGCCCTCCTTCAGCGGCTTCATCAACGGGAAGATGCGGTCCACCTCTTCCTGCGGGGTGAGGGGGAACTCCCAGTCGATGGTGAACTGCGCGAGGTTCTGGTACCACCAGGCCACCGACTCCCAGACCCGGTTCTCCTCGAACTTCGACTCGTCCTCGCAGTGCACGAGCGTGTACGCCGCCACCCGGTTGTTGACCACCTTGGTCAGCGGGGTGTTGTTCACCTGGGCGGTGCGGTAGTTCTCGATGGCCTTGGCCATCAGCTCGATGGGCTGCATGATCGTGAACGACAGCAGCCCCAGGCCGAGCGAGCCGGCGACGGCGGCCGACTCGGCGGACGTGGCGGCCATCCACACGGGCGGGTGCGGGTCCTGCACCGGCTTCGGGGTGACCATGCGCTTGGGGAACGAGAAGCGCTCGCTCTCGTACTCGAAGTACTCCTGCTCCCACATGCCGCACACGATCTCGATGGCCTCGCGCCAGTCGCTGCGGCTCTGCTCGCGGTCGACGCCGAACGCGGTCTGCTCCATGGGGGTGGAGCGGCCCGTCCCCCATTCGACCCGGCCGTTCGACAAGATGTCGACCGTGGCCACCTTCTCGGCGATGCGGGCGGGGTTGATGAAGCCGAACGGCGTGAGGGTGACGCCGAAGCCCATCTTGATGTTCTCGGTGACGGTGGAGAGCCCGCCCAGCAGCACCTCGGAGGCGGGGCAGTGCGAGCGGCCCTCGCGGAAGTGGTGCTCGACGACCCAGACGGTGTTGTACCCGAGCGTGTCGGCCAGCTTGATCTGCTCGATGGCCTCCCGGTACGACTTCTGCTCGGCGGCCCGCTGGCCGTACGGGTGGTCGCCCCCGCTCCAGGGCTTCGGGCAGTCGATCTCGTACAGCATGTCCAGCTTCATCAGGGTCCCCTCGGTCGGGTGTCGGGTCGGATCGGGTCGGTCGGATGACGGGTGCGCACCGCGGCGTGCCTGCGGACTTCTCGTTTGCAATCACAAACACCCGGTTGCAATATCGACCGATAGGCTAGAACGAGTTCTCGCCAACGGTCAAGCGACCCTGCCGCCACGAGCCACCAGCGCTCCGACCACGACGGTGCCACGAACCACGAGGAGTGGGCGGCCATGACCGCACCCCATGCCGAGGCGGCGGCCGAGTCCACCGGCTGGGCCGTGCACCTGCGCCTCGGCGACGTGCCGGTGCGCGTCGAGCTGAGCTTCTTCCTGATCGCGGCGCTCCTCGGGTCCAGCCTGGGGACGGTGCAGGGGGTGGCCATCTGGGTGGCGGTGGTCATGGTGTCGGTGCTCGTGCACGAGCTCGGCCACGCCGTGGCGATGCGCCTCTCCGGGGTGTCGTCGCGCATCGTGTTGCACGGCATGGGCGGGCTCACCATCCCCGCGGCATCCATCCCGTCGCGACCGAAGCGGATCGCGGTCGACCTCGCCGGCCCGCTGTCGGGCCTGTTCCTGCTCGGGGTGCCCGCGGTGTGGCTCAGCCGGACTATGGACGACCCGAGCCAGGTGCTCGACCTGGTGATCTTCTCGGTGGTCTGGGTGAACGTGGCCTGGTCGTTCGTGAACCTGCTGCCGATCCTGCCCCTCGACGGGGGCAACGTCACCAAGGAGGTGCTCGACGCGGTCACCCGCGAGCAGGGTGAGGTGCCGGCGCGGGTGGTGTCGATCGCCGTGGCCGGGGCCGGGGGCCTGTGGGCCCTGCGCAGCGGGTTCGTGTTCGCCGGCATGTTCGCCCTGTTCTTCCTGGCCGCGAACTGGCGGGCGCTGTCGGAGCGGCGCAGCGGCGAGGTGGCCGAGGAGGTGCGGCGGGCTTACGTGGCGCTGGCCCAGGGCGATGCCGACACCGCCCTCGAGCTGGCGTGGGCCGCGGTGCCGCGCGCCAAGCCCGCCGACCTGCGGGCCGTGGCCATCGACGTCGCCGCCTGGGCCCACGTGGCCCTCGGCGACGACGACGCGGCCCGGCTGGCCCTGCGTCGCCTGCCGCCCGACCGCGAGCCCAGCGGGCACCTCCGGTGCGTGCTCCTCGAGACCGACCGGGCCGAACGGGTGAACGCCACGGTCGACGAGTGGTTGGGCGAGGGTGGGCTGCTGCCACCGCCGGCCTACGCCCGGGCGCTCGACCGTGACGGCCTGCTCGACACGGTGATCGACCGCCTGCTCGCCTCGCGGGCCGACACCGCGCCCCGGGCCCGAGGTGCGATGGCCCGCGTGCTGGTGGCCGCCGGACGTCTCGACCAGGCCGCCCGTCTGGGCCCCCCGGAAGCCCCCGTCTGATCACCTGCGGCGGACGCCCTCAGGCGGCGGCTGCCCGCGGCCGACAGAACTCCGTGAAGGTGAACCGAGGGGGAGGCCGGGGCGTGGACACCGAGCTGTTCGGTGTGCCCCTCCGGATCGAGCTCGGGTTCGTCGCCAGCGTGGTGCTGGTGGTCTGGTCGCTCGGCGACGTGGGGCGGATCGGCACGTTCACGGTGCTGGCGTTCTTCTCGGTGCTGGTCCACGAGGTCGGTCACGTGCTCGCCTTCCGCCGGGCCGGCGTCGACTCGAGGGTCATCCTCCCCTCCTGCGGCGGCGGGCTCACGATCCCGTTCGACGAGGTGCCGAGCCGCTGGGCGCGGGTCGGGGTCTACCTGGCCGGGGCGGTCACGACGATCGTGGTGCTCGGCCTTCCCGGGGCCTTGGCCCTGCACCTGTGGCCGTCGGCGCCGCCGGAGTGGGAGATACTGCTGACCTACCTCGTCTGGTTGAACGTCTGGTACGCGCTGTTCAACCTGCTGCCGATCCTGCCGCTCGACGGGGGCAGGGTGGCCTTCGAGCTCGCGCAGGTCACCCTGGGCGAGCGGCGGGCCCCGGTGGTCACCCATGTCCTGTCCGTGGTCACCGCCGCCGTGGCCGCGGTGGGGATCGTCGTCGCCATCGGTGACCACCTGCTCGGTGTGATCCTGGCGGTGCAGGTGGCGTGGCTCGGGGTCACCAACGTCACGGCGCTGGTCTCGCTGGGCGATCACACGATGCCGAAGGTGATCGAGGCGGGCCACAAGGCGCTCTGCGACGGTGATGTGGACCAGGCGGCCGCGCTGGCGATCGAGGCGGTGGAGACCAGGAACGCGAGCGATGTGCTGCGGGCGTGCGGGGTGCAGCTGCTCGTGTGGGTGGAGCTGACCCGCGGCGATGTCGCCATGGCGAGCCGGCTCTTGGCCCGCGCACCGGCGAAGGTGCAGGCGAGCGCCCACCTGCAGTGCGCCCTCGGCGCCGTCGGTCCCGGGGACCAGGTGGCGTTGGCGGTCCGCGGCTTCAACGACCTCGCCAGCCTCGTTCCTCCACCGGTCTACGCCGGCGTGCTCGCCGAGCACGGCGTGCTGTCCGACGTCGCCGATGCGCTGCTCGCCGCGGACGGCCCCGAGGCCATCGACGCCCGCTCGCGCTTCTTCCTCTTCCTGTTCCGGGCCGGGCGGTACGACGACGCCACGGCGTTCGGGGCCCGACTGCTCGCCACCGACTGGCTGCCGGGCCGGGTGGCGTTCAACCTCGCGTGCTGCCGCGCCCGCGCCGGTGACCACGAGGGGGCCATCGGGTGGCTGGTGCACAGCTACCGCGGGCTCGGGTACCGACGTCTCGACCAACTCACCACGGACGAGGACATCGCCACGCTCCGCGCCGACGCCCGCTTCCAGGAGCTGTGCCGTGTGCTGGGGGTGGTGCCGCCGCCGGCGCCGTCGATCGCCCTCGCCGGGGGCGAGGATCAGGCGTCTCGCAGGGTGGCCACGCCGAGGTAGACGCCGAACCCGGCCAGGGCCAGGCCGGACAGCACGTCGATGGGGCGCTGGACCTTCTCGCCCAACCGGCTGCCGACCACACCGCTCAGCACCGACAGGATGACGAACCACGAGAACGAGCCGATGCCGATGCCGGCCAGCAGCACCGCGGCGCTGCCGCCAGAGGTGGCCACGTCGGCGGTGTGGGCCGCGGTGAAGATGGCCGCCCACGAGATGATGGTGGACGGGTTGGCCGCGGTGGCGGCCAGACCGGTGAGGAAGGCCTTGCGGGGGTCGGCCACCTCCTCGAGGGTCTCCATCCCGCCGCGGGCCCTGATGCCGTGCCACATGGTCCGGGCCCCGATGTACACGAGCACCGACGCCCCGATCAGGCCCAGGCCGATGCGCAGGCCGGCGATCTCCAGCAGTGTCGCGGCGCCGGCCACACCCAGGGCGGCGTAGGTGGTGTCCACCAGCGCGGCGGCGCCGCCGATGGCCAGGCCGGTCGCCACCCGGCCCCGCAGCACCGACCGGACGCAGAGGAGCCACACGGGCCCCACCTGGGCGGCCACGAGGAAGCCGAGCCCGAACCCGGTGGTGAACGCCGCGGTCATGGGGCCAGTCTCGCTCGGGGGTCCCCGGGGCATCCATCCGGTTTCCGGCGGCGGCGTCCCTGCAAGCATGGGGCCATGGGTCCGTACCGGGTGGTCCGCCCGCTGGGCAGTGGCGGCATGGGCGACGTGTTCCTCGCCGTCGACGACGAGCGGGGCGGGCAGGTGGCCCTCAAGGTGCTGCGGCCCGAGCTGTGCGCCGACCCTGAGTTCCGCCACCGCTTCGCGCGAGAGGTGGAGGCGGCGCGACGCGTGCAGGGCCGGTCGATCGCCAGGGTGCTGGGGGCCGACCTCGAGGCGCCGCAGCCGTGGATCGCCACCGAGTACGTCCCCGGTCCGACGTTGCGCGAGGCGCACGACGGCCTCGACCTTCGGGCCCTGGCGGCCGGCCTCTCCCGTGCCCTGGCCGACATCCACGCCGCCGGGGTGGTGCACCGCGACCTCAGTCCCTCCAACGTGATCCTCGGCCCCGACGGCCCCCGGGTGGTCGACTTCGGCATCGCGTGGTTCGGTGACGCGACCGTCCTCACCCGCACCGGCATGGTGCTCGGCACCCCCGCGTGGATGGCCCCCGAGCAACTGGGCGACGACCTCACCACGCCGGCCAGCGACGTGTGGGCGTGGGGTGCGGTGATGGCCTACGCCGCCACCGGTCGCCCTCCGGTCACCGGGAGTCGTCCCGAGGTGATCCAGGTGCGGGCGGCGCGTGGTGAGCTCGACCTCGACGGCGTGCCCGACTGGCTGCGGCCCCTCGTCGAGCGGGCCATGGACCCCCGGCCGTCGAGCCGGCCCACGGCCGCCCGGTTGGCCACCGAGTTGGGGGTGCCGTCGGACGTGGAGCTCACCCGGGTGCTCGAGCGAACCTGGGTGCAGGGCCTGCCGGCGGTGGCCACCACGACCGTCATCGAGCCCGCGCCCCCGGACGTGCCGGCGGCGCCACCCCGGGTCGGGCCGGCACCGGCCTCCGGGCGTGACCGCGTTCCGGGGTCGGACGCACCGCCGGCACCGGCGGCGGCCGACGCCACCACGCGGCGCGGCGGGGCCTGGGCCGTCCGGTGGGCGCCCGGGGTGGTGGTCGCGGTGGCCGGGGCCCTGTTCGCGGCCGTCGCCGGGTTCCTGGCCATCGTGCTGGCGGTCACGGCCATCGTGGTCGTGGCGGCGTCGTTGCGCGTCTGGGAGGTCGAGCGCCAGCCCCGCCCCCCGCTGCGCTGGTCGCCGTCGCCCACCGCGCTGGCGGTCGCCGCGCTGGTCACGGCCGGCGCGGGCCTGGCCCAGGCGCTCGGGGTGGTGGGCGGCCTGCTGGCCCTGCTGGCCATCATCGTCTTCCTGGTGGCCATCGGCGCCCACGGCGGCTGAGTTGGGTTCGGAGGCTGCGGAGCGGAGCGCAGCAGCGGCAAGAGCGAACCGGATGCCGAAGGCGCTGCGACGAAGGAGCAGCCAATGTGAGGCGGGATCGACAACGCTGCCGGTTCTCGGTGAGAATAGAACCTGTTCCAGTGACGCCCACCCGTCTCAGCGCTGTCAACCCCAGGGGGACGATCCATGTACGTCGGGTACGACGAAGACCAGCAGGCCCTGCGCCAGGAGCTGCGTGACTACTACGCGCAGCTCCTGACCCCCGAGGTGCAGGAGGACCTGCACCACGCGCACGGGGTCGGCCCGGCCATGCGCAAGGTCGTGCGCCAGATGGGTGAGGACGGCTGGCTGGGCATCGGCTGGCCGAAGGAGTGGGGCGGCCAGGGCCGCACCCCGATCGAGCAGTTCATCTTCTTCGACGAGTCGATGCGCTGTGGGGCCCCCGTGCCCATGCTCACCACCAACACGGTGGGCCCGACCATCATGAACTTCGGCACCCAGGAGCAGAAGGAGTTCTTCCTCCCCAAGATCCTCAAGGGGGAGATCCACTTCTGCGTCGGCTACACCGAGCCCGGCGCCGGCACCGACCTGGCCGCCCTGCAGACCAGGGCGGTGCGCGACGGCGACGAGTACGTCATCAACGGCCAGAAGATCTTCACCAGCCTGGCCAGCGACGCCGACTACTGCTGGCTGGCGGTGCGCACCAACAGCGAGGTCAAGAAGCACAAGGGCATCTCGATGATCGTCGTGCCGATGGACACCCCCGGCGTCGAGGTGGTGCCCATGTCGCTCATGAGCGAGCACGACATCAACCAGACCTTCTTCACCGACGTGCGGGTGCCCGCCGAGAACCTGGTGGGCGGCGAGAACAACGGGTGGACGCTGATCACCAACCAGCTCAACCACGAGCGGGTCACGCTGTGCTCGTCGGGGATGATCGAGAACATCATCACCGAGATCCGCGGGTGGGCCCAGCAGACGAAGCTGGCCGACGGCCGGCGGGTGATCGACCAGGAGTGGGTGCAGCTCAACCTGGCCCGGGTGTACGCCAACCTCGAGTTCCTGCGCCTCATCAACTGGAAGGTGGCCTGGGGGGCGACCGCGGGCCACCCCCTCGACGTGGCCGACGCGTCCACGATCAAGGTGTTCGGCACCGAGTTCTACCTCGAGGCCTTCCGGTTGCTCATGGAGATCGTCGGCCCGCAGGCCTACCTGACCCGCGAGTCGGACGGGGCGGTGTGCAAGTCCCGCCTCGAGATGATGTACCGCAGCCTCATCATCCTCACCTTCGGCGGTGGCACCAACGAGGTGCAGCGCGACCTCATCGGCATGTTCGGCCTCGGGCTCCCCCGAGCGACGCGGTAGGGCCCGGAAGAGCGAAGCGGACGAGACAGGAGCACGACGACATGGACTTCTCCTTCAGCGAAGAGCAGGACGCGGTCAAGGACCTGGCCGCGCAGATCCTCGACGGCCAGTTGGGCAACGACGCCCTGAAGGTGTTCGACAAGAGCGGCGAGCCCTACGACGCCGGCACCTGGGCCGAGTTCGCCAAGGCCGGGCTGCTGGGCATCGCCCTGCCCGAGTCGGCCGGGGGCGCGGGCCTCGGCTTCATCGAGGCGGCGCTGGTGCTCGAGCAGATCGGCCGCACCGCGGCGCCCGTCCCGTACCTGCCGACGGTGGTGCTGGGCGCCCTGCCCATCGCCCGGTTCGGCTCCGACGACCAGAAGGACGCGCTGCTCCCCGGCGTGGTGGCCGGCGACACCCTGTTGACCGCCGGCCTCGTCGAGTTCGGCACCACCCCGGGTCGACCCACGACCACCGCTCGGGCCGACGGCGAGGGCTGGCGCCTCGACGGGTCGAAGCTCTGCGTGCCCATCGGGCTGCAGGCCCACCGCATCCTGGTGCCGGCCGCCACCGGTGAGGGCACCGTCGGCGTGTTCCTCGTCGATCCCGCGGCCGAGGGTGTCTCACAGGAGGCGCTGCTCACCACCTCGGGCCAGCCCGAGACCCGCCTCGACCTCGAGGGCGTGGTCGTGGGGGCCGGCGACGTGCTGGGCGACCCCACCGATGGTGCCGCCATCGTGGACTGGATGGTCGAGCACGCCACCGCTGCGGGCTGCATCACCGCGGTCGGCGTGTGCGCCGAGGCCCTGCGCCTCACTGCCGAGTACACCAAGACCCGCGAGCAGTTCGAGCGCCCCATCGCCACCTTCCAGGCGGTGGGCCAGCGGGCCGCCGACGCCTACATCGACACCGAAGCGGTGCGGCTCACCGCATGGCAGGCGGTGTGGCGCCTCGCCGAGGGCCTGGCCGCCACCGAGGCGGTGGCCATCGCCAAGTTCTGGACCGCCGAAGGCGGCCAGCGGGTGGTGCACGCCGCCCAGCATCTGCACGGCGGTATGGGCGTCGACCGCGACTACCCCCTGCACCGCTACTTCCTGTGGGCCAAGCAGATCGAGCTCACCCTCGGCGGCGGCACCCAGCACCTGCTCGAGCTGGGCCGCATCCTCGCCGACGAGCCCGTCTGACGTTCCGGTCAGGTCCCTGCAGGGGTTCGCAGGACGTGGCGCGCGGGCCTGACAGGATGACCGCATGAGGTATGGCGTCACGATGTTCCCGACCGACCTGTCGATCGGACCGGTCGAGTTGGGGCGGGCGGTGGAGGAGCGCGGCCTCGACTCGGTGTGGTTCCCCGAGCACACCCACATCCCCGTCAGCCGCCTGACGCCGGCGCCGGCGGGCGAGCCGCTGGCCGAGGAGTACAAGCGCTCGCTCGACCCGTTCGTGACCATGGCCGCCATCGTCGGCGCCACCGAGCGCATCAGGGTCGGCACCGGCATCGCCCTCGTCGCCCAGCGCGACCCCATCGTCATGGCCAAGGAGGTCGCCACCCTGGACCTCATCTCCGGCGGCCGGGTGGACCTGGGCATCGGCTTCGGATGGAACCGGGAGGAGATGGCCGACCACGGCGTCGACTTCACCGTCCGTCGGGACATCGTGCGCGAGAAGGTCCTGGCCATGAAGGCGCTGTGGACCGAGGACGAGGCCGGCTTCCAGGGTGAGCACGTGGCGTTCGAGCCCAGTTGGTCGTGGCCCAAGCCGGTGCAGCGACCGCACCCGCCGATCCTCATCGGCGGGGGTGCCGGGCCCAAGCTGTTCGCCGCCATCGCCGACTACGCCGACGGATGGATCCCGATCGGAGGCGCCGGCATGCGCGAGGCGCTGCCGACGCTGCACCGGGCGCTCGAGGAAGCCGGGCGTGATCCGTCCGACCTCCAAGTGATCCCGTTCGGGTCGTTGCCCGATCCCGGCAAGATCGCGTACTACCGGGAGCTGGGGGTGACCGAGATCGTGTTCCGCCTGCCTCCCGAGCCGGCGGACGTGGTGCTGCCCATCCTCGACACGGTCCGCGCCGTCCTCGACCGACTCTGACGCGAGGTCCCCGCCAACAACGAGCGTGTCGGTGCCGGTGCGCCGGATTCTGCGCCGAGTTCGGAAGCACGCCGCCGATCGGCGCGCCACCGGCGGTTGCCTAGCCTGGCCTCGTGGCCGAGATGGCGCCGTTCGAGCGCGGGAGCGAGGCGCCGCTGGTCGACCGGTTGCGGGCCGGCGACGAGGCCGCGTTCCGCGAGCTCGTCGAGGGCTACCACCCGTTGCTGCTCCAGGTGGCGCGGGGGTACGTGCCGTCCGACGCGGTGGCCCAGGAGGTGGTGCAGGAGACCTGGCTGGGTGTGCTGAACGGCCTCGACGGATTCGAGGGCCGGTCGTCGCTGAAGACCTGGATCTTCCGCATCCTGGTGAACCGGGCCAAGACCCGCGGCACGAGAGAGCGCCGCACGCTGCCGTTCGCGTCGGCGTTCGACCCCGAGCGCGACGACGAGCCGCCCGTGGTCGACCCCGGCCGGTTCGAGCCCTGCGATCACCCACTGGTGCCGGTGCACTGGGCTGCGCCCGTCACCGCGTGGCGGGGCTCGCCCGAGCAACGTCTCACCGCCACCGAGACCCGCGACGCGCTGTCGGCGGCGGTCGACGCCCTGCCGCCGGCGCAGCGCGAGGTGCTGACCCTGCGCGACGTCCACGGATGGTCGGCTGCCGAGGTGTGTAACGCCCTCGCCGTCAGCGAGACGAATCAACGAGTGTTGCTCCACCGTGCCCGCACCAAGGTCCGAAGGGCCCTCGAGGACATCCATGGCGACGACTGACCCCGGCCCTCGACCGCTCTCCTGCCCCGAGATGGTGGAGTTGCTCACCGCCTACCTCGAGGGGGCGATGGCGACGCCCGACCGGGTCAGCTTCGAGGCCCACCTGGGGCTGTGCCCGGGATGCGTCGCGTACCTCGACCAGTTCCGGGAGACGATCGACGCCGTGGGCACCCTTCGCGAAGACGATGTCGACCCCACGGTGATGGACGAGCTGTTGGCCGGATTCCGGGACTGGCGGGCACGGCGGTCGGGGCCGTGAGGCCGACACCCACCGTGAGGTTGCCCGCGCTGGCGGTGAAAGGTCGTTGGCCTCTGGGGGCTGACGGGACGTGTCCTTAGCCTTTACCTGTGCTCCGAGTACTCGTCGTCGTCGCCGTGGCGGTCGCGTCGTTGCAGGTCGCGGCCCTGCCCGCCGCCCGCGCCGATGGCGCCCCGCCCGGGTACGACCGGGAGGCGAGCGCGCCCTGTCGGATCATCGCCGCCGGCGCCACCGTGCGGAGGGTGCAGGCCATCGTGGGGGTGACCCAGGACGGCGTGCTCGGCCCCCGCACCTGTGAGGCGATCAAGGCCTACCAGTGCACGAAGAACCTGACGGTCGACGGCGTGGTCGGCCCGATCACCTGGGGGGTCATGCAGGGCAACCCGGCGCCGCGCGGCACCCGCATCTGCGCCAGCCTCACCCGCCAGAGCCTGTGGGTGACCAAGGACGGCACCCGCACCTACACGGCGGCGCGGATGCGATCTGGCGATCCTCGGCTGGCGAACTCCGCCACCACGGCCACGGGCAACTTCGAGATCTACTGGAAGGACAAGGACCACGTGTCGTCGGTGTTCGGCTCGCCGATGCCGTACGCGATGTTCTTCCACGGTGGGCAGGCCATCCACGGCTCGACGTTCTCGCTGCCCGGAAGCCACGGCTGCATCAACGTGACCATCGACGACGCTCGGCACGTCTGGAACAAGGCGCCGGTGGGCACACCGGTGAGCGTCTGGGGCGTGCGGCCGCTCTGACCGGAAGGACGGCACGCGCCGCCCGGACGGCTCAGGGCAGGCCGCGGGTGAACTCGCACGAGGGGCCGGCCCGGTCGGTGCCGTCGCCCCCGGCGCAGAGGTCGTCGCCCTCGTTGCCCGCCAGCGCGTCGTCGCCGATGCCGCCGAACAGCCCGTCGTTCTTCGGTCCACCGAACAGGCGGTCACGGCCGGGCCCGGCCGCAGCCACGTCGGGCCCGTCACCAGCCTGCAGCAGATCGGGGCCGAGGCCGCCGTAGAGGTGGTCGGCGCCGTCCCCGGCCGACAAGGTGTCGGCACCGTTGCCGCCATCGAGCTCGTCGGCGCCGTTGCCGCCCTCGACGGTGTCGTTGCCGGCGAGTGCACAGACCGTGTCGTCGCCGCCGAGGGCGTCGACGGTGTCGGCATCAGCCGTCCCGAGGATCACGTCGTCGCCCCCCGTGGGCACGTCACCGTCGCCGAGGTAGACGCTGACGTTCTGGCCCCGGCAGGTGGTGAGCGCGGCGAAGGTGAACACCTGCACGCGGTTGTTGTTCTTGTCGGCGACGAACACCCGGTCCCCGGCTCGGGCTGCGTCCGTCGGCGCGTTGAACTGCCCGTCGGCGGATCCGCCGCCGCCCCACGTGGCCAGCTGCGTGCCGTTCGCGCCGAATTGGGCGACCTTGTGCGAGATGTCCGTGGCGTACACGTTGCCGTCGGCGTCGGTCGACAGCCCGATCGGTGTGTCGAGCGAGGCGTTCGCGTTCAGGTACGACGGCGAGCCACCCGACGCATCTGTGCTGAGGATCTCGGTGAGCGTCACGCCGACCTCGAAGTGCCGGTTGATGGTGAACACCTGGGATCCATCGGTCCGTGCCGCGACGGCCGCGGTCTCCAGGCGCGCTCCCCAGCTCGTGACGAACGTGCCGCTGGACGAGAACCGGCTCACCAGCTTCGACGGGCCCGACGGCGTCCTCGACAGCACGAACACGTCGCCTGCGCTGTCCACGGCCAGGTCGCTCGGTGTGTTGAGGCCGGTGCTCCACGAGCCCAGCGATGCACCGGCGGCATCGAACCTGGCCACCGAGCCGCCGTCGAGGACGTAGAGGGTCCCGGCGCCGTCCACCCCGACCGCGGTGGGGCTCGCCAGGCCGGTGGTGCGCGTGCCGAGCACGTTGCCCTGCGCGTCGAACTTCACGACCCGGCTGTTCGCCGGCTCGGCGACGAAGACGTGGCCGCCGGCGTCCGTGGCGATGCCGGCGGGACCGACCGCCGCCCAGGCGCGCACGAACGTGGGCGGGCTGTCGGCACTGGCAGGAGACGCGCCCAACAGCATCACCACGAGGAGGGTGGCCGCACCCGAGATCGCGAACACACGCCGGCGGATCCCCATTGTCGTGCACCTCCGTCTCGTCCGCCCCACTTGCGTCGGACTGTAGTTGGGATCGGCGTGTAACGCTCGGAGCTCACCGGGGACAGCACCTCGATCGACGCATCGAGACGGGAGCACCAGATGGCGTTCGTGGAACGGGGTCGCAGCACCGAGCACCTCATGGGCATGGGTGACCGCAACGAGGGATCGGGGTGGATGGCCGTGTGCGCGCTCGACGAGATCGTGGCGGGCCGCGGGGTCGTGCGGATGGTCAACGGCGCCGACCTGGCCATCATGCGCGACGGCGACGGTTCGCCCGACGACGCGGTCTACGCGCTGGGCAACCTGTGCCCGCACCGGGGCGGGCAGATCGGTGACGGCACCGTGGTGGACGGGAAGGCCATCTGCCCGTTGCACACGTGGGACTTCGACCTGCGCACCGGGGTGTCGCCGTTCAACCCGGCCGACACGCTGCCCACGTTCCCGGCGCGGGTCCGCGACGGCCAGGTCGAGGTGGACGCGTCGGCGGTGCCGCTCACTGCGCCCCGCCCGCCGGTGTACCTGGGGCCGTGGCTGCGACGAGGTGCCGAGGACCGCGGCATGTACCTCGCGCACCACCTGGCCGAGGGTGCGGGGGCGTTCACCGAGGCGATGGGGTCCGAGCGCAACGAGCCCGGCCACGACACCGGCCGCAAGTACCCCAGCTACGACGACCTGGTCTTCCGGCCGGCGCAGCTGGCCACGCTCCCCACCCTCGGCGACGTCGAGGTCGACACGTCGACCGTGCTGGGCACCGCCTCGGCCGAGCCGCTCCGCCTCGAGCTGCCCGTGTTCGTCAGCCACATGTCGTTCGGCGCGCTCAGCGCCGAGGCCAAGGAGGCTCTGGCCCGGGGATCGGCCGCCGCCGGCACCGCCATCGCCTCGGGCGAGGGTGGGGCCCATCCCCGTGAGCGCGACAACGCCGCCCACTACATCTTCGAGATGGCCTCTGGGTACTTCGGGTGGACCGAGGAGAACATCACCGCCGCCGACGCCATCGAGATCAAGCTGGGCCAGGGCGCCAAGCCCGGCCTCGGCGGCACCCTGCTGGGCCCGAAGGTGACCGAGGAGATCGCCGCCATCCGGGGCGTGGCGCCCGGCACCGACGTGCACTCGCCGGCCCACTTCCCCGACATCAACTCGGTGGCCGACCTCACCCGGCGGGTGGCCGAGATCAAGGCGATGACCGGGGGCAAGCCCGTCGGCATCAAGTTCGCCACGGGCCACGTGGAGGCCGACCTGGCCGCCGCGGTCGAGGCCGGCGCCGACTGGGTGACCGTCGACGGCCTGGGCGGCGGCACCGGTGCGGCCCCCACCCACGTCAAGGACAACGTGGGCCTGCCGTCGATCACCGGGCTGTACCGGGCCCGAACGTGGTTGGACGACCACGGGGTCGGCGACGTGCAACTCGTGGCCACCGGTGGGTTCCGGACACCCGACGAGATGGCCAAGGCCCTCGCCCTCGGGGCGGACGCGGTGGCGCTGGCCACCACGTCGCTGATGGCGATCGGGTGCCAGCAGTACCGGGCGTGCCATCGGGGCACCTGCCCCGTCGGCATCGCCACCCAGGACCCGATGCTGCGGGGACGGCTCGACATCGACGTGTCGGCGCGACGCCTGGCCAACTTCCTCACGGGCTGCACCACGCTGATGGTCGACTTCGCCCGGGTGGTGGGCAAGACCCGCCTCGTCGACCTCGACCGCCACGACCTGGTCACCCTCGATCAGCGGCTCGCTGATCGTTGCGACATCGAGTACGCGTTCTGATGGCGACGATCCAGCCCGCGCGCGACGCCCGAGCCGAGGCCGAGCAGCGACTCGGCGACCGCTACCACGCGCTCGTGCTCGAGCCGTCGCCGCCCGCGGTGGGCGCTCCGTGGTTCGCCGACGATCCCCTCGACCCCGGGCCGTTGGCCATCGGCTCGGGACGGCCCGTGGTGTCGCCGGTCGGCACGGGCGACGTGAGTTGGGCCGAGCTGTGCGGCGACGACCCGGACCTGGCTGAGTGGTGCGCCGCTCGCAACCTGGCGGCGTGGGCCCGCCTGCCGGGCTCGCTCCCGGCGCGATTCGTGGCCACCCGCGTGGCGCTGCACGCCGTCGCCGAGCACGTGGCCTGCCCCGCCCGCCACGCGGCCAACACCAAGATCGCCCTGCGGTACACGATCGGCGGGTTCGGGACGCCCTTCTTCTGGTCGGACGGCGACACCCGCCAGGTGCGGGTCGAGCACGGCCGCCTCGTCGTGCAGGACGGGGCAGGGTGCCACGTCCACGAGCTCACCACGCTGGGGGCGGCCGCCGATGCCGCAGGGGTGCCCCTCGGGGCGCCGACCGAGGTGTTCGAGCCGTCCACCGCCGCCGATCCCGCGGCACCCCTCGAGGTGGACGAGGCGGCGGCGTCGTTGCTGGGTGCCTGGTACGGGCTGGCGACCTCGGCGCTCGAGCAGGTCCGCGCCACCGGCCCGCGTGCCGACCCGCCGTCCCGCGTGCAGTTGTGGCCCGAGCACTTCGACCTCGGCGTCGACCTGGGGGCCGAGGCCGACCGCACCCGGGTCACGTTGGGCGCGTCGCCGGGCGACGGGCCCAACCCCGAGCCGTACCTCTACGTGCTGCCCTGGGCCGAGGTCGACCGGGGCGGGTTCTGGAACGCCGACTCGTTCACCGGGGCGATCCTGCCCTACCGCGAGTTGGTCGCCGCCGAGGACCAGCGGCGAGCGGCCGTCGACTTCTTCCATCGGGCACTGGACGCGATCGACCAGGAGGCGAGCAGTGGATGAGTCACGGGTGTTCGTCCGCACGGACCGCCCCGACATCGACGTCGGACGGGTCACCACGGTGGTGGTGGCCAACCGGGCGGTGGCGGTCACCCGCACCGATGACGGGTGGGGCGCGCTCGACAACCACTGCCCGCACCAGGGCGGTCCGCTCGGCGACGGGCAGTTGGAGAACGGCTACCTGATCTGCCCGTGGCACGCCTACGAGTACCACCCGTGCACCGGTCGGCCGCCGGGTGGGTTCAGCGATTCGGCGACGGCCTACGCGGTCGAGGAGCGGGACGACGGCCTCTACATCGAGGTTCCCGTGGCCGACGAGAGGCCGTCGTTGATGGACCAGATGGTGGACGTGCTGACCGACTGGGGGGTGGACACGGTCTTCGGCATGGTGGGCCACTCGAACCTGGGGCTGGCCGAGGCCCTGCGCAAGGCCGAGGCCGACGGCCGCCTCATGTTCATCGGGATCCGCCACGAAGGGGCAGGTGCGTTCGCCGCCAGCGGCTACGCCAAGCTCACCGGCCGTCCAGCCGCCTGCTTCACCATCGCCGGTCCGGGCGCCACCAACCTGCTCACCGGGCTGTGGGATGCCAAGGTCGACCGTGTGCCGATCCTGGCCCTGACCGGGCAGGTGCAGACGCAGGTGCTCGGGCCGGGCGCGTTCCAGGAGGTCCCCCTGTCCGAGGCCTTCGCGGCGGTGGCCGAGTGGAGCCAGACGGTGCTGGCCCCGGACAACGCCACCGAGTTGATGGCTCTGGCCCTCAAGCACGCCGAGGTGAACCGCGACGTCGCCCACCTGGTCTTCCCCGACGACGTCCAGAACCTGCCGGGTCGGGACGATCCGCCGCCGCGGCCCAAGGCGGGGCGGGTGTCGACCACCCGCATCGCACCCCCAGAGGCCGAACTGGCCGAGGCGGTGGCGCTGCTGGCCGGAGCCGAGCGGCCGGCGATCATCGTGGGCAACGGCGCCCGCCCGTTCCGAGAGCAGGTGATCGCGCTCGCGGAGCACCTCGACGCCCCGATCATCACCACGTTCAAGGCGAAGGGCCTGGTGCCCGACGACCACCCGCTGGCGTGCGGCGTGCTGGGCCGCTCCGGCATCCCGGTGGCGTCGATGACGATGGGTCGCTCGGATGCCCTGCTGGTGCTCGGGGCATCGTTCTCGAACCACACGGGCATCGCCACCTACGTGCCCACCGTCCAGGTGGACTTCGAACGCATGATGCTCGGCAAGTTCCACCCGGTGGACGTGCCCCTGTGGGGGGAGATCGGACGCACCGTGGAGCTGCTGGCCGCGGCGCTGCCGGCCGGCGACCGGCCCGAGCTGCGTGCGGCGGTGGCGACCCGGTGGGAACGATGGCGGGCCGAGAAGGCCGCACGCCGCGACCTGCTCGACGCCAAGGGTCGCCTTCACCCGGCGCTCGTCTTCGACGCCCTCGGCCGGGTGGTCCCCGACGACGCGGCCATCTGCTGCGACGTGGGGAACAACACGTACTCCTTCGGTCACTTCTTCGAGTGCCGTGGCCGTCAGGACGTCATCATGTCGGGGTACCTGGGCTCGATCGGGTTCGGCTTCGCCTCGGCCCTCGGCGCCTGGGCCGCGTCGAGGGGCACCGGTCGCAAGGTGATCTCGATCTCGGGGGACGGTGGCTTCGGGCAGTACCTGGCCGACTTCACCACCGCGGTGAAGTACGGCATGGGCATCACCCACGTGCTGTTGAACAACGGTGAGCTGGCCAAGATCAGCCGCGAGCAGGTCGCCGCGATCCACCCGGTCTGGCAGACCTCGCTCGTGAACCCCGACTTCGCCGACTACGCGCGCCTCTGCGGTGGCGTCGGCTTCTCGGTGCGGACCCCGGACGAGCTCGGCCCCGCGCTCGCCGCCGCGGTCGCCATCACCGACCGCCCGTCGCTGGTCGAGATCCACAGCTCGAACCGCGACGTCTGAGGGGGTGACCTCGCCACCTCTTCCCTGAGCACCGGCTCGCCATCGCGTTCGTCGGGTGGAGCGGCGCTGCTCCGGATGACGCGCTGCTCCGGACAGTGGTGTCAGGCGGTGGCGAACGCCTGCTTCAAGGCGGCGACCGCTTCGGCGTCGGCGGCACGGGCGCCGTCGAGGTAGCGGGTCATGCCCAGGAAGCCGTGGATCATGCCGTCGTAGCGGCTGATGGTGGTGGGCACACCGGCCTCGGCCAGGCGGCGGCCGTAGGCCTCGCCCTCGTCCCGCAGCGGATCGAACTCCGCGGTGATGACCAGGGCCGGTGGCAGACCGGCGAGGTCGGGGGCGCGGAGCGGCGCGGCGCGTGGCTCGCCGCGCTGTGACGGCTGGGTGTAGTGGTCGTAGAACCACCGCATCGCCTCGGTGGTCAGCATGAAGCCCTCGGCGTTGTCGACCATCGACCGGGTGGTGGTGTCGAAGTCGGTGACCGGGTAGACGAGGAGCTGGAAGCACAGGTCGGGGTCACCCTCGTCGCGCGCCACGAGGCAGGCGGCGGCGGCGAGGTTTCCGCCCGCGCTGTCCCCACCCACGGCCACCCGGGCGGCGTCCCCACCCAACTCGGCGGCGTGCTCGACGGTCCAGCGCAGCGCCGCCATGCAGTCGTCGAGGCCGGCGGGGAAGGGGTGCTCGGGCGCGAGCCGGTACTCCACCGAGACCGTCACGCAGTCGGCTCCCGTGCACAGTGCCCGGGCCACCGGGTCGGACTGCTCGATGCTGCCCAGCACCCAGCCGCCGCCGTGGAACCACACCAGGATGGGGAACGGGCCCTCGCCCGGGGGCGTGTACACCCGGATCGGGATGTCGTGGCCGTCCGCGGGGATCGTCCGGTCGGCGATCGCGTCGATCTCGACGACACGGGCCATGGACGGCATGGCCGCCATCAGCGCCCGGGCGGCGTCGGCCTCGAGGTCGGTGATCGACGGGGCGCCGCTGTTGGCCAGCAGGTCGAGCAGCGGTTGGAGCTGGGGGTCGACGGGCATCGTGGGTCAGTCGAGCAGCTCGAGCACCTGCTCGGGGGGCCGGCCGATGACGGCCCGGTCGCCGCGCACGACCACCGGTCGCTCCATCAGGATGCCGTGCTCGGTCAACAGGTCGACCACGGCCTCCGCGGTCTGGAAGTCGGCGATGTCGAGGCCGAGCGCCTTGAAGTTCTGGTCGCGGCGCACGAGGGCCGAGGGTGGGTCGGGCACCAGGTCGACGATGCGCTCGATGGTCTGGCGGTCCAGCGGGTGCGCCTTGTAGTTCACCACCTCGGGCTCGACCCCTCGCTCGTTCAGGATGTCCAGTGCCGACCGGGACTTGCTGCAGGACGGGTTGTGGTAGATCACGACGTCTTCGGCTCTTCGCTGATCGCTCATCGCGACCATCATGGCTCGCTCGTCCCTCGCTCGCCGCCGCATCCCCGACTGGCGACGGGATCCCTCGCTCGCCGTCGCATCCCCGACTGGCGACCGGATCCCTCGCTCGCCGGTGTCGTTCACCGGCCGTGGCTGGGTCACCCCCACGTCGCTGCTCTTGACGGGCCGCGACGAGAACGTGTTCTCTTTCCCGGTGGCCTCCGAGACCTTGACGGTGAGTCAGGCGGCCCGGCGCGAGCGGGTGATCGCCGCGGCGATGCACCTCGGTGCCGAGGGCGGCTACGACGCGGTGCAGATGCGAGACGTCGCCACCACGGCCGGCGTGGCCCTCGGCACCATCTACCGCTACTTCTCGTCGAAGGACCATCTGCTGGCCGCCAGCATGGTCGACTGGTCGACCGAGCTGGAGGCCAGGGTGACCGCGCAGCCGCCCGCCGGAGGGGGTGCCGCCGACCGGGTCGTGGCGGTGATCCGCAGCGTGACCAGTGGCATGGAGCAGCAGCCTCGGCTCGCGGCGGCGCTGGTCACTGCAGTGTCGGCGAACGACCCGGCGGTGGTGGAGTGCCAGCGCTCGATCACCCAGACCATCATGCGGGTGCTGGCCGCTCCCATCGCCGAGCTGCCTGCCGACGAGCGCGACGGCATCGTGCGGGTGCTGGCCCACGTCTGGAACTCCACCAACCTGGGCTGGGTGAACGGCTGGCTCACCGTCGGCCAGGTGGGTGACGACCTGGAGCAGGCCGCCCGCCTGCTGCTGCGCGACGCCCCGTAGGCGCCCCGCTCCCATCGCGGCGGAGGCCGGTGGTGGAACGTGCCGGTGGAACGGTCGTCCTCCTGGCGCCCGACGTGATCGCTGTAGCAGCCGGATCGGGTGCCAGTGCGGCGGTCAGGCGTGCGCGCCGACCCGACTGGCGAAGGTGGCGGCGCCCTCGCCCTCCAGCTCACCGAGGGCGACATCGCGGTTGGCCAGCGCGAGCAGCAGGGACTCGGTGGTGCCGCGCACCTCGGGGCCCTCGCCGGTGGACCAGTCGGCGTCGGTGGCGCGGAACGAGAGGCCGGCCATGCGCCGCTTCGGCTTCGTGCCCCCGCCCTTGGCCATGGTCATGGCGTCGAGGGCGGCGAGGCGGCGGTCGGCGGGGAGCTCACGGGGGCGGTCCAGGGGTCGACGGATGTCGAGCTCGTGGATCACGTGGTCGACATAGCCGTCGCTGTCGGGGATGAGCTTGGCGATCCCCTTGCGCACATGCTCCGTGGCGATCCGGTCGATGGTGGCCGTGATCTCGGCAGGGGTGTGGGCGTCGGCCCAGGCGGCCGACTCCTTCGCCGACCCCTTGTCCACGTCGAAGCCGTTGGCGGCCACCTTGGCCAGCAGCTTCGGCAGCGGGTACGTGTGGCCGACGCACATGTGGCCGAACACGTCGCGGACCCGCCAGCCGTCGCAGAGGCTGTCGTGGTCCCAGTCGGGCTGGTCGAGGCCCTTGGCCAGGTCGGCCAGGTGGCCCATCTGCTCCCAGAGCAGTGCGTCGTAATCGTGTGCCATGACCGCTCCTTCGCACCGCGGCGCCGGGCGGATCACTCAGCCTGGATCCGGGGGCGGTCGCGGCTCACGGCGGGCAGACGCGGTTGAGGAACCGGTCGATCTTGCGCGCGTAGTTGGCCTGGCCGGTCTCGTTCAGGTGGAGCCCGTCGGCCAGGAACCAACCGGGGTGGCCGACCGTGGCGGCGTTCCAGTCGAGCACGTGCAGGTTGGGGAAGTAGAGCCGGCCCGGGGTGGCCGCGCCCACCAGCCACTGGTTGAAGGTCGTCGAGGCCTCCTCCCAGCGGGGGGTGTAGTAGCTGTTCACCCCGCGCTGCTTGAGGTTGACCCACACCACACACGGGACGTCGCGCACCCTCCGGAGCAGCGTGTCGGCCCACTGGTACACCACGAAGCCGTAGGCGCCCGCCATGGTCTCCACGTCGGGGTTCCCGAGGCCGATGACCATCGCCGCGGGGTCGCTGGCCGCCATCTGGGTGGCGGCAGGCGTCATGTCCTGGATGCTGGCCCCCAGGACGCTGCGGAACCGGGGTCGGTACTCGGGCTGGAGTCGCGCCACCACCTTGCTCTCGGCGCTGTGGAAGACCGAGTCGCCGACACCGCGCACCTTCGGCGCCGGCGGGGGGGCGGGCACCGCCGTCGTCGGGGGCGCGGCGGTGGTGCTGGGCGGGATGGTGGTGTCGGGCGGGGCGGTGGTGTCGGGCGGGATGGTGGTGCTCGGCGGGATGGTGGTGCTCGGCGGGATGGTGTCGTCCGGGATGGTGGTGCTCGGTGGGACGGTGGTGTCGGCCGGGGTGGTGGTGTTCGGCGGGGCGGTCGTGCCGGGGGCGAGGGGGGTGTCGCCGGCTCCGCGTGCTCGGGCCTCGGCGGGCGCTGGTGCGACCAGCGCGCTGACGGCCACCAGCGCGGCCACGAGGATCACGGTCGTTCGCCGCACGGTCGCCCAGGATACGGGGCGTGGTCGGGTGGATCCGACCATCCGCCAGTGCCCACCACCCGCTGCTCCCCGCGTCGGCGGGAGTGTGTCGATCACTGCGGGCAGCGCCGCTGGAGGGTGCGGTCGACCTTGCGGGCGTAGTTGGCCTGGCCGGTGGGGGTGAGGTGCAGGCCGTCGGCCACGAACCAGTCGGGGTGGCCGGCGGAGGCCGCGTTCCAGTCGATGACGTGGAGGTTGGCGAAGTGGAGCCGGCCACCGGGCGCGGCGGCGCCGTCGAGCCAGGTGTTGAACTTCGTCGCCTCCCGCTCCCACCCGGTCGCGTACAAGGGGTAGACGCCGTGCTCCTTGAGGTTCATCCACACCACGCAGGGCACGCCCGCCGTCACCTCGAGCAGGTCCTCCGCCCACACGTAGGGCACGTATCCGGTCACCGGATCGACCATCAACCGGACGTCGGGGTTGGCCAACCCGATCGCCATCACCGAGGGATCGGCCTCGACCATGGCCTGGGTGGTCGGGATCATCGACAGCATGCTGGCGGCCTCGACGCCGACCAGACGGGCTCGGAACTCGGGCTGCAGGGCCGTGAGCATGCTCGGGATGGCACTGCGGAACACCGAGTCACCCACGCCCCGCAGCTTGGGCGCCGCAACCGGTGGTTCCGTGGTGATGGTGGTCGTGGTGGAGGTGGCGTCGCCGGCGCTCGCCGGTGGAGCGACGGGCCCGGCACCCCGGGCCGCCGCTCCGGTGACGGGCATGGTGACCGCGAACGCGACGACCGCGGCGGTCAGGGCGAGGAGAGCGAGGAGGAGGCGCCGCACCGTCGAGGACGCTAATGGCCTCCCCACCCCGGAGAAATCGGCGCAGCGTTTGCCGCAGAAAAATAGAATGTGTTCTACTTTCCGCGTGAGCGGCATCTGTGACGGACGTGTGGTGGTGATCACCGGCGCCGGCCGCGGCATCGGCCGCGGCCACGCCCTCGAATTCGCTCGCCAAGGCGCCAAGGTGGTGGTGAACGACATCGGCGCGGCCATCGACGGCACCGGGAGCTCCGACGGGCCCGCCGGCGAGGTGGTCGACACCATCCGGGCCATGGGTGGCGAGGCGGTGGCCAACGGCGACGACGTGGCCGACTGGGACGGCGCCGAGCGTCTGGTCCGCACCGCCATCGACACCTTCGGGGGCCTCGACGTGGTGGTCAACAATGCCGGCTTCCTGCGGGACCGGATGCTGGTGAGCACCTCGGAGGAGGAGTGGGACGCCATCATGCGGGTCCACCTCAAGGGCCACTTCTGCCCGTCGCGGCACGCCTCGGCCTACTGGCGCGAGCAGGCCAAGGCCGGCGAGGCGGTCGACGCCCGCATCATCAACACCAGTTCCGGCGCCGGGCTGCTGGGCAGCGTGGGCCAGGGCAATTACTCGGCGGCCAAGGCCGGCATCGCCACCCTGACCCTGGTCCAGGCGGCCGAGATGGGACGCTACGGCGTCACCGCCAACGCCATCGCGCCGGCTGCCCGCACCCGGATGACCGAGGCGGTGTTCGCCGACACGATGGCCGCCCCCGAAGAGGGCGCGTTCGACGCCATGGCCCCCGAGAACGTGGCCCCGCTGGTCGTCTGGCTGGGCTCGTCGCAGTCGAGCGACGTCACCGGCCGGGTCTTCGAGGTGGAGGGTGGCATCATCGGCGTGGCCGACGGCTGGCGCTCGGGCCCGCGGGTCGACAAGGGCGACCGCTGGGACCCGGCGGAGGTGGGCGACGCGGTCGCCGGCCTGTTGGCCGAGGCACCAGCTCCGAGCCCGGTGTACGGGGCCTCATGACGGTCGTGCGCGAGATGGGTGACGAGCCGGTCGGGGTTCGTGGTGCGGCGAGCGAGGGACGAGCGAGCCTTGATGGTCGCGATGAGGCGTCAGCCGAAGAGCCGACATAATGGACTTCGACGACACCCCCGAAGAGGCCGCGTTCCGCGCCGAGGCCCGGGCGTGGCTCGACGCCAACGCCACCCTGCGGACCGACGAGTCGAGCCTGGGGGGGTACCTCGGCCAGCGACCCGACCACGTGGCCCGGTCGCGCGACTGGCAGCGCACGCTCTACGACGGCGGCTGGGCGGGCATCACCTGGCCGAAGGAGTACGGCGGCCGGGGCGCCTCACCCATCGAGTCCTCCATCTTCGCCCAGGAGCAGGCCCGCTACGACGTGGCCGTCGGTCCCTTCACGGTCGCGGTCGGGATGGTCGGCCCCACCCTGATCGCCCACGGCACCGACGCCCAGAAGGAGCGCTTCCTCGACCCGCTGCTGCGGGGCGAGGAGATCTGGTGCCAGCTGTTCAGCGAGCCCGGCGCCGGCTCCGACCTGGCCGGGCTCTCCACCAAGGCGGTGCGCGACGGCGACGATTTCGTGGTGAACGGCCAGAAGGTGTGGACCTCGGGCGCCCAGTACAGCGACTTCGGCATCCTGTTGGTGCGCACCGACCCCGACCAGCCCAAGCACCGCGGCATCACCTACCTGCTGGTCGACATGCGCACGCCCGGCATCGACGTCCGGCCCCTGCACCAGATCAACGGCGCGGCCCACTTCAACGAGGTGTTCCTCACCGACGTGCGGGTGCCGGTCGAGAACGTGGTCGGCGACATCGACGCCGGCTGGGGCCCCATCCTCACCACCCTGGCCAACGAGCGCACCGCCATCGGCGGCGGGGGCGGCGTGGCCTTCGACCACCTCGCCCGGCTGGCCCGCGCCACCGGCGGCGACGCCGACCCGTTGCTCCGCCAGGAGTTGGCCGCCGCCTTCACGCGGTTCTCGGTGCTCCGCTACGTCGGGTACCGGGTGCAGACGGCCCTGAGCCAGGGGCGCCCCCCGGGCCCCGAGAGCTCGGTGCTCAAGCTGGCGTACTCGCAGCACCTGGCCCGCACCGCCGACCTGGTGCTGGCCCTCGAGCAGGCTGCCGGCATGCTCTACGACGAGGACGCCCCCGATCACGGCGTGTGGCAGCAGTACTTCCTGATGCAGTGGGCCAGCCGCATCGGCGGGGGGACCGACCAGATCCAGCGCAACGTCCTGGGCGAGCGGGTGCTGGGCCTTCCTCCCGAACCCCGCCTGGACAAGACCGTTCCCTTCCGCGACCTCTCACCCGCTCTGATGGGCCGCGGCCCGTCGGCCAAGGCCTGACCGGAGACCTGAACCGGAGATGCTGTGAACCTGTCGTACACCCCCGAACAAGAGGCACTGCGGGACGAGTTGCGCGCCTACTTCGCCCAACTGCTCACCCCCGAGGTGCGGGCAGGCCTCGGCGGGCCGGGCGAGGGCGGCACCGTGTGGCGTGACACCGTTCGCAAGATGGGCCAGGACGGCTGGCTGGGCATCGGGTGGCCGAAGGAGTACGGCGGCCAGGGCCGGCCCGAGCAGGACCAGTTCATCTTCTTCGACGAGGTGCAACGGGCCGGCGCGCCGATCCCGTTCGTGACGCTGAACACCGTGGGCCCGACCATCATGTCGTTCGGCTCGGAGGAGCAGAAGCAGAAGTTCCTCCCCGAGATCCTCGCCGGCGAGGTGATCTTCGCGATCGGCTACAGCGAGCCCGAGGCCGGCACCGACCTGGCCGCACTGCGCACGCGAGCCGTGCGTGACGGTGACGAGTACGTGATCAACGGGGCGAAGGTGTTCACGAGTGGCGCCGACGACGCCGACTGGGTGTGGCTGGCCTGCCGGACCGATCCCGAGGCCAAGCCCCACGCCGGCATCTCGTTGATCCTGGTGCCCACCGACGCCCCCGGCTTCAAGTACACGCCGATCGTCACCGTGGGCGGCAACCGCACCACGGCCACCTACTACGACGACGTGCGGGTGCCCGTCTCGAACCGGGTGGGGCCTGAGAACGAGGGGTGGCGGATGATCACCACCCAGCTCAACCACGAGCGCGTGGGACTCGCCGCTCGTGGGGGGCAGGCGCACCAGATCTTCGAGGACGTCGTGCGGTGGTCGGCCGCCACGCCCACCGGCGACGGCACCGACCGGGTGATGGTCGACCTGCCGTGGGTCCAACGCGACCTGGCCGAGGCCCGGGCCCGGCTCGAGGCCATGAAGCTGCTCAACTGGAAGCTGGCCTCGGCCGTGGCAGCCGGCAACCTGAACGCGGCTGACGCGTCGGCGGCCAAGGTCTTCGGCACCGAGACGCACATCGCCGTGTACCACCTGCTGCTCGGCATCCTGGGGGCGGCCGGGTACCTCCGCGAGGGCTCGGCCGGTGCGGTCATCCGCGGCCGTCTCGAACGCGCCGCTCGGGCCGACCAGATCAACACCTTCGGAGGAGGGGTCAACGAAGTGCAGCGTGAGATCGTGGCCTGGATGGGCCTGGGCATGGCCCGGAAGTCGCGACGATGAGCGGATCGGGCGACACGAGCGAGTTCATCGACCGGCTGCAGGCCTTCGAGGGCCGCCAGGTGGGGCCGCCCACGCCGGCGCCCGACCCCGTGAACCAGCCGATGATCCGCCATTGGGTGGAGGCGATCGGCGACGAGTTGCCCATCTACACCGACCCCGAGGCCGGCGCCGCCTCGGTGCACGGTGGTGTGGTGGCCCCGCCGGTCATGTTGCAGGCATGGATCATGCGTGGGTTCGCCCCTCGGCCCACCGAGGGCGGCACCGCCCAGGACGAGCTGATGTCGCTGCTCGATGCGCAGGGGTTCACCTCGGTGGTGGCCACCAACTGCGATCAGGAGTACCAGCGCTACCTGCACCCGGGCGACGAGTTGAACGTCACCGCGTTCATCGAGTCGGTCTCACCCGAGAAGACCACCGGCCTCGGCGTCGGCCACTTCGTCACCACCCGCCAGGAGTACCGCGACCAGGCGGGCGAACTGGTGGGCACGATGACGTTCCGCATCCTCAAGTTCCGTCCCGTCGACCGGTCCGCCGAGGAGGATGCCGAGCCCGCCGAGCGGCCGAAGCGCCCGCGTCCGGTCATCACCCACGACAGCCTGTTCTGGTTCGAGGGCGCGAAGGCCCACACGCTGCTGATCCAGAAGTGCTCGGCCTGCGGCACCCTGCGCCACCCGCCGGGGCCGATGTGCCACGCCTGCCAGTCGCTCGACTGGGAACCGCTCGAGGCCAGCGGCAAGGGCACCATCTACAGCTACGTCGTCAACCACCACCCGAAGCTGCCGGCGTTCGACTACCCGCTGCCGATCGGCCTGATCGAGCTGGAGGAGGGCACCCGCCTGGTGGCCGACATCGTGGGCATCGAGCCGGACGACATCGAGGTGGGCATGGCCGTCGAGGTCGAGTTCGCCGATCACGACCCCGACCTGTCGCTGCCCCAGTTCCGTCCCGTGGACGCGGGCGACGGCGAGAACGGCGGAGGTGCCTGATGGACTTCTCGTTCAGTGAGGAGCAGGAGGCCGTCCAGGAACTGGCCGCCCAGATCTTCGAGGGCCAGGCCACCCACGAGCGGGTCCGCGAGGTCGAGAGCGGCAGTGAGCGCTTCGATCGCGACCTGTGGTCCGAGCTGGCCAAGGCCAACCTGCTCGGCATCGCGTTGCCCGAGTCGGTCGGTGGGAGTGGCCTCGGTCTGATCGAGGCCCTGCTCGTGCTGGAGGAGGCGGCCCGCCGGGTGGCCCCGATCCCGCTCTGGCCCACGATCATGCTGGGCGCACTGCCCATCGCCGAGTTCGGCACCGAGGCCCAGCGGTCGAGGTGGCTGCCGGGCGTCATCGCCGGCGACACGGTGCTGACCGGCGCCTTCGAGGAGCCGGGCGCCAACGACCCGATGTTCCCCGCGGTCGTCGCCGAGCGGGTCTCGTCGGATGACGGCGAGCGCGGGTGGCGCCTCTCGGGCGCCAAGCCGGCGGTGCCGGTGGCGCACCTGGCCGCCCGCATCCTGGTCAGTGCCCGCACGGGCGGGGGTTCGGTCGGCGTCTTCCTGGTCGATCCCGACGCCGAGGGCGTGTCGGTGGTGACCGAGGAGGCCACCAACCGCCAGATGCACGGTGAGCTGACCCTCGACGGGGTGGTGGTCGCCGATGCCGACGTGCTGGGCGACCCGGCGGCCGGCGCCGACGTGGTGCGCTGGCTGCTCGATCGGGCCCGGCTGGGACTGTGCGCCCAACAGGTGGGCGTGTGCGAGGGCGCCCTGCGGGCCACCGCCGAGTACACCAGCCAGCGTGAGCAGTTCGGCCGTCCCCTGTCCACCAACCAGGGCGTCGCCCTGCGGGCCGCCGACGCCTACATCGACACCGAGGCCATGCGGGCCACGCTGTGGTCCGCCGCGTGGCGGCTGACCGTCGGGCTGCCCGCGGCCGAGGAGGTGGCCATCGCCAAGTGGTGGGCCACCGAGGGCGGCCACCGGGTCCTGCACAGCACCCAGCACCTGCACGGCGGCATCGGCTCCGACATCGACTACCCACTGCACCGCACCTTCCTCTGGGGCAAGCAGTTGGGCGACACCCTCGGCGGCGCCAGCCCGACCCTGGTGGCGCTCGGTGCCGAGCTCGCCCAAACGGCCAAGGAGGCAACCGCGCCATGACGGTCCCCACCACGAGCGTCCGCTACGCGGAGGTCGCCGTGGGCGACGAGCTGCCGCCGTTGGACGTGCCGCTCACCCGGTCGCTCATCGTCGCCACCGCCATCGCGTCCCGCGACTACCAGGACGTGCACCACGATCCGGGCCTCGCGGTCGAGCGGGGCTCACCCGACATCTTCATGAACATCCTGTCGACCAACGGCTTCGTCGGCCGGTTCATCACCGACTGGGCCGGCCCCGACGCGATCCTCCGGAAGGTGAGCATCCGCCTGGGTGCACCCAATTACCCCGGCGACACCATGGTGATGACCGGCACCGTCTCGGCGACCGACGACGAGACACGCACGGTCACCGTCGACGTGGTCGGCGCCAACAGCCGGGGCAACCACGTGACCGGCCAGGTCACCCTCACCCTCCCGTGACCGCTGCCGTGACTGCCACCTCGATCACCCCGCCCGCCCGCACTCCCGTGAGGACCCACACCGCATGAGGACCCGCACCGCATGACTGCGTCGAACCTGCTGAAGGACAAGGCCGCCATCGTCGGCATCGGCGCCACCGAGTTCTCCAAGGACTCGGGTCGCAGCGAGATGTCGCTCGCCACCGAGGCCGTCAAGGCCGCCATCGCCGACGCCGGGCTCACGCCGGCCGACGTGGACGGCATGGTGTGCTTCAGCGCCGAGACCAACCCCGAGATCGAGATCGCCAAGCACCTGGGCATGGGGCCGCTCACCTTCTACAGCCGCATCCACCACGGTGGCGGCGCGGCGGCGGCCACGATCCAGCAGGCGGCCATGGCCGTGGCCACCGGCGTCGCCGACGTCGTCGTGGCGTACCGGGCCTTCAACGAGCGCTCGGGCCATCGCTTCGGTACCGGGGTGCAGGATCGGCCCCCGGCGGTCAACGCCGAGAACGCCATGTACTCCTGGTACTCACCCCACGGGCTGCTCACCCCGGCCCAGTGGGTGGCCATGTTCGCCCGCCGCTACATGCACGAGACCGGCGCCACCAGCGAGGACTTCGGCCGGGTGGCCGTGGCCAGCCGCACCTACGCGGCCAACAACCCCCACGCCTGGTTCTACGAGAAGCCGGCCACGCTCGAGGACCACCAGAACTCGCGCTGGATCGTCGAGCCCCTCCACCTGCTGGACTGCTGCCAGGAGAGCGACGGCGGCCAGGCCATCGTCGTCACCAGCACCGAGCGCGCCCGCGACCTGCCCAACCCGCCCGCGGTCATCTCCGCGGCGGCGCAGGGCACCGATCGCGAGCAGGAGATGATGACCTCGTACTACCGGCCGCAGCTGGGCATCCCCGAGATGGGCATCGTGGCCGAGCAGTGCTACGCCACCGCCGGCATCGGCCCCGAGGACATCCAGACGGCCATCCTCTACGACGCCTTCAGCCCCATGGTGCTGCTCACGCTCGAGGAGTTCCGCTTCTGCCCCCGCGGCGAGGCCAAGGAGTTCGTGCGTGACGGCCACCTCGAGATCGACGGCCGGCTGCCGATCAACACCAACGGCGGCCAACTCGGCGAGGCGTACATCCACGGCATGAACGGCATCGCCGAGGCGGTCCGCCAGGTGCGGGGCACCTCGGTGAACCAGGTGCCGAACGTCGAGAACGTGCTGGCCACCGCCGGCACCGGCGTCCCCACCAGCGCCCTCATCCTCCACCCCGACCGGTAGATCCCGGCCCACGCCCGACACCATGCCTGGCGTCCCGCGGGCCAAAGCCTGGAGTCGAGACGACCTCGCGCCTACCCGGTGAAGCGGGGTGCGACCGGTATGGGGTCGGCCACGACGGGTGGGGCGGGGGTGAAGGTGAGGTCCGCGAGCATCAGGCCGCGGCCGCCGTTGATCGGCGTCGCCAGAAGATCGGTGGCGGCCATGATGCAGCCGATCCTCTCCCGGCAGTCGTAGTCGCCCTCCGGGAAGGAGGCGTGCATCGACACCCGCACCACGAAGGTGACGTCGAACTCCCCATCGTGGTTCGCGGTGAGGTCCACGGCGGTGTCGGCGTCGCACCCGCCGCCCACGTGACCGTAGAACGCACACTGGATCACCTCCACGGGGCCGTCGGGGGAGAATCCTGTCCCGTGGAGCCGAACGGCCTGCCCGTCGACCAGGTCGTCGTGGGGCGTGACGGTGAGGGTCATCTCGGGGCGCAATGGGCCGTCGGGGTCGAAGGCCAGTGCCACCGCGGTCTCACGGGAGCTGTCGTCGATGGCGACGAACCACAGCTCACAGGCCGCGACCCGGCAGTCGACCACCGTCTCGCCTGCGGTGCCCGCCGCTCCGGAGTCCGGCCGGACCAGATCCACAATGGCATCGAGTCGGTACGAGGCCGAGATGTTGCCGTCGGTGTCGGACACGGCGGTGGCGAGGTTGTCGCAGCCCTGCGTCGGGTCGGACGTGCCCGCCGGGCATTCCTCGACCACCACCGTCTCCTGGGGGAGGAACCCGGACGCAGTGATCGTGACGATCTGAGCGTCGAGCAGATCGGTCGACGGGTCGATCGCGGCCACGGGCGCTGGCACGGGGCCATCCGAGGGGAGGGCGCGAGGTTCGCCGGCCGTGGCGCTCGGGACGAGTACCGCCAGCGTCAGCAGAGAGAGCGCCGTGGCCGCGACGTATCGCCGTGTCTGCATTGCACCCTCCCCAGATCGCTTGCCCGCACGCTACCCCCCGACCGGGCGACCACCGGCGGTCGACCAGGTGACGTCGCGTGGGGCGCTGTCAGCCGGTGAAGTGGGGAGTGATCGGCGTCGGCGGGGCGGGTTCGGGAAGGTCGGGTGGGGTAACCGCATCGGTGAAGTCGAGGAACTCGAACAGGTACCCCTGGCCGAAGTCGATCGGCACGGACCGGTCGACCGCGACCAGGATGCAGTCCTGGCTGCGGCAGTCGACCGGACCGTCGGCCGAGTCGAACCGAAGCGCCACGGCATAGGTGGTGTGCAGTGCCCCGAAGGAGTCAGTGGTGAGGCTCTGGACCGCGTCTGCAGCGCAGCCGGTGCCCGAGAGGTCGCTCGACAGCGAGCACTCGACCACGTCGACCGGGCCGTCGGGCGTGAACCCGCTGATCCCGACGTCGACGACCTGGCCGTCGACCAGGTGGTCCCTCGGGGTGACGGTGAGTGCCATTTCGGGCCGGAGGGGCCCATCGGGATCGAAGTCGAGGGCCGCCGTGCCCCGGCGGAAGATGTCGCCGGCAACCGCGACCCAGAGCTCGCAGGCGACGGCCCGGCAGTCGATGCCCGCCCCCTCCGAACCCGCGGCGCGACCGGGCGTTCGGGCGGCGGCGAACGGCTCGAGCACCGCCGCCAGCTGATACTCCAGGACCAGCTCGCCGCTGGCGTCGGTCGCGGTGCCGATGACGTTGCCGCATTCGCTCTCCGGCGAGGAGGTGCCCACCACACACTCCGCGACCAGCACGTCCTCGACGCCGACGAACCCCGAGGCCGTCACCGTCACCACCTGGCCGTCGAGGAGGTCGAGGTCGGGGCTGACGGTGATCGCCACGGACTCCTGCCCGGAATCGTCGGGTGCCGCACCCTCACTGGTCACATCACGGTCCGGGGACGAGAGCCGTGGGGCCGGTGCCGGGTCGGCGAAGCTCCCGCCGTCCGCCGTCGCGGTGGGCCCGTGCACCGCGACGGTCAGCAGCAACGTCACTGCGGCTACGAACCATCGCCCTGCGCGCATCTCGAACGCCCCCTCGTCGCCCCGATCGCACGCTATACCGCCCGGCCGCTCCGCTCCGTTCTCGATCCAATGGCCGCCCGAAGCCGGGCGCCGTGTCCTCCATGCCGGGCTCGCCCGCCGGCGTCAGCCGGTGAAGGCGGGTTGTGCCGAGGTCGGCACAGCGGGCACGCTCGGACGTTCGGGTCGTCGGACCGAGAGCTGTCTGCTCGATGCGCTCAACGGGTGAGCAGGAGCCATCCCTCGGGCGTCACCGTTGTCGCCCGGTAACCCGACGCGAAGGCGGGGACCAGTACCGATCGTTGGGCGAGGCGCCAATCGCTCGCAAGGCCGGGCTGGCCTCGGCGCATGGCGATGATGTCCGGGGGCAGCCAGACGCCGATGTCGGTGGCGGGCGGATCGGTGTCGAGCACCACCGGCGCGTCGCCGCGGCCGACGTCCAGCACGGGGTAGGCCCCCCTGGGGGCCTCGACCGGCTCGGCCGCGGCATCGACCGCCCAGTGCACCACCATCCGATCGGTGGCGCCGCCGGCGTTGATGCCGTCCTCGAGGCCGCCGTAGTAGTCCTCCACGTAGCGGACACCGACGGCACCGAGGCGTGTGAGGTTGAACCAGGCGTTGCGCCGCACCAGGGGGTCGAAGGTCCAGCGGATCTCCGCCACCCCCCGGTCCCGGCACCAGCGGCGCTGATGCTGCTTCAGGGCCATGCCCACACCCAAGCCCTGCGACGCGGCCTCGACCCCGGCGACGTGCGAGTGGAGGAAGCGGGTCCCGTCTGCATCATCGATGCCGAACCAGGCGGCGGCGCCGCCGATCAACGCGCCCATCGGGTCGAAGGCGCCCACCACGTAGTTGCCCGAGTGGGCCAGCGCGATCAGCACCTCGCCGGCCATCGGTGTCTCGGCGGGGGGCAGGCCCCAGATCTCGGCGTACACGTCGGCCATGGTGTGGCACTCGTCCGGCGTCGTCAGCGCCCGCACCTCGACCGCCGTGGGCTTGCTCACGGCTCGATGATGCTCGCATCCGCCGTTCTGGGACGTGATGGCCGCAGGCCACCCCATCTGGCACCGGATTTCGGTGCCAGGGCACCGAAATCCGGTGCCAGTTCGGGGGAGGTTGGCCGCCGGCCGGCAAACGTCCTCACGACGGGCGGAGCCACTCGGTGTGGGTGGTGAACTGCTCGAGGCGCTCCGGGACCGGCTCGGCGCCGATGCCGGGGGCGGTGGGCACGTCGAGGCCGCCGTCGCGCAGGACGAGCGGCTCGGTGAGGTCGGTGGTGAAGAAGCGGTCGGAGCCCGAGGTGTCGCCCGGCAGCGTGAAGCCGGGCAGTGCCGCGAGGGCCACGTTGGCGGCACGACCCAACCCCGTCTCGACCATGCCGCCGCACCAGACGGGCACCCCCCGTTCACGGCAGGCGTCGTGGACGCGGACGGCTTCGAGGTAGCCGCCCACCCGCCCGGCCTTGATGTTGACCACCGAGCAGGCGCCGCGGTCGACGGCGTCGACCGCGCCGGCGGCCGAGAGGATGCTCTCGTCGAGGCAGATCGGGGTGCGCACCCGCTTCGCCAGCTCGACGTGGCCGGCGATGTCGTCCTCGGCCAGCGGTTGCTCGATGAGCAGCAGGTCGAACTCGTCGAGGGCGGCGAGGTGGTCGGCGTCGGCGACGGTGTACGCCGTGTTGGCGTCGACCTGCAGGGGCACGTCGGGGCCGACGCGCTCGCGGACCGCCCGCACGGGCTCGATGTCGAACCCCGGCTCGATCTTCAGCTTGATGCGGCGGTAGCCCTCCGCGAGGTACCCGTCGACGGCGTCGACCAACTCGGGGATCGACGGGTGGATGCCCACCGACACCCCCGACGGCACCCAGTCGGCGGTGGCGCCGAGGCGGTTGCCGAGGGACTCGCCGGCGGCGCGCAGCTCGGCGTCGAGCACGGCCATCTCCAGCGCGGCCTTGGCCATCCGGTGCTCCTTCACGAACTCGGTGAGGGGGAGCACCCGGTCGGCAGCGAGCTCGGTGGCGGCGAACAGCGCCGGCGCCAGCCAGCGCCGCAGCACCTCGACCGCACCGGCGATGAACTCGCTCGAGTAGAAGGGGTCGGTCATGGCCACGCACTCGCCCCAGCCCTCACCCCCGTCGGTGACCGCCCGCAGGATGATCGCCTCCTTCACCACTTCGGTGCCGAACGAGGTGCGGAACGGGGTCACCAGCGGCAGCGCCACCACCCGAAGCTCGACCGCTTCGAGCCTCATGGGGCTCAGGCCCTTCCTGGGCCGCGAGGCCGTTCCGCCAGGCGCGGCCGACGAGGGACGAGGAGGCCATGACGATCGCGATGAGGCGTCAGCCGAAGAGCCATGCGCAGGCCATGACGATCGCGATGAGGCGTCAGCCCAAGAGCCATGAGCAGGCTCACCAGCCCTTGAATTCGGTGGGGCGGCGCTCCTTGAAGCTGTTCACGCCCTCGTTGGCGTCGTGGGTGTGCATCACCAGCTCCTGCACGAGCGCCTCGTCGCCGAAGTGGGTGGTGCGATCGACGTCGAGCGAGCGGTTGAGGAGCCACTTGGACAGGCCGATGGCCTTGGTGGGCCCGCCGGCCAGGCGCTCGGCCCACTCGCGGGTGGCCGCCTCGAGCTCGTCGCCGGGCACCACCTTGTTGACGATGCCCAGGCGCTCGGCGTCGGCGGCGTCGAGGTCGTCGCCGAAGAAGATCAGCTCCTTGGCCTTGTGCATCCCGACGATGCGGGGGAGGAGGTAGGCGCCCCCGCCGTCGGGGGCGATGCCCCGGCGGACGAACACCTCGATGAAGCGCACGCCCTCGGCGGCGATCACGAGATCGGCGGCCAGGGCCATGTGGGCACCGATGCCCGCGGCGGTGCCGTTCACCGCGGCGATCACCGGCTTCTCGCAATCCATGATGGCGGCGATCAGCCGTTGGGCGCCGGTGGCGATCATGCGGGCCACGTCGCCCACCGCCCGATCCGGCGCGCCCTCGGGGGGCGGCTCGGACGGTCCGGGCTGCGCGGCCCGCAGGTCGGCGCCCGTGCAGAACCCCTTGGTGCCGCTGGCGGTGAGCACCACCGCCCGCACGTGCAGCGAGGCGCTGGCCTCGGCCAGCAGGTCGATGAGCCGATTGCGCTGCGCCGGCGTGATGGCGTTGGCGGCATCGGGGCGATTGAGGGTGATCCAGGCCACCCCGTTCTCGACCCGGTGCAGCAGGTCGTCGTCCGGGGCGGCGGTGTCAGCAGGGGAAGCGTCGGTCACCCCGACATCGTGCCCCACGTCTGAGGGGCCGGGCACGATCGGTCGGGACGGTCAGCGGGGGCGCGAGGCTGCGCAGCGAGGCGGAGCAGCGGTGCGGTCGAACCGGATGCCGAAGGCGCTCCGACGAAGTCGGAGCCGATGTGGGGCTCAGCTGGCGATGTCGAGCTTCTGGGCCCGGGTGAAGCGGTCGGCCACGTTGTCCCAGTTGACGATGTTCCACAGGGCGTCGACGTAGTCGGCCTTCACGTTCTTGTACTGCAGGTAGAACGCGTGCTCCCAGGCATCGAACACGAGCAGCGGCGCCGCGCTCTGGCCGATGTTGCCCTGATGGTCGTACACCTGCTCGACGAACAGGCGAGCGCCCATCGGGTCGTAGGCGAGCACGCCCCATCCCGATCCCTGGACGGTGGTGGTGGCCGCGGTGAGTTGGCCCTTGAAGCCGTCGAACGAGCCGAAGCTCTCGATGATGGCGTCGGCCAGCGCCCCCTCGGGCTTGTCGCCGCCGTCGGGGCTGAGGTTCGTCCAGAACACCGAGTGCAGGATGTGGCCCGACAGGTTGAACGCCAGGGTCTTCTGCAGGCCGACGATCGACTCGAAGTCGTCGGACTCTCGGGCATCGGCCAGCTTGGCCAGCGTGTCGTTGGCGCCCTTCACGTAGGCCGCGTGGTGCTTGTCGTGGTGCAACTCGAGCACCTCGGCCGAGTAGTGCGGCTCGAGCGCGCTGTAGTCGTAGGGCAGATCGGGGAGTGAGTACTGGGGCATCGGTCGTACCTTCCTTGGTCACCGTGAGGGTCCGACTCCTCTCTACCCTCGTTTCCGGCGGTTCGCTCCCGTTTCCGGTGCTTCGCGTGCCGCCCCCTAACATGGCGGCCGGATCGAGAACACGTTCTAGGAGAACAGACGACAGTGAGCGGCTACCTCGAAGGAAAGTCCATCGCGATCACCGGCGCCGGCCGTGGCATCGGCCGCGCCGTAGCGCTGCTGGCGGCCGCCGAGGGGGCCAAGGTGGTCGTGGCCGACTACGGCGTGAGCATGGCCGGTGAGGACCCGAGCAGCGAGGTCGCCGACGCGGTCGTGGCCGAGATCGTCGCCGCCGGCGGCGAGGCCGTCGCCGTGGCCGACACGGTCACCACCATGGAGGGCGGCGCCCGCATCGTGCAGGCCGCCATCGACTCGTTCGGCAAGATCGACGGGGTCGTCTGCGTGGCCGGGAACCTCCGCGAGCGCATGTTCTTCAACATGTCCGAGGACGAGTGGGACGCGGTCCTCGAGACCCACCTGAAGGGCACCTTCACGGTGTTCCGCGCCGCCGCCCCCCACTTCAAGGCGCAGGCGTCGGGCCGCATGATCGCGTTCACGTCCGGCGCCTTCACCGGCAGCATCGCGCAGGCCAACTACGCCTCGGCCAAGGGCGCCATCATCTCGCTCGTGCGCAGCGTCGCCGCCGGCATGCACCGCTACAACGTCACCGCCAACGCCATCGCCCCGGTGGCCCGCACCCGCATGTCCGAGAACGTGCCCATGGAGCTCGACATGGGCACCCCCGAGGACGTGGCGCCCATGGTCGCGTACCTGCTGTCCGACAAGGCCCAGGAGGTGACCGGTCAGGTCTACACGGCCAACGGCGGCACCATCGCCGTCTGGGACCAGCCCCACGAGGTGCGCGAGATGCGCAAGGACGGCCGCTGGACCCCCGAGGAGATCGAAGCCCGCTTCGACGAGGTGGGTGTCGAGCCCATGCCCCTGATCGCCCAGATCGAGGAGCGCCGGGCCGCCGCGGCCAGCGGCGAGAAGCCCAACGCCTAGCAGGGGGACGCGACCGTGGCCCTGACCCCCGAGTTCCACGAGGTGGCGGCGGCGGTCCGCAACTGGGGCCGGTGGGGCGACGACGACGAGATCGGCACCCTCAACCTGATCACGCCGGAGGTGCGCCGCCGGGCCGCCGCCGCGGTGCGATCGGGGCGCGCCTTCTCCTTGGCCATGCCCCTCGACGAGGTCGAGGGCATCCAGGTGGGGGTCATCCCCGGGCGCAACAACCCGGTGCACCGCATGACGATGGTCAACGGTGCCCTCGATGCCGAGGACCCCGACGCCTTCACCAGCGACGACGCCGTCGACCTGTCGATGCAAGCGGCGACGCACTGGGACGGCCTCGGCCACGTCAGCTACGGCGGCCACCTCTACAACGGCTATCCGGCGGACACGATCGACGAGGCCGGCGCCGGCCGCTGCGGCATCCACCGCATCACCACCCTCACCAGCCGCGGGGTGCTGCTCGACGTGGCCCGGGTGAAGGGGGTCGACGTGCTCGAGGCCGGGTACCCGGTCACCGCAGACGACCTCGACGGCGCCGCCGACCTCGGCGGGCTGACCGTCGAGCCCGGCGACGTCGTCCTCGTGCGCACGGGCCAGGCCGGGCTGCTGCCGGACAAGTGGGCGTACACCCTCGGCGGTGCCGGCCTCACCCTGTCGACGGCGCAGTGGTTCCGCGCCCACGACGTCGCCGCGGTGGCCACCGACAGCCTCATCTTCGAGGTGTACCCCTTCGAGGGCGGCATGACCCTGCCGGTCCACCTGCTCCACCTGGTGGAGATGGGCATGACCCAGGGCCAGAACTGGCTGCTCGACGAGCTCGCCGCCGACTGCGCCGACGACGGCCAGTACGACTTCTTCCTCGACGCCTCGCCGCTGCCCTTCGTGCGGGCCGTGGGCTCGCCCGTCAACCCCGTGGCCGTCAAGTAGCGGGCCCTCGCTCCGCTTCGAGCGCCTACGGTGCGGCCATGACCGAGGTGACCGTCGGCATCGACATCGGCACCACGTCGGTGAAGGCCATCGCCGCCGACGGCGACGGCACGGTGCTGGCGCGGGCCCGGGTGCGCCACGCGGTGCACAGCCCCGAGCCCGACCGGTTCGAGCACGACATCGACCAGGCCTGGCGCCGGGGTGTCCGCCGCGCGTACCGCCAGGTCGGACGCGACCTCGACGTGAAAGGTGTGAACGTCGCCGCGATGGTGCCGTCGCTGGGCGCGGTCGACGCCAAGGGGCGCGGCTTGACCCCCGGGCTGCTGTACGGCGACGTCCGCGGTCGCACCGCGGGCGCCGCCAGCCCCGCCGACAGCGGTGAGCTGGTGGCCTTCCTGCGCTGGTGCTCGGCGCAGGCCCCCGACGCGGCGGGCTTCTGGCCGGCACAGGGCGTGGCCAACCACGCCTTGTCGGGGGAGGGCGCCATCGACAGCGTGACGGCGATGACCGCCATGCCGCTTTTCACGGGGGTCGAGTGGGACCCGGCGGTGGCGGCCGAGGCGGGGGTCACCGTGGACCAACTGCCCCGGGTGGTGTCGGGCAGCGAGGCGGTGGGGCGAGTGGGGGGACGCAACGGCCCGCTGCTGGGGGGTGGCACCATCGACGCCTTCGGCGAGCAACTGGTGGCCGGCGCCGACGGCGACGGCGACGTGCTCGTGATCCTCGGCACGACGCTCATCACGTGGGCGGTCACGAGCGAGTGGCGCGAGGTGCCGGGGCTGTGGACCATCCCGCACACCACGCCGGGCAAGGTGCTGATTGGTGGCCCCAGCAACGCCGGCGGGCTGTTCCTGAACTGGGCCAACGGCTTGCTGGGCCGAGCCCGCGGCGAGGTCGATCCGCACCGCGTGCCCGTCTGGCTGCCGTACGTCCGCGGCGAGCGCACGCCGCTGCACGACCCGTTGCGCCGCGCGCAGCTGTTCGACCTGGACCTGACCCACGGCCCCGCCGCCGTGCGCCGCGCCGCCTACGAGGCCGCCGGGTTCGTCGTCCGCCACCACCTCGACCTCTCCGGCGTCGCTGCGACCCGGATCGTGGCCACCGGCGGCGGCACCCACTCCGACCAGTGGGTGCAGTGCCTGGCCGACTCCACCGGGTTGCCGGTGGACGTGGTGGCGGTGCCCGAGGGGGGTGCCCTCGGTGCCGCGTTCCTGGCCCGGGTCACCGCCGGCCTCGAGAAGTCCTCCGCCACGTCGGCACGGTGGGCGCGGACGGACCGCCGGGTCGAGCCCGATCCGGCGTGGGTGGTGCCCATGGCCGACCGTTACCAGCGGTTCCTGGAGCTCACCGGACCCGTGGGAGGCCAGGATGCCTGATCCCGACCGGTCGGGGCTCGACGGACAGGTCGCGCTCATCACCGGCGCCGCCTCGGGCCAGGGTCGCGCTGCGGCAGTGCTGTTCGCCCGCCACGGCGCCGCGGTGGCCATCGCCGACCTCGACGGCGCGGGGGCAGCGCACACCGCCACGCTGGTCGAGGCGGAGGGCAGTCGCGCGCTGGCCATGGTGGCGGACGTGTCGATCCGGGGCGAGGTCGACCGGATGGTCGCCGAGACCGTCGACCGGTTCGGCCGCCTCGACGTGCTCTACAACAACGCCGCCGTGCAGATGTCGGGCTCGCTGCTGGAGTGCACCGAGGACGAGTGGGACCGCACCATCGCCACCAACCTCGACACGATCTTCTGGGCCTGCCGGGCGGCCATGCCCCACCTGCGGGCCGACGGCGGCGGGCGCATCATCAACACCGCATCCGTGCTGGGCCTGATCGGCTCGGAGGGCTACTGCGCGTACGGCGCGGCCAAGGCCGGCCTGGTGGCCCTCACCCGGCAGGTCGCGGTCGAGCACGGCCCCGAGGTGCGGGCCAACGTCATCGCCCCGGGCTCGATCGACACCCCCCGCTTCCGCAAGGTCGCGGCGGACATGGACGACGGCGAGGCCTTTCAGCACGGCCTGCTGCGCCACATCCCCGCCAAGCGGCTCGGCACCGCCGACGACGTGGCCTCGATCGCCCTCTTCCTCGCCACCGATGCGTCGGCCTACCTCTCCGGCGCGGTCATCCCGTGCGACGGGGGACTGGCGGCGCTGCGATGACCGGCGCGTCGGCCGTGGTTCTGGCTCCCGATATCGGTCGTGTTCTTCGTGCAGCAGACCTGGCTGACCAGGTCTGCTGCAGGAAGGACGTCGCTGCTCCACGCTCTGCCCGGAGGCGCATCCCGAGACCATGACCTCCGAAATCGATCGAGGAGTCGCCGTGGTGACCGGCGGAGGGTCCGGGCTCGGCGCCGCCGTGTGCCGCCGACTCGAGGGCGACGGATTCAAGGTCGTGGTGGCGGACATCGACGGGGGCGCGGCGGCCGATGTGGCCCGCAGCCTCGAGGCCGCCACCGCCCTAACGCTCGACGTCGCCGACGGTCGGTGGGTGCGTGAGGCGTTCGCCACGGTGGCCTCGGTCGGACCCCTCCGCGCCGTCGTCTTGTCCGCCGCCGTCGAGGTGCGCAAGCCGCTGGAGGAGACGACCGACGAGGACTGGCGCCACGTGATCGACGTCAACCTCAAGGGACCGTTCCTGTGCATGCAGGCGGCGGTGCCCTACCTGCAGGCCGCCGGCGGTGGGTCGATCGTCGCCCTGGGGTCCACCCTCGGCCTCACCGTGCAGCCGCAGTACTCCGCCTACTGCGCCAGCAAGTTCGGGCTCGTCAACCTCTGCAAGCAGGCCGCCATCGAGCACGCACCCGACAACATCCGGGTCAACATGCTGGCGCCGTCGGCGACCGACACCGGCCTGTTCGTGCGCCTGACCGACCTGGCGCCCGATCCGGAGGCCGTCCGCGCCGGCGTCGCCGCCAACATGCCCATGAAGCGCCTCGGCCGTGCCGAGGAGGTGTGCGACGCCGTGTCGTTCCTGGTCGGGCCCGGCTCGACCTACCTCAGCGGGGCGGTGATCCCGCTCGACGGTGGGCTGGCCGCGAGGCGCATGTGAGCGGAGGCTCCGCGTGATCGATGGCCGGCGCATCCTCGACGCCGACGCCCACGTCGTCGAGGCGGGTGGCCTGTTCGACGCATGGTGCCCGGCCGGCTCGCCCATGGACCTGCCCGGCGGCACGCCCATGGTCCCGTGCGGCGACTTCGACAAGGTGGCCGACCAGCTCGAGCACGGCTTCGACCCGCCCAGCTACCTGCGGGCCATGGACGCCCAGGGCATCGACGCTGCCGTCGTCTACCCGTCGATCGGGCTGTTCGTCCCGTTCCAGCCCGAGCTGTCGCCGCGGGAGTCGGCCGACGCCTGCCGGGCCTACAACGACTGGATCGCCAACTGGTGTGGCCACAAGGCGAGTCGCCTCGCGGGCGTGGGACTGCTTCCGATGGCCGACGGGGACCTGGCTGCCGCGGAGGCCGGACACATCGCCGACCTCGGCCTCGTGGCCGCCCTCGTGCGGCCCAACAACCTCTACGGCCGACCGGTGTCGGCACCCGAGCACGACCCGGTGTTCGCCGCGCTGGCAGCGCGCGGCGTCGTCCTGGCCGTCCACGAGGGCCTCGGCCTGCGCGGCCCCACCATCGGCGCCGACCGGTACGACTCGTTCGTGGCCCAGCACGCCTGCTCGCACCCGCTCGAGCAGATGGCGACGATGGCCGGGCTGCTGCTCGAGGGCACCCTCGAGCGCCACCCGACGCTGCGGGTGGCCTTCCTCGAATCGGGCACCGGCTGGCTGCCGTACTGGCTGCACCGCCTCGACGAGCACTGGGAGTGGGCCCGCGAGGGCGAGACGGCCGGCATCACCCGCCGCCCCAGTGAGCAGTTCGCGGACCAGTGCGCCATCTCCAGCGAGGCCGACGACGATCTCGTGGGCCACGCCGCCGCCACCGTCGGTGCCGACCACGTCCTCTGGGCCAGTGACTACCCGCACCCCGACGCCCTCTTTCCCGACGCGGCGATGACGTTCATCGAGCACGCGATCGGGCAGGGCATCGCCGCCGACGACCTCACCAAGATCCTGTGGGATACGCCCGCGGACCTCTACCGCCTCCACGCTCGCTTCCGTCCGCGTGGGCGAGAGATCAGGGCACTGGCCCTCGAGGCGCTCGCCACGGAACATCCAGCGGCGAGCCTCGAGGCGGTGGTGCGGCAACTCATCGGCGAGGGGGACGACCGACAGCTCTTGGCCGTCGAGCTCGGCGGGCTCGTCTTGAAGGTCCGGGCGGACGAGGGCCTCGATGGGGATGGTCCGATCGAGGAAGCACTCGCGGAGATCATCGACCGACTCGTCGGCTGGTGCGCGCCGCATGCCAGGATCTGACCCACGCCGGGGATCGCGCCCCTATCTGGTGCTGCCTAGGATGACGCCGGTGTCAGGTTCGGGGGGATCGCTCGAGATCGAGATCGACCGCGACCGGTGTATGGGGTCGGGGAACTGCGGGTTCTACGCACCGGCCACGTTCGACCTCGACGACGCCATGAAGGCGGTCGTGCTCGACCCGGACGGCGACGGCGACGAGCGGGTCCGCCTCGCTGCAGAGGGCTGCCCGACCCAGGCCATCCGCCTGAGCGGCGGCTGACCGGTCGTGCCCCTCGGCGTCTCCGACGAGCACCTCGAGCTGCACGCCGCCGCGGCCCGATGGGTCGCGGCCCACTGCCCGCCGTCGGTGCCGCGGGCACTGCTCGATCGTGACGACGAGCCGCCGCCCGACTTCTGGGCCGACCTGGTGGGGCTCGGATGGCTGGGCCTCCACGTGGACGAGGCCCACGGCGGGGAGGGCTACGGCCTGGCCGAGCTCGCGGTCGTGCTCGAGGAGTTGGGCCGGGGCTGCGCGCCGGGCCCCTTCCTCCCCACGGTGCTCGCCAGCGCGCTGGTGCAGCGTCACGGCACGCCCGCCCAGCGCGACCGGTGGCTCCCCGGGTTGGTCGACGGCACCGTGCGGGGCGCGGTGGCGTTCTCGGCGGGCGCGCTGTCCGGCGACCGCGGGGCCGAGCGTCCGCACGCCCGGGGCACGTTGCGACCCGTGCTCGGGGGCGGCTTCGCCGACGTCGTCATCGCCCCGGTCGTGCTCGACGGCACCGAGGCGTGGTACGTGCTCGAGCGGGCGGACCTGGCGGTCACCCCGCTGCCCAGCCTCGACCCGACCCGCCGGGTCGCTCGGGTCGATGCGGAGGACGTGGCCCTGTCCCTCGACGCCGGCCTGGTGGGCCTCACCCGCCGGCACGTGCTGGACCTGGCCGTCACCCTGTTGGCGGCCGAGAGCGTGGGCGGGGCGTCGTGGTGCCTCGACACCGCGGCCGACTACGCCAAGGTGCGCGAGCAGTTCGGCCGTCCCATCGGCCAGTTCCAGGCGGTCAAGCACCGCTGCGCCGACCTGTTGCTCTCGATCGAGCAGGCCCGCGCCGCGGCCTGGGACGCGGCCCGGGAGGCCGACGAGGGCACCGAGGCCGCATTGGCCGCGGCGGTGGCCGGTGCCCTGGTGCCCGAGGCCGGGGCCGGCGCGGCCAAGGACTGCATCCAGGTGCTCGGCGGCATCGGGTTCACCTGGGAGCACGACGCCCACCTCTACCTCAAGCGGGCCCTGGCGGTCCGCGCCCTCGTGGGCGGGCCGGCCGGGTGGCGGCGCCGGGTGGCCGACCTGGCCACCGAGGGCCACCGTCGCGCCCTCACGGTCCCCCTCCCGCCGGGCCACGACGGGCTGCGGGACGAAGTACGGCGCTTCGTGCAGGAGACCAAGGCGGCGGACCGGGCCGAATGGACACCGCGCCTCGCCGACGCCGGCTACCTCGTGCCGTACTGGCCTGCGCCCTGGGGGCGTGACGCCGGGCCGGTCGAGCAGCTGGTCATCGACGAGGAGTTCGCCGCCGCCAAGCTGCGCCGGCCGCACCTGCAGGTCGGCGCCTGGGTGCTGCCCACCCTGATCGCCCACGGGACGCCGGACCAGCAGCAGCGCTGGATCCCCGGCACCCTCCGAGGCGAGATCTCGTGGTGCCAGATGTTCAGCGAGCCGGGGGCGGGCTCCGACCTGGCGTCGCTGACCACCAAGGCCGTGCGGGTCGACGGGGGGTGGCTGCTGTCCGGCCAGAAGGTGTGGACCACGCTGGCCCACCAGGCCGACTTCGCCATCTGCCTCGCCCGGACCGACCCCGATCGGCCGAAGCACGACGGGATCACCTGCTTCATCGTCGACATGGCCACCGAGGGCCTCGACATCCGCCCCCTGCGCGAGCTGACCGGGCACGAGATGTTCAACGAGGTCTTCCTGAGCGACGTGTTCGTGCCCGACGACGCCGTCGTGGGGGCGGTGAACGACGGCTGGCGGGCGGCTCGCACCACCCTCGAGAACGAGCGGGTGTCCATGGGCAGCGGCTCGACCTTCGGCCCCGGCGTCGAGAACGTGCTGCGACTGGCGCTGGCGGGTGTGGACGCAGGCGGTGGCGATCCGGTCGTCCTCGACGAGGTGGGCGGGCTGCTGGCCGAGGGGCAGAGCCTGGCCGTACTGGGCCTGCGCACCACGTTGCGGGCGCTGGCCGGCGCCGAGCCCGGCCCCGAGTCCAGCGTGCGCAAGCTGCTCGGCGTCGAGCACGAGCAACGGGTGCAGGAGGCTGGCCTGGCCCTGCTCGGCCCGGAGGGCGCTGCCGCCGAGGGCGACGCCGCCATCTGGATCGCCGGGTTCCTCGGCAACCGCTGCCTCACCATCGCCGGCGGCACCAGTGAGGTCCAGCGCAACGTCATCGCCGAGCGCCTGCTCGGCCTACCCCGCGACCAGGGCACCGAAAGGAACGTCACATGAGCACCGTCCAGACGATCAAGGGGCCCATCGCCACGGCCGCGCTGGGACCCACACTGATGCACGAGCACGTGTTCGTGCTGAGCCCGGAGATCCTCCAGAACCACCCCGAATTCTGGGACGAGGAGGAGCGGGTCACCGACGCGGTGGCGAAGCTGAACGAGCTCAAGGCCCGGGGCATCGACTCGATCGTCGACCCGACGGTGATCGGCCTCGGCCGGTACATCCCCCGCGTGCAGCGGATCGCGGAGCAGACCGAGCTGAACATCGTGGCGGCGACCGGCCTGTACACCTACAACGACCTGCCGTTCTTCTTCCGGCTGCGCCCCGGGCCGGGAGCGATGATCGAGGGCCCTGAGCCCATGGTCGACATGTTCGTGCACGACATCACCGAGGGCATCGCCGGCACCGGCGTGAAGGCGGCCATCCTCAAGTGCGCCACCGATGAGGGCGGCCTCACCCCGGGGGTCGAGCGGGTGCTGCGCGCCTGTGCGCGTGCCCACCGCGAGACCGGGGTCCCCATCACCACCCACACCGATGTCGCCACCTACCGGGGGCGCGACCAGCAACGGGTGTTCGCCGAGGAGGGTGTGGATCTCAGCCGGGTGGTCATCGGCCACAGCGGCGACTCGGGCGACCTCGACTACCTCCGCGAACTGATGGACAAGGGCTCGTTGATCGGCATGGACCGCTTCGGTGTCGATGCCTACGCCTCGTTCGAGCAACGGGTGCAGGTGGTGGTCGACCTGTGCGACGAGGGCTACGCCGATCGCATGGTGCTGGCCCACGACGCCGCCTGCTTCATGGACTGGTTCGACCAGGGCATCAAAGAGGTCGTGTTGCCGAACTGGCACTACACCCACATCTCCGACGACGTGCTGCCGGCGCTCCGCGAGCGGGGCGTCACCGAGGGCCAGATCGACCAGATGCTGGTGGCGAACCCCCGCCGGCTGTTCGACACGACCGCGAAGGGCGGCTACTGACCATGAGCGACGCCACCGATCCGATCCTGGCCGATGGTCAGGTGCCGGACGCGGCCCGGGTGGCCGACACCCTGACCATCCAGGGCCTGGCCATCGCCTACGCCCATGCCGTCGATGACGCCGACTGGGCCCGGTGGGAGGCGCTGTTCGTGCCCGACGCCCACATCGACTACGCGTCGTCTGGCGGCATCGTGGGCACGCCGGCCGAGGTCGGGGCGTGGATGCCCGACGCCTTGGCCATCTTCACGTGGACCATGCACTCGATCCTCACCCACGAGATCCGCTTCACCGCGGGCGACCGGGCCACGGGGCGGGTCCACCTGTTCAACCGCAACGGGATCGAGTGGAAGGGCGAGTCGGAGATCTTCGACGTGGGTGGCTTCTACGACGACGAGTACGTGCGGGTCGGGGGCCGCTGGCGGTTCAGTCGGCGGGTGGAGCGCACGGTGTACCTGGAGGGCGGGGGCTTCGCCGAGATGCTGCGCGGCATGCTCGCGGCCAAGCAGGGCGGATGAGGTCCGACACCATCGGATCGCTTGTCTGAGTTGGATCTGACAACGGGATCGCTTGCATCATGGCGTGATCGCGATCACTATGGCGCCTCATAACCGGCTAGGGGAGGGCGGAATCGATGGCTGAGCCGATGGTGGTCGAACCGGGCGGTGGGGCAGGGGCCGGTGAGAAGGGCCTGAAGGGTGGGTCGCTCGGCTTGCTGTCGACGACCGTCATCGGGGTGGCGTCCACCGCGCCCGGCTACAGCTTGGCGGCGAGCCTCGGCCTGGTGATCGCCGCGGTGGGCCTGCAGGCCCCCTCGATCATGTGGGTCGCGTTCGTGCCCATGGCCTTCACCGCGTCGGCCTACTTCTACATGAACCGGGCCGACCCCGACTGCGGCACCACCTTCTCCTGGGGAACGCGGGCGCTCGGCCCGTCGATGGGTTGGCTCGGCGGCTGGGCCATCATCGTCGCCGACATCATCGTGATGGCCAACCTGGCCCAGATCGCGGGGGCCTACACCTTCTTGTTGTTCGGGGCCGACGGCCTGGCCGCCAGCAAGTGGTGGGTCACCTTCGTCGGCGTGGTGTTCATCGCCATCGTCACGTGGATCTGCTACGTCGGCATCGAGGTGTCGGCCAAGACCCAGCACTTCCTGCTGGCCATGGAGGTCGTGGCCCTCGCGGTGTTCTCCGTGGTCGCCCTCGTGCGGGTGTGGTTCGGCGATGTGCAGGGCAGCGTCGATCCGTCGCTGTCCTGGTTGAACCCGTTGTCGATCGGCAGCACCAGCGCCCTGGCCAGCGGCGTGCTGGTCGCGGTGTTCATCTACTGGGGCTGGGACTCGGCGGTGACCGTCAACGAGGAGAGCGCCGATGCCTCCCGTACCCCCGGACGGGCGGCGGTGATCTCGACGGTGGTGCTGGTGGCGATCTACGTGATCGTGTCGATCGCCGCCCAGGCGTTCGCCGGCGCCGACACCGACGCCCTCGCGGCCAGCGACGACATCCTGGGCCTGCTGGGCAACGAGGTGCTGGGCTCGTTCTTCGGGAAGCTGCTCATCATCGCGGTGCTCACCTCGGCGACCGCGTCGTGCCAGACGACGATCCTGCCGACGGCGCGGACCTCGCTGTCGATGGCGGCCAAGGGGGCCATGCCCAAGTACTGGGCCAAGATCCATCCCCGCTACTTCACCCCCACCAACTCCACCATCTGGATGGGCATCCTCTCGATCGTCTGGTACGTGGGACTCACGGCGCTCAGCGAGGACATCCTCTTCGACTCGATCGCGGCGCTGGGCCTGATGATCGCCTTCTACTACGGGCTCACCTCGTTCATCTGTGTCGTCTACTACCGCAAGCACCTCACCGACTCGGTGAAGAACCTGGTCTACATCGGGATCTTCCCGTTGGTGGGCGGCCTGATGCTCACCTGGGTGCTCGTGAAGTCGGCGATCGACCTGGCCAAGCCGGAGAACTCGGAGTCCGGGAACTCGTGGTTCGGCGTGGGCCCACCGCTGGTGATCGGTGTGGGGTTCATGGTGCTCGGCGTGGTGCTGATGCTGTTGCAGCGACGGGCCGAACCGGAGTTCTGGAACCGTCGAGCCGAGTTGCCCAGCGACGCGGTCGCACGGGGCGACGCCATCGCCGAGGGCGCGCTGATCGTGGAGGAGGACTGAGATGGGTGAGATGGTCGTGGGCTACGACGGGTCGGCGTGCGCCAAGGCGGCGCTGGCAACGGCGGTGGGCCTGGCCCAGGCCACCGGCAGCGGTGTCACCATCGTGTTCGGCTACGAGCCGCCGTCGATGCGGGCGGGCGGACCGGTGGGCTATCAGCGAGACGCCATCGAGGCCATCGGCCGCGAGCGCATGGCCGAGGCCCTGGCATCGCTCGAGGGCAGTGGCATCACCGCAGAGACGGTCGAGATCGAGGAGCTGCCCGCCGACGCCCTGATCGACGTGGCCGAGCAGCGGGGTGCCTCGATGATCGTGGTCGGCACGAGAGGCGAGAGCCCCGTGGTCGGCGCCATCCTCGGCTCGACCGCCTACAAGCTCCTGCACCGCTCGACCGTGCCGGTGCTGGTCGTGCCCGCGCCCGGCGACGACTGAGGAGCCCACCGCCGCTGCCTCAGCCGAGCGCCTCGTCGACCGCCGCCGTGAACAGGGCGATGGCCTCGTCGCACTCGTCCGCGGTGATGGACATCGGGGGAGCGATGCGCAGGCAGTTGCCGTAGAGGCCGCCCTTGCCGACGAGCAGCCCGCGGGCCTTGGTGCCCTCGAGCACCCGTGAGGCGGCGTCGGCGTCGGGGGTGAAGCCGTCGGTGGCGACGAGCTCGAGGCCGATCATCAAGCCCCGGCCCCGGATCTCACCGATGGCCGGGTGGCGCTCGACGAGGGGCTCGAGCCCGGCCAGCAGGCGTGCGCCCATCTCGGCGGCGTTGCCCTGGAGGTCGTGGTCGAGCAGGTACCGCAGGTTGGCCAGCGCACCGGCGCAGGACAGGGGGTTGCCACCGAAGGTGGAGATCGAGTTGGCGGGCACCGCATCCATCACATCGGCCCGGCCCACCACGCCCGCGATGGTGAGGCCGTTGCCGAGGCCCTTGGCGAAGGTGAGCAGGTCGGGGGTGATCCCGTGGGCCTGGTAGCCCCAGAAGTGCTCGCCGGTGCGGCCCCACCCGGTCTGCACCTCGTCGCTGATGAAGAGGATGTCGTGCTCGCGGCACACCTTCTCCACGGGAGCGAAGAAGCCGGCAGGCGGGATGGCGAAGCCACCCACGCCCTGGATGGGCTCGGCGATGAGCGCGGCCACGTTCCCGGAGGTGGTGGTGGCCACGAGGTCGCGCAGGTCCTCGGCACACGCATCGACGAAGGCGGCGTCGTCGAGGTGGCGGAACGGGCTCCGGAACTTGTAGCCCGAGGCCATGAAGCTCACCTGGAACGGGGTGAGCGAGGTGGGCGACCAGCCCCGGTTGCCGGTGACGCCGATGGTGGCGAACGAGCGACCGTGGTAGCTGTTGCGCACCGCGATGATCTGGCTCGAGCGTCGGTACGACGAGGCGGCGAGCAGGGCGGCCTCGTTGGCCTCGGTGCCCGACGTGGTGAAGAACACCCGGGGGTCGGGGATGCCGGACCGCTCGGCGATCAGCTCGGCCAGTTCGATCATGGGTCGGATGAGGTAGAGCGTCGACGTGTGGAGCATGCGCTCGGCCTGCTCCTGGATGGCCCGGGTCACCTCGGGCACGTTGTGGCCCGTCATGGTGGTGAGGATGCCGCCGAACAAGTCCAGGTACCGGTTGCCCTCACCGTCGACGACGTGGCGGCCCTCGCCCGACACCAGCTCGATGGGCTCGTCGTAGTAGAGGGCCAACCACGAGGGCATCACCGCGCGGTGCCGGGCGAGCAACGCTTCGTGGCGGCTCACCGGAGCTCACCTCGCGTGCGCCAGCGTTGCCAGGCCACCGACAAGCCGATCACCGCGAGGCTGCCGATCAGGATCATCGTGGCCAGCACGTTGATCTGCGGTGGCAGGGCCGTCTTCGCGGCGTTGTTCACGTACAACGGGTAGGTCAACGTGGATCCGGCGTTGAACAGGGTGATGATGAAGTCGTCGAGCGACAAGGCGAACGACAGCATCGCCGCGGCGACGATGCCCGGGACGATCAGCGGCAGGGTCACCTTGAAGAACGTGCGGGTGGGGGTCGCGCCCAGGTCCATGGCCGCGTCCTCGAGGCTCCAGTCGAAGCCGCGGAGGCGGGCCTTGACGGTCAAGGCGATGAAGCTGATCTCGAACATCACATGGGCCAGCACGATGGTGCCGAACCCCAGGTTCCAGCTGAAGTCGAGGAACAAGGTGAGCAGCGACGAGCCCAGCACGATCTCGGGTGTGGTCAGGGGGATGACGAGGAACAGGTCGATGCCACCGGAACCCCTGAACCGGTGCCGCACGAGCGCGATGGCCACCATCGCTCCCAGCACCAGGGCGATGGCGGTCGAGAGCGCCGCCACCTTGAGGCTCATCACCAGGGCGTCGACGAGCGCGGGGTACTTCCAGGGGTCGGCCCACGCGTCGAGCGAGAACCCCTTCCAGACGAAGTTGAACTTGCCCACCGGCGCGTTGAACGAGAAGGCGACGATCACGAAGACCGGCAGCAGCAGGTAGAAGATGACGAAGCCGGCGTAGGCGTTGAGGAACCAACTCCCCAGGCGGCGCACCAGCGGGGGCGGGCGGAAGCCCTCCCGGATCGGCGATGCCTGCTCCTCTGGATGGGCCGACAGATGGGGGACCGGGGAGGGCCCGGCGGTGGCGGTCATGTCACCAGGTCCTCGGTGCCGAGCACGCGGGTGTAGACGAGGACCGAGACCAGTATCACCAGCATCAGCACGAACGACAGCGCTGCCGCGAGCGGGTAGTGGAAGTTCTTCAGGTACTCGGTCTGGATCACCGAGCCGACCATCGTCTGGTTGGGCCCACCGAGGTACTGGGCGTTGATGAAGTCACCCGCGGCGGGGATGAAGGTGAGCAGGCTCCCCGCCAGCACCCCGGGCATCGACAGTGGGAGCAGCACCTTGCGGAAGGTGCGGAACCCGCCGGCGTAGAGGTCTCGCGCCGCCTCGAGCAGCCGCGGGTCGATCTTCTCGATGCTGACGTAGATGGGCAGGATCATGAACGGCAGGAAGTTGTAGGTCAGCCCACCGATCACGGCCCACTGCGTGGACAGGATGCGCCCGTTCTCGGTGAGCCCCAGGGTGTCGAGGAGACCCACCAGCATGGTGTCGTCACCGAAGATCGTCTTCCACGCCAGCGTGCGCACGATGAAGGTGATGAAGAACGGCACGATCACCAGCCCGAGCAGCAGGTTCTTCCACTTGCCCGCCTTGAACGCGATCACGTAGGCCAGCGGGTAGGCCAGCGCCAGGGCCAGCAACGTGGCGGTCAGGGCGTACTCGAACGAGCGGATGATCTGCGTGTCGTACAGGCGGAAGGCATCGCCGTAGTTCGAGAAGGCCCAGCTGAACGAGAGGGTGGGGTCGTAGACGTTGCCGGAGGTGCTCGACAGCGACATCCGCAGCAGCGCCCACAGCGGGACGACGAAGAAGACGGCGAGGTACGCGAGGGCGGGAAGGCTGAGCAGGTAGGGCGTGACCCTCCCGTGCCTCGTCCCCCCGCTCGCGCTACCGGCCACGGTGTGATCGCGTCCCGTGTGTGTCCGCTAGCCCCGTGCGACCGCGTTCCACACCGTCGAGAACTGCTGGTCCTCCTCGTCGGTGAGGCCCCGCCAGGCCACGGCCTTCTCACGCGTGCGGTCGGGCGGGTTGATCAGCTCGTTGTCGGCGAGCTCGGGATCGATCTCGGCCAGCGCGTCACCGGTGCCCGCGACCGGGGGTATGTACTGGACCGTGGCAGTGATCTGGGCCATGTGCTGGGGGTCGTAGACGTAGTTCATCCACTGCTCGGCGCCGGTGCTGTTGCGGGTGCTGATGGGCATGACCATGTTGTCCGACCAGGAGATCATCCCTTCCTCGGGCACCACGAACACGAGGTCGGGGTTGTCGAGCTTCAGCTGGGCCACGTCGCCCGAGTAGGCCTGGGCGATGGCCACGTTGCCCGCCACCAGGTCGTCGCCGTAGTCGTTGCCCGTGAACCGGCGGATCTGGCCCGCGTCCTTGGCCTCCTGGACCTTGTCGGCGGCCTGCTGCACCATCTCGAGCGTGGCCTCGGCCGGGGAGTTGCCGTCGGACAGCATGATCTGGCCGCCACCGTCGCGCATGTCGCTCATCAACGTGACCTTGCCCGCGAACTCGGGGTCGAAGAGGTCGTTGAGGCTGGTGATCTCCCGGCCGGTGATCTGCGGGTTGTACGCGATCGAGGTGAACCCGGACGCCCACGGCAGGCTGAACGTGCGATCGGGGTCGTAGGCGATGTCCTGCAGGGCCGGGACCAGGTTGTCCTTGTTGGGGACGTTGGCGGCGTCGATGGGCGCGAGCCAGCCCAGTTGGATGAGCCGGTTGACCATGAAGTCGGTGACGATGAACAGGTCGGCGCCGATGTCCTGGCCCCGACTCAGGGGCTCGCGGATCCGGGCGAAGTACTCCTCGTTGTCGTTGACGTCCTCGGTGTAGCTGACCTGCAGGCCGCTGGCGTCCTCGAAGTCACCGACGGTGTCCTCGTCGATGTAGAACGGCCAGTTCGAGATGCGCAACTGGTCGCTGGTGGTGGGATCGAAGTCGGGGACGCTGCTCGAGGAGCCGTCGCCACCACCACCACCACCACCACCACCACCGCTCCCACTCTCGCTCCCGCTGCCGCACGCGGCCAGCAGCGTCGGCCCGACCGCCAGGCCGCCGAGGGCGACGCCGGCGGTCCCCAGGAACCGCCGCCGCGTCATCCGGCTCGCGGCCCGCTGGGCGGCCCAGCCCCGTCCGGGGGTGGTGGCGAGGAGTCGGGCCAGCCGCTCGTCGGGTGTGGTCATGTCAGCACCTCTTCGATGTCGTCGACGGAACGTTGCGGGGCGAGCTCGGGTGTGCCGGGAAGGACGGATGCGGCGGCATCGTCCCACCAGCACCAGACCTGGTCGCCGGGGCGCAGCATCGGAAGCTGCTGGTCGGGGCCGATGTGGGCCACCGTCTCGCTGCCGTCCGTCGCGGTGCCCGCCAGGCGAACCACGGGGCCCTGGAACACCAGGTCGGTGACGGTGAGACGCACGGACGAGGGCACGGCGGGGGTCTCGTCCGCGGTGATGCGCACGCGCTCGGGCCGCACCATCAGGGTGGCCGGCCCGTCGAGTGCGTCGCCGGCCCGGCCCGTCAGCGTGGTGCCGAGCGCCTCCACGGTGGCCGTGCCACCCGACTGCGATCGCACCTTGGCGGGCCACAGGTTGGCCTGGCCGATGAAGCCGGCGACGAACACCGTGCGGGGCCGGTCGTAGATCTCGGTGGGTGTGCCGACCTGCTCGACCACGCCGAGGTTCATCACCGCGATGCGGTCGCTCATGGTGAGCGCCTCCTCCTGGTCGTGGGTGACGTAGATGAAGGTGATGCCCACGTCGCGCTGGATGCGCTTGAGCTCGAGCTGCATGGCCTGGCGCAGCTTCAGGTCGAGCGCGCCGAGGGGCTCGTCGAGCAGCAGGGCGCTCGGGTAGTTGACCAGCGCCCGGGCCAGCGCCACCCGCTGCTGCTGGCCACCGCTCAGCTGGTTGGGTCGGCGCTTGGCGTAGTCGCTCAACCGGACGACCTCGAGCATCTCGGTCACCCGCTGCCGGGTCCGGGCCTTGTCGGCCTTGGCACTGCGGGGGCCGAACGCCACGTTGTCGAAGATCGACATGTGGGGGAACAGGGCGTAGTGCTGGAACACCGTGTTGACGTTGCGCCGGTAGGGCGGCACCTTCGACACGTCCTTGCCCTCGAGCCGGATCTCGCCGCTCGTGGGTGCCTCGAAGCCGGCGATCATGCGCAACGACGTGGTCTTGCCGCAGCCCGACGGTCCGAGCAGCGAGAAGAACTCGCCGCGGTCGATGGCCAGGTCGACGTGGTCGACCGCCACCGAGTCGCCGAAGCGCTTCTCGACGTCGACCAGCTCGATGACGGTGTCGGGCGGGGGTCCGGCCGTGTCCGTGGATTCGTCGTTCACGTCGGCGTCCGCCATCGATTCTAGAAGGTACTCGCTTCGCGACGAGCGTTTCGGTCGATGGGCCGCTCTGGGACGAGGGTCAGTGCTCCAGCAACAGAGCCGTCATGGCGTAGCCGCGGTTGTTGGCGGTGCCCGAGCCGCGCGACTGGTCCCACTGGGAGGTGACCGAGATGCGGCCGTCGGCACCGGCGGTCACCCCTGTCCATCTCGCGACGTAGCCGCGCTGGGTGTTGTAGCCGGTGTTGAACGACACCGAGTTGGGCGCGTAGGCCACCACGCCGGCGGAGCTGGCGTTCACGTAGGTGGGCGCCCCGTTCAGGGTGACGCGGGTGAACCGGGCGTTGCCGAAGCGCGAGTCGCCGTGGTTGGCGGTCAGGGTGATCGCGTACGTCGCCCGTGGGTCGAGGCCGTCGATCGTGGCGGTGTTGGACCAGCCGGTGGCGTCGAGCTCGACCGATCGACCCAGGTCGACGACGGGGGCCGCGGCGGTGCCGAACCAGCGGGCGGCGTCGGTGCCGGCGGCCGCCTGGGCGCCGCCGGTCGTCTTCGGGTCGAGGCCGCCGGTGGACGAGCCGGTGAGGGTGGGCCCCGCGGCCGTACCGGAGGCCGCGTCGATCAGCGCACCGGCCGACGACGTGTACCGAAAGCGCGTGACCCCCGCGGCGTTCGCGTCACCCGGTCGGCCGTTGAGGTCGTCGAGGGCGCGGAAGGGTGGCGCGACCGTGGGGACGTAGCGGGCCGTGACGGTGGTGGGTGTCGAGGGAGCGACCACGTCGTGGCTGCGCGCACCGCCGTCGGACCACGACGAGAAGTCGTAGGACGTCGTCCCGACCACCTGGGTCGCGGCGGCCGAGAGCGTGCAGATCGACCCGGTGATCACCTCGCGGGTGAAGGGGGTCTGGCCCGACGCCGATCCGACTACGAGGGGCAGGCCGGTCGGGTTGGACTGGAACGTGAGTTGGGTGGTCCGGGGGTCGAGCTCGACGCTGTCGCTCACCGATCCCCCACCGGGGAGGGCGGCGGTGAGCTGCAACTCGAGGTAGGAGGGAAACTCGTGGTCGGGGGCGCGGAACGAGCCGGAGGCCGTCTGGGCCCACGACTGCACCGTGTGCGTGTGGCAGTTCGAGGGGCAGTGGTGCATCACCAGCGACCAGGTGAGGGCGCTGGCGGGCAGCGGCTCGCCCCGGCCGTCGACGGCACCGCCCGAGAAGGTGATCTGGTCGCCGACGGCCCAGGTGGTCTGCACCGTCGGCGTGTCGATGTGCACCTCGGGGTCAACTGCCGCGTCGCTCCCGCACGTCACCCGCGCACCGGCCCAGTCGGCGTGGTCGCGGGTGACGTCCGTGCCGCCGTCGACGACCAGTTGGAGCTGGCGCACGCCGGTCATCGGCAGGTCGAGGTGTCCGGTCGCGGACGCGGCCGTCATGACCGGGCTGAGGTGCAGGCGGGTGCCGTCGCCGAGCACCTCGAAGGTGACCGAGCCGCCGGCGTCGATCTCGTCGTCGATGCCGATGTCGGCCTGGAAGCGGCTGCAGTCGCCTGCGAGGTCGTAGGTGATCACTGAGCGGGCGTGGGCGCCGAGGCCCTTGGTGTAGGGCTGACCGGCGAGCGTCAGTGCCCGGCCGTCGCCCGAGGCCTCTTCGCCGTTGCTGCTGTCGAGCTCGACCGGGCCCCAGCCGTTCGTCGCGGAGAGTCGGGGGCGGTCGCTGAGGTACGTGGTGCTCACCTCGTCGGTCGCGGTGGTGAAGGACCACGACTGATCGCCGGCCAGGCGGTTGCCGGCGAGGTCGGCCACACCCGACGGGCCCCCGGCGAGCCGCGCCACGTACCGTGTCGCGTCGATGAGCGGACCGGACGGATCGAGGCGAACCGTCCGGTTGCCGGGGTCGTAGGCGACCGTGGCAGGCACCGGCGTGCTCCCGCCGGACGGGATCAGCGTGAAGGCCGATCCGCTGACGGTCGTGGCATCGAGCGCCTCGGAGAAGGTGGCGGTGATGTCGCTGCCGCTCGCCACGCCCGTCGCGCCGTCGACGGGCGCACGAGCCGTGACGGTCGGGGCGGTGGTGTCCGCGGATCCGCAGGTGATGCGGGCCGCGGCCCAGTCGGCGTGGTCGCTGGTGACGTCGCCGCCGCCGTCGACCACGAGGCGCAGGGTCTGCGCCCCCGCGACGGGCAGGTCGACCTGCTGCGTGGCCGACGTGGCCGTGACCACAGTGCTCCGGTACAGGCGGGTGCCGTCGGCCCACACCTCGAAGCTGACCGAGCCGCCGGCGTTCACCTCGTCGTCGATCCCGATGTCGCTCTGGAACCGGCTGCACCGGCCCCCGAGGTCGAACCGGACGTCGGAGTCGGCGTGCACGCCCAGGCCCTTGGCCGACGACACTCCGTTCAGGCGGATCGTGCCGCCGTCTGCGGCGAGGTCCTCGCCGTTGCTGCGGTCGCGCTCGACGGGGCCCCAACCGTTGTCGCCGCGGGTCCAGGCCAGGTCGCTGAGGTAGGCGGAGCCTCCGGGGGGCTGGGCCTGGGTCCAGGTGAGGCGGTGGATCGCGCCGCCATCGAGGTCCACGTAGAACAGGTCGCCACCGGGCCCGATCTCGAGGTCGACGGGGTTGGCGGCGGCCGCCACCAGTGTCTGGGGGGCTCCGCCGGGCGGCACCGCCCAGATGCAGTCCCGGCTGTAGTCCGCGAAGAACGCGGCGTTGTCGTACGCCGACGGGTAGGCACCGCCCTGGTAGAACTCGACGCCCGAGATCGACGAACTGCCGGTGGGGCAGGCCTCACCGGCCACCACCGTTCGGTCGTGGGCGTAGCTGAGCGCCGGAGCGGTCACGCCGCCGGCGTCGTAGAGGTCCTCGCACACCGAGAGGTCGAGGGTCTCGAAGGGCGCGTGGCGTCCCGCCCCCTCGTAACAGGGCCACCCGAAGTTGTCGAGGGTGCCGTCGGTGGGGGCGGTGATCCCGTTGATCTCCTCCCAGCCACCGTTCCCCACGTCGCCCAGGTAGAGCTCGGAGGTGCCGGGCCGCATCGCCATGCGGAACGGGTTGCGCAGCCCGGTGGCGACGAGTCGTCGGGCGTTCGGGTCGGTGCTGGCGTACAGGGGGTTGCCGGGGAGCCCGGCGCCCGTCGCGGGATCGACCCGGATCACGGTGCCGTCGAGGCCTTGCGGGTCGCCCGGGGTGCGGGCATCCTGCGAGCGCATGGCCCCGCCCTGCGCGCCCGGCGGTGTCTGGGCGCCGCCCACGCCGACGGGTGGGTCACCGCACGGGTTGGTGGGTGACCCGTTCTGGCCGTAGTCCATGAAGGTGAAGCTGGCACCGTCGCCGGCACTGGCGTACAGCGAGCCGTCGATGCCGAACTCGAGATCGCCGATCGAGTGGCCCGGGTACTGCTGGCACCAGTCCTCGACCAGCACCTTCTCGGTGCCGGTCATGGTGTCGCCGGCGGCCTGGAGCCGGGACAGGCGACCGCTCACCACACAACCACCGGTGGTCGGGCCCGGCGGCGTCGGGCAGGGATCCGAGGTGACGCCGGCGGCGCCCCAGCGGGGCGCGGTGCCCCCGATCGCCGCGTCGCGCGTGTACAGCACGTACACCCAGGGCTGGGCAGGGAATGAGGGGTCGAGCGCCATCCCGAGCAGGCCGCGGTCCCAGTAGTTGTGCACCTGGGTGCGCAGGTCGGCGAAGACGGTCGGGGTCGTGTCGCCCAAGCCGTCGAACACCTTGATCAGCCCGCTCTTCTCGGCCACGAACACCCGGCCGTCGGGGGAGAACCGCACCGTCGTGGGGTCGGTCAGGCCGGACAGCACGACGGTGTCGGCGAAGCCGGGCGCGGGCGCGGCCGCCGCCGGTGTGGGGGCCGGGGCGATCAGCGCCAGCGTCGTGGCCAGGCAGGCCACCGCCGTCACCAGCGCGATGCGGCGCGCCGCGCCACGGGCAGGGGGACCTGACATCGCCATGTCGTGCTCGATTCTCGCCGGGGAACGACTCACACTCTCTCGGCCACGGAATGTAGTCGAAAAGAACACGAAGAGTGAAGTGGCGAGTCCGACCTCGGCTCGGCCTCCCCCGCGCCGTGGGTCACCTATGGTGACGGGCGTGAGCACGGGGCCCCACGCCGGCGATCCCGACGCGTTCGTCGACGCGGTGATGCAGGGTGGGCGATGAGCGGCCAGCCGTTCCGCTTGCTGCCGCGGGTGACGCCGCAGACCGAGCCGTTCTGGACCGGCGGCGCCGACGGCGCCCTGCGGTTCCTCCGCTGCCGCGACTGCGGGTACTGGCTGCACCCACCCGGGCCCATCTGCCCCGAGTGCCTCGGGAAGCACCTGGCCCCCGACGAGGCGTCGGGTGACGCCACGGTCCACACCTTCACGGTGAACCACCAGTCCTGGTACCCGGGCCTCGACCCCCCGTACGTGGTCGCCATCGTCGAGCTCCCCGAGCAGCAGGGGCTGCGGCTCACCACCAACCTGGTGCACTGCGCGCCCGAGGACGTTCGGATCGACCTGCCCGTGCGAGTGGTGTTCGAGCAGTACGACGACGTGTGGCTCCCGTTCTTCGAGCCGGTCGAGCCGGTCGAGCCGGTCGTGCCGGGCGCGGCGAACGAGCGGAGCGAGGTGCGTGAGCCGTGATGGACGCCGTCATCTCGGGGGTGGGGCAGTCCCAGGTGGGTCGGCGCATCGACCGGGACCCGCTCGACCTCACCGTCGACGCCACGCTGGCCGCGGTCGCCGACGCGGGGCTCACCCTCGCCGACATCGACGGCATCGCCACCTACCCGGGCAACATGGACACGCCACCCGGCTTCTCGGGTGTGGGCGTCAGCGAGTTGCAGGACGCCCTCCGCCTCGACCTGAACTGGTTCGCCGGCGGGCTCGAGGCGCCCGGCCAGCTGGGTTCGGTGATCAACGCGTGCACGGCGGTGGCCTGCGGCCTGGCCCGCCACGTCGTGTGCTTCCGCACCGTGTGGGAGGCCACCGCCCAGGGCCGGAAGGGGCGCTCGGCGGTGATGCCCGGCATCGGCGCCGCCGAGAGCGGCGCGGCCTCGTTCCGGGTGGGGAGCTTCATGCAGTGGTCGTTGCCGTTCGGGGCGCCGTCGGCGGTCAACTGGATCGCCATGATGGCCCAGCGCCACTTCCACGAGTTCGGCACCACGCGCGAGCAGCTGGCCTGGATCGCGCTCAACGCCCGCCGCAACGCCGGCCTCAACCCCCAGGCCATCTACCGAGACCCGATGACGCTCGACGACTACCTGGCGGCGCGCATGATCTCGTCGCCGCTCTGCCTGTACGACTGCGACGTGCCCGCCGACGGCAGCACGGCGATCATCGTCTCGGCGCCCGACACCGCGTCCGACCTCCGCCGGCCCCCCGTCGGCGTGGAGTCGGTGGGCACGGCGATCCACGGTCGCCCCTCCTGGGACCAGTGGGAGGACCTCACCACGATGGCCCTGCGCGACGCCGCGGCGATGATGTGGCGGCGCACGGACCTGACCGCGGCCGATGTCGATGTCGCCGAGTGCTACGACGGGTTCAGCTTCATCACCCTCTGCTGGCTCGAGGCACTCGGCTTCTGCGGGCGAGGGGAGGGCGGAGCCTTCATCGACGGTGGCGAGCGCATCGCCCTCGAGGGGTCGCTGCCGCTGAACACCCACGGCGGTCAACTGTCCGCCGGCCGGTTGCACGGCTACGGCTTCCTCCACGAGGCGTGCCTCCAACTGTGGGGCGAGGCCGGCGACCGCCAGGTCGGTGGCACCCCCGAGGTCGCGGTCGCCGCGGCGGGCGGTGGCCCGCTGGGCGGCTGCCTGCTGCTCACGAAGGGACGATGACCATGCTGGCGATCGACCTGAGCGACACCGGGGGAGTGGTGGTGCCGCTCGCCATCATCGCCGGGTGCGTGCTGATCATCGTTGTCTCGATCGCCGTGCGGCGGGCACGGCGCCGCCGACCGGACGAGGCCTCGGCCCCCGACGGGGCGACGGCCGAACCGGCCGAGGCAGGCGCCGACCGCGGCGCTCCGCCCACCGACCTGCTGGCGTGGCAGAGCACCCACGGCCACGACGTCGACCAGTGGCTCGACGCCCACGAGGGCACCCTGCCGGCGCTGGTGCCGGGGGCCGACCCTGCCATCGACGCCGAGCTCGACCGCGCCATGTCCGACGCCGCCGCGGTCTGCCCCAACCCCGACGTCGCGGCGATGCTCGCGGGTATGCGCGAGACCGCGGCGGCCACCCGCGCCGCGCTCGCCGCGAACGACCGCGCCGCCGCGGAGGCGGCGCACGAGGAGTACGGCCGCCACCGTGCTGCGGCGATCAACGCCCTGCAGGCGCCACCCGCCCCCGCGCCCTGACCCTGGTGGGCCACCGCGCCTGACCTCATCTTTATCCTCGGGCGTGCACGGTGGTGGCGTGCAGGGCACCGACACCCCCCGATCACTCGTACTCGTCGTGGAGGACGACGACAAGCTCTCGGAGCTGATCCGGAGGATGCTGGCCCGGGGCGGTTACGACGGGATGGTGGCCACCACGGGCGACGAGGCCCTGCGGGCGATGCGTGACCGCCGACCGGCCGCGGTGGTGGTCGACGTGATGATCCCGCACCCCGACGGCATCGAGGTCTGCCGGAAATTCCGCCGTGACGGCTGGACCGGCCCCATCGTCGCGATCAGCGCCCGCAGCTCGGCCGACCACCGCCGACGGGCCATCGAGGCGGGTGCCGACACCTTCCTCGCCAAGCCCTTCCGGCTGTCCGAGCTGATCGTGACGTTGGACCGGCTCGGCCCGTGACCGCCGGCGGCCGCCTCGGCGTCCGTGCCCGGCTCACGCTCATCGCGGCCACTGCCTCGGTCGCCACCCTGGCGGTGGCCGGTTGGCTGCTGTACCGGAGCGTGACCTCGCCGCTCGACGCCGCGCTCACCGAGGAGCTCAGGGCCCACGCCCTCGACGTGCGCGACGAGGTGACGCGCGGCGTGCCCCCGTCGCTGGCCTCGGGCATCGAGACGCAGGTGCTCGACCCGACGGGAGCGACCGCGCAACCAGCCGGCGAAGCGCCGCTGCTGCAGCCCTCAGAGGTCGCTGCTGTCGGCCGGCGACCCGTGGTCGCGGACCGCGACCGAGGTGGTCGGGAGCTACGGGTCGTCGCCGTCGCGGCACCGTCGGCTGACGGAACCTCAAAGGTGGTGGTGTCGGCCGCGAGCACCCTGCAGATGACGAACACGGAGCACCGGCTCGTGGTGCGACTCGGCGCCGCCGGCGTGTTGATGGCCGCCGTCACGGCGGCCGCCGCCTGGGTGCTGAGCGGCGCCGCGCTCCGCCCGGTCCGGTCCATGAGCCGACGAGCCCGGACGCTGTCCACCGAGGATCCCCGAGCGCGGCTCCCGGTGCCACCGGGCGCGGACGAGGTGGCCGAGCTGGGCGTCACCCTCAACGAGATGCTGGGGCGCATAGGGGACGCCCGGGTCCGTGAGCGGGCCTTCATCGACGACGCGAGCCACGAGCTGCGGGCGCCGCTCGCGGTGCTGCGTGGTGAGCTGGAGCTGGCGGTCCTGGAGACCGAGGACGTCGCCGGCATCGACCGCGTGACGAAGGCGCTCGACAGCGCCCTCGAGGAGACCGATCGGCTGGCTCGGCTGACGGACCACCTGCTGGTCCTCGCCCGCGCCGACGCGGGCATGCTCGACCCGCCGGCCGACCCCTTCTCGTTGCGTGATCTCGTGCAGTCCTGCTGCGATCGGCTCTCGTCCGGCGACGTGAGCATCACCGTCGAAGGTGCGGACGTCGCGGTGGTCGGCGACCACCTGGCCATGGAGCAGGTGGTCACGAACCTGCTGGCGAACGCCCTGCGCTGGAGCCGGCACGAGGTGCGGTGTGACCTCATCGAGCGTGGGGATCGAGTGGTGCTCCGCGTGTCGGACGACGGGCCCGGGTTCCCCCGTGACTACCTGGCGCACGCGTTCGACCGGTTCCGCCGTGGTGACCCGGCGCGTCCGAGGGCAGGGGCCAGCTCCGGTCTCGGGCTGGCCATCGCGGCCGCGGTCGTGGACGCCCACCGTGGCGCGATCCGCGTCGGGAACGGTTCGGTGCTCGGCGGCGGCTGGGCCGAGGTGAGCCTGCCGGCGCCACCGGGGGTGGCGACGTCCGGATAGGTCGGCACCGACACCTGGCGGCCGGCGGTCAGCTACGGATGCGGGCGCCCCGTGGGTCGTACACCGAAGGGGCGACCACCGTTGCGGGGATCCACTCGCCGAAGACCTCGACCTCGACGGCGCGGCCCAACTCGGCACGGTCGGCGGGCAGGTAGGCCAAGGCCAGGGCCGTGCCGGTGCGGAAGCCCTGGTTGCCGCTCGTGACCCGTCCCACGATGTCGCCGTCCACTCGGACGGGCTCGGAGCCGAGGGGCACGGCGCGTGGATCGTCCAGCACCAGGGTGCGCAACCGACGGTGGACGCCGCGGGCCTCGATCGCCCGGAGCGCCTCCCGGCCGGTGAACGCGGCGTCCTTGCCCAGCGCGACGGCGAAGCCGAGGCCCGCCTCGAACGGGTTGTCCTCGGGGGTGATGTCGAGGCCCCACACCCGGTAGCCCTTCTCGACCCGCAGCGAGTCGATGGCCCGGTAGCCGCCCGCCACCAGGCCGTGGGCGCCACCCGCCTCCCAGAGCGTGTCCCACAGGGCGGCGCCGTACTCGGTGGGGCAGTAGAGCTCCCAGCCCAGCTCGCCCACGAACGTCACCCTCAGGGCGAGCACCGGCACCGACCCGACCGTCGCCGGCTGCGCGGTGAGGTACGGGAAGGCGCCGTCGGCCAGCGGCGTTCGGGTCAGGGGCTGGAGGATCGCACGGGCCGCGGGTCCCCACAGGCCGAAGCAGGCCCACGCCGAGGTGACGTCGCGGGCGTCGACCCCCTCGCCTTCTGGCAGACGTTCCCGTTGCTTGCGGATCCAACTCAGGTCGTGGTTGCCGAACGCGGTGCCCGTCACCAACAGGTAGCGGTCGCGGCCGAGGCGGGTGGCGGTGAGGTCGCACTCGATGCCGCCCCGGTCGTTGGTCAGCTGGGTGTAGATGACCGACCCCGTGGGGCGGTCGATCCGGTTGGCGCACACCCGGTCGAGGAAGGCCACCGTGCCCGGCCCGGACACCTCCATCTTCGAGAAGCTGGTCTCGTCGAAGAGGGCGGCGGCGTCGCGACACGCGAGCGCCTCGGCGCCGATGGCCGGGCTCCAGTGCTCGCCCGCCCAGCCGAGCGGGCGGGTGGCCGGGTCACCCACGGCCTCGTTCACCGAGAACCAGTTGGGCCGCTCCCAGCTGCTCTTCTCGCCGAACTCGCATCCCAGCGCGACGAGCGCCGGGTAGGCGGGTGAGCGCCGGAGGGGCCGCCCGGCCTGGCGCTCCTCGTTGGGATAGTGGATGTCGTAGTAGGTGGCGTAGACCTCGACCGTGCGAGCCAGCGTGAACGCCCGACTGCGGTACTGCGCACCGAACCGGCGGATGTCCATCTTCCAGGTGTCGAACGTGGGCTCGCCTTCGAGGATCCACTCGGCGATGACCCTCCCCACCCCACCCGCACCGGCGATGCCGTGGGCGCAGAAGCCGGCGGCCACGTAGAACCCCGCCACCTCGCTCTCGCCGAGCACGAACTCGTTGTCGGGCGTGAAGCCCTCCGGGCCGTTCAACAGCTGGACGATGTCGGCGTCCTCGACCGCAGGTACCCGCCGGCAGGCGTTGGTCATGAGCGGGGTGAAGCGCTCCCAGTCCTCGGCCAGCAGCTTGTTGTTGAAGTCCGGGGGCACGCCGTCGACCGACCACGGCGCGGGGTGGCGCTCGTAACCGCCGAGCACGAGGCCCGATCCCTCGCGCCGGAAGTAGACCAGGTTGTCGGGGTCGCGCAGCTGCGGCAGGTCGTCGGTGACGCCGGGCACGGACTTGGTGATGAGGTACTGGTGGGCCATGGGGATGATGGGCACGTTGACGCCGGCCATCGCCGCCACCTGCGGCGTGTACATGCCGCACGCCGCGACGACCGTCTCGCTCTCGATGGTGCCGTGGTCGGTGACGACCCCGCGGATGCGCCCGTCGGTGGTGGTCAGGTCGGTGACGCGGGTCCCTGCCCGTACCTGCACCCCCTTCGCCTTGGCCGAGCCGACCAGGGCGTGGGTGAGCCCGCTCGGGTCGAGGTAGCCATCGGTGGGCAGCCAGGCCGCACCCAGCACCCCCTCGACGTCCATCAGCGGGAACAGGTCGTGGGCCTCGGCCGGGCCCACCAGCTCCATCGGCAACCCGAAGGTCTTGGCCCATCCGTGCTGGCGGCGAAGCTCCTCGAGGCGTTCGGGGGTGGCCGCCAGCCGCAACGACCCGACTTCGCGCCAGCCCACCGACCGCCCCGTGTGTGCCGCCTCGGCCTCGAGCCGGCGGTAGAGGTCGACACTGTGCATCATCATGCGGGTGAGCGGCTGCGAGCCCCGCAGCTGACCCACGAGCCCGGCCGAGTGGAACGTACTGCCGCTGGTCAGCTCGGCCCGCTCGACCAGCACGACGTCGGTGCAGCCGGCCTCCGCCAGGTGGTACGCGATCGAGGCTCCGGCCACACCGCCCCCGATGACGACGACCTGCGCACGTCGTACCCGGTCAACCACGTCAGCCACGCAGACCGCTCCCGGCGGCGGCCTCGACCAGCAGACGGGACCAGCGGAGGCTCGTGGCGTTGGCCAACAGCCGCTCGAAGTGGGCGTCCGCGTACGAGCGGTAGTCCACGTCGATGGCCTCGGTGCCGATCTGCACCACGCCCCACATGGCCTCGCGGAAGTCGCTCATCACCTTCATGAGCCGGAGACGGGCCACGCGGCCCATGGTGACCTCACCGAAGTAGGCCTCGATGAGGGCCTCGTCGCCGTCGTCGTCCAGTTGGTTGTTCACGGCGAGGTTGCCGAGGTCGAAGTAGCGGTCGTTCATGCCCGCATACTCCCAGTCGATCAGCCACACCCGGCCGTCGGGGGCCCGGAGGAAGTTGGCGCCGAGCAGATCGTTGTGCGCCGGCACCAGCGGGTCCGCGTCGACCCCGAACGCCCGCCGCACCTCTCGGGCCCGGTCGAGGGCGACGTCGAAGGCAGCGGGTAGGGCGATGCCGCGCGCACGCGCCTCGGCCCCGTAGGCACGCGGCACGTCGAACCAGTCGAAGCGGCCCGCGAGGGGTGGCGACTCGTGGTAACGCCGGATGAGATCGGTCACCGCGACGAGCACGTCCGGGTCGCGCAGATCCGTCGGTGAGAGCGTGCCGGCATCGGGGACGAACCTGGTCACCAACGCTCCCTCGGGCTCGACGAAGCCCACGACCTCGGGACCGACACCCAGGTCGGCGGCCCGCTCGGTCGCCTCGCGCTCGTGGACGCGATCGATGCCCAACAGGTCGGAGTTCTGGCCGGGAGAGCGCAGCACGAAGCGATCGGCGCCGCCGTCACCCGAGACGGTGACCAGCCAGTTGTGGTTGGTGATGCCACCGTCGAGCGCGTCGAGCCGCCAGGGCCGCCCCCGCCAGGCCGGCACGCGATCAGCCAGCGAGACCACCGCCGCGGGTGGTTGATCCTGGTGTCCCATCATCGGGTCGCCGGTGCGGCGACGGGGGGTGGGACCGGTGGCGACCGCACCCCCCGTCGACCTGCTGTCGGCCTAGGTCCGCTCGTCCGGACGACGCTCCATCTCGTCCTCCATCGCGATGAACTCGGAGACCGGCGCCTTGCCGGCGGCGACAGCCTCCAGCTCGGCCTCCAGTGCGGCCAGCTCCTCCGGTGTACCCATGACCTGGGGACCGGTGAACCACTTCCTCGCCGACAGCAACCAGTAGCCGAAGACGAAGACCAAGAGCACGAGGAGCGCGACCGGTGCGTAGTTGAACACCGCATAGGTGATGGGACTGAACTGCGGCACCAGGAACACGATGCTGATGAATCCCACCCAGATGACCGCAGTCCAGCCGACGAGGTAGCTCCAACGTCCCAGGTGCCACGGTCCTCGTTGAAAGCTCTCACCCTGCCGGAGGCGGAGGAACACGGGAATGACGTACGCGATGTACAGGCCGATGACGCCGATCGAGACGATGGCGAAGAAGGTGGCCGGGAACCCGCCTGCCTCGCGCAGCGACGGTACGCCGGCCAAGAAGGCAAGGCCCGCACAGAACCAGATGGAGTTCGTGGGCGTGCGGGTCCGGGGATTGATGCGGTGCCAGATCTTGTGGCCCGGTACGGCACCGTCACGCGAGAACGCGTACACCATCCTCGAGTTGGCGGTGAGGCAGGCGTTGCCACAGAAGAACTGAGCCACGCAGGCGATGCCGATCAGCACCGTGGCCCCGTTCGTGCCGATGGCGTCCTCGAACAGGGTCTTCGGTGCGGTGATCAGATCACCGCCGAGCACGGCCAGATCAGTCCCCGGCTTGATGGCGAAGAACACCGCGAGCAGCAGGACGTACCCGGCGACACCCGAGAGCCACACCGCCGTGACCATGCCCTTCGGTCCAGCGACTGCGGCGTTCTCGGTCTCCTCGGTCATGTGGGCCGACGCGTCGAAGCCGGTGATCGTGTACTGGGCCAGCAGGCACCCGATCAGGAAGACGTAGATGCCTGATCCGGCACCGGCCCACCCGGTGTTGTTCTGGAACGTCGTGAACACGAACGAGGTCGACTGATGATGGTCTGGCAGGGCGATGAGGAAGGCCACGAAGATGGCCACCCCGATGAGGTGCCACCACACGCTGATGTCGTTGAGCAGCGCGATCAGACGGATGCCCAGGCTGTTGAGCACGCCGTGGATGACCAGCAGGATCCCGTAGATGAGCAGGATCGTGTACTTGGTGTGGTGGTAGCTCGTCGTGAGTTCCAGGAACGCGCCGATGAAGTTCGCCAGTGCGAAGTCGACACTGGCGGTGATGGCGATCTGGCCGATCAGGTTGAACCAGCCGGTCGTCCACGACCAGAACGGAGCGTTCCGCTTGGCCAGCTTGGCCGACCAGTAGTACAGGCCGCCGGCGGTCGGGAAGCTCGAGCACACCTCGCCCATGGCCATGGCAACGGTCAGTGACATGACCGTGACAAGGGGCCAGCCCCACGCGATCGCCGGCCCTCCGCCGGCGAACAGCGCGACGTAGAGCGTGGTGAGGCAGCCCGCCAGGATCGAGATGATCGAGAACGAGACCGCCATGTTGGAGAAGCCCTGCATCTTGCGTCCGAGCTCTTGGGCATAGCCCAGCTCGTGCAGGCGCTCCGTGTCCGACTTCGGCGCCGCGGCGCTCGCGTCGACAGCCATATGACCCCCCCAGGTGTTTGCACTCGCCCTTGGTCCGCCCAAGCGGCCCCCATGGCCTAGCACGGGCGGCGCCGTCGCGCTCGCGGAATCGCGGTCGCAGGGGTGCGGACCTCGTCGCTACGGTCGACCGGCGTGGGGAGGGGTGGCGCATGAGCCCAGGTCATTCAGCATCAGTGGGGCCGGTCGTGGAGACCCCTCGCCTGGTAGCCACCCCCGTGTCGCCCGACGACCTCGCCGACTTCCGGCGCCTGTTCCAGGACGGACAGGTGGCGCTGACCATGGACGGCAAGCGCACCGATGCCGAGGTGATCGCCATCGTCGAGCGCGACGTCGAGCACTGGGAGCGTCACGGCTACGGCTGCTGGTCGTGGCGCCTGCGCGCCACCGGGGAGTTCGTCGGCCGGGGCGGTCTGCGCACCGTCGTGCTCGAGGGCAACGAGGAGACCGAGGTGGCCTATGCCCTCCTCCCGGCCTTCTGGCGCCGCGGCCACGCCACCGAGATCGCCCGCTTCAGCGTGGAGCACGCCTTCGGCGCGTGCGGTCTCGATTCGTTGGTCGCCATGACGCTCCCCACCAACGAGGGCAGCCGACGGGTGATGACCAACGCCGGGTTCGCCTTCGACCACGACATCACCCACCGCGACCTTCCCCACGTGCTGTACCGACTGGCGCACCCCGGCTCGTAGCCCCGCAGGTGGGTGCCCCCTGGGTGGAGGAGACCCTGAAGCGAACCCGGTCGTCCGCCGCCGGTCACTTCTTCGGGGATCGCAGCGCCGGCATCACCTCGCGGGCGAAGAGGCGTAGCGACTTGGCGGTGCCGAAGTCCGAGAACTGGCAGATGAACGCCTCGACCCCCAGGTCGATCTCGTCGTTCAGCGCGTCGGCCACCTCCTGGGGGGTGCCTGCGACCAGGCCGCCCCAGGACCCGAAGCGTCGCTCGGCCTCGGCGACCACCTCGTCGCGGGCGGCGCGGTTGGATGCCAGGCCCACCACGTGCTGCACCGACACGCGTGCGGGGCGAGCCAGTGGGATGAGCGCCTCGAGGCGGTCGACCGCGTAGGAGGGGCAGTTCCACCAGTCGGCGTAGTGCGATGCGATCGGCACCGTGTAGCGCCGACCGCCACCGCCGATGTGGATCGGGATGCGGGGCCGCTGGACCGGCACGGGTCGCCCGATGGCGTTGCGCAGCTGGTGGAAGCGGCCCTTGAACGAGAACTCCTGGCCGCTGAACATGCGGTCGAGCACCTCGAGCGACTCCACCAGCCGTGTGGCCCGCACCTTGGGCGGCTCGTCGGGGTAGCCGAACGTGCGCAGCTCGTCCTCCACCGATCCCCAGCCGAGGCCGAGGTCGAGGCGGCCCTGGCTGATCACGTCGAGCGTGGCCGCCATCTTGGCGAGCAGCGCGGGATGCCGGAACGACGCGCACAGCGTCAGGTGACCCAGCCGGATGCGCGAGGTCCGTCGGGCCAGGGCCGCGGCCACCGTCCAGCCCTCGAGCGTGTCGGCGTCGGGCAGGGCCGGGGCGGCGAGGTGATCCATGAACCAGACCGAGTGGAAGCCGAGGCTCTCGGCCATCAGCACCCGCTCCTCGATGGTGGAGAAGTCCATCCGCACCTGGGGCAGGTACAGCCCGATCTGCACCACCGCCCGGCGTGGGCTGCCGGGATCGGTCGTCACCCTGGGATCGTTCACCGGCCCGGGCCCCGGTCGGTGCCCTCGGCGGCAGTCTCGGCAGCGAGGCGCTCAGCGATCGGGTCGCACCGCGCGGGGATGCGGCCGACCGCGTCGATGGCCGCCTGTGCCGACATGGTTCCCCCCTTTCCCGCCCTCCCGAGCCCGGACGTTACCGGCCCGGCGACGCCGGTGTGCACTGCGCTGTACAGGTGCCTGTCGCCACCGACCCCGTTCGTGCGCTCACCCCGCGTGGGCGTGCCGGGCGCTGGTCACGCGGGCTCGGCGAGCGCCTTCGTCTCGAGGTACTCCTCGAACCCGGCCACACCCATCTCCCGGCCGACGCCCGACTGGCGGTAGCCCCCGAAGGGCACGTCGGGGCTGTAGTAGATGCCGCCGTTGACCGTCACGGTGCCCGATCGGATGCGCCGGGCCACCGACCGGGCCCGCTCGAGGTCGCCTGAGGTGACCGATCCGGACAAGCCGTAGATCGAGTTGTTGGCGATGCGGACGGCCTCGTCGTCGCCGCCGTCGTAGGGGATGACCGCCAGCACCGGGCCGAACACCTCCTGCTGGGCGATGGTGGCGTCCGGGTCGACGTCGATCAGCAGGGTCGGCTCGTAGAACCAGCCGGCACCGAGGTGCTCGGGGCGCTTGCCGCCGGTGACGAGGGTGGCGCCCTCGTCCACGGCGGTGCGCACGAGCCCGTCGACCCGCTCGCGCTGGACCTCGGAGACCAGCGGCCCCATGAAGTTGCCGGGATCGGTGGGGTCGCCGTAGGGCATCGACTCGAGCACGCCCTTGGCCACCTCGACGCCCTCCTCGTACATCGCCCGGGGCAGGAGCAGGCGGGTGGGGATGGCGCAGCCCTGGCCGGCGTGGACGCACACGCCGAACGCGGCACCGCCGGCCGCCGCGTTGACGTCGCAGTCGTCGAGGGCCACCGCTGCGGACTTGCCCCCGAGCTCGAGGAAGACCTTCTTCACGGTCTCGGCCGCGGCAGCCATGATCCTGCGCCCCACCGCGGTGGAGCCGGTGAAGGTGACCAGGTCGACGCGGGGGTCGGTGGTGATGGCCTGGCCGATGTCGTTGCGCTCGGCCGTGATGATGTTCAGCACGCCCGGTGGGAGGTCGGTGTGCTCCTCGGCCAGGCGGCCGAGGATCAGCGCCGACCACGGGGTGGCGGGCGCGGCCTTGAGCACGACCGTGTTCCCCGCGGCGAGGGCCGGCGCGATCTTGGCCAGGTTGAGCTGATGGGGGAAGTTCCAGGCGGTGATGGCGCCGACCACGCCCACCGCCTCCTTCTCGATCCAACGGTGCGACGGGATGCCCATCGGCGTGTCGTCGCCCAGATCCTCGGACCAGCGGTAGGACTCGGCGAGGTCGGCGTAGTACGACAGGAACGCCATCGGCGCGTCCAGTTGGGGCCCGTGGGTGAGCGCCACCGGCGTGCCCACCTCGGCCACCGTCATGGCCCGAATCTCCTCCTGGTGGTCGACCATGGCCTCGTGCAACTGGCGGAGGCACCGCACCCGCAGCTCGAGGTCGGTGGCCCAGGCGGTCTCGTCGAAGGCCCGCCGCGCCGCGCCGATGGCGCGGTCGATGTCGGCCTCGGAGGCGTCGGCGGCCACGCCCAGCACCTCCTCGGTGGCCGGGTTGACGTTGGCGTACGTGGCGCTGTGCTCAGCCGCGCGTCGCGCCCCGTCGATGTACAGCAGCGGCTCGTGCCAGAGATCCCCCATGGCCGTGAGCGTAGGTCAGGTCCGAGGCACCGCCCGACCGCGCGGTGGACGAGGGCCGCCGACCCGCCGCGGCCCGCTCCGGCGCGGGTCCAGGACGGGAAGGTCTAGGACGCGGAGCCGGCCGACGCGTTGGCCGGGTCGGCCACCGCGAACCGGATCCGGGCCTCCTCGGCCCACCCGGTCTCGTCGCGGATCGGCTGGATCACCACCCGGAACTCGACGTCGCCGTAGGTGATGCGCCGATCGATCAGGTCGTCGGTGAGGGCGACCTCCTCGTTGGTGGTCACGTCGCCGAAGCGCTCGGTGGCGGCGGCGAGCAGCTCCTCGGTGGTGCCGCCCACGAGATCCTCGGGTCGCTTCCCGAACACGGCCGCGGCCTCGGCCGAGCAGGTGAGGACCGTGCCGTCGCCGTCGACGGTGACCGCGTTGTCGAGGGCGGTTCCGCCGTACGCGCCGAGGATGTCGACCGCGGGGTCGTCGCCCGCCGGGGGTGCGCCCCGGCGGGGGAAGTCCAGGATCATCTTGCGGGCGCTCGGCTCGGCGCGGTGCGGGTCGCGGTCCACCGCCAACCAGTTCTCGAGCCGCACGATCTGGTCGACCAGCTGCTGGCGGTTGAGGAGCAGGCGGTCACCGATGTCGTCGAGGTTCTTCACGAAGAGCGCGTGGACCTTCTTGATCTCGGCGCGGTCCATGCGCTCGATGGAGAAGTCCTCGGGGAACGTCACCACGGTGATCGTCATCTCCATGCCGCGGTCCTCGGCGAACAGCAGCAGGTCGGCCAGCTCGTGGTAGTTCTGCGGCATCAGGCAGTGCATGATGCGCACGGCGGTGCCCACCGACTCGGCGTAGGCCTGGAACTTGTCCAGGTTGGCCATGATCAGGTCGTGGTCCGACTTCTCGCGGATGTACTCGAACGTCTCCTTCGAGAAGGCGTCGAGCGAGAGATGGGGCCACACCCGCAGCGACCCGAGCACGCGCTCGACCCGCTTGTTCCACTGGGTGCCGTTGGTGGTGATGAGGCACTCGATGTCGGGGTTGAGCTCGGCCATGAGGTCCCACACCCGGAAGTTCTCGGTGCCCATGAACGGCTCGCCGCCCGCGAAGCTGCCCTCGCTGAGGTGGGGGATGAACTCGCTCAGGTCGTCGAAGAACTGGTCGTCCCACACCTTCGGCAGCGGCGGGAGCTTCTCGCGGTGGAGGCGGATCGACGACGAGAGCTCGCCGGCGCACATCTTGCACTCGAGGTTGCACGAGTTGGAGAGGTTGAACTCGATGCGGCGGGGGAACTCGGGGATGCCGTGGTCGTCGGTGGGGCCGGGGAACGAGCGCACGTGGTCGTAGACGTGCGCGTAGGGGGTCATGCCGCCCTCGATCTCCCACGAGCAGAAGTCGCAGCCGGCGGAGAAGTCGCGGTCCACGATCTTGCGGCGCAGCACGGCCTGGCGAGCGCCGCCCCAGATCTCCGGCAGACGGGCCTCGGTGATGTTCCCGAGCGGGTACAGGTCGTTCACGCAACAGGCGCGCACGTCGCCGTTGGTGAACAGGTACAGGTTCGAGAAGGGGGCGAAGCACGGCGTGTCGAGCGACGGGGGAGCGGCCGGCCGTCGAGCCAGGCGCCGTTTGATGCTGACGGGCACGACCCGGCGTACCTGCTGGGGGATGGGTGACATCGGCCATCACTATAGGGGCGGGCCTCGCGTCGGTGCCTCGGTCGGGAGGGTGTGCCGGCGCTCGATCGGGCCGTCTGACCGGCGTGGCGCCCGTCGAGATGCGCTGCGACGTCGATGTCGGTCAGGCGGTGGGCGACGGTGCCGGTCGCGGCGCAGGCCGCCGCGTGTCCACTCGCCACGAAGCGGCCGCAGAGGCCACGGCCAGCCCCGCCAGCGCCAGCCACAGCGGGTCGAACGCGTCGGCGTCGCCCGCGGTGGCGCTGCCGATCAGGGCGACCGCGAGGGCGACGCCGAGGGTCCCGGCCACCCGGCTGTTCGTCTGGGTGGTCGCCGCGGCGATGCCGAACTTGCGGGCCGGGACGCCGTGGACGGCGCCGCTCTGGAAGGACGGGAACACCGTGCCCACGCCTGCGCCCATCAGCACCAGTGCCACGACCCACGGACCCAGGGACCGGTGGTCGCCGACCGTCACGGCCAGCACCAGGCTGCCCGCCGCGAAGGACAACGCGCCGGGCACCATCACCCGGCGGTGGCCGAGGCGGTCGGCCCACCGGCCGCCGGCGAACGAGGTGACCGCGGCCGTCAACTGCGCGGGGATGACGTAGAGGCCGGCCCGCGACCCGGGCGCCTCCCACACGTCGGTGACGAAGAGCACCAGCCCGAAGAACATCGCGAAGAACGCGGCCGAGAAGGTGAAGGCCACCACGTTCGAGGCGCGGAACACCGGGTCGGCCAGCAGTTCCAGGTCGAGGACCGGCTCGGCCTGCCGGGCGGATCGGCGGACGAGGGCCAGCGCCGTGGCCGCCGACACGACCAGCGATCCCAGCACGAGTGGGTCGCCCCACCCCCGCCCGGGGCCCTGGGTGATCGTCAGTGCCAGGGCGGCCACCGACACCATCAGCAGCGCCGAGCCCACACGGTCCGACAGTGCCGTGTCGGGGTCCTTGGACTCCCGGAACACCCGCGCGCCGCCGAGGAACGCGAGGGCGGCGAGCGGCACGTTGACGAGCAGCACCCAGCGCCAGTCGCCCACCGCCAGCAGGGCCGAGGCGATGGCCGGGCCCGCGACCGTGGCCAGGCCGCCCACCCCACCCCACGCCCCGATCGCCGTGCCGCGGCGCGTCGCCGGGAACTCCGCCAGCAGCACCCCCATCGACGCGGGCAGCACCATCGCGCCGCCCACGGCCTGCCCCGCCCGTGCCGCGATCAGCCAAGCGGGCCCCGGGGCGAGCCCGGAGGCCAGTGCGCCGGCGCCGAACACGACGAGACCGGTCAGGAACAGCCGGCGCCGCCCCAGCCGGTCGGCGAGGCGCCCGCTGGGGATCAGCAGCGCCGCCAGCACGATCCCGTAGATCGTGACGACCCACGACAGCAGGGCCGGCGAGGTGCCGGGGAACGCGTCGCCGATCTCGGGGAACGCCACGAACATCATCGACAGGTCGAGGGCCCCGGCGAAGCCGGCGACGCTGGCGACCGCGAGCACGAGCCACGCGTGCCGGGAGATGGGCTCGGGCTCGGGGACGGGTCCGGCGGTGGGGAGGGCGTCGGTGGTGATCCGACCGACGCTAGAGCGCGGCGTGGCTACGGTGTCCCGGCGATGCCGATCCACTACGAGAGCGACGACGAGCACGTGGTGCTCATCACCATCGATCGACCCGAGGCGCGCAACGCCCTCGACATGTACCACTTCCGCGATCTCGCCGGCGCGTGGAAGCGGTTCCGCGACGACGACGACGCATGGGTGGCCATCGTCACCGGCGTGGGCGATGCGTTCATGGCCGGGGCCGACCTGAAGACCTACATCCCCCAGATCACCGAGTTGCACACCAAGATCGCCGGTGGCGAGGTGACCGAGATCGACGGCTGCAAGCTGAGTGACGGCACCCGGGCGGTACTGCGGAACTCGAAGGTCTACAAGCCGATCATCGCCGCGGTCGGCGGGCCCTGCGTGGCGGGTGGCATGGAGATGCTGGGCGGGGTCGACATCCGCATCGCCACGCCCAACGCCACCTTCGGGGTCATGGAGCCCAAGCGGGGCCTGTTCGCCGGCGGCGGCACCACCGTGCGGCTCCCCCGGCAGCTGGCGTTCCCGGCCGCGATGGAGTTCCTGCTCACCGCGGAGGCCTTCCCGGCGTCGCGCGCGCTCGAGGTGGGCCTGATCAACGAGATCGTCCCGGCCGACGAATTGCTCGACCGGGCTCGTGACTGGGCCCGGCGCATCACCGCCAACGCCCCGCTGGCCGTGCAGGCCACCAAGGAGAGCGTGATGCGGGGTCTGGCTCTCGACCTCGAGGCCGCCTACGCCGTCGAGCAGGAGCTCAGCGGGGTGGTGTTCTCGTCCGAGGACGCGAAGGAGGGGCCCCGCGCCTTCGCCGAGAAGCGCCCGCCCCGCTGGGCCGGTCGGTGAGGCGGCGGCGGTGACGGGCCCCGATCCGCGATCCACCTGTCTCATCGGCGTCGCCCAGGCCATCGTGCGGCCGGATGCCGGCGACTCGGCCGAGCCGGCTGCGGTGTGGGAGCAGGTCGTGCGCGCCGCCGCGGCGGACAGCGGTGGACGCGGGGTGCTGGAGGCCATCGACAGCTTCAACGTGGTCCACTGCCAGAGCTGGCAGTACGACGACCCGGCGGCCCGCCTGGCCGAGCGCCTCGGCGTCGACTGCCGCCATGGCCATTACTCGGGCATGGGCGGCACCACGCCGCAACTGCTCGTGCAGCACGTGGCCGATGTCATCGCCGCCGGTGACATCGACGTGGCGGTGGTCGTGGGTGCCGAGGCGCTGGCCACCAAGCGGCGCATGAAGAAGGACGGCCGCAGGCCCGACTGGAGCCACCGCGCCGCGGACCGCGACCCGTTCCCGTTCGAGGACCCCTTCCATCCCGCCGAGATCGCCCACCAGGTGTTCCAGGCCTGGCTCACCTTCCCGGTGTGGGACATCGCCCGGCGCGCCCACTTCGACGTCGCCGCCGACGACTACGCCGCGGCCATCGGCGAGTTGATGGCGCCGATGACCGAGGTCGCGGCCGCCAACCCGTACGCGTGGTTCCCCACCGCCCGGACCGCCGACGAGTTGGCCACGCCCACGGCTGAGAACCGCCTGGTGGGTTTCCCGTACACGAAGTACGAGGTCTCCGTGATGGACGTCGACCTCGGGGCCGCGGTCATCCTGGCCAGCCACGAGAAGGCCGACGAGCTGGGCGTGCCGGCCGAGAACCGGGTGTACCTGCGGGGCTGGTGCTACGGCGCCGACCCGCTCTACGTGGCCGAACGCGATGAGCTGTGGCGCTCCCCGGCCATGGCCGCGGCGTCCGCCGAGGCGTTGCGGGTCGCGGGTGTCGGCGTCGACGACGTGGCCCACTTCGACCTGTACTCGTGCTTCGCCAGCTCCCTGCACTTCGCGGTCGACGCGTTGGGCCTGTCGCCGCACGACGACCGACCGCTGACGGTCACGGGCGGCCTGCCCTTCGCGGGCGGCCCCGGCAGCAACTACGTCACCCACGCCCTGGCCGCGATGGTGCACACCCTGCGGGCCGACCCCGGCTCGTACGGGATGGTCTCTGGCGTGGGCATGCACATGACCAAGCACGCCTTCGGCGTGTACTCCACCACCGCCGGTCCGATCGAGTGGCCCGACGAGTCCGGCGTGGAGGCTCGCCTCGGGGAACTGGCGGTGCGGGACGTCCGCGACGAGGCGTCGGGCCCGGCGACCGTGGCCGCGTACACCGTGGCCCACGGGCGCGACGGCGCCGCCGAATGGGGGCTGGTGATCGCCGACCTGCCGGAGGGCGATCGCTGCTACGCGCGGGTGGACGACCCCGGGCTGCTGGCGGAGATGGAGGCCACCGAGTGGGTGGGGGCCGGGGTCGACCTGGTGTCGGCCGACGCCGTCAACACCGTTCGCGCCTGACACAGGCTCGTCCGAGGCCTGCGCTCAGGCGCGCGGTCGGCGCCGTCGCCTCGCCGTCAGGCGATCTCGGCATCGCCCGCCTGCTCGGGACCGCTGAGGGCCCGGTGCAGGAAGGCGCCGATGACCGCGCCGGCGATGGGGGCCAGCCAGAACAGCCACAGCTGGGTGAGCGCGGGGCCGCCGGTGAACAGGGCGGGGCCGGTGGAGCGGGCCGGGTTCACCGAGGTGTTGGTGACCGGGATGGTGACCAGGTGGATGAGCGTCAGGCACAGGCCGATGCTGAGCGGGGCGAACCCGGCGGGTGCCCGACGGTCGGTGATCCCGAGGATGACCCAGAGGAAGATCGCGGTGAAGACGACCTCGGTCACCAGCGCGGCCATCAGCGAGAAGCCACCGGGTGAGCCGAACCCGTCACCGCGGATGCCGAAGCCGTTGGCCGCCAGGAAGTTGCCGTCGCTCTCGAACCCGGGCCGGCCGCTGACGATCAGCCACAGCACGGCGGCGGCGGCGATGGCGCCCAGCACCTGGACGACGATGTAGGGCACGACGTTGCGGGCCTCGAAGCGCTTGGCCGACCAGAGGCCGATGGTGACCGCGGGGTTGAAGTGGCCCCCCGAGATGTGGCCCAAGGCGTAGGCGCCGGTGACGACGGTGAGGCCGAAGGCCAGCGACACGCCGAGCAGGCCGATGCCGATGCCGTCTTGTCCGGGGCCGTTGCCGAACTTGGCCGCCAGCACGGCGCTCCCGCAGCCGCCCAGGACCAACCAGAAGGTTCCGAGTGCCTCGGCCCCCAGTGCACGTGGGTTCTCCATGACGGTGTCCTTTCGTCGCCACCGCCACGGTAGTAGCCGTCCGGTCACACAGGTGTGACCCCGCGGTGACCCGGGGTCGACCCGACGCGGAGGTGCCTCGGCTACCGTCCTGGCGTCCCGACGGTGCCCAGAGCGGACAGGAGCCAGGCCATGAGCGACCCAACGCAACCCGGTGATTCGGTGTTCGGTGACCCCGCCGGTGGGCCCCCCACCCAACCCGGGGGCGCGACGGGTCCCGTGGGTGATCCCACGCAGGTCGGCGGTACGCCCACCCCTGCCGGTGGCACCGAGGCGGTGCACTACGAGGTGCCCCCGCAGCCGCCGATCGGTCCCGACGCCGGCGGTCCGGCCGGCCCCGGCGGGCCGGGCGGCACCCCGCCCCCCGACGAGGAGGAGCCGCCGTGGTACACGCGCACGTCGGTGATCGTGGCGGTCGTGCTGATCCTCGTGTTCCTGATCGCCATCGCCGTGGCGGTGTTCGCGAGCGGCGACGACGACTCGCCCACGACGACCACCTCGTCGTCGTCGACGTCGTCGTCGTCCACGACCTCGAGCACGTCGACGAGCACGACGCTGGCGCCGACGACCACCACGCAGGCGCCGACGACCACCACGCAGGCGCCGACCACCACCACGTCGACCAGCACCACCACGTCGACCAGCACCACCACCACGACCCTGGCCCCCTAGGACACTGTTGAACAACGGCGACTTGGGGCCGCCCAGGTCGTAGCGTTGGTCGTGGGTCCGGAGATGGCCGAACCGAACAGGCGGCATGAAGGGGTGTGAGCTGGCGGTCCTGGTCGGGGGTTGAACCCGTTGAGAGGTCCCTTGTTGCCTTCCAGGCCCGCTGTCAGGCGAGGATCCAGGTGCCGTCGCGGTGGTCGAGGCCGAGGTTGACGAGCCGGCGGAGGTTGATGGCGGCGACGCGGGTGGTGAGGCCGTGTTGGTTGCGTTCGACGCCGCGGTAGCGGACCCGCCGGTTGCCTTTGGCGACGAGCCAGGCGATGGAGCGTTCGACCATGGGCCGCCATTGGCGGTAGTCATCCGCGAAGTCGCCGCCGGCCCAGGCGGCTCGGGCGGCGACGAGCTCGGCGTCGTGTTCGCCGATGTTCAGCGACCGGCCATCGACGGCGGTGGTGCATCGGGGCCGCAGCGGACAACCCCGGCATCGGACCCCGAACGTGGCGCTGCCGGTGCGGCTGATGGCGACGGTGTGCCCGCCGGGACAGGTCGCGGTTCGGGCGGCGTGGTCGATGTGGAAGTCGTCGCGGTTGAGCTGATCGGCGCCCAGCTTGGGGTTGGCGCGCAGCGGGATCGCTTTGATCGCTGCGTCG
>JBGAOY010000011.1:0-165808 GCA_044221555.1 Acidimicrobiales bacterium
GTTTCGGATCGAGACCGTCATCAACAAGCCGTCCGACATCGGGGTCCGCGCCCGGCTCGAGCACCTGGGCGAGCTGATCGACAAAGCCCGCGAGGTCAACGCCCGTCTGCTTACCCTGGAGCGTGCCGGTCAGGGCTGTGCCATCGGAGACGATCTGTTCGACCGTCTCCACCAGCCCTACAACCGAGAGGGCCAAAGAACCGGGGCCTTGCGCTTCGGGGACCCACGCGCCATGGCCCTGGCCGGCGCGCTCTGCTGTGTCGTCCATACCGTCACCGGCATCACCAACAAGAGCCTTCGCGGGCAGGTCGCCGGACTCCTCGGGGCTGACTACACCGCCAACCAGATGAGCTACGACCTCCGCAAGCTCCGCCTCCACGGGCTGATCGAACGTGTCCCGAGGACGAACACCTACAGGCTCACCCCCGAAGGCGTCCGTGCCGCGGTGTTCTACACCAAACTCCGCGGGCGCCTCCTCGGCCCGCTTCTCGACGCCGGCCACCAACCACCCGCACCCGTCGAGCTCCGCCACGCCCTCGCTCAGATCGACCGATCACTCACCACCTACGTCGAAGACGCGAGACTCGGCACTGCCGCATGAAAACCCGTCACAAAATCCAGGGCCGCCGGCCCCAAGAGATCTAGGGCAAGGGGGGTCCGTCAGCCGCTGCCGACCGGCCGGACCGCCGCCCTGCGAGTGGGAACTGGCGCCCGATCCTGTCGTTGGAGGCGCAGGATCGGGCGCCAGTTCGCGCCGGCGCAGGCCCGGCGCGGTTCAGACCCGGCGCGGTTCAGACCCTGGCGTGGGCCCCGTCGGGGTCGTGCGGGCCGGGTGGCGTGGGGACGTACTCGACCACCCGGTCGGGCTTGGCCAGGCCCTTCGACACCCACGCGTGCTTGCGGCTGTCGGCCCACACCAGCATCGGTGGCAGCACCACGAGGGCGCTGAACAGGGCCACCGCCACGTTCATGGCCACGAGGATGCCGAAATCGCGCAGGAGGGGCAGTGACGACGTGGCGATGACGGCGACGCCGGCGACGGCCGTCATGGCCGACACGATGAACGCCCGGCCGGTGCGGCCCGCGGCGGTGTCGACCGCCTCCCGGGGCGAGGCGCCTCGCTCGCGCTCCTCGACGAACCTCAGCAGGATCAGCGACGTGAACTCGGTGCACGCCGCGATGACGAGCGGCCCGCCGATGGCGGTCATCGGGCTGAGCTTCAGGTTGAAGGTCCAGGCCACCAGCGAGGCCGTGCCCACCGCGATCAGCACGGGCACGAGCGACAGCAACGACCGCACCACGCTGCGCATCCGGATGGTGAGGAAGAGGAAGACGAAGAGCAGGGCCAGGTAGGTGAGCTCGATGCGGTTCGCCTCGAGGTTCTTCAGCAGGCCCACGCCCACCACCGCGAGCCCCGACGGGGTCGCTTCGATGCCCGGCGGCGGGTCCACAGTGGCCTCGATCTCGTCCACCACCTTGGCGCGCTCCTCGAGGGCGCTCGGGCCGGTGCGGAAGATCAGGTTCATGGACTGACCGTCGGGGGAGACGAGCGCCTTCCGGATGTCGGGTGGCGCCACGTTGTAGGCGGCCTCGACCTCGTCGCCGGTCGGCGCGACCGAGGACGCGCCCGGGACGACGAGCAGGTCGCTGACCGTCGCCACCATGCTCGACGGGGTCAGCAGCTCGTCGGGGTACTGGGCCAGTTGGTCCTGGGTGAACTCGTGCAGGAACTCGACGTTCTCGTCGCTGAACACGTCGTCGCTCTGGATGAAGATGCCGAGCTCACTGGAGCTGCCGACCTCCTCGTCGAGGGTGTGGATGTCTCGGATGACCTGCGTGTCCTGGTTGACCCACTTGATGGGATCGGTCTGGAGGGTGAGGTCGTCCTCGACGGCCATGCCGCCGACGAAGATGGCGATGCTGGCGAGGGCCAGGGGAATGGCCGCCCAGGCCGGCACGGAGCCCATCCACACCGTGAGGCGCCCGAGCGGGCCCTCGCGGAAGTCGCGGCCCTTCGTGGGTGACTTGAACTCCCGGATGCCCAGGGAGGCGAGGGGCACGATGATGCTGCACACGCAGATCACGGCGATGCCCACGGCGAGGAGCAGGCCGAAGTCGCGGATCATGGGCACCTTGGCGAACTGGAGCGCGCAGAACGCGAACACCGCGTCGAAGGTGACCACCAGCAGGGCGGGGCAGAGGTTGCGGGCCGTCTCCTGGATGGGGTGGCGCATGTGGTCGATGACCACCTCCTCCTCCACCCGGGCGTGCATCTGGATCGCGTAGTCGATGCCGATGCCCATCATCACCGGGAGGCCGGCGATGGTGACGATGGTGAGCGGGATGCCCAGGTAGCCGGCGGCGCCGAAGGCCCAGATGAGCCCGACGATGATCACGCCGAGCGGTAGCAGTCGCCACCGGACGTTGAAGAAGATGAGCAGGATCAGGACCATGATCGAGGCGGCGATGGCCCCGAGCGTGAGCATGCCGCCGGTCAGGTAGTCGTTGATGTCCTGGAGCAGCACCGGCGCGCCCGTGGTGACCACCGAGGCGTTCTCGAAGTCGAGCTGGCTGGTGGCGGCCTTGGTGGCGTCGGCGCCGGTGCCCTCGTCGACGATGGTGGCGTTGCCGACGAGTCGGGTGGCCATCTGGGCGTGGGTGTCGTCGGGGAAGAACGAGCGCAGGGCGAGGCGGATCTCGCCCTCGTTGTCTCGCAGCAGGAAGTCGACGAACTCGGGGTTGTCGAGGTTGCGCTCGTCGGCCGGGATGGCGTTGAAGCGGGCGAGGGTGGCCAGGGCGTCGGTCGACCGGGCGGCCTGGCCCTCCTCGGTCGGGTCCGCGGTGGTCGCCCGCAGCAACGCCCCGCCGGCGATGCTCTGGGTGACGTCGCCGCTGTCGCTCGACACCAGGGCCTCGTTGAACTTCATCACGTCGACCGGTGTGATCACGGTCTCGATGGAGTCATCGGCACGGAGCTGCTCGGCCACGTCGGTGAACTGGGCCCGGTTCTCCCGGGTGAACAGCTCGTCGATCGTGTGGCCCTCGTCCATGGTGACGAGGGTGAGCATGGCCTGGCCACCGAACAGGCTCTGGTAAGCGACGCTGTCCTTGTACACCTGGTCGCTCTTGTTGAAGTAGCTGTCCTGGCCGGTCTGGAACTCGAGCCTGGTGATCCCGAAACCGAGGATCAACGTCATGAGCAGACCGATCACGGCGACGAAGCCGGCTCGCTTCCCGAGCCAGACCGCCAACCTCATCCAGAACCGCTGCATCGCCACGCCTCTCGCTCGTCCCCGTTGCGGAGGGGACAGTAGTGGAGCGCGCCCGGCGCCGTTCACCGTTCGTTCACACCGGGTCCCTGTGCAGCAGCCGTCGGTGGCGAGCGCGTCCTACCCGGCGCCCGGCACCGACACCTGGGCCGTCATGCCCAGGGACACGTGGGCCTGGCCGGTGGCGTCGTCGACCAGGAAGCAGTTGAAGCCGTACTCACCGGCGTCGAGGTCGATGGGCACGTACGCGGTGGCGCCCGGGGCGATGGCGGACAGGCCGGTGCCGGCGGTGTTCTCCCGGTTGCCGACCGTCCACTCGTGGGCCTGGTCGCCGTCGTTGACGACCTCGACGGTGCCCTGGCCGCTGAAGTCGACGGGGGAGTCGTAGGCGAAATCGGACATCGTGACCGTCTCGTCGGTGTCCGGCGGTACGGGCGCCTCGGCGCTCTCGGGTGCGGCCACCACCTCGAGTTGGGCCACCATCCCCTTGGTGTAGTGCGATTCGCCGTCCTGGGCGGGGATGAAGCACACGAGCGCGTAGGTGCCCTCGGTGAGCGGCACGGTCGCCGACCCGCTCTCGCCGGCGATGGTGTTGTTCGGCCCGCCCGCATAGGCGTCGTCGGCGACGAAGCCGTCGCCCTGGTCCTCGAGGCCGCTGGCCACGTCCGCCGGCGTCTGACCGTCCTCGAGTCGGATCAGGGTCACCTGGTGGTTCTCCTGGCCCTCGTTGACCTGGTTCACCTCGACGAGGCCGGACGAGACCGTGTCGGTGTCGAGCGCATACGCGTAGTCGGTGCTCGTGACGTCGACGGTGGTGGGTGCGACCGGCTCGGCCGTCGTCGGCGCCGCCGACGTGTCACCCCCCGCGTCGTCAGTGGGGCCGTCGCTGCTGGCGCACCCCACGGCGATCAGCAGGACCGCTCCGAGGAGGGCCAGCAGTGGGGCGATGCGTGAGTTCCTCATGGTCGTTCCCTTCGGGCGGGTGCGGCGGTGGGAGTCTGCTGGAGTGGGTGGGTGTCGGCCGATCAGAAGGCGACGGCCGTCGCCATCAGGCCGTCGCCGGCCGCGCGGGCGGCGAGGGTGCGGGCGAACTCGATGGCGTCGACCTGGAGGCGCTCCCCGCCCGCGCCCGCGGTGAACGTTCCGCCGGCGGGACCGTCGAGCACGAGGGTGAAGGGCCGGCCGTGGCGCCGGGCCCATTCGGCGACGAGGTCGGCCACGAGGCGACCGTCGTGGTCCGGCCGCAGGTCCAGCGGCCGGTCGGTGGCGCGGGCGATGTCGATCCGGTGCATCCACACGTCCCGCGTGTAGATGGTGTCCACGAGGTAGCCGACCGTCCACCGCTCGGTGCCGTAGGGCATCACCACCTCGGTGCCGGCCCACCGTCGCAGCGGGGCGGGCACCCTCGTGCGCCCCTTCACGGCCCGGGGCGCGAGCCGGTCGAACTCGGCGACGAGCTCGGCGGGGGAGGCATCGGTCCGGTCGCGCACCTGCAGCGCGCTGAGCTCGTCCACCAGCGGGCCGTCGCCCCTGGAGGCGCGGCGCAACTGGCGGAGGTTCTCGCGGATCGAGGCGTTGCCCGCCATGGCCCCGACCACGTGGGCGACCATGGCGCGGACGTCCCACGCCGGGCAGTCCGTGGGGGCCGACCAGTCCTCGGCGCCGAGCCCGTGCACCAGGTCGCCGAACCGCTGGTACTCGGCGGCGGCGAGGACCATGGCCTCGCGGTGCTCGACCGACGGGATCGAGTCGACCGGGGTGGGGGTGTGGGTGGTCATGGGGTGCTCCTGGGGTCGGGGTCGGGGTCGGTGCGGTCCCGGAGGACGTGGTCGAGGTACATGTCCATGGCATCGTCCACCAGGCGGGTCCATCGGTCGCCGCCCTGGTCGTTCGCGATCTGCTGGCTGGTCAGGCCGGTCAACAGGGCGGTCTGCAGATCGAGGTGGGCCGGATCGGTGATCCCGAGGGCGGCCGACGCGCGGCCGACGCGCTCGAGCACCTGCAGCGCGATGTCGTAGGACTCGGCGGAGGGCTCGAAGTTGTGGAGCGTGCGCTGGAAGAGCAGTTGGTAGCGAACCGCGTCGGCGAGGCAGAAGGCCACGAACGCGCGGGCGCCGGCCTTGAACGACTCGCGGTCCACCTCGTCGTCCTCGGTGGGCCAGTCGACCTGGGCCAGCAGTGCCCGGTACCCCTCGGCGAACATCGCGTCGTAGATGTCGTTCTTCGAGGCGAAGTAGCCGTAGAGCGACTGCGCCCGCATGCCGACCCGGTCGCCGAGCGCCCGCAACGACAGCCCGGCCAGTCCGTCCTCGTGGGCCAGGGCCCATGCCGCGGTCAGGATCTCGGCGCGCGTCGCCTGTCGGCGCGCTGCGATCCTGGGGCTGTTCGTAAGTCCTGACACTGTTCGGATCTTGGCAGAGGAAGGGCCGCCCCGTCAAGGGCGGCCCGGTCCTGGCGTCCGTGGGGCGGTCAGCCCGTGGTCGTGGTGGCGCCGCTGGAGCCGCCGCCACCCCCACCTCCGTCGCCACCGGCTCCGCCGATGGTGACGGGCACGTTCATGCCCAGGGTGAAGTGGGGGGCGCCCGTGTCGGCGTCGCTCACGAAGCAGGTGAAGTTGTAGTCCGCCGGGGCCAGATCGAGGTCGACGTACGCCGTGGCGCCCGGAGCGATGGCGGCCAGGCCGCCGTCGCCGTTGTCGGTGGCGGTCGAGATGGTCAGCTCGTGCACCTGGGGCCCGTCGTTGACCACCTCGTAGGTGCCCTGGCCGGTGAAGTCGTCGGGCACGGTGTAGGTGAAGTCGGCCATGTGGATCGTGCCGTCGGTCTCGGGTGGCGCGGCGGCCGGCCCCTCGGCGGGGTCGACGGTCAGCTCGCCGACCATGCCCTTCTGGAAGTGCGACTCCCCGTCGCTCGACGGGATGAAGCAGATCAGCGCGTAGTTGCCCTCCTGGAGGTCGACCGTCGCCGTGTCCTCGTCGCCGGGGGCGGTCGAGTTCGGGCCGCCCGCGAAGGCCTCGGGGGCGGCCGCGGTGTCGCCCTGTTCGCCCAACGCGGTGGCGAGCTGGTCCGCGGTCTGGCCGTCGTCCAGCTTGATCAAGGTGACCTGGTGGGCCTCCTCGCCCTCGTTGTGCTGGGTCACCGAGACCAGCCCCGCCGGGACGGTGTCGGTGGCCAGCGAGTAGGCGTAGTCGGTGCTGGTGACGTCGAGCGCCGTCGGCTGCGCCGCCGCGGTGGTGGTCGTCTCCTGCGCCGCGGTCGTCTCGCTCGACGACGCCGAGCCCGGGTCGTCGTCGCTCGAACACGCGGACGCGAGGAGGAGCAGGATCGGGGGCGCCCACGCGAGCGCGAGGAACCGGTGACGGTGTCGCGCGGTGTCGGTCATGTCCACCCCTTCGTCTGGCTGCGTGCCTTGGATCATCGCCGATCGCGGGCCCGGGCGCAGTCGTGGTGGCACCACTGTTCAGCGGTGGTGGTGCCTTGGGGGCTACTCCCCGACGGTGGCGTCGAAGAGCTCGCGGAACGACGGCTCCACGCAGCCGGCGAGGTCCCACACGTCGGGCAGCAGCTCGTCGCACACCATGAAGCCGAAGTCGACCGAGTCGCGGTAGCTCATCACCGTGATGTTCAACCCTGCGCCTTCCATCACCGGGCCCATCGGGTAGGCCGCCTGCAGCTCGGCGCCGGCGAAGTAGAGCGGGAAGGGCGGGCCGGGCACGTTCGAGATCACGAGGTTGTGGATCGGCCGGTGACGGTCGGCCAGGTTCATCGAGGAGTAGAGGCGGGCGGCGAGGGCGAAGGTGTTCGGCGCGGCGAACTCGGTCCACCCCTGCAGCATGTCGGCGCCCAGGGCGTTGTGGTCCTCCTTCGCGCCGCGGGTGTTCTCGGAGATGACGGCGAGTCGCAGCGCCGGGTCGGCGATGTCGGTGGCGAGCGCGGTGAACATGGCCGACACCGAGTTGGCGCTGGGGCCTCCACTCGTGTCGCCGGCGCCGACCGCCACGGGGCACACCGCCAGCAGCGGGCTCTCCGGGAGCGCGTCGATCCCCGTGAGGTAGCGCCGCAGGGCACCCGAGCAGATGGCCAGCACCACGTCGTTGACGGTGGCGTCGGCCGCGTTCTTGATGGTCTTGATGTCGGCCAGGGCCACGCGGCTGAACGCGACGTTGCGCGCCGCGGAGATGGCGCCGTTGAACGGCGTCGCCGGTGCCGTGAGCGGCATGGCCCCCGAGGGGCGGTCGGTGCTGCTGCGCGACGCGATGAGCGACGCGGCCGACGAGATGGTCTTGCCCACCAGGGGGACGATGTTCAGCCGCTGGCGCATGCGCGACGCGGCGGCGTGGTACATCAGCTCGCCGTCGGACGGCACCTGCTCGGTCTCTATGGGTGCAGGCTCCGGGCTCGGCGCGGTCGGCTCGAGGTCGAACAGGTGCACCATGAACTCGGCGCCGGCACTGCCGTCCACGCCGCAGTGGTGCACCTTGGCCACCAGGGCGACGTTGCCGTCGGCCAAGCCCTCGATCACCCACGCCTCCCACAGCGGCCGCGAGCGGTCGAGCGGGGTGCTGGCGATCTGGCCCGCCACCCGGCCCAGCTCCACGGGGCCGCCGGGCGCGGGCGCCCCGATGCGCCGCACGTGGTAGTCGAGATCGAACTCCGGGTCCTTCACCCACAGCGGGTGGTTCAGGCGGAAGGGCACCTCGACCAGCCGTTGGTGGAAGGGAGGGATGAGGTGGACGCGGTTGCCGATCGACTCCTTCACCTGCTCGAAGGAGTAGCCCCCGGGCATCGTCGACGGGTCGAACACCGCCGTCATCGCCACATGCATGTGCAGGGTCGGCGTTTCGAGGTACAGGAAGGTGGCGTCGAGGCCGGACAGTCGTTGCACCCTGGCACACTAGAGCCGTGTCATGGCTCTTTCTCTTCGTGAGCGTGATCGGGTTCCTGTTCACCCTCAACGCCTTCCTGCCGACCAGCAACCGCGTCCTGCTGGTTCCGAGCTTCTTCGCCTCGTGGCTCACCATCGAGCTCGCCGGCCACCACCTCGTGTGGCAATTCCTCGCCTCGGTGTTCTTCATCTACGAGGGCGCGCTCGACTCGTGGCCCGGGTGGGTGGCACTCGGCCTCACCCTCGCCTCGTGGGTGGGCCTGTGGGTGCTCGTCGGCCGCGGTCGCAAGGCCGCGGTCACGCTGCGCGAGGCCATGGAGGACCTCATCGACGACGAGGACACCCCCCGCGTGCCCAAGCGCCACGTGCTCGTGCCGTTCCTGTTCCGGCGCCCCGAGGCCCGGGTGGTGAAGAACATCCCGTACGAGCGGGTCGGCGGGCGCACCCTGAAGCTCGATGTCTACCTCCCCCGCACCGAGGGCAGGATGCGTCCCGCGATCATGCAGATCCACGGCGGTGCGTGGGTGATCGGCGACAAGCGCGAGCAGGGCATCCCCTTGCTGGGTCATCTGGCCGCCAACGGTTGGGTGGGCTTCAACGTGAACTACCGGCTGAGCCCGTCGGCCACGTTCCCCGAGCACCTCATCGACCTCAAGCGGGCGCTCGTGTGGATCAAGGACCACGCCGAGGAGTACGGCGTCGACCCCGACTTCATCGCGGTCACGGGTGGGTCGGCGGGCGGGCACCTCACCGCGCTGATGGGTCTCACCGCCAACGACCCCGAGTACCAGCCTGGTTTCGAGGATCGTGACACCACCGTCCAGGCGGCGGTGCCCTTCTACGGCGTGTACGACTTCACCGATCGGCTGAAGTCCCAGACCAAGGGGTTCCTCAGCCTCTTCATCGAGCCGTACGTGATGAAGGCCTACCTGGCCGACGAGCCCGAGAAGTTCGCCAAGGCGTCACCGATCGACCGCGTGCGGGCCGACGCCCCGCCGTTCTTCGTGCTCCACGGCGATCGCGACACGCTCGCGCCGCTCGCCGATGCCCGCCTGTTCGTGGAGCGACTGCGCGAGGTGTCCACCCAACCAGTGGTGTACGCCGAGTTGCGGGGCGCCCAGCACGCCTTCGACATCTTCGTCTCACCCCGCACCGCGCCGGTGATCGAAGGGGTCGAGCGGTTCCTCGACGGCGTCCACACCGACTGGGTGCGGGGGCTCGAGGGCGACCACGAAGGGGTGATCACCGACGACACGCTGGTGCCCGGCGCCGATGCGCAGGACACGGCCGAGGTGGTCGAGCAGACCACCCCCGAGGCCGCCAGCGCCTGAGGTCCTCACCCGGCGCGAAGCGACGCCCTGACGGCGCGGTGAGCGAGGGGCGGAGCGGCGCCGCGGCGGTGCGGTGAGCGAGGGGCGGAGCGGCGCCGCGGCGGTGCGGTGAGGGAGAGGCGGAGCGGCGCCGCGGCGGTGCGGTGAGCGAGGGGCGAAGCGGGGCCGCGGCGGCGCGGTGAGGGAGAGGCGGAAGCGGCGCCGCGGCGGTGCGGTGAGCGAGGGACGAGCGAGCCCTGACGGTGCGATGAGGCGCCAGCCGAAGAGCGATCAAACACGTGTTGCAGGCGCGTGAAGATCGCTCAGGATCGTTCTCGCGGCACCGATGGAAGGGCAGTGGTACGGGGAGGAGGTCGTGGCATGCAGGGAGTCGGTTCGGAGGGTTCACGGGCGCCGAAGCCCCACCGTCATCGACTGCTGCACGGGCCCGACTGGGTCAGCCCCTACGAGGTGCGCCGCGCTGCTCTGCGGCGGGTCACCCGTAGCGAGCCGGTCGAGTTCCTGCCGTCGCGAGGTGTGGTGATCGTGAGCGACGAGCCGCTGCTCGCCGACGTGGTCGACCTCACCGCACGGCGCCAGCAGCGGGCGGTCGACGCCGGTGCCGCCGTCGCCCATCACCCTTCGCGCTGGCAGCCGGCCTGACACGTAGCCTCGGCGGGGTGACCTCGGTCGAACCCGCCACGGCGCTCAGCAGGAGCCAGGCCGAACGACGTCGGCGGGTGATCGCCGCGGCCGTCGACCTGGGTGCGTCCGGTGGGTACGACGCGGTGCAGATGCGCGACGTGTCCGCTCGCAGCGATGTGGCCCTGGGCACGATCTACCGCTACTACTCGTCCAAGGACCACGTGCTCGCCGAGGCGCTGGTCGAGTGGGTCGCCGACCTCGAGGGCCAGATCGCCCGCCGTCCCCCCACGGGCCCGACCACCGCCGACCGCATGGTGGACATCCTGCGCCGGGCCACCCGCACCATGGAGCGCCAGCCTCGGCTCAGCGAGGCGGTCATCACGGCGCTGTCGGCGTCGGACCCGAAGGTGATCGAGTGCCAGCACCAGGTGGGCACGACCATGGCACGGATCCAGGACCAGGCGTTCTCCGACGACTTCGACCGCGAGACCCGTGCCGGGATCGTCCGGATGCTGGGGTGGATCTGGTACGCCGCGCTGGTGGGTTGGGTCAACGGCTGGTCGGGGATCGGCAAGGTGGGCGACGAGCTCGAGCTGGCCGCTCGCCTCCTCATCGAACCCCACGAGGCCTGACCGCGAGGCCACACGCCGGATTCGACCGCGAGTCGAGCGCGGCGGGGCCGGATGCGACCGCACGGTGCCGCACCCGGGCTCGGGGTGTGCGGTTCGTCGGGCTCAGTGAGACCCGCGGTCCTTGACCCGTTCGCGCAGTGTGCGGAGCCCCGCCAGGCCGGCGGCGAGCACCGGGTCGGCGCCGCCCCCCACCAGGTCGGGGGCGTCGCCCACGTCGGCCTCGTTGTAGCGCTCCCAGAGCGTGGCGTTCAGGACGAAGGCGAACACGACCAGGCGGCCGAACAGGTACAGCCACAGCAGCATCGCCGCGGCGATGCCGAGCGACCCGTACGTCTCGGACGAATGACTGATCGTACGGGGCAGGTACAGCACCGAGATCAGGTGCATCAGCTGCACGCCCAGGCCGAGCACCAACGCGCCCGGCAGCACCGCCGTGAACGGCAGCACCTTCGGTCGGGGCAGGCGGTGTAACCCCGCCCACATGACGAGGGCGAAGACGACCACCACCGCGAGCGTGATGCCGAGTCCGGGGCCCGGCAGGAGGTCACGGAGCCGGCTGGCCAGCGAGACGGTGAGCACCATCGTGAAGAAGGCCGCGTTGTAGCCCAGCACGCCGGCGATGGTGGGCGGCTTGGTCATGGGCACCCGCCACACGAGCGCGCTCGTCACCCACATCGACCGCAGCGCGTTCTTGCTGGCTGAATAGAGCGCCCAGAGACCAAGCGCGAGGAGCACCCAGCGGCTGCGCTGGACGTCGGCGGCGGCCTGGGCCACCGAGCTGGCCGCGAAGGCGGTGACACCGAGGTCGGTGGTGGCTTGGACCGGGTCGTTGCCGGCCGCGGCCATGAACCCGAGGCCGGCGACGGACAGCAGGCTGAAGGCGAGGAGCCACACGAAGACCCGGAACGCGATGGCCCCGGCCAGGACCGCCCCACCGATGTCACGATCGCGGCCGTAGGCCTCCCGGGCGATCACCACCGGCGTCCACGCGGTCGTCGCGGCGAGCTCGAGCAGCGCCTCGACCCGGGTGCGCAGCCGCGCGATCCGCCCCGTCGCCTCGGACTCGCCGCTCACCCCGTCAGTGTCGCACGACCTCGAAGATGTCCAGGGAGGGCGCGGCGGTGCGCCCTGGCTAGATCTTGGCCTCGTGGCCTTCCCAGTAGGGGTCGCGCAGCTTGCGCTTGTAGAGCTTGCCGTTGGGGTCGCGGGGCATCTCGTCGGTGAAGTCGATGCTGCGGGGCAGCTTGAACTTGGCCAGCTTCTCTGCGCAGTAGGCCAGGAGCTCGTCGGCCAGCTCGGGGGTCGGCTCGATGCCGTCCTCGGGCTCGATGACGGCCTTGACCTCCTCGCCCCAGTCGGGGTGGGGGATGCCGAACACCGCGACGTCGGCCACCTTGGGGTGGCTGTGCAGCACCGACTCGATCTCTGCCGGGTAGATGTTCACGCCGCCGGAGATGATCATGTGGCTCTTGCGGTCACGCAGGAACAGGAAGCCGTCCTCGTCCATCACGCCGATGTCGCCGACCGTGAAGAAGCCCTTCTTGCGGTTGGCCGCGGTCTTCTCGGGGTCGTCCTTGTACTCGAAGTCCTGGCCGGTCCCCATGCGCATGTAGACGGTGCCGACCTCGCCGGGGGGCAGTTCGTTGCCCTCGTCGTCCATGATCACGACCTCAGAGTTGGGCCACGCCTTGCCCACGGTGCCGGGCTTCTCGAGCCACTCCTCGGGCGTGACGATCGTGCCGCCGCCCTCGGTTGCCGCGTAGTACTCGTAGATCGACGGGCCCCACCACTCGAGCATGGCCCGCTTGACGTCGGGCGGGCAGGGGGCGGCGGCGTGGACCATGTTCGACAGCGAGGACACGTCGTAGCGGTCCTTCACCTCCTGCGGCAGGGCCAGCAGGCGGTTGAACTGGGTCGGCACCATGTGGCTGTGGGTGACCTTGTGGCGGTCGATCAGCACGAGCATGCCCTCGGGCGTCCACTTGTCCATCAGCACCACCATGTGGCCGAGGTGCAGTGAGTTGCCGGTGAAGTGCAGGACGGCCGTGTGGTAGAGCGGCGAGCCGGTGATGTGCACGCCCTCGCCCATCGGGGTGATGCCGAACATCTGGGGGAAGCCGGCGAAGAGCTCGCCGAACACGTCGGGGTCGATGTCGACCACCGGCCGCTTCACGCCCTTGGGCTGGCCCGTGGTGCCGGACGTGTAGTGCATCGCCGCGCCGGAGGACCGCTCCTCGGGCAGGGTGTCGGGCTGACCCTCGATCAGCTCGGAGAAGGGCCGGAACCCGGGGATGTCACCCACCGCGAAGCATCGGTCGGCCGGGAAGTCGATCTGGTCGGCCGCGGCCTTGGTCTCGCCGGCGAAGCGCTCGTGGCCCACCAGCACCTTGGCCTCGCTGTCCTGGACGATGTAGGCGATCTCGGCCGCCACCAAGTGGTGGTTGATGGGGGTGATGTACAGGCCCGCCTGCAGGCAGGCCATGTACAGCTCGATCATCTCGACCCCGTTGGGCAGCACCGTGGCGATGGTGTCGCCCTTGGTCAGGCCCAGCGCCCGCAGGCCGTGGGTGACCTTGTTGGTGGCCGCGAGCAACTCGCCGAAGGTGTACTCCTCGCCCTCAGGGGTGACCACCGCCGGTCGGTCGGGCTGCTCCGCGCCGATCCTCCAGAATCCCAAGCTCGCCACTTCGCACTCCCCGTTGGCCGTGTTCGAGCCAGCAGACTAGAACGTGTTCTCAGACGCTTACAACGAAGGGCACGGCGACCGAGGGACGAGGGAGCCATGATCGTCGTGATGAGGCGTCAGCCGAAGAACTGACAACAGGCGTCAGCCGAAGAACCGACAAACAGGCGTCAGCCGAAGAACCGACGAAGAGGAGCCTCCACATGCGAGGAGCACTGCTGCACAACACGGGTGACGAGACCCTCGACATCGTGGACGACCTCACGGTCGCCGATCCCGGCCCCGGTCAGGTGAAGCTCCAGATCGAGGCCACCGGCGTGTGTCACTCGGATCTCCACGCGATGACCGGCTCGCTCCCGCAGCCGGCACCGGTCGTGCTCGGCCACGAGGGCGCCGGAATCGTCACCGCGGTGGGCGAGGGCGTCACCAACCTCGCCGAGGGGGACCACGTGATCGTGGCGTGGTCGCCACCGTGCGGGAAGTGCTCGATGTGCATCGACCACAAGCAGCCGCACCTGTGCGTGATGCTCCAGTTCGAGTGGGCCGTGCAGCAGAAGTTCCAGCGCGGCGACACCGGGGTGTTCGGCATGGCCGGCGCCGGCACCTGGGCCCGCGAGACGATCATGCCCTGGCAGGGGGCGATCAAGATCGACGACGACATCCCCTTCGACGTCGCCTCGCTCGTGGGCTGCGCGGTGATGACGGGCGTAGGGGCTGCCATCAACACGGCCAAGGTCACCCCCGGCTCCACCGTCGTCGTCTTCGGTTGCGGCGGCGTGGGCATCTCGGTCATCCAGGGCGCCCGCATCGCCGGCGCCGCCGCCATCGTGGCGGTCGACATGATCGACTCGAAGCTCGAGACCGCGAAGACCTTCGGTGCGACGCACGCGGTGAAGCCCGAGGACCTCGACGAGCTGAAGGGCGAGCTCACGGGCGGCGACGGGTTCGACTACGCCTTCGAGGCCATCGGCCTGCCGGTGACGATGCGCGCGGCGTTCGACGCCGTGCGGCGGGGCGGCACGGCCGTCGTCGTCGGCGTCGGCAAGATGGACGAGGTCGTGTCGTTCAACGCCTTCGAGCTCTTCTTCGCCGAGAAGATATTCATGGGCTCGTACTACGGCTCGACCGACGTGCGCAGCGACTTCCACCGCCTCCTGCGCCTCTGGCGGGCCGGCAAGCTGGACCTCGAGGGCATGATCAGCGCCAAGAAGGACATCAGCGAGGTCAACGAGGCGCTGACCGCCATGACGTCGGGCGAGGTCGTCCGCACCGTCCTCACGTTCTGATCCCCGCCCGTCGTCCCTCGTTCTGATCGCTCACGCGACGAAAGGCCCGATCTGATGGAGCAGGAAGTCCTACGTGCACCGCTGGTCATCGAGTACCCGTTCAGCCGCACGGTCGGCCCCGCCGTCAGTGCGTTCCTCACCGGCTTGCGCGAGCAGGTGGTGATCGGCATCCGTGCCGAGGACGGCCGGGTGCTGGTGCCGCCGACCGAGTTCGATCCCGTCACCGCCGGCGAGATCGACGAGTTGGTGGAGGTCGGTCCCAGCGGTGAGGTGCTCACGTGGTCGTGGGTGGCCGAGCCCCGCCCCGAGCACCCGCTCGACCATCCCTTCGCCTTCGCCCTGGTGAAGCTCGACGGCGCCGACACCGGCTTCCTCCACGCGGTCGACGCCGACGAGTCGGCCATGGCCACCGGCATGCGGGTGACGGCCCGCTGGGCCGACGAGCGTGAGGGCCACATCACCGACCTCGAGTGCTTCATCCCGGAAACCGGAGACAACGAATGACGTCGATCGAGGCTGCGCAGCGGAGCGGAGCAGCGGCAACCAGCGAACCGGATCCCGAAGGGGCACCGACGAAGACGACGGAGGTGCAGAGGTGATCGACCTGACCACCATCCCGGCACTCGCCGGCGTCGAGCCCGTGCTCAGCACGAAGACGCCCCTGCACCTCGACTACCAGTACACCGCGGGCATCGCCCAGACCCGGTTCCTGCTGGGGATCCGCGAGAAGCGGCTGTTGGGCCAGCGGTGCCCCAAGTGCCACAAGGTGTACCTGCCGCCCCGTGGCGCCTGCCCCACGGACGGGGTGCCCACCACCGACGAGGTCGAGCTGCCCCACACCGGCACGGTCACGACCTTCTGCGTGGTCAACGTGCCCTTCCACGGCCAGCAGATGGAGATCCCCTACGTCAGCGCCAACGTGCTGGTGGACGGGGCCGACCTGCCGCTGTTCGGGCTGATCCAGGAGATGCCCGCCGCCGACGTGCGGATGGGCCTGCGGGTGGAGGCCGTGTGGAAGGACGACGACGAGCTCGAGACGAGTCTCGAGAACATCAAGTGGTGGCGGCCGACGGGCGAGCCCGACGCCGATCCCTCCGTCTACGAAGGACAGATGTGATGCGGGATGTGGCCATCGTTGCGTTCGCGCAGTCGAAGCACGAGCGTCGGATCGAGACCCAGAACGAGATCGAGATGATGATGCCGGTGGTCGGCGAGCTGTTCGACCGCACCGGCCTCACCGCCGACACCATCGGCTTCACCTGCTCGGGCAGCACGGACTTCCTGGCCGGCCAGGCCTTCTCGTTCGTGACGATCCTCGACGCCATCGGCCCGTGGCCGCCGATCACCGAGTCCCACGTCGAGATGGACGGCGCGTGGGCCCTCTACGAGGCCTGGGTCAAGCTGCAGATCGGCGAGATCGACTCGGCCCTCGTCTACAGCTACGGCAAGTCGTCGCCCGGCGATCTGCCCAAGGTGCTCACCACCCAGCTCGACCCGTACTACGTGGCACCGCTGTGGCCCGACTCGGTCAGCATCGCCGGTCTCCAGGCACGGGCCCTGCTCGATTCGGGCAAGGCCACTGAGCGTGACCTGGCCGAGGTGGCGGTGCGCAACCGCCGCAACGCGATGTCCAATCCGAAAGCGCAGTTGGCCGGCGAGTTCAGCGTCGACGACATCCTCGCCGAGCCCTACCTGGCGTCGCCGCTGCGCAGGCACGACTGCCCGCCCATCACCGACGGCGCCGCCGCCGTGATCCTGGCCGCGGGCGACCTGGCGCGCGAGCTCAGCGACCGCCCGGCCTGGATCCGCGGCATCGATCACCGCGTCGACCCCCACGGCCTCGGCCTGCGTGACCTCACCGAGTCGCGCTCGACCCGTATCGCCGGCGAGAAGGCCGGCGTGGCGAACGGCAAGGTCGACTTCGCCGAGTTGCACGCCCCGTTCACGCACCAGGAGCTGATCGTCGCCGAGGCGCTGGGCCTGGGCGACGACGTCAGCATCAACCCCTCGGGTGGTCCGCTGGCGGCGAACCCGATCATGGCGGCCGGCCTGATCCGACTCGGCGAGGCCGCCGAGCGGATCTCCGAGGGCGACGGCGACCGGGCGGTGGCCCACGCCACCTCCGGCCCCTGCCTGCAACAGAACCTCGTCTGCGTCCTGGAGGGTGACTCCTGATGGCCAAGCAACTCGCCGCCGTCGTCGGCTTCGGCCAGACGAACCACACTGCGACCCGGGGCGACGTTTCGATCGCCGGCCTGGTGCGCGAGGCCGCGCTGCGGGCCCTCGACGACGCCAACATGACCTGGGACGACATCGAGGCGGTGGTGGTGGGCAAGGCCCCCGACTTCTTCGAGGGCGTGATGATGCCCGAGCTGTACCTGGCCGAGGCCCTGGGGTGCCCGGGCAAGCCGCTGCTGCGGGTGCACACCGCCGGCAGCGTCGGCGGCTCGACCGCGCGCGTGGCGGCGTCGCTGGTGCAGGCCGGCATCCACGAGCGGGTGCTCACCGTGGCGTTCGAGAAGCAGTCCGAGTCCGAGGCCATGTGGGCGCTGTCGCTGCCCATGCCCTTCTCGCCGCCGCTCGTGGCGGGGGCCGGCGGCTTCTTCGCCCCCCACATCCGCGCCTACATGCACCGCTCGGGCGCCCCACCCCACATCGGCTGCCTCGTGGCCCTGAAGGACCGCCAGAACGCCCTCAAGAACCCCTACGCCCACCTGCACGAGCACGACGTCACCTTCGAGAAGATCGAAGAGTCGATCATGCTCTGGGACCCCATCCGCTACTCCGAGACCTGCCCGTCCTCCGACGGGGCCGCGGCGATGGTCATCACCGACGAGGCGGGGGGCGACGCCAACGGGAACCCGGCGTGGATCCTCGGCAACGCCATGCGCAGCGAGCCCACGATGTTCGCCGGACGTGACGCGGTGAACCCGGTGGCCGGCCAGTTGTGCGCCGACGACGTGTTCGCCCAGGCGGGCATCACCGACCGCCGGGCCGAGATCGACGTGGTCGAGATGTACGTGCCGTTCTCGTGGTACGAGCCCATGTGGCTCGAGAACCTGGGCTTCTGCCCGGTGGGTGACGGCTGGAAGCTCACCGAGGCCGGTGTCACCGCCATGGACGGCGACCTGCCGGTCAACCCGTCGGGCGGGGTGCTGTCCACCAACCCCATCGGGGCGTCGGGCATGCTGCGCTTCGGTGAATCCACCATGCAGGTGCGGGGCCTGGCCGGCGAGCACCAGATCGACGGCGCCCGCACCGCGCTCGGTCACGCCTACGGCGGCGGGTCGCAGTTCTTCGCCATGTGGATCGTGTCCTCCGAGAAGCCGGAGTGACCGGTCGCTCCAGCGAGCGAGCGGCTCGCGAGCGCCGATGATCGGCCGACGCTCCAGCGAGGCGCCGACCGCATGACAGAATCGCTCGGTGAACGCCGGGCAACCATCACGTGAACCGCTGCTGAACGGCGGCATCAGCCGGCGCGGCTTCCTGCTGGGCGCGGCGTCGGTCGCCGCGCTCAGCGCGTGCGGCAGCAGCGGGGGAGAGCGCTCGAGTGCGACGACCACCGCGCGCGCTGCCGTCTCCCTGTCAGGCGACCCCTTCACCCTGGGCATCGCCTCGGGCGACCCCCTGCCCGACTCCGTCATCCTCTGGACCCGCCTGGCACCCGACCCCGTCGCCCGTGACGGGAGCGGGGGCATGCCCGATCAGCCCGTCGATGTGCGGTGGCAGATCGCCACGGACCGTCGCTTCGACGACGTCGTGAACGAGGGGGTGGCCACGGCCGAGCCGCGGTACGGGCACTCGATCCACGTCGACGCCGACGGGCTCGACCCGGCGTCGGACTACTTCTACCGCTTCACCGTCGGCGACGCGACGAGCGGTACGGGCCGCACCCGCACGCTGCCGGCGGCCGACTCGTCACCCGAGCGCGTGCGCCTGGCGATCGCCAACTGCCAGTACTTCGAGGGCGGGTTCTACGCCGCGTACCGCCACATGATCGACGACGACATCGACCTGGTCGTCCACCTCGGCGACTACATCTACGAGCTCCCGGCCCTGGGTGGCCGGCGCCGCAGCCTGCCCGCCCGCACGCCGAGCACGCTGGAGGAGTTCCGGCTGCGCTACGCCTCCTACAAGGTCGACCCCGACCTGCAGGCGGCGCACGCGGCGCTCCCGTTCACGCTCACGTGGGACGACCACGAGGTGGCGGACAACTACATGGGCGACGTCTTGCCGAGCGGGGCGCCGGCCGACGAGGTGCGGGCGCTGCGCGCGGCCGCCTACCAGGCCTGGTGGGAGAACCTGCCCGTCCGGGTGCCGCCCCCCGACGGGCCCGAGCTCACCGTCTACCACGACCTCACCTTCGGCGACCTGGCCCGGCTCTACCTGCTCGACGAGCGTCAGTACGCCGACGAGCCGCCGTGCCGGGGCCAGACGAGGCCGTACGACACGGGCACCTGCGACGAGCAGGCCGACTACGCGGGCGACCGCCTCGGACCGGAGCAGTCGGCGTGGCTCGACGAGTCGGCCCGCCAGGGCGGGGTGACGTGGAACCTGCTCGGCACCCCGGTGGCGCTGGCGGGGATCGACGCCGGGACGGGCGACGAGCCGAACTTCTTCCTCGACCTGTGGGACGGGTTCCCCATCGCTCGCCAGCGGTTGATCGACCTGCTGGCCGAGGTCGACAACCCGGTGGTGATCTCGGGCGACTACCACCAGGGCATGGTGCTCGACGTCAACCAGGTGCCGTTCGACACCGGGAGCACGTTGGTGGCCACCGAGTTCATGGCCCCGCCCATCTCCTCGGTGCTGTTCAGCGCGCCGGTGGCCGAGCGCACGCCGCAGCTGCGCCAGCAGCTCGACGGCCACGGCTACCTCGTCATCGACGCCACCCCCGACGCGGTGACGGCCGAGTTCCGCATGCTGGCCGACGTCAGCGATCCCGGTTCGGCCATCAGCACCGACGCCACGTGGCAGGTGGACCGTGGCGACCCGGCGGCCCGTCAGCTCTGAGCGGTCCCGGGGTGGTGGGCGGGCGCGGAGAGCCCGGCGAAGCGGTCGCGGGCGTCTGCCGCGTGTCCGTCGGGCCGACCGTGGTGGGGCATGATGAGCACCGACCGTCCTCAGTGAGTCCGTAGAAGGGACACCAACAATGCGAGTCGTCGTCGACTTCGATCTGTGCGAGAGCAACGCCGTGTGCATGGGGATCCTCCCCGAGGTCTTCGAGGTGCGCGACGACGACTTCCTCTACGTCCTCGACGAGAACCCGCCGGAGGACCTGCGCCCCAAGCTGGAGGAGGCCGTGCGGCGCTGTCCCAAGCAGGCCATCTCCATCGCCGAGGACTGACGGCCCCCGGGTCGCCGTCCCCTGACCCTCGTGATGCCGTGATGGATCGCATCGTGGTCGTCGGCGCGTCGCTGGCCGGGCTCCGCGCCGCCGAGACGCTCCGTGTCGAGGGGTTCGACGGGGCCCTCACATTGGTGGGCGAGGAGTCGCATCGCCCCTACGACCGGCCGCCGCTCTCCAAGCAGGTGCTCACCGGTGACTGGGAACCCGATCGCATCTTCCTGCCGTCGGCGGTGCCGGCGCCGGCCGACGGCCAGGAGCCGTTCGACTGGAGGTTGGGCCGGAGCGCCACCGGCCTCGACCTGGCCGGGCGAGCGGTCGTGCTGGACGACGGCGTGCGCCTGGAGTTCGACGGCCTCGTGATCGCCACCGGCTGTCGGCCCCGCGGCATCGGCGGCGAGGGGCTCGACGGTGTCCACGTGCTTCGGACCCTCGACGACGCCTTGGCCCTGCGGGCCGACCTCGAGCCGGGCCCCGAGCGGGTGGTGGTCGTGGGCGCCGGGTTCATCGGGTCGGAGGTCGCGGCGTCGTGCCGGGCCCGCGAGCTGGCGGTGACGGTGATCGAGGCGCTGCCCGTGCCGCTCGAGCGGGTGCTCGGCACCGACATGGGCGCGCTGTGCGCCGACCTGCACCGCGACCACGGGGTCGACCTGCGCGTCGGGGTCGGTGTCGAGGCCTTCGTCGACGACGGGGCCGGTCAGGTCACCGGGGTCCGCCTCACCGACGGCACCACGGTGACCGCCTCGGTCGTGGTGGTGGGCATCGGCGTCATCCCCAACACCGAGTGGCTCGAGGGGTCCGGCCTCACCATCGACAACGGCGTGGTGTGCGACGGCACCTGCCTGGCCGCGCCGGGCGTGGTGGCCGCCGGCGACGTGGCCCGCTGGCCCAACGCCCGCTTCGGCGGTGAGCTCATGCGGGTCGAGCACTGGGACAACGCCATCGAGATGGGTGTGGCCGCGGCGCGGCGCCTGTTGGCCGTGGACGCCGAAGCGCTGCCCTACGAGCCGGTGCCCTGGTTCTGGTCCGACCTCTACGACCGCAAGATCCAGCTCGCGGGGCGTGCCGGCCCCGACGACGAGGTGCAGGTGGTGCACGGTGACGTGGCCGAGCGCCGCTTCGTCGCCCTCTACGGGCGCGGGGGCCGCCTGGTCGGTGCCCTCGGCTGGAACCGGCCCCGCCACGTGATGCAGTGGCGCCAGCGCCTGCTCGAGGGCATGGACTGGGCCGACGCCCTCGAATTGGCCCGCTCGGAGCCCTGACCACGTGGCCCCACGGGCCACGGCACAATGTGCGGCGGGCCGGCGCGGGCCGGCGCGGGTTGGCCGGCGCGGGTTGGCCGGCGCGGGTTGGCCGGGGCGGGGTGGCGATGGGCGAGACTGGCGCCATGACGGGACTGGCGTGGGGCATTCTGGCGGTGACGGCCGTGTTGGCGGTGGGCGACTGGGTGGCGCGGGCCACCGAGAACCGGCGGCTCGAATTCGTGTGCAAGCCGGCGACCACCATCGGCCTGCTGGCCGTGGCGCTGACCTTGGATCCCACCGACGCGGCCACCCGGGCCTGGTTCGTGGTGGCCCTGGTGTTCTCGTTGGCCGGCGACGTGTTCTTGATGGTCGGCGGGGACGAGTCGCCCACCTCCGAGGTCAACGAGGAGCTCTGGTTCACGCTGGGCCTGGGCTCGTTCCTCGTGGGTCACCTCGCCTACATCGTCGGCCTGGTGGTGTCGGGGATCGAGGGTGGGGCCTTGATCGTGGGTGTGGTCGTGGTGCTGGGGGCCATGGTCCTCGTGGGCCGGCGCATCGTCACCGCGGTGAAGTCGAGCGACGAGCCGGGCCTGGCCGTGCCCGTGGCGGCCTACATGACGGTGATCTCGACCATGGTGGCCTGCGCCTTCGGCACGGCGTCGGCCCTGGCCATCGGTGGCGCCAGCCTCTTCTACCTGTCGGACGCGCTCATCGGTTGGAACCGGTTCGTCAAGTCCTACGCCTGGGGTCCCGTGGCCATCATGGTCACCTACCACCTCGCGCAGGCGGGGCTGGTCCTGTCGCTCACCTGACGGCTCATCGACTCCTCCTGCACCGCCGCGCCGCGGCCGCCCGGTTCGAGGGTGCGCCGGCGGGGCCGCGCCCCGGCGCGGCCTGCCGCGACCGGCCGCGTCAAGCGCGGCCCTCGGCTCGTCGATACTGGTGGCCATGAAGCGACTGGTCGCCGTCGTCGCGGCGCTGAGCGCCGCCGTGGGCGCCGCCTCGCTCGCCCCGGCGGCACACGCCGCACCACCGCCGTTGTCGGACTGCTCGGTGTTCCCCGCCGACAACTACTGGCATGCCGACGTGTCCGACCTGCCGGTGCTGGCGCAGTCCGACACGTACGTGCGCAGCATCGGCCGCACCACCGGCCTCAAGGCCGACTTCGGCAGCGGGCTGTGGGACGGCGGGCCGATCGGCATCCCGTACATGCTCGAGGACCACTCGACCCGGCGGGTGGACGTGACGTTCCGGTGGCCCGACGAGAGCGACCCGGGGCCCTACCCGGTCCGACGCAACCCGAAGATCGAGGGGGGTGCCGACAGCACCGGCGATCGTCACATCCTGTCGGTGGACACCGAGGACTGCCGGCTGTACGAGTTGTACGACGCCCACCGGGCGGGCGGCCGGCGGCACTGGCGGGCCGGTTCGGGCGCGATCTACGACCTGGGCTCGAACGCCCTGCGGCCGGCCGGGTGGACCTCTGCCGATGCTGCGGGACTCCCGATCTTCCCGGGCCTGGTCCGACGCAGCGAGGCCCACCGCGGCGTGATCGACCACGCCATCCGGTTCACCGCTCCCGAGACGCGCGACAGCTACGTGTGGCCCGCCCGTCACGAGGCGTCGAGTGACAGCGACCCCTCGCTCCCGCCCATGGGCACGTGGTTCCGGCTGAAGGCCGACGTCGACCTCTCGGGCTACACCGGTGAGGTCCGGGCCATCCTCGAGGCCCTCAAGGTCCACGGGATGATCCTGGCCGACAACGGCTCGCCCTGGTACCTGAGCGGCGCGCCCAACGCCCACTGGGACAACGACGCCCTCCGCGCCCTGGCCGAGGTGACGGGGGCCGACTTCGAGGCCGTCGACGCCAGTTGCCTGCGGGTGAGCGCCGACTCGGGCCAGGTGACGCAGACGCTGCCTCCCCGCTGCCAGTAGCAGGGTTGGTCGACATCGTCGTTCTGGTGGCTGGGACGTGTTGTCACGACCGTGATCCAGCCACCAGAACGGGATCAGGTCCAGAGGTGGTTGAAGCAGCGGGCTTCGAGGCGGCCGGGTGACCATCGGCCCCAGAGGGTGCCGGCGGCTCGCCGCGAGTACTCGATCCACGGCACGCAGCTCGGGTCGGCGATGCGCCGCGACACCTGGCGGATTCCGGCCTCGTGGACGGTGTACGCGGCCCACGTGCTGGGGTAGTCCTGGGGTGAGCCCACCTCGGTGAGCACCAGGCTCCCGACGTCGCGCCGGCGGTTGCGGTGGGTGTGGCCCGAGGTGATGAAGGCGCGTGGGTTGCCGGCGACGACCTCGTCGAGGAAGCGGGAGGTGTGGTGACCGCGGACGCCCGGTGGGTAGAAGTACGACCAGCGGAACGGCTCGAGGTGGTGGTGCATGCCGATCCACACCGGCAGGTCGGTGCTCGACACCGCCTCGCGGACCACGTCGTGGAGGTGGGCCACGTGGCCACGCCGCACCTCGAGCAGCGTCGAGTCGATCAGCACGATGCGCAGTCCGGGCACGTCGATCCAGCGGCAGCCGTCGGGGTTGGGCTCGAGGCCGATCTTCTCGAGCGCGTCGTTCGGATCGAGCTCGCGCCGGGGCTCCACGTCGTGGTTGCCGGGTACGGCATCGGCGACGAGGCCGGCCTCGTCGAGCAGGTCGCGGAAGCAGACCCACTGGTCGATCTCGCCGTGGTGGGTGATGTCGCCCTTGGCCACCAGGCGCTCGGCACCCCACGCCTTGGCCTCGGCGAAGGCGGCGCGCGCCATGCGCACGGTGTAGGGCTCGTCGGGCTGGGGCTTCTCGCGCATGGTGTGGAACATGCCGTAGGCGCGGGCGCCGAGGTGGAGGTCGCTGACCGCGGCGAAGCGGTAGAGCTCGGGGCCGGGGAGCGGCGCCAGGGTTCGGAACGGGAGTGCGATGCGGCCCCCGGGCACGCCCGGGCCCGTCACCTCGACCAACCCGGGTCGGTCGGGCTCGAGGCCGTGGAGCGACACGACGCCGGGGCCGCCCTCGGTGTGGAGCTCGACGACGGCCGTGTCCTCGACGGCCAGCTGGACCCGGCCGGGGCCCAGCCGACCCCAGGCCACCTGCACCTCGGTCGCGTCGACCGCGAAGACACCCAGCCGTACAGCTCGCGGGGACCTCACGCCGGTCAGCCGAACGCCGCCGCGAGGCGGTCGGCCTCGCGGGCCCGCAGGGCCACGGCGACGCGGAGGCGCTCGACGTGCTGGGCGATGGTCTTGGCGCCCTGGGGAACGGGGTGCGCCTCCAGGAAGCCGATCACCTGCGCCGACACGTCGGGGGTGGAGAGCCAGCGCACCCCTTCGAGCAGCCGGGCGATGCTGTTGGAGGGCAGCCTGGCGCCGATGTCGTCCCAGTGATCGGCGACGAAGGCCCAGGCCTGCGGGCCCCGCTCGCGGTTCATCAGCGCCCGGCGGATCACGAAGGGGGCGTCCTGGCTGCGGACTCGATCGGAAAGGGCCATGGTGAGCGTGTCGGCAAAGAGGTGGGGGTCGTTGAAGTCCGGGAGGCACCGCAGGTAGCGCTGCTCCTCCTGCGGGGTGCCCGCCTGCTCGTAGCGCTCGATGAACGCGGCGCGATCCTCGGCGCCGCCGGTGGCGGCCAGCACCCCGACCGCGGCCGCGGCCAGGCTGGGGTCGACGGTGGTGGGATCGTCGACGTACGAGCGGTGCAGCGCCCGGGCGCGGGTGGCGATGTCGGCGTCGGCGCCCAGCACGCCGAGCGCGCCGAACAGCGCGGCCCGAAGCTCGCGTCGGCGATCGGGCTCGTTGGCGGTGCCCGACGCGCCGAGTCGCTCGAGCGCCGGGCCCAGCAGGTCCCGCACGAAGCGCTGGAAGCCGGCGCGTGCATCGCCCTCGAGGAGCCGGTCCAGGCCGTCCAGCGCACCGATCAGGCGTTGCCAGACGGCGAGGTCGGTCTCCTCGGCGAAGGCTCGGGCCAGGTCGCAGAACTCGACCGCGGTGCTGCGACCGGCCAGCACCGAGGCCCATGCGTCGTCCACCAGGCCGTAGCGCTCGACCGGCGCCAGCACCTCCTGAGCGCGGGTGGTGAGCTCGGCGCGGAGCGTTTCGTCGTAGTGCACGCGGTAGAAGCCACTTCCCTGGGCGTTCGCCTGCACCCACTCGGCACCGGGGAGCACCAGGTCGAGCGGGGCGCCGTCGAGCAGGCCCTTGTCCACCCGCAGGGTGCTGACCGCGGTGTCGCCGTCCGCGGCGGCCGCCGACGCGCGGTCGGGGCTCGCGGCGCCCGACCTGACGACCACCGGCACCGACCACGAGGCCGGTCCGGTCGGGTCGCCGCCCTCGTACGCGAAGCGCTCCTGGCGGAGCCGCACCCCTGCCTCGGTGCGCTCGGCGGTGACCAGCGGGTATCCCCCCTGGAAGATCCAGGTGTCCATGAGCTTGCGCACCGGCAGGTCGGGGTTGGACGCCTCGATGGCGTCCCACAGGTCGGTGGTGTCGGTGTTGGCGTAGCGGTGGGCCGACAGGTAGCGACGGATGCCGTTGCGGAAGGCATCGGCGCCGAGCCATTGCTCGAGCATCCGCACCACGGCGGCACCCTTCTCGTAGGTGAGCACGTCGAACATGCCCTCGCAGTCGGAGGGTGAGATCACCTCGAACTCGATCGGGCGGGTCGAGGCCAACGAGTCGACGTCGAAGGCGGCGGTGCGGGAGAGCCCGAAGTCCACCCAGCGCTGCCACTCCGGGCGGAACGCGTCCGTCACGAGCATCTCCATGAACGTGGCGAACGCCTCGTTCAGCCAGATGCCGTTCCACCATCGCATGGTGACCAGATCGCCGAACCACATGTGGGCCAACTCGTGGGCGATCACGTCGACGACCCGCTGGAGCTCGGGTTGGGTGACGGCGTCGGGGTCGACCAGCAGCAGCACCTCGCGGAAGGTGACGCAGCCCAGGTTCTCCATGGCGCCGAAGGCGAAGTCGGGAACCGCCACCAGGTCGAGCTTGTCGCCCGGGTACGGGATGGCGTAATAGTCCTCGAAGAACTCGAGCGCGAACCGGGCCACCTCGAGGGCGAACCCGGTGAGGTGGCCCTTGCCGGGCGGGTGCACCACCCGGATCGGCGTGCCGCCGGCGTCGACGGCGTCGGTGACCTCCAGGGGGCCGACGACGAAGGCCACCAGGTACGTCGACATCACCATCGTGTCCGCGAAGCGCACCGCCACCTTCCCGTCGCCGGCGGGCCGGCGGTCGGCCTCGGCGGCGTTGGAGATGGCGGTGAGGTCGTCGGGCACGACCAGCGTGACGCCGAAGGTGGCCTTGAAGTCGGGCTCGTCCCAGCAGGGGAACGCCCGCCGGGCCGACGTGGACTCGAACTGCGTCGTGGCGATCACGCGCTCGGTGCCCGTGTCGTCGACGAACGTGCTGCGGTAGAAGCCGTGCAGCTTGTCGTTGAGCATCCCGGCGAAGGTGACCCTGACGGTCCACGGCCCGGCGGCGGCGGGCTCCTCGAGGGCCAGCGTCACCCGCTCGGTGCTCTCGTCGACGCGGACCGTGGCGTTGCGCCGGATCCCCTCGGGGTTCTCGAGCCAGGCCTCGTCGATGGTCAGCTCGATGGCGTTCAGCACCACCTCGTCGACCGCGTCGGCGACGTCGACCGCGATGGCCACCTGCCCCGTGAACGTGCCCGCGTCGAGGTCGGGTGCGAGCGTGAGGTCGTAGTGCGACGGCACGACCGTGCGCGGCAGGCGGTAGGGGTCCATCGGGTAGAGGCTACGGGTGCCCGGCACGTCGCGCGGCGACGGGGGCGCTGCCGGCGCTCGGTGCACGATGGGCACCGGGCGGAGGGCCACCGCTATCCTCCCGCCCTCGTGACCGAGAACCGCTCCACCCCCAACGCCACCGCCCCGCTGGACGTCGTCGGCATCGGCAACGCCATCGTCGACGTGATCAGCCCCGTGGACGAGGCGTTCCTGGACGACCACGACCTCGTCAAGGGGGCCATGGGCCTGATCGACGCCGATCGGGCCGACGCCCTCTACGGCGCCATGCCGCCCGCGGAGGAGAGCTCGGGGGGCTCGGTGGCCAACACCATCGCCGGGATCGCCTCGTTCGGTGGCTCGGCCGGATTCGTGGGCAAGGTGCGTGACGACCAGTTGGGCGAGATCTTCACCCACGACATCACCTCGCTGGGGGTGACCTTCAACGCCGCGCCGGCCACCGAGGGCCCCTCGACGGCCCGGTGCCTGATCGTGGTCACGCCCGACGCCGAGCGCACCCTCAGCACCTACCTCGGCACCGCCGGACTGCTGGGCCCCGACGACGTCGACGAGGCGCTGGTGATGCGGGGCAAGGTGGTGCTCGCGGAGGGCTACCTGTGGGACGTGCCGTCCGCCAAGGACGCCATCGTGAAGGCCATGGATCACGCCCGGGCGGCCGGGAACCGGGTGGCCCTGAGCCTGTCCGACTCGTTCTGCGTCGACCGCTACCGCGACGAGTTCCGGGCTCTCGTGGAGGAGCGGGTCGACGTGCTGTTCGCCAACGAGGCCGAGATCACCTCGCTCTACGAGGTCGACCAGTGGGAGGCCGCCCGCGATCTCGTGCGGGGCCACTGCGAGATCGCCTGCCTCACCCGCAGCGAGAAGGGATCGGTCATCGTCGCCGCCGACGACGAGCACGTGATCCCGATCCACCCGCAGGGCCCGGTCGTCGACACCACGGGTGCCGGCGACCTCTACGCGGCAGGGTTCCTGCACGGGCTCACCACGGGTCAGGACCTCGAGCGCTGCGGGCGCCTGGCCGCCCTCGCCGCCGGCGAGGTGATCAGCCACTACGGCGCCCGCCCCGAGACCTCGCTGGCCGAGCTGGCCTCGCAGCTCTAGCTCCTCCTTCGTCGAAGCGGCTTCGCCATCCGGTTCCCTCTCGGGCGGCTCCGCTCGGCTCCGGCAGGTGACCACCCGGTCCACCGGGTCCACTACGTTCCTCGACCATGAGCTACGACTGCTTCGACGTCGAGATCGCCGACAAGGTGGCGCACCTGCGCCTGTGCCGGCCCGACGACCTCAACACCATGACCCCGGCCTTCTGGCGCGAGCTGCCCGAGATCGTCCGGGGCATCGACGCCGACGGGTCGGCCCGCGCCATCGTGATCTCCTCGACAGGACGCCATTTCAGCGCGGGGATGGACCTCAGCGTGTTCAGCGGCAACGCCCTCGCCGGCACCACCGATCCCGACGCCCCACCGGTCGAGGTGGGCCGTCAGCGGGCGCAGCTGCGCTTGACGGCGATGGCCCTCCAGGAGAGCTTCACCTGCCTCGAGCGCACCCGCATGCCCGTGATCGCCGCCATCCAGGGCGGGTGCATCGGCGGGGCGGTCGACATGGTGACGGCCTGCGACCTGCGGTACGCGTCGGCCGACGCGTTCTTCTGCATCCAGGAGATCAACATCGGCATGACCGCGGACGTGGGCACGCTGCAGCGCCTGCCCAAGATCATCCCCGAGGGCGTCGCCCGCGAGCTCGCCTACACCGGCCGGCGCATGCCGGCGGCGCGCGCCGCCGAGGTCGGCCTGGTGAACGAGGTGTTCGCCAGCCACGACGACCTGATCGCCGGGGCCCTCGAGGTGGCGGCCGAGATCGCCAGCAAGTCGCCCCTCGCGATCTGGGGCACGAAGGAGACGGTCAACTACGCCCGCGACCACTCGGTGGCCGACGCGCTGAACTACATCGCCACGTGGCAGACCGGCATGTTCCAGCCCGCCGACATGCTGGAGAGCTTCGCGGCCAAGGCCGAGAAGCGCCTCCCGGACTTCCAGGACCTGCCGCCCCGCCCGGCCGGCCTCTGACCGGCGGGGGCGCCTGGGTCCGGCGTCCCTACCGCTGCAGCCGGAGGGCGAGGAGGGTGGGTGGGTCGGCCATGCCGATCGGCCAGACGATCGTGTCGCCCACCGACGCCGGCCAGCCGTTCACGCCACCGGGCGCGGTCATCTGCCAGACGATCTCGCCCGTGCCGCGGTCAAGGGCGAAGAGCTCGCCCTGGAACGTGGCGGTGAACACGAGGTCGCTCAGCACCAGCGCGGCCCCCATCGGATCGCCGTCGACCTCGGTCGACCAGAGGATGCGCCCGTCGGCGGCGTCGACCGCCACGACCGCACCGGGCTCGACCCCCAGGTCCGACCCGATGATCTCGTTCACGTCGGGCTCGTGGATGCTGGGGAGGTTGAGGGTGGCCGCGTAGACGATGCCGTCGGCCACGGCGGGTGGGGTGAGCACGCCGCCGTAGGTGCCGGGGTACACCTCGGTGGGCCCGTCGAGCTCGGTGAGGTCGTCGTTCTGGTGCCGGCCGATCGGGGTGTCGAACCGCAGCGCGCCGGTGGCCGGGTCGTGCCCGAGCACCCGCCCCAGCTTCCCGGTGCCGATGATCACCGCCCCGTCGTCGGTGTGGGCGATGGCGGTGTGGACGAGGTCGCGGTCGAACAGGTCGTGCTCGATCGCCTGGTGGTACCACTGCAGCTCGCCGGTGTGGACGTCGAGCGCCACCACCGAGTTCGTGTACGGGTTGGGGCCCGGTCGGCTGGTGCCGTTGGGGAAGCCCTCGGTGCCGGGGAAGGGCGCCGGGTTGGCGATGCCCCAGTAGACGACGCCGGCCTCGGTGTCGATGGCCGGTGGGTACCAGGCGCCGCCGCCGGCGTTGACCTCGGGGTCGCCCCAGACGTCGTCGCCCTCGACTGTGTCGAAGTGCCACACCTCGTCACCGGTCTCGGCATCGAGGGCGTAGAGCACCCCGGCGTCGCCCCCCACGTACTGGCCCAGGATGCTGATGGGCACGGTGGCCACCAGCACGAGGCCGTCGAACACCTGCGGCTGGATGTCGATGCCCATGGTGCCGCTGTCGATCAGGCGGGTCTCCCAGAGCTCGTCTCCGGTGGCGGCATCGAGGGCCGAGATGGCGTGCGGGCCCTTGGCCACGAAGATCCGGCCGTCCTCGAGGGCCACCCCGTTCGGCCCGATCTGGAAGTTGCCGTACTCGCGCTCCCATCGCACCGCGCCCGTCCGGAGGTCGACGGCCCGCACGTTGCTGGACAGGTCCTGCACGTACACGGTGCCGTCGACGATCAGAGGTGTGGTCGCGGCGTTGCCGAACGCGCTGGCCCCCGGCAGGGGCGTGCTCCACGCCGTGGCGAGCCGGTCGACGGTCGCGCTGGAGATGGGCGAGTCGACCACGGCGCGTGAGTTGTCGAAGTCGGCGCCCGGCTGGGACCAGTCGGCCGTCTCGTGGTCAAGGGCCACGGTGGACGCCGGTCCTGTGCCCGGTGTGCGGTCGCGGCCGGCGCTCTCCGACGAGCAGGCGACGACCGTGCCGGTGGTGACGAGGAGGAGGGCGAGCAGCGCGGCGGTGGTCCGCCTCCCGGTCAATGGTCCTCGTCGTCGCTCGGCGGGAGGTACGACAGCTGCACGTCACCCAGGCGCACGAGCATGGAGGCGATCCAACCGCCCATGGCCTTGAAGTGGTCGTCGAGGATCGAGCCGTCGCTCAGGGTGGGCTCGCCCAGTTCGTAGGACCCGTCGTAGGAGATCTCCAGCGCGTACTGCGGGTGCTCCATGTCGCGGTCGTACACGATCTCGACCGTGGGGCCCGATCGTTCGAGGCGCTCGTCGCCGATGGGCGGGCTGGTCTCCGGCAGCACGGCCAGGACGGCCCGCAGGTCGGGCTCGCTGGCCAGCCGCTGGATGCGCAGCACGATCTCGATCTCGATGTGGGGGCCCTCGTCGAACTCCTCGCCGATGTACCACGACCGGTAGGCGCTCTGGGCCCAGGTGGGCCAGTCGAGGGTGATGTCGGCACGGATGCGCGGGGGTGAGCCCTCGCCGGGGAGCCCGTAGCTCGTCTCCCACGTCAGGTCGCCGAGCAGCACATCGGCCTGGAAACGCTCCTCGAAGGCCTGGCGCTCGAGCAGCGCACTCACGAACGCGTCGCGGAGCGCTCCGATGGCGTCGGTGAAGACGTGGTCGAGCACCTTGGGGAGGTTACGGGTTCGCCGGCGTGGCGGGCGCGAACGTGGTGGCGGCGTCGTCGGTGGGTACGAGCAGCTCGATCTCGTTCGCGCCCTGATGGATGAGCTCCTCGTCGAGAACGCCGGCGTAGGTGTCGCCCCCCGCCATGCGGGTGAGCGTGCCGGCGACGGTGCCGTCGAGCACGACGAGCACGTCGGTGGGTGCGCCGGGCCCGGTGACGGTGCCCCAGACGAACGCGGGGATGGTTCCGGTGGTGGCGGTGTCGACCGCTTGCAGGTCGGCGTGCTGCTCGAGCCGCCACACGAGCGGGCTCGTGCCGTCCACCGCGAGGTCGGACGCCTTCCGTCCGACCAGGGAGCCGAGCGGGCCCGCGGCGGCCACCGCGTGCCAGCCCGAGCCGCGCGGCAGCAGCTCGGCATTGCGTCGCGCGACGTCGACGACCTGGTGGAAGGTGATGTCCGGGTGGATGGCATCGCCCAGGTCGGCCACGTAGAGGGCGGCATCGGGCGGCCGGCCGGGCACGGGCCGGAGGATCGACTGACCGTCGAGCTCCCAGCCCATGTCGATCCCGAGCACGTCCATGATGGTGGGCAGCACGTCGACGTTGTAGGCCAGGTCCAGCCGGGTGTCGCCGCTCGTCTGGCCCGGGCGCTTCACGAAGAGCGGCACGCGGTAGATCTCGTGGGCGGTGTCCGCCGCGGGTCGACGATAGGGGTACCTCGGGTCGAAGGCGGCCCCGTGGTCGGCCAGAACGACCACCAGCGCCTCGTCCCAGAGCCCCTGGTCCTGCAGGCGGTCGATGAGCCGGCCGAGCAACGCGTCGACGGCGCCGACCTGCAGCAGGTGACGCTGTAGGCCGAGTCGTGCCCGCACAGGGTCGTCGTCCCACTTGCCCTCGGTGGTGGGGCCGCTGGAGAACTGCGCGTCGGTCCGGTACTCGGCACCGCTCGGTGTCAAGGTCCAGGGCACGTGAGGCAGGACCACGTGCTCGTACCACAGGAGCGGTCGGTCGCCTCCGGCGTCGATGGCGTCGATGCCGGCGCGCGCCCGGTCCAGGCGCTGGGCCGCCGAGTCGCCGCCGAAGGCGTCGACGTCGTCGAAGTCGGCCAGGGTGCGGACTTCGGCGGGCAGGCGGTCGCGCAGGCCGCGGGGCAGCCACAGCTGGCCGGCCACGCCTACGGCGTCATTGGCCAGGCCGCCCCAGTCCACCGCACCGGCGCACAGCGACTGCGGGCACAGCTCGGTGACCGGCTCGTCCACCTGGAGGTCGTAGGAGCCTCCGAGCAGCGTGAACAGGTTGTCGGGGTGGTCGGTGGCGGTGGGCAGCTCGCCCTCGACGGGCACGTCGCCCGTGACGGCCGCGGGCACGCTGGCCGTGGTGGACGGCGCGACCGCCACGGCGTCGGCGTACCAGGTGGACTCGGCCGCGAGCCGCCCGAAGTTGGGGAAGCGGTCGGTGTTCAGCGAGCCGTCGGCGCGCAGCAGCGACGCCAGGGGCAGCTCGTCGAGTTGCAGCACGATCACGGGCGCGGGACGGGTCACGGTGACGTCCGCGACCGCGCCGGGGTCGGCCTGCCACACCAGGTCGGACGACGGCGACCAGGCGGCCAGCGCGACGACCGCGAACAACGGCGTGACCGCGAGGAGGCTGCCGGCCTGACGGGCGGCCCGCCACCGTCGCATCGCCCAGAGGACGGCCACCCCGCCGGCGGCGGCCAGGACGACGGGGAGCACATCGGTGGGCGGGTCGAGTGGGCGCAGCAGCGACCCGGTGGCCATGGCCCCGAACACGACGATCCAACCGCACCAGAGCCCTCGTCCCGCTCGGGACGACAGGGCCGTTGCCGCGGCCACGCTGGCCACCGCGATCAGGGGCGGCAGCGTGGCCAGCGCCAGGGCCGCCCCGACGAGGGCGCGACCGGTGAGCGCGTGGGCCACCAGGAATTCGGGGTTGCGGCCGAGCAGATCGAGCAGGGGCAGGGCGTAGCCGAACCCCGCGAGGCCGAGCAGGGGCAGCAGTTCGTCGGCGGCCGTGCGCCGCCAGTCGACGTCGGTCACGCGACGGCCGCGGCGCCGCGGGACATGAACGCGGTCGGCACGGACATGGCGATGTCGCGCGTGCGCAGCGTGGCGATGCGCCGGCCGGGTTGCACGGCGTCCTTCGGGGTGGTCAGGAGCGGCCCGAGCACGGCGGCGGTGGCGTCGAGGTCGGCCACGGTGTGGGCGAGGCCGTACAGGCGGGCCGGGCGGTGCCGGTGTGCCGGGTCGGGCTGCCGCGGCCCGATCTGTTCCAGGATCACCTCGCCGAAGCGGAAGAAGTCCTGGCGCATGGGCCGGTCGTACCCGTCGGCCAGGCGGGTGCGACGGTGGACCCCGCCGATCGCCTCGATCGCGGTGATGGTGCGATCCGGATCGGGGGTGGTCATGACGACATGATCGATCACCAGGGCACCGTTGGGGTGCGCGGCCCCCGCTGGGCCGCTCGTGCCCGCGTCCGGCGGGGTGGCCGCGGCCGTGACCACCCCGTCGACCTCGGTGGATCGCAGGGACGCTCCCGCCAGCGTCCACGATCGGATGCCGCGGCCCGGGCCCCGCCCCACGAGCGAAATCAGCACCGAGCCGATGCGGCAGGTGCCGTCGTCGTCGACGTGGAAGCCGGCGGCGCGCCAGACGGTCGGGTCGTCCGCCACCTCGAGGCCGACGAGGATGGGGTTCAGGGGTGCGAGGCCTTCCACGCGGCCGCTTCGGCCCGGGCCTCGGCCTCGAACGGGATGGCCCGGTAGGCGTCCATGTGGTTGCGCAGGTCGACGAGGTTGCGCAGGTAGTCCCACAGGTAGCGCCGGAGGAACCCGACATGCCCGTACCGCTGCCACTGGCGGACGTGGACCAGTTCGTGGGCGATGAGCGCCTCGCTGTGCTCGTGGCCGGGGCGGACGTAGATCGTCCGGCCGATGGTCATGGCGTCGGCCTGCTTCGGCAGGTGCCGGCTCGTGGCGATGCGGGCGCGCTCGACGGTGGCAGCCGGCAGGTGGTCGAACCGGCGCACGGCGGACTTGGACAGTGGCCGAGCCCCGGCGCCGGCGCGCGCCACCTCAGTTGGCCTGGAAGTCGGGCACGAGCGTCATGGCCGCGGTGATGTAGTTGGTGGTGTCGGTGTCCCACGCGCCGGCCAGCGACGCCGAGAGGCCGAGGCGGTACGCCGCCAGCGTGGCTGCCCAGCTGCCGTCGGTCTCGGTGAGGAGGTAGTCGACGTAGATGGCCATCAGCTCGATGTTGTCGGTGGCGTCGGACGGGTCGAGGGGCGGGCCGTCCACCAGTTCGTCGTTGATGAAGTCGACGATCTGCGGGGTGAGCTGGGCGATGCCGATGGCGCCGTCGGGCCCCACCAGGTCCTGGTTCCACGACGATTCCTGCCAGGCGTTGGCCTCGAGCAGCGCGGCGGGCACGTCGTGGGCCTCGGCCATGGTGGTGAACGTCTCCCGCAGGGCCAGGAGGTCGCCGTTCCCGGCGAGGTCGGTCGGGAGCCCCCGGCCGGTCGACACCGGCAGGGGCACCACGATCTGCGACTCGGGGTCGAGCGACGACGCCTCGGTGAGGCCGTTCGCCTCCTCGACCGCGGCGCTGGTGGTGGCGTGCAGTTGCGCCACCGACGAGATGGTGTCGCCCAGCCGGACCGTGTACGTGTCGATGCTGCGGTCGGGGGCGGCCTCGTCATCGGCGCGCAGCCGAGGGACGACGAGGACGGCCAGTGCGACGATGGTCACGCTGGCCGCGACCAGCACGACGACGTTGGACGGGCGATGGCGGTGATGCGCCGGGGGGGTGGCCGGCGCGCCGGGCTCGCCGGAGGGCGCGGTTCTCTGGGCCACGGCTCCGGTTTAGTCGATCTGGGCCCAGTCGCGATCGGGCGCCACGTAGATCAGGGGCATGCTCACCAGGGTGACCAGCCCCTTGACCGTGATGTTCACCAGCACGATGTCCCACACGGCGGGCCACGGGAGGGTGAGCGGGTGGTCGCCGAGCAGGGGGAGCGACCCGAAGGCGAGCACGCTGAACAAGATGCTGTCGAGCGGCACGCTGACCGCGTTGCTGGTCAGCACCCGCGCCCACTGATGTCGCGTCGTGACCCGGGTGACGAACCAGTGGTAGACCTCGGTGTCGACCAGCTCGCTCACCACCTCGGCCACGATCGAGGCGATCACGATCCGCCAGACGGGACCGAGGATGGCCGAGTACTCGGCACCGAGGCCCCACGAGGGGTCACTGGCCACGCCGGCGGTCCACGCGAAGTAGGCGCCCATGAACAGGTTGACGCCGCCGCAGGTGACGATCAGCGTGCGGGCCGCCGACCGCCCGAGCACCTTGTGGACGACGTCGCGCAACGTGAAGGTGATCGGGTAGATGAACGTGCCCATGTCCACCGCCCGCCCGGCGACGACGCCGATCTTCAGGCTCGCCACGTCGGCGATCACCTGGGCGCCGGCGTAGGCGGCCACGGCGATGACGGCCACCCGGGTGAAGGCGGTGAGGGTGCCCGAGGAACCGGCAGCGGGAGCGGGGTGTGCGGCATCGGTGCTCAGGGCCATGGCGCCTATCCTGCCCGCGTGAGCCGGGAGCGGGAGGCGTGAGCGACGCGGGGGCCCGAGCGGCCCGTGAGCGAAGCGAGCAGGAGCGGGCGACGTGAGCGACGCGGTGGTGGTGGGTGCCGGCCCCAACGGGCTGGTGGCGGCCAACGTCCTCGCCGATGCCGGTTGGGACGTGGTGGTCCTCGAGGCCAACGCCGTGCCCGGGGGCGCGGTGCGCACGGCGGAGGTCACCGCGCCGGGGTTCCGCAACGACCTGTTCAGCGCGTTCTACCCGTTGGCGGTGGCGTCGCCCGCGCTCGCGTCGCTCCACCTCGAGCAGTACGGGCTCTCGTGGTGCCGCGCGCCGTTGGTGGTCGCCAACCCCACCCCCGACGGGCCCACCGCGGTGCTGTCGACCGATGTCGACGAGACCGCGGCGTCGCTCGACCGGTTCGCGCCCGGCGACGGTGACGGCTGGCGCCACCTCTACGACCTGTGGCGCCACGTGGGTGACCGCCTCATCGATGCGCTGCTGCAGCCGTTCCCGCCTGTGGTCGCCGGCGCCCGGGTGGCCGCGGCGCTCGGGCCGTCCCGGGCCATGCCCTTCACCCGCCTGGCCCTCATGACCGTGCGCCGGCTGGCTCAGGAGGAGTTCTCGGGCGATGGCGGCGGGGTGCTCCTCGGCGGCTGCGCGCTGCACACCGATCTCAGTCCCGAGTCGGCCGGAGGCGGTCTCTTCGGCTGGGTGCTGGGGGGGCTGGGCCAGGAGCAGGGCTTCCCGGTGCCGGCCGGCGGGGCGCAGTCGCTCACCGATGCGCTCGTGCGCCGCCTGGTCGAACGAGGCGGGCGGGTCGAGTGCGGCGTGCGGGTCACGGGTGTCGACGTGCGGGGCGGCCGAGCGGTGGGCGCCGTCGCCGAGGACGGCACGGTGTTCGGGGCGTCGCGTGCGGTACTGGCCGATGTCGGGGCGCCCGCGTTGTACTCCCATCTCGTGGCTGCCGAGCACCTCCCGTCCCGGGTCCTCGAGGACGTGCGCCGCTTCGAGTACGGATCGGGGACGGTCAAGGTCGACTGGGCCCTCGATGCGCCCGTCCCCTGGCTCGATCCCGAGGTGAACCGAGCCGGCACGGTGCACGTCACCGACTCGCTCGACGACCTGTCGGACATGTCGTCGCAGTTGGTGCGCGGCCTCCTGCCGGCCAACCCCTACCTGGTGATGGGCCAGATGACCACCGCCGACCCGTCGCGGTCCCCGGCAGGCACGGAGTCGGCGTGGGCCTACGCCCATGTGCCCCGGAACGTCAAGGGTGACGCGGGCTCCGACGGCCTCACCGGTCGGTGGGACGAGCGCGAGACGGAGCGATTCGTCGCCCGGATGGAACAGCGGATCGAGCGTCTGGCGCCGGGCTTCCGGGATCATGTCATGGCCCGGCACGTGTTCACCCCGCCGACCTTCGAGCAGGCCAACGCGAACCTGGTCGGCGGCGAGATCAACGGTGGCACCGCCCAGTTGCACCAACAGCTGGTGTTCCGACCGGTGCCCGGCCTGGGCCGTCCGGAGACACCGGTCGACCGCCTGTTCCTGGCATCGGCCTCGGCCCACCCCGGTGGTGGTGTGCACGGCGCCTGCGGGGCCAACGCGGCGCAGGCCGCGCTCGGCCGAGACCGTCGGGGGCGGCGACTGATCGCCGCCGGGGCCGCACTCTCGGCGGTGGCCCTGGCCCGTCGTGCCTCCGGTCGCCGGCGGTCGGTAGCTTGACGCCGTGATCCGGGTGGTGCTGGCGGAGGACAACGTGTTGTTGCGCGAGGGGATCTCCCGCCTCGTCGCCGCCCAGGACGACCTCGACCTGGTGGGCATGGCCGGTGACCTACCGGGCCTGCTCGACCTCATCGACCGCGAGAAGCCCGATGTGGTCATCACCGACATCCGCATGCCGCCCACGGGCACCGACGAAGGCATACGGGCGGCGTCCACGCTGCGGGTCGACCACCCCCGCATCGGCGTCGTGGTGCTCAGCCAGTACGCCGAGCCTGCCTACGCGCTGGCCCTCCTGGCCGACGGCTCGGAGGGCCGCGCCTACCTGTTGAAGGAGCGGGTGAGCGAGGTGGACGAGTTGCTCACCGCCGTGCGCGAGGTCGCCGCGGGCGGCTCGGTGATCGACCCCAAGGTGGTCGAGTCGCTGGTGGCCGGCCGGCGGGGGCCGGCCAGCGAGCTCCGTCGGCTCACGCCCCGTGAGTCCGAGGTGCTGGGTGAGATGGCGCAGGGCAAGAGCAACGCGGCCATCGCCGCCTCGCTGGTCCTGAGCGAGCGGGCCGTGGAGAAGCACACCAACTCGATCTTCTCGAAGCTGGGCCTGTCGGAGGAGAAGGACGTGAACCGGCGGGTCAAGGCGGTGCTGCTCTACCTGGCCGAGGAAGGGCGAGGTAGCACCACCCCGTGACACGTGGCTGCATGGTGGTGGCCCTCGCAAACGTCTGACACGATGAGTCCACGATGAGCGTGGAAGTACCCAGCGAGCAGCAGGTCTCGGTGCTGGTCGTCGACGACCAGGCGCCGTTCCGCCTCGCCGCGCGCGCCGTCATAAAGCGGGCCGAGGGCTTCGAGCTGATCGGTGAGGCCGGCACGGGTGAGGAGGCGGTCGAACTGGCCGGCGAGCTGCATCCCGACCTGGTGCTGATGGACATCAACATGCCCGGCATCAACGGCATCGAAGCCACCAGCCGGATCGTGTCGCAGGAGCCGGGCGCGGTGGTGTTCCTGTGCAGCACCTACGAGCGCAGCGACCTGCCCGAGGAGGCCGGCGAGAGCGGCGCGCGGGCCTACATCAACAAAGAGGAGCTGGGTCCTGGCGTTCTGCGCGAGTTGTGGGAGGCCCGCGAGGGCGCCACGCTCGACTGAGGCCAACCGAACCGGATTCCTTGGTGAGGAACCACCTCGCAGGTGGTTTCACGACAGATTCTCCGGTGTGGAGGGTCGGCGAACGCCTGATCAGTCCTCGGATGCGGGCTCGATGGGGACCGAGCCGGAGACGGTGACACCGTCGCCCGGGGTCGAGTCCCAGGCCACGTCGCCACCGATGGCGCCGAGGCGGTCGCTCATGTTGGTGAAGCCGTGGCCGAGGCCCATGGCGGCCAGGTCGAAGCCGGGGCCGTCGTCGGCGACCTGGAAGCGCAGGTGGTCTCCGTCCTCGCCGACGGTGAGGGTGACGTGGGCGTCGGGGGCGTGCTTGCCTGCGTTCTGCAGGGCCTCGAGGCAGCAGAAGTACACCGCCGCCTCCACCTCGGTGGGGTAGCGGTTCACCTCGCCGGGCTCGAAGGCCACGTCGAGTGGGCTTCGGCCGGCGGCGGCCCGGAGCGCCTCGACGAGGCCGCTGTCCATCAGCAGCGGCGGGTAGATGCCGTGGGCGAGGTCCCGAAGCTCCTGGATCGTCTCCTTGATGCTGCCGGCCAGCATGTCGAGCATCTCGCCCGCGGTGTCGGGGTCGTCGGTGAGCAGGTCGCGCGCCAGGCGCAGGTTCACCGCCAGTGCCACCAGGTGCTGCTGGGCGCCATCGTGCAGGTTGCGCTCGATCTTGCGGCGCTCGGCGTCGGCGGTGGCCACGATGCGGGCCCGGGAGGCCCGCAGCTCCTCGGCCTGGCGCCGGACCTCGTCGAGGCTCTCCTGCAGGGCCGAGTCGAGCTCCACGTTGTGCAGGGCCAGGCCCACCTGGCGGGCCAACTCCGTGAGCACCCGCTCGTCCTCCTCGCCGAAGAGGTCGCCGTCGGCCGGTCGCTCGGCCACGATCAGGCCGAACAGCTCGCCCGAGTGGCTGACGGGAGCCACCCGGATGGCCACGTCGGAGCGGCCGTCGAGCAGCGCCGGCATCCAGATGGAGACCCACGCGTTGCCCGACACGCCGGCACGGGCCACCACCGGCTGCTCCTTCTCGCCCAGCTCGATGCGTCGCCGGGGACGGTCGGGCACCGAGACCTCGCGTTGGACCACGCCCCCGGTGCCGGTCCACACCTCGGCGGCGCTCAGCGCCATCGTCTTCTTGAGCGACTCGGCGAGTTGCAGCAGGAGCTCGTCCATCGGGACCGCTCTGGAGAGGCGCCCCCCGAAGGTGCGGAGCACCTCGTCGGGCGCCTGGCGCTCCCCGTAGACGAGGCGGTTGGCCACCTCGGACAATCGCTCACGGGCCGGCAGGTAGAGCAGGGCCGCCACCGCCGCGGCGGCCATCGACAGCACCAGCACGTGGCGCTCGGCGTCGTCGGGCACCCGCCCGAGGCCCAGCACGATCACCAGGTAGACCGCCACCACGACGCCGGTGAGGCCGGCCAGCGAGACGGTGTGGACGAGGATGCGGTCGACACGGGCGACCAGGCGCTGTGACGTGCCCGCGGCGAGCCCGAGCGGGATGAGGATCGTGAACGCCGCGGCGACGACGGCGGCGTTCGACGGCCAGCCGGCGAACAGGCGCAGGGCGACCGACACGAGCGCGGCCTCGAAGGACACGGCCGCGGCGCAGCCGACCCATTGGAGCCGTTGGCGCTCGAGGCCGGCGGTGCCGAGGTAGCTGCGGTGGGCGCCGGGGAGGCCGCACAGCAACAGCAGGACCGATGCGGTCCACAGCAGCCAGGACGGCAGGTCGGGGCGGATGGACCACAGGAACGCGCCGAGGGCGAGACCGACGCCGAAGCCGAGCGCGGTGCCGACACGTCGGGCCTGGCTGTCGAGGCGGCCGGCCGGGAGGGCCAACAGGATGGCCAGCCCGAACGCGGGGAGGAGCCCGATGCCGAAGGGGCGCACGACCTCGACGACGGCGCCGCCGGTCCCGGTCCACCCTTGGGTCACGCCTGCGCAGGCCAGGAAGGAGGCGGCTGCCACGGTGGCGCCCGTCAGGACCCACGTGCCGAGGGGGCGCAAGGCCCGGTGGGTGGCCAGGGACACGCCCGCGAACACCCAGGCGGCGATGATGGCGGCGCCGACGAGCTCCCGTGCGACCAGGCCGTCCTCGGCGGCGACCAGGAGGCCGGCGACGACGAGCAGGGCGGCCACGGGCGCGAGCAGCAGCACCGGCGCGCCCTCGCGGTCGGACGGACGTGGGGCCTTGGTGGCGAGCACCAGGGGCTCGATCTGATCGAGGGTCACGGACATGAGTGTGCTCCGATCGGGCGACGGGGGTCGGGGAGAGGGGCGGGCATGGTCATTCGCTCCTGAGTGCGGACGTGGGAAGCCTGCGGGCCGGCATGTCCACGGTGGCGCTCGTCATTCGGACCTCAGGGTGCGAGCCGGTGGGCGATGGGCGAGCACCCGACCGCCGACGAGGGCGAGGAGGGTCGTGGCGACGAGCACGGCGGCGCCGAGCACGGCCAGGCGTCCGGCCGGGACGACCGGCTGGGGGACCGCGCCGAGGCCCTCGACCAGGGCGATCCAGGCGGCTCGGCCGGCGGCGACGCCGAGGGGGACGCCGATCAGCAGGGCCAGCCCCACGAGGGTGACCGACTGCCACGCGACGGTGCCCGCCACCTGGCGACGGCGGAAGCCGAGGGTCGAGAGCAGGGCGAGGTCGCGGCGCCGTCGACGGGACGACCCGAACAGCGCCAGGACGAGCTGGGCGACGATGAGGGCGCCGACGAGCAGGGCGAGGCGCCCGGGCGTGGCCCGGACGCGGTCGAGAGCGACGATGTCGGACGGGCGCTGCGGGCGCGTGTCGACAGCGGTCTCGTCGGGCGTCGCGCCTGCCGCGACCTGTGCCGCGACCGCGTCCCGACCCACGTCCGTGGCGTCGGCCGACGGTCGCAGTCGGACCGCGGCCTCACCGTTGTGGATGGGAGGGCCGAGCTCGGCGAGGGTGCGGATGCTCGTCATCGCCCCCGTCCCGAGCTCGGTGCGCTCCGCTCCGCCGTACGTGCCGAGGCCGGGGAAGACGACCTGGCCGACCACCTCGAGCTGAGTCTCGTGCCCGTCCGGCGCGGTGGCGGTCACCCGATCGCCGAGCTCGACGCCGAGCTGGTCGAGGGTGCGGCCTCCGAGGGCGACCTCGTCGTCGCCCTCGACGGTGCGACCGCGCACGACGGTCGGCGTCAGCGCGCCGGGCCGGGTGGACACCCCGACCGTCGGCACCGGCCGCCCGTCCAGGACGAGCCGGTTGTTGGTGATGTCCGACCAGGCCTCGACCCGGGGGTCCGTGTCGAAGAAGGCCTGCAGGGCGGGGTCGTGCCCACCCACGTCGATGGAGAGGTCCCAGTTCCACCCGTAGAGGCGGGGGGTGTCGACCAGGCGAGCCAGGCTGGCGCCGAAGACCGCGGTGCCGCTCAGGAGGGCGACCACGGCGACTCCGCCCGCCACCGTCCCCCACACGCTGGCCGCGGTGCGCCCCGGGGGTGGCTCGAGGGCGAAGCCGACGCCGGTGACAGCGGTCTGCCCAGCGCCCATGCGGCGGAGGGCCTCGACGGCCCGGGACGGCCGTCGCACCGTGTTGCGGGGCGCCCGCAGGGTGGCGGAGCGCCACACCGGCACGGCGACCACCGCGACGAGGACCAGCACGGCGGCGAGGCCGCCGAGCCCGAGGACCGCCACGTTCGCCGCTCGACCCGGGTGGGGCTCCGCCCGGTGGGCGATGCCCACCGGGAACCGGTCGGACGCGAGGAACGCGAGCCCCCCGCCGAGGGCGACGCCGACGAGGGTGAGGGTGCAGGCGCGGGCCAGGGCGCCCGCCACGAGCGTCGGCCGGCGCAGCCCGACCGCATGCAGCGTGCGGGCTTCCGACGGGTCGTACACCACGAGGCGGGTGAGGGCCTGCCCGAGGACGACGAGGGCGGCGAGCGCCACGAGCGCGGCGAACGCCTCGAGGGCGAGCACGTTGGGGCGCACGGCCCGGGCGACGGCGGCGGTGTCGACCGCCTGGCTGCGGTACTCGATGTCCTCCCCGGGGGCGAGGGCGTCGACCTCCCGGCGCCAGCGCAGGACGGCGTCGGGGGAGCCGTCGCCGACGTCGGCCACGAGGCCCCAGTAGCCGACTTCGTGGCGGTGGTCGCGGTAGTACGCGGGAGAGACCAACAGTTGGTTGGAAGCGAAGGTCTCGTCGCTGAGGATCTGGCTCGTGTCCCACCCCAGGCCCACGACCCGGAACGGCACGGGGTCGAACGGGGGCAGCCCGCCGTCCGGGGGCGGCCCGGCGGAGACGTCCGGCACCAGCAGCTCGACGGTGTCGCCCACCCCGACCCCGAGCCGATCGGCGAGCTCGGGGTCCATGGCGACCTCGTCGGCCCGCTCGGGGTCGGGCGGGTGGCCCTCGACGTAGTTGAGGCGGCCGAGGTCGTAGCCGAACGCACCGTCGGCCGACGCGATCGCGAGGACGCTGTGGTCGAAGTCCGGGTCACCCTGGGCGTCGGGCGTGGCCAGGAACATCCCGGCCGCCAGCCCGAGGGCCCGGGTGTCGGGCAGCGCCGCCACCGCGTCGAAGTCGAGATGGGTCTGGGCTCCCTGGTCGGGGTTGGCGAGGACGTCGAACGCCCGGGTGGCCTCGAGCATCCGCGGGTAGGCCGTCTCGGTGCGACGAGCGCCGGCGACCGCGGTCAGCACGACGGCGACGGCGACCGCCAGCACGGCCACGGTGGCCGCCGCGGCCAGCCGGCGCCCGCGCCACTGCGTCCGGGTCCAGATCCAGAACGATCCCATCACGCGTCCTTCAACGAGTCGGCCACCGGTGTCCTGGCGGCTGAGCGGGCGGGCAGCACGGCGACGATCACGCCCAGCGCGAGGGCCGCGGGGACGAGGAGCAGCAACTCCGAGACGGGGGTCACCGGCACCGGGACGACGCCGATCTGACCAGCCAGCACGTGCCAGGTCCAGCGCCCGAGCACGATGCCGAGGGGGACGCCGCCCACGAGACCGATCACCACCAGGGTCGTAGCCTGGACCAGCACGGTGGCGCGGACCTGCCGGCCCACGAATCCGAACGTCTTCAGCAGGGCGAACTCGCGGCGACGTCGTCGGATGGCGCTGACGAGTGTGTTGGCCAGGCTGCCGAGCGCCACGGCGGCCAGCAGGCCGGCAACGGCCGCGGGGAAGCGATCGACCTGCCCGATGTTCTCGATGTCCGCGGGGACGTCGAAGTTGACCGTTGCGGGGGCGAACTGGTCGAACTCGTGCGCGACGGCGTCGAACGACGCTCCCGGTCGCATGCGGACCATCACGTCTTGACCGACGAACGAGTGGCGGTCGATCTCACGAAAGACGTCGCTGTTCAGGTGCACGAGCCCGCCTTCGCCCAAGTGGCCCGTGCCCGGGCTCGCGAGGACCACGACGCCGACCACCCGGAGCGTGGTCCTCGCGTGGCCCTCGAGGGCGACCTCGACGGTGTCGCCGACACCGACGTGCAGCTCCCTGCCCGTGCGGGTGCCGATGGCCATCTCGTCGGGTTCGTCGGGCAGGCGCCCGGCGACGACCGGCGGGAGGGCGTCGCCTTTCCCGGCATCGAGCGCGAAGAGTGACGTGCGGTCCGCTCCGATCGTCGCCGGCAGGTCGAGGCGCCCGACGGCGTAGGCCTCCACGTCGGGGTCGTCGCGCAGGACGGTGGCGTGGCGGGCCAGTACCGGTCCGTCGCCGAAGTTCGTGAGGTAGGCGGTCCACACCACGCCGTAGGAGCGCTCGTCCTGCAGGAGGTGGTGGAGGCTGGCGCCGAGGGTCACGGCGGCGGTGGCCACGAGCACGCTCATGGTCACGGCCAGCAGGGTCGATCCCACGGGCACGGCGTCGTCATCGCCGGCGGCCTCCAGGGCGAGCCGCCCGCCGAGCGAGACCGGCGGGGCGGCGCCGAGCGCGGCCGCCGCCGCCGCGACCCGCGAGACGCGCGGTGCGCCGACCTCGCCACGGCGGATGCCGATGCCCCGTAATCCCCGACGGGCCGACCGGGCTGCCGCCGGGAGCGCGAGCAACGGGACGACGACGGCCACCACCATGGCTCCGACGAGCACGATCCTGGGGTCGAACCACACACCGGGGTCGGGTTCGATCGTCCGGGCCAGGCCGAAAGGACCCAGGGCGGTGAGGGCCAGTGCGCCCGCAACGGCGATCGGTGCGGCGGCAAGGCCGACGATCAGGCTCGGGGCGACGGCCATCGCCGCCCGGTCCCGTCTCGTGGACCCCAGCGCGGCCAGCACGCCGAGGTCGCTGCCTTCGGCAAGCGTCGCTCGCGACACCAACGGTCCCAGGATGACGAGGGCGGCGACGGCCAACATCAACGAGAGGAGCCGTAGGGCCTGGGCCTGGAGGTGCAGGGACCGGTCGGTCTCTGCAGTGAGCTCGCCGCCGGTCGAGACGTTGAGGGCCTTGTCGCCACCCAGCTCACGAAGATCGTCCAGGAAGGCCGGGACGTCGGCCGCTCCGCGGCGCAACCGAACCTCGACGGCGCGTCCGCTCGTGATGGCGACCTTGTCGAGCGCCGGGGTCAGGTGGACGCTCCCGGTGGCTCGGACGCTGCCCGCAGGTTGTGGCGGAAGCTCGTTCGGTGAGGCCTCGATGCCGACGACCTTCACCCGCAGGTCGGGCACCACCTCGCGCACCCGAGCCACCGCCTGCTCCAACGAGGGGGGTACGGGGGAGGCGGCGACGGCGGTGGGATCGAAGAGCTGGATGGTGTCACCGACTTGCAGGTCGTAGCGGTCGGCGACGGCTATCCCGATCACCGCTTCGTCGGGGCGATCCGGATCCGCCCGCCGGCCGTCCACGATCTCGAAGTCGTTGACCTCGGTGCCGATCCGGTCGTCCTCGGTGGCCAACGCGACCTCGCCGGACCCGATGTACAGGTACACGACTCCCGCCACCGCCGTGTCGATCACGTTCGGCAGCGCGGCGACCTCGGCCGGGTCGAACCGGGCGATGCCGGGGTGCCGGTCGTTCGGGATGTAGACGTCGAACGCGTGGTGGGTGGCATCGAAGCGGTCCGCCGCGGAGTCGGTGCGCTCGGCCGTGAGCAGCCCGGCCATCACCACGGCAGCCGCGAGCCCGAAGAGCACGCCGCGGGCGAGCCAGGCGCGGAGGTGGGACCGCCTCCCTGCTCGGAACCGGTAGCGGGCGGCAGTCATGGCTCAGCCCGCCCTCGACACGTTGGCCGCCGGGGTACGAGCGGCGATGCGCCCGGGGATCAGGGCGACGACCAGGCCGACGGCCAGGGCGGCCGGGACCGCCAGCAGCAGGGGCACGACGGGGACGATCGGGGCGGGGACGACCCCGGGCTGGTCGGCGAGGAACGTCCAGGCCGCCCGACCGGCGACGACGCCGACGTCGTGCGGGTCCAGCACCGCGGTGCCCGAGTCCTCCTGGTTCGGCAGGACGACGTCGTAGGCGTCCTGTGCGACGAGGAACCGGTCGTAGGCGGTGTCGGTCCGGCGAGCGGCCGCCACCGCAGTCAGCACCGTGGCGGCCGCCACCCCGAACAGCAGGCCGCGGAGCACCCACCCCCGCCAATGGGCGCGACGATCGGCCCCGAAGCGGTAACGGACCGCGCCCATCACTCGGCCCTCAACGCGACGGCGGGTCGGACACGGGCGGCGGAGCGACCCGGCAGGACGGCGACGAGAGCCGCGAACACCAGCGCGGTGGGCACGAGCAGCATGAGGGCCGCGACCGGGATCACCGCGTCGGTCGCAGCCCCCGGGCCACTCGCCACCAACGCCCACGCCCATCTGCCGATGGCCACGCCGAGAGGAAGGCCGACGAGCAGGCCGAGCAGCACGGGCACCCACGCCTGCCAGCGGACGGTGGCGCGCACCTGGCGGCCCGAGAAGCCGAGCACCCGGAGGACGGCGAGCTCGCGCCGGCGCCAGCGGACGGTGGTGATCGTGGCGTGGGCCAGCGCCGCGGCGGCGAGTAGGCCCACGAACGCGGCCAGCAGCTCCGGCATGCGGTCGATGTCGGCGAGGTTCCTCACCACCGGTGGGGGCGACGGTGCGCTGGTCGAGCCGACGTGGGCCTCGGCCCAGCGGGTTGCCTGTTGGTGGGGTGAGTGGTCGTCGAACCAGAGGTAGTAGCCCTCGGCCTGACCCTCGGCGGCGCGGAGCCCTGCAGGCGTGAACACCGCGATCTTGGTCGGGTCGAGGTTGCCGATGAGGGGGAGCAGCCCGTAGCCGACGATCGTCACCCGGTGGCCGGCGATGGTGAGCGAGTCCCCTACGTCGAGGCCGAGGTTCCTCAAGGTCGCGGAACCCATGAAGATCTCGTCGTCGCCCGTGGGGAGGCGGCCGTCGGTGATGGTCACCCTCGGTGGCCCGCCCACGCCTTCCACGCTGCCCGCCGCCACCCGCCGGCCCTGGGCGGTGATCGTCGCCTGACCGAGGACCGTCACCGATCCGACACCCGGCTGGTCGGCCAGCGTCGCCGCCCGCGCCCGGGCGATGCGTCCCGGGACCGCGTCGGTGGTGGCCCGGTCGAACGGCGAGCCGTAGCGCGCCGGGGTCGACACCAACCGGTCGAGACCGGCGCTGAACGTGAGGATGGCGACGAGGAGGGTGGTGCCGCCCACGCCGGCCAGCAGCGCACTACGGGCCGCGGGCCCCATCGGCGCCGGTTGACGGGGGGCGGCCATCCCGACGCCAGCGATCATGGGCGGCGGGGCGTTGCGGCGGGTGAGGCCCACAGCGAGCGGGGAGGGCGGCGTGGACGTCGGGGCCCGTCGGCGGGTGAGCGCCCAGGCCGAGAGGGCGCCCCGTCCGAGGATCGTTGCGCCCACCACGAGTGCGCCCGTCATGACGATCCCCGGGTCGAAGGCCAGGCCGGGGTCGGGCTCGGCCTGACGCGACAGTCCGATCGGCAGGAGGGGCGATGCCGCCACGGCCAGGGGCACGGCGAGCAGTGCGGACCCGACGGCGATAGGGAGGGTCTCGAGCACGCCGATGGCGAACTGCTGGCGCCGGGTCATCCCGAGCGCGGCGGTGGTGAGCCGGTCCGGCACGGTCCGGGCCAGGTGGCGGGACAGGGCCTGGCCGGCGGCGACGACGCCGGCGAGCGTGGCCAGGAGCGCGAAGATCACCAGGGCCCGTGCCTGGACATCGGCGGCCTGCTCGAAGTCGATGCTGAGGTCGGCGCGGGTACCGATGTCCGACGTGGGCCCGTCCCCGGCGGCGACGTCGAGGGCGTGCTGGAGCGCCGGGAGGTCCGCATCACCGTGCTGCAGGTCGACCAGCACGACTGGTGGCCCCGGCGACGCGACCTGGTCCTGGTAGCGCTGGAAGAACGCCGGGGTCGGGTAGAGGGTGGGCGATCCGGCGTTGGTGGCGAGATCGAGGAACGAGGCCACGATGCCGACCACCCGGACGGGCACCGCGGGCCCAGCCGCATCGGCGGGCGTCTCCCCCGATGACATGGCGGCGAACGCCTCTGGCGTGATGGAGTCGAGCACGATCCGGTCGCCGACCTCGAGATGCAGGCGCCGGGCCAGGGCCGAATTGACCGTCACCTCGTCCACGACGGCCGGGTCGGCCAGACGGCCATGGAGGGCGAGCGGTCGGTTGATCCGGTAGCCGAAGCGATCATCGCTCCCCGCGAACGCTCCGCTCTCCACACCCGGCGTGAGCCCGTGGGGCGCGACCGCCAGGAACTCGAAGGGCGCCACGGCGCGGACCACGGGCAGCCGGCTGATCTGATCGAGCTCGCGATGGCTCTGGGGCTGGAAGATGACGTCGGGGCCCCGGGTGGCCGTCATGAAGCGGTCGAACGCGGTTTCCGACCGGCGCGCCCCGACGAGCGCGGCGACCACGACCGCGCCGGCGAGGCCGGCCAGGGCCACGAGCGCCAGCGTGGCGCCGACCCGGTCACGCAGCCCGCTCCGGGCACACAGCCAGGACGCCCCCATCACTCGGCCCTCAGGGCCTGGGCGGGATGCTGTCGGCTGACCCGCTGTCCGGCCAGCAGGCCGGCGAGGGCCAGCAGCAGCACCGTGGCCGCGCCGGCAACCACGAGCGGGCCCCAGGGCACCGCGATGTCCGACGCCACGCCCAGGTCCGACGCCGTGGCCGACCAGGCCAGGCGGCCGATGACGACGCCGGCCGGGACACCCAGGACCAGCCCGATCGCGGCGAGGGTGGCCGCTTGCCAGCAGAGCACGCCGCGCAGCTGAGCCGGCGTGAAGCCGATGGCGGCGAGGACACCCAGCTCTCGCTGGCGTCGCCGGGGGATGCTGAGGGCGGCGTGGGCCACGGCGACGACGGCCAGAGCGACGAGGAAGCCCGCCAGCATCTCGGGCAGGCGATCCACCTGGGTCAGGCGCTGGATCTCACCGGGGAGGCGGGCGACGGTGGGGGCGTCCCCGGCCGCCTCGGAGAGCCAGGCGTCGGCGGCCTGCTGGTCGACCCCCGGCGCCCAGCGCAGGATCAATCGGTGGAACCCCTCGCTGTCGGTCGGGTCGTCGAGTCGGGCGATCCCGGCGGCCGTGAGCGCCGCGCCGTCGGCGAGCGCCACGGGGTCGTCGAGGGTCGGGAACACCCCTCGCCCGACGATTCGCAGCTCCTGCGGGCCGGATGGGCTCTCGGCCTCCACGGTGTCGCCGATGTGGAGGCCTCGGCGCGAGAGGGTGGTGGCCCCCAGCACGACCTCGTCGGCCGCCCGGGGCGGGCGTCCGGCCACGACGGTCGGTTCGATGGATCCCTTGCGCGGGTCGAGGGCCACGCTGTCGACCGCCTGCCCCGCGATCACCAGCTTGACGAACGTCCCCCGGGCGACGGCGGCGACGTCGCCGTCATGGTCCGCCAGGGCGGCGCGAACCGCAGGCGATCCGGTGACCGCTGCGTCCCAGCCCCAGCCCCATCGCTCGGGGCTGGCCACGAGTCGGTCGAGGGAGGCGCCGAAGACCAGCGTCGCCACGAGGCCCGCGGCGCCCACCGCGGCGCCGACGATGGCGGGGCGGACCGGGACCGCATGGCGCCCGCGCCCGGGGTCGGTGGCCATCTGGACGCCCATGGTCGCGGTCGGCCGCATCCCACCGGCCCTGGCCGCGGCGCTGAGCGACCGCGAGCGCTCACCGACGAGCTCGATCCGCCGGCCGGCGTCGGTGCGTGCGGTCAGGCGCCACCCGGCCACTGCGGCCAGGAGGAACACCGCGAGGACGATCGCCAGCGCGCCGACGCCGAGCACCGCCGGGTCGACGCGCAGCCCGGGGCTGGGCTCGGCCCGGCGACCGAGGCCGATCGGGAACTGCGACGACGCGACCACGGCCACGCCGACACCGGCGATGGCGCCGGCCCCGCCGGCGGTGAGCAGCGGCAGGGCGAGCGACGCGACGCGAGCGCTGCGGGTCATGCCGAGGTGGCGCCGGACCGCGTCGTCAGCGGCGCCCCCGCCGATGTGACGAGTGGTGGCCAGCGCCAGGGCCACGAGGCCGGCGGCGGCGATGGCGCCGCCGAAGAGGGCCAGGCCCACGCTGAGGACCCGCAGCGAGCTCCGCAACCCGGTGAACCCCGTCACCGGCTGGAACTGGGGCGCCGGGCCGCCCTCGTAGATCTCGCGCACCGAGGCGTCGAACGCGTCGATGTCGGCGTCGCCGCGACGCAACGAGGCTGCCACGAGGTAGCCAGGGAAGCTGCCGACGCGGTCGTGGTACCGACGGTCGAACGCCGGGGTCAGGACGAGCACGCTCGGATCGTCAGTCGCGGCCGCCACGTCGCCGACGTTGCGGGTGATCCCTGTCACCTCGAGCCGCACCACGGGACCTGACGGGTCGGGAGCCCCGTCGCCGGACTGCAGGTCGTCGATCTGGTCGGGTGCCCACGCGGTCAAGGTCAGGGTGTCGCCGACGGTCACGCCCAGAAGGCGCGCCTGGGTCTCGTTGACGCTCACCTCCTCGGGCGCGGCCGGATCGGCGCGGCGGCCTTCGATCACCCGCGAGCGCAGGAACCGTGTGCCGAAGTTGCCGTCGAGGCTCGCCCCGATCGGCACGAACACACCTGGGTCGGGACCGGTCAAGGCGTACTGGCGCAGCACCGTCAGTTGGTCGACCTGGGGCAGCGCCGCCACCTGCTCGACGCGGTCCGTGCCCGGTCCCACGATGGCGAAGCTGTCGGGAGTGGCGCGGGCGTAGGTGACGTACCGGTCGAGCGCGGTGCTGGTGCGGTGGGCGCCAGCCAGCACCGCGAGGGCGGTACCGCCCACGACCGCGACGGTGGCGGCGAGCGCCAGGTGCGCCCGCCACCGGTGGCGAAGCTCGTGGCCAGCGCACGTGCGTGCCGCGCTCGTCATTCGGCTCGCAAGGCCTCGGCCGGGTGCCGGCGTCCCGCTCGAGCGCCGACCACCAGCCCGACGACGGCGAGCAGGGCCAGCACGCCCAGCCCGGCCGCGACCAGGTCGACCGCCGGAAGGACGAGGTCATCGGCCACACCGAGGCCGGCGGCGGTGGCCGACCAGGTGAGCCGCCCGAGCACGATGCCTGCGGGGACGCCGAGCACGACGCCGATGACCCCGATGGTCATGGCCTGCCAGCCGAGCACGGCGCGCAGTTGGCGGGGGACGAAGCCGAGTGTGGCCAGCATGCCCAGGTCGGCCCGGCGCCGCTTCGAGGAGGCGATCGAGGCGTGGGCGACAGCCATCACCGCCAGCAACAGGAGGAACCCGGCGAGCAGGTCGGGCAGGCGGTCGACCTGGGTGAGACGTCGTACCTCCACGGGCAACCGCGGCGTGCTCGGCGTCTCCTCGGCCTCCGGGTCGCCGCCCAGGGACGCGTTCGCCGCAGCCACGTCGACGCCGTCCGACCACCGCACGACGACCCGTTGGACGCCGTCCCCGTCGTCGGGGTCGTCGAGCTGTTGCGCGCCTTCGAAGGTGAGGGCGGCACCGTCGGCGAGCGGGTGGGTGTCCCCGACGTTCGGGAACACGCCCTGACCCACGATCCGGAGGCGTCGCGGGCCGGCCGATGACTGGGCGACCACCGTGTCGCCGATGGCCAGGCCATCGCGGGCCAGGGTGTCGGCCCCGAGCACCACCTCATCGGGCCCGTTCGGAGGCCGTCCGGCGACCACCACGGGCTCGATCGACCCCTTCGTGGAGCGGAGCCCGAGGGCCGAGACGGCCTGTGTGCCGATGGTCGCGTTGAAGTAGTACGCGTCGGCGGTGGCGTCGATGTCGTCCTCGCGCCGCTCGAGCACGGCCGCCGCGTGGTCGGTGGGCTCCACGCTGACGTCCCAGCTCCAGCCCCACTGGTGCGGGTCGACGACGAGCTCGTCCAGCGAGGCGCCGTAGACGAGGGCCGCCACCATGCCTGCGACCGCGACGAAGGCGCCGAGCACGGCTGGCCGGACCGGCGTGGCCCGGCGGCCGCGTCCTGGCTCGGTGGCCATGCGCACGCCCGTCACGGCGGCCGGCCCGAGCCCGATGGTGGCCGCGAGCGAAGCCATCGAACGGGATCGGCTGGAGGCAAGCGTTCCCCGCACGGGATCGCCCGCCTTCGCCACGAGGCGGGCGGCGCTGATGACGGCCAGCACGATCAGCAGGACGAGCTGGGCGGTGGCGGCGAGGGCCAAGACGGCGACGTCGACGGTGGTGCCCGGGTCCGGCTCCAGCTGGCGTGCGATGCCGACGGGGAACCGGCCGGACAGGGCGATGGCGGCGAGCACCGCGATCGCCAGGCCGGCCAGCGTGGTGCCGGCGAGCGGGAGCGCGAGGGTGGCCACGCGTGCGCCGCGCGTCATGCCGATGTCGCGCCGCACGGCGTCGGCCTCGACCTTGGCCCCGATCTGACGGCCCGTGGCCAGCGCGAGGGCCACGGCGCCGGCGAGGGCCACCACGCCGGCGAACACCAACAGCCCGGCGGTGAGGACCCGCAGCGAACTGCGCAAGGGTGCGTCCACCGTGCCGGTCGGTAGCAGCTGCGTCTGCGTCGTGTCGCCGTACACCGCCTGGACGTCGGCCGCGAACGTCTCGATATCGGTACCCGGGCGCACGTCGGCCGCGGCGAGGAACCCCACGAAGGTGCCGATCTGCTCTCGGTACTCCTCGTAGAACCCCGGGGGCAGGATCACCACGCCGGGGTCGTCGGAGGTGTGGGCCACGTCGTCCTGCGATCGCGTGATCCCCACGACCTTCAGCGAGACGGTGGGGCCGTCCGGGGCGCCGGGATCGCCGTCCGATCGCATGACCTCCATCTGCTCGGGGGTCATGGACGGAAGCGTGAGCGTGTCGCCGAGGTCGACCCCCAGCACCTCGGACTGGACACCGCTCAGCGCGACCTCGTCGACGGCGTCGTGAGCAGGCAATCGTCCCTGGATCACGAGCGGGCGGCCCAGCTCGGTGCCCACGGTGTCGTCCAGCTCGGCCGCGAACGGCACCATCGTGTCCCCGGTGTCGGCCAGCAGCGCCATCTGGTAGATGACGCCGAGTCGTTCGACCTCGGGCAGCGCCGCCAGCTGATCGAGGTGGGCCTGGTCGCTCGGACCGATCAGCACGAAGGCGTCGGCGGGGTTCGAGTACCCCAGGAAGCGGTCGAAGGCCGTGCCGGTGCGGTGGGCGCCGGCGACGAAGGTCAGCACCGTCGTGCCCACCACGGCCACGAGGAGCGCGAAGGCGAGGTGGGCACCTCGCTCCCTTCGCGCCTCGAGGCGAGCGCATCGCCAGGCCGCTCGCACCGACCGTCGCTCCCTGGCCCGCCGGTCTCCGATCGAGGCGCCGGGCTACCGGGCGCCGGCGGGTTGCAGGGCCTCGTCGTCCTGTCCCACGATGCGCCCGTCCACCATGTGCACGATGCGGTCGGCGGCGGCGGCGACGTCGTCGTCGTGGGTGACCAGCAGAATGGTCTGGCCACCGGCGTGCAGGCGGCGGAACAGCTCCATGACCTCGGCGCCACCCTCGGAGTCGAGGGCGCCGGTGGGCTCGTCGGCCAGCAGCAGCGTGGGCTCGTTGGCCAGCGCCCGGGCGATGGCCAGCCGTTGGCGCTGACCGCCGGAGAGCACGCCCGGCGCGGCCTTCGCCTTGTCGGACAGGCCCAGGAGGTCGAGGAGGTCGCGGGCGCGGGTCTCGGCCTGCTTGCGCTTCGAGCCGGCCACGATGGCGGGCAGGGCCACGTTCTCGAGCACGCTCATGCCCTCGAGCAGGTTGAAGAACTGGAAGACGATCCCGATGTGGCGCCGGCGCATGCGGGCCAGGTCGTCCTCGCTGCGGCCGGTCACCTCGTCGCCGTCGAGGACGATCGTGCCCTCGTCGGCGCTGTCGAGTCCGGCCACCAGGTTGAGCAGGGTGGACTTGCCGCAGCCCGACGGGCCCATGACCGCCACGAACTCGCCCCGGGCCATCGTGAGGGTGGCTCCCCGCAGCGCCCGCACGGGTGCCCCTTCGGCCTCATAGGTCTTCCGGGCCCCGGCGACCTGGAGCACGGGCTCCTCCCCACCGGCCGTCGCCGCGTCGCCTGAGGTGGCGGGCCCGTCGCCGGTATCGGTGATCTCGTCACTCATGAGGGTGCCTCCGCTGTGGTTGTCGACGGGTCGCCGGTGGCGGCCCGCGGGATCTTGTACGCCTGCACCGGGGTGGTGCGGCCCTTCACGGTCTCGGGCGGCAGGGTCTCGAGCTCGATGTCGAGCGTGAGCGCCTCGCGGGTCGGCTCGCTGATGACGGTCTCGCCGGCCTCGGCCCACTGCTGGAGCCGCTGGGTCAGGTTCACCGTGTCGCCCACGATGGTGTACTCGAGGCGCTCCTCGGAGCCGAGGAGCGCTGCGGCGGCCTCGCCGGTGGAGAGCCCGATGCCGAGGCCGAACGCCGGCAGGCCGGCCTCGGCCCAGCGGGCGTTCACCGCGTCCTGCGCGGCGTGCATGGCGGCCGCGGCCTGCACCGCGCGGTCGGCGTGGTCGGCCTGGGGGAAGGGTGCGCCGAACACCGCCATCACGGCGTCGCCCACGAACTGCATCACCGTGCCCTCCACGCCCAGGATGGCGTCGTTCATCGCGGCGCGGTGCTCGTTCAACTGCGTGGCCAGCTGGGTGGGCTCGGCGTGCTCGGCGATGCCCGAGTAGCCCCGGATGTCGGACATGAGCACGGTCACCACCACCTCGTCGCTCTCACCGATGCGCCGGCCCTCGAGCCGCAGCTTCTCGGCGATCCCACCGGGCAGGAGCCGGCTGAGGCTCTCACCCTGCTCCTCCCGGTCGACGATGGCCTGGTGCAGCATGCGCAGGCGGCGCAGCGAGCTGGCCGTGCCGGTGCTGGCCCCCTGGGCGAGCTTCAGGAACACCTGCTCGACGTCGGCGGCCACCGACTCCGGCGTGGTCTGCAGGCTGACGGCGATGGCCTTCATGGGCTTGCCCTCGGCCACCATGCGCAAGAGCTCCTCCTCGGCGGCACTGAGCTCGTTGTCGTCGGTGACCGGTTGGACGAGGGCGTTGACGATGGCGGGGTCGAGGGCGGAGCCGCCGGTGGCCACCGCCCGGATGGCCTGCACCAGCTGGTCGCCCTCGGCCAGGCGATCCTTCAACAGGTAGCCGTACCCGGCCGCGCCCTCGCTGAGCAGGGCGATGGCGTACTCGGGGTCGTCGTACTGCGAGAGGATCACCACCCCGGTGCCAGGGTGGCGCTTGCGCACCTCCTTGGCCGCCTCGATGCCCTCGCGCTGGAAGGTCGGCGGCATCCGGATGTCGGACACCACCACCTGGGGGGCGGCGGCCTCGGCGCCGGCGATGAGCTCGTCGTAGTCGGCGGCCACGCCCACGACCTCGAGGTCGGGCTGGCGCGCCACGAGGGCCTTCACCCCCTCACGGATGATGAGGTTGTCGTCGGCGAGGAAGACGGTGATGGTCCCCTCCGTGGCGTTCGGTTCCCCTGGCACTGAGGGCATTACACGCACAGCCCGGGGCCCGGGCCAAGGGCATCTGCATGTCGACCGGTGGTGGTGCCAGCCACACCCGCCTCCACTTGGTCGCACCCTTCCTCGGTCGACCCGTCGGCCCTACGGTGCGACCTGTCGATCGAAGACCTCGACAGAAAGGGTCGGTCATGCGCATCGAGAAGTCAGTGACGTCGCTCTCGTGGATCCCCTCCGAGGCCATCAAGGGCCCGATGAAGGCACCGTTCGAGGCGGGGTTCACCCACTATGACGAGGTGCCACCCGATGAGATCGGCGACATCCACGAGCTGCGCCGCGGTGACCGGTTCCGCTTCGTGAACCACCTGACCGCGTGGGTGGACGTGGAGGACGGCGCCATCGTGGCCGCCGGCTTCGGTGAGAACAGCGGTGGGGTGGTGAACTCGACGACGGTCAAGGTGGGCCCGGCCCAGACGGTGTTCCAGCCCGGCGTGATGCCCGACCTCCAGGTCGGCCCCGACTGGGGTGCGGGGTCGGCGACCTTCACCCAGACCACTGGCGGCCGCACCGGGCTGCCCGCCCCTCGCCGGGTGAACCACCCGCCCTTCGTGCAGTGGCTGGCACCCTTGGTGTGGACCACGCTGTCGCTCACGATCGACGCCGACGGCACCTCGTCGTTCGAGGTGAAGGGGGCCAGCAAGTTCCCCCGTCACTGGGTCTACGGGGATGATCGCCAGATCGCGGCCAAGGCCGGCATGGCCGACTTCCGGGACTGGTACCACACGTCGTTCGGCAGGCACACGCCGTGGGGCGACGAGGACTCCCCGGCGCTCATCACCGCCGCCGAGACCGCGTTGGAGCGCCAGCTGTCGAAGACGATCATGCAGGGGGGCGCCAAGCCCAAGACGCGCAAGGTGAAGGAGGGCAAGGTGCTCACCGAGCAGGGAGCCGCCGGCGACGAGCTCTTCCTGCTGCTCGACGGGGTGCTCTCGGTCGAGGTGGACGGCGAGTCGCTGGCCGAGGTCGGGCCAGGAGCGATCCTGGGGGAGCGGGCCATCCTCGAGGGCGGGGCCCGCACCTCCACCCTGCGGGCGTTGACCCCGGTGAAGGTGGCGGTGGCCACCAAGGCCGAGATCGACCGCGACGCGTTGGCCGAGCTGAGCGAGGGTCACCGCCGCGAGGAAGCGCGGTAGCAGGATTGCGGCTGCACCTCTGCGGTGTCCGTGGCAGCACGCCGGCCCCCGGCGCGGACTTCGTCCGCTACGGGGGCCACACCTCGTGCGTGGCCGTGTCGCTCGACGGCGGCCCACCGACCCTGGTCCTCGACGCCGGCACCGGCCTGCGCAACGTCTCCGCGTTGCTCGACGGGCAGCCCTACCGGGGCGCTCTGGTGCTCGGGCACCTGCACTGGGACCACACCCAGGGGATCCCCTTCTTCGTGGCCGGCGACCGTGAGGGGGCCCGGGTGGAGGTCTACCTGCCCCGTCAGGGTGACGAGCGCGAGGTGCTCGAGCGGTTCATGTCCCCGCCCCACTTCCCGATCGGCGTCGAGGGGCTGCGCGGCGCGTGGGCCCTCCACGGACTCGACGAGGGCGAGCGCGAGATCGAGGGCTTCTCGGTGCTGGCCCTCGACATCCCCCACAAGGGCGGCCGCATGCTCGGATTCCGGGTGCGCGCCGGCGGCGCGTCGTTCGCGTACCTGTCCGACCACTCCCCGCTCACGATGGGCCCCGGCCCCGACGGGCTCGGCGCCTACCACGACAACGCGGTCCGCCTCGCCGCAGACGTCGACCTGCTCATCCACGACGCCCAGCACACCGCCGAGGAGCTGCCGGCGCGGGCGTCGTTCGGCCACTCGGCCATGGAGTACGCCGTGGGTCTCGGCGTGGAGGCCGGCGCCCGCAGCGTGCTGCTCTTCCACCACGATCCCAACCGCACCGACGCGCAACTCGACGCGGTGTCCGAGCGGTTCGCCGACGCGCCGATTCCGGTCGTCGCCGGCGCCGAGGGTGACGTCATCGACCTGTGAGGGCCGCAGTGTGCCGCTCGCGCTCCACCACCGGATTTCTTGGTGAACGGACACCTCCTGTGTGGTTCTCCACCAACAATTCCGGGGGTTGGCAGGGTCAGGGCGTCGGCGTGAGCTGCCAGGTGAGGAAGGCGAGCACGTCGGCCAACTCGTCGGCCTGCATGCCCACGGGCTTGCCCTGGCCGTGGCCGGCGCGGGCCTCGATCTGCAGGAGGACGGGATGGGTGTCGCCGCAGGAGGTGGCCGCCTGCAGTCGGGCCGCCATCTTGCGGGCGTGTGCGGGATGGACACGCGAGTCGCCCTCGCCCGAGGTGAGCAGCACCGCCGGGTAGCAGGTGCCCTCGACCACCCGGTGGTAGGGCGAGTACGCGTGGAGCCACGCGAGGTCCTCGGCCACGTCGGGGTCGCCGTACTCCGGGATCCACAGGCGGGCGATGAGGAACCGGTGGTACCGCACCATGTCCAGCAGCGGGACGGCGCAGTGCACCGCCCGGCACAGGTCGGGCCGTTGCGTCAGGGCCGCGCCCACCAGGAGGCCACCGTTGCTGCCCCCTCGGATGGCGAGGCGCTCCCGGGAGGTGTGGCCCTCGGCCACCAGCCAGTCGGCGGCGGCGATGAAGTCGTCGAACACCTGCTGCTTGCGCTCGCGCGTGCCGGCCAGGTGCCAGGACTCGCCTTCCTCGGCCCCGCCCCGGATGCCGGCGACGGCGTAGAGGCCGCCGCCGCGGCACATCTCGACGATGGCGGGGCTGTACGCCGGCCCCATCGTGATGCCGAAGCCGCCGTAGCCGGTGAGCACCGCCATCGTGTCGGGGGAGCGATGGTGGTCTCGGCCCCGGATGAGGAACAGCGAGATGGCGGTGCCGTCGGTGCTCGGGTACTCGACACGCTCCACGCTGAACGCGTCCGGGTCGAGGTCGCCGCCGGCGTCGCTCCAGGGCTCGAGGCGGCCGGGGCGCCAGCGGAACAGCTGCGCGGGGCGGGTGAACGAGGTGAACGCCACGAACGCCTCGTCCCGGTCGTCGGCGCCCGACAGCCCGGCCAACGAGCCCGCCTCGGGCAGTGCGACCGGAGTGCCGCCCGTGCCCTGCGTCTCGCCCGTCTCGAGGTCGTGGCGGGTCAGGGTGGCCACTGCGTGCTCGGTGGCCGCGACCAGCAGCGAGGCGGAGGTGGCGGCGAAGCCCTCGATCACGGCGGAGCTCTCCGGTACCAGCGTCTCCCACCGGTCCACCCCGGGGTCGTCGAGCGGAGCGACCACCACCCGCCCACGGGGTGCGTCGAGGGTGGTGTGCCCCATCAGGCGGCCCCCGACCACGTCGAAGCCGTTGATCGCGTCGACACCTTCGATCACCACCCGGCGCGCTCCGCCGATCCGTTCGAGCAGGTGCACGTCCACGCGGCTCCAGCCGCGGGCCACGTGGACGAGCAGCCAGCGGCCGTCACGCGAGATCGACACGTCGGGCCAGGCCGTGGGGTCGTCGTCCGCCGCGTAGAGCACCGGGTCGCCGGCGGGATCGTCGCCCACGGTGTGCCACCGGATGTGGCGCCCGTACCCCCGCTCCTCCTCGGGAACGGTGTCGGGATCGGGGTAGCGGGCGTAGGCGAAACCGGTGCCGTCGGGTAGCCAGGCCACGGACGCGGCGCGGGCGTGGGGGATGCGGTCGTCCAGGAGCTCGCCGGCGTCGACGTCGAGCAGGTGCAGGGTGCTCTGCTCGTCGCCACCGGTGGACAGGCCGAAGGCGACCAGCCGCCCGTCGGGCGAGGCGTGGTACCAGTCGAGCGCCGCAGTGGGGTCCTCCGCGAGCATCGACGGGTCGACGAGCACGCGGGCGGGACCGGGTTCGGCCGCCGGCCGCACGCACAGCACCGCCTGCTCGCGATCGCCACCCCTGTCGAGCGTGAACACCCGGTCTCCGGCCACCTGCGGTGCGGCCGTCACCGCCGCCTGCAGGAGCGGGAGCAGCCGGCCGCGGATCTCGGCGCGGCCGGGCAGGCCGTCGAGCAGGGCTCGGGTGTGGCGGTTCTGGTCGTCGACCCACGCCGCGGTCTCGTCGGTGTCGTCCTCCAGCCACCGGTAGGGGTCGGACACCTCGATGCCGTGGTGGACCTCGACCAGGTCGTGGCGCCGGGTGGGTGGCGGATGCGTCGCGGCGGTACCGGTGGCGGGCGCCGGCGCGCCGCGGGGCCCGGTGGGCGGGTCGACCGAACGGTCGGAGGGTGCCATGCCACTACCTTGCACCACCGTGACGGACTCTCCCTTCTCGGTGCGGGCCAGCGTGTTGCAGGTCTCGGTCACCGGACCGTCCGGGGCGCCTGTCGAGTTGCTCGGGGCGGGCGGCGACGTGCTGCGGTCGGGTGCCATCGACGACTTCGGGAATCGCCTGGCGTTGCCCGACCTGGGCGTGACCGACACCCTGACCGGGCAGGGCGGGTTGGTCCTGCGGGGCCTCGAGCCCGGCCCGTACACGCTCGTGCTGGGCGGCCGGCCCGGGCGCGGGGGTGCCGACGCCGACGCCGACGCCGGCGACCGCGGGGGCATCGGCATCGAGCGCCGCACCGTCACGGTGCTCGACCCGTGGGTGCTGCCCGACGACTTCGACGAGCGGGTGCGAGGCCAACGCATCGACCCCGGGTACGGCTACATCGAGGTGCGCGACGGGGCGACCCTGAGCGCCAACGTCTTCCTGCCCGACGCTGCGGCGTGGGGTGACGGCCCGTACCCCACCCTCGTGCAGTACTCGGGCTACGTCGACTCGCGGCCCGGCTTCGTCACCGGCGACCCGGGCCTCGACTGCGTCCTCAACACCGAGGCCAACCTGGCCCTCCTGCTCGGCTACGCCGTCGTCGGGGTGAGCCTCCGGGGCTGCGGTGGGTCCGAGGGCTCGTTCCTGCTGTTCGAGCCGATCCAGGGAACCGACGGCCACGACGTGATCGAGGCGATCGCGGCGCAGCCGTGGGTGGCCACCAAGCGCGACGGCCGGCCGAAGGTGGGGATGATCGGGCGATCGATGCCCGGCTACACGCAGTTGCTGGTGGCCAGCTTCCAGCCCCCGTCGCTGGCCGCGATCACACCGGCCGCCGTCGGTGGGCGCCCGTACGGTGCGGCCGGGCGCCCGGGCGGGATCGTCAACGCCGACATGGCCCTCGGGATCGCCGGGTGGCAGATCGACCCCATCGAGCCGGTGGACGGCGTGCGCCAGCACCAGCCCGCCCGCTACGAGCCGGGCGGCTGGGACGACTGGATCCCCGAGCTGGTCGCGTCGGGCGACGAGCGGTGCGCCCGCAACCAGCTCCTGCGGGGCCAGAACCTCGATGCCGTGCCGGCGTGGGCCTACGTCGAGCACGAGGAGGGGGGCATCCTGGCCCACGCCGACGGCGAGGCGTGGGCCCGCACCATCACCGCCCCCACCCTGGTGCTCGGTGCCTGGCAGGACCAGCTCTCGGGTCCGTGGTTCACGGAGCTGCTCGACCAGTTCCCGGGCGGCACCGTCGCCCGGCTGGCGGCCTACAACGGCACCCACGAGGAGACGCGGTTCCCCCAGTCGCTCACCCGCTGGCTCGAGTTCCTGGGGCTGTTCGTCCGCGAGGAGCTCCCGGTCTGGAACGACGACGCCCAGCGCTACCTCGACACCGTGGCCCATCCCCTGTTCCCCGAGGGCCTGCCGGTGTCGTTCGACCGCTACCGGGAGTGCACCGTCGACCAGGCCCTCGAACGGTTCCTCGGCGAGCCGCCGATCGTGGTGGCCTTCGACAACGGCGCCGCACCCGATCACCCCGAGGGCTATCCGTACACGGCGTTCTCCGTGGGCTTCGACGGGTGGCCGCCGTCCGACGCCCACCCGCAGCGATGGTTCCTCGCCCCGCAGCACCTGCTCGAACGTGACGTGCCGCCGCCGGGCCGCCGCCCGCTGGGGTTCCACTACGAGCCGGCGGCGATGCCCCCGGTGGCGGCCGCCGCAGCCGACGTCAACGCCGCCTGCCCCTCCTACGACTGGCGGACACCGCCCGGTGGCCGCGCCCTGCAGTTCGCCACGGCACCGTTCGACGCCGACACGCTGCTCGTGGGCCCGGCCAGCCTCGACCTGTGGCTGCGGAGCAGCGCCGACGACATCGACCTCGAGGTGGTGCTCAGCGAGGTGCGCCCCGACGGGTGGGAGACCTACGTGCAGGCGGGGTGGTTGCGCACCAGCTACCGGTCCCTCGACACCGAACGGTCCACCGAGCTGGCCCCGCGTCTCAGCTACCGCGCCGCCGACGTCGCCCCGCTGCCCTCTGACGGGTTCTCGTTGGTGCGGGTGCCCATCCCCGGCATGGGGCACCACCTGCGGGCCGGCTCACGGGTCGGCATCACCGTGGGCGCCGCCGGCGGCAACCAGCCGCAGTGGCGGCTCGCCGCCCTGCACCCCGACGGGCGCGACGAGAACGGCCGGCGGGTGGTGGTGGAGGTGTCGGTGGAGCGGAGCCACCCGTCGTCGCTGGTGCTCCCCGTGGTCGAGACGTGGCGCCCGCTCGAGGGAGCGCCGGACGCGGCCCTGCCCCCGCTGGACGTGCTGCGCCGTCAGCCGTCGCGCCGCTGGCGCCCGGCGGGCGCCGCGCTGCCGGCGGTGGGTGAGCGGCCGCTGGCCCGGGTGGTGCGTGACCGCCTGCGCACCACGCCGGCGGGCCGCGCCGCCGCGCGGGTGAAGCGGAGGTTGTGGACGGTGCGGGCGGGGCGCCCCCGCGTACCCGGTCGGCTAGCGGCCGGCGTTGGGCTTGCGGCCGTGGTTGGCCTTCTTGCGGCGGGCGTTGGTCTTGCGCTTGTCCGTCTTCTTCGACATAAGAGCTACGACCGTACCGGCTGACGACGGGTCCCCGACAGTCGACCCTCCCCGTAGGCGGCTCGTGGGTGCGCTGGGCGCCGCTCGGTCGGGTGCCGGGGTCGCGGGTTCTGGCCGCCTCGCGCCGGGGCCCGGGGGACAGGTGTCGGGAACCGGGGTGGCGCGGCGCTCGGCCGTCGGGGTGGGCGCCGGTGGGGTAGACCGTCGCCATGACCGCGGTCCTCGTCCATGGTGTCCCCGACACCCACCACGTGTGGGACGCGGTGCGCTCGCACCTGTCGCGCGCCGATGTCATCACGCCGGCGCTACCCGGGTTCGGGTGCCCGGTGCCCGTGGGCTTCGACTGCACGAAGGAGGCGTACGCCGCCTGGTTGGCCAGCGAGCTCGAGGCGATCGTCGCCGACGCCGGCGGGCCGGTCGACCTGGTCGGCCACGACTGGGGCGCGCTGCTGGTGCAGTACGTGGGCTCGACCCGCCCCGACCTGGTGCGCACCTGGGCCGCCGGCAACGGCCCCGTGGACGTCGAGTACGTGTGGCACGACGCCGCCCAGCTGTTCCAGACGCCCGAGGTGGGGGAGCAGGTCGTCGCCGCCATGACCGCGGAGACGATGGCCCCGGTGCTGATCGAGGCCGGTGTTCCCGCCGACGACGCCGTCACGGCCGCCGGCCGCATCGACGACACCATGCGCTCGTCCATCCTCGCCCTCTACCGCTCGGCCGTCACCGTGGGCAACGAGTGGCAGCCGGCGGTCGAGGCCAACACCCGGCCGGCGCTGGCGCTGTGGGCCACCGACGACCCCTACGTCGACGCCCGCTACGGCGAGCGCCTCGCCGCCCGCACCGGCGGCCGCCTCGTCCTGCTCGAGGGCTGCGGCCACTGGTGGCCGGCGCAACGCCCCGAAGAGGTCGCCGCCATACTCTCCAGCTTCTGGGCCTCCGCCTCCGAAGAGCTCTAGCGCCGGCGGCCTGAACGCCAGAAGGCCGTCAGCTCCCGACGTCGCTCAGGCGGCGCGGAGCTCGCGCCGGCGGAGGTCGAGGGTGGCGCCGATGCGGGCGGCGGTCTTGGCGGGGCGGCGGGTGAGGCCGGCCTTGGAGACCCGCAGGACGCGCCACCCGTCGGCGGTGAGGGCGGCGTCGCGGTCGAGGTCGCTCTCCCAGCGCTCGTAGTTGCCGCCGTGGTGCTCGTAGCCGTCGACCTCGAGGTCGATCATCTCCTCGAGGTAGGCGAAGTCGAGGCGGCGCCAGGCGCCGTCGACCAGCACCCAGACCTGGAACGCCGGCATCGGCAACCCGTGGTCGCGGCAGAACCGGGCCATCACCGGCTCGAGGACGCTGTCCGCGACCTGGTCGCCCAGGACCCGCCCGTCGAGCACCTCGCCCAGCACGCCGACGCCGCGCTGGCCGCTGCCGGCGAGCTTGTCCCGATAGGCCCGGGCGCCGGCGACGGTGATGAGCTTGCGGGAGGTGAACGAGTCGAGCGCCAGCTCCACCTGCTCGTGGGTGGCGACGGCGCCGAGGTCGACGAGGGTCCGCAGCGGGTTGGTGACCGGGATGCCGTGGCGCCGGGTCACGTCCCTCGGATCGAGCGTGGACGATCGGTGCACGACGACCCCCGGCGGCCGTGGGTGTCGTCCGTTCCCGACCAGGACCTCGCGGGGCGGCGTCGGCCCGAGCTCGGCACCCCAGACCGACGTCGCGGCGCGGTGCGACGCCGGCGCCCGCGCGGCCAGCGCGGCGGCGAGGATCCGCTGGTGGGAGGTCACAGGAGCACCGGCGATCCGGTAGACGCCGGCGTGGACGGTGATCAGTCGGCCGTTCCGCACCACCCGGTCGATCTGGCTGTCGGTCCAGTGGTTCGCACGCAGCTGGTTCCGGGTGACCAGCGCGTGTTGCGTGGCGCCGAGGCGGTGGAGTGCTCGCAGTCGTTCGTCCATGGCCGCAGTCCACCAGTGGGGTGTGACACCGAGGCCGACGTCGGCGCATGGGGAACCGGCCCGACGCCGCCGCCCTCCGGTCCCGCCGGCGAGAGCCCGAGTTCGAGGTGTGCGCCGTCTTTGTCCATGTTTCGTCGCCAGGCGACGAATACTGGCCAATGAACCTGAAGCGTTCGAGAGTCGGGTGTCGGCCCGGCCGGCGGTCGGACCGGATTCGCGACCCGCCTCGTCGGCTCGCCGCCGCCGGCGGTCAGGCGGAGGTGTGAGAGGCGGTCCAGGCGAGGAGGTCGTCGGCGGCCCAGGTGTTGACGATCTCGTCGACGGCGATCCCGTGCGCCGCCGCCTTGTCGCAGCCGAAGTTCTGCCACTCGAGTTGGCCGGGGGCGTGGGCGTCGGTGTCGATGCTGATCTTGCAGCCCCATTCGAGGGCCAGGTCGAGCAGGTCGTCGGGCGGGTCCTGGCGCTCGGGGCGGCAGTTGATCTCGACCGCCTTGTCGAAGCGGGCACAGGCCGCGAACACGATCTCGGCGTCGAAGGTCGACGGCGGCCGCCCCCGGCCCACGACCTTGCGGCCCGTGCAGTGGCCCAGGATGTCGGTGTGGGGGCTGGCCATGGCCAGCACCATGCGCTGGGTCATCAACTGGCGGTCCATGCGCAGCTTCGAGTGGACGGACGCGACCACGACGTCGAGCCGGGCCAGCAGGTCGTCGTCCTGGTCGAGGGTGCCGTCCTCGTTGATGTCCACCTCGATGCCGGTGAGGATGCGGAACGGGGCCAGCTCGTCGTTGAGCGCGGCGATCTCGTCGAGTTGGGCCAGCAGCCGCTCCCGGTTGAGCCCGTGGGCCACCGTCAGCCGGGGGGAGTGGTCGGTCATGACCAGGTAGTCGTGGCCGAGGGCCTGGGCGGTGCGGGCCATCTCGCGGATCGGGGCGCCGCCGTCGGACCAGTGCGAGTGCAGGTGGCAGTCGCCGCGCAGCGCCTCGCGGATCTCGCGGCCTGCGCCCAGGGGGATGACGGTGGACTCCTCGAGCTTGCGTTGGTACTCGGGCACCTCGCCCCGCACGGCCTCGGCGATGGCGGTGCCCGTCGACGACCCGATGCCCTCCAGCTCGGTGAGCGTGCCCTGATCGACCCGCCGGCGCACCTCGTCGTCGCCGAGCTCGCGGACGATCTCGCCCGCCCGCTGGAACGCCCGCACCTTCTGCGATGGCTGCAGGCCCCGGTCGAGCAGGTACACGATGCGGTCGAGGGCCTCGGCCGGCGCCCGCGGCTCGCTCACGGTGAGGGCCTCCGGCCCAGCGCGGCGTCGTCCATTGCTGGTGAGGCTACCCACTGCCGATACCGTCGCCGGATGGAGAGATTCGGGTTCGTCGGCCTTCCCAACGCGGGGAAGTCGTCGCTCTACAACGCCCTCGCCGGCGGGGGAGCGCTGGCCGCGCCCTACGCCTTCGCCACCACCGACCCCAACGTGGGCGTGGCCAAGGTGTTCGACGAGCGCCTCGACAAGCTCGCGGCGATGAGCAAGTCGAAGAACGTGGTGTCCGCCGCGGTGCAGTTCACCGACATCGGCGGCCTGGTCGAGGGCGCCAGCAAGGGCGAGGGCCTGGGCAACCGGTTCCTGGGCGGCATCCGCGAGGTCGACGCCATCGTCTACGTGCTGCGGGCCTTCGCCGACAGCGACGTGCCCGGCCCCACCGACCCGCTCGAGCACCTGCGGGTGGTCGAGCTCGAGCTCACCCTGGCCGACCTCGAGACCGTCGAGGCCCAGATCGAGCGCAAGCGCAAGGCGTCGAAGCTCGACAAGTCCCTCACCGACGAGGTGCGCGCCCTCGATGCCGTCCACGCCGCCCTGGCCGAGGGCACGCCGCTGTACCGCAGCGACGTCAAGGCCGCCGACCGCGAGCTGCTGCACTCGTACTGGCTGCTCACCAACAAGCCGGTGCTGGCCATCGTGAACGTGGACGAGGAGCAACTCGAGCACCTCGACGACGTGGTGGGGCCCGTCGCGGCCGAGCTGGGCGACCTGGCACCGGTGTTCGGCGCCTGCGTGCAGCTCGAGGCCGAGGCCGCCATGCTCGACCCCGACGAGCGCACCGAGATGCTGGAGGCCCTCGGGTTGGGCGAGGGAGCGCTCCCGCGCTTCGTGCGGGCCGCCTACCACGCCCTCGGGCTCCGGACGTTCTTCACCACCGGCGAGAAGGAGTCGCGCGCCTGGACCTTCCGGGCGGGCGCGAAGGCGCCCGAGTGCGCCGGGGTGATCCACACCGACTTCCAGCGGGGCTTCATCCGCGCCGAGGTCACGGCCTACGACGACCTGATCGCCGCCGGCGACATGGCGGCGGCCAAGGCCGCCAACAAGGTGCGCCTCGAGGGCAAGGACTACGTGGTGCAGGACGGCGACGTCATGGAGTTCCGCTTCAACGTGTAGCAGGGGATCAGCGGGCCTCCGACGGTCCGCTCCGAGGTGGGAGCGCTACGTCTCGAGCCTGGACTCAGCCTCGGCGAGGAGCTGCCGGGCCCGGTTGATGCAGCCGGCGGCTGTCCTCGGAGTGAGTGCCCGGATCTGATCTCAGATCGCGTGTGCGATCTGCAACAGGATCAACCCACCCGTGCGGACTGGCCGCCATCGACGGGCAGCACCACGCCGGTGATGAACGCGGCCTCGTCCGAGGCCAGGAACAGCGCGGCGTTGGCGACGTCCCAAGCGGTGCCCTGGCGGCCCATGGGCACGGCGGCGGCCCGGGCCGCGGCGATGGGCGCCCGGTCGCCGTCGCCCAGGCGGGCCACGGCGTCGACGGCCATGGGCGTGTCGATGAACCCCGGCATGATGGCGTTGGCCCGCACGCCGTGCTTGGCGTTGGTGACGGCCAGGTTCTGGGTGAGGGCGTTCACGCCCGCCTTCGACAGCTTGTAGGCGGTGAGGCCGCCGGCCGACGCGATCGCGGCCAGCGACGACACGTTCACGATCGCCCCGTTGCCGCTGCGGCGGAGCGCCGGCACTGCGGCCCGGCAGGTTCGCCACATCGCTCGCAGGTTCACGTCCATGATCCGGTCGTAGGTGTCGTCGGACAGGTGGTGGGGAGGGGCGTCGCCGGCGCCGATGCCCACGTTGTTGTGCAGGATGTCGATGCGCCCGAACGCGTCCAGGGTCTCGGCCACCACCTGGTCGGGGCCGTCGTCGGCGGCGATGTCGACCACGACCTGGACGGGGTCCACACCGGTGAGGCGGGCCGTCTCGGCCAGGCTGACCCGATCACGGTCGACCAGCAGCAGCCGTGCGCCCTCGCGGGCAAACGTGACGGCGACGGCCCGCCCGTTGCCCACTGTCTCGCCCGCGGTCTGACCGGCGCCCACGACCACCGCCACCCGTCCCTCGAGTCGTCCCACGTCGGCCCCCTGTCGGTCCGCGGCGCCGAAGGCCGCCGTCACCACCCCATGGTGGCCCACGCCGGCGTTGCATCTGGCCCGGCCGCGGGCCAGAGTCAGCCCGTGCCCTGGCTGTTGCGTGACGACAAGGTGCTGGCCAGCCTGGACATCGCCGACTCGCCCCGCCTGCGGGCACGGGGTCTGCTGGGCGCGGACGGCATCGACGGGGCCCTGCTGCTCCGGCCGGCAAAGGCCGTGCACACGATCGGCATGCGCTTCCCGATCGACGTGGCCTACTGCGACGCCGACCTCGTGGTGCTGCGCACCGTGCGCATGGCGCCCCACCGCATCGGACGACCGTGCCTGAAGTCCCGTTGCGTGCTCGAGGCCGAGGCCGGCGCCTTCGAGCGCTGGGGCGTCACCGCCGGCGTCCAGCTCGAGGTGCGCCAGTGACGCCGACCCCAACCCCGACCCAGGTGCTCGGCCCGATCCCGCTGTCGGCGTGGCCTCGGGCTTCGGCGTGGCCCCGTGCCTCGGTGTGGCCCCGGGCTTCGGGGTGGCCTCGGGCTTCGGTGTGGCCTCGGGCTTCGGTGTGGCCCCGGACCTCGGTGTGGCCCCGGGCCTCGGTGTGGCCCCGTGCCACGGCGGCGCCGGCGCCGCGCTCGTCAGTGGCCGTCGCCCACGCGTCGACCCGGTGCCCACCGACGGATCAGGCCCACGGCGGCGACCAGGGCCCACGTGGTGTTGAGCAGCACGAACCCCCACTGGGCGGCCACCAACGCGCTGAGGGCGAGGGTGGCCGCGCCGACGAGGTTCACCACCAGGTAGGCCGGGGTCTCCGGCGACCACCGGCCCGCCTGGGCCAGGGCGAACGCGCCCAGCACCAGCAGTGCACCCACGATCTGGACGGCGGTCGCCATGGTGGACGGTGACGGTAGCGGGGAGGCTCGGCGGGGCGCGCTGGTGCTCGTGGCCACCCCGATCGGCAACCTGGGCGACCTGTCGCCCCGCGCGGTCGACGCCTTGGCTGCCGCTGACGTGGTGGCCTGTGAGGACACCCGTCGCACCGGGCGCCTGCTCGAGCACGCGGGCGTGCGCGCCCCCCGCCTGCTGGTGGTGAACGACCACACCGAGCCGGCGCAGGTAGGCACGGTGCTCGACCTGCTCGCCGCCGGGAAGCGGGTTGCGGTGGTCACCGACGCCGGCATGCCGGGGATCTCCGACCCTGGTGAGCGCCTCGTGGCGGCGGCGGCCGCCGCGCGCCACCGCATCGAGGTCGTGCCGGGCCCCTCGGCCGCGATCACCGGCCTGGTGGTCAGCGGCCTGCCCGCCGGCCGCTTCTGCTTCGAGGGCTTCCTGCCCCGCAAGGGGTCGGGCCGCCGCGAGCGACTGGCCGCCCTCGCCGCCGAGCCCCGCACGATGGTGCTCTACGAGGCGCCACACCGGGTGGCCCGAACGCTGGCCGACCTGGCCGCGGCGCTGGGCCCCTCCCGCACGGTGGTCCTGGCGCGCGAGCTCACCAAGCTGCACGAGGAGGTGTGGCGGGGACCGCTGTCGGCGGCGGTCGAGTGGGTCGAGGCCCATCCGCCGCGGGGCGAGTTCGTGCTGGTGGTGGCGGGCGCGCCCGACGCGCCACCGGCTGACGACGACGCCGTGGTGGCGGCACTGCAGGCCGAGCTGGACGCGGGGGCGTCGAAGCGCGACGCAGCCGCGAGCGTGGCCGCCACGCTGGGTGTGGCCAAGCGGCGGGCCTACGACCTGGCCGTGAGCCTGGTGGTGACCAACCGGTGACCGATCGGCGGCGTGGACGCGCGCGGGTGGGCCTCGACCTGGACGAGGTCTACGACGCCGACACCCTCGCGGCGCTCGACGCCGGCGCCGAGCCCGCGCGGCCCCCAGCGGTGGCGGCCGGCGAGGTGCTCGGGGGCTGGCGGCGCACGTTCGTCGGCGGTGCCATCGTCACCGGCCTGGCGATGGGCATGGGTGAGGTGTTCGACCCCGACATGAACCGTGAGCCGGTGTTCGAGCCGGCGCCCGACCCGGGCCTCGAGCCGGTCGGTCGGGTCACCCTGCTCTTCGTGCCCGGCGACCCCCGGGCGACGGTCGCGGTGGTGCGGCGGTTCGCCTGACCGCGCCCCCGGGGGGCGGTGGCGGGTCCACCGTTGTTGTCAGACCCCCTGTGCACACTCTGGGCATGGTCACCGTGCTCTTCGCCGTCCTGCTCGTGCTGGTCACCGCCGCCGTCGTGGGGGCCGTGGTGTGGGTGGTGCTGTCCCGTCAGGCGGAGACGGCACGCGATGCCACGGTGCGGGCGGCGGTCGACACCGTCTACGCCATGGCCGGCGACAAGCTGGGCGACCACCTGGCCGCCGGCTCCCGCGAGATCGACCTGCACGGCCAGGCCATCACCCAGCAGGTCGAGGGCATGGCCGGCGAGCTCAACCAGGTGCGCGAGCTGGTGGCCGCCCTGCAGCGCGACCGGGCCGACCAGCAGGGCCGGCTCGAGAGCCGGCTCGAGGAGGCCGCCCGCCAGAGCGCCGATCTGGCCAGCGTCACCGGTGCCCTCCGCCAGGCGCTGGCCAGCCCCCAGGCCCGCGGTCAGTGGGGCGAGCGCATGGCCGACGACGTGCTGCACCGGGCCGGGTTCGTCGAGGGCATCAGCTACACCAAGCGCAAGGCCACCGACGCCGGCACCATCCCCGACTTCACCTTCCTGCTGCCCGATGGCGACGTGTTGCACATGGACGTCAAGTTCCCGGCGTCGGCCTACCTGCGCTACCTCGAGTGCGAGTCCGACACCGATCGAGAGCAGCACCGCCGCCAGTTCCTGCGCGACGTGCGGGCCCGGGTGAAGGAGCTCACGATCCGCGACTACGCCGATCCCCGCAGCACACCGGGCTACCTGTTGCTGTTCATCCCCAACGAGAGCATCTACTCGTTCATGCACACGTCGGACCCCGAGGTGCTCGACCACGCCCTGGCCCAGCGGGTGGTGCTGTGCTCGCCGTCCACGCTGTTCGCGGTCCTGGCCGTGGTGCGCCAGGCGATCGACCACTTCCAGCTCGACCGGGCCTCCAACGAGATCCTCGAGTGCCTCGGCACGTTCACCCGGCAGTGGGAGAAGTTCTCCGACCAGCTCGACAAGGTGGGCCGTCAGCTCGACAGCGGGCAGCGGGCCTTCAGCGAGTTGGCCGGCACGCGACGCAACCAGCTGCAACGGGCCGTCGACGCCGTGGTCGACCTGCGCGAGCGGCGTGGGGTCGACGAGGTGGCCCGACCGGTCGGTGGCCCTGCCGCCGGCGAGCCCGACGTGCCCCACCTCCGCGAGGTCAGCGGTGGCTGAGCGTCAGGCGTTCGCCACCGGTCTCATCCGGGTCGGGCGCGCGGCTGCCCATCCCGCCGGCACGGCGGGCCGCCGGCCCCGGTCGCCACCGCGATCTCCCCCCGTATCCGCCCCCGGAAACGCCGCCCGGTCGGGTTGTCCGCCCTCGGTAGCCTGAGCCGGTGCCCCGACGCTTCTACGTCACGACGCCGATCTACTACGTCAACGACGTCCCTCACATCGGCCATGCCTACACCACGGTCATCGCCGACGCGATCGCCCGGTGGCACCGCCTGCTCGGCGACGACGTGTGGTTCCTCACCGGCACCGACGAGCACGGCCTCAAGGTGCAGCGCGCCGCCGAGGAGCGGGGCCTCACTCCTCAGGAGCACGCCGATGCCACCAGCGCCCGGTTCCGCGAGGCGTGGCGGCTGCTGGGCATCTCGAACGACGATTTCATCCGCACCACCGAGCCCCGCCACGCCGTCGCGGTGCAGCAGCTGATGCAGGCCGCGTACGACAACGGCTACATCGTGAAGGACACCTACGAGGGCCTGTACTGCGTGTCGTGCGAGGCCTACTACACCGAGGACGACCTGATCGACGGGCTGTGCCCCATCCACAAGCGGCCGGTCGAGACCCTGAGCGAGGAGAACTGGTTCTTCACGCTCTCCGCGTTCGAGGACCGGTTGCTCGAGTGGTACGACCGCGGCGACGTGGTGCTCCCGGAGGGGAAGCGCAACGAGGCCCAGGGCATCGTGCGCCAGGGCCTGCGCGACATCTCGATCAGCCGCACCTCCATCGACTGGGGCATCCCGGTGCCGTGGGACCGCGACCACGTCTTCTACGTCTGGTACGACGCGCTGATCAACTACGCCACCGCGGTGGGCTACGGCGACGACCGGCAGCGCTTCGACGACTGGTGGCCCGAGGTCCACCATGTGATCGGCAAGGACATCCTGCGCTTCCACACGGTGTACTGGCCGGCGTTGCTGATGGCGGCCGGCGAGGCTCCGCCCAAGCAGGTGCAGGTGCACGGCTTCCTGCTGATCGGCGGCGAGAAGATGTCGAAGACGGCGCTGAACCAGATCTTCCCGGCCGACCTGGTGGCCGACTTCGGGGTGGACGGGTTCCGCTACCACTTCCTGCGCGAGAACCCCTTCGGGCCCGACGGCGACTTCAGCTACGAGGCCATGGTGGCCCGCTACAACGGCGACCTGGCCAACAACCTGGGCAACCTGCTGTCGCGGGTGGCCACGGTCGTGGGCAAGAAGTGCGGCGGCATCGCACCGGCGCCGCGCGCCGACAGCCCGCTCGCCCCGGTGGTGGCCGACGCCTGGGCGGCCACGGCCGAGGCCTGGGGCCGGTTCGCGCCCTCGGTCGCGCTCGACGCCACCTGGCGCATCATCCGCGAGGCCAACGCGCTGCTCGAGGCCGCCGAGCCCTGGAAGGCCGAGCCCGGGCCCGAGGTGGACGCGGTGCTGGGCGACGCCCTCGAGGCCCTGCGCATCGTGTCGATCCTGGCCAGCCCGGCCGTGCCCGAGGCCACGGCCGAGATCTGGCGGCGCCTGGGTCTGCCGGGCACGCCGGCCGATCAGCGCCTGCCCGGCGCGGCCACGTGGGGTGGCTACCCGGGTGGCGCCACCATCGAGACCGGCGCACCCCTGTTCCCCCGCATCAAGGCCTGAGCGCCGACACCAGCCGACACCTGCCGACGACCGCTGATGACCTGCCGATGACGCGCTGGACCGACAACCACTGCCACCTCCCGGGAGACCTGGGCGAGGCCGAGTCGCTCGTCGCCGCCGCCCGCGCCGCGGGCGTCGAGCGGCTGATCAACGTGGGCACCGACGTGGAATCGTCGCGGGTGGCGGCGACGGTGGCCGATGCGTTCGACGGGGTGTGGGCCACCGCCGGCGTCCACCCCCACGACGCCTCGGGCGGCATCGACGGCCTGGTCGACCTGCTGGGTGTCACCACGGTGGTGGCGGTGGGGGAGTGCGGCCTGGACTACCACTACGACCACTCGCCCCGGGGTGTGCAGCGCGACGTGTTCGCGGCACAGATCGCCCTGGCCCACGAGCGGTCGCTGCCCCTGGTCATCCACACCCGGGAGGCGTGGGACGACACGTTCGCCATCCTCGACCGCGAAGGCGTGCCCGAACGCACGGTGGTGCACTGCTTCACGGGAGGCCCCGACGAGGCCGAGGCGTCGCTGTCTCGTGGCGCGCACGTGTCGATCAGCGGCATCGTCACCTTCAAGGCCGCGGACGACGTCCGGGCGGCGGCTGCGCTGTGCCCCCTCGACCGCCTCCTGGTGGAGACCGACGCGCCGTACCTCGCCCCCGTGCCCCACCGGGGGCGCCCGAACCGCCCCGACCTGGTGGTGCACGTGGGCGCGGCGGTGGCGGAGGCGAAGGGCGTCAGCGCCGAGGCCGTGGCCGCGGCCACGTGGGCCAACGCCGAGCGCTTCTACGGTCTCGTCACCCACCCCTGACCCGGCTCCGCAGGGCATCGTCGCCGCCGATCGGCCCGGATCGACACGACGCGTTGCGGTTGTGTTACGGTTCTGCTTCCACTATGCGACGAGCGGACACAGGGCGGGTCGACGGGCTGCAGGACGGCCACACGCCGCGCCACCGATCGCGCCTGCTGGCCACCTCGGCCGGGCTGATCGCGGTGCCCGTGGTGGCGCTGGCCCTCGCCGGCTCGATCAGCTCGCCTGAGCTGTCGGGCACCGAGGTGCGCACCCAGGCCGCCCCGTCCTCGACCGTCCCGGTGGTCGGTCGCGAGGCGGTGCCCGCGCCGCAACGCTCGGTGGTGCCCAAGGGGGTCGCTGTGGTGGCGCCGCCCACGACCACCACCACCACCACCGCACCGCCCCCGCCGCCCACCACCGAGGCGCCGCCCGCGCCCGAGGCCGACCCCGAGCCCGCGCCGGCCGACACCCCCGAGCCGGTCGCGGTCACGGTGGCGCCCGCTCCCTCCGACCCGCCCCCTGCGCCGACTCCCGCCCCGGCGCCGGCGCCCGCCGGCAGTGTGAGCGCCAACCTGGATGCCATCGCGCAGTGCGAGTCGGGTGGCAACCCCGACGCCTACAACCCGGCGGGCTACTACGGCGCCTTCCAGTTCTCGCTGGCCACCTGGTGGGGCCTCGGGTTCACGGGTGACCCCCGCGACTACACCTACGCAGAGCAGAAGTACGGGGCCATCGCGCTCTACAACCGCAGCGGCTACTCCCCGTGGCCGGCCTGCGCCCGCAGCCTCGGCCTGATCTGACCGAGGCCTCTGGCGGCGACGTCCGAGCCACACGCCACCATCGCGGCGGGACGGAGCCCGCCCGTACACTCGCCGGGTGCTGACCCGGAGCGATGTGGTTGCGCTGCTCGCGGCCCACGACCTGGCGCCCAGCCGGGCGCTGGGCCAGAACTTCGTGGTCGACCCCAACACCGTGCGCAAGGTGGTCGACCTGGCCGGGGTGGGCCCTGGCGACCCGGTCGTCGAGATCGGGGCGGGGCTCGGGTCGCTCACGCTGGCGCTGGCCGACGCCGGCGCCGAGGTGACCGCGGTGGAGATCGACCGTCATCTGGTGCCGGTGCTGCGGGAGGTCGTCGGCGGGCGTGCCCGGGTGGTGGAGGGTGATGCCCGCACCTTGGACTGGCCGGTGGTGCTGGCCGGCCACCCACGCTGGTCGCTGGTGGCCAACCTGCCCTACAACATCGCCACGCCACTGGTGGCCGACCTGCTCGACCAGGTGCCGGCGATCGACCGGATGCTGGTGATGGTCCAGCGCGAGGCTGCGGTGCGCCTCGCCGCCGGCCCGGGCAGCAAGGCCTACGGGATCCCCTCGGTGAAGGTGGCCTACTGGGCCACGGCCGAGGTGGTGGCCCGGGTGGGGCCCAACGTGTTCCTGCCGCGGCCCAACGTCGAGTCGGCGCTCGTGCGCATCGTCCGTCGACCCGCCCCCGCGGTGACCGCCGACCCGCAGCGGCTCTTCACGCTGGTGCGGGCCGGGTTCGGCCAGCGCCGCAAGATGCTGCGCCGGGCGTTGTCAGGCATGGTCGACGCCGAGGCCTTCGTGGCCGCGGGCGTCGCCCCCGAGGCGCGCGCCGAGGACCTCGACGTCGAGGCCTGGGGTCGCCTGGCCGACGCCGCCCCCTGACACCCCCCTCGGACAGTCACGGCGGTGGCTGCGTCGCGACGGCGGTGCCCCACCTCGGCATGGTCTGCTCGACGCCGGCCCGGCGGCGCTGCCGGCTTCCGACTCGGTGCCTCCGCCGCCCCCACCGCGCCGGGCGTTCGACCCATGCCGCACTACTGTCGGCCCGTGCAGGTGATCGAGGCGCCGGCCAAGCTGACGCTGTCGCTGCGGGTCACCGGTGTGCGTGACGACGGCCTGCACCTGATCGACGCCGAGATGGTCTCGCTCGACCTCCACGACACCCTGACCTTCTCCGACGGCGACCGCCTCGAGGTGGTGGGCGGGTCCGATGCGCCGCTCGACGACGACAACCTGGTCCGTCGCGCCCTGCGGGCGGTGGGGCGCACGGCGCACGTGCGCCTCGACAAGCGGATCCCCGCCGGGGCCGGTCTCGGCGGGGGGTCGGCCGACGCGGCCGCGGTGCTGCGCTGGGCGGGCTGCCACGACCTCGAGCTGGCCGCGGGCATCGGCGCCGACGTGGCCTTCTGCCTCGTGGGCGGGCGGGCGCGGGTGACCGGCATCGGCGAGCAGGTCGAGTCGCTGGCCTTCGAGACCCGCACGTTCACCCTGCTGACGCCACCCCTGCACTGCTCGACGCCGGCGGTGTACCGGGCCTGGGACGACCTGGGCGGCCCGACGGGCGACAACGGCAACGATCTCGAGCCGGCGGCATTGGCCGTGGCGCCCGAGCTGGGCCGGTGGCGCGACGCCCTGGCGGAGGCAACCGGACAGCGGCCCCGGCTGGCCGGTAGTGGCTCGACCTGGTTCGTGGAGGGTGCGTTCCCCGGTGCGGGACGGGTGGTCGCGCACACCACGTCGCGCTGACCGGGGCCCCGGCGGGCTACTTGCCCGCAGCGCGGCGCTGGAAGCGCGTCCGCTTCAACATCTTCTTGTGCTTCTTCTTCCGCATGCGCTTGCGGCGCTTCTTGATGAGAGATCCCATGGCGGGGAGCAGGGTATCGGCACCGACCCGTCGGTGCGAACCCACGCGAGCGCGACGCCCGAAAGCGGGTACCGTCGTCTCGCTACCTTGGCGGGTAGTTCAACCGGCAGAACGCCTGACTTTGGATCAGGAGGTTGGAGGTTCGAGCCCTCCCCCGCCAGCCCAGCCCGGCGAGCCCGGTCAACCGCCACTCGTGGCCGTGGTCGCCGCGCCCGTCTGCGCTGACCCCCGGCTCGCGACACGGCGGGGCGCTAGCCTTCCGATCGGGGCAGAGCCCGAGGGGCGCGGTCCGGGAGGCGGGCAGTCATGTACGGACGTCTTGGACGATGTGCGGTTCTCGTAGGCGCGGTCGGCGCGTTGCTGGCGACACTGCTGGCCATGAGCCCGGCGTCCGCCGAGCCCGATCCCGTCGTATCGGCGGACACCACCGGCACCACGACAGCGCCAGCGGCGGACGAGGTGCCGACCACACACACCACCATCGACACCACCACGGACACCACCAGCGACACGCCCTCCGGCATCGTGCCGTCGTCGGCGCCCGTCGCCGGCGAGTACATCGTGACCCTGGCCGACGACGTCGCCACCTCCTCGGTGCGAGCGACGGCCAGCGACCTGGTCGCCGAGCACGACGGCGACCTGCTCTTCACCTACAAGCATGCGCTGACGGGCTTCGCGGTCTCGATGAGCGAGGCCGACGCGCAGGCGCTGAGCCAGGACCCGCGGGTCGCCGCCGTGGAGGAGAACGGAGAGGTGCACGCCACGACGACCCAGCCGGGCGCCACCCAGGGCCTCGACCGGATCGACCAGCGTGACCTGCCGCTGAACACCAGCTACACGTACCGGGCCACTGGCGCCGGCGTCGACGTCTACATCATCGACACCGGCATCCGGTTCACCCACAACGAGTTCGGCGGGCGGGCGTCCCTGGGCGTGGACGAGGTCGTGCCGAGCACCGGCGGTGTCGACTGCCAGGGCCATGGCACCCACGTCGCAGGCACCGTGGGCGGCACCACCTTCGGCGTGGCCAAAGCGGTCACCTTGATCGCCGTCCGGGTGCTCGACTGCAATGGCAATGGCACCAACGCCGGCGTGATCGCCGGCGTCGACTGGGTGACGGCCCACAACTCCGGCCCATCGGTGGCCAACATGAGCCTCGGCGGCGGCGCTTCGGCGGCCGTCGACACCGCCGTGCAGAACTCCATCGCCGACGGCACCACCTACGCGGTCGCGGCCGGCAACGACGGCGGTGCCAACGCATGCAACGGCTCGCCGGGTCGCACCCCCGAGGCGCTCACCGTGGGCTCGACGACGGTGGCCGACGCCCGGTCGTCGTTCTCGAACATCGGCACGTGTGTCGACCTCTTCGCGCCCGGTTCGAGCATCACCTCGGCGTGGGGGATCGGCGACGACACGACCACCAACACGATCAGCGGGACGTCCATGGCCACGCCGCATGTCGCCGGCGCCGCAGCGTTGTTCCTCGAGGCCAGTCCCGCCTCGACGCCGGCCCAGGTGGCGGCCAGGATCATCGCCGACTCCACGCCCAACAAGGTCACCGACCCGGGCACGGGGTCTCCCAACCGCCTGCTCTACACCGGCGACATCAGCACCGGCGCGTCCGTCAAGATCATCCAGGAGTCTGACGCGGACTCGCCCCAGGACTTCCTCTTCACCGGTTGCCAAGGCAACTGCGGTGTGCCGTTCGGCCTCGACGACGACGCCGATCCGACCCTGCCGAAGTCGGTGCAGGGCATCAACCTGACGCCGGGCACCTTCACCATCACCCAGGCCGCAGTGGCCGGCTGGACGTTGACGAGCATCGTGTGCACCACGGGTGAGTCGGTCAACCTCGCCACCCGCACGGTCACGATCACGCTGTCGGCGAACGAGCAGACCGAGTGCACGTTCACCGACAAGTCGCCCTCGATCACCGTGATCGAGGACGCCACCCCGAACTCCGCGCAGGTCTTCCTGTTCACCGGGTGCAGCGGCGGCTGTGGCACCCCGTTCCCGCTCGACGACGACGCCGGCAGTGCCACGCCGAGCTCGGGCACCGGTTCGGGCCTGGCCCCCGGCACCTACACCGTCACCCAGGCGGCGGTGCCCAACTGGTCGCTCACCTCGTTGGTGTGCAGCGGCGGCACCACCGTGGTCAACCTCGCCGCACGATCGGTGGCCATCACCGTTGGTGCCACCGATCATGCCACCTGCACCTGGGCGAACAGCTCGGCGAGCATCACCCTGATCCAGGACACCGTCCCCGACGACGCGCAGGACTTCATCTTCACCGGGTGCAGCGGCTCGGGTTGCGGCGCACCGTTCCCCTTCGACGACGACGCCGCCAGCGCCACGCCCCGATCGGGCGGCAGCGACGGTCTGCCGCTTGGCACCTACACCATCACCCAGGCCGCGGTCGCCGGCTGGGAGCTGTTCCAGATCTCGTGCAACACGGGTGAGAACGTCAGCCTGGCCTCACGGCAGGTGACGATCGTCCTCACGGCCAACGAACAGGTGACCTGCACCTTCTCGAACCGGGTGCCGCCGCCGATCAACGACAACTTCGCCAACGCGCAGGTGATCACCGGAACCTCGGGGGCGGTCGCCGGCACCACGGTGAACGCGACCAAGGAGACGGGCGAGCTGCCCCACGGCTCCCCCGAGAACGCCGGCGGCCACTCGATCTGGTACCGGTGGACCGCACCTTCGACGGGGGCGCGCACGTTCTCCACCTGCGGCTCGGGCTTCGACACCCTCCTCAGCGCCTATACGGGAATGTCGGTCATCGCCCTCACCTCAGTGGCGGGCAACGACGACTCCTGCGGCCTCCAGAGCTCCATCACGTTCACCGCGACCGCCGGCGTCACGTATCGGATTGCCGTCGACGGGTTCGACGGGGCCAGCGGGACGGTCGTCCTCAACTGGTCGTGAGCCAGGTCGAGCGCCCCCGGCGGCTCAGGTGGCTTCGCAGCTGAAGGTGGCCATCTCGCCGTCGAGGGCGTCGGCGAGATCCTGGGCCATCGCCTCGGTGGCCGGGCGGGCGATACAGCCGTCGCCGGTTACGTCGAAGGTGGAGCCCCCGCCGCCGAAGGCCACGTGAAGCTGTAGACGAAGAAGGCGCCGCCTTCCACGAACTCGAGGCCTGCCCCTGGTCGCTCCGCTCGCTCGTGGGCAGGTGCGCGCACCGGCGGGGAACCGGCACCGAGGCGTAGGTCCCGGTGGTGAGCCGGTGTGGCAACGGGCTGCCGTCCCGCCGCGTCGGGGTGGGGCGATCGCCACGCTGCTGGTCTGGTCGGCGTGCTGCCGCCGAGGCCCGTCAGGGCTCGACCACGGCCACGGGCGTGGGCTGGCCGCGGTGCTGGCGGCCGTCGCCGAGCTGGCCGTAGCTGTCGCGGCCCCAGCAGTACAGGCGCCCGTCGGCACGGCGACCGCAGCTGTGGTTGATGCCGGCGACGGTGGTGGCCCAGTCGGTGCGGTTGCCGGCGACCTGGACGGGCGTGGGCTGGTCGGCATAGCTGACATCGTCGCCCAGCTTCCCTGAGAAGTCCGACCCCCAGCAGTAGAGGCGCCCGTTGGTGCGGCGGCCGCAGGTGTGGTCACCGCCGGCGCTGACGCTGGTCCAGTCGGTGCGGTTGCCGGCCACCTCGACGGGGGCGGGCTGCTCCTCGAGGGCAGCGCTGTCGCCGAGCTCGCCGTACAGGTCGGCGCCCCAGCAGTAGAGGCGGTGGTCGGTTGTGCGGGCGCAGGTGTGGGAGGCGCCGGCGGAGACGGTGGCCCAGTCGGCGCGGTTGCCGGCGACTTCGACGGGGGCGGGCTGGTTGGTGTCGGTACCGCCGTCACCGAGCTGCCCGACGATGTCCCGGCCCCAGCAGTAGAGGTGGCGGTCGGTGGTGCGGGCGCACGTATGGGTGCCACCGGCGGTGACGGTGGCCCAGTCGGCGCGGTTGCCGGCGACTTCGACGGGGGCGGGCTGGTCGGTGTCGGTACCGCCGTCACCGAGCTGCCCGAAGTAGTCCGAGCCCCAGCAGTGGAGGTGGCGGTCGGTGGTGCGGGCGCAGGTGTTGGAGCCGCTGGCGGTGACGGTGGCCCAGTCGGCGCGGTTGCCGACGACCTGGACGGGCGTGGGCTGGTCGGTGTTGGTGCCGCCGTTGCCGAGCTGCCCGGAGTGGTCGCCGCCCCAGCAGTAGAGGTGGCGGTCGGTGGTGCGGGCGCAGGTGTGGGTGTCACCGGTGCTGACGGTGGCCCAGTCGGTGCGGTGCCCGGCCACCTCGACGGGGGTGCTGCGGTAGGTGTCGGTGCCCCGGTTGCCGAGCTGCCCGTAGTGGTCCCAACCCCAGCAGTAGAGGCGGCCGTCGGATCGTAGGGCGCACGTGTGGCTCCGACCCGCGTCGACCTGGCGCCACCGCACCGCGGTCTCAGCGGGTCCGGGCCGCGAGTCCACCGTACGAGCGCTTGCCGGCCCGGCGATGCCGAGGATGCCGACAGCGAGCACGAGGGCAGCCACCAGACAGGGGATGAAGCGTCTCGCGGGCCGATGGTGCGCCATGGTCACTCCTCGCTCGGGGTTCGATGCTCGCGCCGGTGGGGGAGCCGGCACAGAGGCAAAGGTCCCGATGGCGACCCGGCGCGGTCTCGTCGTGCCGATCCGGCGAGTCGGAGTGAGACGATCGGCTCAGGGCCCCGGTTTCCGAGCGCCACCAGCGCACGCGTCAGGCGACCCGTGCGTGTGCTCGAGGGCCGGACGACGCCGCCCGCGGCGTTCCGCATCATCGCCGAACGCAGACGAGTGGGGGTCCTCAGCGGGCCGTGCAGAGCGATGGCGCCGACTCGCGGCAACAGGGCAGGCGGTTCCTCGGCGTCGGGGCGCCGGCTACAACCAGCGCCAGGACATGGTGAAGGGCCCGGTGTTGCCGCGCGGGGCCGGCGGCTCAGGCCGCGGTGGTCGTGGTGGCGCCACCGCCGCCGCCACCGCCGCCGCCACCACCACCGGTGCTGTTCGAGGGGCCGCAGGCGCTGGTGCCCAGCGCGTCGGCGGCGTCGGCCTGGGCCTGACGGGCGGCCTCCGCGTCGCTCTGCACCTCGGCGACGGCGTCCTCGAAGGCCGCGACGGTGTCCGTGGGGGCGTCGGCGAGCTGGTCGGCGACCGACGTCTGATCATCGAGGGCCTGGGTGAGCTGATCGAACGCATCGGAGAGGTCGCCGGGAACGTCGAGGGCCTGGAGCGAGGACTTGTAGTCGGCCAGTGCGGTGCTGATGCCCTGCGCTGCGGTGCCGAGATCGCTGACCGCCGCCTGGTACTCCTCGCGGTTGGCGGCGGACTGGAGGTCGTCGAGCGCGGTGGAGAAGTCGGCAGTGGCCGTGTCGAGCGACGCCTGGCCGGCACTGCACACCTCGCTCAGCTGGGTGGCGAACTCGCCGGTCGCGCCACCGCCACCACCGCCGGCACCGGCAGTGGTGGTCGAAGAGTCGGCGTCGTCGCTGCTGCTGCTGCACCCGAAGAGGACGGCGACGCAGGCAATGATGACGGCGAAACGCAGCAGTCGGGACACGGGGTACCTCCGGGACGGGATCAGGCCGGGCGACGAGCGTACCGCGCGGTGACGGAGGGTCGTCACCGCCGGTCGCCCTCACCCTCGTGCCGGGCGGCGCCGGGCCGTTCCGGCTCCCTCAGCCCACGTGGGGCGCACCCACGCGACACCCCACCGGGCCCGCTCCCGGGGTGCGCGGCGCAGCGGGACCACGCTGGCTACGCTCCCCGGCGGGAGGTGGGCCGATGCGGGGCGCGTCAATGAGGTCGATGGTCGCGATGGGGTCGGTGCTGCTGGTCGTCGTGGCGCTGAGCGCCGGGTGCGGTAGCGGCGTCCAGGACTCCGGTCTGGGTGAGTGGCTCGGGCCGGCAGACGCTGCCTGTGACGACGAGCTGTCCGACGTGGGCGGCCTGGCCGAGACCCCGGCCGACGCCGCGGCCAACGCCGACGCGCTCGCCGACGCCTTCGCGTCCGCGTCGCAGAAGGTGGCCGACCTCGAGCCGCCCACCGGCGACGACGGCGAGGCGGTGTCCGAATTCCTGGGGACCATCAACGGCGTGGCCGAGGACCAGGCGGCCGCGGTCGAGGCATCCGACGACGGCACCGACGACCTGGCGTACGCAGCCGCCTTCGCCGAGCTCGACGCCGACACCGCGGCCGACCAGGCCGAGGCGATCGGACTCGAGGACTGCACCGCCCGCTACCGCGAGGCCGCCGACTCGATCAGCAGCACCGCGGACGGCCTCGAGGCACTCGGAGCGGTCTCCGAGATCCGTGTCGGTGACTGCACGTCGGACAACGAGGACGAGATCGAGGCCGCCGACTGCACCGACGACGCCGCGGCGGCGGAGGTGCTCACCACCGAGCTCACCGACGAGTTCGACTGCGGCTCCGACTCGGACACGTCGCGGTCGTTCAGCCAGAGCCAGGGCGACGTGTCCGTGGCGGCCGGCTTCTGCCTGGCCAGCCTCGGCCCATCCCCCGAGGAGGTCGACAACGTCTGGGACATCGGGTCGTGCGTGGCGTCGGACGACCCGAACGAGGACCCCTTCACCGGCGTGGAGGTGGCGTGTGACGACCCCACCGCCACCCTCGAGGTGACCGACGACGTGGGGGTCGACGACACCTGCCCTGGCGTCGACGACGTGGGCATCCTCCACAGCGACGAGGAGGTCGACCTCTTCGGCGAGGGCAGCTGGTGCCTCAGCCCGCTCTGACGGGCTCGATCCGAGCGGCTGACCCGACGACGCTCTGAGCGGCCGAGCCGACGATACGGCGGTGGCGGGACCGTCCTGCCGGCCGGGTGCTCAGCGGCTCCGGTTGCCCGCCGACGTGAGGTGACCACGCCGTGGTTGGTGGCGTGACCGCCACACGCCGACCGGACTGGTGGCGTGCGCCGGTCAGGATCCGATCGTGGTGGAGGACGCGGACCGGGCCGGCCGGTCGGCCGCTGGCCGACCGGCCGGCCCGGTGTCGCGATCAGACGCTGTGATCAGACGCTGGGATCAGAAGCTGGTGGTGTCGGTCGTGTCGGACGAGCTGTCGTCCTGGGAAGCGCAGTCGGGGGCATCGAGGGCCTCGGCGGCATCGTCGGCGACCTGGTCCAACTCGTCGTTGGCATCCTGCAGCGCGTTGAACGCATCGGTGAACGCCGCGCCGTCGTCGGCGGCGATGGCGTCGCGGAGATCCTGGGTGAGCGTCTGGCGCTCCTCGACCCCGGCGGTGAAGTCGTCGAGCGCCGCCTGTGCGTCGTCGGGCACGTCGAGCTGGTCGACCCCGGCCAGGAAGTCGTCGAAGGCGCTGATGACCGTCTCGGTGGCGGTCTCGGCGTCATCGAGGGCCGTCGCGTAGGCCGCGGTGTCACCGCTGCTGTCGGCGGCGGCCAGTGCGTCGAGGGCCGACTGGAGGTCCTCACCGGCGGCGTCGGTGGTCGACTGACCGGTGGCGCACAGGTCGTTCAGGGCGGCGGCGAATTCGGCGCCCGCGTCGGTGGTCGTGGTGGTGTCCGCCTCGGTGGTGGTCGTGTTGTCCGAAGCGTTGTCGTCCCCGCTGCTGCTGCACCCCAGCAGGGCGAGCGAGGCGGCGGCGATGACGATGGCAGAGGTGCGGAGCAGGCGCGACACGTTCAGGGTTCCTCCCGGGAGTGATGATGACGCAGGGACGGTAGCGCCCGCGGCTGCGCCGCGCCGCCGGCACCCGCACGCCGCCGGCACCCGCACGCCGCCGGCACCCGCACGCCGCCGGCACCCGCTCCGTTGGTGGGGTCAGGCCTCGCACACGTAGCTGGCGACCTCGCCGTCGAGGGCCGCGGCCATGTCGCGGGCCACGGCCTCTGTGCCGGGGCGGGCGATCCACTTGTCGCCGGCCACGTAGTAGGTGGCGCCGCCACCCCCGAAGGCGACGATGAAGCTGCAGTCGAAGAACGCGCCGTCCTCCACGAAGGCGCGCTGGGCGTCCGTGTCGGCGAACAGGTAGAGGTTCACGATCTCGCCGCCGAACTCGCAGGTGCCCTCGGCCGACGTGCCCGGCTGTTGCAGGCCCGCGCCCACGTCGGCGTAGTTGGTGCACCCTTCGAGGGCGTCGCTGAGGTCGCTCGGCGTGGAGGCGTCGACGGGTGAGGTGGGCTCGACGGTCCCGGTCCCGGTCCCGGTCCCGGTCCCGGTCCCGGTCCCGGTACCGCTGCCGTTCCCGCCTGAGCCGCTGCCGTTCCCGCCGCTGCCGTTCCCGCCGCTGCCGTTCCCACCACCGGCGGTGGTCGTGGTGGTGTCGGCGTCGTTGCCGAACGGCCCGGACGGTGCCGACGTGGTGGAGTGACCGGTCGTGGACGTGGCCGCGGCGTCGTCGCCCGTGTCGGGGCGGTCGTTGTCGCTGCTGCAGCCCGCGGCGACGAGGAGAAGGGCGCACACCACGCCTGCGATGACCCGTTTCACCCGTGCATCCTCCGATCGCGCCGCTCGGTCGGCTCCGCGACGAGGCTAACCGCCGCCGTCTTCCGAGCGTGGGCGGACGCGGCTAGAAAGGACCCGTGGCCCCACCCCCTCTGTCCGCGATCATCCTGGCGGCGGGTGAGGGCAAGCGCATGCGTTCGCAGCGGCCCAAGCCGCTGCACGTCCTGTGCGGTCGACCGATGCTGCTCTACGTGCTCGATGCGCTGTCGGACTGCCCCGTGCGGCGCGCCGTGGTGGTGGTGGGCCACGGGGCCGAGCGGGTCACCAAGATGCTCCAGGAGGACGGCCCCGACCTGGTGATCGACCACGTCGAGCAGGACGTGCAACGCGGCACCGGCGACGCGGTCAGCGTCGGCCTCACCGGCCTCGATGACGACCTCGACGGCGATCTCGACGGTGGCGACGTGCTGGTGCTGCCCGGCGACACGCCGCTCCTGCGGCCCGCCACCATCGCCGCCTTGGTGGACGAGCACCGCGAGAGCGGGGCCGCGGCCACGCTCCTCACCGCTCGGTTGGCCGACCCCACCGGCTACGGACGGGTGGTGCGGGGCCGCGACGGCGGCGTGAGCCGCGTGGTCGAGCACGTCGACGCCGACGACGACGAGCGCCGCATCGACGAGATCAACACGTCGATCTACTGCTTCCGGCGGGGGGTGCTGGCGCCGGCGCTCCGGCGCCTCAGTCCCGAGGCCAACGCGCAGGGCGAGTACTACCTCACCGACGTCATCGAGGTGCTGCACAGCGCCGGCTACCCGGTGGCGTCCGTCGTGGCCGACGACGCCGGCGAGATCGCGGGGGTCAACGACCGGGCGCAGCTCGCCGCCGCCGAGAGCGAGCTGCGCCGGCGCACCGCGGCCGGGTGGATGGCCCGGGGCGTCACCATGGTCGACCCCGACCGCACCTACATCGACGCCACGGTCGAGCTGGCCACCGACGTCACCTTGTTCCCCGGCACGCTGCTCCAGGGGCGCACGGTGGTGGGCCAGGGCACCGAGCTGGGGCCCGACACCCGGCTGGTGGACTGCGTGGTCGGCGCAGACTGTGTGGTGGAGCAGACCGTGGGCCGCGACGCCGAGGTGGGCGATGGCGCGGTCGTGGGGCCCTTCGCGGTGCTCGAGTCGGGCGCCCAGATCCCGGCGGGGACCCGCACGGGCGCCTTCTACACTGGCCGCCTCGGCGACTCCGGCAACCCCAGCCACTGAGGCGGAAGGCGATCATGGAGCAGGTATCGACCAAGCGGTTCCACCTCGTGTCCGGTGAGGCGAACCTGCCCCTCGCCGAGGAGATCGCCGACCAGCTCGGTGAGCGGCTGTGCGAGACGAACCTGGCGGAGTTCGCCAACGGTGAGCTGCACTGCCGGTTCGGCGAGTCGGTGCGGGGCAGCGACGTGTTCATCGTGCAGTCGCACTGCTCCAGCGGCGACAGCTCGGTGAACGACGCGATCATGCAGCAGCTGATCATGGTCGACGCCGCCCGGCGGGCCTCGGCCAAGCGCATCACCGTGGTCTGCCCCTTCTACGGCTACGGCCGCCAGGACCGCAAGGCCGAGGGCCGTGAGCCCATCACCGCCAAGCTGGTGGCCAACCTGTTCACCGTGGCCGGCGCCGGCCGGCTGGTCAGCGTCGACCTCCACTCGGGCCAGATCCAGGGCTTCTTCGACGGTCCCGTCGACCATCTGACGGCGATGCCCGTCCTGGTCGACTGGATGGCGTCGAACCTCGAGGGCGACCTCACCGTGGTGTCGCCCGACGCCGGCCGGGCCAAGGTGGCCGAGCGCTACGCCAACGTGCTGGGCGCCGACCTGGCCATCGTGCACAAGCGCCACGTGGCCGGGGTGAAGAACATGGTGGAGGCCGGCGAGGTGGTCGGCGACGTGGAGGGCCGCACCTGCGTGCTGATCGACGACATGATCGACACCGGCGGCACGCTGGTCGCCGCTGCGGAGGCGGTGGCGGCCCAGGGCGCCGGCCAGGTGCATGCCGCGGCCACCCACGGCCTGTTCTCGGGCCCCGCCATCGCCCGCATCTCCGACTCGGCCATCGAGAAGGTGGTGGTCACCAACACCCTGCCCCTGCCGCCCGAGAAGCGGATCGACAAGATCGAGGTCGTGTCGATCGCCAAGGTGATCGCCGATGCGCTGGGCGCGGTCTTCGAGGACACGTCGGTCAGCGAGATCTTCGGCGGCGCCAACCAGAGCTGAGCCCGCGCCCGAGCGTCGGGCCTCGGCGGGCGGTGCTCGAGCTCGTCGTCAGTGCTCGAGGTGGCGCATGTGGAGCCAGACCGCCACGGTCCCGCCCACGAACACGCCCGCCCACAGCCCGGTCCACACCGCCAGCCAGGCCAGGGCCGCGGTAGAGGCCTCGGGGCTCACCGCCTCGAACGCGATGAAGGCGCCGATGGCGAGCAGCGGGATGCCGACGAGCACGCCGACCACGACGGATCGGGTGAAGTCCTTGTCGGTGAGTTCGGACATGTCGCTCATGGGCACGAGCGAACCTGATCGCGAGGCGCCGGGATAGGGCCGAAGGTCCCGTCTGCCCCTGGTGGTGGGCGCTCGTCCGGGAGCGGGGCGGGACCCCGGGAATCGAGCGTCAGTTGTCACCCGTGCGGATGCCGCCGGTAGGCTTGCCTGCTGTCCCGGGGCACCCTCGCCCCACCGCCGGACCCACCGCCGGACCCATCCGCAGCCAGGAGCGCACACGCATGGCCGAACTCACCCTCACCGCCGAGACCGGCCGTCCCACCGGCAGCCGTGCCTCGAACCGCCTGCGGGCCGAGGGCAAGATCCCCGGTGTCGTGTACGGACTGGGCTCCGACCCGAAGGCCGTGGCGGTCAACTGGCGCGAGTTGCGGCAGGTGCTCACCACCGACGCGGGCCTCAACGCCCTGATCAACCTCGACATCGACGGGGAGCAGCACCTCAGCATCGTCAAGGAGATGCAGCGCAACCCGGTCAAGCGCTCGGTCACCCACGTCGACTTCATCCTGATCGACCGCGAGGCCGACATCGAGGTCGAGGTGCCGGTGGTGCTCGAGGGCGATGCCGACCTGGTGGAGCGCGAGAACGGCACCGTGTCCCAGGTGCTGTTCAGCCTCACCATCATCGCCAAGCCGGGCAAGATCCCCGATCAGCTCACCGCCGACATCTCGGCGCTCGAGATCGGCGAGTCCATCCGGGTGGCCGACCTGGCGCTGCCCGACGGTGTGCGCACCGAGGTCGACCCCGAGGACCCGATCGCCATGGGTGAGATCACCCGGGCCACGCTCGAGTCGGAAGCCGCGGAGGCGGCCGCCGAGGAAGCGGGCGAGGCCGGCACCGAGGCGGGCTCGTCGGACGCCTCCGGCGAGGGCGGCGGCGACGCCGGCTGATCGCCGGCGGGGCACCCCCGCCGATCTGCTGGTCGTGGGCCTGGGCAACCCCGGAACGGAGTTCGAGCGCAGCCGGCACAACGTCGGCGCCGAGGTGGTCGCCCTGCTGGCCGAACGCCACGGCGCCCGGTTGCGTGCCCGCAAGGAGCGCGCCCGGGCCGACGAGGTCCGGGTGGGTGCACAGCGCCTGGCCCTGGCCGTGCCCCTCACCTACATGAACGACTCGGGCCAGGCCGTGGCCCCGCTGGTCCGGCGCTACGGGCTCGAGGACCACCTGCATGCCGTCGTGATCGTGCACGACGAGCTCGACCTGCCCGTCGGCCGGCTCAAGCTGAAGGTCGGTGGCGGTCTCGCCGGCCACAACGGCCTGCGCTCGATCAAGGCCCACCTCCACTCGGACGACTTCGTGCGGCTCCGCATCGGTGTGGGCAAGCCGCCGAGCAAGGAGCACGGTGCCGACCACGTGCTGAAACGCGTCCCCAAGGCCGACCGGGTCGAGCTCGACGTCGCGGTCCACGAGGCCGCCGACGCCGTCGAGCTGATACTGGCCGAAGGGGTCGAGGCGGCCATGACCCGGGTCAACGCCCGGGCCTGAGCCCGCGATCGTCGGGCCGTTCGGTCAGTTGTTGCGGTACTGGTCGTTGTACTGCCGGCCGCCGCCACCCCAGGACATGATGTCGAGCACGAGCCCGCTGAACACGAACAGCCAGCCGATGCCGTGCACGCCCGAGATCGGCGCGTAGGCCAGCGCGTAGAACAGGGTGGTCCACGGCAGCACCAGGAAGCCGAGGAACCCCATCCAGAACGAATCGAAGGCGAGCGACAGCTTTCCGGTCTGGTGGTCGCCGAAGAGCCACATCAAGAACAGCGCGAGGCGCGGCGACAACCAGCTGGCGATCACGACGAGGCAGCAACCCATGCGTGCATGTTCGCGTACCGGCGCCGGCCCCGCGCAACGAATCGTGATTCGGCCCTCCCGGGTGACGGAGGCAGGCCCGCGGTCTGAGAAGATGCCGGGTGGGCGACGGCCCGACCAGAAGGGGGAATCGGTGCGCAGGACGATCTCGTGGGGGGCGGTGGCAGCCATGGCGGTGGTCGCGGTCGCGTGCAGCAGCAGCGGTGGCGGTGCTGACGACGCCGCGTCGACCACCACCACCGAAGCGGCGGCCCCCGTCGACTACTCGGACCGGGGGCCCTACGCGGTGGGTGAGGTGGATCTCGAGCTCGACGCCGACCACCAGATCGCAGTGTTCTACCCGGTGGACCGGGACTCGTTGGCGGACGACGCCGAGCCCTACACGTACTCGGGCGAGGACATCTTCGGGCCTGAGATCGTCGATCTGCTGCCGGGCGCCCTGGCCGGCGAGATCGCGCCGCCCGACACCTGGGTCGAGGCGCCGGCCAGCGCAGACGGGCCGTTCCCCGTGGTCATCCACAGCCACGGCGCCGCCGGCAACCTGCGGTTCGCCAACCTGCACAACAGCCACGTGGCGTCGTGGGGCTACGTGGTCGCCGCGGTCGACCATCCCGAGCGAGGCGTCGTGGCCGCGCTGTCCGGTGCCACCGGCGGTGGCTCCGGTGGCTCCGGTGGCTCCGGCGGCGGAGGCGGGTGCGACGTGCCCGACCAGAGCGAGGCCTTCCTCGACAGCGATCAGCTCGCCGCCGGCCTCGACCTGCTGGGGGAGGAGAACGACACGAGCGGGTCCCCGCTGGAGGGCGTGGTCGACACCGAGCAGGTGGCGGCAGAGGGCCACAGCGCCGGCGGGAGCGCGTCGGGCACGCTGGCCTACGACGGGAGGGTCGACGTGTGGATCGGGCAGGCTCCGGGCACGCCCCTCGAGCCGGGCTCCGACCCGGGATCGTACGTGTCGGTCACCGAGAACGCCGACGGCGGGTGCGACGTCGAGTTCGAGACCGACCAGCAGTTGGCCGACACCAGCCCGCCGCCGGTGCCGTCGATGATCATCGCCGCCGAGGGCGACACGGTGATCCCCCTCGACCGGGTCGAGTCGATCTTCGCCTGGCTCGACACGCCCAAGCGCCTGGTGGTCATCGCCGACAGCGGTCACGCGGTCTTCGTCGACCCCTGCCCCCTCATCCAGGAGGAGGGTGGCCTGTCGGCGTTCGTGTCGGCTCTGGGCCTCGATCCGGACGACGTCCCGCTGGTCGAGCTCGGCGAGAACGGCTGCCTGCCCACCGACACCCCGGCGGAGACGGTGTGGGCGATGATCGACCACGTCACGGTCGCCGAGTTGAACGACGTGTTCGACATCGATCGCGCCGCGGCCCGGGCGAGCCTGGCGCCCGACTACCTCGCCGAGACCTTCCCCGACCGCTTCGCCAGGGAGGACGTGGCCGACTGATCGGCCGCGCCCGGCGCGGCCGGGGGCGCACGGCAGGCCCGGGGACCCGGGGGCCGGGCGGTCGCGGGCGGGAGCCACGCCGGCGCCTGGCGCGGTCGCCCCCGGCGCCCGATCTGCCACAATGCGCTCCGTGTCAGGCGGAGCAGTGGTGGACAGGCGCGCGTGGCGCGAGGTCGAGGCCATCGACACGCCCGCGTCCGCCGGCCCGCCCGTGCTCGCGGGCATCCTCCTCGGCGGGGCGCTCGTCGCCTTCCTGATCTGGCGCGATCACGTGGAGGCCGCGGTGATCCTGGCCGCGGTGGTGGCCACGATCACGCTCCTGCGGCGGGTGTGGCCGGCGTTCGACCGCGTGTTCGGGCGGTTCTTCGCCGCGGTCGGCCACGCCGTGGGCATCGGGCTCAGCTGGCTGGCCCTCGGGCTCACGATGCTCGTGGTGGTGCTGCCGGTCTGGGTGATCACCACGGTCCTGCGCTGGGACGTGCTCGAGCCCGACCACGAGCGCGGGGGCTGGGCGATCCGCCGGTTCCGGGTGTGGCAGAGCCGGCCGGACCGCGGGTTCGCCAACGAGCGGCAGACGCTCCGGTGGCAGACGCGGGTGCACGGCTTCCTGGTGGTGGCGGTGCCGCTGGCCGTCGTGGCGATCATCGCCTTCCCCCTCCGCGACCCGTCGCTGCGGCTCGCCGGCGAGTTGATGCCGGGGCACCTCGTCTTCGGTGGCTCCGACGACACGGCCGCGCCCGTCGGGCCGGGCCCCGCCACCGACACGCCCGGGGCCCTGCCCGACCCCACCGGCGACCCCCCGGACGGCGCGCCGCGTGACGTCTTCCTCGCCCACGCCGGCGATCCGTGGGTGCCCGACTTCTTCAACCAGTACTTCCCGGTCAAGTTCGCCTTCGACCCCTACCTCACCGTGCGGGCCGCCGACCGCGAGGAGCAGTACGTCAACGTGCACGACCGGGTGCGGCGCAGCTACGTGCCCGACGGCGCGGCGGACGACCCCGCCGCGCTCGACGTGTGGTTCTTCGGTGGCTCGGCCCTCTTCGGCCAGGGCCAGCGCGACGACCACACCATCCCGTCCGAGGTGGTCCGGCTGGCCGAGGAGGCGGGCGTGCCCATCCGCGCCCAGAACTTCGGGGTGCCGTCGTACATGGCGTGGCAGGACGCCGTCCTGCTGGCTCAGCTGCTCACCGAGCGGCCCGCACCCGACCTCATCGTCACCTACGAGGGCTACAACGACATCGTCCAGACGATCTGGGCGGGCTCGCCCACCCAGGTGTCCACCGGGTTCGCGAACCAGGTGCGCGACGCCCTCATCGAGGGGGGAGCCGACCTCGCGGGCGCCGACAACAGCGCGGTCGACCCGATGCCCCGCACGTCGGCCTACTCGCCCCAGAACTCGGCGACCGTGTTCGGGCGGGCCGCCGGCACCCAGCGGGATCTCGCCGAGGTGCACGACATCCCGATCGCCCAGTACCTGCAGCCGTCGGTCTGGACGCGTGACCTCGCGGTGGACGACGCCACGCTCGCCAACATCGGCTCCGACCGCGCCTACCACGACAGCTACAAGCTCGGATGGAACCGGGCCCGGGAGCTGATGGCCACCGACGGGGTGGTCGACCTGGGCGACTCGCTCGACGATCTCGACGAGCTCGTCTTCGACGACGACGTGCACACGAACGAGACCGGTGCGCGGGTGGTGGCCGAGGCCATCTACGCCGACCTCGCCGACACGCTGCAGCAGCTGCACGACGAGAAGGCCAGCCCCTGAGGCGGCGACCGGCCCGGTAGGCCGGTGCCGGCAGGGGGCGGTGCCCCGGAGGGTGCGTATTCGCTCACTCGGCCGAACCCAGCCGTTCGCCGTCCCTGGTCACAGAGGCGCGGTTCGGCCGACCGGGCACCAACGAGGATCCTCGTAGACTCGACGGGTGAGCCTCGGTTCCCTGCCCAAGCTGCTGCGCGACGAGCCTGCCGTCCTGCAGCTGCTGGGGCGGTCGTCGGCGGTGCTGGCGGTGCCCGAGCCCGCCCGGGCGTTCACCATCGCCGGCCTGGCCGAGATCTCCCAGCGGTCGCCGCTGGTGGTCGCGGTCCCGACCTCGGGCGACGCCGAGCGCATGGTGCGCGACCTGGCCGCGTTCCTCGGCGAGGGCCAGGTCGACCTGTTCCCCGCGTGGGAGACGCTGCCGTTCGAGCGGGTCAGCCCCAGCGTCGAGACCATGGGCCGCCGGCTCCGCGGGATGTGGCGCCTGCGCCACCCCGAGCGCCTGCCCCGCGTGCTGGTGGCACCCGTGCGGGCGCTCGTCCAGCGTCTGGGTCCCCACGTGGAGGACGTGGAGCCGGTGGTCGTGGGCCGGGGCGAGGCCGTCGACGCCACCGAGCTGGTGGAGCGTCTGGTGCGGGCCGGCTACCGCCGCGAGTACCAGGTGGAGCACCGGGGCGAGCTGGCGGTGCGGGGCTCGATCATCGACGTGTTCCCCTCCACCGCCGACGCGCCCGTCCGCATCGACCTCTGGGGTGACGAGGTCGACCGGCTGACCGAGTTCTCGGTGGCCGACCAGCGCTCGACGGTCGAATTGTCCGAGGTCGAGGTCTTCGGGTGCCGCGAGCTGCTGCCCACCGACGAGGTGCGGGCGCGGGCCGAGGCCCTCGTGGCCAGCGAGCCGTGGGGTCGCGAGCACTGGGAGCGCCTCGCGGCGGGTGAGACCTTCGACGGCATGGAGTCCTGGCTCGGCTGGCTGGTGGACGACGAGCACCTGCTGCCCGACCTCTTGCCCGCCGACGCGCAGCTGCTGCTGGTCGAGCCCACCCGCATGCGTGACCGCGCCGCCGACCTGCTGGCCGAGGAGGCCGACCTGGCGGCCACGCTCTCGCAGACGTGGGGAGCGGGCGGTCGCGAGTTCCCCCAGCTGCACCTGGGCTTCGATCGGCTGCTGGCCCACACCGAGGTGCCGGCCTGGTCGGTCACCAACGCCCCCGAGGGGCCCGAGGTGGTCACGGTGGGGGCCTTCGGGTGGGACCCCGTGGTGGGCGACGGGTCGCGACTGGTCAAGCAGTTGGCCGACCTGCTGGCCGACGGCTTCCGGCTCGTCGTGGCCGCGGACGGTGCCGGCTCCGGCCGGCGGGTGGCGCAGCTGCTCTCCGAGCACGGGGTGGACGTGGTCGATCGGCTCGAGGCGTCGATGCCCCGCCTCGGCGACGCCGCCGCGCCCCTCGACCTCACCCGTCCGGGCGGGCACCTCGTGGTGGCGCCGCTCGACCGGGGCTTCGTGATCCCGTCGCTGAGGCTGGCGGTGCTCACCGAGGGCGACGTCACCGGGCGGCGACGGGCCCACCGCCCACCCCGGCCCCGCCAGCGCGACGCACGGGGCTTCTTCGACGATCTGACCGTCGGCGACCATGTGGTGCACCACCAGCACGGGGTGGCGCGCTACGGCGGCATGGTCAAGCGGGCCATCGCCGGCCACGAGCGGGACTACCTGCTGCTCGAGTACCGCAGCGGCGACCGGCTCTACGTCCCCTCCGACCAGATCGACGCCGTCCGCCACTACACCGGTGGCGAGACGCCCACGCTCAGCCGCCTCAACGGCTCGGACTGGCAGAAGACCAAATCCAAGGTGCGCTCGGCGGTGGCCGAGATCGCCCAGGAGCTGGTGGTGCTGTACCAGACCCGGGTCAACAGCGAGGGCATCGCGTTCGGGCCCGACACCCCGTGGCAGCGCGAGCTCGAGGACGCGTTCCCCTACCGGGAGACGCCCGACCAGCTCACCGCCATCACCGAGGTGAAGGCCGACATGGAGGAGCCGGTGCCGATGGACCGGCTGGTGTGCGGCGACGTGGGTTTCGGCAAGACCGAGGTGGCCATCCGGGCGGTCTTCAAGGCGGTGCAGGACGGCACCCAGGCCGCCATCCTCGTGCCCACCACGCTGCTGGCCCAGCAGCACTACCAGACCTTCAGCGAGCGCTACGCCCCGTACCCGATCCGCGTCGAGGTGCTCAGCCGGTTCCTCACCAATGCACAGGCCCGTGCCGTGGCCCAGGGGGTCCGTGACGGCTCGGTCGACGTGATCATCGGCACCCACCGGCTGCTGTCGGAGGACATCGGCTTCAAGAAGCTGGGCCTGCTGGTGGTGGACGAGGAGCAGCGCTTCGGGGTGAGCCACAAGGAGGCCATGAAGAAGCTGAAGGCCGACGTCGACGTCCTGACCCTCACGGCCACGCCCATCCCCCGGACCCTCGAGATGAGCCTCACCGGCATCCGCGACCTGACCCTGCTCAACACCGCGCCGGCCGAGCGCCAGCCCATCCTCACCTACGTCGGCGAGTACGACGAGCGCGCGGTCTCCGAGGCGATCCGGCGCGAGCTGCTCCGCGACGGCCAGGTGTTCTTCGTGCACAACCGCGTGAAGGACATCGAGGCGGTCGCCGCGGGCCTCCGCGACCTGGTGCCCGAGGCCCGCATCGCGGTCGCCCACGGCCAGATGGACGAGGGGACGCTCGAGCGGGTGGTGATCGACTTCTGGGAGGGCCGCTTCGACGTGCTCGTGTGCACCACCATCATCGAGTCGGGCATCGACATGCCCACGGTGAACACCCTGGTGGTCGACCGCGCCGATCTCCTGGGTCTGGGGCAGCTGCACCAGTTGCGGGGGCGGGTGGGCCGGTCGGGCTCGCGGGCCTACGCCTACCTCTTCACCCCGCGCGACCGGGCCCTCACCGAGGAGGCCTACGAGCGGCTGAAGACCATCGGGGAGGCCACGGAGCTGGGCTCGGGCTTCAAGATCGCCATGCGGGACCTCGAGATCCGGGGGGCGGGCAACCTGCTGGGCGTCGGGCAGTCGGGCCACATCGCCGCGGTGGGCTACGACCTGTACTGCCAGATGGTCACCGAGGCGGTGGCCGAGCTGAAGGGCGAGACGCCCGCCGAGCCGGCCGAGGTGAAGATCGACCTGCCCTTCGATGCCAACATCCCGCCCGACTACGTGCCCAAGGAGGAGCTGCGGCTCGAGGCCTACCGGCGCCTCGCCGCAGTCACCACCGAGGCCGAGGTGGACGACATCCGGGTGGAGTGGCAGGACCGGTACGGGCCGCTGCCCGACACGGCCGAGGCCCTCCTCGGTGTTGCCCGCCTCCGGGCCGAGTGCGCCCGCCTGGGCCTGCGTGAGATCGCGGTCACCAAGGGCCCCTCGTTCGGCGGGCCCGCCTACCTGGCCCGCTTCGCGCCGCTCTCGCTGCTCACCAGCCAGCAGATCCGCTTGAAGCGGCTGTCGCCCAAGGCCGTCTACAAAGAGGAGGTGGGCCAATTGCAGGTGCCGGTGAACACCGCCGACGACCTCGTCGACCACCTGGTGGCCCTGCTCCGACAGCTCGTGCCGGCCAACGCCACGGCGTCGTAGCCGTGACGCGGCGCTCCGGGCGGGACGTGGGCCGCGCTTGGCGCACGGACCCGTCCCCGTAGGATGATCCCCCTGTGACCCGCCCTCTTCGCCTCTCTCTCGTCGCGCTCGTCGTGCTGGCCGCCGCCCTCCTGTCGGCCTGTGGCGACTCCGCCGGCGGTACCGCGCTCACCGTCAACGGCACCGAGGTGTCGCAGGCCACCATCCAGACCGAGATCGACGACTTCGTCAGCTACGCGAAGGACAACCCCGACACGCAGTTCGCCCAGGCGATCTTCGGCGAGGGCGGCGATGGCCAGGACACGGTGACCACCGAGTTCACCGCTCAGGTGCTGCAGGAGCGGGTCGTGGCCATCATCGTCGGCGACGAGTTCGAGCGCCGCGACCTCGAGCTCACCGACGCCGACCGCCAGTCCGCCGAGTCGCAGTTCGCGGCCCAGCTCGCCCCCGCGCCGGAGACCGATCCCAACGCCGACCCGACCGCACCGCCCACCACCGCCGACCCGGCGGCCGGCCAGGCGGTCTTCGACGGATTCTCCCAGGAGTTCCAGGACTACGAGGTGGAGTTCAACGCCCAGGCCGCGGTACTGCGCGAGGCGCTGGCGGCCGAGGCCAACGAGAACGCCGGCGTGACCGCGGCCGAGGTGCGGGCGTACTACGACGAGAACCAGGACCAGTTCACCCAGAACTGCGTGGCCCACATCCTGGTGGACGACGAGGCCACCGCCAACGAGCTGCGGGCCCAGATCGAGGGCGGCGCCGACTTCGCCACCGTGGCCCAGGCCAACTCCACCGACACGGGATCGGCCGCCCAGGGCGGCGACCTCGGCTGCCAGCCGCCGGGGACGTTCGTGCCCGAGTTCGAGACGGCCATCGACGAGGCCGAGGTCGGCGTGGTGACCGAGCCCGTGCAGACGCAGTTCGGCTACCACCTGCTGCTCGTCAACTCCAAGGGCGTGCAGCCCTTCGCCGACGTGAAGGACCAGATCCGCCAGCAGCTCGCGACGCCGGCGGACGACCCGCTCAACACCTTCCTCGGCGACGCGCTGTCGTCGGCCGAGGTGGACGTCAACCCGCGCTTCGGCAGCTGGGACGCCGAGACCACCACGGTGATCCCGCCGGAGGGACCGACCGCGCCCAGCACCACCTCGCTGCCCGACCTGGGCTCGCCGACCGGCTCGGGCGCGACCGACACCACCGCCCCCAGCGGGGGTTGACGCCCCACATCACCGTCGTCGGGCTCGGACCCGCCGGTCCCGACCTCGTGACCGCGGGCACCCTGGCCGCCGTGGCGTCCACGCCGCACCGCTTCGTCCGGACCACCCGTCACCCGGCGGTGGCGGTCGTCGGTGACGCGACCTCGTTCGACGACGTCTACGAGGCAGCCGCCACGCTCGACGAGGTGTACCGCACGATCGCCGACACCCTCCTGGCGGCCGCCCGCCGGCACGGCCACGTGCTCTATGCCGTCCCGGGCTCGCCGATGGTGGCCGAGCGGACCGTCGAGCTGCTGGTGGCCGCATCGGCTCCGTCGGGCCGTGGTCCCGACGCGGCGACGGTGGTCGCCGCGGGCGCGACCGCCGCCGCTCGGGTCGAGGGCAGTGACGCCGACGCCGACGCCGACGCCGACGCCGACGCCGCCGCCGACGCTGCGGTCGGGGTCGAGGTGCTGGCGGCGCTGTCGTTCGCGGACCTGGCCTGGGCCCGGCTGCGGGTCGACCCGGTAGCCGTCGGCGTCCGGGTCGTGGACGGCCAGCGCTTCGCAATCGAGGCCGCGGGCGAGCGGGGCCCGCTGCTGGTGGCGCAGTGCGACCGCCGCTCGGTGCTGTCCGACATCAAGCTGTCGGTGGACGGCGACCCTCCCCAGCGGGTGCTGGTGCTGCAGCGCCTGGGCCTGCCCGACGAGGCCGTGTTCGAGGTGGCGTGGGACGACCTCGACCGGGAGGTCGAGCCCGACCACCTCACGTCGCTGTGGCTGCCCGAGCTGGCCGCACCCGTGGCCGCGGAGATGGCCCGTTTCGGCGAGCTGGTCGCCACCCTGCGCCGTGAGTGCCCCTGGGACCGCGAACAGACCCACGCCAGCCTGGGCCGGCACCTCATCGAGGAGACCTACGAGACCATCGAGGCCATCGACGGCGTCGATGTCGAGGCCGGCACCGGCTACGAGCATCTGGAGGAGGAGCTGGGCGACCTGCTGTTCCAGGTGTTCTTCCACGCCACCCTGGCCACCGAGGCCGGCCAGTTCACCGTGGCCGACGTGGCCCGGGGCATCCACGACAAGCTGCGGCTACGTCACCCGCACGTGTTCGCCGACGTCGAGGTGGAGGGCTCGGGCGAGGTGATGCGCAATTGGGAGCAGATCAAGAAGGCCGAGAAGGGCCGCGAGAGCGTGATGGACGGCATCCCCGCAGCGCTGCCCGCACTGCTGTACGCCTCCAAGGTGCAGAAGCGGGGGGTGAACTCGGGGTTCGCCTACGCGTCGCTCGACGACGCGTTCGCCGACGTCGACGCCGAGCTGGCCGAGGCCCGGGACGACCCCAGCGCCCATGAGGTCGGCGACCTGCTGTTCGCGGCGACGGGCGTGGCCCAGCACCTGGGCATCGACCCCGAGTCGGCGCTGCGGGGGGCGGCCGACCGCTTCCAGGCCCGCTTCCGGGTGGTCGAACGCCTCGCCGCGGAGGAGGGCGTCGACCTGCCCGCCGCCGACGCCGCCACCCTCGACCGCTGGTGGCGGGCGGCCAAGGCCGAGCTGGCGTGACCTCGCCGTCCGACTGCTCGACCCGCTCCTGTTCTGGCACCGGATTTGCCGGTCAGGGCCGGGAAATCCGGTGCCAGAACGGATGGTGGCCGGGTTGATCGGGTCTGAGGACCTGCCGCTGGTGCCGGAGGGCTGGGCGCCGGCGCTGGCCGAGCTGGCCCGGCGGCGGGCCGCGGCGCAGGCCATGGGCGGCGCCGAGCGGGTCGACCGGTTGATGACCCAGCGGGGCAAGCTCGACGCCCGGGCCCGGCTGCAGCTGCTGTTCGATCCCGGCAGCTTCGTCGAGCTGGGGTCGCTCGTCGGCGGCCCCGACGCGCCCGGCGACGGGCTGGTGGCCGGGTTCGGCGAGGTCGACGGCCGGGTGGCGCTCGCCGCAGCCGAGGACTTCACCGTGCTGGGTGGCTCGATCGGCGCCGCGTCGGGGGCCAAGCGGTACCGGGTGGTGGAGCTGGCCGGCCAGGAGCGGGTACCCCTCGTCCTCCTGCTCGACGGTGCCGGCCACCGGTTGAACGCCGGCGGCGGGGCCTCGGCCCGCACGCCCAACGACCTGCTGGCCCTGGCCGACCTGTCGGGCCGGGTGCCGATGGTGTGCCTGGTGCTCGGTGCCTCGGCGGGGCACGGCGCGCTGGCCGCACCGCTCAGCGACTACGTGGTTATGACCCGGGCGGGTGCGCTGTTCACCGGTGGGCCGCCCCTGGTGAAGGCGGCGTTGGGCGAGGACGTCACCAAGGAGGAGCTCGGCGGGCCCGAGGTCTGCACCGCGGCGGGGACCGTGCACGCGGTGGTCGACGGCGACGCCGAGGCGCTGGCCCTGGCCCGCCGCTACCTGTCGTACTTCCCCTCCCACGCCGGCGGGCCAGCGCCGACGGTCGACGCATCCGACGGCGCGGACACCGGCCCCCGTCGCCTCGACGACCTGTTGTCCGTCGTTCCGGCCAACGACCGTCGGCCGTACCCGATGACCCAGGTGCTCGAGCGCCTGGTCGACGCGGGCAGTCTGCTGGCCGTCCAACCCGACTTCGGCCGATCGCTGATCACCGCGTTGGGCCGCATCGGGGGCCGGTCGGTGGCGCTGGTGGCCAACGACCCGTCTGCGCGGGCCGGCACCATCGACCGCCCGGCGGCGGTGAAGGGCGCCGAGTTCCTCGACACCGTGGGCGCCTTCGGCCTACCCGTGGTGTTCCTGGCCGACAACCCGGGCGTGCTGGCCGGCACCGCGGCCGAGCGCGACGGCGTGCTGAAGTGGGCCGGGCGCATGTTCCAGGCCGAGCGCCGCCTCACCGGGCCCAAGATCCACGTCACGCTGCGCAAGGCCTTCGGCTTCGGGTCGACCCTCATGGGCCACAACCCCTTCGACCACCAGACGCTCACGCTCGCCTTCCCCAACGTCACCATGAGCTCGATGCCGGCCGGCCCCGGCGGGGCCAGCGCCGGCCTCGACGCCGACGAGCAGGCGGCGGTCGAGGCGGCGCAGGCGGCCGGCGTGTGGCGCATGGCCGAGTCGCTCGGCATCGACGAGGTGATCGACCCGCGCGACCTGCGCAACGCCGTCCTCGCCGCGCTGGCCCTCGCCGCCAACCGCTGACCGGCCCTCGCGGCCCCTCCCGGCACCCCGCCTCCCGCCCCTGTCCCCAGCTCTGGCGAACTGGCGCCCGATCCTGTCGCTGGGGGCACGCGATGAGGCGCCAGCTCACGAGACTGGCGAACTGGCGCCCGATCCTGTCGCTGGGGGCACGCGATGAGGCGCCAGTTCACGAGACTGCCGAGGATGGTCGGGCCTTCGGCCGATACGGAGCTCAGGCCAGGTCGGCGTCGACCATGGCGGCGACGTTGAAGCCCGAGTCGACGGCCTGATGGGTGCCCGAGCCGCGGCCGCCGGCGTCGCAGCCGACCAGGTAGAGGCCGGGCAGCGGCGTGCGGGCGTCGGGCTTCGAGCGCCCCACCTGGCCGACCACCTGAGCGAGGCCGACCGCCTCGCCGCCGGCGCCCGGCACCACCGAGTCGCGCGTCATGCGCGAGATCTGGCGGGGACCGTAGGGCTCGGTGCGGAGGGTGTGCTCGCGCAGGCCCGGGTACAGCTCGTCGAGGACCACCTGGGCCCGACGGACGGCCTCGGCGGGAACCGGCGACTGCGGGTCCGGTGGCACGAACACCTGGATGTTGGCCACCTGGTGGCCGGGCTGGGCCACGAGGGAGGCGTCGAACTCGGAGGCCACGTCCACCGCGATGAGCGGCACGTCGGGCCAGTCGCCGGCCACCATGGCGTCGTAGCGGGCCTGGTCCATCCAGCTCTGGTCGCTGAAGATCGGGGTGAGGGCGGCGTCGAACACCCGGGTGTCGAGCACGTAGCGGACGCCGGCGATCGACCAGCTGGGCTCGAGGCCCCGCACCCGCTCGACGTACTCGGCGTGGAAGCGCTCGGCGCCCGCGAGGCCGAGGATCGTCGGCTGGATGCCGGCGTTGGACACCACCGCCCGCGCCCGCACCAGGCCCTGGTCGGTCTCGACGCCGACCACCCGCCCGTCGTCGGTGGCGATGCGCCGCACACGGGTGCTGGAGAGGTAGGCGCCGCCGCCCTCGGCCACCACCTCGGCGCAGACCTCGGCCACCCTGCCGTAGCCCCCCTTGTGGAAGCGGCCGGCGCCGCCCAGCACCATGTTGCGCAGCACCAGCACCGCCTCCGACGCGGCCAGGCGGTCGACGGCCACCACGAACAACATGTTCAAGGTGGCGAAGATCTGGCTGGCCAGGCCCGTGGGCAACCCGAACGGGGCCATGTAGTCGGCCATGCCCACCTGGTCGAGGGCGGCCACCTCGTCGTCGGTCAGACCGAGCATGGTCAGGTAGAAGTCGCCCAGCGCGGCCAGGTCGTCGTCGGTGGCCCCGAACACCCGCCGCAGGTCGTCGATCTCGGCCTCGGACCCGCTCTGGCGCAGCTCGCTGCGCATCAGCCGCCACTCGCCGCCGGGGGCCCGATAGCGCACGGCGGCGGCCTCGCCCTCGGGGATCAGGAGCTCGACCCGGTCGCCCACGCCCAGCACGTCGACCAACTCGTGGACGCGGGAGTCGGCGGCGGGGATGCCCACGGCGCCGAACATCTCGTAGCGGTAGCCCTTCCGGTCGAGGGTCTGGGTCTTGCCGCCGGCCCGCGGCGTCTTCTCGATCAGCGCCACCCTGCGGCCGGCCAGGGTGAGCAGCGCCGCGGCGGTGGCGCCGCCGTAGCCGGCGCCGATCACGATCACGTCGAAGTCACCGAGGTCGAGGTCGCCCATGCCCCGAATCCTCACACGCCGACCCCCGGTCCCTGAACCGCATCCCTGAACTGCATCCCTGAGCCGCATCACGAACCGCATCCCCGAACTGGCGCCCGATCCGTCGGTCAGGGCGACCGAATCGGGCGCCAGTTCACCGCGGTTCCGCCGGGTCGGGGGAGAGGTCGCGTGCGAGGCCGGGTGCGACGCCGGGGGCGAGGCCGGGTGCGACACCGGGCGTTGTGACCTTCGGCCCTGTGCGCGGGCGGCCCGCCGTCGCTAGGTTCCCGGCGTGACCAGCCGTCTGGGGCGCCTCGCCGCCGTTGCCGCGGCCGGGGTCGGGGGGCTCGCCGCCTACGACCTGCTGCAGCGCCGGCACGCCATCCTGCGCAACTTCCCGGTGCTCGGTCACCTGCGCTTCTGGCTGGAGGCGGTGGGGCCCGAACTGCGCCAGTACATCGTGACCGACAACGACCAGGAGCGGCCCTTCAACCGCGACCAGCGCCGCTGGGTGTACACGTCGTCGAAGCAGGAGAACTCCTACACCGGGTTCGGCACCGACAACGACCTCGAGACCACGCCGGACTACCTGATCGTCAAGCACGCGGCCTTCCCCGTGCACCTGCCGACCCCGACCCGCGAGGTCGACGTCCCCTGCGCCAAGGTGCTCGGGGCGGCCCACGGGCGCCGCCACGCGTTCCGCCCGGCGTCGATCGTCAACATCTCGGCCATGAGCTTCGGCTCGCTGAGCGGCCCCGCCATCGAGGCCCTCAACCGCGGAGCGGCGATCGCCGGCTGCCTGCACAACACCGGTGAGGGCGGCGTGTCGCCCCACCACCTGCACGGCGGCGAGCTGATCTGGCAGATCGGCACCGGCTACTTCGGCTGCCGTGACGAGGACGGTGCCTTCGACCTGGACCGCGTGGTCGCCCAGGTGGCGCAGGCGCCGATCCGGGCCATCGAGATCAAGCTGTCGCAGGGGGCGAAGGCGGGGCTGGGCGGCGTGGTGCCGGGCGCCAAGGTGACGCCCGAGATCGCCGCCATCCGCGGGGTGCCAGTCGGCAAGGACTGCCTCAGCCCCCCGTACCACCGTGAGTTCGGTGACGTGGACGGCCTGATCGACTTCGTCGAGCGCATCGCCGGCGCCACCGGCCTGCCCGTCGGCATCAAGTCGGCGGTGGGGGAGCAGCAGTTCTGGGACGACCTGGCCGCCCGCATGGCCGCTCGGGGCGAGGGCCCCGACTTCGTCACCGTCGACGGCGGCGAGGGCGGCTCGGGCGCGGCGCCGCTCGTGTTCGCCGACCACGTCTCGCTGCCGTTCCGCATCGCCTTCCCTCGCGTCTACCGCACCTTCGCCGCCGCGGGGCTGGCCGACGACGTGGTGTTCATCGGCTCGGCCAAGCTGGGCCTCCCCGGCACCGGGCTGTTCGCCATGGCCCTCGGCTGCGACCTGCTCAACGTGGCCCGTGAGGCCATGCTCTCGATCGGTTGCATCCAGGCCCAGCGCTGCCACACCGGGCGGTGCCCGACCGGCGTGGCCACCCAGAACCCCTGGCTCGTGCGTGGGCTCGACCCCGACCTGAAGTCGGTGCGGGCCGCCAACTACGTGATGGCCCTGCGCTTCGAATTGCTGCGGCTGGCTCGAGCCTGCGGGCACGACCACCCGAGCCGAGTCGACCTGGACAGCATGGAGTTGATCGACGACAGCCCCAACCCTCGCCCGGCACGCGAGCTGTTCGGCTACGAGCCCGGCTGGGGGGTGCCGTCGGCGGCACTACCCTCGGCGCTCTCCGACAGGGCGGAAAGGATCCGATGACCCTCGAAGCGACCACAGGTGCGACCGGCGGTGACGGCCGTGCGGACCCCACTGGCGACGACCCACTGGTGACGGTGGGCCGCGACGAGATGCGGCTGTCGACGCTGGTGCAGCGCTACCAGGCCGAGCAGGCCGAGCTGCTGCGCCTGCGCAAGGAGGAGAAGGGCGCGGTCCGCCGCCGCCGCCAGGAGGGCCAGCTGAAGCCCTTCCAGGTCGAGCTGTTGAAGCTGCAGCGCCACCTCGAGGACAGCCACCGGCGCATGATCGTGCTGTTCGAGGGCCGCGACGCCGCCGGCAAGGGCGGGACCCTCCGGCGGGTCACCCGCTACATGAACGAGAAGCACTACCGCGTGGTCGCCCTGGGCAAGCCCACCGAGGAGCAGCGCACGCAGTGGTACTTCCAGCGCTACGTGGCCCAGTTCCCCACCGGCGGCGAGATGGTTCTGTTCGACCGCTCCTGGTACAACCGGGCCATGGTCGAGCCGGTGTTCGGCTTCTGCACCGACGAGGAGTACAAGAACTTCATGCGGGGCGTGGTCGGCTTCGAGAAGGACCTGGTCCGCCAGGGCACCATCCTCGTGAAGCTGTACTTCAGCGTGGACAAGGCCGAGCAGAAGCGGCGGTTCGACCGGCGTCGCGACGACCCCCTGCGCCAGTGGAAGCTGAGTGAGATCGACGTCCAGGCCCAGGAGCACTGGGACGAGTTCACCGACGCGAAGTACAAGATGCTCAAGCGCACCAGCACCGCCGACGCGCCGTGGACGGTGATCCGCAGCGAGGACAAGCACCAGGCCCGTCTCAACGCCATGCGGGTGATCCTGAACGCCGTGCCCTACGAGGGCCGCGCCGCCGACGTCGACTTCGTGCCCGACCCCCAGATCGTGATCTCGGGTGCCCACGAGCTCGAGCTCATGGAGGCCGACCGGATGGCCCAGGGCAAGTTCGCCGTCTGACCGAGAGCCGGCCGCTCACCGCTACGCAGTTGACAGTGTTCACCGGCCACACCATCATCGCCCGGCACTGAACGACCAGTCGATGACAGGCGGGAAGACGATGCAGCGAGCGACAACGGCCTCACCCGGCGGACGGGCGGTGGCACGTGGACTCGCCGTCGTGGTCCTCGCCAGCGTCGTGGGGATCGGCCCCAGTCAGGCCGTCGAGTCGCCGCCGACCTCCTCGCTCGACGGGACGTCAGCGGCGCCGGACCTCGACGACACGACGGGTCGCGGACAGCCCGCCGGCGGCGGGTCGACCTCGCCGACGACACCGTCGCCTTCCGCGCCGGCCACCGAGGGCCTTGGGGTGCCGCCGGGGGCGATCACGTTCAGTGAATTCCCCTTGGGCACGGCCATCACCACCCAGTACCGCAGCCGGGGGATCGTGTTCTCGGGTGACAGCCCGTTCATCACCACGGATTCGTCGAACCCCACGAGCCCCGTTCTGTCCGGCACGCCGCTCTTCGCCGGCGAGATCCGAGGGACGTTCGTCGATCCCGTCAGCGGAGCAGCGAGAACGGTCGGTGGGTTCTCCCTCGACGTCGGCTACATCAACACGCCCGGGTCCGTGAAGGTGATCGTCTACGGCAGGAGCGGCTCCCGAATCGGCCAGTTGAGCGCGGACGGGGTCGGCATCGTGCGCATCGACTCGACGTTCGCCGGGGCCGCGTCGTTCCTCGTGAAGGCTCTCAGCAGCGAGCCGGCCGGCTTCGCGATCGACAACGTCGTCGTCGGGCCCGGCGTGTCGTCAGGTGTCCCTCGAGGGCTGTCCGCCCGGTCGGACAGCGGGGGCAGGATCCAGTTGGTGTGGCGGGCACCCGACGACGCCAGCGGCGTCACCGGTTACCGGATCCTCCGCAACGGCACCCCGATCCTCGACGTCGGGCCCGCCACGTTCGCCGCCGGCGACGACGGTGCCCCGTCCGGTCCACCGGTCTCCTACCAGGTGCAGGCGCTGACCGCGCTCGGTCCCGCCGGAGTCTCCGCGGCGAAGACCGCCATCCGCGTGAGCGGCACGCGGCCCTCGTACGCGCGTGTGGGACCGTTGAAGGACTGGCGCCGTGTCGTCTCGCCGAACGAGCAGGCGCTGCTCGGTGCCACCTGGGTCCCCGATCTCGACACCGGATTCACGCCGCAGGGGGTGACGTTGGTGCCGGCGGGTGTGCGGTGGCCGTCGGCCACGCTGCTCGTCAGCGGGTACACCCATCCCGCCGGCCGGTGCTACGTCTACGCGATCAACACGTCGACGGGGCGTGTCCGCAACTGGTATCGGTTCCCCGCGGGCCAGTGCTCGCATGCGGGGGGTATCGAGTTCACCGCCTCCCGCAACAGCGTGTGGGTGTCCGACACTCACCGCCTGTTCGAATTGAACCTCGCGAAGATGTTCGATCCGGCCCGGGTCGCCACCGCGATCCGGACGAACTCGTCGCTGCTGTCGACCTCGCAGAACGCGAGTGCCGGTCTCAACGGGTCGTTCGTGTTCGACCAGCCGGCCGGTCCGGGTTGTCCTGCAGCAGGCGGTTGCCTCTGGATCGGCCACTGGCGCCGGGGCCGGACCACCTTGTTGTACCAGTACTCCGAGGCGTACCTGCGAAATCGGGCGGTCACGGGAACGAACGGATCCATCGATCGTCTCGAAGTGGCCGAAGACGGCCAGGGGGCGGCGTGGGGGTACAACGGCACGATCCTGCTCACCGCCAGCACGTCGCAGTGCGGTCTGCTCCACGTGGTCGACGCCGACACCGGCGCCACCGTCCCGGGTGGCACCTACCAGTTCAGTCCCGGCACCGAGCAACTCGCGCTCGATGGTGCAGGGGGGCTCTACAACGTCAGCGAGGCCGGCTCCCGGCAATTCCACACGCCGTCGAAGCCGGCGTTCTTCCCGGTGATCGCCCACTGGGACGCCTCGGCGCTGACGTCGGGCGGATCGTGTTGATGACCTGAGGCGGCGAGCGCCGATCGCCCCCGGTGCGCTCGGCCCCGATCAGCTCAGTGGCAACAACAGCAACACCAGCCCCACTAGGCTCATCGTCGTGAGCCCGAGGAACGAGGGCGGGGCCCGAGCGGCCCGGCGAGGAACGAGCCGAGAGCGGATGACATGAGCGCCATCGAACAGGTCGTGGGTCGAGAGGTCCTGGATTCGCGGGGCAACCCGACGGTCGAGGTGGAGGTGGTCCTCGAATCGGGGGCGCGGGGTCGGGCCATCGTGCCCTCCGGGGCGTCGACCGGCCAGTTCGAGGCGGTCGAGCTGCGAGACGGCGGCGACCGCTACGGCGGCAAGGGCGTGGCCAACGCGGTGGCCAACGTCAACGGGGCGCTGGCCGACGTGGTGATCGGCCTCGAAGCTCTCGACCAGCGCGAGCTGGACCGCCGCATGATCGATGCCGACGGCAGCCCCAACAAGGCCAACGTGGGCGCCAACGCCGTCCTGGGCGTGTCGCTGGCCGCGGCCAAGGCCGCGGCCGACGAGCTCGCGCTGCCGCTGTACCGCTACGTCGGCGGCGCCAACGCCCACGTGCTGCCGGTGCCCATGATGAACGTGCTCAACGGTGGCGCCCACGCCGACAACAACGTCGACCTGCAGGAGTTCATGCTCATGCCGGTGGGCGCGGCGTCGTTCACCGAGGCCCTGCGCTGGGGCACCGAGACGTACCACGTGCTCAAGAAGGTGCTGCACGACAAGGGCCTGTCCACCGCGGTGGGCGACGAGGGTGGCTTCGCCCCGAACCTGGGTTCGAACGAAGAGGCCGTGCAGGTGCTGATGGACGCCATCGAGCAGGCCGGGTACACCCCCGGCGACCAGATCGCCATCGCTCTCGATCCGGCCTCGTCCGAGTTCTTCCGCGACGGCAGCTACGTGCTCGCCGGCGAGGACCGCACCCTGTCCGCCGGGCAGATGGCCGAGTTCTGGGCGGACTGGGTCGACCGCTACCCGATCGTGTCGATCGAGGACGGCATGGCCGAGGAGGACTGGGACGGCTGGGCGGCGCTGACCGGAGCGGTGGGCGACCGGGTGCAGCTCGTCGGCGACGACCTGTTCGTCACCAACACCGAGCGCCTGCAACGGGGCATCGACGCCGGTGTGGCCAACTCGATCCTGATCAAGGTCAACCAGATCGGCTCGCTCACCGAGACGCTCGAGGCGGTGGCGCTGGCCAACCGCAACGCCTACACCGCGGTCATGTCGCACCGCTCGGGCGAGACCGAGGACACCACCATCGCGGACCTGGCCGTGGCCACGAACTGCGGCCAGATCAAGACCGGGGCGCCCGCCCGCTCCGACCGGGTGGCCAAGTACAACCAGTTGCTCCGCATCGAGGAGGACCTGGGTGAGGCCGCGGCGTTCTGGGGCGGTGCGGCCCTCTCGAGGGGCAGCGGCTGATGGCGCCGCGCAAGGAGGTACGCGCCCGGCAGGCCGCCAAGGGCCGTCGCGCCGCGGGCCGCGAGCCGGTCGAGGCGACCCCGGCCACCCGTCGGGCCGACGGCCTCCGGCGCCGGCGGCGCCTGTTCTGGATGGGTGTCGTGGGCGTCGCCGTCGTGGGCATCGCGTTCCTGGGGGCCTTCCCCGCCCGCACCTACCTCCGTCAGCAGTCCGCCACCGCCCGCGCCGAGTCCGACCTGCGGGCCCTCGACACCGAGATCGACGACCTGCAGACCCAGATCGACGACCTGCAGACCGACGGTGCGATCGAGGAGCAGGCCCGCGAGCAGTACCACATGACCCGGCCCGGCGAGGAGCCCATCGCGCTGTTGCCCGCGGCGCCGGCCCCCGTCGAGGTCCCGTCGGGTTGGCCGTACTCGCGCCTGTTCGCAGCGTCCCGCTGAGCCGACCCCGCCGGCCATGAACCCAGCGTCGCGGCGGTGACCGTCCCCGTCGAGGCCGTGGGCCTGGTGCGCCGCTTCGGCGAGATCGAGGCGGTGGCGGGTGTCGACCTCCGGGTCGAGCCCGGCGAGGTGTTCGCGTTCCTCGGGCCCAACGGTGCCGGCAAGTCCACCACCGTGCGCATGCTCACCACCCTGCTCGCGCCCAGCGCCGGAAGCGCCCGGGTGGCGGGGTACGACGTGGTCACCGAGGCGGCCATGGTCCGTCGCTCGATCGGCGTGGCCCTGCAGGACGCGGCCATCGACCCACTCATGACCGGGCGCGAGCTGCTGCGCCTGCAGTCGGTGCTGTACGGCCTGCCCCGGGCCCGGGCCGACAAGCGGTCGGCCGAGTTGCTCGAGCGGGTGGGGCTCACCGCGGCGGCGGGCCGTCGGGTGGGCAAGTACTCGGGGGGCATGCGTCGCCGCCTCGACCTGGCCCTCTCGCTGCTGCACGAGCCCGAGGTGCTGTTCCTCGACGAGCCCACCACCGGCCTCGACCCGACCAGCCGCCTCAACCTGTGGGACGAGCTGCGCTCGCTGAACATCGAGCACGGCACCACCATCTTCCTCACCACCCAGTACCTGGAGGAGGCCGACCAACTGGCCGGGCGCATCGCCATCATCGACGGCGGGCGGATCGTGCGCGAGGGCGAGCCGAACCGCCTGAAGGCCGATGTCGGGGCGCCCACCCTGCGCCTCGAGGTCGACCGCGCCCATCACGAGGCCGCGGCGACGGTGCTCGAGACCTTCGGCCCCGCCCGTCCCGACCGCGCCGGCGTGCTGGCGATCGGCCTCGACGGGGGCGCCGGCGAGATGACCGCGGTCGTGCGCGCGCTCGATCACGCGTCGGTGACCGTCCTGCACATGGAGCTGAACGCCCCGAGCCTCGACGACGTGTTCGCCGAGGCCACCGGCCGGCGCCTCGAGGGCGCGGCGCCGGACGACTCCGGCGCCGGCGCGCCCGGCACGTGACACCGCCTGCCCGGCCCCGGCCCCGGCCCCGGCGCCGCGGTCCGCTGGGGCGAGCGGGCGCGTGACCACGGCCTCCGCCGGTGCCGGCGCCACCCTGACCGCGACCGGCGACACCATGCGTGAGCTGCGGCCGCTGGCCCAGGCGGGGGCCCTGGCCGGTCGCTCGGTGCGCTCGACGCTGCGCCAGCCCGAGATGTGGCTCCCGTCGATGATCTTCCCCCTGATGATCGCGGCGGTGAACAACTCGGCCATGGCCCGCGCGGTCAACCTGCCGGGCTTCCCGCCGGTCGACTCGGTCCTGCAGTTCCTCCTGCCCGCCACCATCGTCCAGGGCGTGATGTTCGGTGCCATCTCGGGCGGCTCCGACCTCGCGCTCGACATCGAGAACGGCTTCTTCGAGCGGCTGCTGGCGTCGCCCGTGGCCCGTCCGGCCATCCTGATCGGCCGCCTTTCCGGTGGCGCCGTGCTGGGCGCGTGCCAGACCGTGATCTTCGTGATCGTGTTCCGGATCTTCGGCGCACAGGTCGACGGAGGCGTTCCCGGCGTGCTGGTCCTCATGGCCATGGCGGTGCTGGTGACCCTGATGATCGGGGGCATCACCGCCGCGGTCGGCATCCGCACGGGCCAGCAGGAGTCGGTCGACGCCGCCTTCCCGCTGGTCTTCATCATGTTGTTCATGAGCTCGGCGTTCTTCCCCACCGCGCTGATGAGCGGGTGGTTCCAGTCGGTCTCCGAGCACAACCCGCTGTCGTGGATGATCGACGGGGCCCGCTACCAGGTGATCGTCGGGTTCAGCTGGTCCGAGGCGGTGCCGGCGGTCGTCGTGCCCGCGGTGCTCTCGGTGTTCACGATCGCCCTGGCCATCCACCAGATGCGCAAGCGTCTGGAGCGCGACTCGTGACCGCAGCCGCGGTGCCCGCGGGCGGAGGGCACACCACGGCGACGGACGCAGACCACACCGCTCCGGGGGGCACCGTCGTCGGGGTGGCCCGGGGCCTGGCCCAGCGCAGCCTGGTGAACATCATCCGCACGCCCTCGGCCGTGGTGCCCACCATCGCGATGCCGCTGTTCTTCATCGTGGCGTTCAGCGGGGCGTTCAGCGCGCTCACCGAGATCCCCGGGTTCCCCACCGACAACGCGCTCAACTGGTTCATGCCGTGGGCGATCATGCAGGGCGCCGCCTTCGCGGGCATGGGCATCTGCTTCGGTGTGGCCCGCGACCTCGAGAACGGCTTCTACGACCGCCTGCTCATGGCGCCCACGCACCGGTCGGGGCTCATTCTCGGGCCGTTGGCGGCCGCCGTCGTCCGGGTGCTTCTGCCGGTCACCACCGTGTCGGCGGTGGGCTTCATCGCCGGCGCCCGGCTCACCGACGGTCTGTTCGGGATGGTGACGCTGGTCGTGGCCGCCGAGGGCTTCGCCCTGGTCGCCGGCCTCTGGGGCCTGGGCGTCGTCTACCGGGTGCGCAACCAGAAGTCGAGTGCCCTGATCCAGGTGGGCATCTTCGTGACGATGTTCCTCTCGATCGGCCAGGCGCCGGTGGCGCTGATGGAGGGATGGCTCAGCCACGTGGCCCGCCTGAACCCGTTGACCTACGTGCTGAACATGGCCAGGGCGGGGTTCCTGGGGCCGATCACCTGGGGGGTGATCTGGCCCGGCCTGCTGTCCATCGCCGGTGGCCTGGTGGTGTTCGGCGCCTGGGCGGCCACCGGTTTCCGCCGCATGGTCCACTGACCTGACAGGATCTGTGCCCATGCAGGTGACGATGACGGTGAACGGCGTCGAGCAGCGCCACGAGGTCGAGCCTCGCCTGCTCCTGGTGCAGTACCTCCGCGAGGTGCTGGGACTGACGGGCACGAACGTGGGCTGCGACACGTCGTCGTGCGGCGCCTGCACCGTGCTGCTCGACGGCGAGTCGGTGAAGTCGTGCACGGTGCTGGCCGTGCAGGCCGACGAGGCGGCCATCACCACCATCGAGGGACTGGCCCCCTCGAGCGGGCAACTGCACCCGATGCAACAGGCCTTCCAGGAGCAGCACGGGCTGCAGTGCGGGTACTGCACGCCGGGGATGGTGCTGGCCGCGGTGTCGTTGCTGGCGGAGGTGCCCCGGCCGACCGAGCGCGAGGTGCGCGAAGGCCTCGAGGGCAACCTCTGTCGCTGCACCGGCTACCACAACATCGTCAAGGCTGTGCTGGCCGCCTCGGGCCAGTCCGTCGCGCTGGTGGGGGCCGGCCCCGCGCCGCCCGATGCCGCCGCCGAGGCGGGGGGCGGCGTATGATCCCGGTCGCGTTCGAGTACGAGCGGGCGGCCACGGTGGAGGCGGCGCTCGACCTGCTCGGTGAGCACGGCGACGAGGCCAAGCTGATCGCCGGCGGCCATTCGCTGCTGCCACTGATGAAGCTGCGGTTGGCCGCTCCCGCGGTGCTGATCGACATTGCGCGGGTGGCCGGGCTGAGCTACATCCGCGAAGACGGCGACGAGATCGCGATCGGCGCGCTCACCCGCCACCACGACGTGAACACCAGCCCGTTGCTGGCCCGTGAGGTGCCGCTGCTGGCCCACGCCGCCGGTCAGGTCGGCGACCCCCAGGTGCGTCACCGCGGCACGCTGGGCGGCTCGTTGGTGCACGGCGACCCGGCCTCCGATCTGCCCGCGGTCCTGCTGGCGCTGGGCGGCAGCGTGGTGGTGGTCGGCCCGGGCGGTGAGCGCCGCATCCAGGCATCCGACCTCTTCACGGGATTCCTCGAGACCGCCGTCGGTGAGGACGAGCTGCTCACCGAGGTGCGGGTGCCCCGGGTGCCCGGCATCGGCTGGTCGTTCCAGAAGTTCACCCAGCGGGCGGGCGACTGGGCCATCGTGGGCGTGGCCGCCCTCGCCGGCGGCGCCGACGCGCCCGTCCCGCCCGGCGTGGCCCTGGTGAACATGGGCGCCACGCCCCTGCGGGCCGGGGCGGTCGAACAGGCGTTGCGCGACGGTGGCGACGCGGCCGAGGCGTCCGCGGTCGCGGCCGAGGGCACCGAGCCGCCGGCCGACCTGCACGCCAGCGTCGAGTTCCGCGAGCACCTGGCCCGGGTGCTGGTCCGCCGCGCGCTGGTCGAGGCGGGACGCTGACGCCGCACCGCCGCACCGCCGCACCGCCGCACCGCCGCACCGCCGCACCGCCGCGCCGGCACGCCTGAGCGCCGGCGTCCTGACCCTCTGACTGCCTGACCCCGGGACAGGGGGCCGCGCCGAGGTCAGACACCCATTAGTCGGTGGTGCCGTCGACCTCGTACTGGAGGGCGGCGCGCTGGGCCAGGATGGGCTTGATCAGGGCGGTGATGATGTGCTGGTGGGTGGGGTGGTCGCGGTAGGCCTCGTAGTCGGCGACGGACGCGAAGTCGGCGATCACCGAGAGGCTGGCGTTGCCCTCGGCTAGCCCCAGGTCGGTGCCCAACCGGTAGCGGGCGATCTGCGGGATCTCGTCGGGCAACGCCGTCAGCGCCGCCAGCACCGCGCCGTGCTGCGCGGGCGTGGCCTCGACCGTCCAGCGCAGCAACACCACGTGGCGGATCACTGGAGGGCCCCCACGACGCCGCCCTCGATGGGGATGGCCGAGCCGGTGATGAACCGGGCCTGCTCGCCACACAGGAACGCGACCAGGGCTCCGAAGTCGTCGGGATCGCCCACGAACCCGACCGGGATCTGGCCCGCCAGCGTGTCGAGGTCGGTGCCCAGGTGGGCGAGGCGGTCGGTGGCGTGCATGCCGGGCTGCACCGAGTTGACGGTGACACCGTCGCCCGCCACCTCCTGGGCCAGCACCTTCAAGAAGGCGGTGGCGCCGGCCCGCGCCGTGCTGGACGCGATGAGCCGCCCGATGGGCTGGCGGGCCCCCACCGAGGTGATGGCCACCACCCGCCCCCACCCGCGTTCCTGCATGGCGGGCACGGCGGCCTGGCACAGCGCCACGGTGGACAGGAGGTTGAGGCGGAGGGCCTCCTCGTAGGCGGCGAGGTCGGTGGAGGCGAACGTGCCTCCGGGTGGCCCGCCCGCGTTGGCCACCAGGATGTCGACCCGGCCGAGTCGCTCGGACGCCTCGCCGATGAAGGCCGTGGCCTCGTCGGGCACGCTCACGTCGGCCACGATGGTGACGGGGTCGCCCTCGACGGTGGCCGCCGCCCGGGCCAGTCGATCGGCGTTGCGGCCACAGATGGCCACTCTGGCCCCCTCGGCCGCCAGCGCCCGGGCGCTGGCCAGGCCGAGGCCCGACGAGGCCGCGGCAACGGCGGCGGTGCGCCCGCGCAGTCCGAGATCCATGGCCCAGACCGTACCCTTGGCGGCATGCCCGCCCCCGACGAGCTCATCGGCGACCTCGAGCGCCAGCACGAGATCGAGCGGCTCCGGCAGTGCACCTCGGACGGTCGGCTCACCCTCGACGAGTTCGCCGAGCGGGTCAGCGAGGTGTACGCCGCTCGCACGGTCGCCGAGCTCAGCCGACCCACGGCCGACCTGCCCGCACTCGTCCTGCCGCCGCCGCTGCCGGCCCGGACCACCGCGGTGGGGGTCCTGAGCGGCGCCCGCCGGTGTGGCCGCTGGCGCCCGGCCCGCACCTTCGATGCCGTGGCCGTCTTCGGCAGCGCCCAGATCGACCTGTGTGACGCCCAGGTCGACGGCGACCTCGACATCCGGGCCTGGGCCGTGTTCGGCGGCGTCGAGGTGCTCGTGCCCGAGGGCGTGCACGTCGAGTTGGGCGGGTTCGCGGTGCTCGGCGGCCGCGACTACCGGGTACGCACGGCGCCGCTGCGACCCGGCGTGCCGGTGGTGCGGGTGCACTGCCGTGCGGTGCTCGGTGGGGTCACCGTGCGCACCAAGCGCTTCAGCGCTCGCCGTTGACGACCGTGGCTCCCGTCGGCGCCGACGCGCCCACGACCGCAGCCGTCGTGCTGGCCGCCGGCACGGGCTCGCGGTTCGCCGGCGGTACCCCGAAGTTGCTCGCGCCCTTCCGGGGCCGTCCCCTCGCGGCCTGGGCGCTCGAGTCGGCCGCTGCGGCGGCGCTGGACGAGCTGATCGTGGTGGTGGGCCACACCGATCTCGGCCCGCTGCTTCCCGAGGGGGCCCACGTCGTGGCCAACCCACGGCCTGAGGCGGGCCAGGCCACCTCACTGGCGTGCGCGATCGATGCCGTGGCCGGGTCGGGCCATGGTGCGGTCGTGGTGGGCCTGGCCGACCAGCCCGGCGTCCCGGCCGAGGCGTGGCGACTGGTCGCCGCGTGTGTGGCCCCCGTGGCCACCGCGGTCTTCGGGGGGCGACGCTGCCCGCCGGTCCGGTTGGACCGGTCGATCTGGCCGCTGCTGCCCCGCAGCGGCGACGAGGGCGCCCGGCGGTTGATGCGAGAGCGGCCCGATCTGGTGGCGGAGGTACCGTGCCCAGGCGACCCGGGCGACGTGGACACGGTGGAGGACCTCGAACGATGGAGCTGACCGACCAGCCGGCCACGGCGACCGTCGCCGACCTCCTGGGTCGGGAGCCGCAGGGCGCGTACGAGGTGGTCGTCACCGACGCGTCGGGCGCGCCGGTCGTCATCCGCAACGCCCCGCTGCTCGACGACGGCACCCCGATGCCGACCCGCTACTGGCTGGTGGGCGCCCGTGCGCGCGTCGCGATCGGGCGGATCGAGGCCGACCGCGGCGTTCGCCGGGCCGAGGCCGAGGTCGACCCGGCCGCCCTCGCCGACGCCCACGACCGCTACGCGGCCGAGCGTGACGCGGCGCTGCCTGCCGACCACCGGGGCCCCCGGCCCTCCGGTGGGGTCGGAGGCACCCGTACGGGGGTCAAGTGCCTGCACGCCCACTACGCCTGGTACCTCGCCGGCGGCGACGACCCGGTCGGCCGCTGGGTGGCCGCCCACCTCGCCGACGCCGCCGATGTTGCAGTCGGGGCACAGGCGCCGAGCGGGGCGACGTGGCGGAGCGGAGCGAAGCCGCTCGAGCGCGAACCGGATGCCGAAGGCGCTCCGACGAAGGAGGAGCCAGTGTGATGCGGAGCGGAGCGGAGCCGCTCGAGCGCGAACCGGATGCCGAAGGCGCTCCTGCCGCAGTTGGCGCAGACGCCCGGCCCGGGGCGACGTGGCGGAGCGGAGCGGAGCCGCTCGAGCGCGAACCGGATGCCGAAGGCGCTCCCGCCGTGGGTGGCGCAGACGCCCGACCCGGGGCGACGTGGCGGAGCGGAGCGGAGCCGCTCGAGCGCGAACCGGATGCCGAAGGCGCTCCGACGAAGGAGGAGCCAATGTGGAAGTGAACGCGGCCATCGATTGCGGCACCAATTCCACGCGGCTCCTCGTGAGCGAGGGCGGCAGCCGGCCCGTCGAGCGCCTGATGGAGATCACCCGGCTCGGGCAGGGGGTCGACGCCACCGGTGCGCTGGCGCCGGACGCCATCGCCCGCACCGTGGACACCCTCGGCCGGTACCGGCAGGTGATGGACCGCCACGGGGTGACGCGCGTGCGCATCACAGCCACCTCGGCGGCACGCGACGCCGCGAACCGCGATGCGTTCTTCGATGCCGCCGAGGCCATCGTGGGTGCCCGCCCCGAGTTGCTCACGGGCGCGCAGGAGGCCGAGTTGTCCTTCCAAGGGGCCACCGCGGAGCTCGATCCGGCCGACGGGCCCTTCCTGGTGGCGGACATCGGAGGGGGATCCTCGGAGTTCGCGGTGGGGTCGTCCCGATGCGAGGCCGCGCTGTCGCTCGACATGGGCTGTGTCCGTCTCACCGAGAAGTACCTGCACACCGACCCGCCCACCGCCTACGAGCTCAGTGCCTGCCTGTCGGTGGTGGGCGCGCACCTCGACGACCTCGAGCGCGAGATCCCTGATGTGCGCTCGGTGCGCCGGTTCGTGGGTCTGGCGGGGACGGTCACGACGGTCGCCGCGGTCGAGCAGGGCCTCGTCAGCTACGACCGCGACGCCATCCACCACTTCACCCTCACGCGCGACGCCGCCGAGGACGTGTTCCGCACGCTGGCCACCGAGACCGTGGCGCAGCGCCGCGAGAATCCGGGCATGGAGGCGCAGCGCGCCGATGTGATCGTCGGCGGATGCTGCGTGCTGGTGGCGGTGATGCGCCGGTTCGGCTTCGACGAGTGCCTGGTGTCGGAGGCCGACATCCTCGACGGCCTCGTCCTGAGCTTACGATGAGGCGATGAGCGCAGGAGAGCCCGCCTCCCGGTCGGTGCACGACCTGCGTGGACGAACCGACGACGGGCGATGCAGCGGAGAGCGGGCGAGATGACCAGACCGACGGAGCCGGCGACCCGACACCGGGCGGTGGTCTACCGGATCGACCCCTGGTCGGTGGCCAAGGTGTCGCTGCCGTTCTACCTGTGCGCCCTGGCCACGGTGGTCGGCCTGCTGGTGCTGCTCTGGGCGGCGCTGGTGGGCTCGGGCTCGGTCGGCGACTTCGAGAAGTTCGTGGAGGACACCGGCTACCGCAACTTCGAGTTCGTGCCCGCGCAGATGCTCGCGGGCCTCCAGCGGGTGGCCCTGATCCTGCTGGTGGTGGGAACGGCGTTCAACGTGGTGGCCGTCGTCATCTTCAACCTGCTCAGTGCGATGTTGGGTGGCCTGCAGGTGGAGACCGTCGACAAGCCCACGCGCCGCCAGCGTCGCCGTGCGGCGCGCTGAGGGTGGTCGCCTGCGGGGGCGCGACAGCGCCATGACCACGGTCATCGCTCGGCGCATCGTGCTGCGCCCCCTCCGGGCCAACGACTTCTCGGCGTGGCGCGAGGTCCGTCAGCGCAACGTCGACTGGCTGACGAAGTGGGAGCCCCAGCGGGTGCCCGGCCAGCCCGACACCACCCGCGACCGCGACGCCTTCCTGGTGCGGTGCAGTGCCCGGGAGCGCGAGCGCCAACTGGGCACCGGGTACGGGTTCGGCATCTTCGTCGACGGGGTGTTCGCCGGCGAGATCAACCTCAACGCGGTGCAGCGGGGCCCGTTCCAGAGCGCCTACGTGGGGTACTGGATCGACGAGCGCCATGCCGGCAAGGGGTACGTGCCCGAGGCGGTGGTGGCCCTCGCCAAGTTCGTCTTCGAGGACCTGCACCTGCACCGCCTGCAGATCGCCATCATCCCCCGCAACGCCGCCAGCCGACGAGTGGTCGAGAAGCTGGGCCTCCGCGAGGAGGGCATCGCGTTGCGCTACCTGGAGATCAACGGCACCTGGGAGGACCACGTCCGCTACGCGCTCACCCGTGAGGAGTGGGAGCAGCGCCGTGAGGAGCTCCTGCGGGAGTGGATCATCTGAGCGGTCCGCCGGTGGTCCCGCGCCGCTCAGCGGTGCGGTGGCCGCCGGCCACCGCCGGCCCCGGCGCCACCGATCAGTCGGAGGGCGTGGAGCTGATCCGGGCCTGGAGGCGCCGCAGCCGCTCCTGGAACTCGGGCTGACCGATCGACCACACCTGGGGCTCGAGCTCGCGCTCGACCGCGGTGTCGTGGTCGGCGACGTCGGCCATGTCCGCGAGCGTGGCCTTCGTGCGGCGAAGGAGCTCGCGTGGCACCGAGGCGGCGCGGGCGGCCATCGCGTGGGCCGCGTCGAGCAGGTCGTCGTCGCCGACCGTGCGCCACACCAGGCCCACCCGCTCGGCCTCGGTTGCGTCGAGCACCTCGCCGAACAGCACCTGGGCGGCCGCCGCCTGCGGGCCCACCGCCCGCCGCAGCATCCACGTGTGCCCACCGCCGGGATGGATGCCCAACTGCAGGAAGCGGGTGTCGAACCGGGCCGACGACCCCGCGACGCGTACGTCGCAGGCCAGGGCCAGGTTCATGCCGGCACCCACCGCCGCGCCGTTGACCGCCGCCAGCGTGGGCAGCGGGCACCGGGAGAAGCGCAGGAACCCCTGGTAGATGCGGTTGAGGCCCTCGCGTCGCGAGCCGCCCAGGTCGGAGAGGTCGGCGCCGGCGCAGAAGGCGGGGGCGGCGCCGGTCACGACGATCGCGCCCACGTCGGGCCGGCCCTCGAGGTCGTCGAGCGCGGCCACGATCTCGTCCACCAGCTCGAGGTTGAGCGCGTTGCGGCGGGGAGGGTCGTCGAGCGTCAATCGGCCCACGCCCTCGGCCACGTCGACCCGCAGGAAGCTCATGTCTTCCGCTCTCGTTCGCGGCGCTCACGGGCCGCTCGGGCCACGCCCTCGAGCCTCGGGGGATTCACGCGTGCTGGTCGCGCACGACGGCGGGGGAGTGGCGGAAGAACTGCTCCACGTCGCTCTCGTAGCGGTACGACGGCTGATGGTCGCCGACCGTGTTGCGCAGCCGCATGGCCTCGGCGAACGCCCGGACGGTGCCCGCCGAGGTGTAGTCGTAGCGGAACCCGGTGCCCACGAGGCGGCGGTTGTCGATGCCCCTCCCGTAGCGCAGCAGGTCGAGGGTCTCGTCGTTGAGGCTCACCGCGCCGAGCACCTTGAACGGGATCGACGCCAGGGTGGTGCCGAGGGGCGGCAGCGGCACGGTGCGCTTGGCGCAGATCTTGGCGACCTCGCTCCAGGGCAGGAGGCCGTCGCCGGCCACGTTGTAGATCCCCGGCACCTCGTGGTCGAGCACGAAGAGCACCGCCCGGATGACGTCGTGCTCGTGCACGAACTGCAGGCGCGGGTCGAAGCCGAAGATCGAGGGCACGACGGGGAGCTCGAGCAGCTTGGACAGCGGGGTGACCTTGTCGGCGCCGAGGACGTTGGAGAAGCGCAGGAGCGACACGTTGACGTGGGGGTTGTCCTCGGCGAAGTCGTGCACGTAGCCCTCGACGCTCAGCAGCGAGCGTTCCACCCGGTTGCGGGGTGGGTGGGTGCGGGGCGTGTCCTCGCTGAACCAGGTGGGGTCGCCGACGGCCGACCCGTAGACCAGCGACGACGACTTCACCACCACGTTGCGCACCGTGCTGCCGGCCGCGGAGGCGGCGGCGAACAGGTTCATGGTGCCGATCACGTTGATCTCGTGCATGGCCCGGGCCCGCATCTGGTCGGAGTTCACCACCAGGAACGTGTGCACGATGGTGTCGACCTGGGTGGCCTTCACGATTCGGGCGAGGATGGAGTAGTTCTCGTCCACCCGCACGAACTCGGTGCGCTCGAGCTCCACCGAGGGGGGGCGGGTGTCGAGGCCGACGATTATGTCGACCGAGGGGTCGGCCTCGAGGGCCTGGGCGATGCGACCACCCCAGAAGGTGCCGAGGCCGGTGACCAGGATGCGCCGGCCCATCAGCCCACCCCTCCGTTCATCCGAGCCGGCGTGATGCGAGCCGCCGGCGTCATCGCTGCTGTCCGCATCGTCCGTGCTGGCCGCGACTCTCGTGCCGTCCGCATCATCCGAACCACACCGATCGGCGGGCCCGCAACATGTCGTAGAGCGCCTGCTGGATGCGGTCGCGGATGGCCTCGGACTCGTCCATGATCCGGCTCTTCGAGTAGCGGGGCTGGTCCGGCTCGACGTCGAAGTGCACCGGCTCGAGCACCCGCAGCTTGAACTTGGCCGGGAAGTAGGTGACTGCGCCGAGCGGCCCGAAGGCCAACATGTTGGCGGTGATCGGGAAGTAGGGCAGGCCGGCGGCCTTGGCCACCCGGCCCATGTTGACGAGCGTGGGCATCGACTCCTCCGCCCCCACCACGGCCACGGGGATGACGGGCACGCCCGCCCGCATTGCGATCTCGACGAACCCGCCCCGACCGAAGCGCCGGAGCTGGTAGCGCTGGCTGAAGTTCTTGCCCGGGCCCTTGCTGCCCTCGGGGAACACCAGCACCAGCTGCTTCTGCTCACGGAGCAGGCGGTAGGCGTTGTCGGGGTGGGCGGCCACGCCGCCGGTGCGCGACCACAGCGTGCCGATGACCGGCAGGCTCTTGAACAGGTGGTCGGCGAGGCCGTACACCGGCCGGTGGAGCTCGGTCTCGAGGCCGTGCATGATCACCGGGGCATCGGAGGGGATGGCCGCGGCATGGTTGGCCACGATGAGGGCGCCACCGTCGGTGGGGATGTTCTCGAGGCCCTCCCACTCGGCCCGGAACCAGTGCTTGTAGATCGGGTCGTACACCCGCCGTGTGAGCGCCCGCATGCGCTCCGAGCGCCCCCACTCGTCCACATCGCTCTCGCGAGGGTCGTCCAGCACCGGTTCGTCGGCCTGGCGCGGCAGGGCCACCAGGGCCTGGCCGGGGGCCTCGGCCACCGCGGCGTCTGCGTGTTCCGGTTCGGGTTCCACCACGGGCCGATGCTACGGCGGATGGCCCCGGCCCGAAAGGTGACGTCGGTCGCCCCTCGCCTCGCCGGCTCCCGCTACCGTCTCGCACGATGCCGGGCTCGATGATCGAGGTGGTGCCCCAACCCCGTGTCGACCTGCTGGTCGACGACGCCGGCGGCGCCCGCCGGCGGCTGACCGAGTACTCGGGCATCGTCTGGTTCGGCGGCCGCCCACAGCTCACCTCGATGGGCGCCATGAGCGTCACCCGCGGCGCCAGGATCGAAACGCCGTTCTTCCTCCCCGACAGCCTGCCGTACCGGGCCGAGGCGCTGGCCGGCGCCACCCTGTCGGTGACGGTGGCGGCGGCCAACGTGAGCGATCACGTGTACCTGTTCGACCAGTCGGCTCGCTTCGTGCCCGACCCGGGGGGCCGTCCCACCTGGGTGCAGGTGCAGGTGCTGGCCACCGCCCGCGTGCCGGTGGCGTTCCAGTACCGGGTGGTGGCGCTGACCGCCCCCGACGCCGTCGACACCCCCTGACTGCACCGACCCACTCACTCCACCAGATCGTTCTGGTGGCTGGGGTGTGTTGTGCGGGTGGCGTTCGAGCCACCGGAACGGGTGGTTGGGCCGGCGCCGGGTCAGTCGGTGCTGCGCAGCAGGCGGCCGGCCAGCGCGCCGGTGTGCTCGCCCGACTCGAGGAACGGCCGGCCGTTGACGATCGTGTGCTCGATGCCGTGTGAGCGCTGCACGAAGCGGGCCGCCCCGCCGGGGAAGTCGTGGGCGATCTCGGGCACGTCGAGGCCCAGGCCGTCCAGGTCGATCACGTTGAGGTCGGCGTAGGCCCCCTCGGCGACGCGGCCCCGGTCGCGGTAGCCGATGAAGTCGGCGGTGTCGGAGGTGAGGCGCCGCACCGCCTCCTCCACCGACAGCAGCTGCCGGTCGCGGGCCCAGTGTGACAGCAGGTAGGTGGGCTGGCTGGCGTCCATGATCTGGGTGGCGTGGGCGCCGGCGTCGGCCAGCCCGAGGATGGTGACCGACGACGTGATCTGCTCCTCGATCGCCGTCTCGTCCTGGTTCATCACCGGCCAGTTGACGATGGCCCGACCATCGGAGGCGTCCATCGCGTCGAGGTAGGCCTCGATGGGCGTGACGCCATGGCTCCGGGCGATGGCGGCGATGGAGTCGTCGTCGGTGTAGGCGTAGCGGACGGCGTCGGGCCGCATCAGGTACATGCGCTCGAAGGGCCCGACGGCCTTGCCGGCGCCCTCGTCGACGAGGCGGGAGCGCACCTTGGGATCCCGGATGGCCGCCAGGCGCACCGCCAGGTCGAGCGGCTGGAGGGCGGCGAACGACGGGAGGTCGTCGACGAGGGTGTTCGCCGCGAAGCTGAAGAGCACGCCGACGCTGCGGGGCGTGATCTGCGGGCGAAGCTGGGCGCCGGTGCGGTTGGCCTGCTCGCTCAGGGCGATGACCTGGCGGTAGTGGTCGCCGAGCGAGGCGATCTGCTGGAGGTTGAAGCTGAAGGGGCGACCGGTGCGGCGGCTGATCTCGGCCATCCAGGCCAGCTCCTCCTCGACGCGGGAGCCCGACCCGTCCTCCTCGTTGTAGCGGGGGGCGCTCTCGAGCACGCCGCGCCCGAGCTCGCCGAGGGGGGCGGCGATGCCGAAGAACTCCTCGGGAGCGCTCCACGTGCCGGGCACGTTGCGGCCGTCGGGCACACGGTGGAAGAGGCTGCGCGAGATCGAGTAGCCCAGGGCGCCGGCCTCGACCGCGGCCCGGACGAGGGCGGCCATCTCGGCGATCTGATCGGCCGTGGCCGCGAAGTCGGGCTCACAGGCGGCCTCGCCGCACACGTAGGTGCGCAGGGCCACGTCGCCCACGTAGCCGCCGGCGTTGATGCCGAGTGGCAGCCGGTCGACCGTGTCGAGGTACTCGCCGTAGGACTCCCACTGCCACGACAGCCCGTCGAGGATGCACGAAGCGGGGATGTCCTCGACCGACTCCATCATCGTGGCCAGGGTCTCGGCCTGACCGGGGCGCACCGGGGCGAAGGTCATGCCGCAGTTGCCCATCACCACCGAGGTGACGCCGTGCCAGCACGACGACGACATGAGCGGGTCCCATCCCACCTGGGCGTCGAGGTGGGAGTGCAGGTCGACGAAGCCAGGCGTGACCAGCCGGCCCTCGGCATCGATCACCCGGCCCGCCCCGTCCGCGTCGACCTCGCCGACGGCGGTGATCCGGTCGCCGTCGACGGCCACGTCGGCCCGGCGGCCCGGTGCGCCGGTCCCGTCGATGACGGTGCCGCCGGTGATCACCAATTCGTGCGCCATGGAAGGAGGCTAGTGACGCCCCGCCGGGCATGCTTCCCGTGGGATGGGGGACTCCACCGGCACTGACACCGACATCGTGAGCGACGACGACGACCTGCCGGGGTTCGTCGTGGGCCCGGAGACCGAGCTGTCGGTCGCGGCCGAGGCGGCCCTGGCCGAGCGCGGTGCCGTTCGGGCCGCCGGGGAGAACGGCGACCGCAAGGCCGCGGCAGGCGAGGGTGGCGCCGGGGTGACGCCGGCCGGCGCGGCGAGCGACAGCGGGGCCGGGGTGACGCGGGCCGGCGCGGCGGGCGACGGCGGTGCTGGGGTGACGCGGGTGGGCGCGGCGGGCGACGGCGGTGCTGGGGTGACGCGGGTGGGCGCGGCGGGCGACGGCGGTGCTGGGGTGACGCGGGCGGGCGCGGCGGGCGACGGCGGTGCTGGGGTGACGCGGGCGGGCGCGGCGGGCGACGGCGGCGCTGGGGTGACGCGGGCGGGCGCGGCGAGCGAGGGACGAGCGAGCCATGACGGTGCGATGAGCCGTCAGGCGAAGAGCGAGAAGCGAGGCCTGCGCGACGCGGCCAAGGCGTTCCAGCACCGGAATTTCGCGTTGCTCTGGACCGGGGCGGTGCTGTCGAACACGGGGAGCTGGGTGCAGAACGTCACCGTGCCCTTCGTGGTGTTCAAGCTGACGGGATCGGCCGGCTGGTTGGGGGTCGCGGGCTTCGCCCAACTGTTCCCGGCGTGGCTGATGGGGCCGGTCGGTGGGGTGATCGCCGACCGCTTCCCCCGGCGCACCGTGCTGTTGATCACCCAGTCGGTGATGGCGGTGCTCGCGCTGCTCGAGGCCGCGGTGTGGGCTGCCGGCGTCCGCAACGCCGTTGTGGTGGTGGCCATCGTGGCGGTGTCGGGCATCGTGGCCGGGCTGAACATCGCCAGTTGGCAGGCGTTCGTCAGCGAGTTGGTGCCTCGGGAGGACCTGCTCAACGCGGTCACGTTGAACTCGGCGCAGTTCAACGCCTCGCGTGCCTTCGGCCCTGCCATCGGCGGCGTGGTGCTCGCCACGCTGGGTGTCACCTGGGCGTTCCTCATCAACGCCGTGTCGTTCATCGCCGTGCTCGTGGCGCTGGTGCTGATCCAGGTCCCGGTCATCGTCGCCCGCCAGCAGGGGCCGCCCCGTATCATCGCCGAGTTCGTCAACACCGTCCGCTACACCCGGACCAAGCCGGGCATCGTCACCTGCATCCTCGTCGTGATCGCGCTGGGGCTGTTCGGCAGCCCGGTGTTCACGCTGCTGGTGGTGTTCGCCGACGACGTCTACGGGGTGGGCAAGGGCCTGTACGGCCTGCTGGGCGCGGCGCTCGGCCTCGGCGCGATCCTGGGGACGCCGGTGGTGGCCGGCTGGGGCAGCGGGCTGCTGCGCAGTCGCCTGATCGCCGGCGCGCTGGTCATCTACGGCGCCGCCTTGATGGCCTTCGCCCTGTCGCCCGGCTACTGGTGGGGGGTCCTCGCGCTCCTGGTGGCGGGCGCCGGCTACCTGGCGGTGGCGTCCACCCTGAACACCACGCTGCAGTTGCTGGTGGACGAGCACATGCGCGGGAAGGTGATCGCGCTCTACCTCATGGGCCTCACGTTCACCGTGCCCGTCGGCAACCTGGTCCAGGGCTGGATGACCGAGGCCATCGGGCCCCGCACCACCGTCACCCTCAGCGGCGCCGCCTTCCTCGTCGTCACCGGGTGGCTGTTCGCCTCCCACCGCCTTCGCTTGATGGACGGCTGACGGCGCCCCACCCACCGTTCTGGGTGCCGATCTCCCGGCTCACGCGTCGATCTGTGTACCCGGAACGAGAGGTGCGGGGTTTCAATCGAAGGCGGCGTCGGCGACCCACGCCTGGCCCGTCGGGCACTCGTCGTAGAGGGGGCACCAGCGGCAGACGGGGCCGGCGCGGTAGACGGGCTCGCGGCCGTCGTGGTGCAACTCGACCACGCGGGCGACGCCTTCGGCGGTGCGGGCCACGGCCGCCCACAGCACGTCCTCGGTGACGTCCTCGGGCTGGAGGCGGCCCGAGTCCAGGTAGTGGGTGGCGAGGCGCCGGGGTGGCGTGCCGAGGCGCAACGTCTCGACGAGGGCGTAGAAGCGCAGGTCGTCGACGTGGGTGGGCGAGAACATGCCGGTCTTCAGGTCGATCAGCACCTTGCCGGCCACGTTGCCCCGGGCGAAGCCGATGGACAGGTCGACCTTGCCGGAGAGGCGCACCTTGTCGTGGCAGAGGTCGGCGCTCACCCGGCTCTCGGGGACAGGCCGCCAGCCGACCTTGAGCGGTGGCCAGCACTCGAGGAACTTCGCCACCCGGTCGTTCGCCTCGGCCCGGAGCTCGGCCACCTCCTCGGGCGAGCACGACCGCAGCCACTCGCCGAGGCTGCGGTCGTCCTCGCCGAGGCGGGTGAGCGCCCCGTCCACCAGCTCGAGGGGCGCCGAGCTGCCCCGCAGGTTCAGCGAGAGCTCGATCGCCTTGTGGGCGACGGTTCCCCGAGCCGTGGCCGGTGTCCACGCGAACTCCTCGGCCTCCTCGGCCAGGAAGCGCACCTCGCAGCCGTGGACCTGGCTGAGGCGGTGCTTGCTGAGGAACAGGGGCACCTGGGGCAGCGCGTCGACCAGCGGCCCGATCCGTGCCTCGAGCTCGAACCGAAGCTCGGCGCGCAGGGACGGGTCGAAGGTGCGGGGTTCCTCGTCGCCAGTGCGCAGGGCATCCAGCAGGTCCTGCTGGGCCGGGTTGAGCGCCGCCTCCTCCGCCTGCTTCTCCACCTCGAGGAGACTACGGCTCCGATTCCTGTCACTGGTGGTGGGGATGATGGCGGTGATGGAAGCCACGTCCGTGCGGTTCGCCGCCGCCGCCCGAAGCCTCGGAACCGCCGCCCGGCGGCGAGGCCTGGCCGTGCCGGCGTTCCGCAGCCCCCCGCGGCTCGTCGGCGTGGACCGGTCGCTCCGGCGACGGGCGGACGGCGCCGTGGTGGTCGCCGTCCGCCTGCGGGGCCGGCCCTGGGTGGCGGTGCTGGCCGACATGGTCGAGGGCGTGGTCGTGGCCAACCGGCTGTCCGGTGCCGACGCCGATCAGTGCCGCGGCGTGCTGTGGGCCGCGGTCGAGGGCGGAGGGCTCCAGGCCGCCTGAGCCTCACCCCGCACTACCGTGAGCCGACCGGCCCGGGTGGCGAAACAGGCAGACGCGGAGGGCTTAAACCCCTCCGGAGCTTCGGCTCCGTGCGGGTTCGATCCCCGCCCCGGGCACGACCTCCCCCGAGCGCATCGTCGCGATCGGCGTTCCCGAGGGAGATCTCACGGGACCGACTTCCCGAGATGGAGGGAAGGGCAATTCGTCGATCGAGGCATCGCCCGTGCAGACGTGGGCGTGCTCGATCCGAACCCTGTCGCACAAGTGGGCCCCTCGGTGCTCTCTACGGTTGTGGACGTGGGGACGGTGGAGGGCGAGCAGGTGGCGTTCCGTGCCTTCGTCGACGAGGTCGCGCCTCGCCTGCGCCGGGCATTCACGCTCCTCCGGGGTGCCGACGACGGCATGGACGCCACCGCCGAGGCGCTGGCCTGGGCCTGGCAGCACTGGGCCGAGGTGCAGGAGATGACGAATCCGGCCGGGTACCTGTACCGGGTCGGGAGCAGCCGAACCCGCCGTCGCCGCCCCCGGTTCGCCCCGCCGCCGGTGCCGGCGGAGGCGACGGGCTTCGAGCCGGGCCTGGTGCCGGCGCTGGCCCGGCTGTCGTCGCGCCAGCGCACGGCGGTGGTGCTGATCCACGGGTGCGGGTGGACGCACCAGGAGGTGGCCGACGCCCTCGACGTGTCGCGCTCCTCGGTGGGCACGCACGTCGAGCGGGCCATGAGCAGTCTGCGCAAGGAACTGGGAGTCGAAGCCCATGAATGACGTCGCCGAGCAGATCCACGCGTGGGCTGAGGCGGTGGCGTCCGTCGACACCGGCTCAGCAGTGCGTGGCGACGAGATCGTTGTCCTCGCCGGTCGGCGAGGGCGCCGTCGGTCGCCTCGCCTGCTCGCCGTGGCCGCTGCCTTGGTGTTCGTCGCGGTGCTTGCCGGGCTCGTGGCGCTGACCAGTCGCGACGCGCCGCGATCGATGACCACGGGCCCGACCACCGACCCCTCCGCCGCCGGTGCCGTGGCGTTCGAGCTGTTGACGATGGCAGAGGGGGCGTCCCTCAACGACCTGGGCGTCCTGCGTTCGGCCTCGTCGCCGGCCGAGCTCGCGAGTCTGTGGCGGGTCGCCGGCGCCGAGGGCGCGGTTCCGGGCATCGACTTCGACCAGCAGGTGGTCGTCAGCATCACGATCCCCGACGACGCCTGCCCCCCGACACTCGAGGCGTTCGAACGGACGGGAACGACCATCACGCCCCGGTTCGTCGAGCCGACCGGGGGCTGCGACGAGCCACTCATCCCCAAGACCTACGTCGCGGCGCTCGACTGGTCGACCACCGGCCGCTACTTCCGGCTCACTCTCCCCGGCCAGCCCGACCATGAGTTCGGCGACACCTTCCTGGAGGTCGGGGGCGAGCCCCGTCGCGAGGGCGGGGCGACGGCGACCTTCCACCTGTCCGCCGTCACCATGGTCGCCGGCACGGCGATCGCCGGGACCGTCCAGGTGAGCAACCGGTCGCCGGACGACGTCGAGACGACCACATGCGGGCCCTACTTCGTGGCCGTGCTCCATGGTGACGCCGCCGATCAAGGGTTCGTCAGGCCGCGGTGCGCCGAGCCGTTCGTCATCCCCCTCGGTCGCTCCAGCTATCCCGTCACCGCGAAGGCCACGTATCTGAGCTGCGTCAACGGCGAGGCCGTTGGAGGCGTGCCCGCTTGCCTACCGGACGGGAGCCTGCCGCCGTTGCCGCCGGGCACGTACGACGTCAGGATCCGCCAGGCCGCCGACCGCATTCCGGTGTCCGGTTCGGTCACGGTCTCGGTGACCCGACCTTGATCAGTCATGCTCTCGCCATGACGATCGAAGAGCGACGGCAGGCGGGTAGGGCGCTCCGCCGCGATGTGCCCCGGTCCGCCCACGCCACCTGGACACCATGGGAGGGGCGCCGCGATCCGATCGACGTGCTCGAGGCCCAGGGCGACTCACGGGCACTCGAACTGGTGCCCATCCGGTATGGGCGCATGGTCGAGTCGCCGTTCGCGTTCTTCCGGGGCGCGGCCGCGATCATGGCCATGGACCTGGCCACCACCCCGGTGACCGGCCTGCGGGTGCAGGCCTGCGGCGACGCTCACGTCAACAACTTCGGCAAGTTCGCCACCCCGGAGCGCAACGTCGCGTTCGACATCAACGACTTCGACGAGACCCTGCCCGGTCCGTGGGAGTGGGACGTCAAGCGCCTCGGCGCCAGCCTCCACGTGCTGGGCCGTCAGCGGGGCTTCAGCCGCAGCCGCTGTGACCGCATCGTCACCGCGGCGGTGCGCACGTACCGCGAGCGGATGGACGTCGCAGCCGAGAAGTCGACCATGGCGCTGTGGTACGACCGCATCAACGTGCGGGAGGTGCTCGACCACTTTCCGAAGCGCTACCGGTCCCAGATCGAGCGCGACGTGGCCAAGGCCCGCCGCAAGGGCCACCGTCGGGCGGTGACCCGGCTCACCCATGCCGTGGACGGCCACCTGCGCTTCGCCGAGAACCCGCCCCTGCAGGTGCACCTCGAGCGCACCGACGCCCGGTTCGACGACGTCGAGCCGATGATCGAGGAGTACCGCCAGACGCTCAGCGAGGATCGCCGGGTGCTGTTCGACCGGTTCCACGTGGTCGACGTCGCCCGGCGGGTGGTGGGGGTGGGCAGCGTCGGCACCCGGTGCTGGGTCGTGCTGTTCGAGGGCCCCGACCGGCCCGACGGCGACCACCTGGTGCTCCAGGTGAAGGAGGCGCAGGCGTCGGTGCTGGAGCCCTACGCCGGCCCGCCCGTGCACGCCAACAACGGGGAGCGGGTGGTGGTGGGCCAGCGGCTCACCCAGGCGGCCAGCGACCTGTTCCTGGGCTGGTGCGAGGGGCCGCGCACCAAGCGCACCTACTACGTCCGCCAACTGTGGGACGTGAAGGGCCAGAGCGATGTCCTGAAGATGGACGCCGGCAACCTCGGCTACTACGCCGCGCTGTGCGGATGGGCCCTGGCCCGCGCCCACGCCCGCACCGGCGACCCGGCGCGATTGGCCGGCTACCTGGGTCGCGGGAGCAGCTTCGATCGGGCCATCGCCGGGTTCTCGGCGGCGTACGCGGCCACGAACGCCCAGGACCACCAGGCCCTCGTCGACGCCATCGCCTCGGGCCGGGTCGACGCCACGATCCTCACCTGACGGTTCCGCCTGCGCCCGCCGGGCCCGGCACCCTGAAGCCGCTCTGTTCGGCTCCACGGTTCCCGGGAACCGATGGGTAGCACGAAGGGCCGAGGCTTCACGGGTCTCTCGGCGCGGTCGAGGTCCTCGCCGAGCGGTGGTCTAGCGCACCGACTCGTCGATCCACCCCAGGTAGTCGGACGCCCCAGAGGTGATCGGCACCTCGATCACCTCCGGCGTGTCGTACGAGTGGTGCTCGGCCAGGAACGCCTGGACCGCGTGTACCCGGTCGGCCCGGGTCTTGATCAACAGCAGGCGCTCGTCGGCGTTCGTCACCTCACCCTCCCACCGGTAGGTGCTGGTCACCGCCGTCACCTGCACGCACGCGGCGAGCCGACCCTCCACGAGGCGGCGGGCCAACTCGCCGGCCTCCGCTGGGTCGTCCGTGGTGGTCATCACGATGGCGTGCTGGTGGTCCGTGGCCATGCCCGATCATGGCGCTTGCCGGCGCCCCACGTGTCGTCGATGCCTGCCACCTTCGGTGGCTGACGCGTGCGGCCGCCGCCTGCGTCAGCTGTCGGCGAGCGCGACGCCGCAGGTCTCGCGGCTGAAGGCGTCGAGCGTGTCGACCGCTACCTGGGCCTGGGCGAAGTTCTCCACCTGCTGGCCGTCGGCCTGGAAGTCCTCGGCCGAGGTCGACTGGGCGGCCACCGCCGCCAGGTCGCTGGTGACCGTCGCCATCAGCTCGAGCTCATCGACGAGGCCGTTGGGCGCCAGCTCGGCGGCCTGTGCGTAGAGGCCGGCCGCTGCGTTCGACCCGTCGATGACGAGTGGCTGCAGATCGGCCCAGTCGGTGACACCGGCGACCGCCGCCGCGGACCGTCGGTCCGACGCCGAGATCAACGAGAGGGAATTGCAGAAGGCGGCAGTGTCATCCTCGGCCGTGGAGGTGGCGGTGCCGCCCGGACCGCCGGCCGGGGCCGCGGTCGTCTCACTGGTCGCCTCGGTGGTCGCCGTCGCGGCGACGGCGCCGTCGCCGTTGCCCCCGTCATCCCCACCCCCGAGCGCCACCACCAGCCCGACGCCCACCAGGATCACGACCACGACGACCCCTGCAGCCGCAGCCAGGCGCCGCCGGGAGGCCGGGGAGCCGTTGTGGTCACCACCCGCGGTCGGCGGCAGGCCCGGGTCGCGGGGTGCCGCTGGTGAAGGCGTAGGAGCGGCGTCCTCGGTCGAATCGGGGGCTTCGGTGAGCGCCACGAGGGTCGGTGTGTCGCCGGCACCGTGGGCGTCGGCACCGTCGGCATCGGCACCGTGGGAGTCGCCCGTGTTCGGCTCGGGTGGCGCGGGCGGCTGGGCGCCCGCGGGCGGGTCAACGACGGGGTCGTCCCTCGCTGTGGCACCGGGTGGCGGGATGGCCACGGGTGCATCGGTCGTCGTGGTCGGACCGGAATCGCTGAAGTCGCCGTTCGGCGAACCGGCGGGCGGCTCGGTCGCCGCCGGCGCACCGACCGCCCGGACGATGGTCGTGTCGGCATCGTCGCCGGTCGTCGCTCCCCAGGGCGGTGGCGGTGCGGTCGACGGGACCGCGCCCTCGCCGGTGTGGAACTGCCGCTCCGCGGGGGTGGGTGGGCTCACCGGGTCGCGGGACCGATCTGGGTGCAGGCGGAGCTCGCTGACGGGCCAGCCCCGGGCGGCCTGGATGGCCTGCAGCGCCTCGCCGACCTCCGACGCGCTCTCGGGCCGCGCCTCGGGGTCCTTGGCCATCAGCGTCTCGATGAGCGAGGCCAGGTCGTCGCCCACCCCGATGGCCCGGAGGTCGGGGACGGGAGCCTGGATGACACGGAGCAGCGTTGCGGTCACCGACTCGTCCGTCTCACGCCGGAACGCCGCCGTGCCCGACAGCAGGTGGAACAGCGTCGAGCCGAGCGAGTACAGGTCCGACCGGTCGGTGGTCGCATACCCGTTCAGGACCTCGGGAGCGGCGTGGATGACCGTGAAGGCGGCGCTGCCGGCAGTCGTCTCCTGCGCACCGGCGAGCCGGGCGATGCCGAAGTCGGTGAGCTTGGCCTGGTCGAACACGTCGAGCAGCACGTTCTCGGGCTTGATGTCGCGATGGTGGACGCCGGCGTCGTGCGCGGTCTGCAGTGCGCCGGCGACCTGGACCCCCCAGCGCAGGACGTCCTGCTCGGGGAGTCGGCCGAGCTCGCGGCAACGGTCGGCGAGCGATCCGGCCGCCATGTACTCCATGGCGATGAAGGGCTGGCCCTCCTCGGTGAGGCCGTTGTCGTACACGACCACGATGTTCGGGTGCCACGACAGCCCACCCATGACCTCGCATTCCCGGCTGAATCGCCGCCGGGTCCGTTCGTCGACGTTGAGCCGAGCCAGGACCTTGACCGCCACCGTGCGACCGAATCCCTGCTGCTCGGCCCGATAGACGACCGCGAAGCCACCCCGGCCGATCTCGGTCAGCTCGCTGTATCCCGCTATCTCGACCGACATGCAACCGCCCTCGCTCGCGGAACGCCTCGGAGCCTAGACGGATGGGGGCGAGCCGTCGGCGGCGCCCTGACCGAGGTGGTGGGTTGGAGCGTCCGCCAGATGCGGGGCCGGTGTCGACCTCAGGCGGTGACCCAGATGAGGACCTCGGCGCCGTCGGGACCGGCCGTGAGGCGCGGTGAGCCGGCCGCGGTGAGGCGGGCGGCGTCGCCCTCGGCCAGGTCGCCGGCACCTTCGAGCGCAGCCGATCCGACGGCCACGAACAGATGGACGTGACGGCCGTCGGGCACCGCCACGGTCTCCGCGGCGCGCAGGCGGCCGCCCCACAGCACCGCGTCGCGCTGTTGGATGGTGATGGCGGCGTCGTGGCCCTGGCCCGAGGCGATGGGCTGCAGGCCACCCTTGTCCAGCTCGGTGTTGATGTCGCGCTGCTGGTACCCGGGGGTGACCCGGCCGATGTCGGGCAGCACCCACATCTGCACGAAGTGGACGTCCTCGGTGGCCGAGGGGTTCATCTCGGAGTGCCAGATGCCCGATCCCGCCGTCATGCGCTGGGCCAGGCCCGGGTAGAGCTCGCCCCGGTTGCCCTCCGAGTCCTTGTGCTCGAGCCGCCCGGACAGCACCCAGGTGACGATCTCCATGTCCTGGTGCGGATGGGTGCTGAAGCCGGTGCCGGCGGCCACTCGGTCGTCGTTCGAGACCAGCAGCAGGCCGTGGCCGGTGTTGGCGGGGTCGTAGTGGGGCCCGAAGCTGAAGCTGTGCCGGCTGTCGAGCCAGTCGATGGCGGTGTGCGGGCGGGTGTCGGCCCGTCGGACCTCGATGGTGGTGGACGCAGCGTCGCTCACGGGAGCCTCCTAAATGCTTGCGTGTGCAAATATCTCAACCAGGGACGGACGGTCGGCATTCCCGCCGTCGACCCAGCGACCGACAGGGGTCAGAGCCCCAGCAGCGGGGTGACGCCGTGGTCGCGGCCCGCGGTGTAGCCGCCGTCCACGGTCAGGGCGTGGCCGCTGACGAACGAGGCGTCGTCGGAGAGCAGGAAGGCACACGCCGCCGCCACCTCGTCGGCCCTTCCGAGGCGCCGCAGCTTGTGCTCCTCGATGGTGGCGGCCTTGACCGTCTCGACCCCAGGCAGGTCGAGCACCGCTTGCAGGAGCGGCGTGTCGATGAACCCGGGGCAGATGGTGTTCACCCGGATGCCCTGGCGGCCGTAGTCGATGGCCATGTTCTTGGTGAGCAGCACCACCCCGCCCTTCGAGGCGTTGTAGGCGCTGCCCCCGGCGGTGCCCTCCAGTCCCTCGACGCTGGCGATGGTGACGATCGACCCGCGCTCGCCGCCCGGCCGGGGCTCGTTCGACAGCATCGCCGTGGCCGCGTGCTTGGCCACGAGGAACGTGCCCCGGAGGTTGATGTCGATCACCCGGCTCCACTCGGCGTCGTCGAGCAGGTGGACCGGTCCGCCCCCGGCCACGCCCGCGGCGGTCACCACCCCGTCCACCCGGGCGAACGCCGAGCGCGCGGCGTCGAACAAGGCCGCGACCGCGGCCTCGTCGGTGACGTCGGTGGGCACGTCGAGGTAGCGGTCGCCACCCCCCTCGGACGGCGCCGCGCCCAGATCGGCGCCCACGACGCGGGCCCCCTCGTCCAACAGCCGCTCGACGGTGGCCAGACCGATGCCTGACGCCGCCCCCGTCACCACCAACACCCGCTCATCGATCCCTCGCATGGGCTCATCCTTCCACCACCCCGAGCAGCCCCGCCGGTCCCCTGTCAGAATCGGGGCCGATGGAACGCATGACGGGGATGGACGCGGGCTTCCTCTACATGGAGACCCCGACGATCCACATGCACACCATCAAGGCCGCCATCATCGATCCGGCCACGGTGCCGGGGGGCTACACCTTCGAGCGCTTCCGTGAGGTGCTCGGCGAGCGGCTGCACCTGCTCCCACCGTTCCGCCGCCGCGTGGTCGACGTGCCCCTCGGTCTGCACCACCCGGTGTGGATCGACGACCCCGACTTCGACATCGACCGCCACATCCGTCGGGTGGTGCTCGACCCTCCCGCGGGCCGTCGGGAGATGGACGCGGCCATCGCCGCCGTCGCCTCCACCCCGCTGCCACGCGATCGGCCCCTGTGGGAGATCGTCGTGCTCGAGGGCATGCCGGACGGTCACATCGGCTTCGTGGCCAAGCTGCACCACGCGCTGGCCGACGGCGTGGCCGCAGCCGAGCTGTTGGCCAACGTCATGGACCTCGAGCCCGAGCCGCCCGAGCCGCCGGTGGACGCCGAGGGGGCCGCGGCATGGACCGGGGAGCCCCTGCCCTCTCGCTGGCGCCTGCTCTGGGCGGCCGTCGCCGACGTGCTCGCGGGGATCGGGCGGTTGCCCGCACTCATCGGCCGCACGTTGCGCAGCCTGCTCGCGGTGGGTCGCCGTCGGCGCGGCGCCGACGTGTCGCCGCCGGTGCCGATGCTCGACACCCCCAACGTGTCGTTCAGCACCTCGCTCACCCCGCGCCGGTCGTTCGCCACCACCACCCTGTCGCTCGACGAGATCCGGGCGGTGAAGTCGGCGGCCGGCGTCACGGTGAACGACGTCCTGCTGGCGCTGGTGGCCGGATCGCTGCGCGACTACCTGCTCGACCGCGACGAACTTCCCGCCACGCCGCTCGTCGCCGGCGTGCCGGTGTCCACCGATCGCCCCGACGAGATCCGCCGGCTCGGCGGCAACAAGGTGTCGAACCTCTTCACCGCGCTGCCCACCCACCTCTCGGACCCGCTGGCGCGCCTCGACGCGGTGCACGAGGTGACGGTGGCGGCCAAGGAGGTGCACAACCTGCTCGGGGTCGACATGCTCGCCGACTGGGTGGAGTACACGCCGCCACGGCCCTACGCCTGGCTGGCCCGCCAGTACTCCCGGTTCCGCATCGCCGACCGGCACCGACCACCCATCAACGTGGTCGTCTCCAACGTGCCGGGTCCCCGCGAGCCGCTCTACATCGCCGGCGCCCGGCTCGAGTCGATCTACTCGGTCGGTCCCGTGCTGGAGAACATCGGGCTCAACGTCACCGCGTGGAGCTACCTCGACCACGTGCACGTCAGTGCCATCGCGTGCCGGGACGTCATCCCCGATCTGCCCGAGATCATCTCGGGCATCGAGCGGGCCCTGGTGGAGTTGCAGCAGGCGCTCGACGCCCGTGACGGGCAGGCGCCGTCGTCCCCTCCGGATGGCCCCACCGGCGCGAGCGACGTCCCGTCCCCGGGGGTCTCCCGGGCGGGCCGCCCGTCCGAGGGTGCCCCCGCCTGAGGTCGTCGGCGCCGGCGTCCGGCGCTCGCCCGCTGGGGCGCCTCCGGCCGGTCGGAACCAGCCGATACGGTTCCGGCGGTGACCGACGTGAGCGGGCCGGGGCGTCCCCGCCGATCCCTCAGCCCCTTCGTGGCGGTGCCTGCGGCCGTGGCCCTGGTGGCGGCGGCCATGGGGGTGGCCTGGGTGCTCACCCGTGACGGTGGGGACGGTGTCAGCGAGGCCACGACGACCACGTCCGCGTCGCCGTCGTCGTCGGCACCGCCGTCGACGAGCCCGGGATCGCCCGACCCCGACAGCCTCGAGTCGGTGGTCGACGACCTCAGTGCCTTCGTGGAGGAGCAGCGGGGCCTCGAGTTCACCGAGCCGGTCGACGTCGAGTTGGCCGACGACGACGAGTTCGAGCAGCGCCTGCTCGACGACTTCCAGGCCGAGGACGAGGCCGACGTCCGAGACACCGAGTCCGTCTTCCGGGCACTGGGCTTCCTGGGCCCCGACGACGACCTGGTCGAGCAGCTCAAGGGTGTGCTGAGCGCCGGCGTGGTGGGCTTCTACGACCCGGAGACCAACGAGCTGGTGGTGCGGGGGGTCGAGCCCAGCCCGTACGCCCGCAAGACCATCGTGCACGAGCTCACCCACGCGCTCGACGACCAGCACTTCGAGCTGTTCCGTCCCGAGCTCGACGAGGCCGACGACGAGACCGGCTTCGCGTTCTCGGCGCTCGTCGAAGGGAACGCCACGACCGTCGAGGAGGCCTACGCCGACACCTTCACCGACGAGGAGCAGGCCCAGTCGGACGAGGAGGAGGCCCAGATCGGGGGCGACACCGACTTCAGCCAGTTCCCCCAGATCCTGCTCGACCTGATCGGCGCCCCCTACCAGCTCGGCCCGCCCCTGATCGACGCCATCGTCGGCGACGGTGGGGAAGCGGCCGTCGACGCGGCCTTCGAAGACCCGCCGGTGTCGAGCGAGCAGATCCTCGACCCGAGCCTGTTCCTCAACGGCGAGGAACCGCTCGACGTGGCCGAGCCGCCCGCCGAGGGCGAGTCGTTCGACCAGGGCACCTTCGGTCAGCTCCTGCTGCTGTTGCTCCTCGACGACGGCGGCGTCGACCAGGGCGTGGCCCGTGATGCGGCCATCGGCTGGGGCGGCGACCAGTACGTCGCGTGGCACGACGGCGACGAGACCTGCTTGCGGGTGGCCTTCGAAGGCGACACCGCGACCGACACCACCGAGATCGACGCCGCCCTCACCGACTGGGTCGACAGCCACGACGGCGCCGAGGTGACCACCAACGGGGCCGGCCAGCCCGTCCTCACGTCCTGCGGCTAGCCGAGCAGGCCGCCGATGCCCTCGCGGTCGCCGAGGGCGCTCTTCTCGGCCACGTCGTCGAGGAACTGGCGGCCCTCGGCCGAGTCGACCGCCTCGACCATGGCCTTGGGGATGGCCCGCATCACGTAGCCGTCGGGCATCGGCGGCGCGTCGTCCACCCGCCGGGCCATGGCCGCCTCGACGATCGGGGCGATCCGCGCCGCCTTGGCGGCGCTGGCGGCCTCGTCACGCTCCTTGAACTCGGGCAGCACCTCGGCGGCGAACAGCTCGAGGCTGGCCATGATGTCCTCGTGGCGGTTCCTGCCCGCCTGCATCACGAAGATCAGCTGGTCGACGCCGGCCTCCTCGTAGCGACGCAGGAACTCACGCAGTTGGTCGGGCGTGCCCACCGCGCCCCGCAGGCCGCTGGTGTCGCCGCCCGCGACCTTCGCGCCCAGCACCTCCTTCTGCGCCGCCAGCGCCGCCTCGGGTGAGTAGCCCATCTGGTCGCGCCGCTCGACGAACTCGTCCCACACGTTGGTGCGACCGGGTACGTGGTCACCGAACACGTAGTAGTGCGCCAGCGAGTAGCCGAAGAAGTTGCCGCCCTCGAGGCCCATGGCGATGGCCCTGTCCTCGTCGCGGTCGCACATCATCGGGGTGACGCAGGCCAGGTTGTGGTTGACGGCCTTGCCGACGGGCACGCACGTCTCGGCCATCGTCGTGGTGTAGTCCTCGACCCACTGGCGGGCTTCCTCGGGGTCGATGAAGGCGAAGCTGAGGGCCCCGATGCCCTTCTCGGCGGCCAGCAGGATGGTGTCGCGTCGCGAGCACGCCACCCACAAGGGTGGGTGGGGCTTCTGCATGGGCTTGGGCACCACGTTGCGGGGCGGCACGCTGACGTAGGTGCCCTCGTGGCCGGTGAACGGGTCCTCGGTCATGGCCCGGTTCGCCACCTGCAGCCCCTCGAGCCACTGCTCGCGCTTGACCGCCATGTCGATGCCGAAGCCACCGAGCTCGGCCTCCGACGACGACTCTCCCGACCCGAATTCGGCCCGTCCGCCAGACACCAGGTCGAGCATCGCCACCCGCTCGGCGGTGCGGACGGGATGGTTGTAGCCGGGTGCGGTCTGGATGATGCCGTGGCCGAGGCGCATGTGCGTCGTGCGCTGCGACGCCGCGGCCAGGAAGACCTCGGGGGCGCTCGAGTGCGAGTACTCCTCCAGGAAGTGGTGCTCGACCTCCCACACGAACTCGATGCCCAACTGGTCGGCGCGCTCGATCTGGTCGAGGGCCTCCTGGATGAGACGGTGCTCGCTGCCCTCGTCCCAGGGGCGGGGGAGCTGGTGCTCGTAGAACAGCCCGAACTTCACGCCGCCTGCCCGGCGGTCGTCACCCAGCGGCCGTCCGCGGTGCGGGCCACGTCGCCGAGCTCGTCGAAGCGGTGCAGCAGGTCGTCGGCGTCGGCCCGCCCGGCCACCGCGTGGGTGACCTCGCGGCGGACGATGTCGAGGGTCTCGGTGCGGCGTGGGCCCAGCGAGTCGGCCAGTGCCCGGTCCCAGGTGCGCCCGATCAGCTCGGCGCCGGTGTGCCGCGCGCCGCCCTCGCCGACCACCGTGCGATCGCGCATCTCGGACAGCACGGTGCGCAGGTACTCGACGTGGGGTGTCTCGTCCTGGCGGATGTAGGACACCAGGCGGGCGGCCTCGCCGTCGCCGGCGACCAGCGCACGGTCGTCGAGCACCTCTTCGGCCCACGCGAAGGTGTGGAACGCCGAGATCTCGATGAGCAGGAGGCGGGTCATGCGTTCGACGACGATCTCGAGGTCGAAGTCCACGTCGTCGGGCCAGAGCCGGTTGGCCTGCGCGTGCGCCCGCATGGCGGCCAGGTCGACCTTGCCGCGGCTGCCGGGTGGGGTGATGCCCATGCGCTCGAGCATGAGCGCGGTCTCGTCCTGGGTGACGGGGTCCTCGAAGGCGACGTCACGGGCGGCGAACCACATCTGCTTGTGGCCACCCTCGCCCTCGTGCCCGGCCTCGTCGCGGGCGTGGGCCTCGTACAGCCCCCGGTCGAGGTGGGCCATGGCGGTGCCGGTGACGTCCTCGTCGAAGCGCTCCTGCAGGTCGGGCACCACCGACATGCGGATCATGCCGCCGAACCCCTCGACCGTGCCGATGCGGGTCAGGGTGGCGATGATCGGCTCGGGTGCACCGCTGGCGATGAGGTGCTTGGCCTGGGCCACGTTGGGGTAGTGCGCGGGCCAGGTGTCGAGGGGGAGGTGGAACAGGGGCGTGCTCGAGCGCTCCCGGTGCTGGGCCTGCCAGGCCTCGATGGCCGGGGTGCGGTGGAGCGTACGAGGGGAGATGTAGGTGCCGTCGCCGTCGAACCCGCCGTGGCAGGCGACGCCGGCCGCGACCAGCGGCTCCTCGTAGGGATGGCTCTGCAGCAACTCGTGCTCGCTGAACTCCACCTGTGCCGTCATGGGATCCCCCTTCGCGGGCGGCCGTCACCACCGCTGCCGACAAGTGTAAACTCCCGTGTATACACCTTCAAGAGCGGACGGCGTGACGCATGGCACCATCCACCCGGCAGTTGCTCCCGAGAGCCGAGCGGCAGGCGGCGCTGCTGGCCGCCGCCGCCACCGCGTTCGCCCGCGCCGGGTACGCGGCCACGTCGATGGACGACGTCGCCACCGAGGCCGGCGTCACCCGCCTGATCGTCTACCGGAACTTCGACTCGAAGGAGGAGCTCTACCGTGCGGTGCTGACGGGCGTGTCGGAGCGGCTGATCGAGACCTTCGTGGAGGGCTTGGAGCACCGTGACGAGCGTCCAGGCTGGGCCACGCAGGGCCTCCTGACGGTCGCCCGCGAGCAGCCGGACGCCTTCCGGCTGGTGTGGGTGCACGCCGCCCGTGAGCCGCAGTTCGCCGACTACGCCGAGCAGTGGCGCCAGGGGGCGGTGGACGCGGCCGTCTCGGTGCTGGGCACGCCGATCGCCGACCCGGTCGTCCGCCGGTGGGCGGCCCGGGTGCTGCTCGCCCTGCTGGTCGATGCCGTCCTGGCGTGGCTGGACGAGGGCGACGCCGACCGCGACGACGAGTTCGTGGCCCTCACCACCGCCGGTGCCCGCGCCATGTACGGGGCCTGGCTCAACGCAGAGACGGGGCCGAGATAGCGGAGGGCGACGAGGGTCGCCCTGGCCCCGCCTCCGTCGCCTCAGTTGTGGAGCGGCACGAGCTCGGCGGCGACGGCCTCGAGCTCCGACGTCCAGTCGTCGGGCTCGGTGAGGGGCAGCACCACGAACTTCGAGGCACCCGCGTCGATCATCTCCTCGAGGCGCCGCCGCAGCGAGGGCAGGTCGGTGGGGATGATCTGGCGGGGGTCGTCGATGTCGGGTCGGCGCTGGCGGATGAACGCCCCGAGGGCCTGGGGCACCTCGCCGTGGGCGTAGGCCACCAGCGCGCCGAAGTGCTCGGGGTCGATGGCCCGGCCGGCCTCGTCGGCGGCGGACTCGACGGCCATCCTGCCGCGGCGCACGTCGTCGGCGTCGCAGAACGAGGGCAGCCAGCCGTCGCCCAGGCGCCCGACCCGGCGCAGCTCGGACGGCGCCTGCCCGCCCAGCCACACATCGAGCGGCTGCTGCATCGGCTTCGGGCGCACCGTGGCTCCCTGCAGGTGCCAGTACGCGCCCTCGTGATCGACCGAGTCCTCGCTCCAGAGACGTCGGATCAGCGGCAGCGCCTCGTTGAAGATCGCCGCCCGCTCCTTGCGCTCGACGCCGAAGGCCTGCTGCTCGCCGGCGTCGGCCACGCCCAGGCCGAACGCCGGGAGCAGACGGCCGTTCGACAGGCGATCGAGGCTGGCCAGCGACTTGGCGACCAGCATCGGGTTGCGGCCCGGCAGGACCATCACGCTCATGCCGAACTTCAGCCGGGTGGTGCGGCCGGCGGCGAAGGCCATGCCCACCACCGGGTCGGGCGACTCGCCGCCGATGCGCTCGCTCAGCCACAGCGAGTCGAACCCGAGGCGCTCGAGGTCGTCGACCATCGCCGCGAACCGATCCTGGTCGTTGGTCGTGCTGCGAGTGCCCAAGCCGTACCCCACGCGGACCTTCATGGCGTCCATTACTACTCTTCGCCACTGTGAACGACACCGGGCCCGTCACGGGGATCGACGGGCTGTTGCGGCTGGACGGGCGGGTGGCCATCGTCACCGGGGCCTCGGGCGGGCTGGGCGAGCGCTTCGCCCGGGTGCTGCACTCGGCAGGGGCGACGGTGGTGGGCGCGGCCCGGCGGGTCGACCGCTTGGACGCGGTGGCGGCCGACCTCGATCGCTTCGTCCCGGTGGTGTGCGACGTGGCCGACGATGCCGACCTCGCCCGTCTTGTTCAGGCCGCGCTCGACGTCGACGGCCGCGTGGACGTCCTGGTGAACAACGCCGGCGTCAGCGACGGCCCCACCCCGGCGCTGGGCGAGGATCCAGCCCTGTTCCGACGAGCGATCGACGTGAACCTCAACGGGTTGTTCGTGCTCACCCAGCAGGTGGCCGCGGCGATGATCGAGCGGGGATCGGGCAGCATCGTCAACATCTCGTCCGTCCACGGACTGGTGGCGGCAGCGCCCAACAACCAGGCGGGCTACGTGGCCTCGAAGGCCGCGGTGATCGGCCTGACCCGCGAGCTGGCCTGCCAGTGGGCCACGTCCGGCGTCCGGGTGAACGCCATCGCCCCCGGCTACTTCGAGTCCGAGCTCACCGAGGCCATGTTCGCCGACGAGCGCGGGCTGCGGTGGGTCGAGCGCAACACGCCCATGCGCCGACCGGGGCGCGGTGACGAGTTGGACGGTGCCCTGCTCTTCCTGGCCGGCGACGCCAGCACGTACGTGACCGGGCAGGTGCTCGCCGTCGACGGCGGGTTCACCGCGCGATGATCCGGGAGCGTGCCCGCCATCGGCTGTCGCCGGGCCAGGCGTCGCACCACCGATTCGCCTCAGGACAGGAGCAGTGCCGATGAAGGTCGAACTGACCATCCGTGACTACCTCGACCGGGCCGCCGCGGTGTACGGCGAGCGGGTGGGCGTGGTCGACGAGCCCGACCAGCCGGCACCGTCGTGGGGCGAGGTCACCTACGCCCGCATCGCCGAGCTGGCCCGTAACCAGGCCGCCGCGCTCGACGCCCTGGGGATCGCGCCGGGTGAGCGGGTGGCGATGGTGTCGCAGAACGCGGCGCGCATGCTGGTGTCGTTCTTCGGCGTCAGCGGGTGGGGCCGGGTGTTCGTGCCCATCAACTTCCGCCTCAGCCCCGCAGAGATCAGCTACATCGTCGAGCACTGCGGGGCGTCGCTGCTGCTCGTCGACCCCGAGCTGGACGAGGCGCTGGCCTCGGTGAGCGCGCCCCGCCGCATGGTCATCGGCCCCGAGACCGATGCGGCGCTGTTCGGCATCGGCTCGGGCGAGCCGCCGGCCGAGCCGGCACCCTGGGAGCCGGACGAGAGCGCCACCGCCACCATCAACTACACCAGCGGCACCACCGCCCGGCCCAAGGGCGTGCAGATGACCCACCGCAACCTGTGGATCAACGCCATGGGCTTCGGGTGGCACGCCGGGGTCAGCGACCGCGACGTGTACCTGCACACGCTGCCGATGTTCCACTGCAACGGCTGGGGCATGCCCTACGCCGTTGCGGGCATGGGTGTGCGCCAGGTGGTGCTGCGCAAGGTCGACGGTGCCGAGATCCTGCGCCGCGTCGAGGCCCAGGGCGTCACCCTGCTCTGTGCCGCCCCGGCAGTCGTGGCGGCGGTGTTGGACGCCGCCGCCTCGTGGGAGGGCCCCATCCCCGGCGCCGGCACCACCCGCATCGTGGTGGCCGGTGCCCCGCCGCCGACCCGCACGATCGAGCGCATCGAGACCGAGCTGCACTGGGAGTTCATCCAGATCTACGGCCTCACCGAGACCGCCCCGGTGCTCACCATGAACCGCGGCCGGGCCGAGTGGGACGACCTGCCCAGCGGCGAGCGGGCGCAGCTGCTCAGCCGGGCGGGGGCGCCCGTCGTGGGCGTGCAACTGCAGATCGACGACATGGGCGAGGTGCTGGCCAGGGGCAACATGGTGCTGGAGGGCTACTGGGAGCAGCCCGAGGCCACCGCCGACGCCATCGTGGACGGGTGGTTCCACACCGGGGACGGTGGGATCATCGAGGACAGCTACCTCACCATCTCGGACCGCAAGAAGGACGTCATCATCTCCGGCGGCGAGAACGTGTCGTCGATCGAGGTGGAGGACGCCCTGTTCTCGCACCCGAACGTCAGCGAGGTGGCGGTGATCGGCGTCCCCGACGACAAGTGGGGCGAGACCGTGAAGGCCCTGGTGGTGGTCAGCGGCGACGGCGCCGATGACGTCACCGAGGCCGACCTCATCGCCCACTGCCGCGAGCGCCTCGCCCACTACAAGTGCCCGACGTCCGTCGAGTTCCGCGACGAGCTCGCCAGAACGGCGACGGGCAAGCTCCAGAAGTTCAAGCTCCGGTCTCCTTACTGGGAAGGCCGGGACCGCCAGGTCAACTGAGGCGGGGAGCTGCGTCGCATTGGTCCCGGGCTTTGAGACGTGGACACGAATGGGCGAACTGTCGGTCTTCCGGTTAGCCGGTGGGGATACCGTTGGGTCCGATGGATCTCACGACGGTCATCGAGACGCGCCCAGGTGTGCGCAGCGGCAAGCCCTGCTTCATCGGCACCCGGATCGCGGTCTACGACGTCCTCGAGTACCTGGCGTCTGGGATGACCACCGAGGAGATCGTCGCCGACTTTCCGGAGCTGACGCCTGATCTCGTCCGGGCCGCCATCGAGTTCGCGGCTCTCCGGGAACGTCGCCTCGCGACGGCGTGAAGCTCCTCCTCGACCAGAACCTGTCGAGACACCTCGTCGCGCACCTGCGCGACGTCTTCCCCGAGACAGTTGCTCGCCTCGAGCTGGTCGTGGCGCCAAGACGTGGTTGGGCCGACCCGGGTAGCGTCGGTTCATGCGCAAGCTCGGCATCGGGTTCGCCGCGGCGGCGCTGCTCGCTCCGCTGGTGATGGGCCTCCCGTCTGCATCGGCGAGTTGTGGAGGGCCGCAGATCACCGTCACCCCGAACAGTGCGGCTGCCGGCAGCACCGTCACGGTGCACGGGCAGGCATTCGGTGACAATTGCTACGACACCGGGCCGCCGCCGGCGGGGCAGGGCGTCCTCGGCAACCCGCTGACCGACGTCGAGATCGGCTTCGTCCAGCACGACATCACGACCGTGCTCGCCACCGTCGACGCCAACGACGAGTACGAGTTCACCGTCGAGGTGACCGTCCCGACGGACGCCGAGCCGGGGCAGGCGGCGTTCACCGCCACGCCTCCCACCTGGGTGACGCTCACCGAGTTCACCGTTGCGGGCGCAGCCACGCCGGCGCCGCCCATCGCCGCGATCCCCGACTTCACGGGTTGACAATGGGCAAGGTCAACTGACTCGGCATGCTGCCGCTCGACGAATCCACGCTCGGGAAGTGGTTTGGTGTCACCATCACGAGAGGGATGCTCGGGCCCGCGCTCAAGATGCACGATCTCAACGAGACCGAGCTCGACTTCTCGTTCCGGGTCCTCAGCGCGAAGCGCCTTCGCAAGGCGATTTCATCAGCTGGCTGGCTGGGAATGCCGGACGGACCTCCGGCGAACAGCGATGGCGCCAGATGAAGCCGCCCGAGGGCTTGATCGACCGACTTCGGAGGTGGACCCGCAGGAGGGTTGCGCCTCTGGGTGAACCGTCTCCGGGTGCACTCATCGAGGTCTACTTCCTCGACGATCGCATCGTGCTTGCGGCACTCGCGTTCGATCCGGGGAAGCGAGCGTGGCTGGCGACTGACGCGTACAGGGTCCTGGCCTCCAGCGACAGCGCTGAAGTCGTCGGACGCGATCTCCTCGACTTGGCGAGTCAACAGTCGTTGCTGGACGAGCAGAGCCTTCTCCAGGAGCAGGACAAATTGCTCGAACTCGCCGGCGTTGCATCGCTCGCGCAACTCGTGCGAACCGCAAGACAGGTCCAGGTGCGCCGCTTCGAAGACACCTGGCTGTTCACGCCGACGCGTCGTTCAGGAAGTGGAGGCTGGGCCCACGCTTCTGGGGATGAGGCCGTTTCCCTCGACGATCCGAGGCCGGACGATCTCGGACGCGCCCTGGCGGCCACGGCGGCCCACAGCAGCTGACCGCACGTCTCCCGTCCCGGCGGTTCGGGCGCGTCTGCCTCGCCGCTACTGGACCCGCTGGCGGGTGGGTTCGATCTTGACGATGACCCGGCGGCTCTGGATGGGGTTGGCGTAGTCGGTGCCGTTGTAGCGCTGGGAGAGGGTGTCGATGTGGTCCCTCGCCGCCTGGCTGTCGTCGGTGCCGACGACCTTCCCGCCGATCTCGGCGTAGTGGTACGGGTTGGCCTTGTCCCAGATGGTGATGGTGACCTCGGGGCTGGCCTCCATCGCCGCGAACTTGGGCCGGTGGACCTCGGTGTTGACGAGCAGGTGATCGTCGTCGGCGTCGATCCACATCACGTGGTTGGCGATGGTGCCGTCAGCCCGGTGGTAGGCGAGGGCGGCGAAGTTGCCGGCCTCGATCAGTTCGCGGACGGCGGGTTCGACGGGCATGGGCGCTGCTCCAGGGTGAGAGGGGATCGTGGCCCCCAACCGACGGGGGCGTGCAGGTATTTCCCTCTACCCGCAATTCACGCGTCATCTGCGGGTGGGCGCCCCACAATGGTCTGATGCTGCAGGTTCGCGAGCTCAGTGTGGAGGTGGGAGGGAACCTCGTCGTCGAGGGCGCCTCCTTCACCGTGCGCGCCCGCGACAAGGTGGGCCTCGTCGGTCGCAACGGCGCGGGCAAGACCAGCCTGCTGCGGGTGCTGGGCGGTGCCGCCCAGCCGAAGTCGGGTGTCGTGCACCGCACCGGCGGTCTGGGCTACCTGTCGCAGGACCCCCGCCTCGACACGACCGACGCGAACGTGTCGGGCGTCGATCACGTGCTGTCCGGTCGGGGGCTCGACGCGGCGCGCATCCGCCTCGAGAAGCTGCGCCTGGCCATCGAGGAGGACCCGTCCGACCGCAACGTGGCCCGCTTCAGCCGCGAGGAGGACGTCTACCGGATGGACGGCGGCTACGAGGCCGAGCCCGAGGCCCGCAAGATCGCCGCCGGCCTGGGCCTCACCGACGAGCGCCTCGATCTGCCCATCGGCGTGCTCTCGGGTGGCGAGCGCCGCCGCGTCGAGCTGGCCCGCATCCTGTTCGCGGGCAGCGACGTGCTGCTGCTCGACGAGCCCACCAACCACCTCGACAACGACGCGCGGGACTGGATGTTGAAGTTCCTCCGTGGCTACAAGGGTGCGCTGCTCGTGGTGAGCCACGACCTGGAGCTGCTCGACGAGGCCATCACCCGCGTGCTGCACCTCGACCGCAGCGGCGAGGACGCCGTCGGCACCATGGTCGAGTACAAGGGCACGTACTCCCAGTACCTGGTGGCGCGCGAGAAGGACGAGGAGCGCCTGGCCAAGGTGGCCGCCCGCCAGGCGTCGGAGATCAACCGGCTCACCACGCTGGCCGACTCGATGCGCCACTCCACTGCCGCTCGGGCCCGCAAGGCCCAGACCCTCGACAGCCGGGTCAAGCGCATGGAGCGCGAGCGGGTGGAGGGGCCCGCCCGCAAGCAGAAGCTGAACCTGCGCTTCCCGGAGCCCCCGAAGGCAGGTCGCACCGTGCTCCAGGTGAGCGGGCTGGCCAAGGCCTACGGCGACCTCCAGGTCTTCGACGACGTCACCTTCGACCTGGGTCGGGGCGAGCGCCTGCTGGTGATGGGGCTGAACGGCGCAGGCAAGACCAGCCTGCTGCGGGTGCTGGCCGAGGTCACCACCGCGGATGCGGGTGAGGTGACGCTGGGCCTCGGCGTCGAGCTGGGCTACTACGCGCAGGAGCACGAGGGCATCGAGGCCGGCAAGTCGCTGTTCGACCACCTCCAGGGGATGACGGGCCTGGGTGCCGAGGACCGCCGCGCCCTGCTGGGCATGTTCGGCCTGACCGGCGACAAGGCGTTCCAGGACGCCTCCACCCTCTCGGGTGGCGAGAAGACGAAGCTGGCGCTGGCCCAGCTGGTGGCCGGGCGCCACAACCTGTTGCTGCTCGACGAGCCCACGAACAACCTCGACCCCGGCTCGCGCACGGCCACCGCGGACGCGTTGGCGGCGTGGCCGGGCACCATGATCATCGTGAGCCACGACCGCGACTTCGTACGCGAGCTGGCGCCCGACCGGGTGCTGATGATGCCCGAGGGGGCGCTCGACTACTGGAGCGACGACCTGCTCGATCTCGTCGCCATGGCCTGACGTTGGCGCCGCCGTCGTCGGAGCGCTCCTGGCATCCGGTCCCTGCCGCGGTGCCGCCCCGCGGCGCGTCGCGGCGTCGATAGGCGGCGAGTCACAGGATGTGGGACCGGGCGGTCGGTCGTGGGGCGGTGCTCGTGGTGCTCGTCGCGGTGACGGTGGTCGCGTCCGCCTGCGGCAGCGCCGATCTGCCGCAATCGGTGGCGCCCACCTCGACGACCCAGACCACCCTCAGCCCCGCCCAGCTCGAGGCCGCGCTCGATCCCACCTGCCTGGCGGGCACGCCGGTCGAGCCGGGCACCACCGTGCAGGCCGTCGAGTCGGGCGGCGCCACCCGGTCGTACCTGCAGCACGTGCCGCTGTCCTACGAGGGCGTCAGCATGCCGGTGGTGGTGGCGCTCCACCACGACACCGGCGACGCGCAGGGCGACCTCGACGAGCAGGGCCTCGTTGACGCCTCCGAGGCGCACGGGTTCGTGCTGCTGGCGCCACAGGCCGCCGGCGATGCCGCGGTGTGGGACCCGTCCGAGGCGTCGCCCGACGTGGCCATGGTGGCCGACCTGCTCGACCAGGCTCGGACCCACTTCTGCGCCGAGCCCCAGCGGGTCTACGTGGTCGGCAGCGGTGACGGCAGCGACATGGCCGGACGGGTGGCGTGCGACCTCTCCGCGCAGGTCGCTGCGGTGGCGTTCATCGGGGTGATCCCCGATCCCGATCCCTGCCCGCTGGAACGACCGGTCCCCGTCGTGGCGCTGCCCGGCGTCGACGCCGACCTCGTGCCGTGGGCCGAGCGCTACGGGTGTGACCCCGAGCCCGTGCAGGTGCCGTTCGAGGGCGGCGCCATCGGCGACCTCCAGGCGGACTACGAGGGCTGCGCCGAGGGCGCGGCCGTGCAGTCGCTCACCGTGGTCGACCTGGCTGCGGGGAACGACGCGATCTGGGCCTTCTTCGCTGCCCACCCCCTCACGCCCTCCTCCTGAACCGGCCGACCCGGGCCCGCAGCCGTGAGCGGGGGCGCGCCCCCGTGCCGGCGCTCCGCGTGCGGGCACCGGCCGCTGGGCGGTCCGAGGCCGTTCCGGAAACGGAAGCCGGGGTGGTCGCGCGCCGGTACGGTCGGGTAGGTGGCTGACATGACGTCGGACCGTGATCCTGCCGAGTTCCGCATCGAGCACGACTCGATGGGCGAGGTGCGTGTGCCGGCGGCGGCCAGGTACGGCGCCCAGACCCAGCGGGCGGTCACGAACTTCCCCATCTCGGGCCTCCGGATCGAGCGGCGGCTGATCCGGGCGCTGGCCCTCGTCAAGGGCGAGGCGGCGACGGTGAACGCCGGCCTCGACGAGGTGCCCGCGGTCGACGAGCGCATCGGCGCGGCCATCAGGGCCGCGGCCGACGAGGTGGCGGCGGGGGAGTGGGACGGCGAGTTCCCCGTCGACGTGTTCCAGACGGGCTCGGGCACCTCGTCCAACATGAACATGAACGAGGTGCTGGCCCACCTGGCCTCCGAGCGTCTGGGGGAGCCGGGGGCCGTCCACCCGAACGACCACGTGAACGCCTCGCAGTCGTCCAACGACGTGTTCCCGTCGGCCATCCACCTGGCCGCGGCCGAGGCGATCCACGTCGATCTGCTGCCGGCACTCGAGTACCTGGCCGCGGTGCTGCACCGCAAGGCCAACGAGTTCGGCTCGGTGGTGAAGTCGGGGCGCACCCACCTGATGGACGCCACGCCGGTCACGCTGGGTCAGGAGTTCGGCGGCTACGCGGCGCAGGTGCAGCAGGCCGCCGAACGGCTGCGGTCCTGCCTGCCCAGCGTCGGCGAGCTGGCGCTGGGCGGCACCGCGGTCGGCACCGGCATCAACGCGCCCGCGTCGTTCGCGCCGGCGGTCATCGCCGCGCTGGCCCGTCGCACCGACCTGCCCCTGCGGGAGGCGCGCGACCACTTCGCGGCGCAGGGTGCCCGGGACGCGCTGGTCGAGGCGTCGGGCCATTGCCGCACACTGGCGGTGGCCCTGATCAAGATCGCCAACGACCTGCGCTGGATGGGCAGCGGGCCCCGCACCGGCCTCGGCGAGATCCGCATCCCCGACCTGCAGCCGGGCTCGTCGATCATGCCGGGCAAGGTCAACCCCGTCATCGCCGAGGCGGTCACCCAGGTGGGGGCGCAGGTGTTCGGCAACGACGCCGCCGTCGCCTTCGGCGGGTCGCAGGGCACCCTCGAGCTCAACGTCTTCATGCCGGTGATGGCCCACAACCTGCTCGAGTCGATCCGCCTGCTGGCCAACGTCAGCCGGGTCTTCGCCGACCGGTGCATCAGCGGCATCGAGGCCGACGTCGAGACCTGCCGGCGCTACGCCGAGTCGTCACCGTCCATCGGCACTTCGCTCAACCCCTACCTGGGCTACGAGGTCGTCGCCGACGTGATCAAGGCCTCGATCGACGAGCACAAGACCATCCGTGAGGTCGTCCTCGAGCGGGGCCTCCTGTCGGAGGCGGACCTGGACAAGGCCCTGGACATCGAGGCGATGACGCGCGGCGGCCTGCTCTGAGCGGGCGCTGAGAGGGTCTGACGGTTTGACGCTCTGACGGTGTCAGGCGTCGGCGGGGGCCCCGAGCGCGGGGGTGCCGGCGAACGAGCCGGGGTCGCCGTGGGCGGGCAGCACCGGGTTGCTCCAGCTGAGCAGGCGGCTCAGTTCCTGGGTGACCTCGTGCCACTCGGCCGCGTCCCAGCCCTCGGCCACGCCGATCAGCGTGCCGTCCTGGGCGATGTGGACCAGTGCCGGGAGGTGCTCGAGGCCGAGGGCCTTGACGACGGTGCGGTCGGGGTCGGCGAAGGTCAGGATCTCGTCGGCCCAGGGGCCGAGGAACTGGCGCGCCTCGGCGGCGTCACCGGTGACCAGCCACGACACCCGGCAGTCGGCCTCGGCGAAGGTGCGCAGCACCCGGCCGGCGGTGTCGAGGATCCAGGAGCTCTCCCACGTGAACGGGTCGATGACCACCGTGACGAGCCGGAAGGTCGTCAGCCACTCGGCGAGGGGCCGTGCGTCGCCGTCGAGCGGGGTGAGTTCGGTGTCGGCAGGGGGAGCAGTCGCCACGGGCGCAGAAACTAGCCGCACCGCGCGACCCGGAACGAGTTCGGGCGCCCGGCGGTACTCTCGCCGTGATGCACCCCATCGAGCGGCTCCGCTACGTCGCCAGGGCCTCGGGTGTCGACCAGGCCCTGCTGGTGCAGGAGACGGCGTCCGCGCTCGGTGCCTTCGGCTCCGACCCCGCGGGCATGGTCACCGCCTGTCGCCGGATCGTCTCCCGGCATCCGGCCGCAGGCGCCCTGTGGTGGCTGTGCGGGCGGGTGCTGATGGCGAACGACCCGATGCCCGAGGCGTGGCGGGCGGCCGACGAGATCGACGCTGATCCCACCGCCCTCGAACTGGCCCACGCCCTGCCCGACGACGCCACGGTGTGCCTGCTCGGCTGGCCCGACCAGGCCGGCGAGGCCATCCCCCGCCGGGGCGACCTGGAGGCACTGGTGGTCGACGTGCTGGGCGAGGGGTCGGGGCTGGTGCGGCGCCTGCTGGCCGCCGACGTCGATGCCGTCGACGTGGCCACCCAGGGCCTGGGCGCGGCCGCGTCCGCCGCCGACCTGGTGCTGCTCGAGGCGTCGGCGGTGGGCCCCGACGGGTTCGTGGGCGTGGCCGGGTCGCGGGCGGCGGCGGCGGTGGCCCGCCACGACGGCACACCGGTGTGGCTGGTGGCGGGGGTGGGCCGGCTCGTGCCCCGCCGGGTGTGGGACACGCTGGTCACCCGGGTCGACGTGGCCGCCGAGCCGTGGGACGCCGACGACGAGGTGGTGCCGCTGGACCTGGTCGACAGGATCGTCGGCCCCTCCGGGCCCCTCCCGGTGGCCGACGCCCTCGGTCGCACCGACTGCCCCGTGGCCGCCGAGCTGCTGGTCGAGCTGTAACCCGCGCCCCGCCGGCGTGGGCTCGGTGCCCATCCTGCAGCCGCGGCCGACTCGATCACGCCGGCGAGGCGGTGACCTGACCCGAGGGAACCACCCAGGCCGTCCCGGGAGCCAGGGGCGACCGGGGCTCCAGCGTGGTCTCCACGATGCGGAACTCGGCCCGCCACTCGTCGGGGGTCACCTCGCACCGCAGGTAGCCGCGTGACCGGTTGTCGAAGTGTCGGACGTGGCTCAGCTCGGCGGCACCTTTCGCCACGATGTCCACGAAGGAGCGGGGGAACGCCGAGCTGATCGACCCCACTGCGAACTCGGTCGCCACCGCCACGCCGCCGATCCGACCACCGGCAGGCAGGTCGGCCACCGCCCCGCTGTGGAAGTCGCCGGAGAGCACCACCGGGTTGGTGGCGGCCTCGAGCAGCGCGCACACCGCGGCCCGTTCGGCCGGGTAGCCGTCCCACGCATCCAACCCCACGCGGATCTCACCAGCCTGCGCGATGGGAAGGGGCGTCATCAGCACCCCTTGGCCGACGGCGTTCCACCGTGCCGTGCTCCCGCCCAGCGCGTCACCGAGGAACTCCAGCTGCTCGTTCCCGAGCATCGTGCGTTCGGCCGCCGCCTCGTCGCCGCACGCCACGTTGAGGAACAGGTGCGCGTCGCACGCCTGGTCGTCCCGGTACTGGCGGGTGTCGAGCACGACGAGTCGCAGCAGGTCCCCCACGTCCACCACCCGGTGCACCTCCAGGTCGGCGCCGGTCGGTGGGCCCACGCGCACCGGCTGGTGCTCCCACCACGCCTGGTAGGCCGCCGCCCGCCGGCGCGCGAAGGCGGCGGGATCGGTGTCGAGCTGGTCCACGAGCCCCGCGTAGTTGTTGGCCACCTCGTGGTCGTCCCAGGTGACCACCCAGGCCATCGCCGCGTGGGCGTCCTGGAGGGCCGGGTCGCTCTTGTAGAAGGCGTACCGGTCGCGGTAGCCGGCCAGGTCGGTGGCCTCGGCCAGGCCGTTGGGCCGGAACCGGTCGGCGTCGCTCTCGGTCTCGTAGATGTAGTCGCCCAGCCAGAGGTTGAACGCGGCGTCCTCGGCCGCGAGGTGCTCGTACGGTGTGCGGAACCCGTCCTGGTCGTCCTGGCACGCGCTTGCGACGAACGTGAACCGCTCGGGCACCGACCCGGGTGGCGGCAGCGTGCGGGTCCGGCCCACCGCGCTGGTGAACGGGCCCACACGGAAGCGGTAGTGGAACGCGGTGCCGGCGTCGAGGCCGTCGACGTCGACGTGGGCGCTGTGGGCCTGAGCGGCCGTGGTGGTGACGACGCCCGACTGCACGACCTCCTCGAACGACTCGTCCGCGGCGACCTCCCACAGCACGTCGGCGTCTGCCGGCGGCATGCCCCCGCCGACCAGCGGGTCGGGCGCCAGTCGGGTCCAGAGGATCACGCCATCCGGCAAGGGGTCACCCGATGCCACGCCCAGCGTGAACGGGTCGGCGTCGAGGCCCGTCGGTGCCGGCGGCGGATCGAGTGGCCGTGTCGAGGCGGTGGCCGGTCGCCCCGCTGCCGCGTCGCCGCTCGCACCGTCCGTGCCGGCCGGGCCGGCCGGGCCGCGGTCGCTCCCGGAACAGGCCGTCGCGGCGATCGCCCCGCCCATCCCGAGCAGGAACGAGCGCCGGGAGAGCGCTCCTCGAGCCGGCACCGAGGCGACGCTACCGGGTGGGGCGGAGGCCCGGGTGGCGGGGAGCGGCGCGGTCTAGGATCGCCGCGTCTGCGGACGAGGAGGGGTAGTGGCGGTCGTGATCCCTGGCTACTCGGACCTGACCGAGATCGGTCGTGGCGGGTTCGCGGTGGTGTACCGCGGTCACCAGCAGGGGTTCGGTCGCCTCGTGGCGGTGAAGGTGCTGGCCCGCCTCAACGTCGACGAGCGCACCCGCCGGCGATTCGCCCGCGAGTGCGAGGTGATGGGCGCCCTGTCGTGGCACCCCAACATCGTGGTGGTCTACGACAACGGCCTCACCCTCGACGGTCAGCCCTTCATCACCATGGAGTACCTCGCCGACGGCTCGCTGGTCGATCGCCATCGGCGGGACGGGGGGTCGGGCGAGGCCGACATCATGCGGTGGGGGGTGCAGGTCTGCGGAGCGCTCCAGACCGCGCACGACGCCGGCGTGCTGCACCGCGACCTCAAGCCCGAGAACGTGCTGCTCGATGTGTTCGGGCAGGCCAAGCTGTCCGACTTCGGGATCGCCGCGATCACCGGTGCGAACGAGACCACCACCGGCAGTGCCTCGTTCACCGTGGTCCACGCCGCACCCGAGATCATCAACGGGCTCCCCGCCACCGAGCGCTCCGACCTCTACTCGCTCGGCTCGACGCTCTTCCAGTTGCTGACGGGGCGAGCCGCCTTCCGCCGCCAGACCGACGAGTCGGTCACCGCCACGCTGCTGCGCGTGGTCCAGGCGCCGGTGCCCGACCTGCGCGCCGACGGCGTCAGCGACGGTCTCGCCGCGCTCATCGAGTCGATGATGGCCAAGGACCCGGACGACCGGCCGGCGTCGGCGGTGGCCGTCGGCGAGGCGCTGCGCGACCTCGAGGTCGCGGCGGGCCGGGCCCCGACGGAGATGCGCTTGCATCCCGACCGCGAGCGGGGCACCACGGCTGGGGTCGCGGGAGCGCGGGGTGGGTCGGGCGAGGGGACCGACGCCGGGGAGGGCGCCGGCGAGACGATCGAGGTGGGCGTGACCGCCCCGCACCGTGCGCCTCCGGAGAGCGACGCAACGCCGCCCGGGCCCGATGGGGAAGCGCCCGCCGGCGACGGCCGGGCCGACGAGGAGGTCGCGGGCGTGGCGCCCGCCGACGAGGAGACCGTCACGGTCCGCCGGGCCGCCGAGGATCTGCCGGTCGCGGAACCGCTGCCGGCCGATGCGACCTCCGGGCCTGCCGCTGATGTCGGTGGGCGGCAGGCCTCGGCTGATCGTCGCGGTGTCGCGCCGTCGGCCGACGCGGCCCGCCCCGACGAGTCGCTGCCGGCTGCGGCGGAGCGCCCGGGTCGGCGCCGGACGCTCGTGATCGCGGCGGCGGTGGTGGTGGTCCTGGTGCTGGTTGCGGTGGGAGCCGCGCTGCTCGGTGGTGGCGACGACGGTGGCAGATCGTCGGGCGCCACGGACGCCGCGGCCGGGGCTACGGGCGGAACCGCCGGAACCGCCTCGAGCGCGCCCGGCGCCACGTCGTCATCGTCCACGTCCACCCCCGTCGCCACGGGTCCCGTGGGCACCACGACCTCGGTCGAGGTGGGCGACGGGCCACGGGGCGTCGCGGTGGGAGCGGGTGCGGTGTGGGTGGCCAACTCGGCGTCGGGCTCGGTCTCCCGCGTCTCGCTGGGCGGGGACGAGGTGGAGGCCACCATCGACACAGGGGGCAGCCCACGAGCGGTCACGGTGGCCGAGGGGTCGGTCTGGGTCACCAACGCCACCGAAGGCGTGGTGGCTCGGATCGATCCGGCCACCAACGAGCCGGTCGGCGAGGTCGAGGTGGGCAACGGGCCGTCGTGGGTGACCGGCGGCGAGGGCAGCATCTGGGTGGCCAACGTGTTCGACGACAGCGTGTCGCGGATCGACCCCGCCACGAACGAGGTCGTCGCGACGATCACGGTCGGTGACGCGCCGTCGGGCATCGCGGTCGGCGGGGGATCGGTGGTGGGTCGCCAATTTCGACAGCGAGACGGTGTCGGAGATCGACCCCGCCACCAACCAGGTCGTGGACACGATCGCGGTGGATGTGGGCCCCGGCGGCATCGCCACCACCGACGGCCGTGTGTGGGTCGCCGACTCCGACGCGAGGACGGTGTCCGAGATCGACACCGGTGCCGGCGCGGTGATCCAGGTGATCGACATCGGGCAGCGCACGGGTGGTCTGACCGCGGGTGACGGCTCGGTCTGGGTCACCGCCACGGACTCCGGTGAGGTGGTGCGCATCGACCCTGGCACGGCCACCGAGGCGGGCACCTTCCGGGTGGGCGCCGGTCCCCGGGCCATCGCCGAGGACGGTGGCTCGGTGTACACGGGGGACTTCGATGCTGACACCCTCACGCGCGTGGTGGTCGGCACCTGATCGGCGGGTGAGGGGCGTGACGGGCGCCACCGACGGGGACGCACCCGTCGTAGAGTCCGCCCATGCCTTCACGCCGTGAGCTCGTCCGCATGTCCGATGAAGAGGTCGATGCCTTCCTCCATCTGCGCCAGACCATGAACATCGCCACGTTCGGCCCCGACGGCAACATCCACCTGGTGGCCATGTGGTACGGGTTCATCGACGGCAGGCCCGCGTTCGAGACGTTCACCAAGTCGCAGAAGATCCGCAACCTCAAGCGTGACCCGCGCATCACGGTGCTGGTGGAGGACGGTGAGCAGTACGAGGAGCTCCGCGGCGTCGAGATCGTGGGCACCGCCGAGGTCACCGAGGACCCCGAGGTGGTCATGCCGGTGGCCCGGTCGGTGGTGGAGCGCTACTTCCCCATCGAGAACCCGGACGACCTCGAGGCGGTCGCCATCGGGCTCGCCCACAAGCGCTCGGCGGTGATCATCAACGCCGAGAAGGTGGTCTCCTGGGACCACAGCAAGCTCGGCGGCACCTACTGACGTGGGCCAGGACGTCGAGTTCCCGATCGAGGGCGGCGCTGCAGGCACGGGCTATCTGGCCACGCCCGAGCACGGCAGCGCCGGCCCGGCGCTGCTCGTGCCCTGCGAAGGTGGCGGCGTGCGGCGGGGGACGGCCGCCCTGTGCGATCGCTTCGCCGCCGAGGGCTTCACCGCCCTGGCGGTGCTGTGGCGCGAGCCCGACGGTGGGCGCGTCCCCGACGGTGCGGTGACGCAGACGGCCGAGGGCGTGTCGGGCACCATCGGGCTCGACGCTCGGCCGCTCCCCACGCCTCAGCTGCTCGGGGCCGTGGCCTTCCTGGAGGATCACCCCCTGGTGCACGGACAGGGCGTCGGCGTGATCGGCCCCGGGGTCGCGGGGATCTTCGCCGTTGCGTTGGCCGCCGCGGCCGCCGAGGACGTGCGGGCACTGGTGGTCCTCGACGAACCCGCCCTCGGGGCGGGGGCCGATCGGTGGTGGGCCGAGGTGACGGCGCCGGCAGAGTGCCACATCGGCACGCAGGGGGGCGGCTCGCTCCGCGAGCTGGTCGATGGGTTCCAGGCGCGCGTCGAGGCACGGCGGGCAGACGTGTCGGTGTTCCGCTACCCGGAGGTGTCCTCCCGGTTCTGGGACGCCTCCTCGCCGTCCCACGACGCCGATGCCGACCGCGAGGCCTTCGTCCGCACGCTCTCGTTCCTGAGGGCCCACCTCGGGTGACCATCGTGTGCGCCCCCCGTGACATCGGCGCCGGATCCCTCGAACCGGCGCCCGATCCTGCTGCTCTGACCACCGGATCAGGCGCCAGTTCACGTGGGGTTCGACCGTGACCGAGCCGGCCCCGCCCATCGCCGGCGGGATCGTCGAGCGGTACCTGCTGCTCGGCCTGCGCCTCGGCCGTCACCTCGACGGCCTTGTCGACGCCTACTACGGGCCTCCGGCGTTGGCTCGCCGGGCCGAGGACGAGGCGCTGGTGCCGCTGGACGCGCTGGTCGCCGAGGCGGGGCGCATCGTCGCCGACCTCGACGCGCCGGGCGACGTGGACGGGCTCGACGCGGGCCGTCGCCACTGGCTGCGGGCCCAGTCGGCCGGCCTGGTGACCACCGCGTCCAAGCTCCGGGGCGACCACATCGGCTACAGCGACGAGGTCGAGTCCTGCTACGGCGTGCGCCCCGAACGGGTGCCCGAGGAGCGCTTCGCCGCCGCCCACGCCGCCCTCGCCGAGGTGCTGCCCGGCACCGGCGCCCTGGCGGAACGGTACGGAACGTGGCGGGAGGCGCAGGCGGTGCCGCCCGACAAGCTCGGTGCCGCCATCAGCTCCCTGGCCGAGGACTTCCGCGCCCGCACCGACGAGCTGTTCGGCCTGCCCGACGGCGAGCACGTCGAGTTCGAGCTCGTCCGAGACAAGCCCTGGTCCGGTTTCAACTACTACGAGGGCGGGTTGCGCAGCAGGGTGGCGATCAACGTCGACCTGCCGGTGCTCAGCCCGACGCTGGCCCACCTCGTCGCCCACGAGGCCTACCCCGGTCACCACACCGAGCACAGCCGCAAGGAGGTCGGGCTCGTGCGCCGGCGGGGCCATCTCGAGGAGACGATCTTCCTCGTGGGCACGCCCCAGTGCCTGCTGGCCGAGGGTCTGGCCGACCTCGGCCTCGAGGTGCTGGTGGGGGAGCGCCCCGAGCCGGTGGTCGCCGACCACCTGCGTCCCCTCGGCATCCCCTATGACGCCGAAGTGGTGGCTCGGGTGGGCGAGGCCGCCCAGTCGCTCGACAAGGTGCGGGGCAACGCCGCGCTGCTGCTGCACGAGGACGGCGCCGACCCTGACGAGGCCGTCGCCTACCTGCAGCGGTGGTCGCTGCTGCCCCAGGCCCGGGCCGAGAAGGCGGTGCAGTTCCTGATGGACCCCACGTGGCGGTCGTACATCAGCTGCTACGTCGAGGGGCTGCCGTTGTGCCGCGAGTGGGTGGGCGGCGACCCCATCCGCTTCGAGCGCCTGCTGTCCGAGCCGATGACGCCGGCGCTGCTCCGGGCGGCCTGAGCCCGCGCCATTCGGGGCACAACGGTCCTTCGCCTCTGTCGGCGGGGCGGCGCTGGCGCGACCGTCGAGACGTCGGGCGAAAGGAGACGCTCATGTCTCGTCCTCGGCTGGTCCTCCTGAGCTTCGTCGGTGCACTGGCGTGGTTGCTCGTAATCGCCGCGCCGGCGACGGTGACGCCGGCCGCGGCTTCGGCGCGGGTGGGATCGTCACCCGTGCCTCGCGAGGCCACCGCGGTCTGGCGCCAGGTCGATGCCGGCTCCGCCCAGACCTGCGCGGTCCGGTCGGACGGCCGGCTGTTCTGCTGGGGCCGGGGCGACCACGGCGAGCTCGGCAACGGCGCCGAGGACGACCACGCCCACCCGGTCGAGGTGGCCGGGGGCCGTACGGACTGGGCCGTGGTGTCCGCGGGCATGTTCCACACCTGCGCCCGTCGCCGCACGGGCCAGCTGTACTGCTGGGGCCAGGACGACTGGGGTCAGCTCGGCGACGGTGGGACGAACACGTCCCGGTCGAGCCCGGTCGAGGTGGCCGGTGGTCGGACCGACTGGGCCGGCATCTCGGTCGGCGGTGACCAGACGTGCGCGCTGCGTCGTGACGGCCGCCTGTTCTGCTGGGGCTCGGACGCCGTGGGCCAGCTCGGCGACGGGGGCACGGACACCGACCAGTCCGTCCCCGTCGAGGTGGCCGGCGATCGCACCGACTGGGCGAACGTCAGCGCCGGCGAGGGCCACACCTGCGCGCGCCGCACGACCGGCCGGCTCTTCTGCTGGGGGCGGGACGACCACGGCCAGCGCGGTGACGGCGGCGGGGTCGGCCCGTCCGCGGGGACGCCGGTGCAGGTCACCGGTGGCCGCACGGACTGGATCAAGGTGACGGCGGGCGGCGCCCACACGTGTGCCGTGCGCCGTGACGGCCGGTTGTTCTGCTGGGGCTTCGGCATCTACGGCCAGCGGGCCGACGGGTCGCACGCCACGGATCGCGGGGCGCCCGTCGAGGTCGTCGGCGCCCGCACCGACTGGTCCGTCGTGGCCGCCGGGAGCATGCACACCTGTGCCCGGCGCACGACGGGACGGCTGTTCTGCGCCGGCTACGACGGCTCGGGCCAGCTCGGGGTCGGCGGCGGACCGAGCGACAGGGCCACGCCGACCCAGGTGGCGGGCGCCCGCACCGACTGGTCCGCCGTGACCGCCGGTGGCGGCCACGCCTGCGCGCTGCGGGCCTCGGGTCGCCTGTTCTGCTGGGGTGCGGACGCGTACGGGCAGCTCGGGGTCGGCGGCGGCGCCTTCAGCCGGTCCACACCCGTCGAGGTGACCCTCTGAGGCCACCCTCCGCCTTGGTGCGGTCGGAGGGGCCGGACCTACCATCGGCCCCATGTCCGAACGCACCCGCAACCTGCCGCGCCGCTCCTGCCTGTCGATCCCCGGCTCCAGCGAGAAGATGCTCGGCAAGGGCCCCAACATCCCCGCCGACATGATCTTCCTCGATCTCGAGGACTCGGTGTCGCCCCTCGAGAAGGAGGCCTCGCGGGCCAAGGTGGTCGACGCCATCAAGAACCAGGACTGGGGCGAGAAGGTGCTGTGCGTCCGGGTGAACGCCTGGGACACCGAGTGGACCGCCTACGACATCATGGAGGTGGTCGGCAACGCCGGCGAGCGCCTCGAGGAGATCATGCTCCCCAAGGTGCAGAGCGCGGCCGAGGTGGTGGCCATGGACCTGCTCCTCACCCAGGTCGAGAAGAAGGCGGGCCTGCCCATCGGCCACATCGGCATCGAGGCCCAGATCGAGACCGCTCGGGGCCTCATCAACGTCGAGGAGATCTGCGCGGCGTCGCCGCGCACCGAGACCATCATCCTCGGCCCGGTCGACTTCTCGGCGTCGATGGAGATGCCGTCGCTGCAGGGCGGCCTGCAGATCCCCGAGTACCCCGGCGACTACTTCCACTACCCGTTCATGAAGATCCTGATGGCGGGCCGGGCCAACGGCCTGCAGGTCATCGACGGCCCCTACGTGAAGGTGCGCGACAACGAGGGCTTCCGCGACTTCTGCACCCGCACCCAGATCCTGGGCTACGACGGTAAGTGGGCCCTGCACCCCGACCAGGTCACCATCCTCAACGAGGTGTTCGGCCCCAACCAGGAGCAGTTCGACCACGCCTGGGCCGTGCTCGACGCCTACGAGGAGGCCACCACCACGGGCGAGCGCAAGGGCGCGGTGATGATGGGCGACGAGATGATCGACGAGGCCAGCCGCAAGGTGGCCCTCAAGGTCGTCGCCCGCGGCGAGCGCGCCGGCTTCACCCGCACCGCCTGAGGTCGACGCCCGTCGGTGTCTCGAACTCGAGGCAATGGCTGGCGGAACCCGGGGGTGATTGCCTCGAGTTCGTCGGTGTCTTGAACTCGAGGCAATGACTGGCGGAACCCGGGGGTGATTGCCTCGAGTTCGCCGGTGTCTTGAACTCGAGGCAATGACTGGCGGAACCCGGGGGTGATTGCCTCGAGAACGACCCGTGTCACGCGGCGAGTTGGGCCAGGCGCATGAGGCGGGTGTCCCGGATGAGGTCGCACTGACCCTCGGGGTCGCTCCTGACGTGCTCGTAGAGCAGGCGCTGCGTGTACCAGCCGGCCCGGCCGGCCTCGTTGTCGCGGTCGTGATCACGCTTGAGGTCGGCGATGCGGGTGTGCCACCGCCGGCCGTCTACCTCGACGATCATCTTCGCGTCGACGTAGGCGCCGTCGACGCAGCCGGGCGGCACTGCCCGTCCGGGGTGCGGGTACTGCCGTTCGAGCGGCGGCTCGCCGCCGTGCTCGAGAAGGTCGTGCAGGGCCCGCTCCAGCACGCTTTGCGGCGGGATCTTGCCCGGCCCGAGCTTGTCGAGCACGAAGGCCATCTTCGCCATGCCAGGCTTGCCTCGGCGAGCGACATCCTGCAGCACGGTGCCGATGCCCGTCACGTCCACGAGGCCGTGCACGCGGGCGTGGTCGACGGTCTCGAAGAGTCGGGCCACCCCGCAGATCGCAGCGAGGTCGACCGCAGTGCGCTCGGGCGTCGTGCAGCGCATGCCGAAGCGCAGCGTGAGGTGGTGGGGGAGGACGTCGCTGATCTGGTGCACGAACGCACCGGGGATCCGGTGGTGCCCGCCGTGGGGCACGGTGAGCACGACTTCGCGGCGGGGGAACCCCGTGAACCCCGAGAAGGCGGCGGCGGTCTGGAACGAGACCGACGCCAGCGGGCTGGTTCCGAGGTAGGCGATCCACACCCGACGCTCGAAGGTGTCCTCGACGCCGGGCAGGCCGTAGACACCGGGCGCCAGACGCACCCACCGACCTTGCGCGAGGCGCCGGCTGATCAGCTTGTCGTCGGCGCCCAGTGCCAGGGCCTGCGCGCGGCTGAAGACGCTGCGCTGACGGGCGGCGAGGACGGAGATGGCGAGGTCGATCCCATTGGCCATGCCATCAGATATATCGAAACAACATGAAAGCGCAAGTAGATGGCTGAACTTGAGGCAATGCCCCCCGGGAACCGGGGGGTATTGCCTCGAGAAACGCCGTGGACCTGGGAGGGCGCGCGCTGGGAAGGGGCTACGAGGCGGCGGCCTTGTGGCGGTCGAGGAGGCGGCGGGCGATGACCTTGAGGCAGAGGGTCTCGTCGGCGCCCTCGAAGATGGACAGCACGCGGGCGTCGACGAAGTAGCGGCTGACCGGGTACTCCTCGGCGTAGCCGAACCCGCCGTGGATCTGCATGGCCTCGCGGGTCACCCACTCGGCGGCCCGGCACACGTACGCCTTCACCATCGACGCCTCGAGGGCGCCCTCGCCGACGGCCATCATGCGGGCCACCTCGTACGAGTACTGGCGGCTGGCCTGGATGATCACGGCCATGCGGGCCAGCTTCACCTTGGTGAGCTGGTAGTCGGCGATGGGGTGGCCGAAGACCTCCCGGTCGAGGGCGTACTGGCGGGCGTCCTCGTAGGCGGCCTGCATGACGCCGACAGCGCGGGCTGCGGTCTGCAGGCGGCCGTTCTCGAACCCCTCCATCTGGTAGTAGAAGCCCTTGCCGAGGCCGTCGGTGCCGCCGACCTGGTTGGCGGCGGCCACGAACCAGTTGTCGAGGGCGATCTCGTACGAGTGCATGCCCCGGTAGCCGATGGTGTCGATGGCTCGCCCCTCCATCTTCCCGCCGCCGGGGGCACCGCCATCGGCGCCGGCCTCCTGGGTGAACTCGAAGCCGTGGCCCTCGCCACGGGGCTTGGGCACCACGAACATGGAGAGGCCCCGGTGGGTCTTCGAGCGGTCCGGGTCGGTGCGGGCCAGCAGCATGAGGGCGTCGGCACGGGCGCCGAAGGTGCACCACGTCTTCACGCCGTTGATCAGCCAGCCGCCGTCGGTGGGAGTGGCGGTCACCTTGATGCCGGCCACGTCGGAGCCGAAGTCGGGCTCGGTCACGGCGACGGCGGCCATGACCTCCGCGGTGGCCAGCTTGGGCAGCCACTCCTGCTTCTGGGCCTCGGTGCCGCCCTTCACGAGGGCACGGGTGAGGATCTCGGGCCGGGTGATCAACGAGCCGCCGATGCCGAGCGAGCCCCGTGACAGCTCCTCGGTGGCCACCACCATGCCCAGGTAGTCCGACTCGCCGCCGCCGGCGAAACCGCCGTACTCCTCGGGGACGGACAGGCCGAAGCCGCCCATCTCGGCCAGGCCCGAGATGATGTCCTCGGGCACGTCGGCGTTGGTGCGGTGCACGTGCTCGGCGGCGGGGCGGATCTTGTCCTCGGCGAAGCGGCGGAACGTGTCCTGCACCAACTCGAAGTCGGCGTCGAGGTGGCGGGGGCCGTCCTGGCCCGCCAGCGCGGCCAGGAACGCCGGGTCGCGGTAGGCGGCGAGGAAGGGGCGCGTGTCGTCGAGCGCCCCGGGGTCGACGCCCCACTGCGCTTCGCGCCCGTAGATCCTCGCGCCCAGGTCGTGCACGGCGTCGGCGACGAACGCGCAGGTGAGGCGCCCCTCCACGGCGCCCTTCGCGCCGTAGGCGAGCAGGCCGCTGGCCATCTCGATGGCCGAGGCGGCGTGCGCCAGGTCGTAGGCCAAGGCCTGGTTGTCGTCGAGGCCCAACTCGGCGAGTCGGCCGGTGGCGGCGGTGACGACCGCCCGTGAGCGGTCGATGGCGGCGGCCGCGGCATCGAGGTCGGCGTCGGCGGTCACGGGCTGGTCGCTCACTTCGGGGTTCCTCCGGGGTCTCTGATCCGACCCCTTGATAGCCGGTGTCCCGGCCGAGGAACGAACCCTGGGCGGGTCCCGCCGGGACCACGTCGACGTGGAGCGCCGGACGTGGATACCGTTCGGGGATGGGCCGGGTACGGGTGGCATTGCGGGGGCGTAGGCAGCCGCCCGCAGCGCCGGTGATCGCAGCCGCATGTCATGCGCCGTTCGGCAACCTGTTCCTCAACGCGCTCGGCGAGGTCCACGCCTGCTGCGTCGCTCGCGACTACCCGCTGGGCAACATCGCCGAGCAGCGCCTCCCCGAGATCTGGCACGGTGCCGCCACGGCGGCCCTGCGCCAGGCCGTCGTGGACAACGACTACTCACTCGGCTGCGGCTTGTGCGAGCGTCACCTCACGGCGGGGGTGCGCACCATGCAGTCGGGGTACGACTACCTGGCCACGACGACGATGACGCCCGAGTACCCGCGTGCGCTGGAGATCAACATCTCCAACTCGTGCAACCTGCAGTGCGTGATGTGCAGCGGCCACTACTCCACGTCGATCCGCATCCATCGCGAGCGGAGGCCGCCGCTGCCGAAGGTGTACGGCGAGCAGTTCTTCGAGGACCTGGCCGAGTTCCTGCCGCACCTCGAGAGCGTGTCGTTCACCGGGGGTGAGCCGTTCCTGGTGCCCGAGTACCCCCGCATCTGGGAGATGCTGGCCGCCTGCAACCCGGACGTGCGGGCCGCGGTCACCACCAACGGCACCCAGTGGAACGACCGGGTCGAGCACGCACTCGGCCTGCTGCGCTTCAACGTGTTCGTGTCGATCGACGGCGGCACCAAGGAGAGCTTCGAGCGGTGCCGGGTGGGAGCGGACTGGGACGAGGTGCGCGCCAACCTCGATCGGTTCGTGGACTACACCCGGCGGGTGGGGACCACGTTGACGATCTACCACTGCCTGATGCCTCAGAACTACGAGGACTTCGGCGAGGTGCTCCTGCTCGGCGACGCGCTCGACGTCGACGTCGTCGTGCACGTGGTCGGCTACCCGGCCGACTGCAGCCTCGAGCTGTCGTCGGAGCCGCTCCTCCACGGTGCCGAGGGCCTGCGCCGGTGGGATGCGGTGCGGGCCTCGTTCGCCCGGCAGGCCGACGAGGTGCTGCCCCGACTCGGACGCAACGCACCGGCGTTCGAGGCGCAGTACCGCCGCATCATGGATGGGGCGCTGCTCGGTCGCCTGCCCCCCGTCATGGGGCTGCCCAGGCTCGGCGGCGGAGGCTACGACGAGGTGCGACTCGCCCAGGAGCTCGGCGTGGACGTCGAGCGACTGTCGGAGCTGTGCGCCGTGGTCGACATGGATCACCGGCTCGTCGAGGTGTCGCCGGCGCTGGCCTCGATCGCGGGTGTCCCGGCCGAACAGCTCGTGGGTCAGACGGTCGGGACCTTCGGCGACGCGCTCGTCGATGCGCTCGGCCCCCGGGAGTCCATGGAGGTCACCGCGTCCACCGACGACTTCTCCTGCCAGGAGGTCGCGTACGGGCCGGTCCGCTTCCGCAACATCGTGATGGCGGTCCGGGGCGACGGGGGCCTGCTCCGCGAGGTCCGCCTCTACGCAGAACGGCTGAGCTGACCCGAGCGCTCGGCCGGCCAGTCCGGCCGCCTCGACCACGCCGAGGGCACCACCGGGTCGGCATCGGCCGCCGTGAGGCACCCGCCGAGGGCGGCCGCGACGAACGCGGGCTCATGACGTTCGCGTGCCCTGGCGAGTAGGTTCTGGCCGGTGCGACGGGTGAGTGTCACTTTGCGCCGGCGCCGGCAACCGCGCCCGGCTCCCACGATCGAGGCGCCCTGCTACGCGCCGTTCGGGAACTTGTTCCTCAACGCGTTGGGCGAGGTCACCGCCTGCTGTGTGGCGCGGGACTACCCGCTGGGCAACATCGCCGAGCAGCGCCTCCCCGAGATCTGGAACGGTCCGGCGGCGGTCGCGCTGCGCCAGGCCATCGTGAACGACGACTACTCGCTCGGCTGCGGCGTCTGCGAGCGCCACATCGAGACGGACATGCCGACGATGCGGCCCGGGTACGACTACCTGGCGTCCACCACGATGACCCCCGAGTACCCCCGATCGCTCGAGATCAACATCTCGAACTCCTGCAACCTGCAGTGCGTGATGTGCAGCGGCGACTACTCGAGCTCGATCCGCATCCACCGCGAGGGCCGCCCCGCGTTGCCGAAGGTGTACGGCGAGGAGTTCTTCGAGGACCTGGCCGAGTTCCTGCCGCACCTGGCCCACGTGTCGTTCACGGGGGGCGAGCCCTTCCTGGTGCCCGAGTACCCGCGCATCTGGGAGATGCTGGCCGAGGTCAATCCCGACGTGCGGGCCATGTTCACCACCAACGGCACGCAGTGGAACGACCGGGTGGAGTACCTGTTGTCGTTGTTGCGCTTCAACGTGAACCTGTCGCTCGACGGTGGCACGAAGGAGAGCTTCGAGCGGTGCCGCGTGGGGGCCGACTGGGACGAGGTGCGGACGAACCTCGACCGGTTCCTGGACTACACGCGGCGGGTCGGCACCGAGCTCATCATCCTCCACTGCCTGATGGCGCAGAACTACGAGGACTTCGGCGAGGTCCTCCTGCTGGGGGACGAGCTCGACGTCAAGGTCGTGGTGCACCTGGTCGAGGACCCGCCCGACTGCAGCCTCGAGCGGATGGCCGATCCCGTCGTGCACGGCACCGAGGGGTTGCGACGGTGGGGCGCGGTCCGGGCGTCGTTCATCCGGCAGGCGGAAGAGGTGCTGCCCCGGCTCGGCCGCAACGCCGCCGCGTTCGAGGCGCAGTACGAGCGGATCATGAGCGGCGTCCTGCTCGCCTCCGACCAGACGCTCATGGGCATGCCCTGGTCGGGGCGCCACGCCTTCGACGAGGAGCGGCTGGCCGAGGAGACCGGCCAGGACGTGCGGGAGCGGTCGGAGCTCCGGGCCGTCGTCGGTCCGGGCCAGCGGCTCGTCGAGGTGTCGCCGGCGCTCGCGTCCTTGGCCGAGGCCCCGCCCGAGGAGTTCATCGGCGCGACGCTGGCAACCTTCGACCAGGCGATCGAGGCGGCCGTCGGCACCCGCGGGGAGCCGACGGTGACGGCCGCGACGGACGACTACCTCTGCCAAGAGGTCGCCTACGGCACGGC
>JBGAOY010000012.1:0-150196 GCA_044221555.1 Acidimicrobiales bacterium
TGTGGATATTCGCAGTATGACGACATTTGCCTCGGCGGAACCCCGCCCAATTGTATAAGCGAGCTTCGGCTTGAGCGAGGCAGTTGCTGTGGCAATGGCGGCGGGGGAGGAGGGGGTGGCGGCACGGGCGCCGCGGGCGACGTGGGCCCTGGAGCCGGCCCCGGCACCGGCCCCGGCGGGACCACCGGCGCGGGCGTGGTGACCGGTCCGGGCGGCACGACGGCGAGATCGAGGGGTGGCTCCTCGTCGGGCGTCGGGGTGAGCCGCAGCGCGGTGACGGGATGCCCGCTGGCGGCCTGGACGCCCTGCAGCGCCCGACCGAGCTCGGCGGCACTGGCGGGCCGCTGCCCGGGGTCCTTCGACAGCGAGCGCCACACCAGGTCGACCAGGTCGTCGGGCGCGAACGGCAGCCGGGGCGGCGGTTGGTGCACCACCCGGGCGACCACGTCGCCGAGGCTGCCCGCCGAGTCGAACGGCGGGGCTCCCGCGATCAGCGTGTGCAGCGTGGAGGCCAGGCCGTACACGTCCGATCGCTCGTCGGGCTCCTCGCCCAGCAGCACCTCAGGAGCCACGTGCGACACCGTCAGCGAGATGGCGCCGCCGGCCGTGCGGGCCACGCCTTCCACGGCGGCGATGCCGAAGTCGCCCAGCTTGGCCTCGCCGAACGGGCCCACCAGCAGGTTCTCGGGCTTGAGGTCGCGATGCAGGGTTCCCGCGGCGTGGGCCGCGCCCAGGGCGCCGGCCACCTCGACCCCGGCGCGGACGGCCAGCGGCCAGGGCACCGGGCCGTTCTTCAGGCGGTCGCCGAGCGAGCCCGCGTCGAGGAACTCCATCACCAGGTAGGGGTGGCCGTCGAGGGTGAGGCCCGAGTCGTGCAGCGCGACCACGTTGGGGTGCCACGAGAGGCTGCCCATCGCGAGGCACTCACGCTCGAAGCGCAGGCGGTCACGGTCGCCCAGGCTGTCCACCTGCAGGACCTTCAGCGCCACCACCCGTCCGAAACGATCCTGGTTGGCCCGGTACACCACGCCGAAGCCGCCGCGCGCGATCTGCTGCAGGTCCGAGTAGCCGTCGATCTGTGGCAGGTCCGCCACGCAAGCTCTCCCCGTGCGTCGCCGGCGCGCACGCCACGCCGTGGGGCGATCGTACCGGCCTGCACCGGGGCCGGTAGCTTGGGCCGGTCATGGTTGTCGGGTGGAGATCGCTCGTGGCCGCCCTGCTGGTGGTCGCGGTGGGGACGGTCGGCCAGCCGGTGGCCCACGCCCAACCGGCCCCGTACGAGACGACCACGACCGAGGGGTGGCTGCCGCACCCACTGCCGGCACCCGTGGTGCCCACCGTGGCCTTCGTGGGCGACTCGATCGGCCGGGACGCGCAGTACTACGTCCGCAACCAGGTCGGCCGTACCCACGCCGTCGCCTACTACCACGCGGTCGCGGCCGGCTACATCGGGTACCACCTGCCGCGGCTGCTGCCGGTGGTGCGTGCCGGCAACGGCCCCGACATCCTGCTCGTCGAGTTGGGCACCGGCGACGCGTTCTGGGACCACAGCGCGCACCGCTTCGAGGGCGACGTGCGCCGGTTCCTCGACGCGGTGCTGAACCTCGCGCCCGACGGAACGCCCCGCGGCAACCCCTACGTCACCTGCGTGCGGTGGTTCGACCAGAAGCCCACGGCCAACGTGGCCTATCCCGAGGTGAACGAGCACCGGCTCGAGTTCAACCGGGTCCTGGGGCGGGTGCTGGCCGAGCGGCGCTACCGGACCCGCAACGTGGCGATGGTGAGCTACGGCGCCTGGTACTACCTGTCCGGCGAACGGGGCTACTTCCTCGCGGACCGGCTGCATCACACCGAGGCCGGCCGCCGGGAGCTCGGGCTGCTGGCCGGCCAGGCCGCCGAGGGGTGCGACCCGGCGGACACGTCCGGGCGGTTCTGGGACGTGCCCGACCGGTCGGGGGCGGCGCCGGCGATCAACTGGATGGCCGATGCCGGCATCGCCGATCCGTATCGCAACGGCACCTACCGCGCTCGGCTCGGGAGCTTCGCGGTCGGGGCCGACCGGGGCCAGGTCGCCGAGTTCCTCTGGCGGATGGCGGGCTCGCCCGCCGCGCCGGCACCCACCTGGCGCGACGTGCCGGTGACCCTCCGCCCGGCGGTGGGGTGGGTGCAGCACACCCAGCTCATGCGTGGCTACGAGGACGGCACCTTCCACCCGTCGGGAACGGTGTCCCGTGTCGCCCTCGCCACCTATCTGTGGCGCCTGTCGGGCCAGCCCTCGGCCGGGGTCGCACGCCACACCTGGTCCGACGTCCCGCCCGAGTTGGTGCCGGCGGTGGACTGGGCGGTCACCGCAGGGGTGATGGGCGCGCAATCGGGCGCGGTTTTCGGCGCCGACCGACCGGCCACGCGGGCCGAGACGGCCCGTGCGCTGTACGCCCTCGACCAGTTGGCCGACCCCGAGGCACCGACGGGGTCGACCACCACCACAGGCCCGCCCACGACCCTCCCTTCGGACACCACCCTGCCCCAGGTCACCCCGCCGTCGGTCAGCACGGTGCCGGCCACGACGGTGCCCGTCCCCACCACGGGTGCCGCTCCCACCACGGTCGCGCCACCCGGCACCGACGGGCCCGGCGCTGCCGGGTGACCGTCGCTCGTTGAAGGCGGCATGAGCCTCGCGACCGGGGCGGCGCCCCGAGGCGGTCCCGCGGCCGCCCGGGGCGCATCGACCACCGGGTACCGGCCCGAGATCGACGGGGTGCGCGCCCTGGCCGTCGTGGCGGTCGTCGCCTACCACGCCGGCATCCCCGGGTTCTCAGGTGGCTACGTCGGCGTCGACGTGTTCTTCGTCATCTCCGGCTTCCTGATCACCGGCCTGCTCGCCCGAGAGCTGGAGCACACAGGCCGCGTATCGGTCGCCGGGTTCTACGGTCGGCGGGCGCGCCGCCTCCTGCCCGTGGCGGCACTGGTGTCGGTGGCGACGGTCGCCGTGGGCTGGTGGGTGCAGTCGCCCCTGACACGACGCGACCTCGCGGCCGACGCGCTGGCCACCTCCACCTACACCATCAACCTGCGCCTGGCTGCCCAACAGCTGGACTACCTGCGGGCCAACCTGGCGCCGTCCGCCTTCCAGCAGTTCTGGTCGCTTGCGGTCGAGGAGCAGTTCTACCTCGTGTGGCCCCTGCTCCTCGTGGTGCTGCTCCGGGGTGTGTCGCCCCGACGGCGCGCCGGTGGCGTCATCGCCGTCGTGTGTTGTGCCTCCTTCGCCCTGGCCGTGTCGCGGGTGGGCCCGTCGCCCGCCTGGGCCTTCTACTCGCTCGCGTCCCGGGGATGGCAGCTGGGGTCGGGCGCGCTGCTCGCCCTCGGGTGGTATCGGGTGGAACGGGTGCTGCCGCGCTCCGCTCGACGCCTGGCACTGGTCCTGGGACTCGGTGCCATCGCCGTGTCCGTCATCGGGTTCGGCGAGTCGACCCCCTGGCCGGGCTGGTGGGCGCTGGTGCCGACACTGGGCACCGTGCTGGTGCTCCTCGGGCCGACCTCGACCGATGGGCGGCTGGCCGCGTTGTTGTCGGCGCGGCCTGCTCGATGGGTCGGGCTCCGCTCCTACTCGTGGTACCTCTGGCACTGGCCCGCGATGGTGTTCGTCGCCGCCTGGCTGGACCGCTCGATCGGCGGTTGGCCGGCGATCCTCATGGCCGCGGCCAGCCTGGGCCTGGCCGCGGTCACCTACCGGTGGGTCGAGCAACCCGTGCGGCGCTCGCCTCGCCTCGTGGGCTCTCCCCGGCGCAGTGTGGCCCTGGGCCTGGGGACGACCATCGTGCTGGCCACCGTCTTCCTCGCCCTCATGTCCGTCCCCGGTGACGTGGTCGGCCCCGGGGAGCGGGCCGAGGACATCGCCCGCCGAGCCCTCGACGCGCGGCGACTCGACGAGGCCGCGCTCGTCGAGGAGGTGCCCTCCAACCTCGTCCCCGCCCTGGCCGGTGCGGACCAGGACCTGCCCACGGTGTACGACGATGGCTGCCATCGGTCGATCCTGCAGACCACGCCCATCCTCTGCGGCTACGGCGACGCACGGGCCGATCGTCGTGTCGTGATCTTCGGCGACTCCCACGCGGCGCAGTGGGTGCCCGCGCTCGACGCGCTGGGCCGGCGAGCCCACTTCACGCTGGTGCCGATCACCAAGGCCGGCTGCCCGGCCGCGGACGTCACGGTCTACGACGGGTCGCTCCGACGGGCCTACACCGAGTGCGACCGCTGGAGGGCCTCGGCCCTGCAGATGATCGCGGACCTCGGCGCCGACCTCGTGCTGGTCACGAACACGTCCCGCTACGTGGCCGAGGGGAACGACGGCCCACCCTCGAATGCCGAGTGGACAGCCGGTTTCGAGGCCACCCTCACCGCGCTGGCCGAGCACGCGCCCACGGCCCTCCTCGGCGACACGCCGTATCCCAAGGAGTACACGCCCGACTGCCTCGCCGAACACCTCGGCGATGCGACCGCCTGCACGCTGGATCGTGGAGCCTCGGTCGATCGCGAGTTCGCCGCGCTGGAGGCGTCGTCGGCGGCGGCGGCCGAGGTGCCCTACGTCCCCACCACGGACCTGGTCTGCGGGAGGGTCCGTTGTCCGGTGATCGTCGGCAACGTGCTCGTGTACCGCGACGACAGCCATCTCACCGCGGTCTACGCCGAGCGGCTGGCACCCAGGCTCGCCGAGCTCGTCGGACTGGGTCTGCCCGGCGACAACCCCCTGGTCGACGGCGACGGGTGAGGCCGGCGCCGCCGCGGCCGTCGGGCCCGGCGGGTCACTCCAGGCCGAGCGCGCTCCCGAGTCGGGCCCGGCTGACCTTGCCCATCGAGTTGCGGGGCAGCGCATCGACCATCACCACCGTCTTCGGGCGCTTGTGGGGCGCCACCCGTTCCGACAGCCACGCGGTGACGTCGCCGGCGCCCAGCTGGCCCACGACGGCCGCGCACAGCCGCTGGCCCCACCGCTCGTCCTCGACACCGAACACCGCGACCTCGTGGACCGCCGGGTGGTCGAGCAGCACGCGCTCGACCTCCAGCGGGTACACGTTGACGCCGCCGGTGATCACCAGGTCGCTGCGCCGACCCTCGAGGTACAGGTAGCCGTCGTCGTCGAGGCGGCCGAGGTCGCCCACCGTGCAGGCGCCGCCCCGCCACGCCGCCGCGGTCTTCGCGGGGTCGCCCCAGTACTCGAACCGGGCGTGCGGGGGCATCGTGCACCAGATGGTGCGGTCGTCGTCGACGGACAGGCGGCGGCCGGCCCGTGCCCGCCCGACCGTGCCCGGGCGCTCCCGCCACTCGTCGGCGGAGCACGCGGTGAACTGGGCCTCGGTCGACCCGTAGAACTCCCACACCGAGCCCTCCGGGAAGGTCGCGAGCGCCCGTTCCTTCAACCGCGTGCGGCAAGGGGCGCCGGCGTGGACGAGGAGGCGGAACGACGACACGTCGGGCAGGGGCGGCGCGTCTGGGGCGAAGAGCCGTTGCAGGTGCGCCGGGACCAGGAACGCCGAGGTGGGGTGGTGCCGCGCCACCGCGTCGGCGAACCCCGCGGCGGTGAAGTGCCCGGGGAGCACCACCGAGCCCCCGGCCAGCAGCGTGCCCGCCGCGAAGCGCATGGGGGCCGAGTGGTGCAAGGGTGAGGCCACGAGGTGGACGTCGTCGGACCGGAAGCCCCAAAGGTCACGTTCCTCGGCCAGCAGGGCGGCCGCGTCGGCCGCGTCGAGCACGCCCGACCACACGCCCTTCGGGGTGCCGGTGGTGCCCGACGTGTAGATCATGGGCCGGGCCAGCGGCGCGGGAGCGAGCTCGACCGGTGTCGCGTCGGGCCCGGCGGCGATGAAGGGACCGAGGTCATCGTCGCGCAGCACGAGCGCCGGCCGCGCGTCGGCCAGCAAGGTCTCCTGCTCGGCCGGCAGCAGGTGGATGTTCACGAGCACCGGCACGATCCCCGCCCGCAGCGCACCGACCGCGACCGCGAGGTAGGCGGGGCTCCCCGTGGCGATCAGGGCCACGCGGTCGCCCACGGACAGGCCCGCGGCCTGCAACGCGGAGGCGGCCCGCCGCTGGTCGGCCTCAGCCTCGGCGGCCGTGACCACCGTCGCACCGCTCATGGCGGTCGAGCCTAGGATCTCGGCCCTCAGGGAGAACCAACGCGAGGGGGGCACATGCGGGGACGGGTCTGGATGGGGCGGACCGTGGTGGTGGTGCTGTGCGGTGCGGCCCTGGCCGCCGGCTGCAGCAGCGACGGGGGCGACGACGGCGAGAGCGCCGCCGCCGACACCACCACCAGTGCGGTGGGGAACACCACCACGAGCGCGGCGCCCGAGACCCTCGACATCCTCGTGTCGAACGACGACGGCTTCGCCGCCGAGGGCATCGACGCCCTCGTGCAGGCCCTGACGGAGCTGCCCGACACCACCGTCACCGTGGTGGCGCCGGCCGAGAACCAGAGCGGCACGGGGGGCCAGACCACCGACGGTGCGCTGACCGTGACCGACGAGGAGACGCTCAGCGGCTACCCCGCGACCGCGGTGCAGGGCTTCCCGGCCGACGCGGTGAACCACGGCCTCGACGAGGTGCTCGACGAGGCGCCGGATCTGGTGATCGCGGGCATCAACGAGGGCCAGAACATCGGCCCGCTCACCGCGGTGTCGGGCACCGTCGGTGCCGCGTCGGCGGCCGCGGCGCGCGGCATCCCGGCGCTGGCGTCCAGCCAGGGCCTCGACGCCAACCCGCCCGACTACGCCACGGGGGTCGACGAGGTGCTGGCCTGGCTCGACGAGCACCGCGACGCGCTGCTGGCGGGGGACGCCCCGGCGCAGGTCGACAACCTGAACATCCCGTCGTGCGCCACCGGTGAGCTGCGGGGCGACGTCGAGGTGCCCGTCGCCACCGACGACGGCGGGCGGGCGATCAACGACGTCGACTGCACGTCCACCGAGGAGGACCCGGTCGACGACATCGCCGGGTTCACCACCGGCTTCGCCACCCTCAGCGTCATCGAGGTCGAGCCGGCGGCGGGCTGATGGGCGAGACGTCCGGCTTCCAGGGGGTCATCGGCCGCACCAGGGCCGAGTCCACCCCGTGGTGGCCGCCGGCGCCGCAGCCGCCCGAGGGCGCCCCGAACGTCCTCGTCGTCGTCCTCGACGACGTCGGCTTCGCCCAGGTCGGCTGCTTCGGCTCGGACATCGACACACCGACGCTCGACGGCCTGGCCGCGGGCGGCCTGCAGTTCACGAACTTCCACACCACGGCCCTCTGCTCGCCCACCCGGGCGTGCGTGCTGACCGGGCGCAACCACCACGTCAACGGCATGGGCCGCGTCATCGACCTGGCCACGGGGTTCCCCGGCTACGACGCCCGCATCCCCAAGAGCTGCGGCACCCTGCCCGAGATGCTGGTGCCCCACGGCTACGCCGCCTACGCGGTGGGCAAGTGGCACCTCACCCCCGAGCACGAGCACCACCTCGGCGCACCACGGGGGTCGTGGCCGCTGGGGCGCGGCTTCGAGCGCTGGTACGGCTACTTCGGTGGCGAGACCAGCCAGTTCGGCCCCACCCTGCTGTCCGACAACCACTACGTCGCCGCGCCGGCCGACCACGAGGACGGCTACCACCTCACCGAAGACCTCACCGACCGGGCGCTGTCGTTCCTCGGCGACCTGCGGGCGGTCGACCCCGACAAGCCGTGGCTCCTCTACCTGTGCCCCGGGGCCTGCCACTCGCCCCACCAGGTGCCCGACGACTGGCTCGACCGGTTCCGGGGACGCTTCGACAAGGGCTGGGACGAGTGGCGGGCCGAGACCTTCCAGCGTCAGCTCGACACCGGGGTGCTCCCTGCGGGCACCGAGCTGTCCCCCCGGCCCGACTGGGTGCCGGCGTGGGACACGCTGTCGGCCGACACCCAGCGGGTGTACGCGCGCTACATGGAGTGCTTCGCGGCGTATCTGTCCCACTTCGACCACCAGTTGGCCCGGGTCCTCGACCGCCTGCGCGAGACCGGTGAGCTGGACAACACGTTGATCATGGTCATCTCGGACAACGGCGCCAGCTCGGAGGGCGGGCCCGGCGGCTCCCTGAACGACGCCCGCAACTGGAACGTGGCGGACATGTCCGTGTCGGAGGCCGTGGCGCGCATCGACGAGATCGGCGGACCGACCATCCACAACAACTACCCGTGGGGCTGGACCGTGGCCGGCAACACGCCGTTCAAGCGGTGGAAGCGCGAGACCCACGAGGGCGGCGTGGCCGACCCGTTGATCGTGCACTGGCCCGCGGGGATGGCCGCCCGGGGCGGGATCCGGCGCCAGTACACCCACGCCATCGACCTGCTGCCCACGATCCTCGAGGCCATCGGGGTCGAGCCGCCGACGGTCATCGACGGCGTCGAGCAGCGTCCCGTCGACGGCACCAGCTTCGCCTACGCCTTCGACGCCCCCGACGCGGACGAGCGCCACACGGTCCAGTACTACGAGATGCTCGGCTGCCGGGCGATCTACGAGCGGGGCTGGAAGGCGGTCACCTACCACCCGATCGCGGACGCGACCCTGCCCTTCGACGAGGACACCTGGGAGCTGTACCACGTGGCCGTGGACCCGTCGGAGTGCCACGACCTGGCCGAGGACGAGCCCGAGCGGCTGGCGGCGATGATCGACCGCTGGTGGGCCGAGGCCGAGCGCAACCAGGTGCTGCCGCTCGATGCCAACCCGTTCGACGCGATCTTCAACGACGAGCGCCCGTACCACCCTGCCCGGCCGCGCTACGAGTACCGGCCGGGCGGCGGGCCCGTGCCCGAGTCGGCCGCGGTGAACGTGCGCAACCGCGACCACGCCGTCACCGCCGAGCTGTCCGGCCCACTGGGGGACGCCGAGGGCGTGCTGCTGGTCCAGGGCTCGGTGCTGGGGGGCTGGGTGCTGTTCGTGCGTGACGGGCACCTGCACTACGCCCACAACTACGTCGGCCTGCACCTCTACGCCGGCCGATCCGAGCGGCCGCTCGACCCCGGGGCGCGCACGCTGGGGTTCCGGTTCACCAAGACCGCCGAGCACGCCGGCGTGGTGACCCTGCTGTGCGACGACGTGGCGGTGGGGGCGGTCGACGTGGACCGGTTCACCCCCATTCGCTTCGCCATCACCGGCGACGGACTGCACTGCGGCGAGCACTGGGGGGTGCCGGTGTGCGCCGACTACCGGGCGCCGTTCCGCTTCACCGGCCCGCTGCACCGGGTGCTGGTCGACGTGGACGGCGACCCCCACGTCGACCCCGCCGACGCCTCGCACGCCCTCCGCGAGCAATAGGTTCGCGGCATGGAGATCGGGATCTCGTTGCCCACGATGGCCCCGGGCTACGGGCCGACCACCACGGTCGACTGGGCGCGGGCGGTCGACGCCGGGCCGTTCTCCAGCATCTCCACCGGCGAGCGCATCTCGTTCGACAACCCTGACTGGGTGTCGTCGTTGGCAGCGTCGGCCGCGGTCACCGAGCGGGTGCGGGTGATGGCCAATGTGGTGGTGCTGCCACTGCACGCGGCGGCGCTCGTCGCCAAGCAGGTGGCCACTCTCGACGTGCTCTCCTCGGGTCGCTTCACGCTCGGCGTCGGCGTGGGTGGCCGCGGGCACGACTACCGCAGCCTCGGGGCGTCCTACACCCACCGTCACGCCCGCCTCGACGAGCAGGTGGCCGAGTTGCGCCGACTCTGGGCGGGTGAGCCCCCGTTCGAGGGCGCCGACCCGATCGGCCCGGCCCCGGTGCAGGCCGGCGGGCCGCCGATCCTCGCCGGCTCGCTGGGACCGAAGAGCATGGCCCGGGCCGCGCGCTGGGCCGACGGCGTGACCGGGTTCAGCGTGGCGGGCGTGGCCGACGAGATGGCGGGCACGTTCCGGCTCGCCGAGCAGGCCTGGCAGGACGCGGGACGCACCGAGGCCCCCCGCAAGGTGAACGGTTGCTTCTACCTGCTGGGCGACGACGACCAGGCGGCACGCGACGGCCTGCGGGCGTTCACCGCCCGTTACCTGGGTGTGTTCGGGCGCGACTTCGCCGAGGCCATGGCCGCGGAGACCCGGGTGTGGTCCGTCGATGCGCTCCACGTGCTGCTCGCGGAGGCCGAGGCCGCGGGCTGCGACGAGCTGATCCTGGTGCCCGGCACCGTCGACCTGGACTGCCTGTCCCGCACCGTCGACGCCCTGGCCGCCCGCTGACCCCGACCCGAGCCGGTCGAGCGCACCCCGCAGGTCGGTGTTCAATGGCAGGGTGACGATCACCCCCACCGCAACCGCGACCCGGCCGGCGTTCGACCTGCTCGATCCCGAGTTCTACCGACCGAACCCGCACGACGCCTACACCTGGATGCGGGCCAACGAGCCGGTGTACCGCGACGAGGCCAACGGGCTCTGGGGCATCACGCGTCACGCCGACGTGCTCGACGTGGAGCGCCGGTCGGACGTGTTCCTCAGCGGACCCGGGTACCGGGCCCTGCTGTCGCCGGAGGAGTCGAACATGATCGCCCTCGACGACCCCCGCCATCAGCAGCAGCGCCGGCTGGTGTCGCGGGACTTCACCCCCGCGGCCGTGCGCACCCGGGCCGACGAGATCCGCGCCCTCGTGACCGAGCTGCTCGACCGCGCCCTCGAGCGGGGTGACGGTGTGCTCGACGTCGTCGACGATCTCGCCGCCCAACTGCCCGCCCGCCTCACCGCCCGGCTGCTCGGCTTCGACGAATCACAGTGGCGTGACCTGAAGAGCTGGTCCGAGCGCCTCATGCGGCTCGACACCGCCGAGCGCGACAACGACGTCGCCATGGGCGTGTTCACCGCGTGCCTGGAGTTCAACTCGCAGCTCGACGACCTGCTGGCCGCCCGCACGGGTTGCCCCATGGGCGACCTGCTCTCCACCTGGGCCAACGACGAGATCGACGGTGAGCCGCTCGACCGCATCTCGGTGTTCCACGAGACCGGCCTGTTCATCTCCGGCGGCTCCGAGACCACCCGCACCACGATCGCCCATGGGTTGCGGGCCTTCTGCGACCACCCCGACCAGTGGGAGCTGCTGGCGTCGGACCCGTCCGTCGTCCCGACCGCGGTGGAGGAGGTCATCCGGTGGGTCACGCCGCTCAACAACTTCTTCCGCAACGCGGCGAGCGACACCGAGGTGGGCGGACAGGCCGTCGCCGCGGGTGACCGCGTGATCCTGCTGTACCCCTCGGCCAACCGCGACGAGGCGGTGTTCGACGAGCCCTTCCGCTTCGACGTCACCCGTGACCCCAACCACCACGTGGCGTTCGGGTACGGAACCCACTTCTGCCTCGGCGCCAACTTCGCCCGCCAGACGTTGCGCATCCTGTTCGAGGAGCTGCCGAAGCGCATCACCGCGCTGACGCCCGTGTCCGAGCCCGACGTCGAGCCCAACATGTTCGCGCGGGCAGTGCGCAGCTTCCGGCTCGGCTACGAGCGACGCTAGGCCGCCGGGCGAACGGGCGGCTCAGTACGCCCCAGGGGGGCTCGACGCGGTTCGCGGCACACCCCCGCGGGTGAGCAACACCGCATCGCTCCACGGCCGTCCCGAGCCGCGCAGGTCGGGGCGCGAGGGGGCGTCCGACCACACGGCGGGCGGTACCGGGGCGAGGGTGGCGCCGGCCACGGCCCCGCCCACGAGGCGGAAGTCGCGCGGCGCGGCGCCGGGGTGGACGAGACGGGGCTCCACCGTGTTGATGCGGTTGTCGCGACGTAGCTGGGCGGCGTTGCACGTGGGGTTGGCATCGGTGCAGGCGGTCGAGCCCTCGATGCCCAAGGGGTGGGTGCGCGGGCCGTTCCAGATCACGTTGCCGGCGATGCGCAGGTCGTCGTCGCCGCGTGACGGGTCGGGCACGTTGGCGCCGGCTGGGGGGTGCACCGGGCCCCGCAGGTCGAACTGCTGCCACGCGCTGCGGAACGGCGCCGGATTCTCGACCACGTTGTTCAGCACGTACACGTGGCGGTTCGGGATCACCTGGCCGATGTCGCCCGATGCCGGCCCCCACCCCCCGAGGTCGCGGTGGGCACGACACGTGTCGGTGTCGCCGTCGCAGCCGCGGCCGCCGTGCACCACCTCGATCACGTGCGAGCGGGCGCCCACCCGGTAGAGCGTGTTGTGGGCCAGCAGCACGTCGAAGCCGCCGTTCACGCCCATGCCCGCGCCGTCGGTGTCGTGCACCACGTTGTCCACGAACTCGATGCCGTAGGCCTCGTAGTGCAGCCACGGCGCGGTCATGAACTCGAAGCCCGTCCCTTGGCCCGCCGAGAATCCGCCCGTGCCGCAGTGGTGGAAGCGGTTGCCCGCGATCACCAGGTGGGCCGACCCGCCCTTGGCGTACATGCACCAGTCGTCACCGTGGTGGATGTTCGAGCGCAGCACGTGCCCGTACTGCACCGCCACGAAGTCGACCGGGTTCTCGTACGAGCCGGCGATGGTGCTGTCCTCCACGTACACGTGCTGTGACTGGTTGACCTTCAGGCCCTCGTGCAGGTCGTGGCCCGCGGTGACCCACACCCGTCGCAGCGTGAGGTGGTCCGCCCGCTCGACGTGTAGCGCCACGTCACTGGCGGCGGGGTGCCCGCCGCCGGCCACGAAGCGGATGCCCACGAACGACAGGTGGGCCACGTCGAAGATGTTCAAGCCGCCGTCGATGGTGACGGTGCCGGCGCCGTCCGCAGCCTCGATGCTGACCGGTGCCGCGGCCGAGCCGTGGTGGCCTTCCAGCCACCCGTTGCGCACCGACCCGTAGGGCACGACCCCGGGGGTGATGCGGATGCGCACACCGCCGCCCGCCGCCGGCGCCTCGGGCACGCGCCCCCAGGCCTCGCCGAGCGTGCGCAGCGCGTGGCGCCGGTCGGCGCCGGTGTCGCGGTCACGGCCCCGCACCGGATCGACCCACAGCACGGTCGCCGCCGCCGATGGGGCCCGCCGGACGTGGGCCACGTCGTTCGTCACTGACGCCTCTGTCGGGATGGCCGGCGCCGGGGCGGTCGCCCCGAGCGTGGCGGCGGCCGACACGACGACCACCACGAGCGCGAGGCCGAAGCGGTGGCCCTGCGTCGTTCGGCGCCGACGGGTCGCGCAGCGGGGGGACCGGTGGGCACTGGTGAGAGAAGACATGGCCCCGTGGGCATCGGCTGTTCAGGGGGCCGCCTTCACCGCCACCCGCGTCGGACCGAGGCCGGCGTACGGTCCAGGGACCTCCGACTCTGGCGTGCGGCGGTGGCTGCGTCAGACTGAGCCGCATGGCGTTCACCCTCCACACCCCTGACGAAGCGGCCGAGCTCATCCGCTCCACCGACCGCCTCGGTGTCCCGCTCGGCCCCGGCCAGCCCATGGGCCTGCTGCACGCGCTGGGCAAGCGGGAGCGCTTCGACGACCTGGTGGTCTTCGGTGCGCTCCTGGTCGACCTGTACGAGTTGTTCACCCGGCCCGGGGTCCACCTGCTCAGCGGGTTCTACGGCCCCGCCGAGCGGTTCCTGCTCGACTCGGGGGCCGACATCCAGTTCGTGCCGTCCGACTTCCGGCGCTTCACGCCCATCCTCGAGCGCATCAAGCCACGGGTGATGGCCACGGCGGTCGCCAGCCCCGACGAGGACGGCTGGCTCAGCCTGTCGGTGCATGCCGGCGCGACGATCAGCGAGCTCAAGCGGGCCGCGGCCGACCCCGAGCGCGTCGTGATCGCCGAGGTGGTGGCCGATGCGCCGCACACGTTCGGCATCGAGCCGGATCATCCCCACCGGCTGCACGTGGACGAGGTCGACATGCTGGTCGAGGGCGACCGGCCCATGTTCGTGCTCCCCGACGCGGTGCCCACCCAGATCGACGAGCAGATCGCCCAGCACGTGCGTCCCTTCATCACCGACGGGTGCACGCTGCAGACCGGCATCGGCGGTATCCCGTCGACCATCGCCCGCCTGCTGGCCGAGGACGCCGGGGGTGACTACGGCGTGCACTCCGAGATGTTCACCACCGGCCTGATGGAGCTGCACAAGGCCGGCAAGGTGTCGAACGCCCACAAGGGCCAGTACGACGGCATGTCGGTCTCCACGTTCGCGGCGGGCACGACCGACCTCTACGAGTGGCTCGACGGCAACGACGAGGTGCGCTTCCTGCCCGCCGAGATCGTGAACTCGCCCGAGGTGGTGGCCCGGAACCGCAAGATGGTCACCATCAACGGCGCCCTCATGATCGACCTGTGGGGCCAGGTGGTGGCCGACACCATCGGTCCCCGGCAGTTCTCGGGCATCGGGGGTCACGAGGACTTCGTGTCGGTGTCGGGCCTGGAGCTCGAGGACCGGGGCCTCATCTGCCTCCCGTCACGGGCCAACGTCGACGGCGGCCAGGTGTCGCGCATCATGAGCTTCCTGCCCGAGGGCACCGTGGTCACCACGCCCCGTCACCAGCTCGACGTGGTGGTCACCGAGTACGGCGCGGCGTCGCTCCGAGGTCGGACCGTCCGGGAGCGGGCGCTGGCGCTCGCCGGCATCGCCCATCCCGACGACCGGGCCGAGTTGATGGCCAGAGCCGAGACCATGGGCTGATCGCAGTGCCACCTCCCGGCCCGCTGTCTCCGCGCCGAGTCCCAGGAGCGCCGACGTGACCCCAACGGCCACGGCCGTGGTCGAGACGCGGCGGCTCACGAAGCGGTTCGGGGTCATCGAGGCGGTGGTCGATCTCGACCTGAGCGTGGAGGCCGGTGAGGTGTTCGGGTTCCTCGGGCCGAACGGGGCCGGCAAGACCACCACCACCCGCCTGCTGCTCGACGCCATCCGGCCCACCGCGGGGTCGGCCACCGTGTTGGGTGGCACCGCGGCCGATCCCGAGGTGCGCCGACGCATCGGCGTGCTGCCCGCCGACCTGCACTTCGACGCCCGGCTGACCGGTCACGAGCTGTTCCGGTACCTCGCCGACCTGCGGGGCGGCCTGCCCGCGCACGCCGTCGACCGGCTCTGCGAGCGGTTCGCGCTCGACCCCGGCCGCCGCATCGACGAGCTCAGCACGGGCAACCGGCGCAAGGTCGGCATCGTGGCCGCCTTCGCCCACCACCCCGAGCTCCTCGTGCTGGACGAGCCCACCAGCGGTCTCGACCCGATCATGCAGGAGGAGTTCCACGACCTCGTCCGCGAGCGGAACGCCGACGGTGCCACGATCTTCCTCAGCTCGCACCTCCTGCCCGAGGTGCAGGAGATGGCCGACCGGGTGGGCCTGATACGCGACGGCCGCCTCATCGCGGTCAAGACGGTGGCAGACCTGCTCCGCCAGCGCCTGCAGCACCTCGAGATCGAGCTGCCGGACACGCCACCGGCCGGCGCCTTCGCCGGCGTGCCCGGTGTCGTCGACGCCGCGGTCACCGGGAAGGTCGTGCTGCTGTCGGTCGAAGGCCCGGTGCACCCCGCTTTGGCCCGTGCCGCCGAGCTCCGGGCCGAGCGCCTCACGAGCCGCCAGCCCGACCTCGAAGCGGTGTTCCTCGACATCTATCGTCCTGGCAACGGCGGGGGCGCTCGCCCCGCGGGTGGTGTCCCGGCCGGTGACGAGGGGGATGCGCCATGAGCGCGCACCGCGCGGTCACGGTCGCCCGCCGCCTGCTGGTCGATCGCCGCCGCTCGCTGCTCTGGTGGAGCGTGGCGTTCGTGGTGTTCATCGAGATCAACCTGGTCTTCTACCCGAGCGTGAAGGGCCAGGACGACTTCGACCGGATGATGGAGCAGATGCCCGAGAGCCTGCGGGTGTTGTCCGGCATCACCGAGAACACCTCCATCACCTCGCCCATCGGCTACCTGCAGGGCCAGGTGTTCGCGATGTGGTTCCCCCTGTTGCTGCTCATCTTCGGCGTGGGACTGGCGGCCAACGCGATCGCGGGCGCCGAGCAGGCCGGCACCCTCGAGTACCTGCTCACGCTGCCGGTGCGGCGGCGCGAGGTGGCGGCCGGGCGGATCGGCGCCCTCGTCACGCTGCTGCTGGTGATGGCGGTGATCGGGACGGCCTCGCTCGTCATCACCGACCCGCTCGTGGGGCTCGACGAGGGCATCTCGTACCCCAACCTGCTCGCCGCCTGCGTGGAAGGGTTGCTGCTGGCGCTCGTGTTCGCGTCGCTCGCGTTCGCGGTGGGCGCGGCGACGGGTCGCAAGGCGGAGGCCATCGCGGTGGCCAGCGCCGCCGCCGCGGCGGCGTTCCTCCTCAACGGCTTCGGTGACCTGATCGACCTGCTCGGGACGCTGCGAGTGGTGTCACCGTGGCACTGGTACGTGGGCAGCGAGCCGCTGGTGAACGGCTTCACCCTGTTCAGCACCGTGCCCCCGTTGCTCACGTCGGCGGTGCTCTTGGCGATCGGCGTCTGGGCGTTCGACCGCCGCGATCTGCGCTGAGCCCGGCGATGTCGTTCCCGCCACGCTGCTTCATCAGGCGGGCCGGACTGCCGAAGGCTTCTGGTGCGGCCTCACGACGTCCTGACCGGTGACCTCGAGCGTGCCGATCGGATGCCCGACGATGTCGAGCGTGGTGGCCTCCTCCTCGATGACCTGCTCCTCGATGTGCGCACACTCGTTCCACTGGCTCGCCTGCAGGCCGACCGAGCCGAGTGGCTGGACACGCTCTTCCTGCTCGCGGCGATCACCCAGGTGCTCGATGACGGTCTCCACCGGAGCCGTACGTGGACGAAGCGGCTGACCGAGCACCTCGAGCGGGGCCATGGACGACCGGGCCGGGCGGTCGCCGTCGCCACCCAGGGGATGAGCGCGGTCCGGGGTCGCCTCGACGAGACCGGTCGGCGGCACCGTGAGCTCGTCGACCGGCGCGATCAGATCGTGGGGATCACGGTGCGCGTGGCCGAGGTGGTGCTCGGGCAAGACGAAGCGTCCGATGGGCTCGGACCGGCGGTGGCGGCGGTCCTGGGGGGGACCTGGTCAGAGGAGCTGGACGGCGTGCTGACCGTCCCCTCGTGTTTCCGCGGTTTCGACCAGCACCCGGTCGACATGGTCGCCCTCGCCCACGACATCGCCCAGCGCCAACCCGACCGCTCCCGGTCGGTCACGGTCTTCGGCGTTCGCACGTCCGGCTCCTACCTCGCTCCGCTCCTCGCCGCGGCGCTCCGGGCCGAGGGGTACGCCACGGAGGCGTCCGCCCTGCGACCGACCGACCACCTCGACCGCGGGCAGCGCGCGGCGGTCAAGCGTCTCGGGGACCGCGGCCTGGCCGTCGTGGTCGACGACCCTCCGGTGTCGGGCGGTGCCCTGGCGGACAGTGCCGATCTCGTGATCGCCTGCGGGATCGCGCCGTCGCAGGTGCTCATCGCGATCGGGGTCGACGATCCCCACGCCAGTGTGCCGCCCGCCCTCGAGGGGCGACCGGTGGTGGTGCTGCCTGGCGAGCGCTGGCATCTGGCCGGCCGGTTCTCGGCCAGTGCGGTGCACGCGACGCTCCAGTGTCTCCTCGGCCCCGGCCCGACGGTGGCCGAGGTGGAGGCGATCGACTGGCCGGGGCCTCCGCACCCCGAGGTCGCGGCGACGGCGCGGCGCCGACACGGGCGGGGTGCCTATCGGGTCGTGCTCCGTCACGAGGACGGGCGGGAGCAGCGTCGCACCCTGCTCGTCGAGTCGGTCGGGCCGGGCCTGTTCGGCGGGCACGCGCTGGCCGTGGCCCGTCGCCTCCACGGCTTCGTGCCGGAATCCCTCGCGTTGGTCGACGGATGCCACTACCAGTGGCTCCCGGACGAGGTGGCCCCAGGCGCTCACCTGGTCCCGGTCGACCCGTCCTCCCTCACGGGCTACCTCGTGGCCCGCCACCGGGCGTTGCCGGTGGAGGTCGACCGTACCCTCGCCTTGGAGGGCCGCCAGTCGGTCTGGGAGGTGGCGGCCGAGGTGCTGAGCGACGCCCTCGGACCGGCGGGAACGGCCTTGCGGCCCCGTGTGGTGGGCCCGGCGGTGCGCAGGATCCTCGCGGTGCCCGCACCGTCGATCATCGACGGTCGCATGGACCTCGACGCGTTCCTCCTGTCATCCGAGCGGGCACCGGTGGTGAAGCTGGCGGCCTCGGAGGGAGCGTTCAGCCACCGTGACCTTGCCTCCTATGATCCCGCGTTCGACGTGGCGGCGGTGGCCGACTCGCCGATCGGCTCCGCCGTGCGCCGCGGGTGGGAGGACGTGGTCGGCCGGCACATCGAGCCCGAGCGGTGGCTGCTCCTCCGGTTGGTGCACGGATGGGACCGCCGGCGTCACGGCGCGTCGTCGGCCGCCACGCGCGACGCGGCCCGACGGGCGCTGCAGGACTACCTGGGTGAGGTGGCGCTCTCGGGGCTGCCCGAGCCCGGACCGCAGGCGCCGGTCGCCGCCCTCGACGTCGACGGCGTGCTGGAGACCTACGTCCTCGGGACCGGCGCGCCGGGCCTCGACGGCATCCTGGCCCTGCGGGCCCTGCTCGCGCACGGCCACCGGGTGGTGCTGGCGACGGGCCGCTCGGCGCCGGATGTGGCGGCTCGCCTTGCCGCCTGGAACCTGCCGGTGGGCGTGGCCGAGTACGGGGCTGCGCTCGTGGACGGCGCTTCCGGCGTCGTGACGGACCTGCGCGACGAGCGGGACCGGGTGACCATGGCCTCGGTCCGCGAGGCCGTGGCGGCGATCGACGGCGTCCGGATCGACCCGGACTACGTCCACATCGTGCGGGCCTACCGCGAGTCGGCGGGCGGGCGCACCGGATTGACCGATGCCGACCTCCGGCGCGTACGTCGGGCCCTCTCAGAACCAGATGCGCTCACCGTCGTGCCGGGCGAGGACCAGACCGACCTCACGCCCGTCGCCTGCACGAAGGCGAGTGGGCTGCGTGCGGCGCTGAGCTCGGACATCTCGCCGGTCGTCCCGCGAGTCGGCGAACCGAGGGGCGTCCCACTGGCGCTGGCGGTCGGCGATGGCCCGGCTGATCTGGGGATGCTCGCTCTGGCCGAGCGGGCCGTGGTTCCCCGGCACGCCCGGGCCTTGGCCCGTGATGCCGCGCGGGAGGTCGTCGTGGCCCGGCACGCCTACCAGGCGGGTCTTGCCGAGGCGGTGGCCGGCTCGGTCGGCCACGAGCCCGGTGGGTGCCCGACCTGTGCGCTCGACCTGAGCCCCGCGGCCCGGTTCGTGCTCGCCACCCTCTCGCTGCGGGCGGCGGGGCCCGCGGCCATCGGACCTCGGCTGGCCGCGGTGGCGACGACGGCGGCGGCCGTGTGCCGCGCCGGCGGCTGAGAAGGCTCGCATCTGGCGCGCATCCGCCGATGGGTCCACGGTGGTCGTGTGGATCGTCGCCAACCTGCTGCTTGCCGTGGCCGTGGTCGTGGTGGTGCGGCGCTGGTGGATGGCACGGCTGGCCGTCGCACCGCTCGCCGACGCGCCGGCGGTCACCATTCGCGCACGCGGCTTCCATGAGGAGGCGCTCGACCGTGCCCTGCAGCGGGCACTGCGTGACACCGGCCTCGACGCCATCGACGATCACGACCCTCGGTGGAGCCACCCGCCGCCCGGGATCGTGCGGATCGCGCCTCCGCTGCTCGACGACCGGGCCGTGGTCATCGAGGTGGCGGTCGACTCCGCGGAGGATCTGCTCGCGGGTCTGGTGAGGGCCCTGCTCGACGCGGGGTGGGAGATCAGCCGGACGAAGGGACGGAAGGTGACGCTGCGCCGGAGCGGGCTGACGGCGCGGCTGTCGGTGGCGCCGGCGTGACCCTCACGTCGCTCACCGTCGCGCGGTCGGCGCCCCCGAGGTGTGGAGGTGAGAGCGCGACGTCGTTGACCATGGCCCAGACGGTGAGCAGCAGGCCGACCACGAGGGCGTAGCGGCGGTCAACCCGGTCACGCACCGCGGGCCACCAATTCAGCGACGCGGAGGAGGACCACGACGGCGAACCCGAAGGTGACCGGGACCAGCATGCGATCGAGCACCCGAAGCGCGGGCGCGTCACGGCGGGTGAGGCGTACCGCCTCGCGGGCGGCCAGCAGCACGACGAAGAGGGCGCCCGTGATCATGGCGTGCCGGCCGGCGCGGGCTCGAGCAGCACGCCGCTCACGGTCACCCCAGCCAGGATCAGCACGGCAGGGAGCAGTCCCGATGCGCCGAACAGCAACAGCACCTCCGCCACCACCGCGTCGAGGGCGAGGCTGAGGGCCACGGCGACCGTGACCAGCTCGACCGGGCCGTGCACGGGGAGCCGGGGCGCCCATGCCAGGCCCGGGGCCACCAGGAAGAACGCCACCGCCACCGCCGCGCGGAGCGGCGCCGGCGTGAAGGGGATGGTGACCGCCACGGCCAGGCCCGTCAGGGCCAGTAGGACGCGCGCCCGGGTCACGAGTCGCGCCCCGCGAGCGTGAGCACGACGGCGTCGCGGTTGCGGTAGGCCACGTCGAACCGACCCGAGGCCATGAGCCGGTCTTCCATGTCCTCGAGGAAGTGGTCGGGTCGGTAGCCCATCGCCTCGGCCTCACGCTCCTGGCTGCGGGTGATGAGCAGGTACGCGTCCGTGTCGTCGGGATCGGACATCCACCGGACCATGGTGCCCACCGGGTGGCGGGCGATGCCCTCTCGGCTGGCGAGGGTCTCGGTGTCGAGCGGGACATACCTGAAGTACTCGTAGTTGCGGAACTGGACCGGGTAGTTCGAAGAGCCTTGGATGAGCAGTGACCCTGGCGGCGCATGGTCGTCGAGCCACTCGGCGGCGGCGAGCTCCTGGTGGGTGAAGACGTAGTGGCCGTCCTTGCCGAAGTGGGCGAGCAGGAACCCCGGCAACAGCACGAGGCTCACCACGAGCGGTGCGACAGCGGCGAGACGGCCTCTCATGCGGGGGATGTCGAGGATGGCCTGGGCGCCGAACCACGCCGCCACCGGCAGAGCGAACAAGTAGACGCGGAAGAGGATCTCACCACCGAATTCGTTGGTGGCCAGGATCACCAGCGGTGCAGCACCGAGGACGGCCATCGTCATGGTGGCCTCACGGTCGCGACGCCACGCTCGCGCCATGCCGACCGCGGCGAGCAACGCGATGACCGCGACCACGCCCCGCCCCGCGAGTGCGACGAGGGCCTGACCGCCGCTCACCTTGCCGGCGTCGACCAGGCTGCCCTCGGCGTTGGCCATCGGGGACCCGAATCCCTCGAGCACCATCTTCACGTTGGCCACGACGAAGTCGGCAGCGCCCCAGAGGGCCCAGGTCACGGTGACCACCACCGCGACGAGGGACACGACCAACAGATGGGCGCGGCGGCTCACGGTCAGGGCGATCAGCGCGACACAGAGCATCGCCGGCGTGATCTGATGGCTGGTCGCGATGGCGATGGTGAGCAGGATCACCACCAGGACGGTCAGGTCGGGGGATCCGCTTCTCGGCGCCCGGGTGCCCCTGGCCCGGGACACCCGCACCGCCAGCGACACCGCCACCAGATAGAGCAGGTAGGACAGCGCCTGGGGTGAGAAGTACTCCTGGCCCACCCAGTCGCCGAGGAGGAAGATCCACGCCGTCAGCCAGACCACCCGACGGTCGGTGGTGAACGTGCCGGCGAGGAGGCACACCCCGCCCACCGTGGCCAAGGTGACGACCAGGGGTGCCCACCGAGCGACGACGGTGACGTCGTCGGCGCCCATCCACGTCTGCAGCAGGTGGCTCCCTGCGAAGAACCCGGGCCAGTTGTGGTAGATCGGCAAGACCTCGATCCCCGGATCGACCGCGCCGTGACGGCCGATGAAGTCGACGATCCCCATGTGCTTCCATGCCCATGAATATCGGACGGTCGGGTAGATCACCGCCGGCGTCGCGAACAGCACGACGGCGAGCGCCCCGACATGGGTGGCCACGAGACCTTCGGGGAAGGGCCGGCGGGCCAGTGCGAGCGCGAAGCCGAGCGCGAGGGTGGCGACGGCCAGATAGCCCACCGGGCGTATGCCCGACACCAGGCCGGTGTCGGTGAGCGACCTCGGGTCGACGCCCGCGACACCCGCGAACCACATGAGGACGGCGACCGGTGGCACCGCCCACGCGGCGAGAGCGGTGTGGCGACGCCAGCGATGGTCCCGCGGGCGATCGGGAGCCAGGGCCGAGGTCGCCGACGCCGGTACGCGTGACGGCGACGACGGGTCGTCCGGATCGGTGGGGCCCTGCGGTCCGGACGGCACGCGCCGGTCGACCGTTCCGCGCGCCGGCGCGTTGACCAGTTCCTCGCCGAGTGCCGGAGCGCCGGTCGGGACGGGTGCAGGGGTCGCCTCCGTGGGCATCGCGAGCGCGTCGGCCACGGTGAGCACGTTGCGCGCGATCCACACCCGGTTCGCTTCGTACTGGCCCGACTTGCCCAGGTTCGCGGCGACGTGGTGCAGCCAGGCGAGCAGGACGAGCGCAGGGCGGGGCAGGTGGCTGTTCGGGCCGCGGTCGAGGACCGCGATCTCGTCCTCGTTCCAGGGACGCTGGAGGAGGGCGAGGACCACCTCGCCGAACTCCTCGGTGCGCAGCTGGGCTCGCAGGCCGGCGATGAGGCCGACGAGGTCGAGCTCGGGGAGGCGCTCGGACCGGGCGATCTCCCAGTCGACCAGGCCGGCCACCCGGCCCGACCGTTCGACCACGAGGTTCGCGGGCGACACGTCACCGTGGGTGAGTGCCACCGTCACCGCTCGACCGGCGAGCACGCGGTGCAGGGTGCGGGTGAGGTCGGCAAGCCCGGGTGCCGCATCGGGGCAGGCCGCGACCACCAGCGCAGCCGGCTCGTCCACCCACATCCTCAGGAGCCGGTCGTCCACCGTCGTCAGCTCACCGGTGGCTCGGTGCAGGCCGAGGAGCAACTCGCCGGCACCGGCGAGCAGGCGGTCGGGGCTCATACCACCCTCGAGTGCGGGGCCACCGGCGAGGCCGTGGAGCATGGTCTCGACCGACCACGCCTGTGGCCCGACCGTCCCGTGATCGACGAGCGCCGGTGCTGCGACCGCCCACCGCTTCGTGCGCGGGTCGCCCCGGAGCGCGACGAGCGTGGCCATCTCACGCCGTCGGCTCAACTCGGCCTCGTGGGTGCGCGGCAGCTTCAACACCAGTTCGGGTCCCGTCGGGGGGGACAGTCGTGCAATGGCCACGTCGGTCGTGACGTGGAGCAGCGACCACGACGTGGTGTCCGGTCGTGCCACCCGCAGCAGGCCCGGGATGATCGCCGCGGCCTCCCGCCGGCACCGGCGGTCGGCGAGCCGTCCCGCCGGTGCGCCGATCCAGCGGATCATCGGTGTGGGCAGGGCCCGAACCCAGACGTCGCGCATCGGTACGACCAGCACCCACGCGGCGACTGCCATCTGGACGGCCAACCAGGACACCCCGGTGGCGGTCACCCCGAACACGGGCACCATCACGGCGCTACCGACCAGGAGGCCGGTGCACGCGACCGCGTACAGGCGTACGACCGCGGCGATGCGCCGCTGGGCCCGCTCCACGTTCACGTAGAGGATGCTCACGACATAGGGGATGGACGACAGCGCCATGAGGCGGAGCAGCGGGCTCGCGTCGGCGGCGTACTGGCTGCCGAAGATCGAGAGGATCACGGGCGCCCCGAGGGCGACCACCAGTGCCGCGGGCACGACCAGCACCAGCGACATCGTGAACGCCCTACGGGTATTGGCCTCGAGCTGGTGGGCGTCGTGGGCGGACTCCGCGACCAGGGCCGAGCCCACGGCGCTGGGGATCAGGTAGAGGGTGTACGCAACCGTCCACGCGAGGCTGTACCAGGCGTTGGCCCGTGCCCCGGCGAGCGCGAGCACCAGTAGGGGCAGACCGTCGATGGTCAGCAGCCACACGGTGGATGCCGCATAGTCACCGGCGGAGAAGCGGACGAGATCGCGGAGCGTGACCTCCTCGCCCGAACCCGTCGCGCCTCGGCGCAACCAGGTGAAGATCGGGATGTTGACCGCGACCACAACCACCAGCAACGGGGCGGACCACGACACGTAGATGCCCCATTGCGGCATCGAGGTGGTGAGGGCGACGAGCAGCGCCAGCTTGGCCGACGCGAACAGTGCGTTCTCGACGGGGAGCCACGACGAGCGGCGCAGGCCGATCAGCACGCTGTCCTGGAGGATGAACAGCACCCAGAGAACGGTCGACACCAGGAAGAACGCCGCGCCGGGGGACTGGTCCAGCAGGGTGAGCTCGGGGAAGAACCGGCCGTGGACCGCGACGAAGAGCGCGGCCGCGACCAGGGCGATGGTCCCCGTGACGGCGTAGGACACGGCGACGACCCGCCCCACCCGGTCACCGAGGCTCGGGACGAAGCGGATGAGCGCGGTGCGCAGCCCGAGGTTGGCCACCGCCGCGATGAGCTCCATGGACGCGAGCAGGCCCGCGGTGGCGCCCACCGCGGCCGGCGAGTAGCGACGGGCGGCGAGCGACCAATAGGCGAGGCCCAGGACCGAGGTGACACCGGCGCTGGTGATGAGATGCGCGCCCGATCGCACGAGGGGCGAGTCGCGCTGCAGGTTCAGGCGGTCGCGGAGGCTCGGCCGACCGGCGCCGCCGGCGATCGCATCGCCCCGGGTCACGTCGATCGAATCCAACTGGCCCCCGCCGTTCTGTCTACCGCGCTGCCGGAATACCACGCTCTGTGAGCTAGATCGTCCGAAACCGACCTGAGTTGACCCTCCAAACTCGGGCATCGACAGGACAGTACACGAGAAATTCCTCAAGTTCCCACTTAGGGTGACGATGAATAACACCCTTCGCGCTCGACTACGACCACTCCACGTGATATCCACGTCGGTATGGCGAACCGATGCAGCACGATCCCCCGGACGGTGGCGGCCGTCGTGGCGGTGCTCAGCATCCCCGCGGCCCTGGTGGCGTCGACCGAGCCGAGTGCCGCAGCGGCGACCATCGTGTCCCGAGGGGCGACCCAGACGGCATGGGCGTCCGAGTCGACGGCCGCGCTCAGGGTCCAGCCGCCTCCGACCGCTCAGGCCGGGGACCTGCTCCTCGCCACGCTCGGTGTCGGCAGGACCGGTGCATCGAGCCAGCCGGTCCTCACGGCCCCGAGCGGGTGGACCCTCGTCTCGCGCACCAACCAGGGCGCGACCGCCACCCTGGCGGTGTACCGACACACGTTCGTGGCGGGCGAGACCACCTACACCTTCACCTCGAGCTACTCGGTCGGCGGGGTGGGGTTCGTGGTCGCGTTCGGCGGTGTCGATGCCACCCAGCCGATCGACGCGTCCGCGGGACGAACGGTCGGCAAGGGCACCTCGGTGCCCACGCCGTCGGTGACCACGACGGCTCCGGGAGACAAGGTCGTGGCCGGCTACTTCGGATACCGCGGGTCGGGCGGCCCGCGCTGGTCGGCCCCGTCCGGCCTCACCGAGCTGGGCGACATCGGGAACGGCAGTCGGTCCGGCTCGATCGACGTCGGCGAGCAGGCGTCGGTCGGGTCCACCGGGGCCAAGGCGGCGACGGTGGACGGCCGCATCGAGTACGGCATCGGCGTCATCGTCGCCCTACGCCCGGCCACGATCACCACGACGACGCCGCCGGTCATCAGCGGCCTTGCCGCAGGCGGGGTGACGTCAGTGTCGGCGGTGGTCACGTGGACGACGGACCAGCCTGCCGACTCGCGAGTCGAGTACGGCACCACGACGGCGTACGGGTCGAGCACGTCGACCGACGCGACGCCGGTCACCAGCCACAGCGTGATGGTCTCGGGCCTGGCGCCCGACACGACCTACCACGTGCGAGCGGTCAGCGCGAACACCGCGGGGCAGTCCACCGCGAGTGCCGACCTGACCGTCCGCACGCCGGCGGGACCCCCCTCGAGCGGTCGGACGCCGCTGATCATCGACACCGACATGTTCAGCAGTGCCGACGACGTCGGCGCGTTGGCAGTGGCGTTCGGGCTCCAACTCCGCGGCGAGGCCGATGTGATCGGCATCGCCCTCGACACCCGGACCAGCCGCCCGGCCGTGGCGACGAACTCCTGGCGTTGCGCTGCCGCGATCGCGCAGTTCTACGGCGACCCGACGGTGCCGATCGGCACCCACCTGCCCAACAACGGGAGCGAGGTGAACACCATCGACTGGATCCGCCCGTGCGCCCAGCGGGCGGCCTCGTCCACGCCGACACCCAGCGACGCGCTGAGCATGTACCGCCGGGCGCTGGTCGCCCAGCCCGACACGAGCGTGGTCATCGCGTCGGTCGGGTACACGCAGAACCTCCGCGATCTGCTCGACTCACCGGCCGACGCCATCAGCCCCCTGTCGGGTCGCGACCTGGTCGCCCGGAAGGTGCGCAACCTCGTGATCATGGGTGGGGGCTTCCCGGCCTCGGCCGGCGAGAACAACCTGGTCGGGGACCCGGCCGCGGCGAAACGGGTCGCCGGCGGCTGGCCCGGCCGCATCGTGTGGTCGGGCTACGAGGTCGGTGACGCGGTCCAGACCGGCGCGACGATCTCCACCGTCCACCCGGCCAACTCTCCCGTGCGCATCGCCTACGAGGCCTACGTCGGGCCCCGCAAGTGGATCGACTCGTACGACCTGACGGCCGTCTACCACGCCGTGCGACCCACCGATCCGGTGTACGGCCTCGTCGGCCCCGGGACGAACGTGGTCAGCAGCACCGGGGCCAACACCTTCACCGCGGGGGCCGGCAACCAGTACTACCTGAGGCTCCCCAACGATCTCGCCGCAGAGTCGAAGATCGAGGAGTTGCTCGACGTCCTGCCGGGGGCCACGAGCAGCGGTCCTGTGGACAGCTTCTCCACCGGCACGATCGACCCGGCCCGGTGGAACGTGGGCGGCAGCGGCTCGACGGTGGCCGCAGCCAATGGGCAGCTCGAGATCGCCCATGCCGCCGGGGCGTGGACGAACGGCTCGCTGACCACGACCGCGACCCACGACCAGACCGGACGATCGGTGCAGCTCCGCGTCCGGCGGGCGGCGAACAACGGCCTGGGCGGCTCGAGCTTCGGCGAGACATCGATCCGGCTCCAGGTCGACACATCGCACTACGCCGAGTTCTTCGTGGCCGGCGGGGCGATCTCGGCCTGGGTCAACCAAGGCAGCGGCGCCTCGAACCTGACACCGAGCTGGCCCGCCTACTCGTCGACGACGATGCAGTGGCTCCGGTTTCGGGAGTCCGGGGGCCGGCTGTACCTGGAGTACGCCTCCGGCTCGTCCGCGCCGGGAACCTGGCAGGCCCTGGCGTCGGTCGCCAACCCGTTCCCACTCAACGCCGTGCGCCTGGCCATCATCGCCGGCGCCAACACGCCCGTGACGGACGTCGCACAGTTCGACGATGTCTCGACCTACTGAACCGTCTCGACCTACTGAACCGTCTCGACCTACTGAACCGGCGGCACCGCCGTGGGCCCGGTGCTCAGGTGTCGGTGTACTGGTTCAGGTACCGGCACTCGACGAGGGGTCGGTGCTCCAGGGGGGTTGCCAGACCCGGATCCAGTCAGCGCGCACGGCGGCCGGGAACACGGTCGTCGCGTCCGGCGGCCCGGGGTAGTCGCCACCGACGGCGAGGTTCAGGACCAGATACATCGGCTCGCTGGGCACCAGGTCCCCCGTCACCTGCCAGCGGGCCCGGCCGTCGACGATCCAGGTGATCCGGTGGGGTCGCCATTCCACCGCGAAGCGGTGCCACCCCTCGGCCAGGTCGGGCCCGCGGAAGGTGTGCCCCAGTGAGCGATAGACCGCGCCCTGGCGGTAGTGCAGGTGGAACCGGGCCGCTGTCGTGTCGTCATTGATGGTCTCGAGGACGTCGATCTCCGGTGTGGAGTCCTCGTCGGCGGGCAGCAGCCAGAACGCGGGCCACAGCCCGGCACCTGCGGGGATCTTCAGACGGGCCTCGACATAGCCATAGGTGAACGTGTAGCGGGCCGGTCGGCCCTCGACGCTGTACGCGGGGCCCGTGGTCACCATGCCGGACGTGTACTCGAACCGCCGCCCGTCGGGGACCTCGATGTGCTCCGGTCGGGCCTCGAGCCGGAGGCGCCCGGCGGACACGCTCACGTTGCCCGGCCGGTACCACTCCAGCTCGTTGTTGGTGGCGATCGTGCAGCCGCCGTCGACGGCCCACCAGTGGCAGTCGTTCCACCGCCCGGGGGCGACCCGTTGGCCGTCGAACCCGTCGCTGAACGCCAGGTGCCAGGAGGCCGGAACGGGTCGGACGGTGCCGTCGAGCGTTCGACTCGTGATCGTGGGCTCGATTCCCGGAGTCGCACGGAGCCGGCCGCCTGCCATCACGAGGGCGACGAGGGCGCCGGCCACCGCGAGCGTGAAGCGCCGCCGGCGGCGCCTGCGGCCGGTACTCACGTCTCAGGCCCCAGGGGCTGGTTCCGGGAGCGCCTAGTCCTCACGGAACCCGACGATCGACTTGACCGCGCTGCGCAGCGCTCGGTCGGTGCGGGTGATCGGGAGGCGCTCGACGCGGTAGTCGAGGTAGTCCACCGAGCGGGCGCCGTAGTGCTCCTTGTAGCGAGCGAGGGTGGTGGACGTGCCGCTCTCGCCCAGGTGCAACACCTGGCAGCCGGCGCGGGCCGCGTCGAGGATCGCCTGCCACTGGATCAGGAAGGTGGCGCGTGTGGGTGCCGCCAGGTCTCGGTCCATCGCACCGCGCGTGTCGTGGGCGGTGTTGCCGAACAGGACGATCTGGCCTGCGGCCGGCACGTCGTCCACGTACGCGAGGTAGAGCCGGAACCGGTCGCCGAGGCAGTGGGCGATGGTCTGGAGCTTGGCCAGCGGGTCACGGCGACGGCCTCGCCACCGGGCCATCCAGACCGGCTCGTGGCTGCTGGCGGCCCACCGTTCGAGCGACCGCTCGTAGAGCCGGTAGTAGTCCGCCAGCCGATCGCCGTTCGCGTCACACTCCACCCGCAGTCCGGCCTTCTCGGCCTTGCGCAGGGCTCCGCGGGCACTCGAATGCATGTTGGCACGGAGCGCCTCCTCGCCCACCGTGAGGTCGAGCACGTGGGCGCGCTTCGTGGTCGTGAGCACCGAGGACGGCGCGCCGGTGGCCCACAGTCGGGCTTCCAGCGGATCGGGTCGGATCCGGGTGAACACGTCTCGACGCGACTCGAGGTCGGTGAGCACCAGGCGCACCGCATCGGCGTCCTTCTGGGGCCCGACGAGCCCTCCGAACCCCCAACCCTCGGGGAAGGACGCCGACACCCCGGCCACGCGAGCAGGGCCCGTGCGTCGGATCAGCGGTAGGACGAAGCGTCGGCCGTCGGAGAGCTGGTAGAGCCGGCTGACGTCGCGGTAGGGCGCGCTCGCGACGATGGCGTCGGTCCACTCCGGCGAGTGGTCGGCCATCGATCGTGGGTCCTCACCCACCAGTGCCGACCACACCTCACGGGGTGCCGGTGACACGACACTGTCGATGGTGACCGCAGCGTTCGGGCGCGACGGGGCGGCGCCCCCCGGAGCGGCGTCGAGGAGTGTCACGCGGCGCTCCCGAGCCGGGCGCGGGCCCGGCGGACATGGCGCCAGGCCGTGGAGCGCAGCCGTGGCGACCCGCCGGTGGCGGTGGGAAGGCCGATGCCGGCCGCCCAGCCGGCCACGGTCTCGGCGTCGTCGCCCCGCCGAACCATGACACGACTCAGCGCGAAGCGGTCGTCGGCGGGAGAGCTGAAGGCGTGCCGCACACCGCAGGCGGAGCGGAAGCCGGCGTCCACCACGAGCTGGCGCACCCGGCGGTCGTGGTAGCCGTGGGGGTAGGCGAACGTGTCGACCGTCCGGCCGAGCCCGTCCTCGAGGCACGACCGGCTCCGCTCGATCTCGGTCCGGGCCCGTGCGACCGGCACGACGTCGAGTTGGGGGTGATGCTCGGTGTGGGCGCCGATCTCGATCCCTTCCGCGGCGAGCGCCGCCAGATCGGGCCACCCGAGCATGGGTCGAGGCGCTCCGGCGCCCATCCACGTCGCCGTCCCGCCCACCGCTCCGGTCGTGACGTAGAGCGTGGCCGGCCAGCCATGGGCGGTGAGGGCCGGGAGGGCACCGGTGGCGAAGTCGGCGAAGCCGTCGTCGAAGGTGATCGCGATCGTGCCGGGTGCGACGGTCTCGTGGGGGGAGGTCATCAGCTCCACCAGTCGGCCGATCGTGACCGGTCTGCAGCCCACCGCCGACATCGCGTCGAGGTGCTCCGCGAACTCGGCAGGTGCCACGACCCAGGGTGCGGCGGGCCCGTCGACGTCGTCGGCGATCCCGTGGTACAGCAGGATGGGTATCGGGCCGATTCCCGCGATCGTGGGACCCGGCTCAAGGCGGTTCATGCGGCGGCCCCGGCGGTCAGGCGGGCCCAGCGTCGGCTGCGCGCGTAGGACCATGGCCCGACGAGCATGCCGGCCCGCTGGCGCCAACCCGCACCGGCCAGGCCTGGGGACGCGACGGCGCTCGGGGTGCGGGTGGTGTGCAGGCCGTGTCGGAACCCGGCCGGCAGCCTGGGTACGAGCGCGACGAGCGAGGAGGGGCGATCGACCATCGACCGGGTGAGGTGCGCGCTGAGGGCCACGCCGTAGGAGAACGCGAGCCGGCGCGCGACGTCGGGGTCGCGGTGGTGGCGGTGCAGGACGATGGCTGCGGGCTCGTACACGATGCGGTACCCGGCGAGGAGCACGTCGTGGAAGGCCGCCAGATCGTCGCCGCCGCGAGCGGGTGTTCCCGCGCCCAGTGCGTCGTCGAACCACCCGATGGCGTCGAGGGCTGCGACGGAGAACGCCATGTTGGCTCCGGAGCCGACGGTACCGGTGGCCCACGGGAGAAGGGTGTTCCGGCGATCGGCGAGGCTGATCACCTCACGCTGGTAGCCCTTGTTGTAGGCGGCGTACACGTCGGTCCACTGCTGCGTCGCCGTCTCGAGCTCGACGGGGAAGATCATCCCGGTGGCCGCGCCGACGTCGTCGGCGACCGAGAACGCCTCGACGAGGCGGCGGAGCCACCCGCGGTCGACGACCACGTCGTCGTCGGTGATGGCAACGACCTCGCCGGTGACGGCGGTTCGGGCGGCGTTGTGGGCCCGGGCCAGCCCCGGACGCGGCTCCCGCACATACGTGAGGTCGGCTCCTCCCGTGGCGAACTGGGCGACGACATCGCGTGTGCGGTCGTCGGACGGGGCGTTGTCCACCACGACGATGTCGAAGGCCCCGTAGTCGAGGGCGAGGAGGGACGTGAGGCAGCGGGCCAATTCGTTCGGTCGATCGCGGGTGGCGACGATCACGGAGGCACGGCGATCTGCGCCGCGCGGCTGTGACGGCCGTCCGAAGCCCGACACCGGGAGTGCCCGGAGCCCGGGTTCGTCCCGGTGGGCGCGGAGCGCGGGGCCGAGGGCGTCCCAGAGGGCCTCGGCCACTCCCGCCGGCCCCAAGCCGGTGCCGATGGGGATGTCGGCGACGCCGACGGGGTCGCCCGCCACCCGCACGAGTGCGACGACCCGTTGGTGCCAACGCCCGTCGGGGCCCTCCGCCGGCAGCGGCGGCAGCGGATCGGCCAGGTCGATCACGGCGACGCGTGCCGGTTCGAAGCCGTCCATCAGCTCCCCTCCCGCTGGCTGGCGAGACCGACGGCGTAGTGCCCGGCGGTCAGCGATGCGCCGACGAGGATCGCGGCCACGCGCCCGGCCGCACCCGGCGTGCGCCCGACCTCTCGGACGCCGCGAGCGATGCCCCGGGGCAGGGTGCTGCGCAGGTAGCGTCGCTCGATCGCCAGCGCCGCACTGCTGCTGGTACGGGTGGTGACCATCGCCTTGGAGCGCCCCTCCGCCCGGCAGCGCTGGGTGAAGTAGCGCCAGGTGCCGCGGTCGGCCGGCACCTGGTGTGCGATTCGGGCACGCGGCTCGAACACGAACCGGCCGCCGAGGTCACGCTGGGCCCGTATGCAGAACTCCGTCTCCGAGCAGCCGAAGGCATCGCCACCGGTGCGACCGAGCCCCTCCCAGAAGCCCCCGGCCCGGACGATCACCTCACGGCGGAACGACATGCTGCAGCCCATCAGGTTGCGAATCGTCGCCGCCTCCTCGGGGAGCCCTCGGTAGCTGCACCCAACGACCCAGTCGAACTCCTCGGGGAACCAGGCCGGCCGACCCGAGCGCCAGTCGGGGTCGGCGGCCCCGCCGACCCCGAGGACATCGGGGTTCTCGTACCAGGACAGCAGATGGGCCAACCAGTCGGGCGCCGCGGTCGCGTCATCGTCGAGGAACGCCACGATGTCGGCGCTGACGGCCGCGACTCCCGAGTTGCGGGCGCCGGATTCCCCACGGCGGTGTGTGTTCGCGATCACCTCGGCGCCCGGGAACCGGTCGCGGGCCCAGGCGAGCAGGTCGTCGTTGTGGTCGACGACGACCACGATCTCGTCCGGCGGGTGGGTCTGGGCGACGACCGATGCGACGGCCCGAGCCGTCTCGGTTCGGCGCTCGTTCGTGTGGGCGCAGATGACGACCGCGGTCGACGCCATCAGATCGCCCGCACGGTCAGGCTGAGCACGGTGATCACCGCGGCCACGGCGACGGTTGCGGCGAGCCAGGGCAACAGCGCGTGTGACGCAGCGCGCTCACGGACGGCCTGGTGCTCGCGGAAGATCGTGCGCAAGACCCTCCACCCGTCGCCGAAGGTCCGCAGGTTGCTCTGACCGTGGATGCGTGAGAGCTCGAACGACGGCACCTCCATGACCTTGAGGCCGTCGCGCAGCGCTCGCACGTTCATGAACGTCTCGATCTCGAACCCGTCGGCGTCGCCGTCGAAGTAGGGGATGGCGTGTCGCCAGAAGGCGTTGTACCCGTAGCAGAGGTCGGTGTAGTGACCGCCGTAGAGCACGCGGACGAGTCGGGTCAGGGCCCAGTTGCCGCTCCGCCGCAGTCGGCCCATGTCGTCGGTGCCTCCCCCGTGGAGGAAACGGGACCCTTTGGCCATGTCGGCACCGGAGAGGAGCAGGCCGACGAACGCGGGGATCTCCGCGGGGTTCGTCGACCCGTCGGCGTCGATCGTGACGATGATGTCGCCGGTGGCGGCGCGCCACCCGGTCTGGAGGGCGACCCCCTTGCCGGGTCGCGGTTCGGTCACGACGCGTATCCCCGGCAGCGCGGCTCGGGCGGCGGCGACGGTGCCGTCGGTCGAGCCACCGTCCACCAGGATCACTTCGTCGACCCATGACGGGATCGTCGGAAGCACCTCGGCGACGTTCTCGGCCTCGTTCAGCGTCGGAACCACCACCGAAACCCGGACCCCGTCGTCCATGCGGGCCACGTCTGGATCGACGGCGCCGGCCGGCGAATGTCGCCGCAGGTCGATCACCGTCCCCTCGGCCTCCATCACCTCCGACCACGTGGTGTCGGTCCAGTCCGCCGACTGACTACTGAGAGCGTTCATTTTTCCCACCTTTTCCTCAAGTTCTCACCTTAGGTGGTCGATATGGCCGCTTCAAGCGGTATCTCACTCTGCGCGTCTGCTCTCAGTACGTTCTGCGCACGATCCGACCGCAACGCGTGGCCTTCGACCGTGCCGCGGCTCGGTGCTCCATGTCCGATTTCCGCCAGTGCGAGGGCCCGGCACGTGCGACGATGCCGGAGTGGTCGACGACTTCGAGCAGTGCTATCGAGCGGTGAGGAGCCGTGACCCCCGGTTCGACGGGTGGTTCTACACGGCGGTGCGCTCCACCGGCATCTACTGCCGGCCCAGCTGCCCGGCCGTCACCCCCAAGGCCACCAACGTCACGTTCCACGCCACCGCGGCGTCGGCGCAGTCGGCCGGCTTCCGGGCCTGCCTGCGCTGCCGGCCGGACGCCACGCCCGGCTCGCCCGAGTGGAACGTGCGCGCCGACCTCGTGGGCCGGGCCATGCGGCTCATCGCCGACGGCGTGGTCGACCGCGAGGGCGTCGGCGGGCTGGCGCAGCGCCTGCACTACAGCGAGCGACACCTGCACCGTCAGCTCGTGGCCGAGCTCGGCGCCGGCCCCATCGCCCTGGCCCGGGCCCAGCGGGCCAACGCCGCCCGGCTGCTGATCGAGACCACCGACCTGCCGCTGTCACAGGTGGCCTTCGGGGCCGGGTTCGCCAGCATCCGCCAGTTCAACGACACGATCAGGGCCGTGTTCGCCAAGAGCCCGACCGAGCTCCGGGCCCGCCGCCGGGTGCACCACGAGGCGTCGCCCGGCACCATCACGGTGCGACTGCCGTTCCGGGCGCCGCTCGACGCCGCCGGGCTGCTCGCCTTCCTCGGGGCCCGGGCCGTGCCCGGCGTGGAGGCGCTGACCGCCGACGGCACCTACCGTCGCACGCTCCGGCTGCCTCGCGGCGCGGGGACCGTGGCGCTGCGCGTGCCCGACGGGGACGAGCCGCGCCACGTGGTCGCCACCCTGCGGCTCGACGACCTGCGCGACCTCGGCGCTGCGGTGGAGCGGTGCCGTCGCCTGCTCGACCTCGATGCCGACCCGGTGGCGGTCTCCGACCTCCTGGGCCGGGATCCCCTGCTGGCGCCGTCTGTCGCCGACGCCCCGGGTCGACGGGTGCCGGGCACCGTCGACGGCGCCGAGCTCGCCGTGCGGGCGGTCCTCGGCCAGCAGGTCTCCGTGGCCGGGGCGCGCACCCTCGCGGGGCGCCTCGTCGCCGCCATCGGGACACCGCTCGACGAGCCGGAGGGCACGCTGACCCACCTGTTCCCATCACCCGCGATGATCGCCGGGGACGACCTGGCCAGCGTCGGCATGCCCGAGTCGCGTCGGCGGGCGCTCCGCGGCCTGGCCACCGCGGTCGACGAGGGGCTCGTGCTCGACCCGGGCGCCGACCGTGCCGACGTGGGTGCCCGGTTGCTCGCGCTCCCCGGCATCGGTCCGTGGACCGCGTCGTACATCGCCATGCGGGCCCTGGCCGACCCCGACGCCTTCCTGCCCTCCGACCTCGGTGTCCGCCATGCGCTCGCCGGGCTCGGCCGGCCCGCCGACCCCGCCGCGGCAGCGACGTTGGCGGAGCGCTGGCGTCCCTGGCGGGCCTACGCCCTGCAGCACCTCTGGGCGAGCCTCGACGCCGATCGGCCCCGGACCACGACGTCCCCGCGGTCGGCGGCCCGGCCGGCGACCCACCCGACGACCTCCCGCAGCACCGCCCCCCGACCCACTCGAAAGGACCCCTGATGCAGACCACCACCGTCCCCACACCCGCCGGCCCCTTCACGATCGTCGCCGAGGCCGAATCCGGCACCGTGCTGGCCTCGGGATGGACCGACGACGCCGACGTGCTGGTGGCGCTGATCGCCCCGGCACTGCGGCCCGTCGCCCTCGAGCACGTCGACGACCTCGGGTCGGTCACCGATGCCGTGGCGGCCTACGTGGACGGCGACCTGGGCGCCGTCGACACGGTCGCCGTCCGCCAGGCGTCGGGGCCATTCCTCATGGAGGCGTGGGCGGTGCTGCGCCAGGTGCCCGCCGGTGCGCCCGTCACCTACGCGGAACTGGCGGCGAAGGCCGGCCGGCCCGATGCCGTGCGGGCCGCCGCCAGTGCGTGTGCCCGCAACGCCGCGGCCCTGTTCGTGCCCTGCCACCGGGTGGTGCGCACCGGTGGCGGCCTCGGCGGCTTCCGGTGGGGGCTCGACGTCAAGTCGTGGCTGCTCGACCACGAGGCACCCGGCGCCTGAGCCCGAGGTGCGAGGGCGGGGCCCGAGCGGCCCGCCGCCTGCGTGGCCGAACGCACGATGAGCGAAGCGAACAGGAGCGGGGAACCTGAGCCCGAGGTACGCCGCCTGCGTGGCCGAACGCACGATGAGCGAAGCGAACAGGAGCGGGCCAGGTGAGCTGACCGCGGGCGCACATTCTGGCGGCGCACACTCGCAGCGCTCAGTGGCGCTTGGCGCGTTCGGCGTGGTCGGCGTCGACCTCGGCCCCGATCAACACCGCGGCGGCACCCAGGTACAGCCACAGGAGCACCACGACGATGCCGGCCAGCGAGCCGTAGCGGTGGGCGTAGCGGGCGAAGTTCGCGGTGTAGAACGCGAATCCCACGGAGCCCGCGATCCAGAGCAGGGTGCCCACAGCGGGTCCCGGCCGCAGGTGCAGCCGGCCGTGGCCCCCGCCGGCGACGCGGTACAGCGCCGCCAGCGAGACCGCCATGATCAAGGCCAGCAGGGGCCAGCGGATCAGGTCGAGCAGCCAGCGCCCGGCACCGTGGGGCGCCCCCAACAGCGGGGGCAGCGCCACCGCGAGCAGGCTGACCAGCACGAGGACGACGACGCCGGCGAGGGTGAGCGCCAGCGACAGGCCACGCTGCTCGACGAAGCGCCGAGGTGGTCGCCCGTGGGCGATGTCGATGCCCCGCACGAGGCCGTTCATCCCGGCCGACGCCGTCCACAGCGCCAGCCCGAGTCCCACGACCACCGTCACCGTGTGGCTGGCGCCACCCGCGTGCGCGGCGGCGCGCACCTGCGCCAGGACGAGCGAGCGCACTTCGTCGGGCACCGCGGTGGCCGTGTCGTCCTGCAGGCGGCGTTCGATCTCGGAGGGGTCGGCGAACACCCCGAACAGCGTGATGGCCACCAGGACGGTGGGCACGAACGCGAGGAACGCGTAGAAGGCCACCCCTGCCGCGACGACGCCGAGGAAGTGGTCGTCGGCGCGCACCTTGACCCGACGGGTGGCCCTCGCCAGTCGGCCTGCGCGCGCGTCGTTCACGCCGCACTCTCTACTGCATGGCGTACTGCACGGCGACTGGCGCTGGGCGGGTGCCGGCGGTCGGCACCGGGCCCGTGGGTGGTCCGGACGCGCACCCGCCCGTCGCCGGTGGCGACGGGCGGGTGGCTATCGGCGGTGTCAGGTGCCGCCGGGCACCCCGGGCCGGGTCGGGCCGGTCAGGCGCCCGTCACGGAGCGGTGCGGAACACGTCGGCGCTGATCTCGCCCGGGTCCAGGTCGGTGTCGAGGGTGATCAACCGGCTGAGGCTCGTGCGGTAGTCGATGCCGTACCGGTCCCGGATCGTGCGCAGCCCCGGATCGTTCTCGTAGAAGAACCGGTCGCCGTCGCGCAGTGCGGTGAACTGCCGGGACCACATCGCCGACTGCAACGCACCGAATTCGCTGCCCCGCAGGTGCCGTTCGGCGACCATCCCCACGAAGGCGTCGACCCGGTCGACAGAGCCGTAGATCGCCCGCAGGCGGGCGGCGACGGTGGTCCGGCGGGTCTCCCGCACCGCGGTCTCGTCGGCCTCGTCCGAGCCGGGCGTCAACACGTTGCCGGCCGCGTCGCGCAGCTCGGTGATGTCGAGGATGTCCGGGTCGTCGATCGGGTTCGAGCGGTCGATCTCGGGATCGCGCGGGAACCGGTCGGTGGGCTCACCGGTGATCTGCGTGAAGGAGGTGACCCGGGGGAGCCCGTAGGCCGCCCGCAGGTCGTTGTAGCTCGGGATGCCGTGGTCGCGCGCCCGGGCGATGTCGATGGCGGCGAGGTCGACCACACCGTCGAAGCACTGGGTGAGGTCGGACTGGTCGTTGCACTGGGTGGCCGGATCGGTCACGCCGGGTCCAGGCACCTGGAACATCACGCTGCGCAGCTGGTTGTCGAACTGCTCGTCGTTCGCGTACTGGGTCTCGCCGCCGAGGCCGGAGAGCACGCCCTCGACGCCGACCTGCTCGAGCAGGTCGGGGTTGCCGAACGCCACGTTCAGCGGGATGGTCAGCTCGATCTCGTCGCCGGCGGGGGCCACCGTCACCCCTTCGGCCTCGAGGGCGGCGATCTCCGCCGGGGTCAGTTCGTCGGCATCGACCTCGGACTCGAACTCGCCGTGGATCATGCTGTGGGCGCGGTACCCCACCGTGGCGAACTCGTTCGAGATCGACGCGTTCGCCCGGGGGTTGTAGCCCCGGTACGCGGGCAGGGTGACGCCGAGCGCCGGGAGGAACTCGCGGTAGGTGATGTACTGCTGCTCGGCCATGACCACCCGGCGGGCGATGTCGAACTTGCGCTGGGCGCTGAGGTCGGCCGGCAGCGCGTCGACGATGCGGTTGTGCTCGCGGGCGAACAGCGTGTGGATGGCGGTCAGGGCGATGTTCTCGTTCGCCCGCACATCGCCGGCGACCGCGGCCTCACCCGTGGTGCCGGTCAGGCGACCCATGAGCGCCATCTCCGGCGCGCTCGACGCGTTGCCACGCTCGTCGCGGCGGGGCAGGAACCCGTCGGCGTCGAGCAGCAGGTGGGCGCCGTTGTTGGCCAGGTTGCCGTCGACCGGTCCTTCTCGGAGCCATTCGAGGCGTGCAGTGGTGCCGCCGTAGACGTTCCAGGCGTCGAGGTACGAGCTGACCGTGTTCACCTGCTGGCGGGGTGTGCCCGCCGACGCGGCGGCATCACGGGTGAACTCGATCACCCCGAAGTCGTTCGTGAACTCCTCGAGCGGGTCGGCGGCGTCGAAGGCCAGGTCGGCGGACTCGGTGCCCCCCTGGGCCAGGCCGAGGGTGTGGTCGAGGAACTGCCCCCAGGCCCAACCCCACTGGCTGATGCCGCGTGCCGAGAACAGGTTCTGGCCCCCGTCGTTGAAGATGCGGTTGCTGACGTAGCGCGGGGAGGGCCCGCCGACCATGGCACCGCTCGCGTCGGCGTACACCGCGGGGGCGACCCGTGAGTAGGGCTGGCCGGCCTGGCCCTGTGTGGGCCGTTGCTGGTTGTTGCCGCTCCCGTCGAGGCTGGGCACGGTGATCGTGCCGGGCCGGGGGCCCGTCTGCGCGGGCGTCGCTCCGGCGCCGGTGGTGAACGCGGCGGTCACGAATGCCGCGGTCACGGCCAGGCCCGCGGCGACGCGTCCCGTCCCTCGCCGAGCGCGTGGATGTCTGTGCATGTGAAACCCCTTCCGGGTGGTTGTCCTCGGCTCGACAGCGCCGGAGGCCCATCCGGGGATACGGCGGGACGCACTCAGGTTCCTCTCAGGTGCCACCCGTATCTTCCGCCTGTCCACCGGCGCTGAAGGAGCCATGAGCCCGAGGGAAGCGAGCAGGAGCGGAGAACATGGGCCCTGATCTCGACGTCTCCCCGCCGGCGGGGGACGACGACCTCGTGGCCCGCCTGCAGGGGCTCGCCGCGGCCCCGGTGCCACCGGCGACGGCGCGTGCGCACCTCGGGGCGATCGAACGACAGGCGGGTGCCCGCCGCCGTCGCCGCCGGGCCGCCCTCGCCGGTGTCGCCGGCGCCGGCCTGCTGCTCGGGTCCACCAGCCTGGCCGCGGCCGGGGTGCTGCCCGCACCGGCGCAGACCGCGATGCACCAGACGCTCGAGCACATCGGCATCGAGGTGCCCGCCGCCCGCCGGACAGTCGCTCCGAGGCACCCGCAGGCGCGGCCGGAGCCCGCGGGAGCGGCCGCGACGGGCGACCCGACCCGGCCGGGCCGACCGGGCGGGGCGGGCGTGGGCGACCCGGAACGCCAGGGCCCGGGGCGCTCGGGTGCGTCGGGCCGCCCGGCGGGCGCGCGCGGGGCGACCGCGGCCTCGACGCCGGCGGCCCCGGGTGGCGCCGGTCCCTCCGGTCCCGCCCCGACGGCGGGGCCGACGGGTGCGACCGCCACTGCGGGGGCCGGCGGGCCGGCGGGCTCGGTGCCCCCACCGGCACCGCGAGCCGGATCGTCGTCGAACCCGGCGCCCGCACCGCCGCCTGACGCACCCACCGGTGGACGTCCGCCGGCAGGTGGCTCGCCGGTGGGTGGCTCGACAGGAGGAGGGGCGCCCGCGCCCAGACCGTCCTCGCCCGGACCGACCGGCAGTGGCGCGCCAACATCCCCGCCAACATCTCCTCCATCTCCGCGGACGGCTCCGCCGGGCGGGGCGGGGCCCGACGGAGGCGGGGCCGGGAGCACCGGGGCGCCGCTCGAGGGGACCGCGACACCATGACCGGAACGGTCACCGACCTCGGCCGACGGCCCGCAGACGGGCTCGGGACGCCCGCACCGGGCCCGCTCGACCCGCCCCCACCGGCACCTGAGCGGGCCGGCACGGGGCCGCTGCGGGCCACCGCCGGGTCCGAGGCGGGGTTCGAGGCGGGGTTCGAGGCCGACGCGGCCACGGCCTACCGCGAGCTGGCGCCGGCGGTGCTGGGCTACCTGCGGGCCCGGCGCGTGCCCGATCCCGAGGACGTGCTCGGCGAGGTCTTCCTGCAGGTCAGCCGCGACCTCGACCGGTTCCACGGTGATGCCACCGACCTGCGTCGGTGGGTCTTCACCATCGCCCACAACCGCATGACCGACGCCTTCCGCCGGCGCTCACGCCGGCCCCGCATCGTCGATCGGCGCCCTCCCGCCGCGGTGGCACCGCCGGCCCCCGACCCGGTCGACGACGAGTTGATCGCCGCCCTCGCCGAGCTGGGTGACGACCAGCGCGAGGTGGTGGTGCTCCGCTTCGTCGCCGACCTGTCGCTCGAGGACGTGGCCGCCATCACCGGCCGCACCGCCAACGCGGTGAAGGCCATGCAGCACCGCGCCCTGGCCAACCTCCGGCGCACGCTCACCGAGCACTCGTCACGATCGGAAGGGCTCGTGCGCGCTGGGTAGCCTCCGGCGGTGGACCTCAGCGGGGTGGACCTCACCGACCTCGACCTGTTCGCCTCCGGCTTCCCTCACGACGTGTTCACCGCGCTGCGCCGCGAGCGACCGGTGTTCTGGCACCCGCCGACGCCCCACGCACCGGGCGACGAGGGCTTCTGGGTGATCACCCGCCACGCCGACGTGCTCCGGGTGCTGCACGACCACGAGGCGTTCTCGTCGGAGACCGGTCCTGGCCGGGTGGGGGGCGGCACCACGCTCGACGACCTGCCGCCGGGCCTGGTCACGGGCGTGATGCTGAACATGTCCGACCCGCCGACCCACACCCGCATCCGGGCCCTGGTCAACCGGGCGTTCACGCCCCGCGCCGTCGACCGGCTGGGTCCGTGGCTGCAGGAGCGCACCGCGACCATCCTCGACACGGTGGCTGCGCGCGGCTCGTGTGACTTCCTGGTCGACGTGGCCGCCGAGCTGCCCCTGCAGACGATCGCCACGATGATGGGCGTGCCGCAGCACGACCGGCACCAGCTGTTCGCATGGACCTCGACCATCCTGGACTACCGGGACCGCGACCTCACGGGGATGAGCGACGAGCTGGCGGTGGCGGGCATCGGGTTGCGGTCGTACGGCGACGAGATGATCGCGGCCCGCCGGGTCGAGCCCACCGACGACCTCTTCTCGCAGGTGGTGCACGCGGAGGCGGACGACGGCTCCGGTGCGCTGTCCGACGCGGAGCTGCAGGCGTTCTTCAGCCTGCTGTTCACCGCGGGGAGCGAGACCACCCGCAACTCGATCGCCGGGGGACTGCTGGCGCTCATCGAGCACCCCGACCAGCAGGCGCGGCTGCGCGCCGACCCGTCGCTGATGCCCACGGCGGTCGAGGAGATCCTGCGCTGGACCAGCGCCACCGCCTACAACCGCCGCACCGCCACTCGCGACGTCGAGATCGCGGGCCACCCCATCCGGGCCGGCGACAAGACCACCCACTGGTACCCGTCGGCCAACCGTGACGAGGCGGCGTTCGCCGACCCGTTCCGATTCGACGTCGGCCGCGACCCCAATCCCCATGTCGCGTTCGGGCACGGCCTGCACCACTGCCTCGGGGCGCCGCTGGCCCGGCGGGAGATCGCGGTGGTCATCGGTGCGGTGCTGGAGCGGTTCGACGACCTCGCCCTGGACGGCCCGGTCGAGTGGGGCCGCAGCAACAAGCACACCAGCCTGCGACATCTGCCGGTCGCCTTCCGGCCCCGGTTACCCGTTCGATGACGGTTCGGGCTGTCGCGCCCCGCGGTGTCGCCGGCCGGGTCGCCGTGGTGCTGATCGCCCTGCTGGCCACCCTCGCCGCGTCCGGCTGCGGCGACGACCGCCACCCGGCCGGCGCCGACCAGGAGGGTGCCGGGCCCGACGGCGTGACCACCACGGCGCCGGCGTTCGTCCCCGACCACCCCGCCCCCGCCGACGCACCGGCTGCGGTCGCCCGCCTGGTCGCCGACGAGGGCCCCGACGACGAGCCGGGCTGCGCCGTGAGCCTGGTGGTGCAGGGCGAGGTGGTGTTCGAGGGTGGGTACGGCACCGCCGACCTGTCGACGGGCGTGCCGATCGACGAGCGGACCACGTTCGACATCGCCTCCGTGTCGAAGCAGTTCACCGCCGCGGCGGTGTACCTGCTCGCCGAGGCCGGCGACCTGTCGCTCGACGACGACATCGGTGACCACGTGCCCGAGTTGCCCGACTACGGCGTGCCCGTGACCCTGGACGACCTGGTGCACCACACCAGCGGGCTCGTCGACTACACGGAGCTGCTCGGCGAGGACTTCTCCGACACGGACGTCACCACCACCGCGCAGGCCCTCGACGCGCTCGCCGCGGTCCCTGACCTGAACTTCGACCCGGGGAGCCGGTTCGAGTACTCGAACAGCAACTACTTCCTGCTCGGCCTGGTGGTCGAGCAGGTGGACGGGCGCACGCTGGCCGACTTCCTGGCCGACGAGGTGTTCGCGCCGCTGGGGATGGACCAGACGATCGTGCGTGACGATGCCGATCTGGTGGTGGCCGACGGCGCCGAGGGCTACGTCGCCGACGACGAGGGCGGGTTCGAGCCCGACACCACGAACTGGGAGCAGGCGGGCGACGGCGCGGTGTGGACCAGCGTGCGCGACCTGCAGCGGTGGGCGGCCAACCTGAGCACGTTCGAGGTGGGCGGCCCGGACCTGCGACGCGACCTGCTCGCGCCCGGCCCGGTGCTGGACGACGGCCTGGGGTACGGGGGTGGCCTGACGCTGTTGCCCGGGGGTCGGGTCGAGCACTCGGGTGCGTGGGCCGGGTTCGTGTCGGAACTGCTCGTCGACCCCCGAGAGCGCACCTCGGTGGCGGTGCTGTGCAACCGGGACGACGGCGATGCCTACGGGCTCGCCGAGGAGGTGCTGGCCCTGGTGTAGCCGAGCCGTTACGGACCGGCGCGACCTGGCCTAGTGTCGTCCCCACTGTCGTCGGAGGGAGGGCCGGATGGCCGAGAGTCGCGCAGAAGGTCGGCCGGGCCCGTTCGGTGCCGGTCGCGCCATGGCCGAGGGTGTGGTCCACCAGATCGTGAACGGCGTGGTCCGCGAGCTCGACGTGAACGCCATCGTCGGACAGGTCGACATCGACGCCCTGCTCGAGCGCATCGACATCGATGCGTTGCTGGAGCGCATCGACATCGACGGCATCGTCCAGCGGGTCGACCTGCAGGCGCTCATGGCCGACATCGGCCTCGAGGACATCGTGCGGCAGTCCACCGGCGTGCTGGCCAGCGACTCGGTGAAGCTGGTGCGGGTGCGCACGATGAACGGCGACGTGCTCCTGAGCCGGTTCGTCGACCGCATCCTGCACCGCAGCACGTCTCGCTACCCGGCGCTGCCGGCCGCCGAGGGGGCGACCGCCGCCGTCACCGAGGCCGTCGCGACATGAGTCCGAGGGACGAGGGCGTGGCCCGAGCGGCCCATGAGCGCAGCGAACAGGAGCGGGGAGCATGAGCCCGCTCGCGGCGGTCGAGATCTCTCCACGGCACGGCCAACCCGCGGGCATCGTGTCGCGCGGCTCCGCCGCGCTGGTCGACTTCGGGGTGGTGTGGGTGATCAGCGGGGCCATCACCCTCAGCATCAACCTCGTGCAGTCCGTCCTCGGCAACGACACGGCCGACAACGGCTACGACCTCTCGGCCATCGGGGCGCTGCTCGCCGGCGCCGCGCTGCTGTTCCTGTACCTCGCCATCTGCTGGATCGTCGGCGGGCGGACGCTGGGCCAACTGCTGCTCGGACTCCGGGTCCGGCGGGTTGGCGGCCAACGCATCGGGTTCCTGCAGGCCATCGCCCGGGCGTGGATGGCGACGTACCTCCTGGTGCTGCTGTTCTGGTCGGTCGTGTCCCGTCGCGGCGCCGCGGTCTGGGACGTCGTGCTCCAGACCGAGGTGGTCTACGACTGGACCAAGGCCGAGCCCCACCCGAAGTAGCGCCGACGGGGTAGGAGCGGTCCGTGAAGTGGCAGCGGGGGACCCGCGGCGACAACGTCAGCGACCGGCGCGCCTCCACCCGGGGCCGAGGTGGCGTGGGTGGCCTACCGCTGCCCGCCGGCAAGGGCGGCCTGGCCATGCTGGTCGTCGTGGTGGTGCTCGCGCTGCTGGGAGGCGGCTCGCTGCTCGGCCAGGGAGGCGGTGGCGACCCGTCGGGTGCCGGGGTCGACCTCGACGACATCCTGGTCGACCTCGGCGAGGCCGCGTCCGCGCCGTCGGGTGCCGACGACCAGGTCCCCGGCGCGCCGGATCCCGAGGCCGAGCTGGTCGACTTCACCAAGTACGTGGTGAACGACGTGAACGCGACCTGGGCCGAGATCTTCGCCCAGGCCGGCGACGACTATCGCGACGCCCATCTGGTCCTGTTCCGCGACGGCGTGTCGACCGGGTGCGGCGCCGCGTCGTCCGCGGTCGGGCCGTTCTACTGCCCGCCGGACGAGACGGCCTACCTCGACCTGGGGTTCTTCCGCGAGCTCAACGGTCGCTTCGATGCCCCCGGCGACTTCGCCCAGGCCTACGTGATCGCCCACGAGCTCGGCCACCACGTCCAGAACGTGCTGGGCATCAGCGACGACGTGAGCCGACAGCAGGCCGCGGACCCCGACCGGGCCAACGAGCTGTCGGTGCGCCTCGAGCTCCAGGCCGACTGCTTCGCCGGCGTCTGGGGCCACTCGGTCTACAACCGTGGGGTCCTCGAGGACGGCGACCTCCAGGAGGGCCTCACCGCCGCCGCGGCCGTCGGCGACGACCGCATCCAGGAGTCCGCCGGCGTCGACGTGAACCCCGAGACGTGGACCCACGGCTCCGCCGAGCAGCGCCAGGAGTGGTTCAACAAGGGCTTCGACACCGGCGACGTCACCGCCTGCGACACGTTCTGAACCGCTCCTCGGCTGACGCCTCATCGCATCGTCAAGGCTCCGCTCGTCCCTCGCTTCGCCGCACCTCTGGGCGCCGCTACCGCCCTCGCCGCACCCTGGCTGAACCGCTCAGGGGTGGGTCACGTGGCGGAGCGGAGCGGAGCCGCTGCGATCACGAACCGGATGCCGAAGGCACGGCGACGAAGGAGCCGTCAGCGTGATGCGTGGGCGTCGAGGACGTGTGCCACCGCCGCGGAGATGCCCTTGGCCATCGGCACGTCGAGGAACTCGTTGGGGCCGTGGGCGTTCGAGCCGGGGCCCAGCACGCCGAGCACCAGGAACTGGGCGTCGGGGAAGCGCTGGCCGAGCATGGCCATGAACGGGATGGTGCCGCCCTCGCCCATGGCCGCCGCGGGCTGGCCGAAGGCCGCTTGGGAAGCGGCCTCGATGGCGGGCGCCAGCCAGTCGGCGGTGGGCGGGGCGTTCCACCCGGTGGCGGCCCAGTCGCCCTGCACCTCGACGGTGGCGCCGTAGGGCGGGTCGGCGGTGACGGCCTCGGTGGCCGCGGCCAGGGCGCCGGCGGCGTCGCAGGTCGGGGGCAGGCGCACCGACACGTTCACCGCGGTGACGGGGCGCAGCACGTTGCCGGCGTCCTCGATGGAGGGCAGGCCGTCGGCGCCGATGATCTCCACCGCCGGCCGCCAGGTGGCGTTGAGGAGGAGCTCGGCGGGCGTGCCGTCGACGGGGCGGGCGCCGCCGGTGAAGGGGAACCGCTGCCAGATGCCGTCGCCGAGGACGGCGGCGGCGGCGTCGGCCTGCGCCACCCGCTCGTCGGGGATGGGGGTGTGGAACGCGGGCAGGCGCACCTCGCCGGTGTCGACGTCCTCGAGCCGGTCGAGCAGCTGGCGCACCACCCGGAAGGTGGAGGGGACGATGCCGCTGGCGCCCGAGTGCACGCCCTCGGTGAGCAGGCGCACCGACAGGGTGAAGCCGGCGAGGCCGCGGAGCGACGTGGTGGTCCAGAGCCGGTCGTAGGTGCCGCAGCCCGAGTCGAGGCAGACCACCAGGCTGACCGCACCGAGGCGGTCGCCGAGCGCCTCGACGTGGGCCTCGAGGTCGGGGCTGCCGCTCTCCTCGGACGCCTCGATGACCACCAGGCAGCGGCGGTGGGCGCCACCGTGGCGCTGCACGGCCTCGATCGCGGTGAGGGCGGCGAAGATCGAGTAGCCGTCGTCGGCGCCACCCCGGCCGTAGAGGCGGTCGCCGTCGAGCACCGGCGACCAGGGACCCAGCCCGTCACGCCAGCCCACCATGGGCGGCTGCTTGTCGAGGTGGCCGTAGAGCAGCACGGTGTCGGGTGCCCCGCCGTCTCCGCCGCCGGTGTCGGCGCCCTCGCCCTGGGCGGGCACCTCCATCACGATGAGCGGCGTGCGCCCCGGCAGAGTGGCCACCTCGACGGTGAGGCCCTCGATCTCCTGCGCCCGGGCCCAGTCGTCGAGGAGCGTGACGGCGGTCTGCATGTGCCCGTGGGCCTCCCACTCGGGGTCGAACGCCGGCGACACGTTGGGGATGGCGATGTAGTCGTGCAGCAGCGGGACGACGGTGGCGTCCCAGCGGTCGGCGACGAAGGCGGTGAGCTCGGCGGGCAGCGGCATCGCACCAGCCTGCCTCAGTGGGCCGAGGGGGGTTCAATGCCGCCCGCTCGTCGGCCGATAGGTACCCGACGTCGGGACCGGGAGGCCACCCATGCCCATGGAGGGCAGCTCCGAGGAGTACGAGAAGCTCACCCTTGCGGCCTTGAAGAAGGCCGCCTCGCCCGACTCGGACGCCACGTACCACAACAACCGGGCGGCGATCTTCGCCAGCCTGGCCATGGCGGCGGCCTCCGCCGAGATGGCCGACGCGCTGACGCGGATGTCGGGCCTGCCGACGGGCCGCCCGTCGGCGCCCACGCCCACAGCGAGGCCCGGGTCGTCGTCGGCACCGCCGTCGCCGGCGCCGGCCCGTTCGCCCGAACGCCCTCGCCGGCCAGAGCCGGGCACCGCCATCGTGCCCCGCGCGCCCGACTGAGGGGCGGCGGGCGGTAGGAATAGCGGGTGAGCTCGCGCACCCGCACCGTGCTGGGCCTGTTCGCCGTGTTGGTGGTGGGTGCGCTGGTGGCGAAGTTGGTGTTCGCGGAACCCGATCGGGTGCTCCTGGCCGGCGACTCGATCCTGCGCCAGACCGGGCCCGCCCTGGACGACACCTTCGGCAGCGACGTCGAGATCGACAACCGAGCGGTGAACAACTCGGGCCTGCTCACGCCGGGCTACGTCGACTGGGTGCGGCGGCTCGAGCGGCAGGTGGCCGACGACGACCCCGAGGTGATCGTCTTCCTCTTCATCGGCAACTACACCGACACCGACTTCTGGGTGGACGAGGACGGCAACGAGGTGGCGATCAACACGCCCGAGTTCTTCGACGCCTGGGGGCGGCAGGCCGACCGGCTGATGCAGGTGCTCGACGATGCCGGCTCCGAGGCGAAGGTGTACTGGGTGCTCCCGCCGCCGGAGTACTCGGCGCAGAACCAGGAGATCACCGCCGGCCTGCGCCAGGTGTACACCGACCTGGCCGAGCGGTGGCCTCAGATCACCCTCATCGACGCCAACGACGCGCTCGCGGGCCCGAACGGGGAGTACCTCGCGTCCACCACCAATCGCCAGGGCGAGGTGGTGCCGCTCCGGGTGCCCGACACCGTCCACCTCACCGATGCCGGCGCCCGCCGCCTCGCCCACGTCATCCACGACGCCATCGACCAGGACCTCTGAAGCGCCGAGCGCGTCGGCCGCCGAACTGGCGCCCGATCCGGTGGCCAGGACCGCAGCATCAGGCGCCAGTTCGGCGACGTAGGGCTATCGCCGGCGGTGGCGACCGGTCACACTGGGCCCATGGACGTGGCCATCCTCGTGTACGACGGTGTGACGGCGGCGGAGGCGCTCGGCCCGTACGAGTTCTTCCGGCGGGTGCCGGACGTCGAGGTGCACTTCGTGGCCGACCGTCCGGGGCCGTGCAACACCCAGGGCAAGCCCGGCGTGCTGGTGGCCGATCGGGCCCTCGCCGACTGGCCCCGTCCCGACACCCTGGTCGTTCCCGGCGGGCTCGGCGCGCGTCGGCTGGTGCACGACGACCGCCTGGTGTCCTGGATCGCCGAGGCCCACCGCACCACGCAGTGGACCACCGCGGTGTCGACGGGGTCGATGCTGCTGGGCGCGGCCGGCGTGCTCGACGGCTGCGAGGCGACGGGCCACTGGCTGGTCCTCGACGAGTTGCCGGCGGTCGGTGCCGTGCCCCAACGCGAGCGGCTGGTGCGTCACGGTCGGGTGGTCACCGCTTCGGGCGCCACGAGCAGCTACGACCTGGCCCACCTCGTGGTCGAGCGCACGTTCGGCACCGAGGTGGCCGCCACGGTACGGGCCCAACTGCGGGCCGACCCGGAGGATGCACGCGGGACCCCGGGGCTACGACGCTTCCGGCCCTGGGCCGGCCGCCCGCCGAGCGCGGGACCGTACGTCACGGCCGACCGTCCCGCCGCCGGCGCCGGCCGCCGCTGGTCGCGCCGTCGCGCCGCGCCGGGCGGTCGCACCCTGGCCACCGCCCTCGGCTGACCGTCCGTCGATCCGTGGGCCGGCGTGAGGGCGCGCTGCACATCCGGCGCGACGGCTTCCGCCTCGCGGCCGGTGGGCGATCCGCAGCGGTGCCGGGCCTGCCGGCAGTGACCTCACCGACCGGCGGAGGTGGCGCTCGTCGACCGCCGACGCCCGACTCGCCGCCGTCCGTGCCGGTCAGATGCGCTCGAAGCCCCGCTGCAGCTCCCAGTCGGTGACCACCCGGTTCGACGTGGCCCACTCCTGCTTGGCCGTGTTGAGCAGGTGGTGGTGGACGTCGTCGCCGAAGGCCTCCCGGGCCACCTCGCTGTGCTCGAACAGCTCGATGGCCTCGACCAGCGTGGAGGGCACCCGCTCGACGTCGTCGGCCTCGTAGGCGTTGGACTCGTACGGACCACCGGGGTCGGCGCCGGTCTCGATGCCGTGCAGGCCGGCGGCGATGGTGGCGGCGAAGGCCAGGTAGGGGTTGCAGTCGGCGCCCGGCACCCGCGACTCCACCCGGAAGCCCTTGCCGTGCCCCACGGTGCGCAGCCCGCAGGTGCGGTTGTCCCGGCCCCAGACCAGTGCCGTCGGGGCCCACGAGTCGGGCATGTAGCGCTTGTACGAGTTGACGTAGGGCGCGTAGCACCACGCCAGCTCCCGACCCGTGGTGATCAGCCCGCCGACGTAGCTGCGGTAGACGTCGCTCATGTGGTCGGGGGCGTCGGCGTTCCACGTGAGCGACTCGGTGCCCTCCGCGTTCCACAGGCTCGAGTGCACGTGGCACGACGACCCCACGTCGTCCATCGAGTACTTGGCCATGAAGGTGAGCGAGCGGCCGTTGAGGGCGGCGATCTCCTTGGCCCCGTTCTTGTACACCGTGTGGATGTCGGCCATGGGCAGGGCGTCGTCGTAGGTGATGTTGATCTCGTGCTGGCCGTAGCCGGCCTCGCCCTTCGAGAACTCCACCGGGATCTCGGCACCGAGCATCCCGTTGCGGATCTGGCGGATCAGGTACTCGTCCTTCGTGGTCTGCAGGATGTGGTAGTCCTCGATGAACTTCGAGTGCGGCACCAGGTCGCGGTAGCCCTTCTCGTGGGCCTCCTCGTAGGTGTCGCGGAACAAGAAGAACTCGAGCTCGGCGCCCATCTTCACCGAGTAGCCCTTGGCCGCGGCCCGCTCGACCTGGCGCTTCAGGATCTGCCGCGGCGACACCTCGACGGGCTCGCCGGTGTCCTCGTCCTGCAGGTCGCAGATCACCAGCGCGGTCTTCTCCAGCCAGGGGATCAACCGCAGGGTGGACAGGTCGGCGATGCACGCGGCGTCGCCGTAGCCCTGGTCCCAATTCGCGTAGCGGTACCCGGGCAGCGGCGTCATGTCGACGTCGACCGCCAGCAGGTAGTTGCACACGTGCACCGCCCCCTCCCCGTCGAGCACCTGGTCGAGGAAGTACTGACCGGTGACCCGCTTGCCCATGAACCGGCCCTGGAGGTCGGGGAACACGGTGAGCACCGTGTCGACCTCGCCCCCCGCGATCATGGCTTCGAGCTCGTTGAGTTCCATCTGGTGATCCTCCCCTGGACCCTGTTCTCGGTGGCGGTACTCGCGGTGCGGCGGTGCTCGTGGTGGCGCAGCTCGAGGTGTGGCGCTACTCCGGTGTGACGTAGGCCGCGCTGATGCCGCCGTCCACGACGAGCTGCTGGCCGGTCATGAGCGACGACTCGTCCGACGCCAGGAACAGCGCGGCGTTGGCGATCTCGGCGGCCTGGCCGAAGCGGCCGATGGGCACGTGCACCAGGCGGCGGGCCCGCTTGGCGTCGTCGGACAGCAGCTCGGCCATGAGGTCGGTCATGATCGGCCCCGGGCAGAGGGCGTTGATGCGCACCCCGTCCTTGGCGTGCTCGATGGCCATCTCACGGCTCATGGCCAGCACGCCGCCCTTGCTGGCGGTGTAGGCGATCTGGGCGGTGGCCGAGCCCATGATGGCCACCAGCGACGAGACGTTGACGATCGACCCGCCACCCGAGGCGATGATCGCCGGGATCCCGTACTTGCAGCACAGCCAGACGCCCTTGAGGTTGACCTCCATCACGACGTCCCACGTGGACTCGGGGGTGTCGAGGGTGGCGCCGTCGTCGGGCGGCATGATGCCGGCGTTGTTGTAGAGCACGTGCAGGCCGCCGAAGGTGTCGACCGCGTACTGGATCATGGCCTGCACCTGGTCGGCCTTCGACACGTCGACCTGCACGAACCCGGCGCTGCCGCCCGCGGCCTCGATGGCGGCGACGGTCTCGGTGCCGCTGGCCTCGGAGAACTCGGCCACCACCACGGTGGCCCCCTCCGACGCGAAGAGCTCGGCGGCGACCCGCCCGAGGCCCTGCCCCGCACCCGTGATCAGTGCGACCTTGCCGTCCAACCTGCCGCCGTCCAACCTGCCCATGTGTCGTGTCCCACCTTCTCCTCGGCTGCCCGGATCTCGGGGCAACAGCGTGCGGATTCCGCACCCTATTGCCTCGAGAACACCCGCAGCGTCTCGACGCGGGCGGCGAGGCCCACCGGTGGCGCACCGAGGTGTGGCCGGTGGGTCACGCCGGGTCGACGGTGACCTCCGAGGCCTTGATCGAGGCCCACACGGCATCGCCGGCGGCGAGGCCCAGTTCGGCGATGGCGCCGACGGTGACCTCCGCCACCAGGGGGAGGTTGCCGTCGACCTGCACCCGGGCCACGTCGCCTCGGCGCTCGATGCCGGCGATCACGCCCTCCACCACGTTGCGGGGCGATCCGTGCGGCCGGTCGCGATGGAGCGCGACGGCCGCCGGTGCCACCACCGCCACACACGCGCCCTCGGGCGGCGGCGGCGCGGTGACCAGGTGGCCGCCGGTGTCGAGGACGAAGCGCCCCCCGATGCCCCGGCCCCGCCACAGGTTGAGGCCCACCACGGTCGCCGCGTAGGCCGACCGGGGCGTGCGCCGGATCTCGTCGGGAGGCCCGTCCTGGACCACCCGGCCGTCCTCGAGCACGACGAGGCGGTCGGCGAGGACCAGGGCCTCGACCGGGTCGTGGGTGACGAGCAGGCGGGTGCCGGTGAACGAGGCCAGGTGGCGGCGCAGGTCGGCCCGCACCGCCGGGCGGGTGTGCGCGTCGAGCGCCGACAGCGGCTCGTCGAGCAGCAGCAGCCGGGGCCTCGCGGCGAGGGCCCGGGCCAACGCGACGAGCTGGGCCTGGCCCCCCGACAGCGACGCGGGGGAGTCGCCGGACCGCCCACCCAGGCCGATGCGGTCGAGCCAGGCCCGGGCCTCGCGGCGGGCGGCGGCCTTGCGGGCGCCACCGCACCGCAGCCCGAAGGCCACGTTGTCGAGCAGGGACAGGTGGGGGAACAGGCGGCCGTCCTGGAACACCACGCCCACCGGGCGGTCTTCGGGGGCGTGATCGATGCCGGCAGCGGTGTCGAGCAGGGTCTCGTCATCGACGCGGAGGTGGCCCTCCGCCGGCACCAGCCCCGCCAGCGCCCCCAGCAGCGTGCTCTTGCCGGCGCCGTTGGGGCCCAGCACCACCACGAGCTCGTCGTAGCCCGCGGCCAGGTCGACGTCGAGGGTGAACCCCGGACGCTCCACCCGCACCCGCGCCTCGAGCATCAGCCACCACCCACGTTCTGGCACCGGATTTCGGTGCCATGACCCCGAAATCCGGTGCCAGAATGCCGGGGCGTGAGGGTTGCTGGTGTCATCGGGGGGCGTCGCCGGTGGCCAGCCAGCGGTCGCGCAGGCCGATCAGGACGGCCAGGGAGATGGCCACCATCAGAAGGCTGATGGCGATGGCCGCGCCGCGGTCGCTCTCGCGGGCGACGAACACGGCGAGGGGCATGGTCTGGGTGCGGCCCTGCAGGTTGCCGGCGAAGGTGATGGTGGCCCCGAACTCGCCCAACGCCCGGGCCCAGCACAGCACCGCGCCGGCGAGCAGCGCGGGCCGGATGAGCGGCAGGGTGACCCTCCGGAACACGGTGAGGGGACGGGCGCCGAGGGTGGACGCGGCGTCCTCGTAGCGGTGGTCGGCACTACGCAGCGCGGCCTCGACCGTGACCACCAGGAAGGGCATGGCCACGAACGTCTCGGCCACGATCACGCCGGCAGTGCTGAAGGGCAGCACGATGCCGAACCACTGGTCGAGGTACTGGCCCACCAGTCCGCGCCGGCCCAGGGCCAGCAGCAGGGCGGCACCGCCGATCACCGGCGGCAGCACCATGGGCAGCGTGACCAGGGCGCGCGCCACCCGTTTGGCCGGGAACTCGACGCGGGCCAGCACCCACGCCAGCGGCACCCCCAGGACGAACGAGATGGCGGTGGCGGCCAGCGAGGTGATCAGCGACAGGCGCAGCGCCTCGCGCACCGTGGCGGTGCCGAGCAGCTCCCAGAGGTCGCCCCACGGGGCCCGTTGCAGCAGCCCGACCAGGGGCAGCACCACGAGCAGCCCGCCCAGCGCGGCGGGGACGACCAGGGCGACCGGCGCCCGCCGGCGCCTGGCGCGCGGGGCGGTCATCGCGGACACACACGCGGCGCGGGTCGGGGGGCGCGCGTCGTCACGTGGGGGGCAGGAACCCGTGGTCGGCGAGGATCTGCCGGCCGGCGTCGGACAGCACGAACGCCACGAACGCGTCGGCGCTGTCGGCGTTCTCGCTCTCGGCCACGGTGGCGATGGGGTAGACGGCGTCGACGTTCACGTCGGCCGGGATCTCGATGCCGTCCACCTCGTCGTCGTTGGCGAGCACGTCGGTGACGTAGACGATGCCGGCGTCGAGGTCGCCCGAGGCCACTTTGGCCACCACATCGGTGACCTTGGCCTCCTCGGTGTCGATCGACGGTTCGACGCCGGCGTTGTCGAGGATCTCGCGGGCGTAGGCCCCGCAGGGGACGTCCTCGGCGCAGAGGCCGATGAACAGGTCGTCGTCCGCGAAGTCGTCGAGGCCCCGCACGTCGGCCGGGTTGCCGGCGGGCACCGCGATCTCGGCCTGGTTGCGGGCGAACACCTGGGGGTCGTCGGCGTTGTCGCCGGCATCGACCAGCGCCTGCATGTTCGCCTCGTCGGCCGAGGCGTACACGTCGGCCACCCCGAGCGCGTCGCCGCCGGTGATCGAGCTGACCAGGTCGGAGCTGGCGCCGTAGTTGAACTCGACGGTGGCGTCGGGGTGCTCGGCGCTGAAGGCGTCGCCGATCTCGGTGAAGGCGTCGGTCAGCGACGAGGCCGCGAACACGGTGATGGCCCCGGACGCTGCGCCGCGGCCGGCCGTGGCGGCCGTCGAGTCACCCGCCCCGACCGTGGTGCCCGAGGCGTCGTCGGAGTCGGCACGGTCCGACCCGCAGCCGGCGACCAGCAGTGCGGCGGTGACGGCCACGGCGGGCAGGAGCAGGTGGCGCCGCATCACGCCATCGCCGGCAGCTCGACGACCACGTTCGTCGACTTCACCGACGCCACCGCCAGCACCCCGGGAGCGAGTCCGAGCTCGAGCGCGGCCTCGGACGTCATCAGCGACACCACGCGGTACGGGCCCACGGCCATCTCCACCTTGGCCACGATGTCGTCGGCCGTGACCTTGGTGACGATGCCCGTGAACCGGTTGCGGGCCGACTGGGCGCCGATGGCCGGGATCTCGGGCAGGTCGGCCGACGACTCCAGGAAGGCGGCCAGGTCGGCACCGTCGATGGCCCGCTGCCCACCCTCGGTGCGGGTCGTGGGCAGCCGCCCGTCGTCGCTCCAGCGGCGAACGGTGTCAGAGCTGACCCCAAGCAGTTCTGCAACTTGTCCCGGCCTGTAGGTAGGCATGTGCGAATCCTAATGGCACAAAAGGGTCGCATGTGCGGCCAAGCAGGCCGCGATCCAGGAGGCGGGCGTTCGTGGAGGCGAGCGTGGCGAGGGTCGAGGCGTGGCGCACGCCGCGCCGGGGCCGGAGCCCCGTGCCCCACCTGCTGGTCGTCGGAGCCGGTGCTGCCGACCGCGCTGGCCAGCCAGGTCGAGCTGCTCGGGTGGTCGACCGGCACGGTGGGCCCGGAGCCGACCCTCGAGGCCATCACCAGCCTCCCCATCGCGGACGTCGTCGTGGTACTCGACGACGACGACTCGCCGCCACCGCGTTCGCCCTGGGGGCGGTTCCGAGGCGGACGCAAGGGGCGACGCGGCCGGGTCTGGGCCAGCATGGGTCGATGCTGGTGTTCGCGTTGCTGGTCGTGCCGGCGGCCCTGCTCGGGATGTCGATGAGCCCGGCGGCCACGCCGACACAGCGGCGCTGTTACCGGCTCGTGGCCGCGGTCACCGGCCTGCTGTGGCTGGTGGCGCTGGCCTGGGTGTTCGTCGCGACCCTGTCCTGAAGCCTGTGCCTCGTGCAGACGGGCCGTCTGTGCCCCATGCCGTTCGGGGTTACGTCGGTCGCGCGCGTGGGCAGCTGGCAAGACATGGAAGCCTAGAAGAAATACTGAAAAGGGTCGAACGCTGGTTCTGGAGCGGGTAGACTCGAACGCATGTTCCGGATCCTCCGAGCGATCAAAGCCCATCTGGCCGCCCTCGCCAAGGACTTCGATCCGGACACCCTGACCGTCGCCCAGGCCGCCGACGCCATCACCCTGCTGGCCGCCATCGAGAAGGCCGCCGCCGGGCTGCGCCTGGTGCTGTCCCGGCGGGTCGACAACAAATCGTTGTTCGGTCAGACCGGGGAACGATCCGCGGCGGAATGGCTCGCCCGCCAGACCGGCCAGTCCACCAGCGACGCCCAACGCGACCTTGAATGCTCGAAGCGCCTGCGGGAGCTGCCCGACGCCGCCGACGCGGTCCGCAACGGCGAGTTCTCGTCCGATCAGGCCAAATCGCTCGCCGACGGCGCCGCCGCCGATCCGTCGGCGGAGCGGGAGCTGTTGGACACCGCCCGGCGGGGGTCGCTCGGTGAGCTGAACCGTAAGGCCAAGGCCCGGAAGGCCGCGGCGTTGGGCGACGACGAGGCCCGTGCCCGGGCCGCGCAGAAGAACCGGTCGTTCGTGGGCGGCACCAACGAGCTGGGCGCAGGGTGGGGCCGGTTCAACGGACCCGCGCACCTCACCGCCCAGCTCAACGCCCAGATCAAGCCGTTCATCGAGCTCGCCTTCGCGAAGGCCCGCCGGGAGGGTCGACGCGAACGCGCCGACGCCCTCGCGTTCGACGCCTTCATGGCCTACGCCGGCCTCCTCGACCTCGACCTCGACCCGCCCGCTGCGGCCGGCACCGATCTCACCCCCACCGGCGGTAACGACGATCCGGACACCACTGCCGGCACGCCCTGCTCGGCGCCTGCCGGTCCCACACCCCCGACGCCGCCCTCGGCGACGCCCACCCCGGCGCCGAGGGCGCCGATCCGGGCGGACGCCCGCATCATCATGCGTGTCGATCTCCCCGCCCTCAAACGAGGCCACACCGTCGGTGGCGAACTCTGCGACATCCACGGCTACGGCCCCGTCCCCCTTGCCGACCTCAAAGCCCTCCTGCCCGACGCCGCCATAGACATCGTCCTCACCAACGGCCGCGACGTGTTCAACGTCACCCACCTCGGCCGCCACACCACCGCCCGCCAACAAGTCGTCCTCGACCTCCTCAACATCGGCTGCACCCGCCAGGGCTGCCCCGCCACCCAACACCTCCAGATCGACCACCGCATCGACTGGCACAAGATCCGCATCACCGAACTCGCCAACCTCGACTGGCTCTGCCCCCACGACCACAGACTCAAAACCCACCACGGCTGGCAACTCGAACCCGGCACCGGCAAACGCCCCCTGCGCCCACCCGGCCAACAACCCTGGCTCGACGCCGACCCGCCGGCGCCCGCCGCCGGTGACGGCGAATCCGGCGCGGACAACGGTCCACCCCGACACGCCGCCTGAGCCGGCGCCGGCCCGCAGCACCTCGCCGATCGGGTCAAGCGGCCTCCGCCGTTCAACCAGGAGAGGACTGGCCGCGAGAACCCCGGGCGGTCGGTCGCAGCGAGCGATCGTGCGGCACCGACCGACCAGCGGCTCGCCCACGTCGGGCTCGTTCTTCGCGTCGTTGTTCAGTCGCGCTCGACGATCACCCGCCGGCGGACGGGCCGAGGGAAGGCGGGGCAGGCGACCGCAGCGACCGCCCGTGCGGCGCCGACGGACCCGACCCGAGTCATAGCCGCCCCGCTTCTCGCGCCGTCGGTCCAGTCGCGCCGGACGATCACCCATCGGTGGATGGACACCGAGAGCGCCGCTGCAGGCCGAAGCAATCAGTCGAGCGGCACCGACGGGGTCCCGGCCGCCACCGTTCGAGCTCCGACGCGAGGTGATCGACCGCCGCGTCGGCCGGCGTCGGGGGGCTTGGCTATCGTGCGGGCGTGGCTCAGGTGTGTGGCAGTTCGCCGGGCTGGGTGTGCGAGCGGGTGTACGAGGCCACCGAGAACGAGGCCTTGGCCGAGGCGGTGTCGTGGCTGGTGAACCGGCCGCTGAAGATCATCGGCATCATGGCGCTGGCCTGGATCGCCACCCGCTTGGCCAAGCGCATCGTCGATCGCATCGTCGACGGCCTCGACCCCACCACACCGACGCTCGGGTTGACGGTCAGCCCCGAGACGAGCGTGCGGGCACAGGCGCGGGCCAAGACGGTCTCGACCGTCCTGGGCGGGTTGGCCACCGCCACGATCTACACGATCGCGTTCCTCACGATCCTCGGCGAGTTCGACATCAGCCTCGGCCCGCTGCTGGCCGGGGCAGGGATCGTCGGCGTGGCGTTGGGCTTCGGCGCCCAGAGCATGGTGAAGGACTTCCTCGCCGGTTTCTTCATGGTGGTCGAGGACCAGTTCGGCGTGGGTGATGTGATCGACGTCGGCGATGTCACCGGCACGGTCGAGAAGCTGACCCTGCGGTCGACGCGACTGCGAGCGGCGGACGGGACCGTGTGGCACGTACCCAACGGCGTGATCCTGCGGGTCGGCAATCAGTCGCAACGACCGCGGTCGGCCTCGTACTCGTCGGCCGTGGGCTCGTCGGCAGCTGATCCGCCAGGCGCTGATCCGCCCGACGCTGATCCGCTCGACGCTGAGGCGCCAGACGCTGATCCGGCGGCTGACTCGTCGGTGGCTGGCTCGTCGGCGCCCGACCCGTCGGGGGCCCCCCCGCCCGCCACCGGTCCGCCGCCGGGCCGGCGGGGTGTCGACCGGACCATCCAGGACGGCCCGACGGAGGAGCGACCATGAGCGTCCCGTTCTTCACGACCGTGCCCGAGCCGGTTCGCCCGGCGGGCAACGAGCCCGCCGACGGGCTCGCCTACCAGGTGTACGACCCCGATCTGGTGGTGGGCGACAAGCGCATGGAGGACCACCTGCGCATCGCGGTCTGCTACTGGCACAGCTTCTGCGCGCCGGGCGACGACGTGTTCGGGTCGGGCGCCTGGGACCGGCCCTGGCTCGAGCCCGGCGCCGATCCGATGGCGGCGGCGAGGGCCAAGCTGGACGCGGCCTTCGAGCTGTTCACCAAGCTCGGCACCCCGTTCTTCTGCTTCCACGACCTCGACCTGGCGCCGGCCGGCGAGTCCCTACGCGAGTCGCGCACCAACCTGGATGCGATGGCCGATCAGGCCGCAGCCCAGATGGAGGCCACGGGGGTGCGGCTGCTGTGGGGCACGGCCAACCTGTTCGGCCACCCCCGTTACGCCGCGGGCGCCGCCACCAACCCCGACCCCGAGGTGTTCGCGCACGCGGCGGCCCAGGTGCGCGATGCGCTCGACGTCACCCACCGGCTCGGTGGTGAGAACTACGTGCTGTGGGGCGGCCGGGAGGGGTACGACACGCTGCTCAACACCGACCTCCGCCGCGAGGCCGACCAACTCGGGCGGTTCCTCGAACTGGTGGCCGACCACAAGCGGGCCATCGGGTTCACGGGGACACTGCTCATCGAGCCCAAGCCCCACGAGCCCACCAAGCACCAGTACGACCACGACGCCGCGGCGGTCCACGGCTTCCTCGAGCGCTACGGGCTGGCCGACGAGTACCGGCTGAACATCGAGGCCAACCACGCCACCCTGTCCGGCCACTCGTTCCACCACGAGGTGGCGTACGCCGTGGCGAACGGGATGCTCGGCAGCATCGACGCCAACCGGGGCGACCCGCAGAACGGCTGGGACACCGACCAGTTCCCCAACTCGGTCGAGGACCTGGCGCCGGCCCTGTACGAGATCCTCCGGGCCGGGGGCCTCGGCGCCGGTGGGTTCAACTTCGACGCCAAGCTCCGCCGCCAGAGCCTCGACCGTGACGACCTGATCCACGCGCACGTCGGCGGCATCGACACGTTGGCCCGAGCGCTCCTGGTGGCCCAGGCGCTGCTGGACGACGGCACCCTCGACGCCGCCCGCGCCGAGCGGTATGCGGGGTGGGAGGGCGACCTGGGCCGCCAGATCTTCGACCCGGGCACCCACCTGGCCGGCCTGGCCGATCAGGCTGTCGCCGCCGACCTCCACCCGCAGCCGGTCTCCGGCGGGCAGGAGCGGCTGGAGAACGAGGTCGGCCGGGTGCTCTGGGAGACGCGCTGATCGTGTTCGAGCCGGATGCAGGCGTGCGGGCCAAGGTCGACGCCCTCCACGACGACGACCTGCTGGCGCTGTGCTCGGGGGACGGCCCGGCCCTGAAGGGCAACCTGGCCATGGCCAAGCGCTACAACGCCGTGCCGATCGAGGCCGGACGCATCGACGAGCGGGGCATCGAGGGCATCCGGTTCACCGACGGCCCTCGCGGCGTGGTGATGGGGGAGTGCACGGCGTTCCCGGTGTCGATGGCGCGGGGCGCCGCGTTCGATCCCGACCTGGAGGAGCGCATCGGCGACGCCATCGGGGTCGAGGCCCGCACGCTCGGGGCCAACTTCTTCGGGGGCGTGTGCATCAACCTGCTGCGCCATCCGGCGTGGGGACGGGCGCAGGAGACCTACGGAGAGGACAGCCATCTCCTCGGCGAGTTGGGCGCCGCGCTGGTGCGGGGCAGCCAGCGCCACGTGATGGCCTGCATCAAGCACTATGCGTGCAACTCGATGGAGAACTCGCGGTTCTGGGTGGACGTCCGCATCGACGAGGCCGACCTGCGCGACCTCTACCTGCCCCACTTCAAGCGCTGCGTCGACGAGGGCGCATCGTCGGTGATGTCGGCCTACAACAAGGTCAACGGGGTCTGGTGCGGCGGCAACCGGCACCTGCTCACCGAGATCCTGAAGGACGAGTGGGGGTTCGACGGCTTCGTCGTGTCGGACTTCACCTTCGGCGTGCGGGGCGGCGCGGTCGACTGCTTCGAGGCCGGCCTCGACGTCGAGATGCCGTTCCACTGGCGCTTCAAGCGACTCGCCCGGGCCTTGTCGGGCGGGCGCCTCGACCGGGCCCGCGTGGTCGATGCCGCCGCTCGCCTTCTGCACCAACAGGAGCGGCAGGCCCGGCGGGGCGAGCCCGACCGCTACCGGCCCGACGCCATCGCCTCGCCCGAGCACCGGGAGCTGGCGTACCGCGCCGCGGTCGACGGCACGGTCCTGCTCGAGAACGACGGCGTGCTGCCCCTCGACCCGGCCACGGTGCGCTCGGTGGCGGTGATCGGCAAGCTCGCGGCCATCGCCAACACCGGCGACTTCGGGTCCAGTCGGGTCCGGGCACCGGAAGTCTCCACCCTGCTCGACGGCCTGTCGGCCGCCGGCGAGCGCCACGGCGTCCGCGTCGAGCACCACGACGGCGCCGACCCGATCGCGGCCGCCGAGCGGGCAGGGCGGTGCGACGTGGCCATCGTGGCGGTGGGCAACACCCACCACGACGAGGGCGAGTGGATCGGCACCACCGGCGGCGACCGCAAGAGCCTGCGCCTGCGGGTGCAGGACGAGGACCTGATCGGGCTGGTGGCCCGGGCCAACGCCCGCACCGCGGTGGTGCTGTACGGGGGGAGCGCGTTCGTCACCGAGCCGTGGCGGAGCATGGTCGCGGCGATCGCCATGGCGTGGTACCCGGGGATGGAGGGGGGCCGCGCCGTCGCCGACGTGCTGTTCGGCGACGAGGTGCCGGGCGGCCGGCTGCCGTGCACGTGGCCCGCGTCCGCACGCGACCTGCCGCGGTTCAAGCGGTTCGCCCGCTCGGCCGTCTACGGGCCGCTCCACGGCTACCGCAAGCTCGAGGCCGACGGCACGGCGGCGGCGTTCCCCTTCGGCTTCGGCCTCGGGTACACGACGATCGAGTGGGGCGCACCCACAGTCACGGGCGGCGAGGTGCGCGTGGTGCTCACCAACTCGGGCGAGCGTCCGGGCGTCGAGGTGGTGCAGCTCTACCGATCCGAGTCGCTCGGCACCGAGCCGCGGAAGCTACGCACCCTGCGGGCCTTCCAGAAGGTGCGCCTCCGACCGGGCGTGTCGACGACGGTCACCCTGGCAGTGCCCGACGACGCCGAGGCGGCCGATCTGTGGGTGGGCCCGAGCTCCGACCCGCACGACCTGGTGTGCCTGGCCGACACCTGAGGTGTCAGGTGAAGGCGGCGAGCAGGACGGTGATCGCGGCGAGGCCCAGGCCGGCGATGGTGAGCATGCGGTTGGTGAGGCGATCGGTCATCCGTGCTTCGACCTTGGTCAACTCGGCGGTCAGGTACTCCTGGCTCACGGGTTGCTCGACGTCACGGGCGGGGAAGTTCGAGAGCATCGCCTGAGTGGTCTCCTCGCCGAGGATCTTCACGAACTCGGTGTACATCCGGTTGCGGTGCTTCTCCGTCATGGCCATTGCGGGACTCCGTGTCCGTCGGTGGGCGCCGGGGAAGCGGGCTCGATTCTACCGGCGCGGCCATCGGTGGGAAAGGGCCGATCCCGGGCATCCGGACCGCGATGGCCGTCCACCTCGTCCTCATCTGCTGACGAGGCGCCGGCGCTCAGTCGTCGGTGGGGGCAAGCACCACGTCGACGGTGAAGTCGTCGGCGGTCGCGGCCGTCTCGGTGGTGAGGGTGGCCACGCAGCCGGCCTCGGCCACGTCGGCGGCGGCGGGGGCGAGCATCGCCAGGCGCTCGGCGGTGTCGTGGACCACGACGGACTCGACGTCGGCCCGCAGGCTGACGCCGGCCTCCGTCTTGGCCTTGCGGATCTCGCCCAGGGCGAGGGCGGCGACCTCGTAGACGCCCGTGTCGGCGTTGGTGGCGCCGGCGGGGAACTCGCCGGCAGTCGGCCAGGCGGCCCGGTGGACCGACCCGTCGCGCCACCACGACCACACCTCTTCGGTGACGAAGGGCAGGAACGGGGCGAACAGGCGCAGGAGGGTCGACAGGGCGATGTGGAGCGCGCCGCGGGCCGACGCCGCGGCGTCGGCGCCGTGGGCGCCGTAGGCGCGACCCTTGACCAATTCGAGGTAGTCGTCGCAGAACGCCCAGAAGAAGCTCTCGGTGCGTTCGAGGGCGCGGGCGTAGTCGTAGCCGTCGAAGGCCCTGGTGGCCTCGTCGACCAGCGCGGCCAGACGGCCGAGCATGGCCAGGTCGAGGGCCTCGGTGATCGCGGCGTCGGCGGAGTCGGCGACCGACGGCACGGCGTCGGCGGCCTCGGCCTGCTCCTGGCCCGGGCGGGGGGTGCCGAGGCCCAGCGCGAACCGGCTGGCGTTGAGCAGCTTGATGGCCAGGCGCCGCCCCACCTTCATCTGCCCCTCGTCGAACGCGGTGTCGGTGCCCGGCCGGCCGTTGGCCGCCCAGTAGCGGACCGCGTCGCTGCCGAAGCGCTCGAGGTTGGCCATGGGGGTGACCACGTTGCCCTTGGACTTCGACATCTTCTTGCGGTCGGGGTCGAGGATCCACCCCGACAGCGCGGCGTGCTTCCAGGGCGCGGTGTCGAACTCGAAGTGCGAGCGCACCATGGTGGAGAACAGCCACGTGCGGATGATGTCGTGGGCCTGGGGGCGCAGGTCCATGGGGAACGTCCGCTGGAACAGGTCGTCGTCCTCCTCCCAGCCGCACACGATCTGCGGGGTCAGCGACGACGTGGCCCAGGTGTCCATCACGTCGGGGTCGGCCGCGAAGCCGCCCGGCTGGTCGCGCTGGTCCTCGGTGTAGCCGGGGGCGGTCTCGACCAGGGGGTCGACGGGGAGCGCGTCCTCGCTGGGCGTGATGATGCGGTCGTACCGGGTGTCGCCCTGCTCGTCGACCTCGTACCAGACGGGGATGGGCGGGCCGAGGAAGCGCTGCCGGCTGATGAGCCAGTCGCCGTTGAGGCCCTCGACCCAGCTCTCGTAGCGGGCCTGCATGTAGCCCGGGTGCCAGGCCAGCTCGTGGCCCCGCGCCACCAGGGCGTCGCGCAGCTCGGGCTCGCGGCCGCCGTTGCGGATGTACCACTGGCGGGTGGTGACGATCTCGAGCGGGCGGTCACCCTTCTCGAAGAACTTCACCGCGTGGGTGACGGGGCGGGGCTCGCCGTGCAGGTCGCCCGACTCGCCCAGCAGCTCGACGATGCGGGCCTGGGCCTGGTTGATGGTCTTGCCCGCCAGTTCGGCGTAGGCGGCTCGGCCCGCGTCGGAGTCGATCCCCGGTGGCGCCTCGGCGTAGAGGCGCCCGTTGCGGTCGACGATGGCCCGGACCGGCAGGTCGAGCTCGCGCCACCAGATCACGTCGGTGAGGTCGCCGAACGTGCAGATCATGGCGATGCCGGAGCCCTTGTCGGGTTCGGCCAGCTCGTGGGCCCGCACGGGCACGGGCACCTCGAAGAGGGGTGTGGTGACCACCGTGTCGAACAGCGGCTGGTAGCGGGCGTCGTCGGGGTGGGCGACGAGGGCGACGCAGGCCGGGAGGAGCTCGGGCCGGGTGGTCTCGATGAAGACGGGCTCGCCGTCGGGCCGGTGGAAGGCGATGCGGTGGTAGGCGCCCTGGCGCTCGCGGTCCTCGAGCTCGGCCTGGGCCACGGCGGTGTGGAAGCTGATGTCCCACAGGCAGGGCGCCTCGGCGGTGTAGGCCTCGCCGCGGGCCAGGTTGCGCAGGAAGGCGCGCTGGCTGACCCGCCGGCTGCGCTCGTCGATGGTGGCGTAGGTGTTGGTCCAGTCGACCGACAGGCCGAGGTGGGTCCAGAGCGTCTGGAAGGCCTTCTCGTCCTCGAGCACCAGTTGGTCGCACAGGTCGAGGAAGTTGCGCCGGCTGATCACCACCTGCTGCTTGGCCGGCTCGTCGGGCGGCGTGAAGTCGGGGTCGTAGGGCAGGTGGGCGTCGCCCCGGACCCCGTAGAAGTTCTGCACCCTGCGCTCGGTGGGCAGGCCGTTGTCGTCCCAGCCCATCGGGTAGAACACCTCACGGCCCCGCATGCGCTGATAACGGGCGATCAGGTCGGTGTGGGTGTACGAGAACACGTGGCCCACGTGCAGCGAGCCGCTCACCGTCGGCGGCGGCGTGTCGATCGAGTAGATCTGGTCCCGGGACTTCGAGCGGTCGAACCGGTAGGTGCCGTCGGCCTCCCACCGGGCGGTCCACTTGTCCTCGAGGCCCTCGAGCGTGGGTTTACTGGGTGCTTCAGCAGGCATGGTGGAGCGTACGGTAGTGGTCATGCTCCACCTCTTCGACACCAGTTCGGGCGCGGTCGTGCCCTTCGAGCCCAAGGAAGAGGGCAAGGTGTCGATGTACGTGTGCGGTCCGACGGTCTACGGGCCCCCGCACCTGGGCCACGGCCGCTTCTCGCTGGTGTTCGACGTGCTGCGGCGCTACCTCGAGTGGTCGGGCTTCGAGGTCACCTACGTGTCCAACATCACCGACATCGACGACAACATCATCACCAAGGCCGCGGACGAGGGCGTCGACCCCGCCGACCTGGCCGTCCGCTGCGAGAAGCTCTGGTACGAGGCCATGGACGCCATCGGTGTCGAGCGCCCCACCCGGGACCCGCACGCCACCGCCTACGTCGAGCGCATGGTCGAGTTCATCAGCGGTCTGATCGAGCGGGGCAGCGCCTACGAGACCGCCGACGGCGTGTACTTCTCGGTCGAGGGCGTCGACGACTACGGCCTGCTGGCCCGCCAGAGCGTGGAGAGCCTGCGCTCGGGGGCCCGGGTCGACGTGGGCGAGGACAAGCGCTCGCCGCTCGACTTCGTCCTGTGGAAGAAGGCCAAGCCGGGCGAGCCCACCTGGCCGTCGCCCTGGGGTCCCGGCCGGCCGGGCTGGCACACCGAGTGCGTGGTGATGTCGCTCGACCTGCTGGGCGACGGCTTCGACATCCACGGCGGCGGCCAGGACCTGGCCTTCCCCCACCACGAGAACGAGCGCGCCCAGGCGGTCGCCGCGGGCCGCACGTCGGCCAGGGTGTGGGTGCACAACGGCTTCGTCGAGGTGGGCGGCGAGAAGATGTCCAAGTCCCTCGGCAACTTCACCACGCTGCTCGACATGGTCGAGTCCGACGACCCCCGGGCCTACCGATTGCTGGTGCTCCGGGCGCACTACCGGTCGCCGGTCGAGGTCACCCGCGAGTCCACCGCCGACGCCGCCGCGTCGCTGAAGCGGCTCGACAACGTGGCTCGGCGCACCGCGGGGCTCACCCCTCGCCCGGCCGACGACGAGGTGCTCGACGAGTTCCGGGCCCTCATGGACGACGACCTCAACACCCCCGGCGCCTTCCGCCTGCTGTTCGACCAGATCCGTTCGGCCAACACCGCCCTCGACGAGGGACGCGACTACGACGCCGCGGTGGCGTGGGCCAACATCGCCGAGATCTGCACCGCGGTGGGCCTCCAGCCCATCACCCAGGACGACGGACTCCCCGATGACATCGTGGCCAAGGCGACGGCCCGGGACGAGGCGAGAGCGGCCAAGGACTGGCCCGAGGCCGACCGTCTGCGAGCCGAGATCGAGGCGGCGGGCTTCACCGTGGAGGACACCCCCGACGGCACCGTCGTCCGCCGCTGACCGGCAGCCGCATGAGCTGCTCCCGGACCCACCTCACGCCGCAGGCCGGAGCCGCTGACCGATGGTCAGCGGCTCCGCCCTAGTAGCTCCAGAGGTAGTCGGGCTTGGCGCCGGCGCCGTACCAGAGGACGTCGTCGTTGCCGTTGCCGTCGTAGTCGCCCGGCAGGGGGGCGTCGTAGTTGCCGTTGACGGTGACGTTGGCGGCCCGGAAGGTGCGGGCGCTGCCGCCGTACCAGGTGCCGTCGGGCCGGGAGCCGGCGCCGTACCAGATGATGTCGTCGCGGCCGTCGTCGTTGTAGTCGCCGATCACCGGCTGGGTGTCGCCGGTCTCGTTGATGCCCTGGCCGGTGAAGCCGCCGTCGGTGTCGCCGAACCACAGGTAGTCGAGGGCCTGGCCGGGGCCGTACCAGAAGATGTCCGAGCGACGGTCGCCGTCGAAGTCACCGGCGAAGGCCCGGTAGTTGCCGTCCGCCCTGATGTTCTGGCCGGCGAAGCCGTAGCCGGTGCCCTGCCACAGGTAGTCGAAGCCGGTACCCGGCTGGTACCAGAGCACGTCGTCGTAGCGGTCGCCGTTGAAGTCGCCGACCATCGGCCGGTCGTAGGCCCGCCCGACGGCGATGTCCTTCCCGCTGAACGATCCGTTGCGCTGGCCCAGCCACAGGTAGTCGGGGTTGGCGCCGGTGCCGTACCAGAGGATGTCGTCGCGGCGATCCCGGTTGAAGTCGCCCACGAGGGGTTGGTACACGCCCCGCACGGTCACCGGACGGGCATCGAACCCGCCGTCGCCGTTGCCGAACCACAGGTAGTCGGAGCGGTCGCCGGCCCCGTACCAGAGCACGTCGGCCTCGCCGTCACCGTTGAAGTCACCGCTCACCGGGGCGTCGTAGGTGCCGCCGACCGACACCTTGCTCGAGCGCACCTGGCCCGCCGGCGGTGTGGTCGTCGGTGGGGTGGTGGTCGGCGGCGGCGGTGTGGTGGTGGTGGTCGTGCCACCCGGCCGGCCGTAGTTGCCCCGCCAGAAGCTGGTGCTCTTGGCGCCACCGGCCCGGGTGAAGCTGAAGTGCACGTGGTCGGTGTGCGGCACCGGCCCGGAGTAGGGCTGCCAGCCGGCGTCCACCCGGTAGAGCCGGAACATCTGGTGGTTCCAGATGACGTACATCAGGCCGAGCCGGCGGGCCATCGCGTAGCGATTGCCCGAACGGTCCGTGGCGAACAGCCACGACATCAGGCGGGCCACCTTGGCCCGGTCGGCGCTGCTGTTGGCGTTCATGCCCCAGTCCCAGGCACGGCCTTCCTTGTGCTCGCTGGTGCCGCCGATGTTGCAGGCCCGGACGATGCCGTAGTCGGCGCCGCCGAACGCCTCCATCACCATCGAGCGGAACGAGCCGGTGCCGGGCTTGGTGGTGGGGCTGCAGGTCGACTGGCCGTCGTAGCTGGGGAAGGGCTCGATGGCCGAGCTCTCGGTGGGTGCGAACGACGGGGCCGCCGGAGCCCCGCGGCCCTCGCCGGTGACGGTGAAGCTGCGCCCGGCGTAGACGACCGGGTCGAACTCGTCGAACCCGGGGTAGACGCACCGCGCCGCCAGGCGGTAGTCGGCGGCCGGCGTGCCGGCGGGCACCACCAGGGCGCCGCTCCACTGGCCGTCGCGCCGGACGGGGATGGTGGCGCTGGCCACCACCGGCCCGTTGGCGGTGTGCAGGTCGATGATCACGCCGTCGCCGGCGGTGGACGTGGCGGGCAGCAGGCACCCGGTGCCCGAGGCCTTGATGCGGGTGCCGGTCAGGCCCCGCTCGGGGCTGCTGGCGAAGGTGGGCCCGGACTCAGAGCCGGCGGCGATCGACCCCAGGTTCGGGACGATGAGCGTGGCTGCCCCCACCACGCCGGCGAGGAGGACGGCGACCATCCTCCGAGAAATGTGCTGCACGTTGGCCTACCCCACTAGATCGACAACAGTTGTCGTACGCCCGTGCAGTCATGATCGGAGCTTAGCTCATCGACTTGACCACTTTGGGTGAGGTCAGTGGTCACGAATGGTGGTCGAAACCGACCAGGCGGCCGGTGGGGGACGGGCGGGCCGTTCGGGGTTGTCGCCGACCGTCGCTTCGGTTTACGCTCGTGTTGTTACCAGGCGGTAACTTGTGTCGCTCTCGTCGTCTCCCGACCTTCAGAGGTGTGCCATGGCCACGTTCTCGCTGGAACTGAACGAGGATCAGCTGCAACTGCAGAAGTGGATCCACGATTTCGCAGAGGGGGTCGTGCGCCCGGTCGCCTCCGAATGGGACGAGCGCGAGGAGACCCCGTGGCCCGTCATCGAGGAGGCGGCCAAGATCGGGCTGTACAGCTTCGACTTCTTCGCCAACGCCTTCGCCGACGAGACCGGCCTCACCATCCCGGTGGCCATGGAGGAGCTGTTCTGGGGCGACGCCGGCATCGGCCTGTCCATCGTGGGCACGGTGCTCGGGGTGGCCGGGATCATGGCCAACGGCACGCCTGAGCAGATCGGCGAGTGGGTGCCGCAGTGCTTCGGCACGCCCGAGAAGATCATGATGTCGGCGTTCTGCGTGAGCGAGCCCGATGCCGGCTCCGACGTCAGCTCGCTCCGCACCACCGCGGTCTACGACGAGGCCAAGGACGAGTGGGTCCTCAACGGCCAGAAGACCTGGATCACCAACGGCGGCATCGCCGACATCCACGTGGTGGTGGCCTCGGTCGACCGCGACCTCAAGGGCCGCGGCCAGGCGTCGTTCGTCGTGCCGCCCGGCACGCCCGGCATCAGCCAGGGCACCAAGTTCAAGAAGCACGGCATCCGGGCCAGCCACACCGCCGAGGTGATCCTCGACGACTGCCGGGTGCCCGGCTCGTGCCTGCTCGGCGGCAAGGAGAAGCTCGACGAGCGCCTGGCCCGGGCCCGCGAGGGCAAGAGCAGCAAGGTGCAGGCGGCCATGGCCACCTTCGAGGCCACCCGCCCGTCGGTCGCGGCCCAGGCCGTCGGCGTCGCCCGGGCGTCCTACGAGTACGCGCTCGAGTACGCCAAGGAGCGCAAGCAGTTCGGCAAGCCCATCATCGAGAACCAGTCGATCGCGTTCATGCTCGCCAACATGAAGACCGAGATCGACGCGTCCCGCCTGCTGGTGTGGCGGGCGGCGTGGATGGGTCGCACCGGCAAGCCCTTCGAGAACGCCGAGGGCTCGATGTCGAAGCTCAAGGCCGGCCGCACCGCGGTGTGGGTCACCGAGCGGGCGATCCAGATCCTGGGCGGCTACGGCTACGTCCGCGAGTACCCGGTCGAGCGCTGGCACCGCGACGCCAAGATCTACGACATCTTCGAAGGTGCCGAGCAGATCCAGGAGCTCGTGATCGCCCGGGCCATCAGCGGCATCCGCATCCAGTAGGCATCACACTGGCTCCTCGTCCCTCGGAGCGGCTTCGCCATCCGGTTCGCCCGTACCGCAGCTCCGCTCCGCTCCGCAGCCTCACGTGACACGACATTGGCTCCTCGTCCCTCGGAGCGGCTTCGCCATCCGGTTCGCCCGTACCGCAGCTCCGCTCCGCTCCGCAGCCTCACGTGACACGACACTGGCTCCTCGTCCCTCGGAGCGGCTTCGCCATCCGGTTCGCCCGTACCGCAGCTCCGCTCCGCTCCGCAGCCTCACGTGACACGACACTGGCTCCTCGTCCCTCGGAGCGCCTTCGGCATCTGGTACCCGTCGGTGCCGCAGCTCCGCTCCGCGGCGCGACCTCGAGCGTCTGACGCCGGTCTTCGGGCTGGTCCACGCGGCGGAGCGGAGCGCGTCAGATGTTGCCGCCGTTGGGCACCGAGGCCATGCGGTAGCAGGCGCGGCCGGCCCGCTTGGCCCGGTACATGGCGGTGTCGGCGGCGGCGATGAGGGCGCTGGGGTCGTCGATGCCCGACGCCACCGCCACGCCGATCGACATGGTCATGTCCACCTGGCGACCTTCGACCATGAGCGGTTGGGTCATGGTGCTCAGTAGGCGGCTGGCGAGCACGCCGGCGTCGTCGGGGCCCTCGAGGTCCTCGGCCAGCACCACGAACTCGTCGCCGCCGAAACGGCTGATGGTGTCACCGGGGCGGACCGCCCGGCCCATCTCCTCGGCCATCGTCATCAGGAGCTGATCGCCGACGGCGTGGCCGAAGGTGTCGTTGATCACCTTGAAGTGATCGAGGTCGCAGAACAGGATCGCCACGGTGGTGTGGTGGCGCAGCGACCGGTCGAGGGCGTGGCCCACCCGGTCGATGAACAGCTGGCGGTTCGGGAGCCCGGTGAGTCCGTCGTGGGTGGCGCGGTAGGCGAGGGCGGCGTTGCGCTCGCGCAGCGTCTCCTCCAGGCGCCGGTGGTCGTTGATGTCGTCGATCTGCACCGACAGCACACGGTCACCGGTGGACGTCTGGCGGACCATGGTGGCGGTCAGCCGGCTCCAGATCTCCTGGCCGTCCGGTCGGACCAGGCGCACGTCGACCGGTGCGGCCTCGTCGGGCGACCGCAGGAAGTCGCGCACCACCTCGACGTCGCCCGGGTGCACGACCGCACCGAGGTTGGTGGTGAGCAGCTCACGCTCCTCACGCCCGGTGAGCTCGCGCAGGGTCTGGTTCACCTCGGTGAAGCGGCCGCCGTCGTCCAGCCGGGCCAACCCGTGGGGGGAGTGCTCGAACTGCTGGCCGAACTCCTCGAGCATCGACTCGGCCCGCCGCACCTCGGTGACGTCACGGGCGGCCACGGCCACGCTCTCGACGTCGGGGTCGTCGAGGAAATTGGTGAGGTGCGCGGCCAGGATGCCCGGGGTGCCGTCGGCCCGGGTGACGTGCAGGTCGCAGGCGACCCGCTCGCTCGGTGACTGCAGGAGCCGCTCCCAGGCGTCGCGCAGCACGCCGAGCGACTCGACGTGGACCATCGAGCTGAGCGACTGGCCCACGAGGCGGGCGGGCACGACCCCGAGGATGCGCATGCTCACCGTGCTGGCGTACCGGATCACCTGGTCGGCGTCGGTGAGCAGCGTCAGGTCGCCGGAGGCGTCGAGCAGTGCCCGTAGGCGCTTCGGCCGGTCGGCCTCCTCGGGCTCGAGCCGGCGACGGCGGCTGAGGTCGCGCACGGCCACCAGCACGCCCTGCACGTCGGGGTCGTCGATCAGGTTGCCCGCGACCAGCTCGAGCGTGCGCCACCCGGTGCGGCCGGCGGCCCGCATCTCCACGGGGACGGTGGGGCCGGGCCGACTCAGGGCGGTGCTGATGGCGTCGTCCACCAGGCGGCGATCGTCGGGGTGGATCAGGTCGAAGAACGCCGCGGCCCGGTCCTCCATGGCGACCTCGCCGGGACCCAACCGGGGTGGGCCGGTGATCCCGGTGTCCGAGGTGTAACGGACGCCCCCGCGAGGATCGATCACGATCACCAGGTCACTCAGTTGACCCACGAGTCCCCGGAAGAATTCCGCTGACAGATCGGCTTTCTCCTCGGTCACAATTCCCTCCTTCCGCCGGTGAGGGTTGTCTCCGCTTGATCAGCCAGTTCGCTTGATCGCCAGGACCCGTGCCGCCGTGCTCACCACTCTAGGTGAAAAATCCGACCTCGGAAAGTGGGAATCGTTCAAGTCGACCGGAAATTCGGCCGATGAGCGTGGCGCTCGCGCCGCGAAGCGTGGTTCCGGCGCAGTCGTGCTCAGCCCTGGCGGACGCCGCGGAGGCCGGCCCAGACCAGTTCGGCCACCTGCGCGGCCAGGCGCTCCGCGCCGATGCCGTTGGGGTTGGCCAGCCAGTGCCGGCTGGTGCCCTCGGCCACGCCGACCACGCCGTGGGCCAGGAGCGTGCGATGGGCCGGGTCGAGGCCGTCCACGTCGATCAGCTCGGCCACGAAGCGCGCGATCGACGCCTCGACGTGTTGCGCGACGACCAGGAACTCGTCGTCGGTGCGTGACCCACCCGCGAAGAGCAGCTGAAACGCCTCGCGCTGGTCGGCCACGAACTCGAAGTAGGCCCGCAGCCCGGCCTCGACCTGCTGGCGGGGCCCGCCGGCGTCGGTGGTGGCCTCGGCGATGGCCACCTCGAGCCGGCCGCCGACGTCACGCAAGAGCTCGAGGTAGAGCTCGCGCTTGGACTGGAAGTGCTGGTACAGGACGGGCTTGGTGACCCCGGCGGCCTCGGCCACGTCGTTCATCGACGCCTCGTGGTACCCCTCCCGGGCGAAGACCCCGAGCGCGACGTCGAGCAACTGGCGGCGCCGCTCGGCAGCAGGCAGGCGAGTGGTGGACGTGCCCATCGGGTCCAACCTACCCGCCGTTGTTACCCGTCGGTAAGTTGCCCTCCGGGGGCGTTGCCGAGGAGCGGGTCATCCCCCTGCTGGGGGTCCGTCGGGTGGTCCGGGTGCCCGGTTGGTGGGGCGCCCCTGCTCGGCGTCATCCCGCTCGGCGGCCTTCACGCCGTAACCGAACACGATGGCCGGGGCGAGGATCACCGACCCGATCACCATCGCGCCCACGATGAGCGACACGAGATCGTCGGTGAAGTCGATCACGAACCCCACGAAGAAGCCGACGATGGCGACGGCGAACAGGCCGTAGCCCACCCGCTGGCCCAGATCGACCCAGCGCTTGATGCGGGCCCGGCGGGCCAGCACCTCGTCCTGGGTCTCGTTGCCCCTCACTGAATCCACCTCATGGCCGCCAGCCTGCCTCATCGAGCAGGGCGGCCACGTGGTCGGTCTGGGCCTCCCACGAGAACTGCCGCCGGGCCAGGCGCTCGTTGTGGTCGAGCAGCGACGGGTCGGGGGCCGCGAGCCAGCGGCGCAGGGGCTCGGGATCGTCGGTGGGGAACCAGCGGAAGCCCACCCAGCGCAGCTCCTGGGCGACGGGGTAGCGGGCCACCGCCGCCGGGGTGCGGTAGATGGCGGCCTCGATCGGGGGGTTGCCGAACCCCTCCCAGGTGGAAGGGAACACCACGGCATCGGCCGGGGCGTAGATGTTCGGGCCGTGGGCCATCGGCCGGTGGATCACGCGGCACCGGGCGGCGCGCAGCAGGCGGTCGAGCTCGGGCCCGTAGCCCTCCTCCGGGCCGCCCAGCAGCCAGTAGGTGGCGCCCATGGCCTCGGCCATGGCGATGGCGGCGGGGATCCCCTTGCGGGCGATGGCCCGGACCGGGTGCACGAGGAGCAGCTCGCCGGGTGCGACGCCGAGCTCACGCCGGGTGGCGTCCCGGTCGCCGACGGGCCCGTCCACGTCGAACCCGTTGTAGATCGTGAACGACGGGATGCCCCGCTCGGCCAGCTGCCGGCGGGTGAGCTGGTTGATGCAGACGTGGCGCCACGCGGGGTCGTCGGGCGGCAGCTCCGTCACGTGGGCGAACCGCTCGCGCTGCCACGGCGGGTCGTGGTGGTGCAGGATGGCGGGCCGCCCGCGGAGCACCAGCGCCACCGCCCGCGAAGCCGGCAGGTTGAGCGGGAGCGACAGCAGGTTCTCGACCAGCACCAGGTCGGCGTCCAGCAGGGCCTCGTCCACCTCGTCGATCTCGGGCGGCACGGCCGCCCCCCACGCGAGCCCGGGGACGAGGCGGTCGACGGGACCGTCGCCGGCCACCGTGACCACGTCGAACCCCAGGTGGGCGAGCGAGCGGCCCCAGCTCTCGGCGATGACCGACACGCCGTCGGCCTGGCCGAGGCGGAACGAGACGATGGCGCAGGTGGGCACGAGCAGGCAGGCGCTTTCGGGGTGGTAGGCAAGGACGATGGGGGACGGTGCCGCCGGGCGCGACGACACGGTACCGAGCGACCTGCGCGATCGGGTGCGAGCGGTCATGGAGGCCCACTGGCGCGAGGTCGACGGGTTCGGCTTCACCGTCCCCAACGCCACGGTCTACCCGTGGCAGTGGCTGTGGGACTCGTGCTTCCACTCGATCATCTGGGCCGAGCTGGGCGACGGCGAGCGGGCGGTGCGCGAGCTGCAGTCCTTGTTCGCCCACCAGGACGACGACGGCTTCGTCCCCCACGTGATCCACCACGGCGATCCGGGCCACCACGCCGAGTTCTGGGGCCGCCGGGGCACCTCGTCGATCACCCAGCCCCCGATGTACGGCCACGCCATCGCCCAGCTCGTCGAGCGGGGGGTCGACGTGCCCGCCGAACTGATCGAGCGGGCGCGCTTCGGCCTCGAGTTCCTGTTGCGCCGCCGAAGCCGGGACCAGGAATCGGGGCTGGTGACGGTGGTGCACCCCTGGGAGACGGGTGCCGACAACAGCCCGCGGTGGGACGACTTCTGTCCCGGTGGCTTCGACGTGGGCCGGTGGAAGCAGGTGAAGGGCGACCTGCTCGCCTCCGTCGAGCGGTCGCCCTCGGGGGCTCCGCTCCACAACCCGGCGTTCCCGGTGGCACCGATCGGCTTCAACGCCCTGGTGGTCTGGAACGCCTGGGAACTGTCGCCCCTTGCGGGGGCGGAGGACGAGACGAGGGAGCTCCTCGAGCTCGCTGACCGGCTCGAGGGCCGCTGGGACGACACCCTGCAGACCTGGGTGGACGGTGGGTCGTCGGCCAGCGGGTCCGGGCGGGTCCGCACCCTCGATGCCCTGCTCGGCCTCCTCGTGACCGTTCGGCCCGAGCGCGACGACGCACTGTTCGGCCAACTGGACGACTCGTCGGCCTTCGGTGGCGCGTTCGGGCCTGCCGGGGTGCACCGCGCCGAGCCCACCTTCGACCGACGTGGGTACTGGCGGGGCGCGGCCTGGCCGCAGCTCAACTACCTCCTGTGGCGCGCTGCTCTGGCGGGACGCGAGCTGGCAGGCCGAGGCGTCGCCGGTGCCGAGGGTCTGGCCGCGACCACACTCGCCGGGGCTCGGGCCTCCGACCTCGCCGAATACTGGGATCCGGACGACGGCACCGGATTGGGCGCCATCCCGCAGTCGTGGACCGGGCTCGCCCTGGTGGTGGCCAACCATCACGGACGCCGCTCGGCGAGGGTGGGTGGGGCCGCTGAGCGGTAAATCGGCGCCACGGTCCGCCGATAGAGTCTCAGGCAGCTGCCGGGGTGCTCCAACCCGGGTGAGAGCGATGCTGGGCCATACGTCGCTCGGGCGAGACGTCGGATCAGGAGGCGCGGAGTGGGTCAACGGTGCGGGTGGCGCCTCGGACGCTCGACGATGCTGGCTGCGCTGGTGCTGGCACTGGCCGCGATCGGCTCCGCCTGGAGCACCGACGCGGTCTCGCGGGCCTCAGCCGAAGCGCCGCTGGCCGGGACCGGGTCGCTGTCGGGCATCGTCACCACCGAGACCACCCACGAGGTGTTGGCCGGCGCCTGGGTGGCGGTGTTGCGGTCCCGGGACTTCACCCTGGCTGCCGAGGCGGTGGCCGATGACAGCGGGGCCTATGCCGTTGACCTCCCGGCCGGCTCGTACTACCTCTACCTCATCGACCCCACCGGCCGACACGGCGCCGGGTTCTGGGGTGCGCCCGACCTCGTCCGCGTCTCAGCCACCGAGGTCACGAGCGTTGATCCGACCATGGCCCTGTCCACCGGGTCGCTGACCGGCGTGGTGTCCGACGACGTCTCGGGCGAGCCGATCAGCGGCGCGTGGGTCATCGCCCTCACCGCCGGCGGAGCCCCCGAGGCTGCAGCGATCACCGACGGCTCCGGGCGGTTCACGCTCACCGGCCTGCGTGCCGGCGAGCACCGCATCGCGTACCTCGACCCGACCGCCACCCACGCGACCGAGTTCTACGCCGACTCGGCCGATGCCGTCGGCTCTGCCGTGGTGCCCGTCCCCGCCGGTGGCACCGCGTCGGCAGACGCGTCACTCCCCCGTCAGATCGAGACGGTTGCATTCGCGGCGCTGCGGGGAAGGGTGACAGAGGTGGGCTCGGAGCGCGTGCTGCCGGGCGCGTTGGTGATCGCGCTCCGCGCAGACGACTACACGCTGGCCGGCGCCACCGTCACGGGCGGCTCGGGCCGGTATCGGCTGAACGTACAGCCGGGCAGCTACAAGCTGGCCATCCTCGATCCGACGGGGAACCATGACATGCAGTGGTACCGCGACCAGCCGTATCACGGCCTCGACGAGGCTGAGTCGGTCGCCGCCCCCTCGACCACGAACGTGGCGCTGGCCTCCAGCACCGGAGTCCTGCAGGGGAGCGTGGCGGACGAGGGCTCGGGCGAGCCGGTCGCCGACGCCTGGGTGCTGACCATCGATGCCACGGGCGAGGTCCGCGGGGCGGTGACCGACGCCACCGGCCATTTCGAGGCGACCGGTCTCCCCGTGGGCACCTACCGCGCCGCGTTGATCGACACGAGAGCCGGGCGGCCCCTCGAATACTGGAGCGACAGCCCTGACTTCGCCGGGGCGGAGGCCATCACCGTGACGGCGTCCTCCACCGCGACCATCACCGCGGGCTTGGACGAGCCGAGGCCCCCACCGCTCCTCGACTCGGCCACCGGCTGGTGGTCCGCGGCGTCCGGCCTGCAGGCGGACGGCTCGCTGTCGGACGAGAGCGGGGCCGGTCACGACATGACGCTGCACGAGGGCTACGCACCGTCGTACCCTCCGGCCCTCGTCGCGCCTGATCCCAGCCTCGGTCGCCAGCTGTTCAGCCCAGGGTGGGACGACATGTACCTCGACACGCCCGACCCGGCCGCACCCGTCACGGGGGTCGACGTCGCGTGGTCCGGCGACCTCGAGCACGTCCTGGCGGTCAACGCCGACAAGGAGATCAACTGGGTCGTCCACCAGGGAAGCAGCGCGGATGGCTCGTTGGCGTGGGCCGTGGGCATCGTGACCGCCACCGGCCACGTCATCGTCGAGCGGTCCGAGGACGGCGTCACGGCGTCGTCGATCACCAGCCACAGTCCGTTCCCGACGGGCGCTCAACGGGGCGCGGTCACAGTCGACCCCGAGTCCGGCGACCTGACCCTGTACCGCCAGGCGATCGACGCGCCCGCCGCGGCCTTCGACCTGCCGTACACCGACCCGTCGTGGGAGGTGGTCGACACGGTGGGCGGGACCGGGCCGATGTCGCTGTTCGACAGCGCCGCCCCCATCCGCCACTCCTCGGCGATCCCGCGGGATCTCGTCGAGGGAAGGACCGCGGAGGGCTGGTTCAAGGCGCTGTACCGCCTCCGGGTCCGCTCCGCGCCGGATGGTGTCGACGCCGCGTCGTTCGACGTCGGCCTCATCCCAACCGAGCCCGAGTGGTTCACCGAGACGGGCCTGCCCCCGCTGTACCCGGAGAACGACGATGCCTGGGCCCGCAGCACGTCGTTCCCTGGCCATGCGGGCGACATGTGGACGATCCACAACTACATGACGGGCAGCTACCCCATCCTGATCGTCGATCGCCCCTACATCCTGTTCGGCAACCACTCCTACGGGTCGATGGGGGTGGACGAGGCGTTCGACATCGGGTCCGGCCAGGACCTTTCGGTCTGGATCGCGTACTCGTACCCGCGTGTCGGCGGCGGGGGAGGCCCCTTCGTGGGGGTCAAGAACTGGTCGTCCGACGGCGCCTCACCCGGATGGATGCTGTTGGACTCGCCGTTCTTCGGCGGGCCGTCGGCCGTCGTGAGCGATGGCGTGTCGGTGGTGTACGACCCGGCCCCCGACGCCAGCGACAGCCGGCTCGACATCTCGGGGTTCCAGGTCGATGGCAAGGCGAACACGATCCAGTCCTTCACGAACGGCACGGCCACCGATGCACCGGTTTCCCTCGATGGCCTGGGCCCCATCACCAGCCCGGGAACCGCGCTGACCGTGGCCGGCTACGGCGACGATGGCCCAGGCAGCGCCAGCTTCGCGTTCGCGGCCATGGCGGTGTTCCCGCGTCTGCTCACCCCGGACGAGATCCAGCGACTGCCGCTCGAGCTGGGCCTGGCCGGCGGGTAGGGGCGGCGACCGGGGCGGTCGCCTGGCGAGTCGCCGATCGTGGCTATCGTCGGCTCGTGCCCGCACCGGATGCCCACCGCGACGAACTCCTAGCCGAGGTGTCCGACGGCATCGGCCGCCTCACCATCAACCGGCCCGAGCGCCGCAACGCCATGTCGTGGGGGGTCCTCACCGGCATGCGCGAGCACCTGGCCGCCTGGAAGCACGACCCCGACGTGCGGGTGGTCGTGCTCACCGGCGCCGGCGACAAGGCGTTCTGTGCCGGTGCCGACCTGACCGGCATGGCCGGCGATGCCGGCTACCTCGACCTGCACGACTCGCGCGGGGAGCTGGCCCGGCTGTTCCACGACCTCTGGGATCTGGGCAAGCCCACGGTGGCCAGGGTGCGGGGCTACTGCCTCGCCGGTGGGTTCGGCCTGGCCCTCTCGTGCGACCTGGTGGTGGCCGCCGAGGACGCCCAGTTCGGCACGCCCGAGATCGACGTCGGCCTGTGGCCCTACATGATCACCGTGCCGCTCATGCGCTCGATGCCGCCCAAGAAGGTGCTCGAGCTCATGATGACCGGCCGGCGGGTCGCCGCGGACGAGGCCGACCGGCTGGGCTTCGTCACCCAGGTGGTGCCGGTCGACGACCTCGACCCCGCGGTGGACACCCTCGCCGCCACCCTGGCGGCCAAGTCGCCCGCCACCATGAAGTTGGGGCGCGACTCGTTCTACGCCGTGTGGGACCAGGCCGCCGACGACGCGCTGCGGCTCCTGCACCCGATGCTCACCATCACCTCGGCCACCGAGGACGCGGCGGAGGGCATCGCCGCCTTCGTCGAGAAGCGCGATCCCCAGTGGAAAGGCCGCTGATGACCCTCCTGCCCGACCCGCGGGTTGCCGTGAACCGGGGCCGACGATGAGCGACGACGCCGGGCCGACCGAGCAGAAACCGAACCTGCACGACTGGGGGCCGCTCACCCGCGACCTGGCCGAGCGTCGCGAGAAGGCGCTGGGCATGGGCGGTCCCGAGCGAGTCGAGCGCCAGCGCTCGCTCGGCAAGCTGCCGGTGCGCGAGCGCCTCGAGCGCTTCGTCGACGCCGGCACCTTCGTCGAGTACGGCCAACTGGCCGATTCGATGGACCCCGGCCTGGCCGACAAGGGCTACCTGGCCGCGGACGGGTGCGTGACCGGCATCGGCGAGGTCGACGGTCGTCGGGTGGCCATCTGCGCCTACGACTTCACCGTGATGGCCGGCTCGATGGGCGCGGTCAACGAGTCCAAGACGAGCCGCATGCGCGAGTTGGCGCTGCGCCAGCGCATCCCCATCGTGTGGCTGCTCGACTCGGCGGGCGCCCGCATCATGTCCAGCTCCGGTTCCACCTTCGCCGGCGTCGGCCACCTCTTCCGCGAGCAGGTGATCTTGTCCGGGGTCGTGCCCCAGGTGGGCGCCATGCTCGGTCACTGCGCGGCGGGCACCGCCTACATCCCGGCGCTGGCCGACTTCATCCCGATGGTGAAGGGCATCTCGTCGATGGCCCTGGCGGGCCGTCACCTGGTGAAGGCGGCGACCGGCGAGGACGTCACCGAGGAGGACATGGGCGGCTCGACGGTGCACACCAAGGTGAGCGGCGTGGCCGACCTCGAGGTGGCGAGCGACGACGACTGCCTGGAGGCCATCCGCACCTACCTGTCCTTCTTCCCCAGCAACAACCAGGAGCCGCCCCCCGTCGCCGAGTGCACCGATCCCGTCGACCGGCGGGTGGACGAGCTCTACGACATCGTGCCCACCGCGCCCCGCCGGGCCTACGACATGCACAAGGTGATCCGTGCCGTGGTGGACGACGGCGACTTCTTCCCCATGAAGGGCGCCTGGGCCAAGAACGTCATCACCGGGCTGGCCCGGGTGGGCGGCCGGCCCATCGGCATCGTGGCCAGCCAGCCGATGGTGCTCGGCGGCGCCCTCGACGTGAACGCGGCCGACAAGGCCGCCCGCTTCGTGTGGCTGTGCGACGCCTTCGGCATCCCGCTGGTCTTCCTGCACGACGTCCCGGGGTTCATCGTCGGCTCGGCGGTGGAGAAGCAGGGCATCATCCGCCACGGGGCCAAGATGCTGTTCGCCATCAGCGAGGCCACCGTGCCCAAGGTGAGCATCGTGCTGCGCAAGAGCTACGGCGCCGGCTACTTCGTCATGAACGGCACCGCCTACGAGGCCGACTACGTCGCCATCTGGCCCACCGCCGAGATCGCGGTCATGGGCCCCGACGGGATGGTGAACATCATCATGCGCAAGCAGCTCGAGGCCATCCCCGAGGGCAAGGAGCGCGACGAGGCCCGGATCGCGATGGCCGACGAGCTGCGCAAGAACATCGACCCGTACGTCGCCGCCGGCCATGCCGCGGTCGACGACGTGATCGATCCGGCCGAGACGCGCCACGCCATCTGGCGGGGGCTGCAGGTGAGCCGCACGAAGCAGGTGCAGCGGCCGTGGCGCAAGCACGGCGTGCTGCCGGTCTGAGCCCACCCCCTCCACGGTGACCGTCCTCTTCCTCCACATCCCCAAGGCCGCGGGCACGTCGTACCTCAACGCGCTGGCCGAGGCGCTCGGCGGCCGTGCCCTGGTGCCCGACATCCCGGGCGAGGTGACCTCCGAGGAGTTCCAGCAACAGGTCGACCCGGAGTCGCTGCGCCAGTACGCGCTGGTCGCCGGCCACGTCGACTACGGCCTGTGCCGGCGGGCCCCGTTCCTGCGCCCGGTCACGGTGCTGCGCGACCCGATCGACCGCATCGTCTCCTGGTACCACTACGTGCTCCGCAGCGAGGACGCCGGCCTCGCCCCGTGGCGCCGCTTCATCGAGACCCGGGCGATGTCGATCGAGGACTTCCTGTTGCACCCGCAACTGCGGTGGCTGCAGGGCCAGGCCCAGACGCTGCAGATCGCCGGTTACCTGTGGAGTGGCGAGCCCTTCCCCCCGGTCGACGACATCATCGGCGAGGCGGAGGCAAACCTGGCCCAGTTCGCCCACATCGGGCTCTACGAGCGGCTGGGTGACTCGCTGCGGCTGGCGCGCGCCGAACTGGGGCTCGCCGCGGTGCCCACCCTGCCGGACCGCAACGTGTCGCCGCCACGGCCGGCGGAGTTGGACCCCGAGGTCCGGGCCGCGGTCGCCGAGCTGATCGGCATGGACGCCGCGTTCTACCCCTGGGCGGTGGCCGAGTTCGACCGGCGGCTGGCCGCCCACGGCCTGGCCGGCGAACGCACCGCGCTGCCGCCGCCAGTGCGCCCCCCGCCGGTCGCGGTCATGCCTCCGAGTCGCGCCGAGGGTCGTCCCGCGCCCGATCCCGGCGCCGGCGCGGCGGGTGCGGCGGCGACGGCGTCAGACCGCGGCGTCGGTGACTGGATCGAGCTGGCCTGGTTCCCCGAGCCCGGCACCACCATCGGTGGCCCGCTCGTGTGGCCCCTGCCGCTGTCGGCCCCCGACGAGGTGCCCGACCCGGCGTCCGCCCCGGCATCGGCCGGCCTGCCCGTCGGCGTCGACGCCCGGGTGGGCACGTCGTTCGTCGTGGGCGACGAGGCCCCGGTGGACTGCGGCGCGAACTGGGTCCGGGTACCTGCCGGGCTCTACCAGGTGCAGGCCACGGTGCCGTGCCGGCGCTTCGGCGAGGGCGAGCTCGAGTGGGACCTGCTGTTCGACTTCGCCTGGTACGGCGTGCCCCCGATCCCGTACGTCGAGGGCCTGCCCGGCGCGCCCGACCTGGTGCTGTGGGTGCCCCAACCGGTGCCGCCCGGCCTGCCGAAGCTGCCCTTGCGGGGCTCGCCGATCTCGGCCGGTGGGCTGCTCCGGGTCCCCGAGGGTGGCGGCCACCTCTGCTTCCTGCTCGGGTCGTCGCAGCCGGTCGCGATCTCGCCGGGCGACCAGGTGCGCCTGCGCTACGTCAAGGTCGGGTAGCGCGCCTCGCCGGCCGAGCGGCCGGCCGGCCGGCCGGCCGGCGCCGGCTCAGTCGGCCTGGTGTCGTACGCCGGTGAGCAGCACGTCGCTGATCCGGCGCGGGGCCTCGGCCAGCAGGGGGAAGGCCACCGCCCGCTTGGGTAGCCGCACGTGGGTGCGGCCCTTCCGCACGGCGTCGACGATGGCGTCGGCCACCTGCTCCCGTGGGATGTCCACGATGAGTCGGAGCTTGTAGCCGCGGTCGAACGAGTCGCGCGTGGGTGCGTAGGCGTTCACGTGCTCGAGCATGTCGGTGGGGATCGGCCCGAGCTGGACGACGGTGGTGCCCACGGGCAGGCCCTTGAGGTCGAGGGCGAGGACCTCGGTGAACTGGGTGAGCCCCGCCTTGGTGGACGCGTAGCAGGCCATGCCCGGGTAGGCGGCCACGCCGGCCAGCGACGACACGTTGACGAGGTGGCCCCGGCCGCGTTCGAGCATGCCGGGCAGGACCTGGCGGCACAGCTGGACGGGCGTCACCAGGTTGAGCTGGAAGATCTGGTCGATGGCGTCGGGTGCGACGTCGGCGAAGGCGCCCACCGTGTCGACCCCGGCGTTGTTCACCAGGACGTCGACCGGTGCGCCCTCGCGCTCCACGGCGTCGATGAGCCCGGCGACCACCGACGGGTCGGACAGGTCGGCGGGATGGGCGCTGCCGCCCAGGTCGTCGGCCAGCGCCGCCAGCTTGTCGGCGTCGCGGGCGACGAGGGCCACCGACGCGCCAGCGGCCGCGAACGCCCGCGCGGTGGCCTCACCGATGCCCCGGGAGGCGCCGGTGACCAGCACCCGTCTGCCCTGGAGGTCCATGCCCCCAGGATGTCACCCCTCCGGCTCAGCCGCCGGGGGTGTTCTCGATGGCCACGTACTCCCGGCAGGGCTCGCCCCGCAGGAAGGTGCAGCCCGGGCGATCGTCGGGGACGTCGTGGTCGCCAGGCAGCACCGGCAGGACCAGCGCCGAGGGATGGTCGCTCGACTGGGCGACGGTGTTCACCACGCCCTGCTCGTCACGCGAGTCGAACTCCCACTCGGGACGGTCGCCACCGGGTGAGTCCACCGTGAACCGCAGCCGGGAGCCGGGGTGGAAGGCGTAGGCGAAGGGGAAGACCTCGACCCGCACCTCGGTGAACTCCCCTGCGGGCAGCGGCTCGTCGTCGGTCTCGAGGTGGGTGGAGACGGGTCGCAACTCGGTGGAGGCCGCCTCGTCGAGGTGGCGGTGGCTGGTCCGCAGCCACCCGTTCTGGATGTAGACCTCCTTGCCGTCGGGACGCACGTCGCTGATGGTCACCTCGAGGTCGGTGTCGAGCGCGGTCGACTCGACCCACAGGTTGGCGCTGGCGGGCCCGGCCATCACCGTCGGCTCGTCGAACGGCTCACTCAGGTAGCTGACCGCGTCGCCCTCGCGCAGCGGCTTCCAGTCGAAGCCGGGGTCGGCCTGGAACGTGAAGCCGCCCGGCACCGTGCGGTCGTCGCCGTACTCGGGGTGGTACTCGAACGAGGCCGCGCTGGTGGGCTCACCGTCGGCGATGGTGGGCTCGTCGGGGCCGAGCGTGCCGTCGGGCTGCAGGAACAGCGTGGTGGGCTCGGCCTCGGGGGGCGGCCACGTGGTGTAGGTCTCGCTGAAGGTCGACCCGGGGATCCCGGGCGTGTCGGTGGCGGCACCGTTCTCGTAGAGCACCCGTACGTCGTCCTCGGCCTGGTACGCGGCGAGGGCCTCGTCGTACGAGTCGAAGTCGGTGAACCGGTCGGGCGGGATCGTGTACTCGCCCTCACCGAACTGGCCGGCGAACACGCTGGGCGCGCCGGCCCGTACGAGCGCGGGCATCTCGGGGATCTTCTTGGCCACGTAGAAGTCCAGGAACTCGAACCACCGTTGGGTGTTCTCCGGGATCAGCGAGTCGCCGTGGGTGCCGTTCTGCATGGACACGTGCAGGTCGGGCGAGCCCGTCAGGTGCTCGATGAGCGCGGGGAAGTGCCCACCGGTCTGCTCGTCCTGCCACGAGCCGGTGAGGAAGACCGGCACCTCGATGCGGTCGGCGAAGGTGGTCGGGGTGAGCGGGGGGCTGAGCACCGGGTCGTAATGGGGGTAGGCGCGCGCCAGGCGCTCGATGTCGGGGTTCTGGCTGCGGAGGTGCTGGTTCTCCTCGCACTGGCGGCCGATCTCGCCGCCCTCGTCGACGACACCCTGCTCCCAACCCTGCCCGTACGGCTCGGCGCCGTCCTGGACGTTGAGGATCCAGTTGCGGGCGAAGCCCGAGTTGTACATGCCGCCGGGGTAGAGGACGGCCGGCCAGATGCTGTCGAGGACGGACATGGGGGCGATGGCGGCCAGGTGGGGCGGCTGGGTCGCGGCCACGTAGAGCTGGCTGTTGCCGGCATAGGAGATGCCGATGAGCCCGGGCTTGTGGTGGGCCACCCAGTCCTGGGCGGCCACGGTCTCGACCACGTCGTAGCCGTCGCTGACCTGGGCCGCCTCGAAGAAGCTGAACGTGCCCCCCGAGCACCCCGATCCCCGCACGTTCACCGACACGGTGGCGTAGCCGTAGATCTCGGCGAAGGGCGCGATGCTGCTGCCCGAGCCGTTGGGGTTGGCGGTGTCGTAGCCCGAGTAGTTGATGACGGTGGGGTAGGGCCCGTCCTCGGCCGGCCCGGGCAGGTGCACCAGGGCCGCCAGCTTGGTGCCGTCGCGGGTGGTGATGTAGTTGAGCCCGTTCACGAGCTCCTGGTCCTGGTAGATCGACGGGTCGGGCTGGTCGTACACGTCGCCCACCGTGACGGCGTCGCTGGCCACCACCGCGTTCGAGCCTTCGACCTCGACCACCCGGTAGCCGTCGCCGGGCGGCACCCGGGCGAACACCAGGTTGCCCTCGTCGTCCACGGTGCCGGCGTCGGCCTGCAGGCCGTCGATGGTGAGCACCACCGCCTGGGGCACGCCCTCGGCGTCCACCACCTGGAGATCGGTGCCCGGCTCGGCCCCGGTGACCGTGATGGCGCCCGTGTTGCCGACCACGTCGAATTCGGCGGCGGTGGCCCCGTCGAGGCTGACGGGCTCCGGTGCCGCGTCGTCACCGCCGCCGCCGCCGTCGCTGCTGCACGCCGGGAGGGCGAGCAGCACGAGCGCGGTCGTGGCGAGCACAAGGGCGCGGGCGGTTCGGCGCGTGCGCATGTCGGATGGTTCCCCCGTGAGGCTGGCGGCCAGCTGGTAGACAGCGGGTGACGAATGGTCTGCGCACACTACCGGGAGCCACCTGATGACCGAAGTCGAGGCCGAGATCACCGCCAACGTGTGGCAGGTGCGCACCGAGGTGGGTGCCACGGTCGCCGAAGGCGACGAGTTGGTGATCCTCGAGTCGATGAAGATGGAGATCCCGGTGATCGCCCCGGTGGGCGGCACCGTCACCGAGATCCGGGTGGCGCCCGACGACCAGGTCCACGAGGGCGACGTCGTCGCGGTGATCGACTCGTCGTCGACCTGATCTCACCCTGCGGCTACGGGGTCCTGACCCCTCCGGATCGGCGCCACCCCTCGCCTCCGGGCGAGCCCTGGCGGCCCCCTTCCATCACCCTCCTCCCGGGGTCTGGGGCGGCTCTCCCGTAGGTCACCCGCCGCGGTGCCGTCACGCCGACGCCACGGTGAGACTGGCCGCGGATTTCTCGTGGCTTCCTACCGGAATCGCTTGCGAACAGCTGTTCGGTCGGGTAGGGTCAGGGTTGTTACACGCGCTGCCGTGTGAGAGCCAGGGCCATCACCGGTTTGGGTCGGTGGTGAGGTCCCACGGGCAACGGTTTGCAGTGACCACATGTACCTGTCTGTGGAACTGGAGACCTGCCATGCCTGGACTGCTGGAACGATTGGCCTGCCTGGAGGCCGACTACGACGAGTTGCTCGCGGAGGAGTTCGCCGGCGCGCCGGGGTTGGGTGAGGTGATGGTGGCGTTGGGTCGTGTGCGCAACAAGCATGACGCGTTGGATCTGAAGGCGGCGGGGGCGTTCGATGCGTCGAAGGAGTGGATGGGCGACGGGTCGCGGTCGGCGGCGGCGTGGTTGATGAGCTCGGGTCGGGAGCGTCGGGGGGTGCCGCAGCGGCGGGTGCGTCTGGCCCGGGCGTTGCGGGCCATGCCCCACACCGAACAGGCCCTGTCCGACGGGGAGATCACGGTGGAGCATGTGGAGTTGTTGGCGGGGTGCACCACCTCGGATCTGGCGGGGGTGTTCGCTGATTCGGAGCGGCGGCTGGTGGGCAGGGCCCGGGAGTTGCGCTTCGAGCGGTTCGCTGAGGAGTTGGTGTACTGGCGCGACGTCGTCGATCCGGAGGGGGCCGACGAGCGGGCCGAGCGGCAGTTGGCTGATGCGCGCTGGCATGCGTCGAAGTCGTTCGAGGGTCAGGTGCGGGCCGATGGGTGGCTGGACGCGGTCGGCGGGTCGCTCTACCTGGGTGAGCTGGGCCGCCTCGAGCAGTGGCTGTTCGACCAGGACTGGGCCGAGGCGGTCGAGCGGTTGGGTGAGGGCAACGTGGGCGCTGGCGATCTGGGCCGCACGCCGGCGCAGCGGCGCGCCGCGGCGCAGGTGTTGATGGCGGTGCGGTCGGGGTCGATGACCTTGGGCGACACCCCCGTCAAGATGGTGCTCAACGTGGTGATGGACTGGGCCACGTTCTGCGCGGAGTTGGCCCGCAAGCAGGGCCGCACCGATGTGGTGTTCGAGAACGGTCAGGTGTTCCCCGACGAGCGGACCTGTCGGCTCCGCGACGGCACCATCATCGCCCCGTCCCAAGCCCTGAGCATGGGGTTGGCCGGGGTCATCCGGGGGTTGGTGATCGACGAGGCCGGTGTGCCGTTGCACTACGGGCACGAGGCCCGTTTCGCCATCGGTGATCTCCGCACCGCGATCGAGCTCGCCCACCCGTACTGCACCCACGGCGCTGGGTGCGACGTCCCGTCGTTCCGATGTCAGATCGACCACATCCGGGCGGTGATCGACGGCGGCCCCACCGACGCCGACAACCTCCAACCCCACTGCGGGCCCCACAACCGCCACAAAGAGACCCAGGACCGCAAACGCCGCAAACGCCCACCACCCCCAGCCTGAACACCCGGGCGCGCCGTCAACGCGCCGAACCAGCAGCGCGCGAACGACGACGCGACCACCCACGGCGCGGCCGGACGCTGGCGGCCGGCGGACGACCGCCGCCGCTTCGAGCGTCAGGCGGCCGCCCTGCGCGCAATCGAGAACGACGACGAGGGCACGCCGGAGCGCCTCCCGGTTGACGACATCGTCCGTGTAGGAGTCGAACCATCGAGCGCGCCGTCGAGGGGTCAGTTGGTCGCGGACCACCTCGGGGAACCCGCCCTCCAGCATCCAGGCCTGCCAGCCCGCAGTTCGTGGGCATGCTCCTCGACATCTTGTGGCGAGCAGACACGGCGGTCCTGGGAGGTGGCCGTCCGTCCCGTGCCGAGTCGACGGTCGGGGAGGTCGCGACCTCGCCCAGCCAGCGGCCACGTCGAGCCGCCGGGCCGAATGCCGAATTGGTGTCGCGGTACCCTTCGGGACAGGGCGAGAAAGGGGTTCGGCGGACAGGTGAAGGCGTCGGCGTGGCACTTGGTCGCGGTCGTGGTGACCATCGCCGTCCTGGAACCGATGGGGCCGGGAGTCGCGCACGGGGCCGGCGTCGTCGAGAACCCCACGATCGAGGTGACCACCACCGACGACGTGGTCGATCCCAACGACGGCGTCGTGTCGCTGCGGGAGGCGTTCGACCTGGCCAACGCCGCCCCGGGTGACGACACGATCGACCTCGCCGCCGACGTGACGTACGCCGTCAGCCTCGATTGCGCGATCGCGGACGACGCCAACGTCGGCGGCGACCTCGACCACACGGACCGCACCGGTGCCCTGGCCCTCGACGGGGCGATCGGCGGGAGCCGCGACTTCTACCCACGGACGACGGTCCAGGTCGACCCCTCGTGCCCGGCGCGGGCCATCCACGCCCTCGGGGACGGGATCGTGAGTCTGAGCGGCGTCATCGTCGAAGGCGGCCATCCGGGTGCCGACGACGCCGGCGGCGATGGAGGCGGCATCCGCGGCGCCGGCGGGGTGTCGCTCGGCACCAGCTACGTCGTGTCGAACCAGGCGGCCGGACGGGGTGGGGGCATCGCGGCCCCCGTCGTGCGCCTCGGTGGGTCCGCCGTCGCGTACAACGCGGCCTCCGGATCGGGGGAAGGCCCGGTGGGCGGTGGCATCTGGGGCCTCGATGTCGAGGTCGACCACTCGTCGGTCTTCGCCAACAGCACGACCGCCCCCGGCAGCCTCGGCGGTGGGGTGGCCTCGCCGTCGACCGTACGCCTCAGCGATACCACCGTGAGCAACAACGTGGCCGTCGGCGGTGGCGGTGGTGTCGTGGCCCGCCGCGCAGAGGTCGAGGGATCGAGGGTGCAGGGCAATCGGACGACCGGCCTGGGCGCCCCCGGAGGAGGTCTGCTGGGCTGGTCCAGTTCCGAGGACAACCGCGGGTCGGTCTCGCTGAACTGGAGCGGCGTCTTCGACAACAGCGCGACGGGCGGTGGCGGCGGCGTCGCGGCCTCGTCGATCGGCGCGTGGTCGAGCGCGGTGTCGCAGAACCACGGCGTGGATCTCGGCGGCGGTCCCGGGCCGTTCAGCGGCGGCGGGGGCGGCATCGCCGCCGGTTTCCTCAACACCGACGACCTCGCCGTGGACCGCAACACGGTGGTCGCCGCGGTCGCTGGTGGCGTGGCCCACGGCGGTGGCGTCCGCGCGGGTGAGGCGAGGCTCACCCGCGCCTCGATCACCCGCAACGAGGTCGAGGGCCCGGGCATCGGCGGCGGGGTGTACGCCAGCGACGTCCAGGCGGAGAACACCACCGTTGCCGAGAACCAGGTCGGTCAGGGCGGCCAGGGCGGAGGCCTGGCGGTCACCGAGCCCGGATACGTCTCGCTCAGGCTGTCGACGATCACCGGCAACAGCGCACCCGCCGGTGCGAACATCGGCCCCGCTCCCTACTCGGACATCTCCGCCTCCGTCATCGGTGAACCGCGCGGAGGAGGACGCAACTGCACGGGCCCGACCCTGGATTCCGACGGCTACAACGTCGTGGGCGCCGGCGGGGGGTGTGGGCTGCACGGCCGGGGCGACGTCCGGCAGGTGTCCGACCTGCAGCTCGGCTGGCTCGGCCGGTCGTTGGCGTGGGAGATCGTCGCGCTCTCCCGCCGCCCGATGGGCCCCGTCCTCAGCATCGTGCCGGCCTGGCGCTGCCCCCGCACGGAGGACGCTCGAGGGCACGAGCGACCTCGGGGCCGCAAGTGCGAGGCCGGCGCGGTGGAGGTGCTGTGACGGTCCGCCGCCTCCTGGCGTCGGTGGCCGTGGGCGCGGTGGTGCTGGGCGGCCAGGGGGCGAAGCCGGCTGACGCGGCGGGTCCCGACATCCTCGTCACCACGCCCGAGGACGTCGTCGACCCCGCGGACGGCCAGTTGTCGTTGCGGGAGGCGATCGACCTCGCCAACGCCACCGCGGGTGACGACGTGGTCGACCTCGGAGGCCGTACCGCGGTCCTCGGGGTGTGCGATCAGGACGAGGGCGGGCCCTACGACGAGGACGCCAACGTCCACGGGGACCTCGACGTCAACGACGGCAGCGGGGATCTGACGATCATGAACGGTGTGGTGGAGCAGCGGTGCGAGATCCAGCGGGTGCTCGATGTCAACGTGGCGACCGCACTCGAGCTGCGGGACGTCACCGTCACCGGCGGCGAGATGTTCCGCCCGGGTGGCGGCATCGCCAGCGCCGGGCCGTTGCTGCTGATCGATGCCACCGTGACGGGCAACGACGGCGAGGCCGGCGGCGGGGTGTACGGGACCGTCGTCGTCGTCCGTCGCTCGTCGATCACCGCCAACCACGCCTCCGGCATCGGCTTCGGCGGCGGCGGCATCCTGGCCACGCAGGAGGTCCGCATCACCGATTCGGTGGTCACCGACAACACCGTCGGGTGGTGGGGCAACGGCGGCGGACTACGCGCCCCCGACGTCGTCCTGCGTCGCTCCACGGTCAGCCACAACGAGACCACCGGTCGGGGTGCGTCCGGCGGTGGCGTGTGGGCCGGGAGGACCGCCCTCGTCGTCGATTCGACCATCTCGGACAACCGGTCGACCTACTCCTTCCGGTTCCCGGACGATCCCCCCGAGCCCGACATGACCGGCGGCCTCGATGCGCGGGGCTCGCTGGACGTCAGCCGCTCGACCATCGTGCGCAACGAGTCGCTCGGGGTGGCCAACATCTCGGTCTACGGGCCGTTCCGGGCCGGCGCCTCGGTCATCGGCGAGCGTCGCGGCTCGGGTGGCAGCTGCCGTGCTCGTGGCGCGGTCTCGTCCGGTGGCTACAACGTCGTGAGCGTCGGTGGCCGGTGCGGGCTCGGCGCCGGCACGGGCGACAGGGTCCGTCAGCCCCGGCTCGACCTGCGGCCCCTGGCCGACAACGGTGGGCTCGGCCCCACCCACCTGCCCATCGGGCGCCGCCTCAGCATCATCCCGCCGGGGCGTTGCGGCGCCGCCACCGACCAACGGCGCGAGCCCCGTCCGCAAGGAGCGTCCTGCGAGGCGGGCGCCGTCGAGGTCCCCTGATCCCGGATCAACGAAGTTGATAATGGGGCACTCAGGTTTGTACACTGCTGCTCACGCAGAGTCTCGAATTGCCGAAGATCTCGTAGCAGCCCCGCCCCAGACCCCCCAGCAACAGGAGTGCAGCACATGCCCAAGGCCGTCGGAATCGACCTCGGAACCACCAACTCGGTCGTCAGCGTCCTCGAGGCCGGCGAGCCGGTCGTCATCCCCAACGCCGAGGGGTCACGCACCACCCCCTCGGTGGTGGCCTTCGCCAAGAACGGCGAGGTCCTCGTCGGCGAGGTGGCCAAGCGCCAGGCCATCACCAACCCCGACCGCACCATCCGCTCGGTCAAGCGCCACATGGGCACGAGCTGGAAGATCGACATCGACGGCAAGAACTACGCCGCCCAGGAGATCAGCGCCCGCATCCTGCAGAAGCTGAAGGCCGACGCCGAGGCCTACCTGGGCGACACGGTCAACCAGGCGGTCATCACCGTCCCCGCCTACTTCGACGACGCCCAGCGCACCGCCACCAAGGAGGCGGGCGCGGTCGCCGGCCTCGAGGTGCTGCGCATCATCAACGAGCCCACCGCCGCGGCCCTGGCCTACGGCCTCGACAAGGAGGGCGAGGAGCAGACCATCCTGGTGTTCGACCTCGGTGGCGGCACCTTCGACGTGTCGGTGCTCGAGATCGGTGACGGCGTGTTCGAGGTGAAGGCCACCCACGGCGACACCAGCCTGGGCGGCGACGACTGGGACCAGCGGGTCATCGACTGGCTCACCGAGTCGTTCAAGGGCGACCACGGCGTCGACCTGTCCAAGGACAACATGGCCATCCAGCGCCTCAAGGAGGCCGCCGAGAAGGCCAAGATCGAGCTGTCCTCGGTGCAGCAGACCCAGATCAACCTGCCGTTCATCACCGCCACCGACGCCGGCCCGCTGCACCTGGACTACAACCTCACCCGGGCCAAGTTCCAGGAGCTCACCGCCGATCTGCTCGAGCGGGTGAAGACGCCGTTCGACCAGGCCATCAAGGACGCCGGACTGTCCAAGGACCAGATCGACCACGTCATCCTGGTGGGTGGCTCCACCCGCATGCCCGCGGTGGCCGAGCTGGTGTCGAACTACACCGGCAAGGAGCCCAACAAGGGCGTCAACCCCGACGAGGTGGTGGCCGTCGGCGCCGCCATCCAGGCCGGCGTGTTGAAGGGCGACGTGAAGGACGTGCTGCTGCTCGACGTCACCCCGCTGTCGCTCGGCATCGAGACCAAGGGTGGCGTCATGACCCGCCTCATCGAGCGCAACACCACCATCCCCACCCGCCGCACCGAGGTGTTCACCACCGCGGACGACATGCAGCCGTCGGTGGAGATCCACGTGCTGCAGGGCGAGCGGGAGATGGCGCAGTACAACAAGACGCTCGGCAAGTTCCAGCTGGTCGACCTGCCGCCGGCGCCTCGGGGCGTGCCCCAGATCGAGGTCACCTTCGACATCGACGCCAACGGCATCGTCCACGTGGCCGCCAAGGACCGGGCCACCGGCAAGGAGCAGTCGATGACCATCACCGGTCAGTCGTCGCTCGACAAGAGCACGATCGAGCAGATGGTGAAGGACGCCGAGGCCCACGCCGAGGAGGACCGTCGCAAGAAGGAGGAGGCCGAGGTGCGCAACAACGCCGACAGCCTCGTGTACCAGACCGAGAAGCTGCTCCGTGAGCAGGGCGACAAGATCAGCGGCGACGAGAAGGACAAGGTGTCCACCGCGCTCGACGAGCTGAAGACCGCCCTCGGCGGCTCCGACATCGAGGCCATCAAGAGCGCCACCGAGGTGCTCATGACCGCCAGCCAGACCTTCGCCCAGCAGCTCTACGAGCAGGCCGCCGCCGAGCAGTCGGCCGCGGGTGGTGGCGAATCGGCCGACCCCACCGCCGCCGACGACGACGTCGTCGACGCCGAGATCGTCGACGACGACGAGCAGTCGTGAGCGGCGTGGAGGGCCCCGGTCTGAGCGGAGACCGGGGCCGGCGTGGCCACGATGCCGGCGGAGCGGTCCGCCTCGTCAGTGGACGGGCCGCGACGGGCGAGCGACGCGGACAGGAGCGGGCGGCGTGACGAAGGCCAAGAAGCACGACGACGGAGATGCGGCGGGGCCGCCGGCCGAGCCCCGCGGCGTCTTCGACGACCTCCCGTACGCGGAGGAGTCGCCCTCGGTCCAGGAGCGGGCCCCGTCGATGGGCCGCGCCCGTCCCGGGGAGGGGAAGGGTCACGGCCCCGGTGCCGAGCGCCATGACACAGACGTCCCCGAGCGCCGCAGCAGCGACCGGCGCGCCGACGACGACGCGGCCGGCGACACCACCGACGCCGACACTGACGACGCCGGCGACGACACCGATGCTCCGTCCGAGGTGAGCGAGGACGCCCTCGCCGAGGCCGCCCTGCTGGTGAGGAACGACCTGGCTGCGCTCGAGCGCGAGCGCGACGAGTACCTCGACGGTCTGCGCCGCGTGCAGGCCGAGTTCGAGAACTACCGCAAGCGGGTGATCCAGCAGCAGTCCGACCACATCGAGCGGGCCGCCGAGGCCCTGGTGACCCAGTTGCTGCCGGTGCTCGACGCCTGCGACGCCGCCGTGCAGCACGGCGCCGACGACGTGGTTCCCGTGCAGTCGCAGTTGGTCGACACCCTGGTCAAGCAGGGGCTCGAGCGCATCGACCCCGCCGGTGAGGCGTTCGACCCCAACTTCCACGAAGCGGTCATGCACGAGCCGGCCGACGGCGACGATGGCGACGCCGGCGCGGCGGTGGTGGTCGAGGTGCTGCGCACCGGGTACGGGTGGAAGGGCCGCGTGCTGCGACCCGCCATGGTGAAGGTCAAGGGGTAGGCCCCATGGCTGCGCAGCGCGAGTGGTTCGAGAAGGACTACTACAAGACCCTCGGCGTCTCCGACAAGGCCACGCAGAAGGAGATCACCAAGGCCTACCGCAAGCTCGCGCGCGAGAACCATCCCGACACCAACAAGGACCCGGCGGCCGAAGAGCGCTTCAAGGAGGTGTCGGCGGCCTACGACGTGGTCGGCGACGCCGAGAAGCGCAAGGAGTACGACGAGGTCCGCCGCCTCGGCCCCATGGGCGGGGGCTTCGGCGGCCCCGGCGGGTTCGGGCCGGGTGGGGCCACGTTCACCACCGACGACCTGGGCGACCTCGGCAACCTCGGTGACCTGTTCGGTGGCCTGTTCGGCCGGGGCGGGCGACGCGGTGGCGGGTCGAGGGGCCCCGGCCCGCAGCGGGGCGCCGACCTCGAGGCCGAGCTGCACCTGTCGTTCGAGGACGCCGTCCGTGGTGTCACCACCGCGGTCAACCTCACCAGCGATGCGCCCTGTCACACCTGCCACGGGTCGGGGGCCCGTCCCGGCAGCACCCCCACCCCGTGCCCGAGGTGTGGCGGGCGGGGCGTGCTCGACGACAACCAGGGGCTGTTCAGCTTCAGCCAGGCGTGCCCCCAATGCGCCGGTCGAGGCGTGGTGATCGACGACCCCTGCGCCACCTGCCGCGGCTCGGGCGTCGAGCGGCGGGCCCGCGACGTGAAGATCCGCGTGCCGGCCGGCGTGAACGACCGCCAGCGCATCCGTCTGAAGGGCCGGGGTGGCCCGGGTCGCAACGAGGGACCGGCGGGCGACCTGTTCGTGGTCGTGCGGGTGCGCCCCCACGACTTCTTCGGCCGCAGCGGGCGCGACCTCACCCTCACCGCACCCGTCACCTTCGCCGAGGCCGCCCTCGGCGCCGACGTCAAGGTGCCCACCCTCGACGGCGAGGCGGTCAAGATCCGCATGCCCGCCGGCACCCGCAACGGCCGCACCTTCCGGGTCAAGGGCCGGGGCGTGTCCACCAAGAAGGGCACCGGCGACCTGTTGGTCACCGTGGAGGTGGCGGTCCCGGCCAAGCTGTCCGCGGCCGAGCGCAAGGCGGTCGAGGCCCTGGCCGCGGCCGCCACCGAGTCGCCGCGAGCGCACCTGGGGGTGAGTTGACATGGCCGCGCCGACGTCCGACGCCAAGCGATCCGGGCAGGCCGTCTACGTGATCTCCGTGGCCGCCGAACTGGCCGGTGTGCACCCGCAGACCCTGCGGATCTACGAGCGCAAGGGCCTCGTCGACCCGGCCCGCACCGGTGGCGGCAGCCGGCGCTACAGCGACGACGACATCGCCCAGTTGCGCCGCATCCAGGACCTCACCAACGAGGGCCTCAACCTCGAGGGCGTCCGTCAGGTGCTCGCGCTCGAAGCCCGGATCGAGGAGTTGCAGGCCCAGTTGGCCGAGGCCCTGGCCCACGCCCACGACGCCGTGGCCCAGACCCACCGCCAGTACCGCCGCGACCTCGTCCCCGTCCGGCAGGCGCTGATGCTCTACCAGCGGCGGCGTAGGCCCTCGACCTGACTCGGGCCCTCGGAGACGATCGGGTCAGCTGCCGAGCGCCGCCACCTGCGCGGGGGTCATCCCGTTGTCGTACAGGCGGATGCGCGACACGGCGCCCGACGACTCCTCGCGGTTGTCGTTGTCGCGGAAGAACCGCAGGGTGTTCAGCTCGCCGATCTTGCCGGCGGTCGGGTCGGTGACGTCGAACACCTGGGTGCCGTCCACGTAGCCGCGCAGCCGCCCGGCCTGCGACCGGGTGAGCACCAGGTTCACCCACTCGTCCGCGTCGATGTTCACCGGGGTGTCGAGGGCGTTGGGGTGGAACACGAATTGCCCGTTCAGCACGTAGGGGCCGTCGTCCGACAGCGCACGCGAGAAGTCGATCACCCGTCGGTAGCCGGTGACGTCGTCGAACCGGAACTTGACCACGATCGTGTAGCGGTTGCGGGGGATGACGCTGGTGGCGTCCACGAGTTGCAGGCCGTTCGCCTCGGGGAAGCGCAGGACGGTGCGGTTGACGCCGTCGACGTTCTCGGTGGCGAACGTGCTGGTGCCGCCGCTGCCGCAGTCGAACAGGGCCGGCGCCGCTGGTGAGGTGCTGCGGCGGTTGTTCCTGAACTTGTAGTCGGCCTTCAGCACCGGTGCGGCCTCCGTCGCGCCGGCCTCGGGCCCACGGGGCGGCGCGGCCGTGGCGCCACTCGGCCCGGTGAACGTCAGCGCGGTCGCCACGACCACAGTCACCACCACCAGGCATCCAACGATCGGTGATCGCTGCACGGTTCTCCTCCCCAGCCCGCAAACGAGTGTGACAATGGTTGCACGGGATCGTGCCGGTGTCACGGGCCCGAGGCGGCGTCCGACGACTGCTGCCGCTGCTACAGAGTTGACAATAGCACTGTCAACTTTCCTGCTGGCGATGGTAGACTGCGAACATGGCTCTTGACCCGAACCGCTGGACCCTGAAGACCCAGGAGGCGTTCAACGCCGCCGTCGAATCGGCGCGCCAGCACAGCAATCCCGAGGTCACCCCCGACCACCTGCTGGTGGCGCTGCTCGGGCAGGCCGAGAGCGTGGTGCTCCCCATCCTCCAGAAGGTGGGCAAGAACCCGGTGTCGTTGCGCAACGAGGCCGAGAACGCCATCGCCAAGCTCCCCAGCGCCTACGGCGGCGAGTCCCGCATGAGCAAGGCCCTCACCGACCTGATGGCCGAGGGCGACAAGGCCAGGGTCGAACTGACCGACGAGTACCTCTCCACCGAGCACCTCCTCTTGGCCATGGCCGATCGGTTGGGCGTGTCGCGCGACGAGCTGGTGGTGGCCCTGCGCGATGTGCGGGGCAGCCATCGCGTCACCAGCCAGAACCCCGAGGAGCAGTACCAGTCGCTCGAGAAGTACGGCCGCGACCTCACCGAGGCGGCCCGCGCCGGCAAGCTCGACCCCGTCATCGGCCGCGACGACGAGATCCGCCGCACCATCCAGGTGCTGTCGCGCCGAACCAAGAACAACCCCGTGCTCATCGGCGAGCCCGGCGTGGGCAAGACCGCCATCGTCGAGGGCCTGGCCCGCCGCATCGTCGAGGGCGACGTGCCCGAGGGCCTCAAGAACAAGCGGCTGATCAGCCTCGACCTGTCGTCCATGGTGGCCGGGGCCAAGTACCGCGGCGAGTTCGAGGACCGCCTCAAGGCCGTGCTGAAGGAGATCACCGACGCCGAGGGCGAGGTGATCACCTTCATCGACGAGCTCCACACCATCGTCGGCGCCGGCGCCGCCGAGGGCGCCATGGACGCGGGCAACATGATCAAGCCGATGCTGGCCCGGGGCGAGCTGCGCATGATCGGCGCCACCACCCTCGACGAGTTCCGCAAGCACATCGAGAAGGACGCCGCCCTCGAGCGCCGCTTCCAGCAGGTGTTCGTGGGCGAGCCCTCGGTGGAGGACACCATCGCCATCCTCCGCGGTCTCAAGGAGCGCTACGAGGTGCACCACGGCGTGCGCATCCAGGACGCCGCCCTCGTCGCCGCCGCGGTCCTGTCCGACCGCTACCTCACCGGGCGCTTCATGCCCGACAAGGCTATCGACCTGGTCGACGAGTCGGCCTCGAAGCTGCGCATCGAGATCGACTCGATGCCCACCGAGATCGACGTGGTCGAGCGCCGCATCCGCCAGCTCGAGATCGAGCGGGTGGCACTGGCCAAGGAGACCGACGTCGCCTCCAAGGAGCGCCTCGACGCGCTCGACGAGGAGCTGGCCAACCTGACCGAGCAGAAGTCGTCGATGGTGGCCCACTGGCAGTCCGAGAAGGACGCCATCGCCCAGATCCGCGAGCTCAAGGAGCAGCTCGAGGAGCGGCGTGAGGCCTCCGAGCGAGAGGCCGACCTCGAGAAGGCGGCCGAGATCCGCTACGGCCAGATCCCCGAGCTCGAGCACCGGGTGGCCGACGCCACCAAGCACCTCGACGAGCTGCAGGCCACCCAGAAGATGCTGAAGGAGGAGGTCGACGAGGAGGACATCGCCGAGGTCGTCTCCAAGTGGACGGGGGTGCCCGTGTCGCGCCTGATGGAGGGCGAGATGGCCAAGCTGCTGCGCCTCGAGTCGGTGCTGCACGAGCGGGTCATCGGCCAGGACGACGCCGTCACCGCGGTGGCCAACGCCATCCGCCGTAGCCGGGCCGGCCTGTCCGACCCCAACCGGCCCATCGGCAGCTTCCTGTTCCTCGGCCCCACCGGCGTGGGCAAGACCGAGCTGGCCCGGTCGCTGGCCGACTTCCTGTTCGACGACGAGCGGGCCATGGTCCGCATCGACATGGGCGAGTACCAGGAGAAGCACTCGGTGAGTCGCCTCATCGGCGCGCCTCCCGGCTACGTCGGCTACGACGAGGGTGGCCAACTCACCGAGATCGTCCGCCGGCGGCCGTACTCGGTCGTGCTGCTCGACGAGATCGAGAAGGCCCACCCCGACGTGTTCAACGTGCTGCTCCAGGTGCTCGACGACGGCCGCCTCACCGACGGCCAGGGCCGCACCGTCGACTTCACGAACACCGTGCTGGTGATGACGTCGAACCTGCCCGGCGACCCCCGCGACTTCTTCAAGCCCGAGTTCGTCAACCGGGTGGACGACATCATCCGCTTCCGGGCCCTCACCGAGGAGGACCTGGCCTCGATCGTGCGCATCCAGCTCGACATCCTGCGCCGGCGCCTCGAGGCTCGCCGCATCACCCTCGAGGTGACCCCGGCCGCCGAGGCCCTGCTGGCCAAGGAGGGCTTCGACCCGGCCTACGGCGCGCGGCCCCTCAAGCGGGTGATCCAGCGTGAGATCGGCGACCGGTTGGCGCTGGCGCTGCTCGACGGCCGCTTCGCCGAGGGCGACACGGTGACCGTCGATGTCGACGGCGCGGGCACCGAGGACTCGCCCGCCGAGATCGTCCTCCGCTGAGGTCTCCATTTCGAGCGCCGAACGCGCCATGACGTCGCCATTGCGCTTCGGGCCGTGCCTCTCGTCACCATGCTTGGTACCTTGACGCTGCGGCTCGCAGCTTCGAGGGGGTGGAGTGGGTGCACGCGAGGTGGCGCCCGGCGACGCCGGTGGCAGCGATCGCCGCACTCCTGGCGGGCACCCTCGTCCTGAGTGTCGCCGGCGGCGGTCCGGCGGAAGCCGCCAGCGACAAGCCACCGCCGACGTTGGTGTCGACGTTCGGGGCCGGGGGCTCTGCGTATCCCGGGTCCCTGCAATTCAGCGGTGCGAAGGGGGTGGACGTGACCGCTTCCGGGAACCTGCTCGTCGCCGGCACCAGTCGTGTCCACCTCGTCGCCCCGGACGGCGCTTCGTTGGCCGAATGGGGAACCCAGGGATCCGGACCGGGGCAGTTCACCGGGGCGAACGACGTGGCGGAGGGGCCGGACGGCTCGATCTACGTCGCCGACACCTCGAACCATCGGATCCAGCGACTTGGTCCGGACGGCTCGTTCGTCTCGTCCTGGGGCGGGAGCGGGTCCGGGTCAGGCCAGTTCCGATACCCGATGAGCGTCGCGGTGGACGCGGGAGGAAAGGTCTACGTCGCCGATCAGATCAACGACCGGGTGCAGGTCTTCGACGCCGCCGGCGGGTTCATCGAGTCCTGGGGGCCCGGGACCATCAGCGACGGGATCTATGAGCCGAACGGTGTGGCGGTGGCGCCTGACGGGAGCGTGTTGGTGGCAGTGAGGGCCAGTGGCCGCGACGTCGTGCGCCTCGGACCCGGCGGTGTCCTGCTCGATCAATGGGGCGAGACGCGGGGCGGGCAGGACGTGCAGGCCGTGGCCATCGACGTCGCCGCGGACGGCACCGTCGTGGTCGCCTCTGGGGATCAGGCGAGCGACTCGTACACCGAGGTGGTGGTGCTCGACAGCGATCTCGAACTCGTGGCGGAGTTCGGCGGTCCCGGGGAATCCGATCCGGCGCCCGGGCAGCTGACAAGGCCAGATGGCATCGCGGTGGATGCGGATGGCACCGTGTGGGTCGGCGATGGCCCGCGCCTGCACCACTTCACCGTCGCGGGCGGCTTCATCGAACGGTTCGGGACCCTGCGGGCCACGACCTTCCCGCGCTTCGACGAGGTGGCCGATGCCGAGGTGGCGCCGAACGGCGACGTCTACGTGGTGGAGCGGGCCAACCACCGGGTCCAGCGGCTCGCCCCCGACGGCTCGTTCGTGGGCGTGTGGGGCGGACCGGATCCCGGTGCCGGCCCCAGTCAGTTCGCGTCTCCCGAATCGATCGCGATCGACGGCGCGGGCGATGTCTACGTGGCCGACACCGGCAACGACCGGATCCAGCGGTTCAGCGCGGATGGGACCTTCGAGGCCGAGTGGGGGTCGTCCGGTCCGGGCCCTGGTCAGCTGGACCGGCCCGGGGGTGTGACGGTGGACGCGGACGGCGACGTCTTCGTGGCCGACTCGGGCAACGACCGGATCCAGCGGTTCAGCAGCAGCGGGGGGTTCGAGGCGGCGTGGACCGGCGCTCGTTGGGGCGTCGGGCCCTTGGACGATCCCCGGGACGTGGCCATCGGCGCCGGCGGGGCGGTGTACGTCGTCGACTGGGGCCACGAGCGCCTCGTCCGCTCCAACCGCAACGGGGGTGGACCTCTGGTGTTCGCCGAGGAGGAGGTGCCGAACGCGTACAGCGACGACGCCGGCCTCGCAGTGGACGACGACGGGCGGGTGTACCTCGGCACCGAGGACGTCGTCCACGACGGACCCACCATTTACGAGTTCTCCCCGTCGGGCGTGTTGACCGCGTCCTGGCCGCCGGCCATCGGAACGCTGATCCACTACCCGGCCATCGCCGCCGGCCCCACCGGCAAGCTGTACCTCTTCCGCCGGTCGAGCGGCGACCAGAGCGCGGCCATCTTCCAGCAGCCGACGGGTCCGGCCGTGGCCATCGAGGCCCGAACCGTCCAGGCCACCGGCACCGTGGGCCGCCCGCTCGACGTGCACGTGGTGGTGGCCAACCCGGGTACGGCCACGTTGACGGGCGTCACCGTGAACGACGCCATGGTCCCCGGGTGCAGCGGCGCGGTGGAGGACCTCGCGCCGGGCGAGGATCGGACCGTTGCCTGCACGCACACACCGATTGCGCCGGGCCCGTTCACGAACAGCGCGACGGTCGACACCGATCAGACCGCGCCACTCGTCTCGGAGTCGGCGTCGGTGGAGATCGCTCCGTATGCGCCGCCGGTGCTGGTGGGCGAGTGGGGCACCGTTGGGACCGGGGCCGGGCAGCTCGACAACCCCCCGGCCTTCGTCGTCGATCCGACCGGCGACGTGATCGTGGCCACCGGGAACTCGACCATCGCCCGATTCGACCAGGACGGCGACTTCGAGTCCGTCATCGTCAACGCGAGCCCCGACGACCTCGACGTCGACCCCGCCGGCAACCTCCTCGCCCTGACCGGGCCCCCCGTGTCGAGCCGCACCCGGAAGTACAGCCCGGTGGGCACGCTCCTGTGGGAACGCTTCGTGACCCGCGCCCGCGGAATTGGCGCGGACGGGGCAGGGCGCGTCTGGCACGCCACGGTGCCCGACTACGAGACCCAGACCGGCGCGTCGTTGGTCAGGCTCACCCCGACCGGCGACATCGACCGATCCTTCGCGGTCGGCGACGCAGAGTTCGTGACCACCGGCGACGTCCTGGTGGACGACGCTCGGTCCCGTCTGTACCGGCTGCGCGGTGGCTCGCTGCCGATCAAGACGTATTCGGCCACAACCGGCGAGGTGCTCGGGACGGCGACGGTGGCGGCCCTCGCCGGCGACATCGACGCCGGTGGGAACCTCTACCTGGCCGTCCCCGGTGCGACCGGGCGACCCCTCATCGAGGTGTACGACCCGTCTGGTGCGCTCCTCGTGCGCTGGCAGGTGCCGGGCGCCACCGACGTGAGCGTCGCCCCGGACGGGACGGTGTACGTCCTGGACGCGGAAGCGGGCCGCATCCGGCGGTATGGGTTCGGTGTCACCGGCGCGGTCACGGACCAGGTGTCGAGCGACCCGGTGCCCGGTGCGTGGGTGCTCGCGGTCGACACGTCGACCGGACGACTCACCGGGTCGACCGCGGCCTCGGACGGTCGCTTCACCGTCACGGCCGGGATGGGCGACCGGTGGTTGGGCTTCCTCGACCCCAGCGGTGATCACACGGGGGAGTGGTTCGACGACCATCCGCTGTCGGATCTCGCTGGTGCGGACGGGTTCGCCGTGGACCCGGGTGCGCCGAACGTGGCGTCTGCGGCGTTGGCGCCGGCAGGGCGGACGGCGCGGATGGCGGGTGTCGTGACGGGTTCGCCGGGTGATGCGTCGGCGCCGGGGGTGTTCGTGGGGGTGGTCGACTTGTCGGACGGTTCGTTGGCCGGGGGTGCGACCACCGGTGTGGACGGCGGTTATGTCGTGGACGGTCTGGGCTCGGGCGCGCATTTGGTGGTGTTCCTGGATCCCGCGGGGGCGCATGCACTTGAGTTCTTCGACGACTCACCGTCGCCGGGCGGATCGCAGGTAGTGGGCCTGGCGGCCGGTCAGACCTCGATCGCCGACGCGGTTCTCGCGTCGGCGATCCCTGCCGGGTCGGGTGCGACGTTGCAGGGGACGGTGACGGGTGGGGGTGACCCGATCGACGGGGCGCTGGTCGTCGCCTTGGACGCAGCGGACTTCTCGTTCGTGCGCGGCGGGTTCAGCGACGTCGCCGGGCACTACGAGCTGGAGGTACCGCCGGGCTCGTACCGAATCGAGTTCGTCGATCCGTCGGCTGCGCATGCCGGCGAGTGGCACGACGATCACCCGATCACGGACCTGGCGGGGTCGACGCCGGTGGCGGTGGCCGCAGGGCCACCGTTGACGGTCGATGCCGACCTCGAGCCTGCGGGCTACACCGGGTCGATCGCCGGATCGGTGACGGGGCCCGGGAACGAGGCGGCGCAGGGCGGTTGGGTGGTGGTGTTGGATACGGCCACGTTCGGGTTCGTGGCGGGTGCCACGGTGGACGCCGACGGTGGGTACGTGGTGGGTGGCTTGGGCGCGGGTGACTACGTCGTGGGCTTCATCGATCCCACTAGCACCCTGGCCACCGAGTGGCACGACAACGCTCCCGACATCGGTTCTGGCACTCCCGTCGCGGTCGCGGCCGGCGAGACCACCGCCGTGGACGCCGCGCTGGCGCCGGCGTGATCCCGCGCTGCGGGTGGCTGGTACGCCCGCAGCGGGCCGGCCAGCCGACCGGTTGCGGCCGGTAGCGTCGGCGGGCGATGGAGACCCTGCCGGCGTCGGTGTACCGCGACCCCGAGGTCCACGCCGCGGAGCGCACTGCGGTGTTCGGGCGGGCGTGGCTGGTGTTCGCCCGGGGTGACGAGGTGGCGGCGCTGGCCACGAGCGTCGCCAAGACGGTGGCCGGCTACCCGTTGGTGGTCGTACGCGACAACGAGGGCGCCCTGGCGGGGTTCCACAACGTGTGCCGCCACCGGGCGGCGCCGGTGGCCGCAGACGGGACCGCGTCGTGCCGGGGTGGGCTGGTCTGCGGCTACCACGGCTGGTCGTACGAGCTGGACGGCTCGCTCCGCAAGGCCCGCGACTTCGGCGACGACCCCGGGCTCGACCCCGACGACTTCGGCCTGCACCCGGTCTCGGTGGGGGAGTGGTGCGGGCTGGTGTGGGTCAACCTCGACCCGGCGGCGCCGCCGCTGCTCGACGACCTCGGCGGGTTCGCCGCCGAGGCCGACGGCTTCCCCGTGGGCGACTACCGCTTCAGCCACGAGGTCGTCCACGACCTGGCCTGCAACTGGAAGACCTACGTGGACAACTACCTGGAGGGCTACCACGTGCCCTTCCTCCACCCCGAGCTGAACCGTGAGCTCGACATGGCCACCTATCGCGTCGACGTGCGTGAGCCGGACGGGTACTGCATCCACTCGGCCCGCACTCGCAACGGCGCACTCAGCGCCGGTCGCTGGCTGTTCCGCTTCCCGAACCTCGCCCTGAACCTGTATCCCGACGGCATGAACGTCGAGCGCATCCTGCCGGTTGGTGCCGATCGCACCCGGATCGTCTACACGTACTACTTCTGCGAACCGGGGACGCCGGCGGCCAAGGAGTCCGAGCGCCTGTCGATGCTGTTGATGGACGAGGACAAGGCCATGTGCGAGCAGGTCCAGCGCAACCTCGACGCCGGCGTCTACGACCGGGGCCGCCTCAGCCCCCGCCACGAGCAGGGCGTGGCCCAGTTCCAATCCCTGTGGCGAGCGGCGATGGCCTGACGCGCCGCCGCGATCCCTGTCGGACCCCCTCGCCATCATGCGGTCATGTCGAGCTCGTGTGGACGTCCAGTCACGCGATTGGTGAGAGTATGACTTGCTGGAGCACGCCCTGACCCGTCGGGTCGAGGCCGGGCTGCGCTGGGCCCTCGATCTGACCTGACCGTCATCGCCGGTGCGGTGGCCCGTTCCGGCGCCCGATGCTGTCGCCTGGCCCACCGGATCAGGCGCCAGTTCCCCCGAATCTGGCTCAGGCGCCGCCGGCGACGGCCTGGAGGGGGTCGAGCACCCGAACGGGGGTGCCGGGCGCCACCTTGGCCACGTCGGCGACGAAGCCGCCGAGGTTCACGTTGAACGAGAACCCCATGGCCTCGGCGCCGGCGGCGGGGTCGGTCGGGAGGGGCCGGAAGAAGTCGTCGTGGTGGTGGGCCACGATCACCTTCGGGGAGAGGCGGCCGAGCACCCGTTCCACGAAGCGGTCGGTGTAGACCCGCCCGGCGATCCCGCAGAGGAACACGTCGACGTCGTGGTCGCGGATCTCGTCGTCGAGCAGGTCGGCGCTGCCCTGGTGGTACAGCGTCGCGCCGGCCACCTCGATGGCGATGCCCCACACCTGGCCGCATCGGTAGGCGCCGGCGCCGAGGTGGTCGAGCGAGTCACAGGTGAGCTCGCCGTCGCTCGGCACCGCGAGGCCGAACAGCAGCTTGGAGTGGCGGCTCGGCGTGAAGCGGACGGTGAAGGGCCCGATCTCGTAGGGCTGGTGGGGCTCGACCGCGACGGCCAGCTCGGGGCGGCCGTGGAGGGCGAGCAGGTGCTGCGCCGACGAGGAGCCGTAGACCGGGCACCCGTGGGCGGCCGCCACCGCGGCCGCATCGATGGCGTGGTCGAAGTGCGTGTGGCCGAGCAGGACCGCGTCCGCCGCGGGGAGCAGGTCGGCGACGAGGCCGGCGTCGGCGGGCAGCGGCCGGCGCGGGCGGGCCACGGCCGCGAGCGGCGCCCGGGAGACGTAGGGGTCGATGAGGATCGTCGTGCCCTGATAGGTGAGGCGGAACCCGGCCGTGCCCAGCCACTGGACCTCGAGCCCGGTGGGCAGGTGCTCGCCGGCGCCGCCCCGCCCCCAGTTCAGGTCGCGCTGCACCCCCGGGTCGTCCCGGTGCTTCAGGGGCAGCCAGCGGGGCGCGTCCACGCCCCCAGTCTGGTCGCTCCCGTCCCGACCACCGGTTCTGGCACCGGATTTCGGTGCTGGGGCACCGAAATCCGGTGCCAGTTCGCTGGGTCTTGGCCGCGAGGCCCGTGACGGCTACGTTCGCCGCACTTCCTCCCGACGCTGAACCACGTCTGCCTCAGGAGGAACCAGTGGACCCGGCCAGAGCCGTCATCCTCGACCTGTCATCTGCGCAGCATGCTGCGGTCGCGATCTGGCAGTTGCGCGAACACGATCTCTCCTACGACGAGATCGACCACCTGTGCGACTCGGGTGAGTGGCAACGCGTCACGCCCCTCGTGCTGCGCAGAGCCGGGTCGGCCCGGACGCGTGCGCAGGAGCTCATGGAAGCGGTGCTCGACGGCGGGCGCCACGCAGGCCTGACACACCTGGTCGCCGCCCAGCACTGGGGGGTGAAGCTGCGTCCGGGTCGCATCGACGTCAGCCGGGAGCGCGGGACGACGACGATCCCGGGTCGCCTGGCCACGATCCACGAGCCCCGCTCGTACCCGCCACACCATCGAACCGTCCTCGACGGCATACCCATCAGCGTTCCGTCCCGCATCCCCTTCGAGGTCGCGGGCACGACGCCGTCACGAGCGGAGAAGGTGCTCGATCGGTTGTGGGGGCGCAACGTCCTCGGATACCGCAGCATCAACCGCATGCTCGAGGAGCTCGGCGGGCGAGGTCGACCGGGGATCACCCTGATGCGGGAACTGCTCGCCGAGCGCGGGCCGGATTACCACCCGAACGACACGAATCTGGAGGATCGGTTCCAGGAGCTCGCCCGGGAGGCGGGCATCGATGACCTCGAGCGTCAACGGCACCTCTTCGGCGAGGAGTGGCTCGGACGCGTCGACTTCCTGCGCCGGCGCCGCCGGGTCCTCTTCGAGGTCCAGAGCGCCCTGTACCACGATGCTCTCGTGGATCGGCGGGCCGATGCACTGCGACGAGAGGGTCTGGAGGCTGCCGGCTACGAATGCCACGAGTTCACCGACGCCGAGGTGTGGTTCGATCCGAGGGCCACGGTGGCGCGTCTTCGCACGCTTGCTCGTCGTTGAGCCACACAGCGTGAGCGCACTCGTGGCCCTCCTCTCGGTTCTGGCACCGGATTTCGGTGCTGGGGCACCGAAATCCGGTGCCAGTTCGGGAGGGGTTAGCGTCGATGCTCAGGGGCAGGCACCGGGAGGGGCGCGATGGGCGACCAGTGGGACGAGCAGTGGGACGTGGTGGTGGTGGGGTCGGGGCCCGGCGGGCTGACCGCCGCCGCGTGCCTGGCGGGCGCCGGCCGGCGGGTGCTGGTGGTCGAGCGCCACGACCTGGCCGGCGGCAACGCCCAGGTGTTCCGGCGCCACCACCAGGGTGCCGAGTACGAGTTCGACGTGGGCATCCACTACATCGGTGACTGCGGCCCGGGCGGGTTGTTCCCCAGCATCTTCGGTGCCCTCGGCGTCGTCGACCGGATCGACTTCCGCCCGCTCGACCCCGACGGCTTCGACACCCTGGAGTTCCCCGACCTCGAGCTGCGCGTGCCCGCCGACTGGGACGAGTATCAGCGCCGCCTGGTCGACGCCTTCCCCGACGACCGGGCCGCGCTCGGTCGCTGCGTGCAGACCCTGCGCGACGTAGCCGACGAGGGTCGGAACCGGCTGATCCCGGGGGTCGAGACGCCCACGTTCGACCACTGGGCGTTCCGGCCGCTGTCGGAGCTGTTCGCCGAGTGCGAGCTGTCGCCCAAGGCCGCGGCCGTGCTCGATCACTGGTCGGGGCTGTACGGCGGCGGCCCCCGCCAGACCGCGGTGGCCATGCACGCCAGCATCATCGACCACTACATGCGGGGCGCCTACTACCCCGAAGGGGGTGGTCAGGTGCTGCCCGCCCGGCTCATCCAGGTGATCGAGGCCCACGGCGGCGAGGTGCGCACCCTCACCCCGGTGCGCGAGATCACGGTGCGCGATCGCCGGGCCGAGGGCGTCGTGCTCGACGACGGCACGGTCATCGAGGCTCCTCTGGTCATCTCCAACGCCGACTACGCCCGCACGGTGACGGGCCTGGTCGACCGCTCGCAGTGGGATCCGGCCACCCTCGACTGGGTGGAGAACGCCACCATGACCGTGGGACTGGTGTGCGTGTACGTCGTGGTCGACATCGAGCTCGACGGGCCGAACACCAACTACTTCGTGTTCTCCAACTACGACACCGACGACCTCTACGACCGGTTGTACGACGGTGTCGGCATCAGCGATGACGAGCAGTTCGCCTACATCGCGATGGCGTCGCGCAAGGACCCGGGCAACGAGCACCTCTGCCCGCCCGGGCACACCAACTTCCAGGTGATGACCCTGGCCCCCGCGGGCTACGACTACTGGGGGATCGAGGCGGGACCCGCCGACGGTGGGTCGTACCGCCGCAGCGACGCCTACCGCGCCCGCAAGCAGGCGGTCACCGACCACCTGCTGGCGGCGGCCGAGCAGGTGCTGGGCCCCTTCCGCGACCACATCGTCCACGTCGAGACGGCCACACCGCTGAGCCAGGAGCGCTACACCCACTCCACCGGCGGCACCAGCTACGGCTACGTCCACTCACCCGACCAGAGCGGTCACAACCGCCCCGCCCACCGCACCGAGATCGAGGGCCTGTGGGTGGTGGGCGCCAACACCACCGAGGGTCACGGCATCGCCGGCACCATGGTGGGCGGCGTGGCCTGCGCCGGCGAGATCCTGGACCGGCCGCTGCTGGTGGAGATGATCCTGGGCCAGCACCTGGTCGAGCCCGACGCCATCCCGCCCGACCCACCCGACTTCGACCCGATGGAGTGGAGCCGGGGCGCCCGCCTGCGTGAGCGCCGCGCCGCGGGTCGGGCGGCGAGAGCCGCTCGCCGCTGAACGGCCCGGCCAGGGCGCGCCCGAGCACAGGATCTGCAACCTCCCCAGGGCAGGTCAGAGGTCGATCATCGCCCCTCTGCGGCCGACGCCGCGATCAGGTAGACGATCCAGAGGGCGAGTGTCACGTACCCGATGATGATGCCGGCCAGGGCGAGGCCGTCGCCCGTCTGGGCACCACCGGACCCACGGATCTCCTTGCGAGCCAGGTGGCCGGTGATGGGACCGATGATGCTGCCGATGCAGAACAGGCTGAGCACAGTGCTCGACAGGAGCGACACGAGGGCCAAGGTGTTCGTTCGGGGCCTGGTGGGCATGGTCGGTGAGCCCCACGGCGGAGCCGCCGGTTGGGGTCCGGTCGGTGGGGGCGTGTAGGGCGCCGACGGCTGCAGTCGAGGGGGCGGAGGGCGGTAGGGGGCGGCGGGCTGGGGCCCGGTGGGGAACGGCGGGCGGTACGGTGCCGCCGCCGCCGCTTGAGGCCCGATGGGTGGCGGTGATGACGTGGACGGGGGGGATGGTGGCGGCGGGTGGTGCGGGCCCGGCCTGGGTGGTGCCGAGGCCGCAGGTGGAGGTGGTGCTGCCGCGAGCATGTTCGGTAGGGGCGTCAGCTCGGTGGGGCGGACCTGGTCCGGCCCACGCGTCGCCCCTCCGTCGGCCAGGGCTCGCGAGGGGTGCACGATGGCCTCGGGCGCCGGCGGATCCGGCCGGAGCTGCGGTGGCAGCGACAGGTGGTGCGCTACCGTCGAGGAAGGCACCACCACCAGATCGCTGCGGCCCAGCCAACCTGTGTCCCATACCTCGTTGCTGGCCTTGGCCAGGTCGATCCCGAAGGCTTCGGCTGTGGGGTAGCGGCTCGACTGCTCACGCTCGATGGCCCGCATGGCACACGCGGCGAGCGGCGCTGGCACCTGCGGGGCGACGTCGGACAATGGGATGGGATCCTGGTGCGCGTGCGCGTACAGGGTGGCAAGGGCGGTGTCCCTTGGGGTGAATGGGAGACGCCCACTCAGGAGCTCATAGAGCACCGTCCCGATCGCGTACACATCGGTGGCCGGGCCGAGGTGATCACCCACCGCCTGCTCGGGGGAGATGTAGGTGGGCGTGCCGAGCACTTGGCCGGCGACGGTGGCCATGGTCTGGCTGCCGCCCAGCACCTTGGCGATGCCGAAGTCGGCGACCTTCAGGGTCCCATCCTTGGAGTACAGGAGGTTCTGCGGCTTGATGTCACGGTGCAGCACCCCGAGGCCGTGGGCATAGCTGAGCGCGGCGCAGGTGGCGAGGGTCGCCGCGCACGACGCCTGCATGGACCGGCCCTGGGTCACGAAGCGGTCCCAGAGGGAGCCGCCGTCGAGTCGCTCCATCACCAGTAGGCAGATGTCGTCGTGCTCGACGAAATCGTGGACCGCGAGGATGTGTGGATGGTTGAGCGAGGCGACCAACCGGGCCTCGGCGCGGAAGCGGTCGCGCACGTCGGTGTCCGCCGCGAACGCGGGAGGGAGTCGCTTGACCGCGACCTCGCGGCGAAGGTCGCGGTGGTGAGCGGCGTAGACGACACCCCACGCGCCCCGGCCCAACTCCTCGCCGATGTCGTAGCGGGGCAACGCCGCCGCCATGATGGCTCGGTCATCGCCCACCAGTGCCAACCCCCGTCCGAGTCACGCGAGCAGGGACCATACCATCAGCCCTCGGGCGGCCTGGCGAGGCAATTCGCGTCAGTCCGGGAGGGCCCGGCCGGCGTCGGTGGCCTCGTCCGGGTGGTCTGGCTCCGTGTGCCGGAACGAGGGTCGGCGGCTACCAGCGGATGCCGATGGGGTTGACGCTGGGGAGGACGCCGCTCTCGGCGACGGCCTTCGCCAGGGGGCGCAGCAGGCCGTGGAGGCGCTCGGTGTCGGCGGCGCCCAGCGCCCGCCAGGGCGCGAGGTCGGTCTGGTCGGTGCACAGCTCGATGGAGTCGCGCAGCGAGCGGCCGGCGTCGGTGGCCTCGTCGGGGCGGCCGGGGACGAGCAGGCCCCGCTCGGTGAGGCCCGTCTCGGCCGACGCCCAGTCGTCGTCGGTCCAGCCCCGGGCCGGCTGGAGCAGCGAGCGGGGCGGGCCGCCGCAGGCGGTGGCCAGCACATGGGCCTGGCCGCCGTCGACGTTGGCGGCCAGCAGGGCGGCGTTGTGGCCGTCGCCGCGGAACTCGCGCAGCAGGGTGAGGGCCTGCCAGAGGACGAGGTGCGGCGCCGCCGGCCAGTCGAGGTCGAGGTGGGCGGCGAAGAACGTGCGGCCCGCCACGGGCGCGGCGTCGGCGGCCCGGCGGGCCAGGTCGGCGGCCTCGCGCACCTCGGCGCCGTCGAGCAACGAGGGGTCGTCCAGCGTGGATCGCAGCGCCGCGTCCATGCCTTCCAGGCGGGCGGCCCAGGCGTCGGCCGGGGCGGTGGTCGTCCAGATCTCGGGCACGAGGTGGGCCACGAAGGCCGGCGCGAAGTTGTAGAAGGCGGCGGTGACGACGGGGGCGCCCACGGGCCCGAGCGGCGCCGCCCGGGTGGCGAAGTAGCCCCGCCAGAACCCTCGCAGGCCGGCGTCGGCCCACGCTGCCACCGACTCGGTGGCGAAGTAGCCGAGGGCGTGGACGGGCTCGCCGACCGCCCACATCCGCCGGGCCGTGGTGGCGTCGAGTGCGGTGCTCACCGCCCCGACGCTACGCGCCTGGTGCTGCCTCCCTCGACCGGCATCAGTAGATCGGACTAGACTTAGTCCATGATCGTCAACATGCACGAGGCCAAGACCCACCTGTCGCGCCTCGTGGCTCGGGCCGCCGCGGGCGAGGAGATCATCCTCGCGAAGGCCGGCACGCCCATGGCCCGCCTCGTCCCCTACCGAGAGGACGACGGGCCGCGGCCGCTCGGCCTCCTCGGCGGCACGGTGTGGATCGCCGACGACTTCGACGACACCCCGGCCGAGCTCCTCGATGCGTTCGAGGGTGCCGACGGCGAACGTTCGTGAACCTCCTGCTCGACACCCACGTCCTGCTCTGGGCCCTCGACCAGCCAGAGCAGCTCGATGGGACCGCCCGGGAGGCGATCCGGGACGCCCGGAACCGGGTCGTCGTGAGCGCGGCGTCGGCCTGGGAGATCGCCATCAAGCGCGGGCTCGGCAAGCTCCGGTTCGAAGCGGACCTCGGCGCGGTGCTCGACGCGGTGGGGTTCGACGCCCTGTCCATCGGGTTCGAGCATGCCCGGGTCGCCGGCGAGCTGCCCGGCGTCCACCGCGATCCGTTCGACCGCATGCTGGTCGCACAGGCACAGATCGAGGCGCTCACCCTCGTCACCCGAGACGTGGTCTTCGCCCGGTACGACGTGCCCACCCTGCCGGCGTAGCAAGATGGCGCCGTGATCCTGGGTGAGGGAGAGCCGGGGGCGTCGACGCCCCACACCGACGGGTTGACCATGCCGCCCGAGTGGGCACCGCACGAGCGTTGCGTGATGGCGTGGCCGGCGCGGGCGTCGATGTGGGGCGACCAGTTCGCCGCGGCCAAGGACGACCACGCCGAGATCGCCCGCACCATCTCCCGCTACGAGCCCGTGCTGCTTGTGGCCCGGCCCGGAGACGGCGGGGAGGCGAGCGCCGCCTGCGATGCCGGCAGCTACGACATAGAGGTGGTCGAGTGGCCCATCGACGACTCGTGGGCACGCGACATCGGCGCCCTCGTGGTGGCCGACGACGCCGGCCGGCGGGCGGGGGTCGACTTCGCCTTCAACGCGTGGGGTGAGAAGTTCGCCCCCTACGACGAGGACGCCCGCTTCGCGGAGCGCATGTGCGCCCACCTGGGGCTGGAGCGCTACGAGGCCGACCACCTGGTGCTCGAGGGTGGCTCGGTGTGCGTGGACGGCGCCGGCGGCGTGATCACCACCGAGCAGTGCCTGCTCCACCCCAACCGCAACCCCGACCTGTCGAAGGACCACCTCGAGGCCGAGCTCGAGTCGTGGCTGGGCGTCGAACGGGTGGTGTGGCTGCCGTTCGGCCTGGTGGAGGACGCCGACACCGACGGCCACGTCGACAACGTGGCCGCCTGCGTCGGACCGAACGTGGTCGTGGCCCAGACCACCGCCGACCGGCGCAATCCCAACTACGGGCGCCTGCACCGCAACGTGGAGATGCTCGAGGCCGCCGGCTACGAGGTGCGCCCCATCGACGTGCTCCCCTACGCCGAGGTGGGGGGCGAGACCGTGGTGGTGCCGCCCACCAACTTCTACCTGGCCAACGGCGCCGCCATCGTCCCGGTGACCGCCGGCGCCGACCTCGACAAGGCCCTCGACGCCGTGCAGTCGGCCATCCCCGACCGCGAGGTGGTCGGCGTGCCCGGCACCGTCCTCGCCTACGGCGGCGGCGGCGTGCACTGCATCACCCAGCAGGTGCCGGCGGCGGGGTCGGCGACGCCATGAGGGCGCCCGCCCGGCGAACCGGCACCGGATTTCGGTGCCCTGGCACCGAAATCCGGTGCCAGAACGAAGGGGGTGCGGGCGATCGTCATCCGGGAGGGTGTCGGCAATGAGCGAGGCCATCCACCTGCTCACCGCAACCGGTGGGGTTCCCGAGTCGCCGGCGCGGGTCGACCCGCCCGCCCGCTCGCCGTTCCGCATCGGCGCGGTCCAGCACCGCTGGCATCCCGACCCCGACGACCACCGGGCGGCCCTGGCCGAGGGTGTGCGCATGGCCGCCGCCGAGGGCGCGCAGCTCGTGTGCCTCCAGGAGCTGACCCTGTCGCCCTACTTCGCCATCACCGCCGACGGCCCCGCCGTGGTGGGCGCCGAACCCGAGGCGCTGCCCGGCGGGCCGACCCACGAGTTCGCCGCGACCATGGCGGCCGAGACCGGGGTCCCCGTCCACGCCTCCCTGTACGAGGCGCCGGCGTCCGGCGAGGCCGCCGCCGGCGGCCTCGGGTTCAACACCGCCATCGTCGTCACCCCCGACGGCGAGCTGGCGGCGCGCACCCGGAAGCTGCACATCCCCGTCACCGCGGGCTACTACGAGGACAAGTACTTCCTGCCCGGCGACGGGGGCTACCCCGTCGTGGCGCTGGGCGACGCCCGCTTCGGCTTCCCCACCTGCTGGGACCAGTGGTTCCCCGAGCTGGCCCGGGCCTACTCGCTGGCCGGCGCGGAGGTGATCGTGTACCCCACGGCCATCGGCAGCGAGCCCGATCACCCGGGGTTCGACACCCAGCCCCTGTGGCAACAGGTGATCACGGGCAACGGCATCGCCAACGGCACCTTCATGGTGGCGGTGAACCGCATCGGGGTCGAACCGCCGCTCACGTTCTACGGCTCGTCGTTCGTCAGCGACCCCTACGGCCGGGTGCTCGTGCAGGCGCCCCGCGACGAGCCGGCGGTGCTGGTGGCCGACCTCGACCTCGACCAGCGCCGCGACTGGCTCGACCTGTTCCCCTTCCTCACCACCCGCCGCCCCGACACCTACCGGCCGCTGCTCGACGGCGCCTGACCCCCGTTCTCGACGACATGGCGCGCGGAATGCGCGCGGCGGGTCGTCGAGTTCGTCGGATCGCGGCGCCGGCGGGGGCTCGGGCGCGCCGTGCGGGGCGCCTCGGTACTGTCTGGGCATGGCGCAGACAGTGGAATTCGCATCCAACGGCAACACCGCGTCGGGGTACCTGGCGGTGCCCGAGGGCGGCAGCGGGCCGGGCCTCCTGGTCATCCAGGAGTGGTGGGGCCTCAGCCAGAGCCTGAAGGACGTGGCCGACCGGCTGGCGGCGGCGGGCTTCGTGGCCCTGGCGCCCGACCTCTACCACGGCGAGTTGGCCGACCCCGAGCACCAGGAGATGGACAAGGCCGCCGAGCTCATGAACGCCCTGCCCCCCGACCGGGCCGGGCGCGACATGAGCGGTGCGGTCGACTACCTGGCGGGGCTCGACGCCGTCACCGGTGACGGGATCGGCGTGGTGGGGTTCTGCATGGGCGGGATGCTCTCGCTGATCATCGCCGCCAACCGGGGCGACACGATCAAGGCCGCGGTGCCGTTCTACGGCTTCCCCTCGGGCGACGCCGAGCCCGACTGGTCGGGCCTCACCGCCGTGGTGCGGGGCCACATGGCCGAGAACGACGACTTCTTCGGGCCCGACGGGGCCCACGCCCTCGAGGCCAAGCTGCAGGGCCTCGGCAAGGACGTCCAGCTCACGGTGCACCCGGGCACCGGCCACGCCTTCATGGGCCCCCACAACGCCCTGGGCACCCTCGACCAGCAGTTGGCCGACCGGATCTGGCCCGAGGTGATCGCCTTCCTGCACGGCGAGTTGGGCTGACGCAGGGCCGCAGGGCCGCAGTACCGCAGTACCGCAGCACCCGTCCGCCGACCGGCGGTCCACGGGAACCAGCACGTCCGGGGGGACACCGATGACCGATCACGCCGCAACGGCCACTGCCGACGGGCTGGCCGCCGCCACGGTGCCCCACCTGACGACGGAGCTGCCCGGGCCGAAGGCCCGCGAGTGGCTGGCCCGCGACGCCGCGGTGGTCAGTCCGTCGCTGGCCCGCGTCTACGACCTGGTCCCCGCTCGGGGCGCCGGCTGTGTGATCGAGGACGTCGACGGCAACCGCTTCCTCGACTTCAACGCGGGCATCGCGGTCACCGCGACCGGCCACTGCCACCCCGAGGTCGTCGCCGCGATCGAGCATCAGGCCCACCTCCTGCTGCACTACTGCGGCAGCGACTGGGCGATGCCCGGGTACACCCAGGTGTGCGAGCGCCTCGCCGCCTCGGTGCCCATCGAGGGCCCGTCGCGGGTGTTCCTGGCCAACTCGGGCACCGAGGCGGTCGAGGGAGCCATCAAGCTGGCCCGCGCCGCCACCGGCCGCCCCAACGTCATCGCCTTCCTGGGCGCCTTCCACGGCCGGTCGCTCGGGAGCCTCTCGCTCACCGCCAGCAAGGCGATGTACCGGGGCGGCTTCGGCCCGCTGCAGTCGGGTGTGTACCACGCCCCCTACGGGGTGCCCGGCCACATCGAAGACGTCATCTTCCGGCACCTCACCGTGCCCGACGACGTCGCCGCGATCATCGTCGAGCCGCTGCAGGGTGAGGGTGGCTACCTGGTGCCACCGCCGGGCTGGATGGCCGAGCTCCGCGCCCTGTGCGACCGCCACGGCATCGTGCTGGTGGCCGACGAGGTGCAGTCGGGTGTGGGTCGCACCGGGACGATGTGGACCATCGAGCAGGACGGCGTGTCGCCCGACGTGGTGCTGGCCGGCAAGGGGCTGGCGTCCGGCCTGCCCCTGGCCGCGGTGATCGGCAGGGCCGACCTGTTCGCCGCACCGCCGGGTGCCCCGGCGGCACCGTCGCCCGGAGCCGGGGGGTTCGGGCCGGGCCGCCACGGCTCGACCTTCGGCGGCAACGCCGTGGCCTGCGCCGCGGCGCTGGCCACCCTCGACCTGGTCGAGGACGGTCTGATGCAGAACGCCGCGGCCGTCGGTGCCCACCTCCGGTCTCGGCTCGCGGCGGTGGCGACCGCCCATCCCGACCAGATCGTCGACGTGCGGGGCCGGGGCCTGATGATCGGCATCGAGCTCGTCGACCACGCCGCCGCCGCCGCCCTCGAGCAGGCCTGCTTCCACCGTGGCCTGCTGGTGCTCACCTGCGGGCCGGCGGCGGTGCGGATGGCCCCACCACTGGTCGTCACCGAGGCCCAGGCGGACCTGGCGGTGGACATCGTCGCCGACGCGCTGGCTGCCTCGTGACCCGGCGCCCCGGGCGGGTGCGGGCGTAGGCCGACGCAGGTTCGGTCACGGTCTCTGGGCGGTGCACGGCGCTGGGTCACGCTCGGACGTGTCCACGCCGCCTTCGCCGCCGCCCGCGACGCGCAGGTCCGTTGCGAGCACGCTGTCTGATCGCTTCGGGCGGCGACGGCGCCGCCGCCCTTCCGCACGAAGACCCGCCCGTACCGTCGGCGACGGTGACGGTGACGGTGACGCCGGATGTCCGCACGTAGGGTTCGCCGGATGAGCTCAGGAGCGCGGACGGTGGCCGGCCGGGTGGCGGTGGTCACGGGTGCCGCATCGGGGATCGGGCGGGCGACGGCGGCCCTGTTGGCCGAAGACGGGGCCCTTGTCGCCGCGTTGGACCGGGAGGAGCCGGAGGCGCCGGCCGGGGGCCGGGCGTGGGCGTGCGACGTGACCGACGGCGGCCAGGTGGATGCCGTGCTGGCCGAGGTGAGGCGCGCCATGGGGCTCGTCGACATCCTCGTGAACTGCGCCGGCGTTTCCCTGCCGGCGGGCATCGACAGCCCCGACTTCGAGGGCTCGTGGGACGAGACCCTCGCCGTGAACCTCACCGGCATGGCCCGCACCATCCGGGCCTGCGTCGACGACCTGCGGCGCAACGGCGACGGGCGGGTGGTCAACATCGCGTCCAGCGAGGCCCTCGGCGCCACCGCCTACCTCTCGGCCTACACCGCCTCGAAGCACGGCGTCGTCGGGCTCTCCAAGGCGCTGGCCGTCGAGCTCGGCCGCTCGGGGGTCACCGTCAACGCGGTGTGCCCCGGCCCGATCCACACCGGCATGACCGCGCTGATCCCCGACGAGGCCAAGTCCAAGTTCGCACGGCGTCGGGTGCCCGCGGGCCGCTACGGCGACCCGGCCGAGGTCGCCCACGCCATCTGGTGCCTGGTGCTGCCCGGCGCCTCGTTCGTCAACGGCTCGGTGCTGAGCGTCGACGGGGGACTCACCGCCCAGAACACCTAACACTGGCTGCTCCTTCGTCGCAGCGGCTTCGCCATCGGGTTCGTCGGTGGCGCTGCTCCGCTCCGCTGCGCAACGTGGCCCGGCCCCGTGACCGGCTGCTCGTGCGTCGCAGCGGCTTCGTTGTGCATGTTTCGTCGCCAGGCGACGAAAAGTGGCCAATGAACCTGAGGCCTCCCGAGCCGCCGGGTCCCCGACCGTCAGCCTGAGCGTTCGACCGACGTGCGGCCCGATGCCTGATGTCAGCCGGCGGCCGGGCCCTACCGGTCTGACACCGCCGGCCGGGCGCGGGCGGGCGTCAGCCGGTGGACCAGTCCCACCCGTCCAGCGCCTCGAGCGCCGCCCGGTAGCCCGCCTCGACGATGTCGTCGAAGGGCTTGTAGGTGGCCAGCCCGTAGTGCTGCACCGCGGGCTCGATCAACACGTCGGCCTGGTCGGCCGATCGGGCGGTGGCCGGCAGGCTGGTGGCCAACCCCATGCGGGTGAGGATCGCGGCCAGGTGCGGGTAGACCACGCGCCGCTGCGCCAGGTTGCGGGCGAAGCCGGTCCAGGTGTCGATCTCACCCACCTCGGGATCCACCAGCAGCGCGCGCGACGCCGACACGTTCACCGCGATCACCCGGTCTGCCCCACGGGCCGCCATCGGGCCGACCGGGAGGTTGTCGAACAACCCGCCGTCGACGATGAGGTGGCCCTCGGCGTCGACCACCGGTGGCCACAGCCCGGGAGGCGAGGCCGACGCCCTCGTCCAACGCGCCGCCGGCCCCCGGTCGCGCACCTGCAGTTCGCAGTCGGTCAGGTCGACGGTGGTCACGAAGCAGGGGACCCATCGGTCGGCCAGGTCGCGGTCGCCGAAGAGCGACTCGAAGAGCGGCAGCACCCGCCGGATCGACAGCACGGACAGCACCGGCAGGGTGACCCGTCGCCCGAAGTCGGCCCGGGTGAACTGCTCACGGTTGGTCTCGGCCAGCGCCGCGGGGTCGGGCTCGTCGGCCATCTGCGTGGCCATCACCGCGCCGATGCTCGAGCCGCCCACGTGATCGACGGGGATGCCCAACTCCTGCAGCGCCCGGTAGACACCCACGTGGGCGATGCCCCGTGCGCCCCCGCCCGACAGCACCAGGCCGACGGTGCGGCCCAACAGGTGGCGGGCGAGCCGGTCGGCGTGGGCGCGGTCTCCGGCACGCAGGTGGTGGTGGCGCGCCACCTCCACCGAGTCCAGCCAGCGTGCCGTCGTCGGCCCCGGCCGGGTGGATCGGGAAGGGTGCACCAGCACCAGCTCACGGCGGGGGGTGACCCCCGCGCGGCGCAGTCGGTCGAGCAGCCGGACGGGGCCGTGGTCGGGCCGGGGCGGGCTCGCCGTGGCGGTGGCGCAGAGGAGGATCAGGTCGCACTGCTGGGCGCACTCCTCGTCCCACCACGAGGTGCGGTCGTCGAGGGGCAGCACCACCACACCGTCACCGCCTGCTTCCACCCGCTCGACCAGCGCGTGCAGGTCGTGGTCGGTGGCAGGGACGGGCGTGCCGTCGCGGCCGGGGCACACGACCTCGACGCCGTGGCGCTCGATGGCGGCGACGAGCGCCTCGGTCACGTCGTCACCGGGTCGGGCGCTGCTGACGCCCACCTGGGCCACCCCCACGACGCGGTCGGCATCCGGCGCCGTCCTCGGATGGCGCAGGCGCTGCACGACCAGCCGGGTGAGGTCCTGGATCATGCTGGGCGCGGCCGCGATGGCGCGCATGATCGCGTCGGCCGGCACTTGGACCACCTCGGTGTCGCGGATGGCCAGCACCGTCGCGGCGCGGGGCTCGCCCGTGAGCACGCCCATCTCGCCGACGCACTCGCCGTGGCCGACCTCACGCTCGACGGTCCCATCGGCCGACGCGACGCGCAGCCGGCCGGTGATCACCACCGACAGGTGCCCGGGCCGGTCGCCCTCCTCGAACAGCCGGGCGCCGGCGTCGAGGCGGCGCCGGATGGCGGTGGCGGCGAGGTCGTCGAGTACGGGACCGGGCAGCTTCGCCAGCAGCCCCACCGATGCCAGCATCGACCGCTCGGCTACGCTCACGACCCCCACCGCGTCGTGCGTCGCGGCGGGCGCGCGCCGCCCAGCCCGGGTGGACGGCTGCTTCGCCCGGTTACCACCGCGCGTGGCCCGACGAGGACGCGTCGCCAAGGGTTCGCACCCCCGGCCTGCACCCGTACCCCCTCGTGCACGGTCCAGAGCATGGCCGATGTCGGTGACGCGCGCGGTCGAACGCGCGGCTCCGACCCTCCGCGCGGAGCCACCGGCCCGACGGGTCGCCGGTCACGCCGTGGTGCCGCGGTTCAGGCGAAGCAGGAGTCGAGGAACTGCTCGAAGCCGACCGGGTCGGCCGTGATGCGCAGGTGACCCTTGGCGTCGCGGCTGACGTCGAGCGACGGGCAGAAGAAGTCGCCGGCAGGGGTGAAGAAGTGCGGTGAACCGGTCACACCGCGGCGGCGGCCCTCGGCGTGGTCGGCCCGCACCCGTTCGAGCGGTGGATCGGCCGCCGCGAAGTCCACCCCGTGCTGCTCGGCCACCGAGGCCAGCACGTCGGGGTCGGCGATGTCGCGGCCCTGCTCGAACAGCAGATCGCGCAGCTCCAGGCTGACGGCCTCACCGGTGATCAGGTCGACGTCGTAGGCCGCCGCGGCCAGGGCCAGGGCCGGCATCGAGGTGGTCGGGAACGCGTCGCGCTCGAACCCCGCGAACAGGTCGGGCGCCACCTGCGCCCGGATCTCGTCCACCTCGTCGGCGACGAACCCCGGATCCAGCGGCTCGCCGTTCACCACCTCGAGGGGCCACGAGCGGACCCGCAGCCGGATCGGCGCGACGTCGCCCCGGTCGCGCCGCTCGACGAAGCGCCGGAGGCCCACGTGCGTGAACGGGCAGGCCACGTCGGCGAACACCTCGATCTCGGCGGGAGCCGCGGACTCGGCGGCGGACGGGGAACGCTGGGTGTCGGGCACGGTCCCTTCCTACCCCGCACGGGGCCCGCGGGTCCCGGGTCCTTCGACCCTTTGTGCCGACCCTCTAGGTGCTGAACAGGTCGCGGCGTGAGGGGCGCAGGATGCGGCGCAACTCGCCGTAGGCACGGTTGAACTCGCTCATGCGGCGCTGGCCCTCGGCCTGCACCGCGGGGTCCGCACCGGCCAGTCGGTCGGGGTGCCAGCGCTCGGCCAACGCCCGGAACTGGGTGGCCACCTCCTCCCAACTGGCCTCCCAGTCGATGCCCAGCGTGCGGTAGGCAGACGTCACCTGCGGCGACGTCGACCGCTGCCACGGGTCGCGCCCGGGGGCCGCCCCCGCCGGGCCGGACGGCCACGGTGCCGGGGCCGACGGAGGTGCCGGCGGAGGTGCCGACGCCCGTCGCTCCGGGATGCCCGGCGGTGGGCCGGGCGGAGGCCCGACGGGCGGGCTCGACACCCGGGCGCCGGCGAAGCCCTGGGGACGGGCCCCGGTCCACCACGCGTGCTCGCTGCCCGAGAGATCCACGTTGTCGGTCGCCCTCCGACGCTCACCGCGCCATGTCATGGCGTTCCATCGACGGGCGCCGCGGCAATCGTGAGCGCATTGCCGCATCCGGCCGGAAAATGAGGCGGATGCACTACTGACCCGACAGTCAGCGCCCCCGGGTCCGGGCCGAGCGGGGCCGAGCGACTAGAGTCGGCCCGTAAGCGCCCCCAGAACGAACGGAGACGCCTGTGCCCGCAACAGTCGTTGTCGGCACCCAGTGGGGCGACGAAGGCAAAGGGAAGTTCACCGACCTCGTCGCCAAAGAGATGCAGCTCGTGGTCCGCTATCAGGGCGGCCACAACGCGGGCCACACCATCGTGGTCGACGGCCAGAGCTTCGCCCTCCAACTGGTGCCCAGTGGGATCCTGTACGACCACATCACCCCCGTGATCGGCAACGGGGTCGTCGTCGACCCCGTGGTGCTGCTGGCCGAGATGGACATGCTCGAGTCCAAGGGCGTGGACTGCTCGCGCCTCAAGGTCAGCGGCAACGCCCATCTGATCCTGCCGTACCACCAGGAGATCGACGCCATCACCGAGCGGTACCTGGGCAAGAACAAGCTGGGCACCACCAAGCGGGGCATCGGCCCCGCCTACGCCGACAAGGCCACCCGGGTGGGCATCCGGGTGCAGGATCTGCTCGACCCGAAGATCTTCCGGGCCAAGCTCGACCTGGCGCTGAAAGAGAAGGCGCCGCTGCTGGCCAAGGTGTACAACCGGCTCCCGCCCAAGGCCGACGACATCGCCGCGCTCTACCTCGACGAGTGCCTGCCCCGGCTCGAGCCCTACATCGCCGACACGGTCACCCTCGTGCACGACGCGCTCGACGCCGGCCAGCACGTGCTGCTCGAAGGGGCCCAGGCCACGTTCCTCGACCTCGACCACGGCACCTACCCCTACGTCACCTCGTCCAACCCCGTGGCCGGCGGCGCCTGCACCGGCGCCGGCGTCGGGCCGCTCTACATCGACCGGGTGATCGGCATCGCCAAGGCGTACATCACCCGGGTGGGCGCCGGCCCGTTCGTCACCGAGCTGATCGGCGGCCCCGACGGCACCGACGAGGGCCGCGAGGTGGGCGACCTGCTGGTCGACCGCGGCCACGAGTACGGCACCAACACGGGCCGGCGCCGCCGGCCGGGCTGGTTCGACGCGGTGATGCTGCGCCAGGCCGTGCGGGTGAACTCCCTGTCCGAGGTGGCGCTGACCAAGCTGGACGTCCTCGACACGCTCTCCACGCTGAAGGTGTGCGTGGCGTACGAGGCCGATGGGGTGCGGTACGAGCACCTGCCGTACCACCAGTCGGTGCTGCACGACTGCGTGCCGGTGTACGAGGAGCTCCCTGGGTGGCAGACGGATCTCACGTCGATGACCGAGCGCTCGGAGTTGCCGGGGGCGGCCCGCGATTACGTGGCGTTCCTGGAGGCGCAGATCGGCGTGCCGATCTCGCTGGTCGGCGTCGGGCCTGGTCGTGATCAGTTCCTGCATTTCGCGGCCTAGAGGGTTGGCTGGCGTGCGGCTCTCGTCCCTCCTGGTGCCCGGGGTCACCGGTCCTGACCCCGATCCGGTATCCGAAGATCGCCGCGAAAACCATGCGGCGATCTTTCGGACCCTCCGGATCGGCGCCACCCGTGACCCCTCGGTTGGGGGCGTCCCCCTTGGGGTGTCTGTGTGGGGGGAGCGGGGGCCTTCGGCCTCGGGTCCCCGCTGGCGCCCGTCCTTACTGGCCTCGCGGCTCTCGATTCCTGAGGTCTTCGTTCCCGAGGTTCTGACTGCTCAGGGGGTCCACTCGTGAGGGTCTGTGTTGTCGGGTCGGGGGGGCGGGAGCATGCGTTGGCGCATGTGTTGGCTCGCACTGCCTCCTCTGTCGTGGTCACTCCTGGGAACCCCGGGATCCCGGGGTCGGTCGCCACCGCGCCGGAGGACCTCGCGGCCGATCTGTTCGTGATCGGGCCGGAGGCGCCGCTGGTGGACGGGCTGGCCGACCGGTTGCGGGCCCAGGGCAAGCTGGTGTTCGGGCCGGGCGCGGACGGGGCGGAGATCGAGGGCTCGAAGGCGTGGATGAAGGCGCTGCTGGTCGACGCAGGGGTACCCACCGCCGGGTACGGCACGTTCGGTGCCGACGACGAAACCGCCGCCCTGGCCTTCCTCGCGTCGCTCCCGGCGCCCTACGTGGTCAAGACCGACGGGTTGGCGGCCGGCAAGGGTGTGGTGGTCACCGAGTCGCTCGACGAGGCGCGTGCCGCGGTCATCGCCTACCTGTCGGGCGCGGCCTTCGGTGCCGCCGGCCAGCGGCTGGTGATCGAGGAGTACCTGGACGGGCCCGAGCTGTCGCTGCTGGCCGTGTGTGACGGCACTCGGGCGGTGCCGCTGGCCCCGGCCCAGGACTTCAAGCGCATCGACGACGGCGACGCCGGGCCCAACACCGGGGGCATGGGCGCCTACAGCCCGGTCCCGATCGTCGACGACGCCGTGGTCGACGAGGTGATGCGCACCGCGGTGCAGCCCACCCTCGACGCGCTGGCCCAGCGGGGGATCGACTACCGGGGCGTGCTCTACGCGGGCCTGGCCCTCACCGGCTCGGGCCCCAAGGTGATCGAGTTCAACTGCCGGTTCGGCGACCCCGAGTCCCAGGTGGTCCTGCCCCGGCTCTCGTCCGACCTGCTCGAGTTGCTGGCCCAGGCCGCGGCCGGCGAGCTCACCGCCACCCCCACCTTCAGCGACGACGCGTTCGTCACCGTGGTGTGCTCGTCCGAGGGGTACCCCGTCGCGCCCCGCACCGGCGACGTCATCACCGGGATCGACGACGCCGAGGCCGCTGGAGCCACCGTGTTCTGCGCCGGCGTCGCCGCCGACGAGCAGGGCCGCCTCGTCACCGCCGGCGGCCGGGTGCTGGCGGTCACGGCGCCGGGTGCGACCATCGCCGCCGCCCGCGAGCTCGCCTACCGAGCCGTCGACCACGTGTCGTGGCGCGGGATGCACCGCCGCACCGACATCGCCGCGCTGGCCGCGGGGCAGGAACGCACTGTTCGATCACAACGAGAGGAGTCCCACTGATGAAGGTCGCCGTGTTGATGGGGTCGGAGTCCGACAAGGAGAAGATGGCCCCGGCCGCCGAGACCCTCGAGCGATTCGGCATCGAGGCCGACGTGCGGGTGCTGTCCGCGCACCGGACCCCGGCCAAGGTGGCCGAGCTGGCCTCCACCGCCCGCGACAACGGGTACGTGGCGTTCATCTGCGGCGCCGGCATGGCCGCCCACCTCGCCGGTGCCGTGGCCGCCCAGACCACGCTGCCGGTGGTCGGTGTGCCGCTGTCGGGCGGTGCGCTCGACGGTGTCGACGCCCTCTACTCCACGGTGCAGATGCCGAAGGGCATCCCCGTTGCCACCGTGGCGGTGAACGGCTCGATGAACGCGGCCCTGCTCGTGGTGCAGATGCTGGCCATCCGTGACGAGTCGCTGGCCGCCGAGCTCGCGAAGCACCGCCAGGAGATGGCGGGCCCTGCCTGAGGGCCGCCACCGCCAGCGGCCCCGGCGCGCCTACGGCGCGGGCGGGGTTGGATCCTCTCCGAGTTGCTCCGGCGTGACCGGGGCGAAGAACGACACCTCGTCGTGGCGGGGGGCCTCGTCGGGGTCGGCCAGCAGGTCACGCACCCGGAGGGTGGGTCGACCGTTCGCGTCCCAGGGGCTGTCGTCGCTGCCGAGCGCTTTCCCGGCGCCCGCGGGTGCCGGACCGCCGTGGGCCACCGTGGTCGAGGGCAGGAACAGGCTGTCGGCGTCGATGTGCGGTGCCGGACCCAGGTCCGGCGCGGCCGGTGGGAGCGGCGCGGGGGGAGGTAGGGGCGACGACTCGCGCGAGGTGAGCAGCGGGGGCAGGCCGACGATGCCGAACGTGCCGTCCTCGACGGGCGGCTCGGGCTCGGGCTCGGGCTCGGGATCGAGCTCGACGACGAGCGGCGGTGGTGGTGGTGGTGGTGGTGGTGGTGGTGGTGGCGGTGGCGCGGCGTTGCTCGGGCCACCCGCGGCCATGGTCACGCCGGTGGGCGGGGTCGCCGGAGCGGCCGGGGTGTCGGTCGTCGGTGGCGGTGGCGGGGGTGACGCCGCGAAGTCCCGCTCGAACGGCATCGTGCGGGGCGGAGGTGGTGGTGGTGGTGGTGGCGGTGGCGGTGGCGGCGCGGCCGTCGCGGATCCACGGCCCGGTCGAGGAGGCGGGGGAGGGGGTGGCGGGGGCGGACCGGTGGTCGCGGCATCGCGCTCGAAGGACAGCGCCGGCGCGGCCGGCGGCGCGTCGCTGCTGTCCACGGACGCTGGTCGTGTGGCTGTCGCTGCGGGAGGTGGTGCCGTGGTCTCGGCGTCCTCCTCGAACGGGAGCGGGCGGGGCGGCAGGCGGGGCGGTGGCGGCGGTGGTGCGGCAGGGGCCCCGTCGATCACGGAGGGGTCGGGGCCACCCGCGGCCTGGCCCCGACCGGCGCCGGCGGGACGGTGGTCGATCGAACCGGTGGTCGTCGCAGGCGGGCTCGTGGAGGGGGGGGTGGCTGGGGTGTCGCCGAGGTTGTGGCCTCTCGCTCGCCGCGTCGCTCCCGGCGTCGACCCCTCCGCTGGTGGCGCCGGGGGGCCGTCGGGCCGGTCGGCCCGCACCGTCGGCACGGTCGGCGACGCGGGTGCGGTCGGTGGCGCGGGCCGCGGGGCGGGTGTGGTGATCGCGAAGTCGTCGAACGTGACCGGCGGCCCGTCGGGGCGGGAGGCGGCGGCGTCGTCCGATCGGGCCGGTGGCGGTGGCGGTGGGGGTGGCGGTACGGGAGCCGGTGTCGTCGTGATGGCGAAGTCGTCGAACGCGGCCGGCGCCGGCGACTCGAACGACTGCGCTCGCAGGGCCGGGGGCAGCAAGGGTGCCGGGGCGTCGGCCGAGCCGTCCGCCATCGGGCTGACACCGAGGGCCCCCACCGTCGGGGTCCCGGGAGGAGCAGGGAGCGGGGATGGCGACTCGCCCATGGCGGGCATCTCCGCCTGGCGCAGGAGCATCTGCGGAGGTTCGGCGTCGGGACGGGGTGCGGCCATCGGGGGTCGGTCCACGCGGTCCGCCTCGGACAGCGTCGGTCGCGGCGCCGCGGCGACGGGCTCCGGTCCCGGCCCGGTGCCTTCCAGCGCCACGGGCGCCTCGCCCTGTGGCCCCTCGTCGACACGAGCGGGCTCGGGCGCAACCGCTGGGGGCGGCGGCGGTGGGGCGGGCGCGTCGACCGGGGCGTTCGGCAACAGCAGGTCGTCCTCGGTGAGCCCCTCGGTGGGGTCCGCCGAGATCGACCACTCGATCTCGACGCTGCCGGCGCCGCTCTTCTGCGACTCCCTGGCCGCCTTGCGGCGGGCCTTGTTCTCCTTCTTGATCTCCTTCTTCGGCTTGACCAGCTGGTTGCCCGCAGTGGTGCGGACCCCGGCCACGGCCAGCGCGCAGGCGATGCAGAAGGGCGGTTTCTTGGGCCCGAACGAGTACACCAGACATTCGCTGCAGAATTCGTTGCCGCAGGTGCGGCACACGTTCTCGGACGCCTCGAATTGGTGCTTCGCGCAGCGGCCCTCCATCCACGTTCCCGTCGGCAGCGCACAGGTGGTTCTTGATGGAAGTTGATCCCGTGATTCCCAACGTCCTGGCCGCTCGGTACGCCAGCGCCCCCCTGGTGGCCCTCTGGTCACCGGCGCGCAAGGTGGTCCTCGAGCGCGAGCTCTGGATCGCGATCCTCCGGGCGCAACGCGACCTCGGCGTCGACGTGCCCGACGGGGTGATCGAGGCCTACGAGGCGGTCGCCGACCAGGTCGACCTGGCCTCGATCGACACGCGCGAGCGGGTGACCCGCCACGACGTGAAGGCCCGCGTGGAGGAGTTCTCCGCCCTCGCCGGCCACGAGCACGTGCACAAGGCCATGACCTCCCGCGACCTCACCGAGAACGTCGAGCAGCTGCAGGTCCGTCGCTCGCTGGAGCTCATCCGCGACCGCATGGTGGCGGCGCTGGTGGCGCTGGCCGAGCGCGCCGTCGAGCACCGCGACACGGTCATCACCGGCCGCAGCCACAACGTGCCCGCGCAGGCCACGACCCTGGGCAAGCGGTTCGCCAACGCCGGCGAGGAGCTCCTGGTGGCCTACGAGCGCATCGACGACCTGCTGGGGCGCTACCCGCTGCGGGGCCTGAAGGGCCCCGTCGGCACGGCGCAGGACCAGCTCGACCTGCTGGGTGGCGACACCGAGCGGCTCGATCAGCTCGAGCGGCGGGTGGCCGAGCAGCTGGGCTTCGACCGGGTGCTGGCCAACGTGGGCCAGGTCTACCCCCGGTCGCTCGACCTCGACGTGGTCACCGCCCTGGCCCAGGCCGTGGCCGGACCGTCGAGCCTGGCCACGACGATCCGGCTGATGGCGGGCCAGGAGCTGGTCACCGAGGGCTTCCGACCCGGCCAGGTGGGCTCGTCGGCGATGCCCCACAAGATGAACAGCCGCTCGTGCGAGCGCATCGTCGGCTTCGGCACCATCCTGGCCGGCCACGTCACCATGGCCACCGGCCTGGCCGGCGACCAGTGGAACGAGGGCGACGTGAGCTGCTCGGTGGTCCGCCGGGTGATGCTCCCCGACGCCTTCTTCGCCGCCGACGGCGCGTTCCAGACGCTGCTCGACGTGCTGGGGGCCTTCGGCGCCTACCCGGCGGTCATCGAGCGCGAGCTGCGCCGGTACCTGCCCTTCCTGGCCACCACCAAGATCCTGCTGGCCGCGGTGCGGCTGGGTCTGGGCCGCGAGGAGGCCCACGAGATCGTGAAGGAGCACGCCGTCGCCGCGGCGCTGGCCCTGCGCGAAGGGCCCGAGCGGCCCGTCAGAGCGGGAAGCGAGGGGCCCGAGCGGCCCGTCAGAGCGGGAAGCGAGGGGCCCGAGCGGCCCGTCAGAGCGGGAAGCGGGCCGGGGGGCGACGAGAACGATCTCTACGCCCGGCTCGGGGCCGATCCGCGGCTCCCCCTCGATGCTGCCGAGGTCGAGGCGCTGGTGGGCGATCCGCTCACGTTCGTGGGCGATGCCGGGCGTCAGGTCGGCGTGTTCGCCGAGCGTGTGAGCGCGGTGGCCGCGCGGCATCCTGGGGCGGCGGCCTACGAGGGCGAGCCGGTCATCTGATCGGCGACCACGGCTGCGCCCGCTCCCCGCTGTACCCGACCAGCCCCGACCGTCCCGAGGAGACCCACCATGGCCGATGCGACGATCGACCTCCCCCACGTGCTCACCGGCAAGGTGCGTGACATCTACGACGCCGGCGACGACCGGCTGCTGATCGTCACGTCCGACCGTCTGTCGGCGTTCGATGTGGTGATGGCCGAGCCCATCCCCGACAAGGGCAGGGTGCTCACCGCCATCTCGGCGTTCTGGTTCGACGAGCTGGCCGACGTCGCCGCCCACCACCTGATCTCCACCGACCTGGCCGACCTGCCCGCCGAGGCCCAGGACCCCGCGTTGGCCGGCCGCGTGATGCTGGTGCGCCGGGCCGAGATGCTTCCCCTCGAGTGCATCGTGCGGGGCTACCTGACCGGTTCGGCCTGGAAGGAGTACCAGCGCAGCGGCACCATGCACGGTGAGGTGCTGCCCGAGGGGCTGCAGGAGTCCGAGCAGCTGCGCGAGCCGGTGTTCACCCCCTCCACCAAGGCCGAGGAGGGCCACGACGTCAACATCTCGATGAGCGAGGCGGTCGAGCTGGTGGGCGCCGAGATCGCCGGCCAGGCCCGGGCGATCTCGCTCGAGCTCTACCAGCGGGGAGCGGCCCTTGCCGCCGAGCGGGGCATCATCATCGCCGACACCAAGTTCGAGCTGGGACTCATCGACGGCCAGTTGGTGGTGGCCGACGAGGTGCTCACGCCCGACTCGTCCCGCTTCTGGCCGGCCGATCAGTGGGTGCTGGGGTCGACCCCGCCGTCGTTCGACAAGCAGCCGGTTCGGGACTACCTCGACGGCCTCGACTGGGACAAGCAGCCGCCACCACCGGCCCTGCCCGACGACGTGGTGGCGTCGTCGTCGGCCCGCTACGTCGAGGCCTACGAGCGGATCACCGGCAAGGCGTTCTCGCAGTGGCCCGGCGCCGGCACGTAGCCGGCGTTCCGGCGGGAGCGGGCTGTCGGCGCCTCGGCTGACACCGGTCGCGACCGTCAGGCTCGCGCGCCGGCGAGCGACCGCGAACCCCCGGGTCCTGATGGGGCGGAGGCCCTGCGGACCGCGACGAAGGAGTGGCTGGTGATGGAGCAGGACGGGTACCGGGTGCGGTTCGAGTGGGGGCCCAGCGGGCTGCGGCGGCTGGCGCCGGTGTCGGACGTGGTGGTGATCGTCGATGTCTTGTCCTTCACCACTGCGGTCGACGTGGCCCTCGGCCGGGGTGGCGAGGTCCTTCCCTACCGGTGGCACGACGGCGGCGAGCAGACGTATGCCGCCGAGCGCGACGCCGTCGTCGCCGGGCAGGGGGCGGGAGCGGCGTGGACGCTGGCGCCGGCGACACTGGTCGACCTGTCGGCGGGCGTTCGGCTCGTGCTCCCGTCGCCGAACGGGTCGGCGCTGTCGTTCGGCGCGGCCGAGGCCGGGGCGTCCACGGTGCTGGCGGGCTGCCTGCGCAACGCGTCGGCGGTCGGCGCCGCCGCCGGCCGCTTGGCAGGCCCCGACGGCATCGTCTCGGTCATCGCCGCCGGCGAACGCTGGAACGGTGCCACGGGGCCGCTCCGGCCGGCGCTCGAGGACCTGATCGGCGCCGGTGCGGTCCTCGCCGGGCTCGGAGTCCGCGCCGACCGGCCGCCCCAGGCCTGGCCGTCCGAGGCCAGGTCGTCCGAGGTCAGGTCGTCCGAGGTCAGGTCGCCCGGGGTCATGTCACCCGAGGCGCGGATTGCCATCGCCGCGTTCGAGGGCGCCCGATCCGAGGGCGTCCCCGCCCTGCTGCACGCCTGCGGTTCCGGTGTCGAGAAGGCCGCGCGGGGCGAATCGGCGGACGTGGACCTGGCCGCCGACCTCGACGTGAGTGCGGTGGTCCCGCTCCTCGACGGCGCCGTGTTCGTGGACGAACGCGCCGTCGGCTGAGGCGGCGCCGCCTTCGTCCCGAACCGTTCTCGGAGCGCTGGACCACCGTGCGACACCACCGTGCGAGTGGTCGTCCCCTTCACGAACGACGCTGCGGGGTCGCCACGGTCGGCCTCGGGGCCGTCGGCCTTGGCCCCGCCGACCTCGTCGTCCTGCATGCTGGGCGCCGGCCGTGCGTGTCGATGGCGTCCGTCCTCTGCGGGCGCGTGATCGCCGCCGCCGCCGATGTGCCGGATCCGGCGATTCGTATGCCAGAGTGAGGGCATGACGTTCGACGTAGTGGTCGAGGTGCAACTGCGGCCGGGCGTGGCCGACCCGCAGGGCGCCACCATCGAGCGATCACTGCCCACACTGGGCTTCGGCGGCATCGCCGGGGTGCGGGTGGGCAAGTGCATCCGGTTCACCATCGAGGCCGACGACGAGGTCGCCGCCCGGGCGGAGGCGGAAGACCTCTGCGCCCGCTTCCTCACCAACCCCGTGATCGAGGACGCCACGGTCAGCCTGCACGAGGTGGTGTCGGCCTGATGCCCGCGACCGTCGGTGTCGTGTTGTTCCCCGGCTCGAACTGCGAGTTCGACGTGCTCGAGGCCGTCGGCGCGCTCGGCGGTGAGGGCCGCATCGTGTGGCACGGCGACCGCGGGCTCGGCGATGTCGACGCCGTGGTGATCCCCGGCGGCTTCGCCCACGGCGACTACCTACGGCCCGGCGCCATCGCCCGGTTCTCGCCGGTGATGGCCGCGGTGGGTGAGTTCGCACGGTCGGGAGGACCGGTGGTGGGCATCTGCAACGGCTTCCAGGTGCTCACCGAGGCCGGCCTGCTCCCTGGTGCGCTCCAGAAGAACCGGGGCCTCAAGTTCCTCTGCACCACGGTCGAGCTCGAGGTGGCCACCACCGCGTCGGCCCTCACCAACCAGGCCGAGGTCGGTGCGCGCCTGCGCGTCCCCATCAACCACTTCGAGGGGAATTACACGTGCTCGCCCGAGGTCCTCGCCGAGCTCGAAGGCGAGGATCGCATCGTGGTGCGGTACGTGGAGAACCCCAATGGCTCCGTGGGCGACATCGCCGGGATCTGCTCGGTCGAGCGCAACGTGGTGGGCCTGATGCCCCACCCCGAGCGCGCCTACGACCCGTTGCTGGGCAGCGGCGACGGGCGGGTGCTGCTGCAGTCGCTCCTGGCCGCGGCCGGGGGACCGGTCGGCGCCGCCCCGGCGGTGTCGGTGGGCTCAGCGCCCGCTACGTGAGATCCCGGCGGCCTTGAGCGTGGTCGCCGGCACGCCGGCCTCACGCCACGCCGCGTAGGAGATGCCCTTGCGCTCGCTGTAGTCCTTCGCGGCGGCGACGAATTCGGCCTCGAGGGCCGAGAGGTCGACGGTCTCGGCCGACGCCGCGAGCTCGTGCTCGAGGTCGATGCGCTCCTGGACCAGCTGCAGGCGCTGCACCGGGTTGGCGTCGACGATCTCGGACTCGATCTTGTCGAGCCGGGCGGCGATGGACTCGGGCGTGCGCTTGCGCCCTCGCTTCGGCCGGTTGGCGGTCAGCGCTTCCAGGTAGACACGGACGGCACGCCCCTGCGTGCGTCCCACGGCCAAAGCGGCTTTGTGCTCGGCCGACATTGTCCCGGCCCGATTCGAATCATTTGTCATGTCGAGCATGGCAACACAGATAGCTGTCCGTTACAAGTCGGGGCGACACATTTGTCTTATTCTTGTAGTCACCGAATGGTTATACAGCCTTGTCGTCGCCGGTGGGGAGCGTCGCCGGGATGCCGGCCGTGGCGCGGGTACCGTGCAGGGCATGGCCGACACGCCTGCCCCTCCCGCCGCTGACGAGCCGGTCCACCGGGCCCTGGGCCTCACCGACAACGAGCTCGAGTCGATCCGCGGCATCCTCGGACGCGAGCCGAACCACCTCGAGCTGGCCATGTACGCGGTGATGTGGTCGGAGCACTGCTCGTACAAGTCGTCGCGGATCCACCTGAAGCGCCTGCCCACGACGGGTGAGGGCGTGCTGGTCGGCCCCGGTGAGAACGCGGGGGTGATGGACGTAGGTGATGGCATCGCCGCCGCCATCCGGATCGAGAGCCACAACCACCCGTCCGCCATCGAGCCCTACCAGGGCGCAGCCACCGGCGTGGGCGGCATCCTGCGCGACATCTTCACCATGGGCGCCCGCCCCATCGCGGTGATGGACCCGCTGCGCTTCGGGCCGCTCGACGACCCCCGGAGCCGCTGGATCGCCGAGGGTGTGGTGAGCGGCGTGTCGGGCTACGGCAACTCGGTGGGGGTGCCCACCGTCGGCGGCGAGGTGGTGTTCGACGAGACCTACGCCGACAACCCCCTGGTCAACGTGCTGTGCCTGGGCATCCTGCCCACCGACCGGCTGGTGCTGGGCCAGGCCAGCGGCGTGGGCAACCTGGCGGTGCTGCTCGGCTCGTCCACCGGACGTGACGGGATCGGCGGGGTGAGCGTGCTGGCCTCGGCCGGGTTCGCCGACGACGAGGCCGACGCCCAGAAGCGCCCGAGCGTGCAGGTGGGTGACCCGTTCGAGGAGAAGCGGCTGATCGAGGCGTGCCTCGCGTTGCTCGACGCCGGGCTGGTGGTGGGCATCCAGGACCTGGGCGGCGCCGGCCTGGCCTGCGCCACCAGCGAGACCGCGTCGCGCGGTGGCGTCGGCATGGACGTCGACGTCAACGCGGTGCCCCGCCGGGAGCCCGGCATGGAGCCGTTCGAGGTGATGACCAGCGAGAGCCAGGAGCGCATGCTGGCCATCGTCGAGCCGGAGAGCCTGGACGAGGTGCTCGAGATCTGCGCCCGCTGGGAGGTGCGCTCGACGGTGATCGGGAAGGTCACCGCCGGCTCCGTGCCCGAACGGAGTGACGGCTCCGTGCCCGAACGGAATGACGGCTCCGTGCCCGAACGGAGTGACGGCTCTGTCCCGGACGGGGGAGTGGCGCCGGGCCCGGGGGGCCGCCTGCGCATCCGCGACGGGTTCGACGGCGAGATCCTGTGCGACGTCCCCGCGGCCTCGCTGCACGAGGACGCGCCCCTGTACGATCGCGAGCGGGCGGAGCCGGCCGACCTGGCCGAGCGCCGTGCCGCCGAGCCGACGGCCCCCGTCGAGGGCTTCGACCCCGGCGCCGTGCTGCTCGACCTGCTCACCGACACCACCTGGGTGTCGTCGCAGTACGACCACCAGCTCTTCCTGAACACGGTGGCCGGACCCGGCGGCGACGCCACGGTGTTGCGCCTCAAGCACCCGGTCACGGGCGTGCCCACTGGTCGGGGCCTGGCCCTCACCACCGACGGCAACCACCGCTGGTGTGCCGTCGACCCCCGCACCGGCACGGCCATGACCGTCGCCGAGTCGGTGCTGAACCTGGCGTGCGTCGGGGCCCGCCCGCTGGCGGTGGTCAACTGCCTGAACTTCGGCAACCCCGAGCACCCCGAGGTGATGTGGCAGCTGTCCGAGGCCGTCGACGGCATGAGCGAGGCCTGCAACGCCTTCGGCCTGCCCGTGATCGGCGGCAACGTCAGCCTCTACAACGAGTCACGCGGCAGCGACATCGACCCCACCCCGGTGATCGGGTTGCTGGGCATGGTGGACGACCTCTCCACGCCGCCACCGGGCCCCGTCCTGGTCGACGGCGGCCGCATCCTGCTGGTGGGTGCCACGTGGCCCGGGCTGGCCGGCTCGCGCTGGGCGTGGCACACCGGGCAGGCCCGCCGTGGCGCCCTGCCGCCGCTCGACCTGGCCGCGGTGTCGGCGGTGGCCACCGCGGTGCGCGACCTGGTGAACCAGGGCGACGTGCTCGGCGTGCACGACGTGGCCGAGGGTGGGCTGGCGGTGGCCCTGGCCGAGATGGCGGTGCGCTCGGGCGTCGGCTTCCAGGCGGCCCGCATCCACGACGAGGCCGAGCTGTGGTCCGAGTCCGCCGGCCGCGCCGTGCTCTGCGTGGCCGCCGACCGCGCCCGTGACGTCATCACCTTCTGCGAGGACCGTGGCGTCCCCGTCACTCAGCTGGGCCTCGCCGCCGGCGACCGCCTGAAGGTGAAGGACCTGCTCGACGTCGGCCTCGCCGGCGCCACTGCCGCCTGGCGTGACCGGCTGCCCACCGCCTTCGGCGCCGCCGTCACCCACGACTGACTCGAGGGGGCCACCCCCACCCCCGAGGGGACCGCTCAGGCGGTCATCCCTCCGTCGACCACGAACTCGGCGCCGGTGGAGTAGCGACTCTCGTCGGAGGCCAGGTAGAGCACCAGGTTCGCGACGTCGTCGGCCTGCGCCACGTGGCCCATGGGGATGGCCTGCACCACCCGGTCGATGATGGTGCCCTCGGGGGAGGCCTCGCTCATCATGGGGGTGGCGATGATGCCGGGGTGCACCGAGTTCACCCGCACGCCGAAGGGCGCCACCTCCTTGGCGGCCACCTTGGTCATGCCTCGCACCGCCCACTTGCTGGCCGAGTAGGCCATGGTGCCGGCGGCGCCCTGCAGCCCCGCCACCGACGAGATGTTGATGATCGAGCCCGACTCGGCGCCCACCATGGTGGGGATCACCGCCCGCATGCCGAGGAAGGTGCCGACCTGGTTGATGTCGATGATCTCGCGGTAGTCGGCCTCGGAGGTGAGCGCGGTGGGCATCACCCGGAAGATGCCGGCGTTGTTGACGAGGACGTCGAGGCGGCCGTGGGCGTCGAGGATCTCCTCGACGATGGTGGTCCAGGCCTCCTCCTCCCGCACGTCGAGGGGGTGGTACGACGCGGCCTCGCCGATCGCGGCGGCGGTGGCCTCGCCCTCCTCGTCGAGCACGTCGGTGAGGTACACCCGGGCACCCTCGTCGGCGAACAGGCGCGCCTCGGCCGCGCCCTGCCCCCGCGCCGCGCCCGTGATCAGCGCGATCTTGGCGTCCAACCGTCCCATGTGGCCCCCTCGCTCGTCGGCGGCCAGTGTTCCAGATGGCGCCGGATGGCGGCTTCTGGCCGTACGTGGCCGACCGGTTGGGCCGGTAGCCTGAGGGCTCCAGCCACGATTCGCGGGGTCACCTGAGCAGTGTGCGACGATGAGGACGTGACGGCGCCGGCGCTCCTGGACCCCGCCCCTGACCCCGACGACGACACCCCGAAGGAAGCCTGCGGGGTGTTCGGGGTGTACGCCCCCGGCCAGCCGGTCGCCCACCTCACCTACCTGGGCCTGTACGCCCTGCAACACCGTGGCCAGGAGTCGGCCGGCATGGCGGTGAGCAACGGCGAGACCCTGATGGTGCAGAAGGACATGGGGCTGGTCGCCCACGTGTTCGACGACATCAAGCTGGCGTCGTTGAAGGGCCACCTGGCCATCGGCCACACCCGCTACTCCACCACCGGCTCGAGCACCTGGCGCAACGCCCAGCCGGTGTTCCGGGCCACGGCCGAGGCCGAGTTCGCGCTGGGCCACAACGGCAACCTGGTCAACACCGAGGCGCTGGCGGATCGCCAGGGCATGCTGCCGGGCACGGTCACGAGCGACACCGACCTGGTGGCCGAGATGCTGGCCACCGAGATGGCGCTGGCCGGTCCCCGCAGCGACGAGCGCGAGCTCGAGCACGCGCTGGTGAAGGTGCTGCCCGAGTTGGAGGGTGCGTTCTCGTTCGTGCTGATGGACGAGGGCCATGTGATCGGCGTGCGCGACCCCAGCGGGTTCCGGCCCCTGTGCCTCGGCAAGCTCGACCACGGCTGGGTGCTGGCCTCCGAGACGCCGGCGCTCGACGTGGTGGGGGCCCACTTCGTCCGCGAGCTCGAACCGGGTGAGATGGTGGTGATCGACGCCACCGGCTACCGGTCGTTGCGCCCGTTCGAGCACGAGCGCATCCAGCCCACCCTGTGCCTGTTCGAGTTCGTGTACTTCGCCCGGCCCGACAGCCAGCTCTACGGCCGCAGCGTCCACCACGCCCGGGTCACGATGGGTGAGCGCCTGGCCGAGCAGGCCCCGGTCGAGGCCGACCTCGTGATGGGGGTGCCCGAGTCGGGCATCGCCGCCGCCGAGGGCTACGCCCGGCGCAGCGGCATCCCCTACGGCCAGGGGTTGGTGAAGAACCGCTACATCGGGCGCACCTTCATCGCCCCCACCCAGGAGATGCGGGCGCTCGGGGTGCGCATGAAGCTCAACCCGCTGCGCGACAACATCGAGGGCAGGCGCCTCGTGGTGGTCGACGACTCGATCGTGCGGGGCACCACCACGCGGGCCATGGTGAAGATGTTGCGGGAGGCCGGCGCCAAGGAGGTGCACCTGCGCATCTCCTCGCCGCCCTACAAGTGGCCCTGCTTCTACGGCATGGACACGGGCACCCGGGGCGAGTTGCTGGCGGCCAACCTCACGGTGGACGAGATCCGCGACTACATCGACGTGGACAGCATCTCGTACCTCACCCTCGACCGCCTGGTCGAGGCCACGGGCGCCCACAACGCCGGGTTCTGCACGGCCTGCCTCACGGGCGAGTACCCCATCGAGGTGCCGGTGAACCTGCGCAAGGCCGTGCTCGAGGTCGAGCCCGTGGCCCGGGCCGAGGACGGCACGCCGATCCGCCCGACCTCGTCTGCGCCGGCCCCCGACGGGGACTCCCTGTTCCCCGCCGCCGACGCCGCCGCCCGCCAGCAGTCTTGAGCGAGACCTACCCCGTCGACATCGCCGCCGGCGAGGCCGCGGTCGACCGGATCAAGGGAGCGGTGCGCTCCACGTACCGGCCGGAGGTGCTGGGCGACATCGGCGGGTTCGGCGGGCTCTTCGCCCTGCCCACCGACCGCTACCGCGTGCCGGTGCTGGTGTCGGCCACCGACGGGGTCGGGACGAAGGCGCAGGTGGCCCGGGCCACCGGCCGCCTCGACACCATCGGCATCGACCTGGTGGCCATGTGCGTGGACGACCTGGTGTGCCAGGGCGCCGAGCCGCTCTTCTTCCTCGACTACATCTCGGTGGGCCGGCTCCAACCCGAGCGCATGGAGGCCTTGGTCGCCGGCGTGGCCGAGGGGTGCCGCCAGGCCGGGTGCGCGCTCATCGGCGGCGAGATGGCCGAGCACCCCGGGGTGATGCCCGACGACGACTTCGACCTGGTGGGCTTCGCCGTGGGGGTGGTCGAGCGCGACCAGCTCATCACCGGCGAGCACGTGGCCGTGGGCGACGCGCTGATCGGGCTGCCGTCGCCGGGGTTGCGGTCGAACGGCTACAGCCTGGCCCGCACGGTGCTGCTCGAGACCGCCGGGCGGTCGCTCGACGATCCGGCGTACGAAGGCGCCCCCACCACGCTGGCCGACGAGCTGCTGCGCCCGTCGGTGATCTACGCGCCAGCGGTGCGCGCGGTGCTCGCCGAGGTCGACGTGCGGGCGGTCGCCCACATCACCGGCGGGGGCATGGCCGGCAACCTGGTGCGGGTGCTGCCCGGCGCCGCCGACGCGGTGATCGACGAGGGCACGTGGGAGGCGCCGCGGATCTTCTCCGAGATCCAGCACCTGGGCAACGTCGCCGACGACGAGATGGCCCGGGTGTTCAACCTGGGCATCGGGATGGTCCTCGTCGTGCCGCAGGAGGACGCCGGGCGCGCCCTCGCCGTCCTGGCCGACCACGGCCACGCCGCCGTCGAGATCGGCCGCATCACCCCCGGCACCGGCATGGTCCACGTCAGATGAGCGCGACCGTGGGGGTTCGGGCCGATCGGGGGCCGGTGTGAGCGCGCACGAGGCGCTGATCGCGCACCTGCTCGAGCACGCGGTGCGCACCGATGGTCCCTTCACGCTGAAGTCGGGTCGCCAGAGCGACTGGTTCATCGACGCCAAGGCCACCACGTGCTCGCCCGAGGGCATGTTGCTGGTGGCCGACGCTGCGCTCGAGGTGCTCCCCGACGACGTCACCGCCATCGGCGGCCTCACCGTGGGCGCCGACGCCATGGCCTATTCCATCGCCGCCATCGCCGCCACCCGCGGCCGGATGCTGCGCAGCTTCACGGTGCGCAAGGAGGCCAAGGCCGGGGGCACCGGCGGGCGCATCGCCGGTGTGCTGCGCCCCGGCGACAAGGTGGTGATCACCGAGGACGCGGTCACCCGCGGCGTGTCGATGCTCGAGGCGGCCGAGGTGGTGCGCGCCGAAGGGCAGGCAGAGGTGGTGCTGCTGTTGCCCCTGGTCGACCGCGGCGGCACCGTCGCCGGCCTGGCCGAGCAGGCCGGCATCCCCCTGCACGCCCTGGTGCCGGCGCCGGCGCTGGGCCTCGCCTACGACCCCGGCTGACACGCCCGCTGACCGATCGCAACGCGGCTGGGTCGTGGCCACGGCCGTCCCCGTGGGTTCACCGTGCGGGACGCGGCGTGCCACCCGCACGGGCGACGGCCCTGGCGTGGACCGCAACCCCGATGACGCTGCGCGGGCCCGGCAGGGCTGGGACCCGAGCGGTACGATCCCTCCCCATGGGGGCGTTGCCGGGTTGGCACCCTGACCCCGCGGCGCCGGGGAGCGGCATCCTGCGATGGTGGGACGGCGGGCGCTGGACCGAGCACTGCACCGGTCCTCGACCGGCGGGCCGCCCGAGTACGGGTGCCGACGGGCCTCCGGCCCAGGTGCCGCCGCCTCCCGGTGCCCGGGTGGCGCCGCCGCCCACGAACGCGTCGCCCGTCGCTCCGCCGCCCCCGGCCCGGGTGCCGCCGTCGCCTCCCGGTGCCCGGGTGCAGCTTCCGCCGCCGATCGCGCCGGCGCCGACCGGTGCCCGGGTGGCGCCGCCGCCCACGAACGCGCCGCCCGTCGCGCCGCCGCCATCCTTCCCATCACCGGCTGCGCCGACATCAGCGGCCCCGCCGCCACCCGCATCGTCGCCGCTGAGCGCGCCGGTAGGACGCGCCGACCTTGCCCCGCCCGCCAGTCAGCCCCAGTCGGGGCTCGCCGACGGTGACCGCCAGCACCTCATCGAGTTCTACGTCGGCCAGTACAAGCGGCGGACCGCCCACACCTGGAGCACCGAGGGCGACACCTACTTCCCCGAGGACTTCCTCCGGCACATGACCGCGCTGTTCACCGAACTGGCACGACAGCTCCCCGCCGGTGAGCCACCGCTCGACCTCTACGACGACGACCTCTGGCGCAGGCGGTTGCTCGTGCTCACCAGTCGGCGCCTGCTGGTGCTGCATCGCTACCTCGACCACCCGGACGACAAGGTGATCGTGGAGGCCGAGGTGCTCGAGCGGGTGCACCTTCGCCGCCTCCACGTGGTCAAGACCATCGAGCGCGACGAGGCCGGGCTCACCCTCCACGTCGGCAGGCGCGAGCGCCGGTGGATCGAGGCGTTCATGGCCGGTCCTCGCCAATTGCAGGGGCGGCTGCGGGAGCTGCTGGCCCTGCCCCGCAGAGCGCCCGGAGCGCCGCTGGCCGATTGGTACCCCGACCCTGCCGGTGAGTTCCCGGAGCGGTTCTGGGACGGCACCACATGGACGCAGTGGGTCTACATCGGTGACCGGCCGTTCCTGCCCGCCGGCGTGTACGAGCGGCCGTTGCCCTGAGGGCGGCCTCCCGACCGCGAGACCGGGCGCTCGCACCGCGGTAACGGTGCCGGCCCTCATTGGGTCGGACTCGGCGTGCAAACCTATTGTGCTCCCTCGTGAGCTACACCGAGCCGGCCGAGATGGAGCAGAGCGGGGGCATGCACCCCCTCAAGGAACGGCTGGACGAGCTCCGACGGCGCAAGGACGAGGCGCTGCACGCCGGTTCGGAGCGCTCGGTCGAGCGCCAGCACGCCAAGGGCAAGATGCTCGCTCGCGAGCGGATCGACTACCTGCTCGACGACGGTTCGTTCCACGAGCTCGACATGCTGGCCAAGCACCGGGCCCACGGGAGCGGCCTGCAGGAGCACCCCTACACCGACGGCGTGATCACCGGCTGGGGCACGATCGACGGCCGCAAGGTGTTCGTGTTCTCCCAGGACTTCACCGTGTTCGGCGGCGCCCTCGGCGAGGTGTTCGCCGAGAAGATCCACAAGGTGATGGACCTGGCGCTCTCGGTGGGTGCGCCGCTGATCGGGCTCAACGACGGCGCCGGCGCCCGCATCCAGGAGGGCGTGGTGGCCCTCGACAGCTACGGCGGCATCTTCTACCGCAACGTCCTGGCCTCGGGGGTCACCCCCCAGATCAGCGTGATCCTCGGCCCGTGCGCGGGCGGCGCGGTGTACAGCCCGGCCATGACCGACTTCATCTTCATGGTGCGCGAGCGCTCGCACATGTTCATCACCGGCCCCGACGTGGTGAAGACGGTCACGGGTGAGGAGGTCACCCTCGAGGAACTGGGTGGCGCGCAGAGCCACAGCACCAAGTCCGGAGTGGCCACCTTCGTCGGCGACGACGAGGAGACCGTGCTCGACGACGTGAAGTTCCTGTTCTCGTACCTGCCGTCGAACAACCTGGAGGAGCCACCCTGGTTCCCTCCCACCGACGACCCGGCCCGCCCGTGCCCCGAGCTCAACGAGCTGATGCCGCCGTCGCCGAACATCCCCTACGACATGCACACCGTCATCCGCACCACGGTCGACGACGGCGAGTTCTTCGAGTACTTCCCCCACTGGGCCCAGAACCTGGTGTGCGGGTTCGCCCGGCTCGACGGCCACCCGGTGGGCGTGATGGGCAACCAGCCCATGTTCCTGGCCGGCGTGCTCGACATCGAGGCCTCCGAGAAGGGCGCCCGCTTCGTGCGCACGTGCGACGCGTTCAACATCCCGCTGCTCACCTTCGTCGACGTGCCCGGGTTCCTGCCCGGCGTCGACCAGGAGTACGGCGGCATCATCCGCCACGGGGCGAAGCTGCTCTACTCGTTCTGCGAGGCCACCGTCCCCCGCATCCAGGTGATCACCCGCAAGGCCTACGGCGGCGCCTACGTCGTCATGAACGCCAAGTCCATCGGCGCCGACCTGGCCTTCGCCTGGCCGTCGGCCGAGCTGGCCGTGATGGGCCCCCACGGCGCGGTCGAGATCGTCTACCGCCGGGAGCTGTCCACGGCCGCCGACGCCGAGGCCCGCCGCAAGGAGCTGGTCGAGGAGTACACGGAGCGCTTCACGAACCCCTACATCGCCGCCGAGCGGGGTCTGGTCGACGACGTCATCGATCCCGCCGACACCCGCATGAAGGTGATCGCCGGGTTCGAGATGCTGCGGTCGAAGCGCGAGGAGCTGCCCAAGCGCAAGCACGGGAACGTGCCGCTGTGAGCCGCTCGACCCGCCCGGGGCATGGCCCAGGCACCACCAGGCGCCGTCTGACCGCGATCGCCACCACGACGACCCGGCCGACGAGGCGGGCGTGCAGGAGGTGACGGCCGGCCCGGTCGTCCGCGCCGAAGGGACGCCCACGCACCTGGCGTCGCCCGACGCCGAGACGCTGGCCGCGATCGTCGCCGCCATCGAGGTGGCGTGGCCGCGACCCACGGCGCAGGAGGCCGCGGACGAGCGCCCCGCCCCCCGCTGGCGCTTCTCGGGCCGCTGGTGGTCGAAGCCCATCCCCGCCCGTCGCGACCGCCCCAGCTGACCGGGACCCGTCCGGCCGGTGCGGTCCGGCGGCGCCGCCCGGTTCGGTAGCCTCGCCCCCACATGCCTCCCGCTCCTGTTCGCGACGCCTGCCGCTCGTTCGGCCCCGGAGGCGGGTTCACATCCGGCCACAGAGGCGGGCGGCCGCCCGTCGCTCCGCGTCGCTGATGGACCTCACCACGGTTGCCGACGACGAGGCGGTGGTGCACGACGGCACCACGGCCCGGGTGCACGGCGGCCTCGCGCCCGACACCCACTACGACCTCGACGGCTTCTCGTTCACCACCCTGCCGGCACCCGGTGAGCGCCTTGCCACGCTCGCCACCGTCAACGACGTGCACTTCGGCGAGACGCAGTGCGGGGTGATCGAGGGTGTCGAGCTGGGGCCGATCTACTCCGCGGAGCCCGGTGACGACCCGTACCCCGAGGTGATGAACCGGGGCGCGGTGGCCGACATCGCCGCCATCGATCCCGACGCGGTGGTGGTGAAGGGCGACCTCACCAACCGCGGCAGCCGGGACGAGTACCAGGCGTTCCTCGACTGCTACCAAGGCGCCTTCGGCGACAAGCTGCACCACGTGCGGGGCAACCACGACGGCTACCACGGGGAGACCTTCGCGTCCGACGCCCCCTTCACCGTGGACGTGCCGGGTCTCACCGTGGCGGTGCTCGACACCACCATCCCCCTCGACACCCCGGGTCGGGTGACCGCCGAGCAACTCGAGTGGCTGGGCGACGTCGCCGCCGGCGCCGACCGACACGTGATGGTGCTCGGGCACCATCACGTGTGGGACCCCACCTCGGCGATCCGGCCCGAGACCTACTTCGGCATCAACCCCGACGACTCGGAGCGCCTGATCGACGTGGTCGCCGCCAACCCGCGGATCATCGCCTACGCCGCCGGCCACACCCATCGCAACCGGGTGCGCCGCTTCCCGGCGACCGGCGACGTGCCGTGGGCCGAGGTGGCCTGCGTGAAGGACTTCCCCGGCACGTGGGCGGAGTACCGCGTGTTCGAGGGCGGCGTGCTGGCCATCCACCGGCGGATCTCGTCGCCCGAGGCCCTGGCGTGGAGCGAGAGGACCCGGGACATGTACGGCGGCACCTACTTCGAGTACGCCTTCGGCGACCTCGACGACCGCTGCTACGCCATCTGGCCCCGTACCGGCCGATGACCGGCCGCCTGCCGGCCGTGAGGCCGGAGCGAGCGGTCGAGCGCCCCCGGTGGTGGAGGGCGGTGCCGGCGATGCTCACGGTGCTGGCGGTGCCCGCCCTCGTGGTGGCGCTGGCCGGCTGCTCGGTGCTGGGCGACGACTCCACCTCGGCCACCACGGTGCCCAACGGCGTCCGCCTGGTCGACGTCGAGCCGGGTACCTGCTTCCAGCGGCCCGCCAACACCGACGTGCGCACGGTCGAGCAGGTGGGTTGTCGAAAGCCCCACGACGCCGAGGCCTACGCGGTGTTCGCCCTACCCGCCCCGGCCGACGACCCGTTCCCCGGCGGCGCCGAGGTGCAGAGCCTGGCGCAGCAGGGGTGCCAGGACCGGTTCGCCGACTACGTGGGCCAGGCCTACGAGGACTCCGAGTACTACTTCTCGGCCGTCGCCCCCACCCGCAAGTCGTGGGAGGACCGCAACGACCGCCGAGTGCTCTGCTCGGTGATCGCGCCGGGGGGCGGCCAGATCGAGGGCTCGGTCCGGGCGGGCTCGGGCGGCTGAGCGCACGGCCGCGGTCATCGCGAAGGCCGGGGGTGGGAACGCTAAGGTCGGCCGCGACCCGACCTACGACTGGAGATCACGCCATGCCGACATGGACGAAGGCGCTGGGGGCGGCGCTGCTGGTGCTGACGCTCACCTCGGCCTGCAGCTCGAGCTCTGACAGCACGAGTCGTGACGACGAGGGCAACCTCACCGAGAGCGGCGACGTCAACGTGTTCGACCTCGAGGTGGGTGACTGCTTCAACCAGCCGCCCGACGGCACCATCACCGAGGTGGCGGGCGTGCCGTGCGAGCAGGCGCACGACAACGAGGTGTACGCCACCTTCGACATCGAGGGCGGCAGCGATGCCCCGTTCCCCGGCGATGCGGCCATCCAGACCGAGTCGGAGAAGTGCACCGCAGCGCTCTTCACCGACTACGTGGGCACGTCGTTCGACGAGTCGCGGTTCACCGCCACGTCGTTGAACCCCACACAGGAGAGCTGGGAGCAGAGCGGCGACCGGGAGGTCATCTGCATCGCGTTGACGAAGGATGGCACCCAGATCACCGGCTCCATCAAGGACACGGCGGAGTAGGCCCCCGGTGCCGGGTCGCGCGGGACCCGCACCGATCGCCAGACAACGGAGAGGATCGCCATGTCCGACACGCCACCGCCGCCCGACGAGAACGCCCCGTCACCGAGCGACGAGCCCGATCCCCTCACCGGCATCGACCCGAACGCCACCGCCTCCCTGCCACCGCTCGGCGCCCCGCCCCCGGCCCTGACGGTCGAGCCCGACGCCGCGGGCTACGCCACCGAGTCCCCCGGGGCCGGGCCGCCCGCGGGGTCGACGCCGTTCCCACCGGCGCCGGCTGAGCGCCAGGCCGCCGCCTATCCGGGGGCGGAGGGCTATCCGCCTACCGAGGGCTACCCGCAGCCGGGCGCCGCCTCACCGGTGGCCGAGACGCCGACTGCGGCGGCGTACCCCGGCGCGGAGGGCTATCCGCCTACCGAGGGCTACCCGCAGCCCGGTGCGGCCTCACCGGTGGCCGAGACGCCGACGGCGGCGGCGTACCCGGGTGCGGAGGGGTATCCGTCCACGGAGGGATACCCGCAGCCGGGTGCCGCCTCACCGGTGGCCGAGACGCCGACGGCGGCGGCGTACCCCGGCGCGGAGGGCTATCCGCCGGCCGAGGGGTACCCGGCGGTGTCCGGCTACCCGCCGGCGCAGGGCTATGCGGCCGCGGCCGCCGCACCGGGTGCGGGCTATCCGCCGGCCGAGGGCTACCCGCCGGCCCAGGGCTACCCGCCCGGCGCGGGCTATCCGCCCACCGAGGGCTACCCCCAAGCGGGGGGCTACGGCGCACCCCCCGGGTCGCCACCGCCCACCCAGGCGGGCTGGGGTGCCGGCGGGGGAGTGCCGCCCGCCTACGGCGCGCCACCGCCGTCGGGGGGAGGCGGCAAGAAGGGCCTGATCATCGCCCTGGCGGTGGTGGGCGGCGTCATCGTGCTGGCCCTCGGCGTGGTGGTGATCGCCGCGGTCACCAGCGACGACGACAACAACGCCGCCACCGTGGTGCGCACCACCTTGCCGTCGGCCACGTCCACCACGGGGCTCACGTTCGGGCCGGGGTCGACCACCACCGATGCGCCGCGGCCGGGTGACAGCGCGCTCGACCCGGGCGACACGTCGGGCACGTCGGGCACCCAGATCAACGTGTTCGACCTGGAGGTGGGCGACTGCTTCGACGTGCCCAGCAGCGGCAACATCACCAACGTGAACGGCATCGACTGCGACCAGCCCCACGACAACGAGGTGTTCGCCACGTTCGACATCGCGGGCGGCCCCGATGCCCCGTTCCCGGGTGAGAACGTCATCAGCCAGCAGGCGCAGACGCAGTGCACCGGCTCGCTGTTCACCGACTACGTGGGCGTGCCGTTCACCTCGTCGCGGTTCACCGCCACCTCCATCGACCCCACGCGTGAGACCTGGGAGAGCGAGCTCAACGATCGGGAGGTCATCTGCGTGGCCACCAGCCCGGACGACTCGCCGCTCACCGCATCGGTCCGTGGCGCCAACGAGTAGCGCCAGGTCGTCGGGAACCGGGAACCGGGCGACGGCATCGGCTCGTCGAAAGGAGCATCGTGTCGAACCTCCCGCCGCAGCCATCGTCCTTGCCCCCGCCACCCGTTCAACCCGTGCCGCCGGGTCAGCCGGTGCCGCCGGGTCAGCCGGTGCCACCACCCGTTCAGCCCGTGTCGCCGGGCCAGCCGGTGCCGCCACCCGTTCAACCCGTGCCGCCGAGTCCTCCGGCGTCGCCACCCGGTCAGCCTCCAGTGCCGGGGCCGGGACCGGGCCTCCTCCCGCCGCCCCCCGCTCAGGCAGGTGGGGTGCAGCCGGTGCCACCGGGTGCCGGCCCCACGGCGGGGGCGGCGCTCGCGCCGCTGGGATGGGGAGGCGGTGCGGTGCCCCCGGCCCCGGTCGGGCCGCTCGGCCCCGGTGCCGGCGGTCCGGGCGGTCGAGGCCCGGGCGGTCGGGGCACCGGCCTCTGGATCGGGTTGGGGGCGCTGGTGGGCGTGTTGGCCATCCTGGTGGTCGGGGTGGTGGTGGTCACGCTCATCGATGACGACGGGACCGGCTCCGTCGACCGGGCCTCCGCCGCGGCGGAGAGCACCACCACCGCCGGGCCCACCGACGAGACCAAGCCGGACATCACCTTCGACTCCGAGCCGACCGACACGTCGGTGCCCGTCGAGACCATCGACGTGTTCGACCTCGAGGTGGGCGACTGCTTCGACGTACCCGACGGCGACACGGTGTCGGACGTCGACCGGGTCGACTGCACGGCACCCCACGACGAGGAGATGAGCGCCCGGTTCTTCTTCACCGAACCGCCGGGCGCGCCGTACCCGGGCGATGCCGCGATCGATCGGATCTCCACCCGCCGGTGCACCGGCTTCCGCTTCCGGGACTACGTCGGGATCCCCTTCGCCGACTCCGAGCTCGACGCCTTCGGCCTGACGCCGTCGCGGGAGTCGTGGGAGGACACGACCGACCCCGACCGGCTGGTCCAGTGCGTGGTCGCCGGCGCCGATGGCGCCCAGCTCACCGGATCGGTCCAGGGGAGCGCTCGATAGCCGCCGACGCGGGGCCGACGCCCGAGCGCACCCCGTCGCCGTCCCCGGCGACGCCGCCGGCCGGCGGGCCGCTCGCCGACCTGCGGGTCGTCGACGTCTCGACCGTGGTGGCCGGACCCGGCTGTGCCCGCTACCTGGCCGACTTCGGGGCCGACGTGGTGAAGGTCGAGCGTCCCGACGGGGGCGACACCACCCGCACGATGGGATGGGTCGACCCGCGCGACGACGTCACGCTCTGGTGGAAGCTGGAGGGCCGGGGCAAGCGCACGGTGGCGCTCGACCTGAAGGCCGACGACGGTCGCGACGCCTTCCTGCGCCTGTGCGACACCGCCGACGTCCTCGTCGAGAACTTCCGACCCGGCACGCTCGAGCGGCTGGGACTCGGGCCCGACGTGTTGCTCGCCCGGCGGCCGTCGCTCGTCATCACCCGGGTGACCGGCTTCGGCCAGGACGGCCCCTACGCCGGCCGCCCCGGCTTCGCCACGATGGCCGAGGCCATGTCGGGCTTCGCGGCCATCAACGGCGAGGCCGACGGCGGTCCCGTGCTGCCGCCCATCGCGCTCACCGACGAGGTGACGGCGCTGGTGGCGGCGTTCGCCACGATGGTGGCGGTGCACTCGGGCGTGGGCCAAGTGGTCGACGTGAACCTGCTCGAGTCGATGTTCCAGCTGATGGGGCCGCTCATCTCCGGCTACCTGCTGACCGGTGAGCTGCAGGAACGGTTGGGCTCGGGCATCCCCTACTCGGTGCCCCGCAACGTCTACCGCACCGCCGACGACCGGTGGGTGGCGGTGTCGACGTCGGCCGAGTCGGTGGCCCAGCGGGTGCTGGCGCTCCTGGGCGTGGCCGGCGATCCCCGATTCGGGTCGTTCGCGGCGCGGGCCGCGCACCGCACCGAGCTCGATGAGTTGATGGCCGCCTGGATGGCCCAGCGGTCGCTGGCCGACGTGCTCGAGGCGTTCGAGGCCGCGCACGCCGCGGCGGCGCCGATCTTCGACATGGCCGACATCGCCACCGACCCCCACTACCGGGCCCGCGGTGCGGTGGTCGACGTCGACGGGGTGCCCATGCAGGGCCTCGTGGCCCGACTGTCGGCCACCCCCGGTGCCATCCGCTGGGCCGGTCGCCCCTTGGGTGCCGACACCGCCGACGTGCTGGCCGAGCTCGACGCGGCGGCCGGCGAGGCCGCCCCCGCCGATCCGGGCGACTGAGCTGGGCAGCGTCGACCGGGCGGCCGGCGCCGACGGTGGCGGGTACGAGGCACCGAGTCACCGAGCCACGCTGAGGCGAATGGTGCGAACTCGACGACATGGCGCGCCAGAAGCGCGCGCTATGTCGTCGAGAACGACGAGTGTCGGTGCCCCCGACCACGGGGCATGTGCTGAACCACCCGGGGTGGCCGCATCGGAGCTCTCTGGGGCGCCGCCACCGAATGGCGCGAACTCGACGACATGGCGCGCGGGAAGCGCGCGCTATGTCGTCGAGAACGACGAGTGTCGGTGCCCCCCAGCACGCGGCGTGTCCTGTGCCACCCCTCCGTGGCCGAACCGGAGCAGTCCAGCGCTCGGCCGCGGCAACAGCCGCCGCTCAGGCCGCGAACAGGCGGGCGGTGAGCTCGGTGTCCTCGGTGCCGCGGTACCGGGCCACCTTGTCGCCGTCGAAGTGCCACCAGTGGTGCAGCTCCATGGTGCCGTTCTTCCCGGTGGCCCGCACCGTCACACCGAAGCGGATCACCACCATCACGTCGTCGTCGCCCTCCACCATGGCCAGGGGTGTGAACTCGGTGACGTCGCAGGTCTCGGCCAGCGCCTGGAAGAACCCGGGCACCTCGGCCTTGCCCTTGTACTGGCCCCACCACGGGGCCACCACGCCCGAGGCCTCGGGGGCCCAGTCGACATCGTCGGTCACGTGGCTCAGGATCGTCTCGACGTCGCCCCGCCCGAACGCCTCGTAGATGTCGGTGATGATGTCGGCCTTGGTGCCCATGGGTTCCCCCTCGTCTCGGATGGTCCGTACGGGCGTGCATTCGCCGACGCATCGCGAACCGGATCACCGGTGGCTCGGGTCATCTGGTCGCGGGGTCGCGGGGTCGCGGGGTCGCGGGGTCGCGGGGTCGCGGGGTCGCCGGGTCGTGGTCGCTGGCTCGTGATCGCCGGGTCGCTGGTTCGCCGGACCACGGGTCGGGCCCGCGGGGTCGCCTGGGTCAGGTTGAGGCGGCGAGCAGTGCGGCGACCGCTGCCGTCCCACCACAGCTGTGGCGATCATCCTGCTGTGCCTCCGCCGGCCGGACCCGTCGGAGGGGTCTGCCACCCTGTCCGCTCCCGCGGCGCGTGGGTGGCGACAGGTGACGCCGACGGCGGCGTCGTGACTCAGGTGAACACGGCCAGCAGGCCGGTGATCGCGGCCAGTCCCAGGCCTGCGACGGTGAGCATGCGGTTCGTGAGCTGGGTGGTCACCTCGCGCGCGGTGCGCTCGATGTGGGCCTGGAGCCGTGCCTCGACCGCTGTGCTCTCGGCCCGGACCACTTCGATCTCGGATCGCACCACTTCGATCTCGGATCGCACCAGTTCGATCTCGGATCGGACCAGTTCGATCTCGGATCGGACCAGTTCGATCTCGGCCCGGACCAGGGCCACGTCGGCCTTGGTGGCCGGCTCGTCCACGTCGCGCGCTGGGAAGTACGACAGCATCGCCTGGGTGGCCTCCTTCCCGAGGCGGGGGGCGAAGTAGTTGTAGACGGCGTTGCGATGCTCCTCGAGCATGGCCATGGTCGGCTCCGCATGGTCGGTGGGTGCTCGGGGAAGCGCCGCCCACGGTAGCGGCCGCTGCCGGCGGGCGGAAGGGGGATCAGCCCTCGCCACCCCGGCACGCCGGATGATCGGGGACGGCCACCGGGGGCGCCTCGCGCGTCGTCACGTAGAGGCGGGTGGTGCCATCGCACACCACGGCGATGTTGGCGAACTTGTCGGGCATCACGATGATCGTGCGGGGCGCTTCGAGGCGCTCGCCGACGGGGGCGTCGCCCAGGCCCCGTTCGTCGCACGACCCGGCGGTGGTGACGAGGAGCGCACCGAGCGCCAGCGCGGCCGCCGCCCCGAGGCCGAGGCGGCGGGGGAGGCGGATCGTCATCGACCGCCCGCCAGTCGATGACGTCGACGTGGACGTGGGTGGGGGCGTGGTTGGTTCGGTGGTTGGTTTCATGCCGACAGTCTGCAACCACCTCCGACGGCATGCGGGAGGCGTCGGCCGGCCGGTCCTGCGCCCCAGGGGGAGGGCCGCTGGCGGGTCTGGGGGCCCTGGCCACCGGGGACGGGGCCGTCGCTCGGGGCGGGTGGCGGCCGGCGAAGCGGTCGACCGTGGCGTGCATCTGTTCGTCGGCGTGTCGTTCGCTTGGAGGGCGGGGCGGTGGACCATGGGGTGCCACATGTCGACGGTGGGTGGCGGGGCTGGTCGGCGTCGCTCGGGGCGGGTGGCGGCCGGCGAAGCGGTGGACGTGGCGTGCATGCGTTCGTCGGAGCGTCGTCGCTTGGAGGGCGGGGCGGTGGACCGCGGGAGTCGCGCAGTCGACGCTGCGGTCGCGTGGCTGGTCGGGCATCGATCGGGGTTGGCCGTCCGCGAGCCGGCCGACCGCGGCGCTCATGCGTTCGTCGGCGCGTGCTCGCTTGGAAGGGCGGGTTGGTAGAGCATGGGGTGCCACGATGTCGACGGTGGGTGGCGTGGCTGGTCGGCGTCGCTCAGGGCGGGTGGCGGTCGATGAAGCGGTCGACCATGGCGTCCGTGCGTTCGTCGGTGCGTTGTTCGCCCGTGAACAGGCCGGCGGTGGACCACGGGTGCCTCGAGTTCGACGGCGCCGTCTGCGTGCCGGTCGGGGTGTCGCTCAGGGCGTGTGGCGGTCGATGAAGCGGTCGACCATGGCGTCCATGCGCTCGTCGGTGAGTCGCTCGCCCAGGAAGAAGCGACGGAAGAACACGGGGGCCACGAAGTCGACGGCGGCCTCGTCCACGTCGAGGTCGGCGGGTAGCTCACCGCGTTCCACCGCGCGGCGGAGCAGGTCGCGCAGCGGGGCGATCCGGCGCTCGACCCGCTCGCGGCGCAGGTCGGCGAAGGTGCCGTCGGTCTCGGCCCGGGCCATCACGTGGGCCATGCCGTGACGTTCGCGCCGGCCGGCGGTGCCCCGTCGCAGTTGCTCGAGGTACAGGTGCAGGTCGCCGCGCAGCTCGCCGGTGTCGAAGGGCGCCTCGGCGGTCGAGGTCTCGGTGAGCACCGCGGCGAGGAGGGCCTCGCGGTCGGGCCAGTGCCGGTAGATGGTGGTGCGGGCGATTCCCGTGGCCTCGCCGATCCGCAGGTGGGTGACGGCGTCGGGGCCCTCGGCGTCGAGCAGCTCGCGCCCGGCCCGCAGCACCGCCTCGCGGGTACGGGTGACGCGGGGGTCGTCGTCGGCGTCGCGACGACCTCCCCGTTCCGCTCGGTGTCCTCGGTGTGGTCCCCGTCGGTGAGGGGGCATCGCTCATCCCGTCTTTTCGCTACAACGTGTTGCGTTCTTTGTGAATCCACTGTACAACATCATGTAGCGCAACAAAGTGTTGCACAGATTGGAGACAGACCATGACCCACGACAACGACTCCGGTGACACCGAGCGCCAGGACAACCCCGAGCGACAGGGCGGCCCCGAGCGACAGGGCGGTCCCGGACGCTCCCGAGGCGCCAAAGGCCCCCGCGGGCCCCGTGGCCCCAGGCGACCCGGCGGCGGCCGCCGCCTCGACATGATGCGGCGCCGGCTCGACCTCACCGACGAGCAGGTGGCGACGCTGCGGGAGAAGTTCGCCGAGCACCGGGCGCAGGGCCTCGCGATCGTGCGCGACGTACTCGATGACGAACAGCGGGCCCGGTTCGACCGCCACCTCGATCGCCGCCGTTCACACGGCCGGCGCCACGGCGGCCGTCACGGTGGTCACGGTGGCCGGCACGAGTCGGACACCATCACGGCCGCAGCGCCCACCGATACGGCACCCACCGACGCAGCGTGAGCACACCGGCGGGTCTGCAGCGGCTCGTGCCCCCGTCAGACGACCTCTGTGTGTTCTCGACGGCCGGATGACGCCGCGCGCGGCGTTCCGCTTCGTCGCCGAACGCAGAAGAGTGGGACTCCTCAGCGCGCCTTGCGAGGGCTGGGTGGGGAAGTCCTGGGGGGTGATTCAGGTCGCCCCGTGCTCAGGGTCGACCGTGCGGGCCGAATTGCCACCCTGGGCGTTCGGATCGACGGTGGTCTTCGAACTCGAGGCAATGGCCCCCGGATTCCGGGGGCCATTGCCTCCGGTTCGCTGGCGGCGGGCCCGACGGGCACCGAGCGTGAGATCCGCTGTTGTCGGCTCCGTTCGACGCGCAACCTGAACATCTGCGTGGCCA
>JBGAOY010000013.1:0-72534 GCA_044221555.1 Acidimicrobiales bacterium
GGTGATGGTCGCCCGGCGGTCGGCCAGGCTCACGCTCTCGCCGGTGTCGCAGGTCAGCGCGGTCAGGTCCCATCCCGGCACCGCGGCCTGCGTGATCGTGTACGTGCCGGGGGCCAGGCCGGTGCCCACCACATGGTCGGGGAGGGCCGGGTCGCGGTCGTCGTCCATCGACCACTGCGAGCAGCCCGTGCCGAGGCAGCCCGTGAACGAGAAGTCCTGCGGCGCGTCGGCCACCGCTGAGTCCTCCACGATCGCGATCGACGTGGAGCCGTTCGTGAACGTGCAGGTGGCGTGCTCGTCGGCGCCCAGCTCGATCGTCACCCGGCGGTGGGCCAGATCGACCGTCTCGCCCGTGTCGCAGGAGAGCGCGGTGAGGTCCCACCCCGGCACCGCCGCCTGGGTGACGGTGTACGAGCCTGCCGGCAGGCCGCCACCCGTCACGAAGTCGGGCAGTGATGCGTTGGTGCCGCCGTCGTCGTCGAGCGTGAACGCCCCGCAGTTGGCGGTGCCGGTCTGGCACCCGGTGAAGTCGAAGTCCCGACCCTCGTCGGGCACGGAGTCCTGCACGATGGTGATGGCCGGCTTCACGACGAGGAACGAGTCGTTCAACAGGCGGTTCGGGCTGCCGGCACCGGCGTTGGAGACCTTGCCCGGCGTCGCCCCGGCGACGATCGCGGCGGTCACCTCGGCCACCGACGCGCCGGGGCGCTCCTGCAGGTAGCGGGCCGCCATCCCCGCCACGTGCGGGCTGGCCATCGAGGTGCCGTCGAAGCTGGCGACGGCGTCGTCGCCGGTGTGGACCGACGACGTGATGTCCACGCCCGGCGCGAACACGTCGAGGCACGTCCCGTAGTTCGAGAAGTAGGCCCGGGCGTCGTCGCGCCCGGTCGCGCCCACGGTGATGGCCGAGGGCACGAAGGCCGGCGACGAGGTGCACGCGTCAGACGTCTCGTTGCCGGCCGCGACCGCATACGTGACCCCCGCGGCGACCGAGGCGTCGATCGCCTCCTGCTCGGCCTCGGACCGACCGGCGCCGCCGAGGCTCATGTTGGCCACCGCCGGCCTGATCGCGTGCGCTGTCACCCAGTCGATGCCGGCGATCACCTGGGAGTTGGACCCTGACCCTGCGCAGTTCAGCACCCGCACGGCCACCAGCGAGACCTGCTTGGCCACGCCGTAGGTGGAACCGCCGATGGTGCCGGCCACATGGGTGCCGTGGTCGTGGCAGTCCTGGCCGTCCTGAGCGTCGCCCACCGCGTCGAAGCCCACGCTGGCCCGGCCGCCGAACTCGTGGTGGGTGGTGCGGATTCCGGTGTCGATCACGTAGGCGTGCACGCCGGCGCCGGTGGCGTTGTAGGTGTAGCGGTCGTCGAGGGGCAGGTCGCGCTGGTCGAGCCGATCGAGTCCCCACGAGGGCCCGGCCTGGGTGGCTTCGGTGCGTGCGCCACCGTGGGGCGACACGCCGAAGGGCTCCGTCGGCGGCGCCGGCGGGGGTGGTGCCGGCTCGGCGGTTACCGAGACCGCGGCGTCCTCCTCCACGCTCGCCACCCGGGGGTCCTGGCTCAGGGCCAGCGCGTCGGCCCGGCTCATCTCGGTGGCGAAGCCGTGCAGCGCGTGCTTGTAGGTGAACAGCACCTCGCCGTCGTGCTCGTCGGCCAGGTCGGCCACAGTGGGCCGCACCGCCGACCGGGGACCGTCGGCCAGCGTGACGATGTAGCGGTCGGCCAGCGCGCCGTCCACCGTCGCGATGTGACCCGCGGGCCCCGGCTCGGGCGCGGCCGGGGCGGGCGCCGCCACCGCGGCCGGAACGGCGGGACCCACGATCGCGACGGCGATGAGGGCGACGACGGCGAGGGCGACCGGGCGTGGCGCGCGGGTGGCCGACGGTCGGGGAACGGAGGGGGTCATCGGTTGCTCCAGGTAGGAGTGACGGCGCCGGCGGCGGGGACGGCTCGGCGGCCGTGGCCGCGATGGGAGGAGGTCATCAGGTGCTCCAGGTGAGGGTGAAGGCGCCGGCGGCGCCATCGAAGCCGTCGACGGCGATCCGGTACGTGGTGCCGGCCGTTGCCGCGAGTTCGATCCGGCTGGTGAGGAAGGGAAGGTGGTTGCCGCAGCCGTCGTCGTTGTCGGCCGCCGGCGTGAGCGCGGTCAGCGCCGTGCCGGTGTAGGCGGCCATGACCGTGTCGAGGCCTGGGTCGCTGCCGCAGGTGTAGAACGAGTACGTGCCCGACGTCGGCGCGGTCCACCGATACCAGACGGAGTGCACCGCGTCGTTGCCGGCATGGGCGGGCTCGCCCGGCTCGGCCGTCGCGTAGAGGAGCGTCCCGTCAACCGCGCCGTCGCCGCCGGTGAGCACCTGGGCGGCCGCGAAGGCGTCGTTGGCGGGCGCCGCGGGGGTGTCGGTGAAGGTGCAGGTGGTGTGCTCGCCGGCGGACAGGGTGACGGTGGCCCGGCGGTTGGCCAGGTCGACCGACTCGCCCGTGTCGCACACGACGGTGGCGAGGTGCAGCGGCGACGGGTCGTCCTGGGTGAGCGTGTAGGTGCCAGGGGCCAGGCCGGCACCGGTCACCCGGTCGGGCAGCGTGACGTCGCCGTCGTCGTCGAGCGAGAACCTCGAGCAACCCGTGCCGAGATGACAACCGGTGAAGCCGAGGTCCTGGCCGTCGCCGCCCGGTGCGTCCTCGACGATGGTGATGGCCGCCGAGCGGTCGGTGAACGTGCACGTCACTCGCTCGCCGGCGGTGAGCGTGATGGTGGCCCGGCGAGCGGCCAGGTCGACCGACTCGCCCGTGTCGCACGACAGCGCCGCCAGCGACCAGTTGGCGGTGGCCGCCTGGGTGATGGTGTACGTGCCGGGGGCCAGGCCCGTGCCCGAGACGCGACGCGGGGTGGCCGAGGTCGGGTCGTCGTCGAGAGCGAACTGGGCGCAGCCCGTGCCCAGGCAGCCGGTGAACGAGAAGTCCTGGGGCGAGTCGGGCGACGCGTCCTGCACGATGGTGATGGCGGTCGACGTGTTGGTGAAGGTGCAGCGCACGTGCTCGCCGGCGGCCAGGTCGATGGTGACCCGGCGTCGGGCCAGGTCGATCGACTCGCCGGTGTTGCACGCGAGGTTCGAGAGGTCCCATCCCGCCGAGGGTGCCTGGGTGACGGTGTAGGTCCCCGGCGCCAGCTCACCAGAGGCGAGCACGTCGGTGAGAGAGGCCTCGTCGTCCTCGTCGTCGTCCAACGAGAAGCCGGCGCACCCACCACTCGAGGGGTGGCACCCGGTGAACGAGAAGTCGTGGCCGTCGGTGGGGGCGGCGTCCTGGATGATCGTCACCGAGGGGCGCGGGTCGAGGAACCCCGCGTTCAGCAGCCGGTTGGGGCTTCCGGTACCCGGTGACAGCACATGACCCTCGACCGCGCCGGCCGTCACCGCGGTCGACACCCTGGCGGGCGACGCCCACGGCCGGTCTTCGAGGTACCGGGCCACGACTCCCGCCACGTGGGGGGCAGACATCGACGTTCCCGTGGCCGAGCCCGACGCGGTGTCGCTGCCGGCCAGTGCGGACGTGATGTCGACCCCCGGGGCGAACAGGTCCACGCAGGGGCCGAAGTTCGAGAAGTTGCCGCGGGCGTCGGTGCGGCTCGTCGCTCCCACCGTGAGGGCGGTGACCACACGGCCCGGCGAGACGTTGCACGCGTTCACCGCGCCGCGGAGGCTGCCGTTGCCGGCGGACAACGAGTAGATCACGCCTGAGGCGATCGACCGCTCGATGGCTCCGTCGAGCGCGGGGGCGACCCCGTTGTCGGCGAAGCCCAGGCTCAGGCCGAGGCTCATGTTCGCCACCGCGGGCCGCACCGCGTTGGCGGTGACCCAGTCGACGCCGGCGATCACGTCGGCCTCCGTGCCGTCCCCTGCGCAGTCGAGCACCCGCACCGCCACGAGCGACACCCCTTTGGCCACCCCGTAGGTCGACCCACCGACGGTCCCGGCCACATGGGTCCCGTGGCCGTGGCAGTCCTGGCCGTCGCCGCCGGTGGCGTCGAATCCCACGCGGGCCCGCCCACCGAACTCCTGGTGGGTGGTGCGGATGCCGGTGTCGATCACGTAGGCGTGCACGCCGTCCCCGGTGCTCCCGTAGGCGTACGTGCCGTCGAGGGGCAGGTCGGCCTGGTCGAGGCGGTCGAGGCCCCACGTGGCGCCGGCCTGGGTGGTCTCCACCCGCACCACCGCGTTCTCCTCCACCGCCGCGACCCGGGGGTCGCGGCTCAGCTCCAGGGCCGCCGCGTCGGTCATCTCGGCGGCGAACCCGTGCAGCGCGCTGCGGTAGACGTGCAACACGTCGGCGTCGTGCGCGGCAGCCAACGTCGACGCCACCGATCGCACCTGCGAGGCGGGGCCATCGGCCAGGGTGACGATGTACTGGCCCGCAACGGCGTCCGGCGCCTCGGTGACACGGCCCGGGCCGGTGGCCGTCGCCGCGACTGGTGGGGCCTCCGCCGCCTGGCCGTCGGAGACAGCGCCGGTCGAGCCCGCATCCGGCGCAACCGCGGTGGTCGGTGCACCCGTCGTCGAGGTGGCATCCGGTGAAGGTGCCGTGTTGGCGGGGAGGTCCCCATCCGTCGCCGGCGGGCCGTCCGGGGGTGCGCGCCCCGTCCACCGTCGACGCACCCACGCCCACCGGCTCGGCCAGGCCCGCGGTCGTCGCCACACTCATCGCCGCGGCTGCCGGCCCGGCCGCGGCCAGCACCGTGAGGAGGAGGCCCACGGCCACCGTCGTCGTCGGACCCACGCGCCTGTTCGTCATCCGGGCCTCCTCCTCGTCCGCCGCCGCCCACTCCCCGATGCCCGGCACTGTCCCAGCCGGTGATTGCTCCGCGGTTGCATGGCGACAACAAGCCCGCTCCTGGCAGGGGACGAGATCTCGCGCAGGGAACACTGGCGCTGCGGCTGCAGGGTCCGACCGCCTTCGAGTCGCTGCGCAACGCCCAAGACCACCTGCGCGTCGCGCACGCCTTCGCCGCGCTCCCCCAGATCCGCGCCCACTTCGCCGCCGGGGTGCTGTCGTACTCCAAGGTGCGGGCCATCACCCGCGTCGCCGACGAGACCACCGAGGACTTCTTCCTGGCGTTCGCGCTCAAACGGCACCACCACCCACCTCGAACGCGCCATCGCCGGATACCGGCGCACCGGCCAGTTGGACGACCAGGCCGCCAACGACCGCCACCACCAGGGCCGCTACCTCCGGTGGTGGCTCGACGACGGCATGGTGGTGTTCGAAGGGCGCCTCACCCCCGAAGACGCCGCCATCGTCACCGCCGCGACCACCGCCCCCACAAAACGTTCACCTGAACGCCCCACCGACACCGACCAGGTCCCCCAACCCGGCCACGACACCGAGCACGCACGCCAAGCCGACGCCCTCGTCGCCCTCCTCACCGGCGACACCACCCCCGGCGCCGCCACCACCGTGATCGTCCACGTCGACACCGACACATTGGCCCACTGGTGCACGAAGGCGGCTACACCATCGAACTCCACGACAACCAGGTCATCCTCCACCGCCCCGGACGAACCCCACTGGTCGACACCCCACCCAGAACCCCCACCCGGCGCAGGGATCACCCACACCAACCTCAACCACGGCCTCGAACCCACCACCATCACCACCAACGAACCCACCACCATCACCACCAACTGGGACGGCACCCACCTCACCCACAACGACCTCTCCTGGGCCCTCGCCTTCCTCAACGCCGGCCTCGCCATGCGGCCCCTCAAGGGCGCCGGCGGCGGCCCCACGCTCGGGGTCGCGTCGGCGTCAGCGGCCGGCGAGACGCGGGCGGCCAACGGCCTGTCGCCACCGCCCACGACCCGGACATCCGCGCGACCACACCCACCGCAAGCACCCACCATCGACCCGGACACCCATGCCAGGCGCCCGGCACGGGCACCGCCCATGACGACGACCGGTGACCCGACGGGGCCCACCGGTGTCGCCCCTCGGTGCAGCCCTCGCCTCACGCCGTCACTCGCCTGGTGTCGGTCGGCTGCACCGGGGGTCGACCCGCCGCTGGGTTCCCGCGATCCGGATCGCACCGCGGCTCGGGGGGAAGCCGGGTGCGTCCTTGGTCGTCAGGATGCACGGCGGCACTTGCCGCCGGGTTTCACACGGGTAACGCGGCCTCGGCGGCCAGGCGGCGGTGCACCGCCCAGCGCTCGTCGAGGCTGAGCACCGCCTCGCGCCGGCCGAGCACGTACACACCGGCGTCGGTGAGTGGCCGGGGGCCGAAGGCGACGCACCGGTGGCCCGCCGCCTCGAAGTCGTCGGTGGTCAAGCGGCCGGTGGCCACGAACTCGCGCACGGCCCGGCACAGCGCGTCCATCTGGGCCGCCGGCCAGGTGCCGGTGGTGGGCCGGTACAGGGTGAGGCGCCCGCCGCCGGGGGCCGGGCGCAGGTGCACGGCCACGTCGAGGTCGAGGCGGTGGGCGAAGACCGCCAGGTGGCCGTCCACCTCCTGGGCCTGGGGGACCGGCGCGCGATGCTCCCGCTGCCGGCGGGCACCGTTGGGGAGCACCGGCATGGGTGGGGGCACCCGGGCGGGGTCGGTGGGAGCGGCGGCCGGGCCGGCCGGCGGCGAGTGTCCGAACAGCGACTCGATGCCCCGGCCGGCGGCGGCCGCCGCCGATGTGCCGCGGGCCCCGTCGGTCACCTGCAGGATCGTGCCGAGGCCCCGCCCCAGGCCGAACTGGTCCTCGTCGTCGTCGAGCGGTTCACGAGCCTCGGTCGGCTCGTCGGCGAGCGCCATGCCCCCAGGATCACACGCCCGCCGGCGGCGATCGCGGACCCTGGCGGTGAACGCGGTGGCGCGGGCTCAGCCGCCGCCGGCCGGCTCGAGGCGGACGATCACCGACTTGGAGGTGGGGGTGTTGCTGGCCTCGGCGGTGCTGTCGAGGGGCACGAGCACGTTGGCCTCGGGGAAGTAGGCGGCGCAGGTGCCCCGGGCCACCGGGAAGGCGACGGCGCGGAAGGCCGGCGCTCGGCGCGCTGTGGCGCCGGGACGGTCGGGCGCCCCCACCAGGTCGACGATGTCGGCGTCGGCCACGCCCAGCGCAGCCAGGTCGTCCGGGTGGGCGAACACCACCCGGCGGCCCTGACTGATGCCCCGGTAGCGGTCGTCGAGGCCGTAGATGGTGGTGTTGAACTGGTCGTGCGATCGGATCGTCTGCAACAGCAGGTGCCCGTCGGGCACGGCGAGCACCTCGAGCGGGTTCACCGTGAGGCGGGCCCGGCCGGTGGCGGTGGGGAACGTGCGCGAGTCCCGCACCGGATGTGGCAGAGCGAAGCCCTCGGGCCGGGCCGCCCGCTCGTTGAAGCGCTCGAAGCCCGGGACCACCGCCTCGATGTGGCGGCGGATGGTGCCGTAGTCGGCGGCGAAGGCCTCCCACCCGGCCGCGCCGTCATCGCGACCACTGCCGTCACCGTCACCACCGTCGCCACGGCGAGCACTGCCGCCCGGATCGTCCGAGCCCGCGACGCCGGGCGAGGGCCCGCCGCCCAGCGTGGCCGCGGCGACGCCGGCGACGATGGCCACCTCGCTGCGCAGGTGGGGCGAGGCGGGATCGAGACGACCCCGGCTGGCGTGCACCATCCCCATCGAGTCCTCGACGGTGACGAACTGGTCGCCGCCGGCCTGGCGGTCGACCTCGGTGCGGCCGAGGCACGGCAGGATCAGGGCGGTGTCGCCGCACACCGTGTGCGAGCGGTTGAGCTTGGTCGACACGTGGGCGGTGAGCCGGCAGCGGGCCATCGCTGCCGTGGTCACGTCGGTGTCGGGGGCGGCAGCCACGAAGTTGCCGCCCAACCCGAAGAAGACGTCGACCCGGCCGTCGCGCATGGCCCGGATGGCGTCGACCACGTCGTAGCCCGGCTCGCGGGGCGGGTCGAACCCGAACTCGGCGCCCAGCGCGTCGAGGAACGGGGCCTTGGGCTTCTCGTAGATGCCCATGGTGCGATCGCCCTGCACGTTGCTGTGGCCACGCACCGGGCACACGCCGGCCCCCTGGCGGCCGATGCTCCCCCGCAGGAGCAGGAGGTTGACGATCTCGCGGATCGTCGGCACCGAGTTGCGATGCTGGGTGAGGCCCATGGCCCAGCACACGATGATGCGGTCGGCGGCCAGCACCATGGCCAGCGCGGCATCGATCTCGTCACGACATAGGCCGGTGGCCCGATCGATGTCGTCCCACGACAGCGTCTGCAGGTGAGCGGCCAACTCGTCGTAGCCGTCGCAGTACTCGTCGACGAACGCACGGTTCACCGCAGGCAGGTCGCCGGCCGGCCGGTTCACCGCAGGCGCGTCGACCGTCGCCGGGTCGCTCGCCGAGCGCTCGATGAGCAGGCGGTTGAGGGCCTGGAACAGCGCGAGGTCGCCGTTCACCCGGATCTGCAGGAACAGGTCGGCCAGCGCGTGGCCCGTGCCCAGCACGCCCGACACCCGCTGGGGGTTCTTGAACCGCAGCAGTCCGGCCTCGGGCAGTGGGTTGACCGCGATGACGCGGGCGCCGTTGGCCTTGGCCCGTTCCAGCGCGGTCAGCATGCGGGGATGGTTGGTGCCGGGGTTCTGGCCCACCACGAAGATCAGGTCGGTGTCGACCACGTCGTCGAGGGTGACGCTGCCCTTGCCCACCCCGATGGTGTCGGTGAGGGCCACGCCGCTCGACTCGTGGCACAGGTTCGAGCAGTCCGGCAGGTTGTTGGTACCGAATCGGCGCACGAACAGCTGGTAGGCGAACGCGGCCTCGTTGCTGGTGCGCCCCGACGTGTAGAACACGGCCCGGTCGGGGTGGTCGAGGGCCGCCAATTCACCGCCCACCAGCGCGAAGGCGTCGTCCCACGTGATGGACTCGTAGTGGTCCGACCCCGGCCGCTTCACCATCGGCTCGGTGAGCCGGCCCTGCCGGCCCAGCCAGTGGTCGCTGCGGTCGGCCAGGTCGGCGATCGAGTGGGCCGCGAAGAAGTCGCGCCCGATGCGTCGGGTGGTGGCCTCCTCGGCCACCGCCTTCATGCCGTTCTCGCAGAACTCGGCGTGGGGTCGCTCGTCGGGGCGGCCCTCGGGCCAGGCGCAGCCGGGGCAGTCGAAGCCGTCGGCCTGGTTCACCTTCAGCAGCGTGCGAGCGCTGCGACCGACCCCCATCTGGCCCACGGCCATGCGCAGCCCCGCCACCACGCCGGCGGGGCCCGCCGCGGTCCGCTTGGGTGGGCCGACCTGCAGGTGCTCGTCGCCGCGATCGTCCCGGCCGCTCACACCGAGAACCTACCGGGCCGGGTGGCGGCCTCGCGATGTGCGGGTGCCAGGGCCCCGATCCGGCCCGAACCCGCCCGCGCCGGACAGGAGCGACACCGTCGCTGCCCGTCCCCGGCCCCAACCCCGTCCCCGGCCCCAACCCGGCCAGGCTGGGCTGGGCGACCGCACCCGAAGGGCATCCGCACAGGCCCGGTCAGAGCAGGTCGGCCTTCAGCGGGCCTATCTGTCCCGCCACGTTGTCGCCGGCCTTCAGCCAGGTGGTGCGCAACAGATGATGGTGGACGACGAACGGGAACACGATCGCCGCCGTGGCGATCGGCTCGACCAACGGCTCGACCCGGGTGAGGGACAGACACGCCCCGACGCCGGGGGGGCGGGTCTGGGTGACCGAGGCGACCACCTGATCGGCCAGGTCCCAGATCCACGCGCCCGCGAACACGTGCGGCGATCCCTCGGTGCGGACGTCGTACTTGGCGACCTGGGCGCTGCCCCACCAGACGACGTTCTTGTCGAACGCACCGACCGTGGTGCCGTCCGGCGTGAGCACCCGCACCAGGTTGGGCGACCGGATGGCCTCGCTCATCGAGGTCGGCTCGGTGATGCCGACGCACGGCGCCCCGCTGGTGTCGGCGAGCCAGTAGGTGGCGGCCCGCCCCCGCGCCGGCTCGGTGTAGGTGACCGGGCCCCCGGCGACCCCGTTTCGGTCGGACACCGTCCAGACCGACTCGGTCTTCCAACTCGTAGGACGACCCGGACCGTCCAGGCGGTACCAGTAGCCGAGCTCCGCCTGCGTCGGGATGGGCACCGGCCCATCCTTCCAGACCGCCTACCGCGGCGGCGGCGCGGGCGCGCCGGCCGCTCAGGCGGGACCGACCGTCCGCCGGGTACGACGGGAGCCGTTGACATGGGCGCCGGCACACGCGCGACGCACCTCCACCAGCAGGTCCTGGCGGTCGTTGCGGCGGGCCTCGCACAGGGCGGCGGCGAACAACTCGCGCGCCTCGGTGGCGTGGCCCTGCGCGTCCTCCCGCGCCGCCAGCCGCAGCAACACCGCACACCGCCGCTCGACTGTCGCAGGATCCGTCACGGCAGACACTCCCTCGTCGGTCCACCCACCTCGCACTCCATCGGACACCTTCTGCGAAGTTGAAGGGTGGACCCTCCCGGCCGACGCCGCCCGGCGCCGCTCGACGGGGGCTCCCGGCCTGCAACAATGCCCGCCATGACCGTGCCCGCCGACGCCCCGGCCGAGGTCCCCTCGTCCGACCGGCCGCAGACGTCCACCCGCGACCACGACGAGTTGGCCGAGCGGCTCGGCACCTGGCTGGCGGCCCGCCCCGGCACCACCCGCGGTGTCGTCACCGACCTCGCGGCCCCGTCCACCAACGGCATGTCCAGCGAGACCCTCCTCTTCGACGCCGAGTGGGTCGATGCCGACGGTGAGCACCACGAGCGCTGCGTGGCCCGGCTCGAGCCCCAGGCCGACGCGGTGCCGGTGTTCCCCACCTACGACCTCGAGCTGCAGCACCGGGTCATGAACCTGGTGGGCGACCGCACCGACGTGCCCGTCCCGCGCAACCTCTGGTTCGAGCCCGACCCCGAGCCGGTGGGCTCGCCCTTCATCGTGATGGGTCGCATCGACGGTGTCGTCCCGCCCGACGTGATGCCCTACCCCTTCGGCGACAACTGGCTCTTCGACGCCGATCCCGTCGACCAGCGCCGCCTCCAGGACCGGTCGGTCGGGGTGCTGGCCGAGCTGCACTCGCTGGAGGCCACCGACGACGAACTCGCCTTCCTCGACACCAAGGCGCCGGGCGACACCCCGCTGCGTCGCCACGTCAACGGCCAGCGCGCCTTCTACGACTGGACCCGGGGCGCGGGCACGCCCGACGAGATCCGCCTGCCCATCCTCGAGGCGACCTTCGACTGGCTCGACGAGCGCTGGCCCGAGGACGAGGGCCCCACCGTCGTCAGCTGGGGCGACGGTCGCATCGGCAACATGATCTACCGCGACTTCGAGCCCGTGGCGGCGCTCGACTGGGAGATGGCCGCCCTGGGCCCCCGCGAGCTCGACCTCGCCTGGATGATCTTCATCCACCGCTTCTTCCAGGACCTCGCCGAGCAGTACGGCCTGCCGGGGATGCCCGGCTACCTGCACCGCGACGACGTGGCCGCCACCTACGAGTCGATGAGCGGGCACACCGCACGCGACCTGGACTGGTACCTGATGTACGCGGCGCTGCGCCACGGCATCGTGATGACCCGCACGGCCCAGCGCGGCGTCTACTTCGGGGAGCGGGATGCACCCGACGACCCCGACGACTACGTGATGCACCGGGTGACGATCGAGCGCATGCTGGCGGGCACCTACTGGGACTCCCTCTGATCGCACTGCGCGCGAGCGCCCATCGCATCGTCACGGCTCGCTCGTCCCTCACTCACGGCGCCTCCGCCTGAGCCACCGCTGCCGAGCCGACACGATTTCGTGCGTCGCCTCAGCTCAGGCGTCGACTTCGAGCACCTGGCGAGCGCTGCCGAAGCCGCCGACCTGGGCCATCCGCTCGACGGTCGACGCCAGGGTCCGCCCCTCACAGCCGGCATGCCACCCGCGCAGGAACGCCACCTGGTCGCGCCGGCGCAACTTCAGCCGCGCCACACCGATGAGGTCGGCCGGTTCGGTGACCACGACGACCTCGCTCGACCGCAGCGACCGGGCCTCGGCGTAGCGTCGCCCGGCGTGGCGGTCCGGCGCGATCACCACCACGATCGTGCCGGGCGGCGGCGGCCGGCGCCTGGCACTGGGCGCCGACGGGAGGACGCCGGCGGGCAGTCGAACGCTCATGACCCCATCGTGAGGGCACGCGGTGACGGTCGGGTAGCACGGCGGTTGCACTGGATGGCCGACCCGTTCGAGCCCAGCGTCACGGTCATCCGGTGGGACGGCGCCACCGAGCACGAGCACCACGTCGCCGGCGACGAGGCGCTGATGGTGGACTGGCCGGCGCCGATCACCATCCAGCCGTCCGCGCTGGCTTCCGACCGACGCTGACGCGCGCCTCGTTCTGGCCACGGCCACGTGTTCTGCTGGACACGCGGGCGCGACCAGAAGCGTTGGTCAGTAGGGCTCCTCGCCTGCCCGACAGGGCTCTGCGCGTGCGAGCCGCTGAACCTGAGCTGCCGGGCGACTGGCCTCGGCTACGGCGGGCGGGTCCCGCTACCGTCCGGGCCATGAAGTTCACGATCTCGCTGCCGTTCACGCCGGCCGAGCACCTGCTGCCGATCGCGATCGCGGCCGAGGCAGCCGGTTGGGACGCCATCTCGGTGCCCGACTCGGTGTTCTTCCCCGAGGAGGTGTCGGCGGGGTACCCGTACACCTCCGACGGCAAGCGCTTCTGGCCGCCCGAGGCGCCGTGGCCCGACCCGTGGGTGGCCATCCCGGCCATGGCCGCGGTCACCGAGCGCCTCCACTTCTTCACCAACGTGATGAAGGTGGGCATCCGCGAGCCGCTGCTGGTGGCCAAGACCGTCACCTCCACCGCCTCGATGTTCGAGGGCCGCATCGGCCTGGGCGTGGGCCTGTCGTGGATCCCCGAAGAGTTCTCGTGGCTGGGCCAGGAGATGAAGACCCGGGGCAAGCGCCTCGACGAGGGGATCGAGATCATCCGCGCCTGCCTGGCCGGCGGGTGGGTCGAGTACCACGGCAAGCACTACGACTTCGACCGGTTGATGATGGGACCGACGCCCAGCGAGCCCGTCCCCGTCTACGTGGGCGGCCACTCCGATCCGGCCCTGCGCCGCGCCGCCCGTCTCGGCGACGGCTGGATCGCGGTGCAGGTGACCCCCGACGAGATCGCCGAGACCGTGCCGAAGCTCACGGCCTACCGCGAGGAGTACGGCCGGGCCGACCTGCCGTTCGAGATCAAGGTGACCCCGCTGGTGATGCCCTCGATCGAGGCCATGGACGAGCTGGCCGACCTGGGCGTGACCGACGTGATCACCGTGCCGTGGTACTTCTACGGCGGCGACCCCGAGGCCCTCGACACGAAGCTGGCCGACCTGACCCGCTTCGCCGACGAGATCATCGCCCCCATCCGCGCCCGCGGGTAGCGGCGGGCCGGCGCCGCCTCAACGTCGACCAGGGTCGTCCCGCCGCGCCACTCGGCCACGGCTCGACGCGGTCACTCGCCCACCTCGACGAAGTCGATGAGGCGCTCGACCGCGCCCACCAACTCGGGGCGCAGGTCGGCGTAGGTGGTGACCCGGTTGCGCAGGTCGGGCCAGAACCCGTCCACGCTCGTGCCCAACGCTCGGCAGAAGCCGGTCTTCCAGTCCTGGCCACGGGGCACGTCCGGCCAGGCGTCGAGGCCCATGGTGCGGGGCTGGATGCCGGCCCAGATGTCCACGAACGGATGGCCGGTGACCAGCACGTTCTCGTCGCGGACCTGGGCCACCAGGCGGGCCTCCTTCGAGCCTTCGACGAGGTGGTCGACCAGCACGCCGAGGCGGCGGATGGGGGCCGGGCCGAACGCCCGCACCTGGGCCGGCAGGTCGTCGATGCCGCCGAGCGGCTCGACCACGATGCCCAGCTCGCGCAGGTCGTCGCCCCACACGTGCTCCACCAGTTCGGCGTCGTGCTTGCCCTCCACCCAGATCCGGCTGGCCCTCGCCGTGCGGGCCCGTTTCCCGCTCTGATGGGCCGCTCGGGCCCCAGTCGCCGCGGTTGCCGCCACCGACCCGCTGGCGGTGAAGGTGACCGTGGGAGCCGGACGCGTCGGCGGCACCAGTGTGACCGGCTTGCCCTCCAGCAGGAACCCGCCGGGTGTCCACCGGAAGTGGCGGTGGTGGCCACTGCGCCCGCGCAACGTGACCGCCGCCGACGTGGTCTTCACGATGTCGCCGCAGAACCCCGACGAGCGGTCCTCGACGACGAGGCCCACCGCGGCCTCGACCGTCGGATACACACGGGGCGCCCGGTGCTCGGCGTACTCGTCGAGGATGTCGCGGTCGTAGCGAGTCACGCTCAGATCATGGTCGCCCGTCCGCGCCGGACCATGGCAATCGGTCCTGGCGAGGGGTCTACGCTGCGCAGCGGCGCGGCGCAGCCTCGCCCGCGACCCGGATGCCGAAGGCGTCCCGACGAAGGAGGGACACGGCCAGCATGAGCAACGCGTGGGAGATGTCGCAGAAGTCGGTGGCCGCGGTCGAGGCCGGCGACCGCGAGGGCTGGATCGCCCTGTTCACCCCGGACGGAGTGGTGGAGGACCCGGTGGGCCCGTCGATGTTCGACGAGACCGGCCAGGGTCACCACGGTCCCGAGGGGATCGGCGCCTTCTTCGACGCCGCCATCGCCGGCAACCAGGTGCGCTTCACGATCCACGCCCACCACCTGTCGGGCGACGAGTGCGCCAACGTGGTGACCATCACCACCACCCTGCCCGACGGGTCGAAGGCCATCATCGACGCGGTCACCGTGTACAGGGTGGCCGCCGACGGCGAGCACCTGGCCAGCATGCGCGCCTTCTGGTCGCCCGACGAGATGCGCTTCGAACCCGCCCCGACCTGAGTTCCCCGGCCCCAACCCCCGAAGTCAGCGCAAATTCCGGCGCGTGGCGCCGGAACTTGCGCCGAGTTCATGGATCTGACCGCCCCGCCCCAGCAGCAGGGTCTCGCGGACCTTGTCCCTGACCCACTCCTGCTCGCGGTGGATCATCTTCCAGGTGAAGCGCAAAGGCAGCCAACCGTGGGAGATGGCCTCGGCGTCGCGGCGGCGGTCGGTCTCGAACTGCTGCTCCTCGCGGTGGTGCTTGCGGCTGTCCCACTCGATCAGGACTCGCTCGTCGACGTAGGCGCAGTCGACCCGGCCGGGGAGATCCTCGCGCCACGGCAGGGCGAGTTGGCGCACGGGGGGCGGGAACCCGGCCCAGCGGAGCAGTTCGAGGCCGGCGGCCTCCAGCTCGCTCTCCGGCGCGACGTACCCCTCGCCCCGGGCGTCGACCGTGTCCCACAGCAGGCGGGAGCCCTTGCGGCCGCGACGGCACCAGCGCACCGCGTAGGCGGCGAGGTCCTCGGCAGTGAACTCCTTGCGCACGAGCAGCTTGTCGATCATCGACTCGTAGCGGTCGGGGCGCATCACTGCGGCCAGGTCGACTGCCGTACGCACCGCTGAGGTGACCGGGATGCCGTCGATCACGGTGTGATCCGACGGCCGGAAGTCGCAGAGCCGACGGATGCGTCCGAGCTCGGTGCGGTTGGGGCGGACGTCTGGTCGACTCACCACGACGAGGCCGCGGCGCACCAACGGGTAGTCGCGCAGCTCGGCCGCCGACTCGTGCGATGCCACCGACCCCGGGATCACCAGCGTCGCGGCATGGACCCGGCCGCGCGTGGTGACCACCGAGCCGGCGAGCGCGTACACCCCGTTGGCCAAGCGGATCCAGGCGCCGGACTCGACGCGACGACGACCCTGCTCGACCGTGAGGCCGGCGGCCACGGCCTGGTGCATCGTGAAGACGCAGTGCTGCTCGTGGGCGATCTTGGTGATATTACGATCTGCTTCAGTGTACATCAGCCCATCATGGACCGGCCCTCTGACAGGAACCCCACGGGGCTGGCCCGTTCGCCGCCAGCGCATCCACGAAGTCAGCGCAAATTCCGGCGCGTGGCGCCGAGAATTGCGCCGAGTTCGGACAGCCGGACCGGTTACTCCACCACGACGGGACGAAGCGCGTTGAACACCGCGGCCGAGCCGGGGAAGTCGTTGTGGCCGATCGAGAACTGCACGTTGGTGGCGCCGCTGGCCAGGCGGGCCGACGAGTTGGGCAGGATCACCGCGTCGCGGTCTGACCAGAAGGCGGTGTAGGTGGCCGAGCCGGGCGTCTCGTCGGACGCGTTCAGGGCCTGCGAGAAGTCCGAGTTGTAGAACATCTCCCGGCATCCGGCCGACCAGAAGCACAGCGAGATCAAGGTGCCGTGGTTGGCCCCGGCCAAAGACACCCAGTCATCCACCTTGCCGTTGCAGGCGCCGGTCTTCATGCACCACCGGGCACCGAGTGCCCCCATCGAGTGGGTGACCAGGTCGACCACGGGCGACCCCGTCTGCGCCCGCACCTGGTCGATGTAGGCGTTGAGCTGGGTGGCGGTGGTCTTGTTCGACTGCGACGTGTTGTAGCCGAACGCGAAGAGCCGGTCGGCGGGGAACCCCGATGCCACGAAGCGGTTGCGCATGGTGTTCCACGTGGATGGGCTGGAGTTCCAGCCGTGCACGAACACGATGGGCTCGGGCGGGGCGCTCTGCGCCGCCACGGTGCTTGGGGCCAGCGGGGCCCCGAGGGCCAGGAGGGCCGTCAGCCCCATGATCGCGATCCGCGTGCGCCCGTACATGGCCGTGCCTCCCCGACGACGATCCGTGGGCATGATGGTGGCCCGACAGCGACCCCCGAGGCAACCGCACGACCTCAGGAACTGCTGCAGGTCGATCGGCACCGCGGCCGCTCCCGCCTCCTTGCCGGATGGACCCCCGTCCCCCGCCCGCTCGTCCGACGCTACGGGTGGTTGAGCTGCCCCGGGCGAAACCGGAAGACCAGGGGGAAGAACCGGCCGCCGGCGTACGGCATGGATCCGGCCTCTGACACGGCCCAGAAATCACCGTCGGGGGTGGGCGTGATGCCCTCGATGCCAGGAGTGAAGTTGTTGTAGGTGGCCACGGGTGAGCCGGTGATGCGCTGGATGCGGCCCCACCCGAGCGTCGGACTGCTGGCCCAGTCGCTCGACGTCACCCACAGGCGGCCCGCGCTGTCGTAGGCCGCGCCCTGGGGGCCGGTCGGCGTGGACGTCTGGCCCAACTCCTGGCGGACGTCGAGCCAACGACCGGACGACAGGCCCCGTAGGTAGGCCCGCGAGTACCAGCGGATCCGCCGGTCGGCGTTGTCACCGATGCCGATGCAGGGGCACGAGCCGGCCGACGTGCCGTTGTAGACCACGAACGACCCGTGGATGGTGAGCGGGGAGCCCGCGTCGGTGCTCGGCAGCGGGACCCGGCGCAGGACGGGATCGCCGGCTTGGGAGCCGAAGAGGCGGTCGATCGAGAGTTCGATGAGCACGTTGGTGTCGGCCACCCACACCCGGCGGTCGCCCTCGTTGACGATGCCGCCGGCATGGCTGCACCCCGGGACCGTGCGGGGGTTCGATGCCGACCCGGTGAACGGGCTGACGGCGTAGACGCTGCAGCCGCGGCTCGAGTAGCCGCTGACCAGCAACCGGGTCTCGGTGAACGGGCCGCCCGCGTCGACCCGGGTGATGCCCTGGGGCACGAAGCCCGAGTTCAGGCCCGGTGCCCAGAACGCCCGATCGATGGCCTGGCCGTTGAGCGGCGTCTCGAGGGACCTGTGGGGGTAGGTGGGCGCCACGCCCCCCGACACCACCACGGCCGATCCGGCGGGGGGCACCAGGGTGGTGAGCACGAGCAGGGCCACCACCGTCGAGAGCAGGGCGGCCGCCCTACGGGGAGCCCGCCGTCGACAGCTGCGAACGTGATGACCGGTTCGGTTGGGTCGCATGCGGCAACCGTCGCACGGTCCCTGACCGCCACGCACCGCCAATTTGCGCCAGATCGGCGGCGCGCGGTGGTCTTCGGCGCGCGAGTGCCGGTTCGGCTGGCCGATGTGGCCACACTGCCGCCGCCGAGCACGGCCGTCGCCCCGTTGCCAGCCGCTGGAGCAGTCTCGGGTTCTTCGGGCCGCGGCACGGATGGTGGTCGCGCCTCGACGGCCCGGCCTCGGTGGTTGGGGCGCCGACGAGGCGGGCGCTCAGGTGATCGGGTCCACGAGGTGGGCCTCGTCGGCCGGCCCGCGCCGGGCGGGCCCCGATCAGCCGGCTGCGAGCCAGAGGCGGAGCAGGTGGCGGGGGTGGTCGAGGTCGTCGACGTAGGCCGACCGGGCGTGGACGATGGTGCCGTTGTCGATGAACTGCATGTCACCCGGCTGCAGGTCCATGTCGATGCAGAACTCCGGGCTCGACGCCAGCTCCTCGAACAGCTCGAGCACGAGCAGCTGCTCGTCGGAGTACCGGGGAGCTGCCTCGTGGCGCTGCGACGAGGTGAAGTAGTCGTAGTGGTAGAAGACGCGGCGGCGGCCACGGCTGAGGTAGTCCATGGGCAGGGGGAGGAAGGGCGCTTCGCCCGGCGCCTGCTCGTCACGCAGGTCGAGCAGCATCGGCTCGCCGAACACGTGCGCCAGTTCGGGGTGGCGCCAGAGGATCTCCTGGCGGACCGCCAGCGAGCTGGCGATGCGGCTGAGCCCCCCGTCGCCCGCGGCGCGCAGGCACAGCAGACCCACCACGTCGGCGCCGTCCACGTGGAAGGCGATGTCGTGGTTGGTGCGGTACTTCCGCACCGACGGGTCGGTGGCGGCCTCGCCGGTGTCGATGACGTGGCCGAGCAGATCGCCCTCGGGGTTCTGCGGGAACGGCCGGCCGAGGTGAGCGCCGAGGCCCCAGAAGGCCAGCCCCGACCGGTCGGGCCCGTAGCGCTCGACCGGCAGGCCCCGCAGCAGCACGAAGCCGCGCCCCTGGTCGATCTCGGCGGCCCAGCCCGCGAGGCGAGGGCCGAGGGTGGGCAACGGGAAGGCCTGGCGATCCACCTCGCCCATGGTGAGGCACTGGGCCTCGACGTGGTCGAGTGCGGCGTCGATCTCGGCCACGTCGCCCGCGGTGAGCGTGACGCTCCACTCGTCGGGACCCAGGAACTCGGTGGGCCGCCAGCCGTCCTCGAGCGTCGATGCGGTGGAGATCACCTGCACAGGATCGCAGCCCGCGGTAACACCCCGGTTGCAGGCCGGCGACGCGGCCGCCACCGACGGGAGCGTGGGGTCATGGGTGCCCGTCCGCGTGCCGGGGTGGAGCGGCCGTAGAAGGGTCGAGGAGCGCTCGGGGTGCGGTCACGGCCCGCCGGGCCTCCGGGGCCCTCGCGAGCGTGCCGCGGTGGCGACCCGCGCGGGGACCGCCGCCGCGTCGCTTGAGCTGACCGACTGCCGCGCCGTGCGCTCAGCTTCCGACGAGCACCGGTGACGACACGGGCGAGTCGGGCCCGCCGTCGCCGAGTTGACCGTCGCTGTCGTACCCCCAGCAGTACAGGAAGCCGGTGGTGCGCTTGGCGCACATGTGGAGGAACCCACCGTCCACCGCGGCCCAGTCAGTGGCGTTGCCGGCAACCTCGACCGGTGAGGTGAGGTCTGCGTTCGGCAGGCCGTTGCCGGCCTGGCCGGTGTTGTCGAAGCCCCAGCAGTACAGGCGCCCGTTCCCGCGCCTCGCGCACGTCGTGCGGTCGCCCAGGCTCACCTGCCGCCAGTCGGTGAGGTTGCCGGTGACCTGGACGGGCGACTGCTGGCCGGTGTTCGCTCCGCCGTTCCCGACCTGGCCGTGGTTGTCGGAGCCCCAGCAGTAGAGGCGCCCGGTGGTGCGGCGGGCGCAGGCGTGGGTGCCGCCGGCCGAGACCGTGGCCCAGTCGGTGGCGCCGCCCGCCACCTCGGCGGGCGCGAAGTGGAGTTGGACGCCCGGGCCGCTCCCCTGTTGGCCATCGCCGTCGTAGCCCCAGCAGTACAGGCGCCCGGTGGTGCGGCGGGCACACGTGAATTGGAAGCCCGCGGACACGCTCGCCCAGTTGGTGAACCCGCCGGCGACCTGCACGGGGCTGGACTGGCTCTGGGTGCCGGGGCCGTTGCCCACCGCGCCGGTGCCGTCGTTGCCCCAGCAGAAGAGCTGGCCACTGCTCCGTTTGGCGCAGACGTGGTCGTGGCCGGCGCTGAGCTGGCGCCAGTCGGTGCGGTTCCCGGACACCTCGACCGGAGTGGACACGTTCGCGTTCGGGGCGCCGTTGCCGACCGCGCCGAAGCCGTCGGCACCCCAGCAGTAGAGGCGCCCGCTGCTGCGCCGGGCACAGGTGAAGAAGCCCCCCGCCGACACCGTCACCCAGTCCGTGTGATTGCCGGCGACCTCGACCGGCGAGCCCACGTCGGTGTTGGCGCCGCCGTTGCCGAGTTGGCTGAAGTCGTCGTCGCCCCAGCAGTAGAGCCGTCCACTGGTTCGGATCCCACAGGTGTGCACCGCGCCGGCGCTCACCTGCTTCCAATCGGCGGTGGCCGCCCGGGCGACCCGCGTCGAGCTCGCTTGCTGGTTGGTGGCCCCGACCGGTTCGACCCCACCTGCGGTGAGGAGCACGAGCACGACGAGACAGGAGATGGCGACCGCCCTTCGCATCATCGCCAGATCCTCGCAGATCGGCCCCACCGCCGCGTGGCGCCTGCGCCCGCGCACCACCGCTGGTCGCCCAGCCGTGGGAAGCTGCACCGATGGACGGCGGCGGAACCGGGGCGGGTTGGCACCCCGATCCGTCCGGGCGGGCGCACCTCCGGTACTGGGACGGTGAGGTGTGGACCGACCAGGTGTCCAACTGGGGCCAGGTGTGGGTCGACCCGCCGGGGCCCAACCCGCAGGTCACCGACGCCAGCATGCTCGCCGAGCCCAGCCTCGTGTTCGTGTACGGCATCGCCGGCATCGAGAGCACGGGCCGCTGGCCGATCCTCGACGCCGCGGGAGCCCATCGGGGCAACCTGGTCATCGAAACGAGCTTCGACGGCAAGGCGGGGCGGTACTTCGTGTGTGACCTCGACGATCGCCTGGTGGTCACCGTGGCCATCCAGCTCGACTTCTCGTTCGACTTCGACGTGGTCGACCGGCAGGGGCGCCGCCACGGCGTGTTCGACTGCTCGTTGACCTCCACCAAGGTTCGCCTCACGGTGGGCGGTCAGGTGCTCGGCCGGTCGACCACCGACGACGGTGCCAGCCGAATCCTCCCCGGGCGGCGGGACGAGCCCTTCTCGGTCGAGCTCACCGACCCGTCCGGTGCAGCGTTCGCCACCCTCACCAACCACGAGGAGCGCGGCTGGCTGCGCTCGTTCTACGGATGGGAGACCAACACGGTCACGGCCGACCCCGACGACTGCTGCCTCCAGCTCGAGCGGAGCGTCGGGCTTCCCGAGCCGCTGCGGACGATGGCCCTGGCCTTCCCGCTGCTCTACGTCCGACAGGTGGCCGGCGACCGCAGGGTCCGGCGCAACAACCGGACCTGATCGACGCCGATCACTGCCCGAGGATGCGCCCCGCCGCCGCCTCGCCGGCGGCCGCGGTCAGGCCGGCTGGTCGAGCACGCTCTCGGCGACGAGGTCCTCGAGGTAGCGGGAGTCCCACCAGGTGATCTGGAGCTGCTTGGCCCGGCGGAAGTAGAGCTGGATGTCGTACTCGACGGTGAAGCCGACGCCGCCCCAGACCTGTTGGGCCATCGCGGTGAGGTCGCGGAAGGTGTCGCAGGCCGAGAGCTTGGCCATGGGGGCGAGCCGGCTCGTGTCCCGGCCGTTGGCCCGGGCCCACGCCGCCTCGTACACGAGGGTGCGCGAGCCGTCGACCCGGGTGACGGCGTCGGCCAGGTAGTGGCTGATGGCCTGGAACGACCCGATGGGCTTGCCGAACTGGAACCGGTCCTTCGAGTACTGCACGGTGATGTCGAGGGCGTGCTCGGCGCCGCCCGACGCCTGCGCGGCCAGCAGGATGATGGCGTCGAGCATGACGCCGTGCCAGACGGCCCAGCCGCCGGCGGTGTCGCCCACGGGCTCGGCCGAGACGGCCTCGAACACCACCTCGTACTGGGTCGACGAGGCGATGGTCTTCTGCTGGCGGAGGGTGACGCCGTCGGCCTCCCGGTCGACGAGGAACAGCCCGATGTCGGTCGGCGCGTCACCGGTGCGGGCCAGCACGAGGAACGTCGATGCCGCCTCCGCGAACGGCACGTGCCACTTGGTGCCCGAGAGGCTGTCACCGTCGTATCGGGCCTGCACACCCAGCGGGCCGAACCCGCTCTCGGGCTCGAGCCAGGCTGGCACCACGATCGAGCCGCCCGACGCGATCGTGGGCAAGAGCGCGTTCTTCTGCTCGTCCGAGCCCGCGGCCAGCAGGGCCGCCGCCGACACGACGGCGCTGGGGAAGTGAGGCGAGGGGGCCAGCGAGCGGCCGAACTCCTCGTAGACCACGACGCCCTCGAGCATGGTCATGCCCGAGCCGCCGTACTCCTCGGGGATGAGCAGGCCGATCAGGTCGAGGTCGGCCAGCTGCTGCCAGAACGCCGCCGGGTACCCGACAGGGTCGTCCTCCATCTCGCGCACCACCGTCAGGCCGGCGACATCGTTGCAGAGGCCGCGCACCATCTCGCGCAGCATGTCCTGCTCTTCGGTGAAATCGAGATCCATGGGTCAGGTCTTCCAGTTCTCAGGGTTTCCAGGAGTCAGGGCCGCGGGCCCAGGGGTTGTCGTCCCGACCGACCGGCACGGCGATCTTCGCCGCGCCCGTGGTCATCGTGCGGTCGGCGCCGTCCTCACCGGCGACGCTCAGGGTGACGTCGACGGCCACCCACCCACACCCGGTGTCGTCGGTGGTCACGTCGGTGACCACGCCCCGGAACACCATGGTGTCGCCCGGGAAGATCGAGTCGCGCATGCGGAACGTCACCTTGCCGAGGCGGCCGTGGGGGCCGGTCCAGTCGGTGAGGTAGCGCTCGAACCAGGCGGCCTGGTTGGGCGTGTTGAGGAAGATGTCCTTCGTGCCGTTGCGCTCGGTGGCGAAGTGGTAGTCGTGATGCATCGGCCGCCAGTCGCGCGTGGCCAGGGCGCCCAACACGACCGTCGTGGCCGTGACGTCGACGGCGAGCTCGGGCAACTCGTCGCCGACCTGCACCTGGTCGAGGGTGAGCGTCGGGGTGAGGCTCATGCGCCCGTCCCCTCACCCGACCGGCGGTAGCCGAAGCCCGTGTAGGTCTCCACGCCGGCGATCTCGTCGCGCTGGTTCAGGTACTCGACGTCGATCACCCAGAACCGGCCGGTGCCCAGCTTGGTGGTCTTGGGCTCGCTGACCGAGCGCAGGACCTGGCGGCTGCGGATGCGGTCGCCGGGCCGCACGGGCACCCCGAAGGTGATGGTGTTGTCGGTCATCACCGCCTCGGGCAGCCCGAAGGCCTCCTTCAGGTCGAAGTGCACCTGCAACGGCACCAGGTTGTCGGTGGCGCCGGGCTGCCAGTGGTGGGGCCGGAACCACACCGACAGCATCGACGGCGGGGCGATGGGCCCGCCGGTGAGCTCCTGCGCGACCTCGGCGTCCCAGAACAGCGGGTTGCCGTTCTCCACCGACGCCAGCGACGTCCAGACGTAGCCCATCTCGGCGTCGAAGCCGGCGTCGGTCTCGTACTGCTCGACGCCGATGACGGCGGCGACCTCTGGAGGGATGGGAGCGGGAGATTCGGTCATGGCACGGTTTCTGACGAGGCGTCAGATCATAGGACCAGGCGGCGTCGCGTTCACAGCTCGTGGTGCCCCCCGCCTGCGCGCGGCCTGACGTGGCGGGCCTGCTGCGCTCAGGCAGACGCGAGCTGCACGGCAGTGAAGACCAGCCCGGCCAGGCCGAGCACGATGCTGACCACGCCGACACCAGCGGTGACCATGGCGAAGACGATGATTCGGTTCTGGGCGGCCATCTCGCCGCGGACCTTGCCCAGCTCCTCGTGGACCCTCCCGAACTCCTCGTGGACCTTCCCGAACTCCTCGCGAACCTTCCCGAACTCCTCGCCGACCTCACCCCGGAACTCACCCAGCTCGGCCCTGACTCCCCCTGTCTCCGACCGAACCCTGCCGATCTCGGTCCCGACCTCGCCGCGCAGTTCGTGGACCTGCCCGCGTACCTCTCCGATCTCGGTGCGCATCTCGGCACGTGTGAGCTCGATGCGCAGCGTCAGCCGCTCTTCCATCGCCTCGAGGTCGGCCGCGGCCAGACCGGCCATCAGCAGATCGGCTCCTCGGTCACCGAGTTGTTGTCGTACGAGCCCATGCAGTTCTTCTCGTTCCGCGGCGGTCATGGCCATCGGGCGTGCTCCCTGAGTCGGTGATCGTTCTCCGGGGAGCGAAACCACCGACGGCACTCCCGAGCCGTCGACTGACCGTACCCCAGCAATTCCAGCGACTCAACGGAAGGGCGCGGGTCCTCGCGGAGGTACGGCGCCGAGGGGCGGCGCCCGCCGCCGCGCTTCGAGGTCGGCGCTCAGTGGGCCGGCGGGCAGCGGTGCTCGTCGAGCACTGCCTTGGCCACCAGGTCGGACCGGCCGGCCCGCCAGGCCTCGCACTCCGCCACCGCGAACAGCGCTCGCGCCCGGGCGGGATCGCCACCCATGCGGTGGCGGTGGGCCAGCCGCAGCAGCGCCGCGCAGCGGGCCTCGCTGCGACTGGCGGCGTGTTCGTGGAGATCGGCCATCACGGGCATGGTGATCCTTCGTGGTTTCGGTGCGGTTGCGGACCGGCAACCGCGCGGATCGCAGCCCGAGCGCCCCGGCGCGCCCCCCTCCCTCGCGCCAGGGCCGCTGGGCCCCGATTCCCGCCGTTCGGTGAGGGGTCGCCCTCCTCCTCACTTCCTGACCCGACAGTAACAAGGGCCTCCGTCGGGGCACATGACGCGATCGCGCCGTTTCCCGGTGGTTACGCGGCGGTCACGACGCCGCCGCGGATCGCCCCGTGCCTCGAGCTCGACGACACCCCCTCCTCGGCGCCGGGACGGCAGGCGGCGAGGAGGAGGAGGAGGAGGAGGAGGAGGAGGGACCGGAGCGCGGTCAGATGGCGAGCGCGAGGCCGGCGGTCAGGAAGGAGGTGGTGCGGCTGGCGATCGTCACCACCGTCGCCGCCGTGTAGCCGTCGCTGCCCGACGCGCCGCCGTGGTTGTCCCAGTACTCGGGGAGGTGGGCGCCGGTGATGTCGTAGAACCGCACCCGCACCGGCCCCACCGGCACGCCGTTCATCGTGAAGGTGCCGTCGTCCCTCGTCTTCGCCACCCCCACCACTGACCCCGTCGAGTCGATGGCGAACGCCCAGACGCCGGGGAGCGCATCGCCGGTGGTGTCGTCGGTCACGTACCCCGAGATCCCGCCTCGGTTCGACGCGAGGTTGGCGTTCACCGTCGCCGGGCTCCCGGCGCTCGCCGTCACGGGCGTGGCCGACCCCAAGGCCGACGCGGGCTGGTCCGCGTTCCACTCGAACTGGTTCGCCCCGGCGACGTCGGCGAACCCGACCAGGTAGCTCCCCGGGTCCACGGGGATGTCATACAGGCCGGAACCGTCGGTCAACGCGCCCGCCTCGAAGCTGAAGTCGGTCGTGTTCAACGCCACCACCGCCACGCCCGACAGCGCGCCGCCTCCGGTACCGGTGACCGTCCCCTGCAGGTGCGCGGTCCCGCCGGGCGGGGTCTGCGACGGCAAGGTCGAGGTCCCGATCACCTGCAACGCCCCGCCCACCACGTCCACCGTCGACGCCCCCGCCGGCGACACCGCCCCGTTGTAGAAGCGGGGCGCGTGGGCGCCCGACAAGTCGAGCAACGTGACCCAGTACCCCACCGACCGCAGGTCGCGGATCACGTAGTAGCCGTCCCCGTCGGTCGCGGCCCCGATGCTCATCTGTCCCGTCGACGGGTTCGTGGTCAACGCCAACCCCGCCGCCACCCCGTCACCCGAGGTGGCGTCGGTGATCCGACCCTCGATCCCGCCCAGCGCTCGGTTCAGCTGGGTGTTCACCGTCACCGTGGCGCCATCGGCCACCACCGTGGGCGTGAACAAGTGGAACCCGGCGATGTGGCCACCCGCCGGATCGGCCCGGTACAGCATCACCGAGCCCGCCGGCACCAACATCGCGTACGTCCCGTCCGCCGCAGTGGTGTCCAACCCGACCGCGGTGAAATCGGCCGGATCCAGCGCCGCCACCAACACGTCGGCGATCGCGTTCCCGAAGATCTGCGCCGTCACCTGCCCCTTCACCAACCCGTAGCCCGACGGCGGCGTCACCGTCACACTCACCGAACCCGACGTGACCACCGACGTCTGATCCGAGTCCACCGACACGGTCGTCGAGAACGTCCCGATGTCATCGGCCGTCGGCGTGTACGTGCAGTCGATGACCCGCTGGTCGCCCGGCAGGACCGGCGCCACCGGCCCCCCGCAACTGAACGAGCCCGGCGCGGTCACCACCAGACCCGTGAGCCCCACATTGCCCGTGTTCGTCACCGTCACGTGATAGTGGATCGTCCCGCCTGACGGCACCGAGCCCTCGTCGGAGGTGAGCGCCACCGTCATCGCCGGCGCCGGCGTCACCAACGACACCGCCGGCAGGGCGTCGCCCATCTCGCCGGCGTTGTCGCCGATGGGGGCGATGTCTCCCGACCCCGTCTGGCCGCTGCCGCTGCTGCCCCAGCACTTCACCGTGCCGTCGTCGAGGCGCGCGCACGTGTGGGCGAGGCCGACGGTCACCGCCACCACGGTCCGGCCGGTGCCCACGTCGACGGCGGGGAGGGCGTCGCCCATCTCCCCCGGCGCCTCGCCGCGGTCGTTCGTGTCGCCGAGGCCGAGCTGACCGGCGACGTTCCAGCCCCAGCACCTCACCGACGCGTTGTCCAACAGCGCGCACGTGTGGTTGAACCTCGTCGACACGGCCACCGCCGTGCGGCCCGTGCCCAGCGCCACCGCCGGCAGGTTGTCGCCCATGCTCCCGGGCTGGCTGCCCCGCTGGGTGTTGACCCCGATGCCGAGCTGGCCGAGGTTGCTCTGCCCCCAGCACTTCACCGAGGCGTTGTCGAGCACCACACAGGTGTGGTCGGTGCCGGCGGTGATCGCCGTGGCGGTGCGGCCCGTGCCCAGGTTGGCGGCGATCAGGTTGTCGCCCATCTCCCCCGCCCCGTCGCCCCGGTTGGTGGTGCTCTCGTTGCCGAGCGCACCGGCGCCTCCCGCGCCCCAGCACTTCACCGACCCGTTGTCCAACAGGGCGCACGCGTGGAACCCGCCGGCGGCGACCGCCACCGCGGTGCGACCCGTCCCCAGGTCGACGGCGGGCAGGTTGTCGCCCATCTCCCCCGCGCCGTCGCCCCGGTTCGCAGTGTCGCCCTGCCCCAACTTGCCCGAGAAGTTGCTGCCCCAGCACTTCACCGTCGCGTTGTCCAACAGTGCGCAGGTGTAGTTCTGTGCGGCCAGGATCGCCGTCGCGGTGCGACCCGTGCCCAGGTCGACGGTGGGCAGGTTGTCGCCCATCTCCCCCGGGCCGTCCCCCCGGTGGGCGACGTCACCCAGCCCGAGCTCGCCCGTCTGGTTCGAGCCCCAGCACTTGACCGTGGCGTTGTCCAACAGCGCACAGGTGTGGCTGGTGCCGGCCGAGATGGCCACCGCGGTGCGGCCCGTGCCCAGGTCGACGGCGGGCAGGTTGGCGCCCATCTCCCCTGCACCGTCGCCCCGGTTGGCCACGTCGCCCAGGCCCAACTGGCCCTTGTCGTTCAGGCCCCAGCACTTCACCGACCCGCCGGACACGATCGCGCAGGTGTGGCTGCCGCCGGCGCTCAGTTGGCGGAAGTCCGCCGCGGACGTGGGGCCCACGGCCCCCGCCGGCACCGACCCGCCCGTCAGCACGACCGCCACCGCGCTCACCATGATCGCCAAAACGACGGCCATCGCCGTCCGCTTCACCCGCACGCCACCGAACACCGACCACGCTCCTGACCGGGACAGCCCGAGGAAGTGTGGCTGACCACCGGGTCGGGAGCAAGGGGCACGCGTCGACGGCCGGCTCGGAGCAGCGCGAGACGCTCATCACGCCGGTCATCCCCGGCTTCGTGCTCGACGTCACCGCCCTGTTCGACCGCTGACCGGCAGGCGGCGGTGCGGCGGCGGCGCTCAGATGGCCAGCGCGAGGCCGGCGTCGACCGTGAGCGTGGCGCCGCCGGTGACCGTGACGACGGTGGCCGAGGGGTAGTCGGTTCCCGCGCCGGGCCCGGCTCGGTCGTCGTAGTACTCGGGCGTGTGCAACCCGGTGATGTCGATCACCCGCACCCGGACCCCACCCACCGGCACGTTGGCGATCGTGTAGGTGCCGTCGGAAGCCGTCTTGGCCACCCCCACCACCGAACCGGTGCTGTCGATGGCGAACACCCACATGTCCGCCAACGGGACCCCCGAGCCGTCCTCGATGATCGTGCCGGCCACCGTCCCCCGGTTCGATGCCAGCGAGGCGTTCACCACCCCGTCGCTACCCACCGCGGCCGCCACCGGCGTCGCCGAGCCCAGCCCCGAGCCGGGCTGGTCCTGGTTCCACTCGAACCCGGCCGACCCGGTCGTGTCGGCGAACCCCACCACGTAGCTGCCGGGATCCACGGCGATGTCGTACCCGCCCTGGCTGTCGGTGAGGTCGCCGGCTTCGAAGGTGAAGTCGGCGGCGTTGAGGGCCACGACCGCCACGTTCGCCATCGCCCCACCACCCGTGCTGGTGACCACACCGTTCAGGTGCGCCGCCCCACCGGGCGCCGCCTGCGCCGGCAACGCCGACGTCCCGATCACCTGCAACGCCCCGCCCACCACGTTCACCGTCGACGCCGTCGCCGGCGACACCGCCCCGTTGTAGTAGCGGGGCGTGTGGGCACCGGCGAGATCGAGCAGCGTCACCAGGTAGCCGACCGAACGCAGGTCGCGGATCACGTAGAACCCCAGCCCGTCGGTCGCGGCGCCGACGCTCATCTGGCCGGTCACCGGGTTCGCCGTCAAGGCCACCCCGGTCGGGATGCCGTCGCCCGACGTGGCGTCGGTGATGCGACCCTCGATACCGCCCAGTGCCCGGTTGAGCTGCTCGTTCACCGCCACCGTGGCGCCGTCACCCACCGCCGTCGGCGACGTGCCATGGAACCTGGGGATGTGACCGTTGGCCGGATCCGCCAGGTAGAGCATCACCGACCCCGCCGGCACCAACATCGCGTAGGTCCCGTCCGCCGCGGTCAGGTCCAACCCCACCACCGAGAAGTCCGCCGGGTCCAAACCCGCCACCAGCACACCCGACACCGGGTTCCCGAAGACCAGCGCCGTCACCTGCCCCTCCACCAACCCCAACCCCGGCGGGATCGTCACCGCCACGCTCGCGGCGTCGGTCGCCACCGGAGCGGTCTGGTCGGTGTCCACCGACGCGGTCAGCACCAGCGACCCGACGTCGTCCACCGTCGCCTGGTACGTGCACGCGATGACCGTCGACGCCGCCGGCAGCACCGCCGACGGCAGCGCCGGGCAGTCCAGCGACGACGGCGTCACCACGAAGCCCGTCAGGCCGACGTTGCCCGTGTTCTGCACCGTCAGTGACACGTCGACGGTGCCACCCACCGGAACCGAGCCCGGCGACGCCGAGAGCGAGGCGGTCATGGCCGGCGCCGGGGTCACCACCGCCACCGCGGGCAGGGCGTCCCCCATCTCCCCCGGGCCGTCCCCCCGGGCGTTGGTGTCGCCGAGGCCGAGCGCGCCGGCGTTGTTGGAGCCCCAGCACTTGACGCTGTCGTCGTCGAGGCGGGCGCAGTTGTGGACGTTGCCGCCGGAGATGGCCACGGCGGTGCGGCCGGTGCCCAGGTCGATGGGCGGGAGGGCGTCGCCCATCTCGCCCGGGCCGTCGCCGCGGTTGTCGGTGTCGCCCTGGCCCAGCTGGCCATTGGTGTTCGCCCCCCAGCACTTCACCCGGCCGTTGTCGAGCAGGGCGCAGGGCCCGGTGTCGCTGACGCTGATGGCGACGGCCGTGCGGCCCGTGCCCAGGTCCACCGGCGGGAGGGCGTTGCCCATCTCCCCCGGGCCGTCCCCCCGGGCGGCGGTGTCGCCCAGGCCGAGCTGACCTGCGCTGTTCACCCCCCAGCACTTGACCTGGCCGTTGTCGAGCAGGGCGCAGGTGGTGACGAAGCCGGCGCTGAGGGCGACGGCCGTGCGGCCGGTGCCGAGGTCGACCGCCGGGAGGGCGTCGCCCATCTGGCCGGCGGCGCCGCCCCGGTCGCCGGTGTCCCCGAGGCCGAGCTGGCCGAACAGGTTCCAGCCCCAGCACTTCACCGACCCGTTGTCGAGGATGGCGCACGTGTGGCTGCGCCCGGTGGCGACCGCGGTGGCGGTGCGGCCGGTCCCGAGGTTGATCGGCAGCAGGGCGTCACCCATCTCGCCGGCGTTGTCGCCCCGGCGGGTGCCGTCGCCCTGGCCGAGCTGGCCGAAGAGGTTGTCGCCCCAGCACTTCAGCTGGCCGTTGTCGAGGATGGCGCAGGACTGGCTGCCGTTGGCGCTGACCGCCACCGCGGTGCGCCCCGTGCCGAGGTCGACCGCCGGGAGGGCGTCGCCGAGCTCCCCCGGGCCGTCGCCGCGGGCGGAGCCGTCGCCGAGGCCCAGCTGGCCGCCGCCGTTCCAGCCGAAGCACTTCACCGAGGCGTTGTCGAGGAGCACGCAGCTGTGGTCACCGGCGGAGGACACCGCCACGGCGCTGCGGCCCGTGCCGAGGGGGACCGGCGTGAGGCTGTCGCCCATCTCACCGGCCTGGTCCCCCCGGTTGTTGCTGTCGCCCTGGCCGAGAGCGCCGTCGGCGTTGTTCTGCCCCCAGCACTTGAGGACGCCGGCGCCCGTGATCGCGCACGTCATCGAGTTGCCCGCAGACAACCCCCGGAACGCCGTACGGGTGGGCGCGTCGTTCTGGTCGGCGCCCGCCGGCGGCGGGGTGGCGGCCACGACCGCCATCGCCCCGAGCAGGAGCGCCACCACGACGAAGAACGACCATCCTCGCTCCGCCCACACCCGCATCAGGTCTGCACCTCGTCGATCCGTGGCCTGCCCGGCCGTCGCTGCAACGATCGAACAGGATGCCACGCCCGAGCAGGATGCCACGCCGTGCGCCGCCGCTGAACCCGGCGGGCCGGGGGCGGCGCAGGCGCCGCCAGCGTGAACGCGACCTGCGGCTCCACCTGCGCGTCGGCCCACCGCAGGGTGCGCCGACCTGGCTCCGCGGGGCCGGCGGCGCAGGAGGGTCCGGTCAGAGAACGGGGTCGAGGGCGGCGTCGATGCCGGTGACGGCGCCGCCGGCAGTGATGGTGAGGAGGGTGGCCGCGGCGTAGTCGGGGGCGTCGACGTGGTACTCGCTGGCCCGGGCGCCGGTGAGGTCGAGGAACCGCAGGCGCACGGCGCCGGGGCGCAGCCCGGTCAACTTCCAGGTGCCCGAGGGCTGGGTGGTGGTGGCGCCCACCACGGCGCCGTTGGTGTCGATGGCGAACACCGCTGCGGTGGCCAGTGGGTCACCGGTGGCGGCGTCGGTCACCGTGCCCGAGACCGTGCCGGTGGTGGGCGTCAACACCGCGTCGGCCGTCACCGGTGCCCCCGCGGTCGCGGTCACCACGGTGGCGTCCGCGATCCCACCCGGCCCCTGATCGTCGAACCACTCGAAGCCATGCGACGCCGACGGGTCGTAGAACGCCAGCCGGTAGCCGCCGGGGTCGACCTCGATGTCGTACGCGCCGTTCGCGTCGGTGAGACCCCCGCCACCGACGGAGAAGTCCGACGTCCGCACCGCCATCACCGCCACACCGGCCAGCCCACGGCCACCGGCGCTCGAGGTGATCTCGCCGACCAGGTGGGCGCCGCCGGTCGGCGCGGTCTGCGGCGCCAACCCCGCATCCGCGGTCACCGTGCCCGCACCGACCACCGACAGGATCGACGCTCCCGCCGGGGTCGGCGCATCGTCGAAGAACTCGGGCGCGTGCGCCCCGTCGAGGTCCACGAACTCCATCAGCCGCGGGCCCGGCGCCACTCCCGCGATCACGTACGAACCGTCGACGCCGGTGAGGTCACCCGCGGCGGGCCCACCCGACGCCAGGTCGACGCTGATGGCCAGCGCCCCCGCCAGCGGGCCGCCGCCATCGGAGCTCACCGTGCCGGCGATGTCGCCGCGGACCGACACCAACGCCGTGTCCGCCGTGACCGTGCCGCCCGCGGTGACCGTCACCACGCTGGGCGCACCGTGGAACCTGCTCGCGTGCGCACCGCTGGTGTCCAACACGTACACCAGGTACGACCCCGCCGGCGCGACCGCGGTGAACGCCCCCGACCTGTCTGCGGTCGCCAACGCCACCGGCGAGTAGTCGGCGGTCGACAGCAACGCCACCGTCGCCTTCGCCACCGGCGAACCCGACCCCGACTCGGTCACCGTGCCCGTCACCAGACCCGACCCGGCCGGGACCGTCACCTCCACCGACACCGAGTTCGACAGCACCGGCGGCAACGACGGCGACCCCACCGCTGCGGTGGCGGTCCGGGTGCCGAGATCGCCCACCGACGTCCGGTAGGCGCAGTCCACCGTCGCCGTGGCGGCCGGAGCGAGCGGCGGCACCGGGTCACAACCCGGCGCGCCGATCCCGGCCACCGCCAGGTCCGACAACGTCAACGCCGACAGGTTCTCGACCCTCACCCGATAATCGATCACGTCACCCGCCGGCACCGACGGCTGCACCGCGGACAGCTCCACCGCCACCGCCGGGCCCACCGTCACCGAGACCTTGTTCGAGCGCTGCGGGCCGGTCTCGGCCGAGGTCACCGACGCCGAGTTCGCGTAGGTCCCGATGTCGGCCAGCGTCGTCGTGTAGGTGCAATCGATCGTCTGGTCGGCACCCACCGCCAGATCGAACACCGCGTCGTCACCGCAGTCCGGCGCCGCATCATCCGCGACGTCGACGCCGTGCAACGCCACGTTCCCCGTGTTCGTCACCACGAGATGGAAATGGATCGCCTCGCCCGGCGACACCTCGGTCTCATCCGCCGACTTCACGATCGACAAACCCGGCGCCGCCGCCGTCACCGCGACCTCCACCGGGTTCGACGCCACCGGCGTCGTCACCTCCGCCGAGGTCACCGAGGCCACGTTCGAGTACGTGCCCACGTCACCGGCCACCGCCAAGTGCGTGCAGTCGACGGTCTGCGCCGCGCCCACGGCCAGATCGAACGGCGCCACCTCGCAGTCCGCCTCGTTCGGGTCGTCGACCGTCACGTCGTGCAACGCCACGTTGCCCGTGTTGGTCACCGTCACGTGCAGGTCGATCACCTCGCCCACCACCACCGACGACTGATCCGCCGACTTCACCACCTCCAACGCCGGATTCGCGACGAGCGGGCCGAAGGTGAGCCCTCCGTCGACCGGACCAGGCACCCACGCCGATGGGGGGCTGCCGAGCTGGCTCGATTCGTTGGTGCCCCAGCAGGAGACGACGTCCACCGTGGACCGGGCGCACGTGAAGCGGCTGCCCCCACTGACCTGGGCCGCCGCTTGCCCGCCCGGCAACACGATCCCCGGCCCGGGCGTGGAGGCGGGGTCGACCGACCCGTTCCCGAGCTGCCCGTAATCGTTGGCCCCCCAGCACCGGAGCACACCCGCGGCGATCGCGCAGGAGTGGGCCGTGCCCGCGGCCACCCCCGTCACGCCAGCGGTCAGACCCGTGACCGCCACCGGCGTCGGCGAGCTGCTGTCCGAACCGTCACCGAGCTGGTTCCAGAAGTTGGCGCCCCAGCACACCGCAGCGCCGACGGCGGTGATCGCGCATGTGTGGCCCCAGCCGGCCGAGATGGCGGTGACACCGGACCCGAGGCCAGTCACCGGCACCGGGTCCGGCGACGAGGACGTATCGCCGTTGCCCAGCTGGCCGAAGAAGCCCCCGCCCCAGCACCACACCCCGCCGACGTCGGTCAGGGCGCAAGCGTGGGCCGCGCCGATGGTGACGGCCACGACCCCGGACCCGAGGCCGGTCACCGGCACCGGCACCGACGAGGGCGACGTCGAGCCGTCGCCCAGCTGGCCGTTGCCGTTCACGCCCCAACACGACAGCGCGCCGGCGGTCGACACCGCACAGGACTCCCCCCAGGATGCGCTGATCGAGGCCACGCCCGCCTCGAGGCCGGTCACCGGCACCGGCACCGCCGAGTCGGCGGTGCCGCCGTTGCCCAGCCTCCCGTCCTCGCCGTAGCCCCAGCACCACGCCGCGCCGCTCACGACCGCGCACGAGTGGGCGCCCCCGACGGCGACCGACATGGCGTCGTCGGCGAGCCCGGTCACGGTGACCGGCGCCGTGGATCGCGTGGTGCCGCCGTCGCCGAGCTGGCCGACGGAGTTGTCGCCCCAACAGACCACGGCGTCGCCGGTCGTCATCCCACAGGCGTGTTCGACGCCCGCCGCCACGGTCGTGAGCGCGGACCCCGCGCCCACCACCGGCTGCGGAGCGACCGCGAACGGAGAGGTGGGCCGGCCGAGTCGGCCGTTGGACGGGTCACCCCAGCACTGGGCGACGCCGGCCGCGGTGAGCGCACAGGAGAACGAGGAGCCGGTCGACACCGCGGTGGTGCCGGTGCTCAGGCCCGACACCGCCACCGGCACCGTCCGGTCCGTGGTCGTGCCGTCGCCCAGCTGCCCCTTCTGGTTGGCCCCCCAGCACCACACGGCACCAGCGAGGGTGACCGCGCAGGAGTGGGTGTCGCCGGGAGCCACGGCGGCGACACCCGAACCGAGGCCCGACACCGCCATCGGTGTGCTCCGGTTCGTCGTCGTGCCGTCGCCGAGCTGGCCGTTGAGGTTCTCTCCCCAGCAGTGCAGGGCACCACCGGCGACCACCGCGCAGGCGTGGGACGCGCCGGCGCCGATGGCGACCACGCCTGCGCCCAGGCCCGTCACCGACACGGGCACCGACGACGAGGTGGCCGTGCCGTTGCCGAGCTGCCCGCTCGCATTGCCGCCCCAGCACGAGACGGCCCCGCCCGTGCTCAACGCGCAGGCGAAGTTCGCGCCTGCAGCGATCGCGGTGACGCCGGAGCCGAGCCCCGTCACCGGAAGCGGCGTCGTCGACGGCGTCGTCGACCCGTTGCCCAGCTGCCCGGCGCTGTTCTGACCCCAACACGACACCGCTCCGGTCGAGGACAGCGCACAGGTCGAGGCCCCACCGGCCGCGATCGCGTCGACACCCGAGCCGAGGCCCGCGACCGCCACCGGCACCGTGGAGCTCGTGGTGGACCCGTTGCCCAGCTGGCCGTTGTCGTTGGAGCCCCAGCACGAGGCCGCGCCCGCCACCGTCACGGCACACGAGTGCCCGTCGCCCTCGGAGACTGCGGCGACACCGCTGCCCAGGCCGGACACGGCGACCGGCGACCCGATGTCGTCCGTCGTGCCGTTGCCCAGCTGCCCTGCCGAGTTGGCCCCCCAGCAGTAGGCCCCGCCGTCTCGGGTCACGCCGCACGACGTGTTGCCGCGGCTGGCGATCGAGCTCATCGCGGTCTGGACGGGGTCGGCCGCCGCCGGCGCCACGGGCGCGACCGCGGCCGGCACGAGCACCGTCAGCGCCGCCAGCAGCCCCATCGTGGCAAGCAGCACCAGACCTCGCGGTCGGCGCGCACCGACCGTCGCACGCGTCGTCTCACCCATCGCCATCGCCATCCGCCCTCCTGCGGTCGGCGCGACCGTGCGCCCCGAACCGCCTCCACCTGTGCATTCCTCGAGCAGCGCCGCGCGTACGGTCGATGCTCGGCGGAAAACCTAGCCGACTCGCAAGCCCCTGCCTGACTGATCAGTCAGTTGCCACCCCGCCCCCGGTCAGCCGATGCCGCCGCCCGCTAGGGCGGCGTCGGCGATCTGGGTGGCGCCGCCGGTGACCGCGATCACGGTTGCCGCCGCGTACCCGTCGGCGCCTGACGAGCCGCCGTGGTCGTCCCAGTACTCGGGCACGTGGCCACCGGTCACGTCGAAGAACCGCACCCGCACACCCCCCACCGGCACCTCCGCCAACGAGTAGGTGCCGTCACCGGCGCTCTCGTCCACCGCCACCACCGACCCCGTACTGTCGATCGCGATGGCCCACACGCCGGCGAGTGGGTCACCCGTCCCGTCCTCGGTGACCGTCCCCGAGACCGTCCCCCGGTTCGACGCCAGCTCCGCGTCGGCGAACCCCGGGGACCCCGCCGACGCCGCCACCGGCGTCGCCGACCCCAGACCCGAGCCCGGCTGATCCGCATACCACTCGAACTGCGACCCACCCGAGGTGTCCGCGAACCCCACCAGATAGGCGCCCGGATCCACCTCGATGTCGTAGGCCCCGGCACCGTCGGTCACATCACCCGCCTCGAAGCTGAAATCGCCGGCGTTCAACGCCACCACCGCCACGTTCGCCAACCCGCCACCGCCCGACCCCGTGACCGAACCCGTCACGTGCGCCGCCCCACCCGGCGCCGCCTGTGCCGGCAACGGCGACGTGCCGATCACCTGCAACGCCCCACCCACCACGTTCACCGTCGACGCCCCCGCCGGCGACGACGACCCACCCGGCGCACCGCTGTGGTACCGCGGCGCATGACCACCCGCCAGGTCCAGGTGCGTCACCAGATAGCCCACCGACCGCAAGTTGCGGATCACGTAGAACCCGAGCGCGTCCGTCGCCGCCCCGATGCTCATCTGACCCGTCGCCGCGTTCGTCGTCAACGCCAACCCCGCGCTCACCCCGTCCCCCGAACCCGCGTCGGTGATCCGCCCCTCGATCCCCCCCAACGCCCGGTTCAACTGCGTGTCCACCGTCACCGACGCCCCCTCGGCCACCACCGTCGGCGTCGTCGAATGGAACCCCGCGATGTGACCCTGCGCCGGGTCCGCCCGGTACAACCACACCGACCCCGCCGGCACCAACATCGCGTAGTCACCGGCGGCGTCGGTGACGTCCAACCCCACCACCGACGCATCCGCCGGGTCCAAACCCGCCACCAACACCCCCGACACCGGGTTCCCGAAGATCTGCGCCGTCACCCGGCCCTTGACCACCCCCTGGCCCGCCGGGATCGTCACCGACACGTCCACCGCGCTCGACGTCACCGGCTCCACCTCGACGGCGTCCCCGACGGCCGTGTTGGATCGGGTACCGAGGTCGTCCACCGTCGGCGTGTACGTGCAATCGACCGTGCGCGACGCGCCCACCGCCAGATCCGCCTGCGGCCCCGCGCACGCCGGCGCGTTCGCGTCGCTGACCGAGACCCCCGTCAGCGCGACGTTGCCCGTGTTCGTCAGCGTGACATGGAAGTGGATCGGGGTGCCCGCCGGCACCGACGACTCGTCGGCCGTCGTGGTCACCGTCATCGCCGGCGCCGGCGCCAGGTGGCCGAAGTCTGCCGCCGGAAGGGCATCGCCCATCTCGCCCGGGAACCGACCGCGCGAGGTCGTGTCGCCCAGCCCGAGCTGGCCGAAGTCGTTGCCACCCCAGCACTTCAACGTGCCGTCGTCGAGGCGGGCGCAGCTGTAGTCGTTTCCGGCGGCGAGGCCGACCGCGGTCCGCCCAGTGCCGAGGTCCGCCGCCGCCAGGTTGTCGCCCATCTGGACGGCGAATCGGCCCACGTCGGAGGGGCTCCCGTTGCCCAGCTGGCCGTGGTTGCCCCGGCCCCAGCACTTCACCGCGCCGTTGTCGAGGCGGGCACAGACGTGGGCGAGGCCCGCCGCCAGCTCGATGGTCGTCCGTCCCGTGCCCAGTTGCACCGCCGCCAGGCTGTCGCCCATCTCCCCGGGACCGTCGCCGATGGCGGCGCTGGAGCCGGACCCGTTGCCGAGCTGGCCGAAGTCGTTCGCTCCCCAGCACTTCACCGTGGCGTCGTCCAGCAGCGCGCAGGTGGAGAAGCTTCCCAGGGCGAGGCTGTGGGCGGTCCGCCCCGTGCCCAACGCGATGGCGGGCAGCGCCGCACCCATCTCCCCCGGGCCGTCACCACGGTTGGCGGTGTCGCCCAACCCCAATTGCCCGTTCCCGTTGTAGCCCCAGCACTTGAGCGCACCGTTGTCGAGGAGGGCGCACGTGTGGAGGGGGCCGGCGGCGATGGACACCGCGGTGCGGCCCGGCCCCAGGTCCACGGACGGCAGGGCGTCACCCATGTCGCCGGGGTTGGCTCCCCGGACGAAGGCGTCACCCAGGCCGAGCTGGCCCAGGTCGTTCCTGCCCCAGCACTTCACCGCCCCGCTGTCGAGGAGGGCGCAGGCGAACCCCTGCCCCACCGCCACGGCCGTCGCGGTCCGGCCGGTGCCGAGGGCGATGGCCGGCAGGGCATCGCCCATCTCCCCCGGGCCGTCGCCCCGGTTGGCGGTGTCGCCCAGGCCGAGCTGGCCGTAGGCGTTCCAGCCCCAGCACTTGACCTGCCCGTCGTCGAGCACGGCACACGTGTCCAGATCGCCGACGGCGGCGTCGACCACGGTACGGCCCGTCCCGAGGTCGACCGCCGGAAGGGCGTCGCCCATCTCGCCGGCGCCGTCGCCCCGGTGGGCGGTGTCGCCGTAGCCGAGCTGCCCGAAGACGTTGTAGCCCCAGCACTTCAGGGTGCCGTCGTCGAAGCGGGCGCAGGTGGAGCCCGCCTGCGGCCCACTGACGACGTCGACCGCCGACGCCACCGGCCCCACCAGCGCGCCTGCCGGCGCCGAGCCGGCGCTGCCCACCACCAGCGTCAGCGTCAGCGTCGACAGCGCCACCGCGACCGCGATCACCCTCCGCTTCATCCGCCCTGCTCTGCCTCTCGACTCGCTTCACCAGGCCGTCCGACCAGGACGACAGTGTCCCCAACTGACCGGTCAGGCGCAAGGCTCAACCGGCGATGGCCGGGGCGGTTCAACCGAGCAGGGCGTCGCTGTCGTCGAAGCCGGGGTCGCGAACCTCGACCCGATCGGGGCGGGGGGCGCCGGCCCAGACCGCGGCGACCTGGCGGAATGTCTCGCCGCTCGGGCGGACGGCCTGGACCACGTCGCCGCGGGCGAGGACCTGGGCGTCGGCCACCACCTCGTCGATGCCGTTGACCGGGGCCACGCAGGTGTCGGCGGGGCCGAGCTCGGCGACCCACTCGTCACGGGTGCGGGTGGCGAAGGCGGCGGCGAAGTCGGCGCGGATCTGGTCCTGCACGGCGTCGTCGAGCTGGTGTGCGGTCCACTGCTCGCAGCCGAGGAGGCGGCAGAGGTTGGCGTAGAACTTGGGCTCGATCGCCCCCACCGAGAGCCACTTCCCGTCGGCGCAGCGGTAGAGGCCGTAGCAGGCGTAGCGGCCGGTGAGGATGTCGTGACCGGGCTCGGGCACGACACCCGTGGCGAGGTGCTCGTCGATGAGCAGGGCGAGCATGCCCACCACACCGTCGGCCACCGAGACGTCGAGGTAGGCGCCCTCGCCGGTGTCGGCTCGCCCGACCAGGGCGGCGAGGATCGCGATCACCGCCTGCATGCCGCCCGCGGCGATGTCGGCCACGGTGGCGCCGGGCAGGGTGAGCTCGCCGTCCCCTCCTCGGCCGGCGCAGGCGAAGTAGCCGCCGGCGGCGAGGTAGTTGACGTCGTGGCCGGCCCACTGCGACTTGGGGCCCGTCTGCCCGTAGCCGCTGGTGGCGCAGTAGACGACGCCGGGGTTCACGGCCTTCACCGCCTCGTAGCCCACGCCGAGACGGTCGACCACGCCGGGCCGGAAGCTCTCGATGACGACGTCGGCGTCGGCGGCCAGGCGCAGGAAGGCCGCTTTCCCGTCGTCGGACTTCAGGTCGAGGCGCACCCGCTCCATGCCCCGGTGCCCGCCGTAGGCGAAGAAGGGGGGCTCGATCTGGACGCTGCCGGCCGCCGCGGGCGCCCCCACCTTGATCACCCGGGCGCCGTAGTCCGCGAGCATGCGGGCGGCGCGGGCGGCGGGCCCGACCGTGGACAGGTCGAGGACCGTGACCCCGTTCAGCATGGGACCGCACCCACCCGCTCTCGTTCTGGGTACACGAACAGGACGCTCACGACGGATTCCTGTACCCAGAACGGATGGGGGGCTGGTCGGAACCCACTAGAAGTTCTTGGGGAGGCCGAGCTTGCGCCGGGCGATGATGTTCTTCTGCACCTCGGACGTGCCGCCGCCGATGGTGTCGATCACCGTGTAGCGGTAGGTCGACTCGGCCCGGCCGGCCATGGGCGCCTCCTCGGTGCGCACCCGCAGGGCGCTGCCGGGGCCGGCGATGTCCATGGACTCGGACGCGAGGCGCTTCGAGAGCTCGGTGGCGAAGAGCTTGTACTCCGACGCGTGGGTCGTGGGCGGCGCGCCGCCCTTCATCGACTCGGCCACGAAGCGCAGGCCGAGGACGCGGGCGGTCTCCGCATCGGCCACCAGACGGGCGATGCGCTGGCGGATGACCGGGTCGTCCTTCAGCGGCTGGCCGTCGCGCACGGTGGTGCGCACGTACTCGACGAGCAGGTCGAGGCGCTGCTTGATGGGCGAGAACGTGAACATGGTGAAGCGCTCGAGGTCGAGCGCCTGGGAGATGTACTGGAAGCCCTTGCCGACCTCGCCGACGACGTAGTCGTCGTGGACGAACACGTCGTCGATGAACACCTCGTTGGTGCGCTCGTCGCCCATGGTCCACATGCCCTTGATGGTGATGCCGGGCTGGTCGAGGGGGACGAGGAAGAGGGTGATGCCCCCGTGCTTGTCGTCGGGGTCGGTGCGGGCCCCGAGCCAGTACCACTCGGCGAAGTGGGCCGAGGTGGTCCAGACCTTCTGGCCGTTGAGGCGCCAGCCGTCGCCGTCCTTGGTGGCCTTGAGCTTCATCGAGGCGGCGTCGGAGCCCGCGTCGGGCTCGCTGTAGCCGACCGCGAATTCGACCTCGTTGCGCAGGATCTTGGGGAGGAACTCGGCCTTGAGCTTCTCGGAGCCGTGGTGGATCAGGGTCTTGCCGATGATGCCGACGCCCTTGCCGATCTGGGGGCCGCCGCGGCCGGCGAGCTGCTCGTTGAGCAGGTACTCGTAGACGCCCTCGCCCTCCTGGCCGCCGTACTCCTTGGGCCAGGTGATGCCGAGCCACCCCTGCTCGCCGACCTCGGCCATGAACGCCCGGCGCTTGGGGGTGTCGACGATCTGGGCCATGTTCTCCCGGGTGACGTCGAAGATCTCCGGGTCGTCGTGCTCGTCGAGGAAGCGCTCGACGTCCTTCACGAAGGTCTGCTGCTCGTCGCTGAACTCGAAATCCATGAGGGCTCCCCGGGGCCGTCGCCCCGCCGGTCGATCCGCCCCGCCAAGATCTGACGGGTCGTCAGATCGAGCCTATGGAGCGGGACGACGACCGGTCAACGCCGACGCCGGCAAAGCCGTGACCCGATCTCGTGAGGCTGCGGAGCGGAGCGGAGCAGCGCCGCCGACGAACCGGATCCCGAAGGGGCCCGACGAAGGAGGGCCGAAGCAACGGGAGCGGAGCAGCGCCGCCGACGAACCGGATCCCGAAGGGGGCCCGACGAAGGAGGGCCGAAGCAACGGGAGCGGAGCAGCGCCACCGACGAACCGGATCCCGAAGGGGGCCCGACGAAGGAGGGCCAAAGCAACGGGAGCGGAGCAGCGCCACCGACGAACCGGATCCCGAAGGGGGCCCGACGAAGGAGGGCCAAAGCAATGGGAGCGGAGCCGCAGCGCCGCCGACGAACCGGATCCCGAAGGGGGCCCGACGAAGGAGGGCCGAGGCAACGCGCGGGTGCCCGGCCCCGGGGGCGGTCCGGGGCCGGGCACGTCGCTGTGGCGGGGGGGGGGGGGGGGGGCGGGACGCCTCCCGCCCGACGCGATCAGCCGACCTCAGGCGGCGGGCAGGTCGACGTAGCCGTTGTTCGGGGCGTTGTCGGTGTCGGTGCCGCCGGCGGGCCGGGGGTCGAAGGTCATCTCGATGCGGGCCGAGACGCTGGCGGCGCCGGGCAGGCAGGAGACCGGCACCCGCACCTTGTAGGTGTTGGGGGCGAGGTACTGGATGGTGCCGCCGGTGCCGGTGGGCGCCGTGGCCGTGCAGTCGAGGCCCGAGGGGATGGCGATGCCCTGGTCGTTCAACAGGTCGATCGGCAGGTTGGCGGTGGTCTCGCCGGTGAACACCGCGGGGCTGCCGACGGTGTGGAGGGTGGTGAGGAACTCCTCACCGGGGAGCGGGCTCGTGTCCCAGTAGATCCGGATGGCGGTGTTGGTGCCCCGCCAGGACTTCGTGGTCACCGGGTCGACGCCACGGGCCACGGCGACCTTCACGACGTAGCGGTCGGAGGCCGAGTCGAGCCGCACCACGTAGCGGCCGATGTCGCCCTGCGGCCGTACGGCGTCGCCGGTCGGATCGGTCGCCGAGACGGCGGCGGACGGGGCCAGGGTGAAGCCGAAGGCGGTGGCGGCCACGAGGGCGGCGGCCAGGAGTCGTCGCATCTGCATACCTCACGAAGGGGTCGTCGGAACGAGCCCCAAGGTGCCAGATGCGACAAATCATGTCAAGTTGTAACCCACCCCCGAACGAGGGGGTAGGTCGGCCTCAGGGCGCCGCCTGCAGCCTCGAGCCCCAGCCGGTGTTCGGCGACTTGTCGACGCTGACGCTGCCCCCCGCCGGCGGCGTGTCGAAGAACATGCGGAACCGGGCCCGGACCGAGGTGATGTCGGTGTCCAGGCAGTCCGACGGGACGAAGACCTTGTAGATGTTGGGGGCGGTGAACGACGCCGTGGCGCCGCAGGTGAGCGGCCCGGGGACCGCCGAGAGGAGATCGGTCACCTCGGCGGTGAAGACGCCCTCCACCTTGTGGGCCACCACCTGCACGTCGGGGCCGGTGTGGGTGTTCGTGGTGTCGAGCTGCACCACGAGGCGGGTCTGCGGGCTGTTCCACGCCGCCGCGGTCGCGGGGTCGGTCCCCTGGCGCAGCGTGACCCGGCCCTTGAAGCCGGTGAGGAAGATGTCCGTGAAGTTGGCGCTGTAGGTGCCCGTGACGATGTCGCCCTTGGGCACCGCGTCGCCGATGGCGTCCTCCCGCGGCGGCGCCGCCGACGCCCCCGGAGCGGCCGACACCACGGCCAGGACCCCCACCAACGCTGCCACGACGACTCGACGCATGCCCCGCTCCTCGGCTCGGTTGCGGCGGCGATCCTAGGGCCGGCGGCCCCGCGGCGCTGGCCGCCCGCGGTCGGCGGCGCCCGCGGTCCTCAGAGGCTGCGGACGTACTGCGCGACGGCCTCGATCTGCTCGTCGCTGAGCTCGGCGCCGAACGGCGGCATCCCGGTGTCGGGGCGGCCGTTCTCGATGATCTCGATCTGGTCGGCGATGTCCGGGTAGCGGCGGGCCACCCGGCCGTCGGCGAGCTTGGGGCCGATGGCGCCCGCGCCGTCGATCGCGTGGCAGTTCGCGCAGCTCTGCTCGTAGACCGCCTGACCGTCGACCGGGCCGTCGACCGCGGTGTCGTCCCCGTCGCCGCCACCGACCACGACGATCACCGCGACGCAGAGGACCAGCGTGATCGTGCCCACGATCACCCAGACGACCCAGCCCCGGTCGGACTCGTCGCGGCGCTGCGGGGTCACGGGGCCACCGGCTCGGCGGGCTCGCCGGGCTCGCCGTCCACCCGAGAGATCACCCCGGCCTCGGCGAGGCGCCCGAGGGCGGCGGCGTCCAGGCCGAGCTCGGCCTGCAGGACCTCGGCGGTGTGCTCGCCCACCCACGGGATGCGGGCGCCGACGGGGTCGGCCGGGTCCGCCAGGTTCGACAGCTTCACCGGGTTGCCGGGGATGAGCACCGGCTCGGGCACCCCGTCGATGCGCTCCATCTCCACCAGCATGCGGCGCACGGCGGTGTGCTCGTCCTCGATGACCTCGGGGGCGGTGTAGCAGCTGCCCGCGGCGATCCCGGCGGCACCGAGCGCGGCCGTGGCCTCCGCCCTCGTGCGCGTCGAGAGCCAGGCCTCGAGGGCGGGGCGGATGGTGTCCTCGAGGTGCACGACCCAGCCCGCCCGGGTGGCGAAGCGCTCCTCGCCGACCCACTCGGGGTGGCCGACGAGGTCGGCGAGGCGCTCGAACTGGTGCTCGCGGACGATCTGGACGACGACGAAGCCGTCGGACGCGGCGAACGCGTCGAGGATCAGGTGCATCGGGCTCTCCGGCCGGATGCCGAGCGACCACATGTTGGTGACCACGTCGGTCATCGACAGCAGGGCGTCGAGCATGGCCACGTCGACCTGCTGGCCGAGTCCGGTGCGGTCCCGCTCGCGCAGCGCGGCGAGCACGCCGATCACCGCGAAGAGGGCCGAGGAGATGTCGCCCAGCGCCCCGACGGGGTTCGGCCGGGGCGGCTCGCCCGGCCGGCGGGCCCACTCGTAGACGCCGGACATGGCCTCGACCACCGAGGCGTAGGCGGGCTGGTCGCGGTAGGGGCTGTGCTCGCCGTCGGCGTTGGGGGCGTTGCCGAAGCCCGAGACCGAGACGTAGATCACGCCCGGGTGGCGGGCGGAGACCTCGGCGTAGGACAGGCCGAGGCGGTCCATGGTCCCGGCCTTGAAGTTCTCGGCGACCACGTCGAAGTGGGGGACGAGGTCGAGGAACAGGTCCCGGCCCTCGGGCGCCTTCAGGTCGATGCCGACGCTGCGCTTGGCCAGGTTGTTGCGCAGGAACGTGGCGCCGACCGGGCGACCCCAGGGGTCGGCCATGGCGGGGTGGGCGCCCCGGCCCGATTCGCCGAGGGTGGGGTGCTCGACCTTGACCACCTCCGCGCCGAGGCGGCTGAGGAGCTGGGTGCCGTAAGGCAGGGCCTGCATCTGCTCGGCGGCGAGGACGCGGACCCCCGCCAGTGGCCCCACGCCGGCGGTCACGACGGCGACCCCGCGTCGAGGGCGCCGGCGGTCACGACCGTCACCGCGTGCGAGCCGCTGTCCGCGACCACGGCCCGGCCGGAGCCGTCCGTCGCGGCGAGGACGGCCAGCGCGGTCGGGGCCTCGCCGACGGCCGTGGTGCGGGCCACGCCGGTGACGGCGTCGATCACGCTCACCGAGGCGGTGGCGCCGCCGGCCACCCACACCCGGCCGGCGCCGACGGCCAGCGCGCTCGGCAGGGCGCCGACGCGGGTGGCCTGCGCTCGGCCGGTGGCGGGATCGACCCGGCTGACGGTGCCGTCGCCCCGGTTCAGGACCCACACGAGGTCCTGCTCCTCGTCGACGGCGACGGCGACCGGATCGGCGCCGGTGCCCACCCGGTCGACCACCGCGGCGGTGGCGGGGTCGAGGCGGAGGACCTGGCCGCCGGTGCGGTCGGTGACCCAGACCGCGTCGTCGGCGACCGCGAGGCCGCGGGGCTGGCCGCCGACGGTCGTCGTGGCGGTGACGGAGGCGGTGGCGGGGTCGATGCGCGAGACCGTACCGCCGTAGCCGACGACCCAGACCCATCCGGCGCCGGCGGCGATCGCGACGGGCGCGGCGTCGACCCGCACGGTGGCCGTCACCGTCGCGGTCGCCGGGTCGACCCGGCTCACCGTGCCCGCCAGGCTGCCCACCGACCACAGGGCCCCGGCGTCGTCAGCGGCGAGGGCCACCGGCCCGTCGCCCACCGTGACCTCGGCGGTCACCTCGCCCGTGCCGGGGTCGAGGCGGTCGAGGCGGTCGTCCTCGTAGGCCGCGACCCAGACCGCGCCGCCCGCCTCGGCCAGGGCGCCCGGGCCCCGACCGACCTCGGTGGTGGCCGTGACCTCGCCGCCGTCGGCGCGGAGCCGGGTGACGGTGTCGTCACCGAAGTCGGCCACCCAGACCGCGTCGGTGGTGGCGAGCGCGGCCGCCGGCGAGTCGCCGACCGCCACCGCCGCCGTCGTCAGCGGCGGCGTCCCCACGTCGATGCGGGCGACCGCGGCGCCCTGGTACTCGGCGACCCACAGGCCCTCGTCGGTCACCGCGAGGGCGCCGGGCCCGGGCCCGACCGGGAGGGCGACGAGCTCGCCCCAGTCGCTGGCCGGGTCGATCCTCGTCACCCGGTCCGACCCGGAGTCGGCCGACCAGACCGCCCCACCGGCCTCCGCCAGGGCCGCCGGTTGGTCGCCCACGTCGTAGGCGGTGACGAGGCGACCGGCGACGGGGTCGATCCTCCCGACCGTGTGGGACGCGTAGTTCGCGGCCCACACCGAGCCCGATGCGGCCAGCAACGCCACCGGTCGGGCGCCGCCGCTGCCCACCGGATCCCCGGCCGAGAGTGCACCTGGGGCCGCGTCCAGGGGGACGGGCGTGACCGAGTCGTCCTCGTGGTTCGCCACCCAGACGGCCTGGTCCGTGGCCGCCAGGGCCAGCGGGGACCGGCCCACGTCGATCGTGTCGGTGACCTCGCCGCGCGCCGGGTCGAGCCGGGTCACCGTGTCGTCGGCGGCATCGGCCACCCAGACGCCGCCGCCGGCGGCCAGCAGCGACCCGGGCGACGACCCGACGGCGACGGGCTCGAGGGCCTCGTTGCGACGGGCGTCGACCCGTGCGACCGTGCCCCGGTCGGGGACGCTGGCCCAGACCGACCCACCGGCGACCACGACGTCGGCCGGCGCGCCGCCGAGGGGCACCGTGGCCCGCACCCCGCCGTCGTCGGGGTCGAGACGAACGAGCGCGTCGCCGGCCCGGTCGGCCACCCACACCGCGTCGTCCCCGGCGGCGAGGGCCACGGGGCCCTCCCCCACCGCCACGGCGTGGGCCGTGCCGTCGGGGTCGAGGCGGGTGACCGTGCCGGTGCCGTGGTGGGTGGTCCACACCGCGCCGAAGGCGGCGAGCAGATCGCCGGGATCGGGCGCCACCGGCGTGCGGGCGGCCACCGCCCACGGGCCGCCACCGGCGTCGACCGCGACCGCCGCGCTCGTCGCGGGGACGCCCACGCCGCGACCGCCGCCGCCGTCGTCGTCCTCCGCGATGGCGATCACCACCGCGAGCAGTCCCCCGACGAGGAGGAGGGCCAGCGCCAGCACCGCCCCGCGGCCGGGCACCCTCACGGGACGTCCGCCCCTTCGAGCTCCCGGCAGGTGGGGCCGGCGCACGCCGCGAGCTGCTCGGTCAGCCGGGCGAGCCGGTCGAGCAGCGCCGGGTCGGCGGTGGCCGCCAGGTTGTGGCGCTGCTCGGGGTCCGCGACCACGTCGTAGAGCTCCACCTCGCCGGTGACGTAGGCGACGTAGGTGTACCGACCCGTGCGCACGCCCGAGAACTGCGGCGGCGTCGGGCCCTCGCCCCGGGACTCGTGGCCGTCGGTGTCGCCGACGAGCGGGGCGACGTCGACGTCGCCGGGCAGCGTCGTCGCGGTGGTGGGGGGCGCGGCGCCGGCGCCGTCCGTGGCGGGCGGCGGCACGTAGCCCGGCGCCAACGGCGGCCAGTGCTCGAGCAGCAGCGCTCTCCGACCCGATCCCTCGGCCCGGCCGAGCCAGAGGTCCGAGAGGTCGCGGCCGTCGACGAAGTCGGGCGCGTCCGCCCCCGCCAGCGCCGCGAAGGTCGGGGGCAGGTCGACGTTGCCCACCAGCGCGTCGGACGTCGCCCCCGCGGCCACCCCCGGGCCCCGCACGAGCAGCGGCACCCGGATGTCCTCCTCGTAGGCCGACTGCTTGCCGGCCTTCAGGCGGTGCTGGCCGAGGTGGAAGCCGTTGTCGGAGGTGAAGACCACGTACGTGTCGTCGAGCTGGCCCGACTCGTCGAGGCCCCGGAACAGGCCGTCGAGCTCCCGATCGAGCGTGCGCAGCGACGCCAGCCGGTTCCGGTAGCGGTCGTCGATCTCGGCCTGTTGCTCGTCGGTGAGGGGCGGCAGGCCCGACACCCAGGCGGGGGCCGAGGGGTCCACCTCGTCGAAGCTGCCGCCGCGGGGCGCAGTGGCGTCGGCGTAGGCGTCCTCGTCGCCCGGCCCCGGCGTGGCCGGCTCGTGGGGGGCGTCCACCGACAACCAGGTGAAGAAGGGCTCGCCGGCGGCGTCCGCGTCGGCGGCGACGTCGGCGGCCTGCTGCACGAGGACGTGGGCCGAGTGGTCCTCGGGGGCGTCGCCGTAGCGGACGAGGCGGCCGTCCTCGTTGAGGGTGTAGTCGTACCCGGCCTCGGTGGAGCCGTCGACCGGGCTCGACCAGGTGTCCCAGCCCGGTGGCACGTAGGTGAGCCCGGCACCGCGGGGGTAGTGGTTCAGGTACTTGCCGAGCAGCGCCGTGCGGTAGCCGGCGGCGTCGAGCCAGGTCGCCACCGTCGACGACTCCACCCCGAGCGCGTGGGCCACCGGGAACCCGCCGTTGGTGCCCTCGTTGCTCTGCACCCCGGTGTTGTGGGCGTACTGGCCGCGGAGCATGGTCACCCGGGACGGGCAGCAGAGCGACACGCTGACGTAGGCGCGGGTGAAGGTGGTGCCGGCGTCGCCGAGCCACGACCGCACGTGGGGCATCGCCGCGAGGTCGTCGACCGCCATGTCGTCGGTGAGCACGAACAGCACGTTGGGACGGTCCGGGCCGGCGCCCGCGACGTCGTCCGATCCGCCGCCGCACGCCGCGCCGGTGGCGGCCAGCGCGAGCGCGAGCGCGACACCGAGGACGGGGTGGCGCCGCCGGCTCACGTCGGCACCTCCGGCAGCGGGGGCAGCTCCTTGGGCGGCACGTGGGCCGGGTCCACCGTCAACGACGCGAGCGCGGCGAGGGCGGCGTCGAGGTCGGCGGTGGTCAGGGCCTGGCCGAGGAGCTCGCCCTGGTACTGCCCGCCGTCGGTCGGGAAGGCGGCCGCGACCAGCCACACCCGGGCCTCACCGTCGCAGTCGACGTAGGGCTGGACCTCGCCGCGCAGCGCGCCGTCCCCGGTGGCGAAGGCGAGGGCGTCGAGGGCCCGGCAGCCCTCCGGGATGGCACGGCCCGCCCGCGGCGACCGGGTGCCGCTCTCGAGGGAGCCCTGCGCGTTGTTCTCGTTCACGAAGCTCGCCGCGGGCGGGTCACCCACGAACCGGGCGGCGCCCACCACGACCACCGGGTCGGTCTCGACGCGCGGGCCGAAGTCGGGACCGATGGTGAAGCCGGCCCTCGGCAGGTCGCCAGGCCGGGGCAGCTGGTCGTCCCAGCCGGCGGGCACGACCGCGGTGGTCGCCCCCACGAGGTCGCAGCGGCGCACGGCGGCGTCGTACGGCTCGGCGGCGGGCAGGTCGGCTTCGGCGGTGACCGCCTCGCGCACGGCCACGAGGTCCTCGCCGAGCGCCACCGGTTCGGCGGGGCCGTCGCAGGCCGGGTCACGGGGCGCGGCGACCGCGCCGGCCGCATCGGGTGGGACCGCCGTGCTCGGCGACGTGGCCGCGGGCGCGGCGCCGTCATCTCCGCCGCCGCAGCCCGCCACCAGCACCGCGGCCACCAGCACCGCCGCTGCGGCGACCACCCTGGGCACGGGCGGTGACGTTACCCAACGGTCCTGCCGCCGTTTCGTCGTCCCGGAGGGCCGCCCGTACACTCCCGCGCGATGCGAGGGATCCTGAGCGCCGCCGCCTACGTGCCCTACCGCCGGCTGGACCGGGCTGAGGTCAAGGCCACCTTCGGCAAGGGCGGGGGTCGGGGCCGGCGCACGGTCGCCTCCTACGACGAGGACGCCACCACCCTCGCGGTCGAGGCCGGCCGCTTGGCGCTGCGCCGGGCCGCGGCCCTGGCCGACGGCGACGCCGTGGCCCCGGCCGGCGTGGTGTTCGCCACCACCGCCCCGCCCTACCTCGACAAGACCAACGCCACCGCGGTCCACGCCGCGCTGCGGCTGGACCGCACCGCGGCAGCCCACGACGCCGTCGGCTCGTGCCGCTCGGGCGTGGGCGCCCTGCGATCCGCCCTCGAGGGGCGCACGCCGACGCTCGTGGTGGCCGGCGACCTCCGCTCGGGCGCCCCGACCAGCCCCGACGAGGCCGCGGGTGGCGACGCCGGCGCTGCGGTGCTCATGGGCGACGCCGCCGACGGCCCGCTGCTGGCCGAGCACCTCGCCTCGGTGTCGCTCACCGAGGAGTTCCTCGACCGCTGGCGGACCCCCGGCGACGCGAGCTCGAAGGTCTGGGAGGAGCGCTTCGGCGAGTCCGTGTACGTGCCCCTCGGCCGAGACGCCTGGGACCTCGCCCTGAAGACCGTCGAGCTCGGTGCCGACCAGGTCGCCCGGGTCGCGGTGGTCGGCACCCACGCCCGCTCGATCGCCCGGCTGGGCAAGGCCCTCGGCCTCGGCGAGGGGGTCCTGCTCGACGACCGCAGCGCCACCATCGGCAACCCGGGCGCGGCCGCCGCCGGCCTGGCCCTCGCCGACCTGCTCGAGGGCGCGCAGCCCGGTCAGGTGCTCGCGCTGGTCTCGCTGGTCGACGGGGCCGACGTGTTCGTGTTCCGCGCCACCGACGCGGTGGCCGGGTGGAGTCCCGAGCGCACCCTCGACGACCAGGTCGCCGCCGGCGCCCCCGTCCCGTACGGCACGTTCCTCTCCTGGCGGGGCGAGGTGGCGGTGCAGCCGCCGAACCGCCCCGAGCCGCAGCGCGCCGCGGCGCCGCCGTCGGCCCGCCGGTCGGAGTGGAAGTTCGGCTTCGTCGGCTCCCGCGACCCGTCGGGCGCGCTGAGCCTCCCGCCGGCGCGGATCTCCTACGCCGACGGCACCCTCGACGCGGGCACGCCCGCGCCGATGGCCGACGTGGCCGCGACCATCGTGACCTTCACCATCGACCGCCTGGCCTACTCCCCCAGCCCGCCCATCGTCTTCGCGGTGGTCGACTTCGACGGCGGCGGCCGCTTCCCGGTCGAGCTCACCGACGTCGACCCCGACGCCCTCGCCATCGGCGACCGGGTGGAGATGACCTTCCGCCGCCTCACCACGAGCGACGGCGTCCACAACTACTTCTGGAAGGCGCGGCCGGTCCGCGACGGTTCGTCGAGCGGGGAGGCCACGTCGTGAGGCTGCGTAGCGGAGCGGAGCAGCGCCACGGGCGAACCGGATCCCGAAGGGGTCCCGACGAAGGAGGGACGAAGCCGACATGAGCAGCCATGGCATCAAGGATCGGGTCGCGATCGTGGCGATGGGGTGCACCGACTTCGGCGAGCACTGGGACCGCAGCGCCGACGACCTGATCATCGACGCCGCCGGCCAGGCCCTCGCCGGCGCCGGCGTGACCACCGACGACGTCGACGCCTACTGGTTCGGGACCGCCACCACCGCCATGAGCGGCATCGCCCTGTCCCAGGCCCTCAAGCTCCGGGCCAAGCCCGTGACCCGCCTCGAGAACTACTGCGCCACCGGCTCCGAGGCCCTGCGCAACGCCTGCTACGCCGTGGCGTCCGGCGCCTACGACTCGGCCATGGCCATCGGCGTGGAGAAGGTGAAGGACGGCGGGTACCAGGGCCTCAACGCCCCGCCCATCCCCACCGACGGCACCCAGCGCACCCTGACCGCGGCGGCCATGTTCAGCCTCGTCGTCCCCGCCTACGGCGAGAAGTACGGCGTGTCCGACGCCGAGCTGCGCGAGGTCCTCGCCCGCATCGCGGCCAAGAACCACCGCAACGGCGCCCGCAACCCCCGCGCCCAGTTCCGCCGCGAGGTCTCGGTGGAGACGATCTGCTCGGCCGCGCCGGTCGCCGGCCGCCTCGGGCTGTTCGACTGCGCGGGCGTGGCCGACGGCGCCGCCGCCGCCATCGTGGTGCGGGCCGAGGACGCCCACCGCTACACCGACAAGCCCCTCTACGTGAAGGCGCTCTCGTTCGTGGCCGGCAACGGCAGCGGCAACGCCGACCCGGAGTACGACTACACGACCTTCCCCGAGGTCGTGCAGGCGGTCACCGACGCCTACGCCCAGGCCGGCGTCACCGACCCACGCGCCCAGATCGCCATGGCCGAGGTGCACGACTGCTTCACCCCCACCGAGCTCGTGCTCATGGAGGACCTCGGCTTCGCCGACCGCGGCACCGCCTGGAAGGAGGTGCTCGCCGGCACCTTCGACCTCGAGGGCGACCTGCCGGTCAACCCCGACGGCGGCCTCAAGTCCTTCGGCCACCCCGTCGGCGCCTCGGGCCTGCGCATGCACTTCGAGCACTGGCTCCAGTTCCGCGGGGAGGCGCCGTCCGACCGCCAGATCACGACGGTGCAGGACCGCAAACTCGGCCTGGTCCAGAACCTCGGCGGCTACCCCGGCGAGATGCTCTGCTTCGCCAGCATCCTCGGCCCCGAGCTCGGCTGAGCCCGCCGACGGCGGCGTTCCCCGGAACGCTGCGCCGCACCGACCCGCACGGCCCGGCGCCGGTGCCGTCGCGCAACCCGAGGGTCACCTCGACGTAGGCCGAACGGCGGTATCTGGAATTCGGGATGGTCCATCGGTCCCATCGCGCTTTGCGCCGGCGGTCGAGCGGCCGATGCAGCCAATCATGCGGTGGAGCCGGTGGCGAGTGCGCACGACGCGCGAGGCGGCCCGCCTCGCGCGCCTGCTGTACATCGTCAGCGGCCTGATCGTGGTGGTCACCGAGGCCGCGAGCCCGTCCGAGCAGGACCCCATCGTGGTGGCCTGCTTCGGGTTCGCGGCGGTGGTCGTCGGCCTGCTCGTGCCGCTGCTCCCGTGGGAGCGACTGCCCCGGTGGGCGCTGATCGGCGTCCCCGTCCTCGGCCAGATCATGATCGGCCTCGCCGGCGTGGTCGCCCCGGGTGCGACGCAGCGCTACGTCGTGCTCTACGCCCTCACCTACCTCTTCGTGGGCCTGAGCCAGCGGCCCGGCGTCGCCTTCGCCCTCGCCCCGTTCACCGTCGCCAGCTACGCCGCCGGCACGTGGCCGAGCCCGTCGTGGCTCGACTTCGTCGTCGTGCTGGCGGTGGCGGTGCTCATCGCCGAGACCCTGAGCCGCACCGCCGCCCAGCAGCGCCGGGACGGGGCCACCATGGTGCGCCTGCTCGAGGCCGCCCGCCGCCTCACCCGGGCCGAGACGCTGCGGGAGGCGACCGACGTCGTGGTCGAAGCGGTCGGCGACACCCTGCACACCGACCTGGTGGCGGTCCTGCTCGCCGATCCGGACGACCCGGGCCGCTACGTCGAGGTCAGCGGCAACGAGTCGGTCGTGGGCTACGGCCCCATGGCCGTCGACGTCCGGGTCGAGCCCAGCGGCGTCGCCGCCGCCGTGCAGCGCCGCGAGGCGCTCTTCGTCGCCGACGCCCGCACCTCCGACGTGACCTCGCCCCGCCTCATCGAGACCACGGGCCTCGTGTCGGCGCTGTTCATCCCCCTCCTCGGGCACCGCGAGTGCCTCGGCGCCGTGGTCACGGGCTGGCGCCACCCGGTGCGCCACCTCGACGACCTCGAGCGCGACGCCGTCGAGGTGCTCTCCACCGAGGCCGGCCTCGTGCTCGAGCGCCTGCGTGAGACCGCCCGGCTCGCTGACGAGGCCGAGCGCGAGCCGCTGACCGGGCTCGCCAACCGCCGCACCTTCGCCCGCGCCCTCGCCGCGGCGTCGGCCGGCGACGCCGTGGTGATGATCGACCTCGACGGCTTCAAGGCGGTCAACGACCGCTACGGGCACGGCCTCGGCGACGACGTCCTCGTCACCATGGCCGACTGCCTGCAGCGGTCCTGCCGCACCGGCGACTGCGTCAGCCGCTTCGGCGGGGACGAGTTCGCGGTGGTCCTGCGGGGTGGGGGCGAGGACGGCGCCCGGCGCCTGCTCGACCGCCTCGCCGCCGCGTGGCGCGAGAGCGACCCGCTCGTCGCCTACTCGGCCGGCTTCGCCGCCTGCCCGGCGGACGGGACGGGCCCCGCCACCCTCGAGCAGGCCGACCAGGCCCTCTACCGGGCCAAGCGGGGCCGCGAGGAGCTCGTCGCCGTCGACTGAACGCGGCCCGGCGGCGACCTCGGGGCGCTCCCGGCGCACCACGCCCGGCGCCGCCCGATGGGTCACAATGCGGGGATGGCCCAGGCGTCCGATCCCCCTCCCCCGCGCGAGGTCGTGCGCTACGGCCCGGAGATCCCCGACGAGGACGCCCTCCGGCTGCTCGGCTCGGTGGCCGACAAGCGGGTGTTGGTCCTCGGGCTCCACCGACCCTCCGCCTCCATCGCGCTCGCCCAGCAGGGCGCGAAGGTGGTCGTGGTCGACCCCGACCAGGAGCGCCTCGACCGCGGCCGTGCCGCCTGCGAGGAGGCCGAGGCCAAGGCCGAGTTCCGCAAGGCCGACCTGGCGGGCCTGGCCTTCCTCCCCGGGGAGTCGTTCGATCTCGTCCTCAGCATCTACACGCTCGCCGGCGTGGACGACCTCAACCGGGTCTTCCGCCAGGTGCACCGCGTCCTGAAGGCCGACGGCGCCCTCGTCCTGTCGCTCCCGCACCCCGCCCACGCCATGCTCGACGCCGACCGGCCGCCCCGGCTGCCCGACGACCCCGTGCTCGTCGCCCACCCCTACCCGGGCACGAGCGGCCGGCACGAGGGCGCGCCGCCGACCGGGGGGGTCCCCGGCGAGGCGACCGGGACGACGCCGGCGACGCGGACCTGGGCGCCCAGCGAGGTGTTCACCGCCATGCACCGGGCCAAGTTCCGGCTGGACGCGCTGCTCGAGCCGGCCGCCGGCACCGCCAGCCCGCGCGGCCCGCAGTGGACCGAGCTCCTGCGCTGGGCACCACCCACGCTCGTCCTGCGGGGGCGCAAGGAAGGGATCTGAGGGGGATCTAGCCCCGGCGTCCGGCGCGCTCGGGCTGGACGACCACCTCGAACCAGACCGTCTTGCCACCGGGGAGCGCGTCCACGCCCCACCGGGCCGCGAGGGCGTCCACGATCCGCAGGCCGCGGCCCGTCTCCGCGCCCGTCCGGTGCGAGCGCACCTCGACGGGCGTGGTGCTGGCGTCGGTCACCTCGACCCGCAGGCAGTCGCCCTGGTCGACGAGGCGCACGGTGGCGTCGCTGTTGGCGTGCAGACCGGCGTTGGTCACGAGCTCGCTGACCATCAGGACCACGCCGTCGCCGTCGACCTCGAGGCCCCAGTCGTCGAGCTGCGCCTGGACGAAGCGCCGCGCGCTGCCCGCGCTCTGGGGCGCGGCCGGCACCTGCAGGGTCGCCTCCCGGTGGTGCGCTCCCATGTGATCGATCGTCCCGCCGCCCATCCGGGCTAGCGGCCGGTCATCCGAAGATGCTGACGCCGCCGGGGCCCACGAGCAGCCCGACGATGATCAGGACGACGCCCCAGAGCACCTGGCGCCGGACGATCGCCATGATGCCGGAGATCACGAGCACCACGGCGAGCAGCCAGAGGAGGAAGTACATGGGGGACGCTCCAGTGTCCGGAGGGTCGGGGTGCCGGACTGAACGGTGCTTACCCGCGCCGTCTGGCCGCAGAACGGCGCAACAGGATAAATTCCTCGCGGTCGGGTTCTACCGCCGGGGCGGCGGGGTAGGACATCGGTGCTCGGCAAGCACCACCACCAGCCACCGCCAGCGTTGTCATGGGGCGGGACCGCTACCGCCCAGTGGTCCCGTCCCTTGAGAGCGCTGGCGGTCGGCGTTTTGGGCGCGCCCCGGGCACGACGTCACCGACCCGGGGAGCGGCCATGCCCACCACCCACCTCACCGCCGACGCGCGAGGCACCGAGCGGGCGACCGTCCTGCCTGGTCCGGGCCCGGGCACCGAGCCCGAGCCGACGATCGTGATCCCGGACCCGAATCCCAACCCGGACCCGGCGCCGATCATCCCGGACCCCGACCCGAACCCGAACCCGGCGCCGATCATCCCGGACCCGGCACCGGCCCCCGACCCGGGGCGGGAGACGCCGCCCGACACCGAGCCCGCCCCGGTGGCCGGAGCGGCCTGAGCCGCCGATCGCGATGACGGGCGGCCCGGCAGTGCGCAGGGGAGCAGCGGTAGCATCCCCCCCATGGTGGGGGGACCAACGGCGGGATCCCGCCCCGACGGAGGGCGGCTCGAGGTGATGGCCTCCGCCGACTGGGCCCGCCGCCGCATCGCCGGGGTCCTCCTGGGCTCGCTCGGCGCGCTCGCCCTCACCCTCCTGCTGGCCGTCCCCGACGAACCCATCAACTTCCGGCCTGCGGTCTGGTACCTCGTGCTGGTCGTCGCCGCCGCCCTCGTGGGCGGGGTCTGGGCCATGGTCGTCGCCCTCGTCTGCACCACCGTGGGCGTCTGGTACACGGTCGGCGGCGACCCCCAGAGCTTCGCCGGGCCGAGCGGCACCGAGTACTGGGGCCTCACCGGCTTCGTCGTGGCCGCCGGCACCGTCGGCCTCCTCGTCACCAGCCTCGAAGCGGCGCTGCGCCAGCGCGATGAGGCGGTCGAGGCACGTATCCGGGCGGAGGCCGACGCCCGGGCCCAGCGGGAGCTGGAGGCCACCCGGGCCGAGCTGTTCGTCTCCGAGCTCCAGCGACTGCGGGTGCGCCGCAACGTCGACGCCCTGCAGGACGCGATGCTGCCGCACGAGCTGCCCGAGGTGCCGGGCTTCGAGCTCGACGCCTGCTACACCCCCGCCTCGGCCGACCTGGCCGTCGGCGGTGACTGGTACGACGCCTACCTGCTCGACCCCGGCCACCTCGCCTTCGCGGTGGGTGACGTGTCGGGGCACGGCGTCGAGGCCGCCGCGCTCATGGCGCAGCTGCGCAACGCCAAGCGCGCGTTCGTGTCCGAGGACCCGTCCCCCGCCGAGGTGATGGGCCGCCTCAACCGCTACCTCTGCCAACTCGACACCGAGCACTACGCCACCGTCGTGTTCGGCATCCTCGACCTCGCCGACGGGCGGTGCCGCTGGGCGTCGGCGGGCCACCCGGCGCCGGCGGTCTTCGGCCCCGACGGGAACGCGGTCCTGCTCGACCGGGCGGACCAGCGGGGGCCGCTCCTCGGCTTCCGCCCCCACGCCGCCTACCCCGAGGTGCAGCGGGTCCTCGGCGCCGGGGAGGGGCTGCTGCTCTACACCGACGGCCTCGTCGAGCGCCGCGGGGAGGACATCGACGAGGGCCTGGCCGCCCTGGTGCGGGCCCTCGACGAACTGGCCGCGGCGCCGACCGCCCGGCTCTGCGACCGCCTCATGGAGGTGGTCGCCGGCGGCCACGAGGGTCGCGACGACGTCTGCCAGCTCCTGATCCGCCGCCTGGCCTGAGCGACCCGGAGGGCCGACCGCAGCCACCCGGTGACCGTGACGCCGTCACCCCCGGCATACTCCCGTCACCAATGGGTAGAGAAGAGGAATGGCGCTGATCATGGGCGAGGGTCGGATGTCGAGCGCGAAGCTGGTGGTCCCCGCGGTGCCGTCGTCGTTGCGACTGGCCCGCCTGACCGCATCGAGCCTGGCCGCCGACCTCGACTGGCCCCTCGACGACATCGAAGACTTGCGCATCGCGGTGGACGAGCTCACCGCCGCGCTCATCGCCGGCGCGCCCGGCGAGACGCTCGAGCTCGAGTTCGCCCAGGACGGCGTCGCGCTGTTCGTGCAGGGCTCGTGCGCGAGCACGGCCCCCCTGGAACCGCTCGACCCCTTGGCCCTCGAACTGCTGGAGCTGACCACCGACCACTTCACGGTCGACGGCGGCGAGGGGCGGCGCCGGTTCTCGATCGAGAAGGCCCCGACCCCCGCCGATGGCTCCAGCAGCGACGATGCCTGACACCGAGACCCTCCGCGCCGACACGGCGCGCTGGTTCGAGGAGTACCAGCGCACCGGGGACCGGGAGGTCCGCAACCGGATCGTCGAGGCCCACCGCCACATCGCCGACTACTACGTGCGCCGCTACGAGCGTCGCGGGGTCCACCACGACGACCTCCTCCAGGTGTCGCTGCTCTCGATCGTGCGGGCCGCGGAGCGCTTCGACCCGGCGCGCGGCGTCGAGTTCTCGACCTTCGCCGGCCGCACCATCGAGGGTGAGCTGAAGCGCTTCTTCCGGGACCGCACCTGGTCCATCCGCCCGCCCCGGCGGGTGCAGGAGCTGCACCTCACCCTGCGCCGGGCGCAGGAGGAGATGGCACAGACCCTCGGCCGCTCGCCGACCGTGCGCGAGCTGGCCCGCTTCGCCGAGGTCTCCCAGGACGACGTGCTCGAGGCCCTCGAGGCCAGCGGCGCCCACCAGGCCGCCAGCCTCGACCGGGCCCGCACCGGCGACAGCGAGGACGAGGGGGGCTCGCTCGGCGACCGCGTCCTGGCCAGCGACGAGGGTGGCTACGACCACATCGACCGCCGCGACCTCATCCAGGGCCTGCTCGCCAACCTCTCGGAGCGGGACCGCCAGATCATCGAGATGCGGTTCTTCGACAACATGACCCAGCCCGAGATCGCGGCCAAGGTCGGCGTGAGCCAGTCGTACCTGTCGCGCGTCCTGCGGCGGACGTTGCTCGACCTGCGCGAGCAGCTCCAGCACCAGCTTCCCTGAGTCGGGGGCGCGCAACCCGGCGGCAACGGTTCAGGGCCGGGCCGCCGTTGGGTACGCACTCCGTGAGCGTGACGACACACGGCGAGCGACATGAGCGCGATGACCATGACCGATCCGAGCCCCGCGGCCTACACGGCCTGGGTGAGCTTCCCCGCCGACCGGCGCAGCCCGGGCGCGGCGCGGAGCTTCCTCCGGGAGCACCTCGTGCGCTGGGGGTGCGCCGGCCTCGGTGACGGCGAGGTCGGCGACGTCGCCCTGCTCCTCGTGAGCGAGCTGGTCACGAACGGGGTGCTGCACGCCGGCACCCCGGTCGGTGTCGCGGTCGGCTACGACGGCGACACCCTCGCGGTGGCGGTGACCGACGGCGTCCCCGACGGCATCCACCCCGGGCCGTCGTGGTCCACCCGGCAGTCCCGCGGCGCCCCGTCGGGCCGGGGGCTGCGCATCGTCCACGCCCTCGCCGACGACTGGGGGGTGTCCGTCCACGACCAGGGCAAGACGGTCTGGTTCGAGCTGTCCCCCGAGCGGCTCACGGCGCAGGGCCGCTGAGCGCGCCACCCGCCCCTCGCGTCCGACGAGCGGCCGGGTCGTGCCCGGCGGGCGGCGGGCGGCCGGCCGGAGCTCCGCCGGGTTCAGGCGGGGTCGGTGGCCGGCTCGACGGTGAGCTCGTCGGTCAGGCCCGTGATCTCGAGGACCCGGAGGGTCGACGGCCGCGGGGAGCGCAGCACCAGGGAGCCGCCCGCCTCCTCGGCCCGGCGCTGGGCCCGGATCAGCGAGCGCAGCCCGGCCGAGTCGATGAAGGTGACGCCACTCAGCTCCAGCACGAGCTCGGTGGTCGAGGCGAGCGCGCCGTCCACGGCGTGGTCCAGCTGCTCGGTGGTGTGCGGATCCACCTCGCCCTCGAGGACGAGCAGGGTGCCACCGCCTGCGGGTTGGGCGTCGATGGTGAGGCGGCCGTCGGTCATCTGGGTGCTCCCCTGGGGATCTGGTGGCGTCGCATGGTGTCGTCGGTCGACCGGATCGGTGCCGTGGCGCGGATCGGGTCGGTGTTCCTCACCTTCCCTTCCCCTCCGACGGACCGGGCAGAACCGCGGCCCGTCTACGGCCGAGGCGACCAGGGTAGGGGCGCGGGCCGACCACCGACCGCGCGGCCGACCGATGCGCCGCCACCCAAGGAGCCGATCCATGAGCGAGCAGGACCACCTCGACCAGGCCCACGGCCGCACCGCCGACGCCGACGTCACCGACGCGACCATCCGCGCCGACGAGGCCGACGCGACGGCCTCCCACGACGCCGACCGCATGCCCACCCCCGCGGAGGAGGCCGCCGCCCCCACCGAGGTGGACCCCGCGGTCGCGCAGGCCTACGACGACGCCATCGAGCGCGGCGCCGCGGTGAAGGGCGAGGGCCAGCTCGACTGACGCGGGACGGCGGCGGCCGGCCGGGCGTCTGACCGCCCCGACCAAGGGGTACGGAGGGGCCATGGCCCCCCGACACGAGCTCGATGTGGTGTGCGCCTGGTCGGACGACGACTTCCTGGCCACCCTCACCGGCGACTTCGCCGGTGAGGCCGCCATCCACTTCGGCGAGATCCTGCTGCTCGAGTCCTGGCGGGGGCTCGAGCGCATCGCCCTCGACCTGTCGGGGACCACCGGCATCGACCTGCTGGGCCTGGCCGCGCTGTGGCGGGTCGCCGAGGCGGCCGCGGCGCTCGACGGCGTGCTCGAGCTGCAGTCGGTCCCCGACCGGATCCGCGACCGGCTCCACGCCCACGGCCTCGACGGCCGCGTCCTGATCGGGCCCGCCGGCGAGGTGAAGGCCCTGCTCGGCGCCGCCTCCGACGACGCCTGACCGCTCCCTCGCGGCGCCCCTCGCCGCACCCACCCCGGCGGGCGGACGGCCCCCGCCCGGTTTCCTAGATCGGGTGGCCCCCGCGCGACGGCGGCACGCCGGCCGCCCGGTCGAGCTGCGCCCCTGCGGCCGCGCCTTCGGACTCCGCCAGCACGCGGGAGGTGTACGGACCGAGCATCCGGTCGTGGCGGGAACCGTCCACCACGAGGCGAGCGGTCTGCACCGCGCTGAGCGCCGCGCCGGCGGTCGCGCCCGCCTTCGCCTCGTAGTCGGCGAAGGTCCGCGTCGGCCCCACCCAGGCGGTGCACGCACCGAGGGTGAGCGCCGAGGCGACGACGAGCGCCACGGCACCGGGGGCCGCGGCCCCCGAGCGGCCCGCCCCCTGGCGGCTCGGTCGCACGGCCGCCCACTACCCCGGCGCCTCCGCTCGTAGTCACCCCGTCGTCACCGGGCATCACCGCCCCGACCGGGGGGAAGGGATCCCCCATGCGAGCGGACCCACCCCCGCCCCTGCCCGCGCCCCGAGGCCCGTTGACCGAGGCGCTCCTCACCGCCTGGCGCGCCACGCCGCCGCCCACGGCCCTCGACCTCCCCGACGCCGACGGCGACGGCGACGGCGACCCCCGCACCGACGAGGACCTGCAGCTCGCGCTCTACTGCTGCAACGAGCTGCACTACCGGGGCTTCGCCGGGGTCGACGAGCGCTGGGAGCGCCACCCGTCCACCACCGCGCTGACGACGGCGCTCGAGGACGCCTTCGAGGCGGCGTTGCGGGCCGAGCACCGGCCCCGCCCGGTCGCCCCCGACCACGTCGAGCGGGCCCTGTGGGACCTGGCCACGGCCGACGGCGGCCCGTCGCTGTCGGCCCACGTGGCGGCGCAGGCCTCCCTCGAGCAGGTGCGCGAGCTGGCGGTGCACCGCTCCGCCTACCAGCGCAAGGAGGCCGACCCCCACAGCTGGGCACTGCCCCGCCTCAGCGGCCGGGCCAAGGCCGCCCTCGTGGAGATCCAGACCGATGAGTACGGCGCCGGCGTCCCCGGCGAGAGCCACGCCGAGCTGTTCGCCGACACCATGGCGGCGCTGGACCTCGACCCGACCTACGGCCGCTACCTCGACCACCTGCCCGGGGTCACGCTGGCCACGACGAACCTCATCTCACTGCTCGGCCGCCAGCGCCGCCTGCGGGGCGCCCTCGTCGGCCACCTCGCGCTGTTCGAGATGACGTCGGTCGGCCCCATGGGTCGGTACGCGGCGGGCCTGCGCCGCCTCGGCGTCGGCGGCACACGGTTCTACGACGTGCACGTCGAGGCCGACGCCCACCACCAGCACGTCGCGGCCCACGACCTGGCCCAGGCCCTCGTCGACGACGAGCCCCACCTGGCGTCGGACGTGCTGTTCGGGGCGGCGGCGCTGACCGCGGTCGAGGCCCGCTTCAGCGGCCACGTCCTCGACGCGTGGGCGCGCGACGCGTCGTCGCTGCGGCCCACCGCCGACGGCGACCCGGTCGCACCCGCCCTCACCCTCGCCGTCGCGAGCTGAACACGCCCGCCGGCGCCGTCAGCCGCCCCGACGGCGCAGGTCGGTGACCGCCGGGCCCTGCAGCACCGGCCCGTCGCACCCGAAGCGCGAGCCGTGCAGGGGGCAGTCCCACGAGCGCTCGGCCGGGTTCCACGCCAGCACGCCGCCGAGGTGGGGGCACACCGCCGAGACCTCGTGCGCCTCGCCGTCCACGCACGAGCGCCCGGTGCGGCCCAGCGCGCTCAACTTCGCCGCGCCCTCCCGTTCCGGCGCGCCATCGGGCCGCAGGGTGGCCACCCGGTCGGCGATGAACCGGTAGGCGACCTTGGCGTTCAGCTCGACCAGGCGGGCTGCGGACCGTCCGAGGTCGCCGCGCCCCGCGTCGAACACGCCGCGCCAGGAGCGGAGGGGACGGGCCAGCACGTCGTCCGCGAGGGCGAGGCCCGCCGCGGCCCCGTTCGTCATGCCCCACTTGGCGAAGCCGGTGGCGACCAGCATCCCGTCGGGCAGGGTGCCGCCGCCGCCCACGTAGGGGAGCTCGTCGACCGACTCGTAGTCCTGGGTCGACCACCGCCAGGCCACCTCCCTGACGGGGTAGTGGGCCTCGGCCCACGCGACGAGGGCCTCGTAGCGCGCCACCGTGTCGGGCTCGCGGCCGACGGTGTGGCCCTCGCCGCCGACGAGCAGCAGGTCGGGACCGCCCGCCGGGTCCGGCGCCGTGCGCAGGGAGCGGGTGGGCGGGTCGACGTTGATCGCCATCGGCAGGTCGGGCGGCGGGCCGCCGTCGACGCGCAGGGCCACGCAGTACGAGCGCAGCGGCCCGAGGCGGGCGAAGTACCGCCCGCGGTCCACCATCGGCATCCCGGTGCACACGAGCACGTGGCGGGCCCGGACGTCGCCCCGGTCGGTGCGCACGACGAAGCGGGCGCCGTCTCCGGCGTGGGCGTCGCGGTCGACGGCCACGACCCGGGTCTCCTCGTGCACGTGGCCACCGGCGGCCGCCACCGCGTCGGCGAGCGCGGCGAGGTACGGCACCGGGTCGAACTGGGCCTGGCCCGCGAGCACCACCGCGCCCGCCACCGCGACCCCCAGGTCGGGGAGCTGCAGGGCTCGCTCCACGGGGACGCCGGCGGCCCGGGAGGCCTCGAGCTCGGCCTCGATGGTCGGCAGGCCGTCGCGGCCCATCGCGTACGTCACCGCGTCCCGCTCCTCCACGGGCAGGCCCAGCTCGTCCAAGCGGCCCCGGAGGTGATCGGCGCCCTCGCGGTTGGCGTCGACGTAGTGCGCGACGGTGCCAGGGCCGTGACGGTGGGCGATGGTGTGGTGCCGCGATCCCTGCAGGAGCGAGATCTTCGCCGTCGTGAAGCCGGTGGCCCCGGAGCCGAGGCGCCGTGACTCGAGCACCCGGACCTCGACCCCCGCACGGCTCAGCACGTCGGCCGCGGTCAGGCCCGCCATCCCGGCGCCGACCACGACCACGTCGGTGGTGGCGTCGCCGTCGAGGGACGCGTGGGTCGGGGCGGGCGGGCGGCCGTGGATCCAGAGCGAGGCGCCCGACCGGGGCAGGTCGTGCGTGGGGGTGCGGTCGTCGGCGGGACGGGCGGGGTCGGTGGCGGGCACCGACCGCCCCTACCCGGGGGGTGGTGCCGGCGTGTCCTCGGCGGTGCGCGCCGCCCACCAGGCGTCGAGGCGGGCGAAGGCCTCGTCCTCGCCGAGGGGGCCCTCGTCGAGGCGCAGCTGCAGCAGGAAGTCGAGGGCCTGGCCAACGTCGCGGCCCGGCGCGATGCCGAGGTGGTCCATCACCTGCTTGCCGTCGAGGTCGGGGCGCAGAGCCGCGAGCTCCTCCTGCTCGGCCAGCGCGGCGATGCGCTCCTCGAGCTCGTCCATCCGCCGAGACAGGCGCTCGGCCTTGCGCTGGTTGCGCGTGGTGCAGTCGCAGCGGGTGAGCTCGATCAGCTCGGGGAGCAGGTCGCCCGCGTCGCGCACGAACCGGCGCACGGCCGCGTCGGTCCACCCCATGGCGTAGGTGTGGAAGCGCAGGTGCAGGTAGACGAGCTGGACGATGTCGTCGATCTCGTCGTTGGGGTAGCGCAGCGCGGTGAGGCGCTCGCGGGCCATGCGGGCACCCACGACCTCGTGGTGGTGGAAGCTCACGCCGCCGTTGGCGAACGAGCGGGTCTTGGGCTTGCCCACGTCGTGGAGCAGCGCGGCGAGGCGCACCCGCTTGTTGGGCCGGCCCTCGGCGTCGAGCCGCTTGGTCTTGGCCACCACCGCGATGGTGTGGGCGAGCACGTCCTTGTGGTGGTGGATCGGGTCCTGCTCGAGGCGCAGGCCGGGGAGCTCGGGCAGGAACTCCTGGGCCAGCCCGGTGTCGACGAGGAACCACAGGCCGGCGGACGGGTCCTCGACCACCAGGAGCTTGTCGAGCTCGAGGCGGAGCCGTTCGGGGGCCACGATCTCGAGGCGGGGGGCGAGGGCCTTCACCGCAGCCACCAACTCGGGCTCGGGGGCGAGGCCGTAGCCGCTGAGGAACCGGGCCGCCCGCAGCATCCGCAGCGGGTCGTCGGTGAAGGACTCCTCGGGCGACAGGGGGGTGCGCAGGCGCCGGTGCACGAGCAGGTCGACCATGCCGTCGAAGGGGTCGATGAGCTCGGGCTCGGGCAGCGACAGGGCCATGGCGTTGACCGTGAAGTCGCGGCGGGACAGGTCGGCCTCGATGGCGTCGGCGAACTCGACCTCGGGCTTGCGCGAGTCCGGCCGGTAGGCCTCCGCCCGGTGGGTCGTGATCTCGAACTCGCGCCCGTCCTTCTTGATGCCGATGGTGCCGAAGCGCTCCCCCTGGGTCCACATCGCGTCCGCCCAGCCGGACACGATCGCCTTGGTCTGGTCGGGGCGGGCGTCGGTGGTCAGGTCGATGTCGGCGTGGTCCGGCAGGGGCTCGCCGAGGAGCAGGTCGCGCACGACGCCACCGACGAGGTAGAGGCGGTGGCCGGCGGCGGCGAAGCGCTCGGCGAGGGGACGGACGTCGGCCAGCACCGGCTCGAGCACCGGCCGCAGCGGCTCGGGGATCGACACGCCCTCAGCTCCCGTCGTCGGCGGCGGCCCGCTCGGCGTCGAGGGCGCGTCGCTCCGCGACGGCGTGCACCACGGTGGCGCCGGGGCCGCCGGAGGTGGCGGGCTCGGGGCGGACGTCGACACCCGCCATCGCCCCGAGGCAGGCGGCCGTCGAGCGCGACAGGGCCCCGAGGTCGTAGCCGCCCTCCAGGTAGACGAGGCGGCGGCCGGCGGGGACGAAGGCCAACAGCGCGGCGGTCAGGTCGGCGTAGTCGCCGGCGGCCAGGTTCAGCCCGGCGAGGGGGTCGTCGCGGTGGGCGTCGAAGCCCGCCGAGATCAGCAGCCAGGTCGGCGCCCACGCGTCGACGACGGGCGCGAGCACATCGTCGATCCCGGCCCGCAGCACGTCGCCGGTGGCGCCGGCGGGCAGCGGGAAGTTGATGGTGTAGCCCCGGCCGTCGCCGACGCCGGTCTCCTCGAGCGCGCCGGTGCCCGGGTACAGCGGCCACTCGTGGAACGAGACGTAGAGGACGCGGGGGTCGGCGTAGAAGATCTCCTGGGTGCCGTTGCCGTGGTGGACGTCGTAGTCGACCACGAGGACCCGCTCGCCCCGGTCGGCCAACGCCGCCGCGGCGACGGCCACGTTGTTGAACAGGCAGAACCCCATGGCCTGGCTGCGGCGGGCGTGGTGCCCCGGCGGGCGCACCGCGCAGAACGCGCTCTCGGCCTCGCCCCGGTCGAGGGCCTCGATGGCGGTCAGGCCGGCGCCGGCGGCCAGCAGGGCGGCCTCCCACGACTCGGGCACCGCGCAGGTGTCCCCGTCGAGGTAGCCGCCCCCGGAGGCGCAGAAGACCTCGATGCGCTCGACGAAGCGGGGCGGGTGCACCCGCTCCAGCTCCGCCCGGGTGGCCCGGCGGGGCTCGAGGTCGACGAGGGCCTCACCCAGGCCGGCCGTGGCGGCGCCGTCGAGCACCGCCTGGAGGCGCTCCGGGCGCTCGGGGTGGCCGGCGCCGGTGTCGTGGCCGGCGAACGCCGGGTGGGTCGAGAACAGCACCGTCATGGTCCGTCCACGGTACCGCCGCCGCCCCGGCCGGCCCCCAGCCCTCCGGCCCCTCCCTTATCCTCAGGGGGTCGTGCCCCGCCCACCGTCCCGCCTCGCCGCGTCCCGCCTCCGGGGCCCCCGGGCCCGGGACCGGCACCGGGCCGAGGTCCTCCACGGCGAGGGCTCGCCGCTGCGGATCGGTCCCTGGCAGGGCCACCCCGAGGTGGCCTCGGTGGCGCCCGTGCACGGCGGGGTGCCGTGCGCGGTGGCCGACGTGCGCCGGGCGGTCGCCGTGCTCGCCGACCGCGGCTACGCCTCGGCCGTCACCGCCGCGCTCGCCCCGCTCGACCAGGCCGCGTTCCTGACCGCCGGCTTCCACGTGCACGAGCGCCTGCACCTGCTCGCCCGCGACCTGCCGCCCGCACCGGTCGCGACGGTGCCCGAGGGCACGGCCCTGCGCCGGGCCCACCCGCTCGACCGCGCCGGCGTGCTCGCGGTGGACCACCTCGCCTTCGAGCCGTTCTGGCGCCTCGACGAGGCCGGCCTGCAGGACGCGGTCCACGCGACCCCGTCGGCCCGCTTCCGGGTGGCGGTCGGCGCCGGCGACGGCGAGGCCGGTCCCGTACTCGGCTACAGCGTCGTCGGGCGGGCGTCGCACCGCGGCTACGTCCAGCGCCTCGCGGTGGCGCCCGACCACCACCGGTCGGGCCTCGGCCGCGCCCTGCTCGCCGACGGGCTCCAGTGGCTCGAGCGCCGGCGGGTGCGCCGGGTGATGGTGAACACCCAGGAGCGCAACCTCGGCGCCCTGGCCCTCTACGAGCGGACCGGCTTCGAGCGCCAACCCGGCGGCCTGGCCGTGCTCGCGCTGCACCTGCGCGAAGGCGCCCGGCCGCTGCCCGGAGCAACCGGATGAGCGTCCGGGCAGGTCGCGCCGCCCGGCTCGCGGCCGGGCTGGTCGCGGTCGCGCTCGCCCTGGTGGCACCCACCGCCGGCGCCCTCGCCGCCACCGGCACCCGTGCCCAGGTGACCCCGGTCGACCCCGGCGCCGAGCTACGCCTCGACCGCCAGACCGCCTGGGTCGACCCGGGCGCCACCTTCACGGCCCGGCTGCACGTGGAGGGCGAGGTGCCGGAGGGCGCCACGGTCACCACCACGGTCCACGGGGCCGCGGGGTCCCGCTCGGAGTTCGCCCAGCAGGTGCAGGGCAACGCCCTCGGCGACCAGATCGCCACGCCGGTGACCGAGGCCGTGGCGGACACCGAGGACCCGTCGGTGGACGTGCGCGTCGCGACCGACGGCTCGCCCGGGCCGGGTGAGGTCGACGCCGAGCTGTCCGGCGCCGGCGTGTACCCGGTCGAGGTGCGCCTCGCCGGCCCCGGAGGGGAGGAGCTCGACCGCCTCGTCACCCACCTCGTCCGCCTCCCCGCCGCCGAGAGCGAGGCGCCGTCGCTGCGCCTCGCCCTGGTGGTGCCCGTCGACGGCGGCCCGGGCATCCGCCCCAACGGGGCCCGCCGGGTCGACCGCGCCGCCGGCCGGCGGGTGAGCGCCCTGCTCGACGCACTCACCACCCACCCCGACGTGGCCGCCACCGTGGTGCCCACCCCCGAGACCGTGGTGACGGCGTCGGGGACGCCCCGGATCGCGCGCTTCCGCCGGGCGGTCGCCGGTCGCCAGGTCGTGGCGTCCCAGTACGTGCCGGTGGAGGTGGCCGCGTGGGTCACCGCCGGCTTGGAGGACGACCTCGCCCGCCAGACCACCGCCGGCGAGCAGGCGCTGGCCGAGCACCTGGTCGACCGCCCCGACCGGCGCACGGCGGTGGCGGCGCCGACCCTCACCCCCGAGGCCCTGACCCGCCTCGAGGAGCTGGGCACCGACCAGGTGGTGGTCCCCGCCGAGGCCCTCGCCCCCCTCGACACCGACCAGTTCCCCACCACCCTCGCCCAGCCCTTCGGGCTCCAGGACAGTGAGGGCCGCCCGGTTCGAGCGCTGGCCGCCGACCCGGGCCTGGCCGCCCACGTGGACGAGACCGGGGACCCGGTGCTCGATGCGTCGAACCTGCTGGCCGACCTCGCGGTGGTCTGGCTCGACCAGCCCACCCAGGAGCGCGGGGTCAGCCTCGTGCTCCCCCGCACCTGGGAGCCCACCGACGCCTTCCTCGACACCCTGCTCGACGCCCTCGCCCAGCCCTCGGTCGTCCGGGCCGTGAGCGTCGACGACCTGCTGGCGGAGGTCCCGCCCGCCACCGCCGGCGGGGCCGACGACCCCGACGGCGACCCCCTCGTGCGCACCCTCGCCCCGACCACGACCGTGTCGCTCGGCAGCTACCCCGACGCCCTGCGCCTGACCCGCCTCACCGTCGAGGGCTTCGCCAGCTTCGCGGGACGGGACAACCCCGTGGTGGGGTCGATGCAGCGGCGCCTGCTCGTCTCGGGCTCGGCCGACCTCGCCCGCGACCAGCGCAAGGCCTACCTCGACGCCATCAGCCGCCAGATCACCCACGCCACCGAGTCCGTCGTGGCGCCCCGGAGCGGCAACGTCACGCTGACGTCGCGCGACGGCCGCATCCCCCTCAACCTCTCGAACGAGAACCTGTACGACGTCACGGTCCGGCTGCGCTTCCAGAGCGACAAGCTGACCTTCCCCGACGGTGGCACCGTGATCGTCCACCTCCCGGCCAGCACGGTGACCTCCCTCGACGTCGACGTGCGGGCACGGAGCTCCGGCACCTTCCCCCTGCGCCTCACCATCACCTCGCCCGACGAGATCGTGCTGGTCTCGCGCTCGCGCTTCACGGTGCGCTCGACCGCGGTCTCGGGCGTCGGGCTGTTCCTCTCCGTCGGCGCCGGCCTGTTCCTCGCCCTCTGGTGGGCCAGCCACTTCCGCAAGGTCCGCCGCGCCCGGGGGCTCGTCGCCGCCGACGAGGCCGCCGCGGCCGTCGCGGCGGCGGAGCACGACGCCGCCGGCGCCGACGACGCCAACTTGTAACGTTCGCGCCACCCCGGCGGTCCAAGGGCCACCGTTCGACCGAGGAGCCGCACGCCACCATGACCATCCGCATCGTCACCGACAGCGCCTGCGACCTGCCCGACGACCTCGTCGAGCGCTACGGCATCGAGATCGTGCCGCTCAACATCCGCTTCGGGGACGAGGAGTACGTCGACCGCTTCGAGCTCGACGTCACCGCCTTCTACGACAAGCTGGCCAGCCACGCCGCCCTCCCCGAGACCTCGGCGCCCGCGCCCGGGCGCTTCCAGGAGGCCTTCGAGAAGCAGGCCGCGGCCGGCGCCGACACCGTGATCTGCATCAACCTGGCGTCCGGCCTCTCCGCCACCATGGAGTCGGCCCAGCAGGCGGCCAAGAACGTCGACGTGGACGTCCGGGTCATCGACACCCAGACGGTCAGCGGCGCCATCGGGCTCGCCTGCATCGAGGCGGCCCAGGCCGCAGAGGCGGGCAAGAGCGCGGACGAGATCGTCGCCGACCTCACCGAGAAGGCCGAGCGCACCCAGATCTACGGCGCGCTGAACACCCTCGAGAACCTGAAGAAGGGCGGCCGCATCGGCGGCGCCCAGGCCCTCGTCGGCAACATGTTGGCTATCAAGCCGATCCTGTCGATCCGCCACGGCCACGTCGAGGAGGCCTCGAAGCAGCGCACCCGCAAGAAGGCCCTGGCCTGGCTGCGCGACCGGGCCCTGGCCGACGACGTCGAGGACCTGTGCGTGCTGAACGGCCTGGCCACCGACTTCGACGAGTTCGTGGACATGCTCGCCCCGAAGTACTCCCGCGAGGACCTCTTCGTCGGCACGATCGGCCCGGTGATCGGCACCCACGCCGGCCCGGGCGTCATCGGCATCGGCTTCCGCGAGAAGCGCTAAGGCCCGGCCGGGCCCCGGGACCGGGGACGGCCCGCACGGGGCAACCCGGCGCCCGGCCCCCTGCTGGCTAGCCTCAGGGGGTCGTGTCCGACTCCCCTCCCCCGTCGCGCCCCGCGGCGCGCGCCGACCTCGCCGGCACGCTGCTGGCCGGCCGGTACCGGCTGGAGCGCCTGATCGCCACCGGCGGGATGGCCCAGGTCTGGGAGGCCACCGACCTCGTCCTCGACCGTCGGGTCGCGGTGAAGCTGCTCCACGCCCACCTGGCCGACGACACCACCTTCGTCGAGCGCTTCCGGCGCGAGGCCATCGCCGCGGCCCGCCTCGCCCACCCGTCGATCGTCTCGATCTACGACACGTACTCCGGCGACGGCATGGAGGCCATCGTCATGGAGCTGGTGGAGGGCACGACCCTGCGCCAGGAGCTCGACCGCCGCCACCACCTCCCGCCCGCGGAGGCGGTCCGCATCGGCGTGGCCGTCGCCGACGCCCTCTCGGTCGCCCACCAGTCCCGCCTGGTGCACCGCGACATCAAGCCCGCCAACATCCTGCTCTGCCAGGACGAGCGGGTCATGGTGGCCGACTTCGGCATCGCCAAGCTCGAGGAGGGCGGCGACCACACCCAGGAGGGCACGATGCTCGGGACGGCCAAGTACCTGGCCCCCGAGCAGGTGGAGGGCCGCCCGGTCGACGCCCGCACCGACGTGTACTCCCTCGGCGTCGTGCTCTACGAGATGCTGTGCGGGCGGCCGCCGTTCGAGGCCGACACCGACGCCGCCACCGCGCTCGCCCGGCTGCACGGCGACCCGCCCCGGCCCCGCCAGATCTCCGCCGACCTCCCCCGCGACCTCGACGACGTGGTCATGCGGGCAATGGCCCGTGCCCCCGAGCAGCGCTACCAGAGCGCGGCCGAGCTGCGCGCCGCGCTGCAGGCCGCCCACCTCGGGCCGCCGGAGCCGGTCTCCTACGCGGACAACACCGCCGTCACCACCCGCACCCCGCCGGCGGGCACGCCGGTGGCCGCCGGGGCCACCGCGGGCGCGGCGGCCCGCCCACCCGGCGGCGGGGCCGCCCCACCGGGCGCGGGCCGGCCCCGGCGCCGGGTCCTGATGCCCGTGCTCGTGGTCGTGTTCATCGCCCTGGCGCTGGCGGTGGCGGGCGTGCTGATCGGCAACACCCTCGCGGACGGCGGCCTGTTCGGCGGCGACGACGACCCGTCCGCCACGACCACGAGCGCGCCGGCGGCCTCCGACACGCCCGTCGCCGTCACCGGCGCGACGTCGTTCGACCCGCAGGGCGACGACGGCGAGGAGAACGAGAGCACGGCCGCCCTGGCCATCGACGACGACCCGGGCACCGCCTGGGTGACGTCGACCTACAACTCGGCCGACTTCGGTGGCCTGAAGGACGGCGTGGGCCTGGTGCTCACGCTCGACCGGGCCGCCGAGCTGGCTTCGCTCACGGTCACCTCCGCCACCCCCGGGTGGACCGCCGACGTCTACGTGGCCGCCGAGCCCGCCGCCGACCTCGCGGGGTGGGGAACACCCGTCGCGACCGGGCAGGCGATGGGGGCGGAGACCACGGTCGACCTCGGGGGGGCCGACGGCGCCGCGGTCCTGATCTGGGTGACCGGCCTCCCGGACGGTCGCAAGGTCGAGATCGGCGACGTGACCGTGGCGGCTGCCTGAGCGGTGACCCCGAGCGCGGACGACGGCGTCCTCATCGCGGCGGCCCAGTCGGGCGACACCGCGGCGCTCGACGCGCTCCTGCGCCGCCACTACGACCGCATCCACGCCATCTGCCGGCGGCTGGCCGGCAACGCCGCCGACGCCGACGACGCCACCCAGGAGGCGGTGCTCGCCATCGTCCGGGGCCTGCCCCGCTTCGACGGCCGCGCCGCGTTCAGCACGTGGTCCTACCGCGTGGCGACCAACGCCTGCCTCGACGAGCTGCGCCGGCGCGGGCGCCGGCCGGTCCCCACCGAGGCGATCGGCGACGACCGCACCGACCCCGCCGGCTCGCCCCCGGGGGCCGGGCCGTCCGCCGACCCCGGCCCCGCGGTGGACGACGCCGTGGCCGGTCGCCTCGAGGTCGACGAGGCCCTCGCCACGCTGCCCGTCGAGTTCCGGGCCCCCGTGGTCCTGCGAGACCTCTGCCAACTGGACTACGCCGAGATCGCCGAGACGCTCGGTATCCCGCCGGGCACGGTGCGGTCCCGGATCGCGAGGGGTCGCGCCGCCCTCGCCGCCCACCTCGCACCGGCCGGTGACGTGGCCGGGAACCAGGAGGGCCCCGGCGAACGTCAGAGGAGGGAGCCATGAGCGACGTGGACCCGACGCCGGACGACCTGCTCGTCTCCGCCGTGCTGGACGGCGAGGCCTCCCCTGCGGAGGTCGAGCAGGTCGCGTCCGACCCTCGCCTGGCCGCCCGCCTCGAGCGGCTCCGGGTCGTGGCCCGGGCGGTGGGCGGGCCGGTGCCCCTCGTCGACCCCCGCGTCCGGGAGGCCCACCTCGCCGCCGCGCTGGCCGAGGCCCGCCGGCTCACCCCGCCGGCGACCGCGAGCGCGCCGGCGCCCGCTCCCGCTCCCCCACCCCCGCCGCCCCCCGTCGACCTGGCGGCCGCCCGTGCCCGGCGCCGGCCGGTCGGCACCGTGATCCTCTCGGTGGCCGCCGCGCTGGTGCTGGTCGCCGCGGTGGCCGCCGGCCTCGCCCGGGTGGCCCGTGAGAGCGGCTCGGGCGACGACACGGCCGCCTCGACCGCCGAGGAGTCGAGGGAGGCGGCGGACTCGGCCGCGACCGACGGTGGCGGCGACGCCGCCCTCCCCGAGGCGCAGGGCGACTCGTCCAGCCTCGGCGAGGGGGGCCAGGCCCCGTCGACCACCGCGCCCGGATCGGCGTCCGCCGGGGCGGAG
>JBGAOY010000013.1:72633-149701 GCA_044221555.1 Acidimicrobiales bacterium
GGCGAGATCGTCCCCTCCCTCCCCGACCTCGGCACGTTCACCAAGTCCGGCGACCTGGCCGCCGCGGTCCGGGGTCGGCTGGTGCTCGATCCGCGGCCGGCGCCGGCCGGTGACGACCCCGTCTGCCAGGGCGACTTCCCCGTGCCCACCACCCTGCTCGGCCGGGCGACGGTCGAGGGCGAGGAGGGCCTCGTGTACGTCGAGGCCGCCCCCGGGTCCGGCCGCCGGCTCTGGTTCGTCGATCCGAGCACCCCGGGCGCCGACGGCGACGCCTGCCGTCAGGTGGTCCCCGTCCAGCAGCTGTAGACGAATACCCCCGGGGGTACAGGTTGCCGATACCCCTAGGGGTATCTACGCGCGATCGTCATGACCGTCCTCGCCGACCGCCGCTCCCCCGTTCCCGAGCCCACCGGGCCTCCCGACGAGGCGGTGGCCGAGGCCTCCGACGGGCACGTGCAGGGCCACGGCTGGTTCGGCGCGCTGGCGCGCTTCACCGGCCGCCGGCGCCGCACGGTGATGCTCGTGTGGCTCGCGGTGGTCCTACTCGCCGCTCCCCTCGCCGTGACCTCGTCGGGCGCGCTGTCGGGCGCCGGGTGGGAGGCCCAGGGCTCGACCGCCCAGGAGGTGCGCGACGAGCTCCGCCGGGACTTCCCGCAGCTCGGCGCCGAGGCCGCGATCGTCATGTACCACCAGGACGCACCGGTCGCCGGGGACCCCGCCGGCGTGCAGGCGGTGGTCGCCCACCTGGACGGCGCCTCCGGCGCCACCACCGTCGTCGACCCCCTGGCCCAGCCCGCCGAGTCCGGCCTCGTGTCCCCCGACGGGCGCACCGTGTTGATCCCGGTGGGGCTCGCCGCCGAGGAGGACGCCGACCTGCCCGAGTCCGCCGGCGCCCTGATCGACCACGTGGCCGACCTCGACGTGCCTGCGGGGGCCCGGGTCGAGGTCCTGCTGTTCATCGCCTTCGGCTCGGCCGTCGCCGCCGGCCTGCCCCTGCTCCTGGCCGTGGCCGGCATCGCCGGCGGCGCGGGCGACGTCGACGATCGCGGCGGCCGCGTCCGCCGTGAGCTTCGCCGCCATCGTGTTCCAGCACGGGATCGGCGCCGGGCTCATCGGCGTCGACCACCAGGGCTTCGTCGACGCATGGGCACCGCTGTTCTTCTTCGCCCTGCTCTTCGGGCTCTCGATGGACTACCAGCTGTTCCTGCTGGCGGCGATCCCGGAGCGCTACGAGGCCACCGGTGACACCGCGCTGGCGATCCGGGAGGGCATCGCCCGCACCGGTCGCCCCATCACCAACGCCGCGCTGATCATGATCGTGGTGTTCGTGGCCTTCGGGGTGACGGGCCCCATCCCGCCGACCGAGCTCGGCGTCACGCTCGCGGTGGCGGTCCTGCTCGACGCCACCGTGGTGCGCTTGATGCTGGTCCCGTCCCTGATGGGCCTGCTCGGCGACCGCAACTGGTGGCTCCCGAGCTGGCTCGACCGGGTCCTCCCCCGGGTGCGCTTCGAGCACTGATCGGGTGGGGGCGACGCCGCCGCGGTCTCGGCGGCGCCGCTCCCGCCGTTCCCCCGGCGGGGCCCGGGTGGGTAGGGTTGGCCGCCATGACCGAGCCCCTCGGCCCTGCGGCCCGACCCACCGGCACCCCCGGGCCCGGTGCCGCCCCGGCGGCCGAGGACTGGCCGGCCAAGGCCACCGACCAGATCGTCAACCTGGTCGACCAGGTCCGGGAGAAGACCACCGGGCCGGCCATCCGGTTCGCCCGGGCGGTCGTGTTCGGCTTCCTGGCCACGATGCTCGGCACCGCCGCCCTGATCCTGTTCATCGTGGGCCTGGTCCGGTTCATCGACGTCTACGCGCCGGGCGGCGTTTGGGTGGCCCACGGCATCGTGGGCCTGCTCTTCGTCGGCGTCGGTGCGTGGCTGTGGTCCAAGCGCTACGGGCCCGCCGACGCCTCGGAATAGCCCACCCCCACCTGAGGTTTCGCCTGCCATGAGCAGTCCCGACGTGCGCAACGTGATCATCATCGGCTCGGGCCCCGCCGGCCTCACCGCGGCCATCTACACCGCCCGGGCCAACCTCGCCCCCCTCGTCATCGAGGGTGAGCCGAGCTCGACGAGCGACCAGCCCGGTGGCCAGCTCATGTTGACCACCGAGGTGGAGAACTTCCCCGGCTTCCCCGAGGGGATCATGGGCCCCGACCTCATGGCCCGCTTCCGGGAGCAGGCCGTCCGGTTCGGCGCCGACCTGCTCACCGAGAAGGTGTCCAAGGTCGACCTCTCCGCCCGTCCCTTCGGCGTCTGGGTCGGGGACCCGGATGCCGACGAGCCCACCTACCGGGCCGAGGCGGTCATCGTGTCCACCGGCGCGAAGGCGCTGATGCTGGGCCTGCCCGCCGAGGAGCGCCTGCTCGGCCACGGCCTGTCCACCTGCGCCACCTGCGACGGCTTCTTCTTCCGCGAGCACAACATCGCCGTGGTCGGCGGCGGCGACTCCGCCCTCGAGGAGGCGCTGTTCCTGACCAAGTTCGCCACCAAGGTGACCCTGATCCACCGTCGGGACGAGCTGCGGGCGTCGAAGATCATGCAGGAGCGGGCCCAGGCCAACCCCAAGATCGAGTTCCTCTGGAACCACGTCGTCGACGACATCGTCGGCGAGCACGCGGTGGAGAAGCTGAAGGTCCGCAACGTGCTCACCGACGAGGTGTCCGACCTCGACGTGACCGGCGTGTTCGTGGCCATCGGCCACCAGCCGAACACCGACCTGTTCAAGGGCCAGCTCGACATGGAGGACAGCGGCTACCTGGTCACCGGGCCGGGCACCGCCACCAACGTCGACGGGGTGTTCGCGTGCGGCGACGTCCAGGACCACACCTACCGCCAGGCCATCACCGCGGCCGGCTCGGGCTGCCAGGCCGCCATCGACGCCGAGCGCTGGCTCGAGGCCATGGCCCACGCCGCCGGCTGAGCCCACCCGCCCCCGCGGCCGCCACCGGCCGGACCATCCCCGAGTCCGCCAGGGCCCGCCGCTAGGGTCGATCCCGTCCGCGTACGCGCCCGAGCACGGGGATCCCTGACCCGCCGGAGTCGACCATGAAGAAGCTGCTACCGGGGATCGTGGTGGGCGTCGGCCTCTTCCTGCTCGTCACCCACCCCTCGGAGTCGGCCGACTGGGTCAGCTCGGCGCTCGGCGTCGTGTCCGACATCTGGGACGGGGTGATCGAGTTCCTGAAGGAGCTCCTGAACTGAGCGTGGGCGCCGCCGCCTCGGACGCGTTCCTCCTCGAGGGCGAGACGGTCGTCTACGAGACCCGGCGCCACTGGGCCGTCCTGATCCGCCCCGCCGCCTGGGCCGGCGGCAGCCTGCTGGTGCTGTCGATCTTCTTCGGCATGACCGGCTCGACCGAGGTCACCGGCCTGTTCGGGCTCGGGGTGATGTACCTGTGGCTGCGGCTCGGCTGGAAGCTGGCCGACTGGCGCTTCGACACGCTGTACGTGACCGACTGGCGGGTGTTCGAGGTCTCCGGCCTGGTCACCCGGCGCCTGGCCGCGATGCCCCTGCGCAAGATCACCGACCTGACCTACGAGACCTCCCCCCTCGGACGGGTGCTCGGCTACGGCCGCTTCGTCATCGAGACCGCCGGCCAGGACCAGGCGCTCTCGTCGCTCGACCACGTGCCCGACCCGCACCGCATGTACACCGAGCTCTCCCACCTCACCCTGCACGGCCCCGGCCGTCCGCCCCCCGCCCCGGCGACCGGCGGCGCCGACCCTGGCGACCGTGGCGACCGCACGGTCGAGGAGCGTCGCTGAGCGGCGTGGGAATGCCGCCGGCGCCCGCCGGGTTGGGGGTACGCGAAGATCAGGGTGGGAACGACCCACCCGACACCGCAGAAAGGCTCGTCATGGCCGCAGGCATCTCCACCCTCTCCGACGCCACCTTCAACGAGGAGATCGGCAGCGCCGACGGCCCGGTCCTCGTCGACTTCTGGGCCGAGTGGTGCGGGCCGTGCAAGATGATCGCCCCGATCCTCGAGGAGATCGCCTCCGAGCACGGCGACAAGCTCGCCATCGCCAAGCTGAACGTGGACGACAGCCCGGGCGCCGCCCGCAACTACCAGGTCATGAGCATCCCGACCCTCATCGTCTTCAAGGACGGCGAGCCGGTGAAGCGCCTGGTCGGCGCCAAGGGCAAGGGCCAGCTCCTCGAGGAGCTCTCGGAGTTCATCTGATCCGTCCCCGCTGAGCGGCGGGCGGCTCCCCGCCCGCCACCCCCCGGCGACCGAGATCCACCCGAGTCCCCCCGCCCGCGGGGGGACTCGTCGCGCCGCCGGTAACCTCCGGCCGGTGATCCAGGGTCTCCCGTTCGGTCCCGGCGCGACCGGGGAACCGGTGCGCGACCTCCAGGGTCGGCTCGTCGCGCTGGGCGTCGACTGCGGCGAGGACGGGCCCGGGACGTACGGCCCCGGTACCGAGGGCGCGGTGTCGCGCTTCCAGGCGCAGCGGGGCCTGCACGTCGACGGTGTCTGCGGCCAGCAGACCTGGTCGGCGCTCGTCGAGGCGGGCTACCGGCTCGGCGACCGCCTCCTCTACCACCGCACGCCCCTGCTGCGGGGCGACGACGTCCACGAGCTCCAGCAGCGGCTGGGGGCGCTCGGCTTCGACGCCGGTCGGGTCGACGGCTTCTTCGGCGCCAACAGCGCCAAGGCCCTCAAGGACTTCCAGCAGAACGTCGGGCTGACCAGCGACGGGATCTGCGGCCCGGACACCCTGGCGGCGCTCGAACGGCTGGCCGGCGCCGGCTCGGCGGGCGCGGCGTCGGCGGCGCCGACCGAGGCCGAGGTGCGCGAGCGCGAGCGCCTGCGACGGGCCCAGCGGGGCCTGGCGGGCCAGCGGGTGGTGGTCGCCGAGTTCGGCGGGCTCGACGCCCTCGCCGCCGCCCTCGCCCGAGCGCTGCAGGACGCGGGCGCGGTCGTCGTGGCCCTCCACCACCCCGACGGCTCGGTGCTGGCCGCCGATGCCAACGCCTTCGAGGCCGAGGCCTACCTCGGCCTGTCGCTGCGGCCCGGCCCGCCGTGCACGATCGCGTTCTACCGCTCCCCCGGCTTCGAGTCGGTCGGCGGGCGCCGGCTGGCCGAGCGGGCCGCCCACGAGCTCGACGCCACCTTCGGCGGCGACACCTGCGCGGTGAGCGGGATGCGGCTGCCCGTACTGCGCGAGACCGTCATGCCGGCCGTGCAGGTGGAGCTGGGCGAGGCCCGTCTGGCCGTGGAGGGTGCCGCCGACCTGGTGGCCGCCCTCGTACGGGCCGTGGTCGGTTGGGTCGCCGCCCCGCTCGACGTTTAGGGATGGACAGCGCTGTACAGGGCCAACCCTCCGGTGGAGGCTGTGCACGGCGGAAAACTGGCGCTGACCTGGGTAAACACTCGTTGCTGGTGCAACTGCCCGGAGGTTGACCACAGGGTTTGCCACAGGTGTGGAAAACCCTCACGCGCGGGCGCGGGGTCGAGGGGATAACCCTCGATCATTGGTCGAGGGCTCAGTCCTCGGGATCGCCCGGGCGGCCCTGGACCATGGCCCGGTAGATCCGCTCGAGGTCCTCCAGCGTGGCGAAGTCGATCACGACGCGGCCCTTGCGCGTCCCCATGCTCACCGACACCCGGGTGTCGAGGTGGTTGGCCAGGAGCTCCTCGAGCTCGAGCAGGCCGGCCGGGCGCAGTGCCGTGGGCGCCGGCGTCGACTCGTCGTCGTCCTGGTCGGCCTCGCGGCGGCGGACCGCGTCCTCGACCTCGCGCACCGACAGCCCCTGGGCCACGGCCCGCTTGGCCAGGCCCTCCTGGAACGCCCGATCCGGGGTGCCGAGCAGGGCCCGGGCGTGGCCGGCGGTCAGCTGGTCCTCCGCCACGAGCTTCTGGATGCTCGGCGGCAGCTGGAACAGGCGCAGGGTGTTGGCCACCGCCGAGCGGCTCTTGCCCACCCGCTCGGCCAGCCGCTCCTGGGTCAGGTCGAAGTCCTCGATGAGCTGCTGGTACGCCGCGGCCTCCTCCAGCGGGTTCAGGTCCTGGCGGTGCAGGTTCTCCACCACCGCCTGCTCGAGCGAGTCCAGGTCGTCGACCTCGCGCACGATGGCGGGCACCGACGGCAGGCCGGCCCGCTTGGCCGCCCGCCAGCGCCGCTCCCCTGCGATGAGCTCGTACCGTCCGGGCTCCGCGGCCGGCCTCACCAGGATCGGCTGCAGCACGCCCAGCTCGCGGACCGAGGCGGTCAACGAGGCCAACGTCTCCTCGTCGAAGTGATCACGAGGCTGGTACCGGTTGGGCTCGATGTCGCTCGTGGGGATCTCCAGCAGCGTGGTCCCGCCACCCGACACGGGCACCTCGGTGGGGATGAGTGCTCCCAGCCCCCGCCCGAGCCCTCCCTTGCGCGTCGCCATGATCGCTCCTGTGCTCAGCTCTTGACCGCCTCGCGGCCGGACACCTCGGCCGCGAGGAGGCGGTACTTGCGGGAACCCTTCGACGACGGGTCGAACGACGTGATGGGCAACCCGTAGGACGGGGCCTCGGACAGTCGGACCGTGCGGGGGATCATCACCTTGGCCACCTTGTCCCCGAAATGGCTGCGCACCTCCTTGGCCACGTCGGCGGCCAGCGTGGTGCGGCTGTCGTACATGACCAGCACGATCGTGCTCACCTCGAGCTTCGGGTTGAGGTTGCGCTGCACGAGCTCCACGTTGCGCAGGAGCTGGCCCAGGCCCTCGAGGGCGTAGTACTCGCACTGGATCGGGACCAGCACCTCGGACGCCGCCGCCAGCCCGTTCACCGTGAGCAGGCCGAGCGACGGGGGGCAGTCGATCAGCACGTAGTCGTAGTCGTCGAGCACCTGGCCGATGGCGTTGGCCAGGCGCTGCTCGCGGCTCATCACCGACACCAGTTCGATCTCGGCGCCGGCCAGGTCGAGGCTGGCGGGCGCGACGAACAGGTTGGCGTTGCCGGTGGCCTCGACGCAGTCCTCCATGCGGGCGTCGGCCAGGAGGACGTCGTACATCGAGACCTCGAGGTCCCGGATGTTGATGCCGAGGCCGGTGCTGGCGTTGCCCTGGGGGTCGAGGTCGACCACGAGGGTGCGGAAGCCGAGCTCGGCCAGGCAGGCACCCAGGTTGACGGCCGTGGTGGTCTTGCCCACCCCGCCCTTCTGGTTGGCCACCGCGATGATGCGGGGCAGGGGTCGGGGATCCATAGCGGGCCCATCCTGCTGGCTGGCCGACGCCGGGTCAAGGACCCTCCGCCCGCCGAGCTCCAGGACGGCGAACGGCCGGGTGGCGAGGCTGAAGAAGGCCCGCAGGAGCAAGGGTGGCGCCATGGCGTCCAGTGTTCCACGTGAAACACCACGACGCGAATCGACGGGACGGGCGGGACGGGTCGTCCCGGATGTTCCACGTGAAACAGGGTGTCCCCGGCAGCTCCGGCCGTGTTCCACGTGAAACACCGGCCAGCGCAGGCCGGGCGGCTGCGGGACTACCAGAGGGGGCGGCGCTTGGCTCGCCCGCTCGCGCGCGGGTAGCCGGGGGGGCAGGCACCGTCACGACGGAGGACCTGCAGGCGGGGCGGCCCCTCCAGCGTCCGGGCCGGGACGAGCCCCAGTTGGCGCAACGGGCCCCGGGGCCACCGGTTGGCCCGGGCATCCGGCGGCTCACTGACCACCAGCAGCCCGTCCGGGGCCAGCAGCGCCGCGGCGCACTCCGCGGTCACCGGCGGGGGACCGAACGAGCGGGCGGTCACCAGCGCGCACCGCTCGCGCCGCTCCGGGTCACGACCCACGTCCTCGGCTCGACGGTGGAGGACCTCGATACGCCCGGTGGCGCCCATCGCCGCCACCGCCTCGTGGAGGAAGGCCGCCCGCCGCTCCCGGCTCTCCACCAGCCACCAGCGGCTCTGCGGCCAGGCCTCGACGAGCACCAGGGCCGGCACGCCGCCGCCGCTGCCCAGATCGGCGGCCTGCTCGGGCGCTACCGGCACCGCACGCGCAAAGGCCCGGGCGTGATCGACGTGGGGGTCGATCGGGCCCGGGCCCAGGAAGCCGAGCCGGTGGGCCCGTTCCAGGACGTCCTGGAGGGCGCTCACCGGTTGCGCCCGCTCAGTCGGCGGGGACGATGACCACGCGGCGGCGAGGCTCCTCGCCCTCCGACGTGGTGGCGATGCCGTCCATCTCGTTCACGGTGTCGTGCACGATCTTGCGGTCCGCGGCGCCCATGGGCTCGAGGGAGCGGGCGACGCCACTCTCCTGCACCTCGGCCGCCAGCTGGCGGGTGAACCGGACCAGGGCCTCCTTGCGGCGCTGGCGGTAGCCGCCGACGTCGATGCGGACCCGGCCGTGGTGGGTACCCGTGGCCTGGCGCTGCACGACCGTGCGGGACAGCTCCTGGATGGCCCAGAGCGTGCGGCCCTTGGGGCCGATCAGCAGGCCCAGGTCGGCGCCCACCAGGTCGAGCTCGATGGTGTCGTCGTCGATCTGTTCGTGGCGGATCTCGGCGTCGACCCCGAACGCGTCCACCAGGCCCTCGAGGAACCCTTCCACGATCTCGGCCTGCTCTTGTACGGTCACGTCGTCGTCGGTCATCGGCTGCTCCTTGGTTGTGGTCGCGTCGCCTGCTCGCTGCGTAGCGGCGGGCGGCGCGTGCTGCTCGGTCTGTTCCTGACGGGCCGGTGCGCTGGTGCGGCCACGGCCGCCACGGCTGCCCCTGCTGCGGCCACCCTTGTCCGCGGTGGCGTCCTTGCCGCCGGTCTCGCCGCCGCCGGCGACGGGCGCCGGCTCGCCACGATCGTCCGACGCGGCCGCAGGCGTGGCTGCGACCGCAGGCTGCTCCGCACGAGACTCGTTGCCACGACCGCTCTTGCCACGGCCGCCGCGGTTGCGCCCGCCGCCGGACTTGGCGTCTCCCGAGGAACGGCGACGGCGGTTGCCCCGCTCGGCCTTGGCCCGCGGCTGGCGGGGACGCACCCGGGCACGAACCCGGGCCTCGCCGCGCGTGCGCCCGAACAGGCCGCTGCGGGGCTCCTCGAGCAGCTCGAACTCCGCCTCCTGCTCGTCGACGCCGAGCTGGTCCAGCGCCGCGTCCTTGGCATCATCCACCGTACGACCGGTGGTCTCGACCCATTCCACTGTTCGGCTACCTCTTCTTCTTCTTGCGGGGCTTCGGTTGGGGGAGCGAGGCCGCGCCTGCTCGCCCCTTGGCCGCCGCGGGGGGGCGGCCGTTGGTCCGGCTGTTGCCTCGACCATTGGTCGAGCCACTGCCGGCCTTGGGGGTGGGCTTGGCCCCACGAGAACCCTGGCCCTTGGTGGTCTTCGTCGTCTTGGCCGCCTTGGCCTTCGCCTGCTTGGCGTCCTCCCGGGCGGACCGCGCGTTGTCGGCCTGGCTCACCAGGAGCCCGCGGATGCCCTTGGGCCGGTCGTCGTCGTCCGGCGGGCTCTCCCGGGCGGTGACCTCGATCGGGTTGCCGTCCTCGTCCTTGCCGTAGATGTGGCGACCGATGAACCACTGCTGGCCCACCCGCCAGAAGTTCGACACCACGAAGTAGAGCACCAACGCGCCCTGCAGGGTGAACGAGATGAAGGCCATGAACGCCGGCATGATCTTCAACAGCATCTGCTGTTGCTGGTTCACGTCGGAGGCGGGGTTGCGGCCCGACACCTGCTTCTGCTGGACATAGCTCGACACCAGCACCAGCAGGATCATGAACAGGTAGGGGAGCGCGACCACGAAGCTGTCGCTCAGGGCCTTGGCCGCGCTGCGGGACAGGTCGATGCCCAACCACAGCATCTGGTCGGTGCTGCGCAGCGCGGTGTCGAGGGCCATGCCGTCCTGCAGGTGCTTGGGGTTGAAGCACTCGGTGGCCCCGTTGAGGCACCCCTCGCTGGTGGTGCTGCCGACGAGACCGTGCAGCGTGCGGAACAAGATGATGAACACCGGCATCTGGGCCAGCAGGGGCAGGCAGCCGCCCAGGGGGTTGATGGAGTTCTCCTTGTAGAACTTCATCAACTCCTCGTTGAGCTTCTGGCGGTCGTCCTTGTACTCCTTCTGCAGCCGCTTCATCTCCGGCTGCAGGCGCTGCATGCGCATCATCGAGCGGGTGCCCTTGAGGGTGAGCGGAGTGAGAATGATCATCACACTCAGCGTGAGCAGGATGATGGCGCCGCCGTAGGACTCGCCGGTGATCTCGAAGAAGAAGTTGAGGACCTGGGCGAAAGCGTCGAAGAACGCGTTGAACATCTAGATGGCCTTCCTGGGGGGAACGGGGTCGTAGCCGTGACTGCCCAGCGGGTGGCAGCGCAACAGGCGACGGGTGGCGAGCCAGCTGCCGCGGGCGGCGCCGTGCTCCTCGATCGCTTCGAGGGCATAGGTGGAGCAGGTCGGGACGAACCGGCAGGGCGAGGGTCGCCCCCCGGCGAGGCGCTGGTACCCCCGGATGCACCCGGTCAAGAACCGCGACATCACGGACGGGGCCGGCGGGAGAGCGCGTCGAGGGCGTCGTCGACCGCGTCGGCCAGCTCCGCGTAGGTCATCGACGCCGTCGCGGGCCGGACCGACACGAGGTACGCGCCCGGACCGGGCGGGAGGTCACCCGTGAGCCGGGCGCGGTCGGCCACGATGGCCCGCAGCCGGCGCTTCACACGGTTGCGGACCACGGCCGGGCCCACCCGTCGTCCGACCGAATACGCGACGCGCGGCGGGGTGGACGCATCGGGGAGATGGGTGATGGTCACCGGTCCCCCCCGACTCCGCCGACCCCGCCGTCCCAGTTCGACGAACGTGGACCGGTCACGAATGCGGTGGATCAGCGCGGTCTCAGGCCGACAAGCGGGCGCGGCCCTTGCGCCGGCGGGCCGAGATGATGCGACGACCGGCCTTGGTGGACATGCGATGCCGGAAGCCGTGGCGCTTGGCCCGCTTCCGGACGTTCGGTTGGTAGGTCCGCTTCACTGGGTACCTTCTTTTGAGCGGTCAGGCCGGAGGCCTGACGAGGGGAGGACGGTGGCAACGAAACGGGGCCGTGGCGTCGCAGCGCGCCGACCGACCGCGCCGACCTGGGGCCCGGAGGGCCCAGGCGACGACAGGCGGCACACGTTTTCCCCACGGTAGAGGCCTGTGGCGCCAATCGGCAAGCCACCGCCGACCCGCCCACGGCCCCAGCGGGCCCCTCGCGCCGTCCCCACCACGATCTCGACGCCGAAAACATGCCCTGACCTGGGAAGACATTGCCGCCGACAGGACCGTTCGCAGAGCCGATCCACCGGTGCTAGGTTGCCGAGACGCCGAAGTCGCCGAACGCCCGGGGTGCTCAGCGCCCCTGAATTCCGCAGTGCCATTACTCCGGTGTCGATCCGGATCCCCGTCAACTCGGGGCTAGTCCACCGTGGTTTTCCACAGCTGTGGAATTCATTGTGGACGTCGAGTTAGGACGCCTGACCGCGTCCTGTGAGAGGTCAAACAGCGTGGGAGCAGTCGCAGACGGTGGTCAGGACGACACGACTGGGCGGTCGGCCTGGGATCGCTGCGCCGACATGTTGCGACCGCAGGTGTCCGGTGCGGTGTGGGCGATGGCCTTCCAGGACGCCCGGCAGGTGGAGCTCACCGACGAGTGCCTCGTGCTCTGCGTGCCCAGCACGCTGGCCAAGGAGCGCATCGAGGCCCGGTACCTGTCGCTGGTCCACGACGCCCTCGCCGACGCCGGGCTGCCGGCGTTCGACGTCGAGATCCGCGTGGACGAGTCCACGGCCACCGTGGTCGACCTGCCCGCCGACCTCGGCACCGGCGCGGCGTTCGGGCTGGGGCTCGATCGAGCCGCCGGCGACCTGTTGGGCGACGCCACACCGTTGCCCGACACCCTCGGTGACGGCGAACGCGCCCTGCTGGCCGACGACCTCGCCCCCACCGACCTGCGCACGAACCGCCTCCAGCGCGACCGGGTGAACCCCCGCTACACCTTCGACGCGTTCGTCACCGGATCGTCGAACCGCTTCTCGCACGCCGCCGCGTTCAAGGTCGCCGAGACGCCGGGCCTGTCGTACAACCCCCTCTTCATCTACGGCGAGAGCGGTCTGGGCAAGACCCACCTCCTGCACGCCATCGCCAACTACGTGCGCACCCACTACCCGAGCTACCGGGTGCGCTACGTCTCCACCGAGACCTTCCTCAACCAGTTCGTGTACTCGATCCGCTCCGGCACCGCCGACGAGTTCAAGCGCCGCTACCGTGAGATCGAGGTGCTCCTCGTCGACGACATCCAGTTCATGGAGGGCAAGGAGCAGCTCCAGGAGGAGTTCTTCCACACCTTCAACCAGCTCCACGAGAGCGGCAACCAGATCGTCCTGTCCTCCGACCGGCCCCCCGACGCCATCTCCACCCTCGAGGTGCGCCTGCGCAGCCGGTTCAAGATGGGGCTGATCACCGACATCCAGCCGCCCGAGCTCGAGACCCGCCTCGCCATCCTCGGCAAGAAGGCCGAGCAGGAGAGCGTGCACATCCCGGACGACGTGCTCGAGTTCATCGCCACCAACATCACCGCGAACATCCGCGAGCTCGAGGGCGCGCTCAACCGGGTGGCCGCCTTCTCCACCCTCAACGACGAGCCCCTGTCGGCGGCCCTGGCCCAACGGGTGCTCGCGCCGATCCTCGGCGACCGCGAGCAGCGGGCCATCACCCCTGCGGCCATCCTCGAGGCCACCTCCAAGATGTTCGACTTCAGCATCGAGGACATCGAGGGCCAGAGTCGGCGCCGGCCCCTCGTCACCGCCCGACAGATCGGCATGTACGCCTGTCGGGAGCTCACCGACCTCAGCTACCCCGCCATCGCCGAGGTGTTCGGTGGCCGCGACCACACCACGGTCATCCACGCGGTCCGCAAGATCGAGACGCTCATGAAGGAGCGTCGCCAGATCTACGACCAGGTCACCGAGCTAATCGAGACCATCAAGGCGGGGGAGTGATCGCTCCGCCCTGCGGAGCGGCCCCCGTCCACCAACACCCCCTGTGGGCATCCCGGGGATCATCGGTGGACGCACGACGGGTTTCCCACACCCCGTCCACGCCCCGGCACGGCACCCACACGGCCGTCACCATCCCTGGGGACAGGCCGCGCGGCCCGATACCGTCGCTGACCTGCGGGAACGCGCGGTGATCCACAATCCACACCCCTTATTACTGTCACCGCGAGATATCTCAATTCTGCCGGTGCCGTTCCGATGGGAGGACCAACTGTGAAGTTTCGTTGTGAGCGTGACGTCCTCACCGAGGCCGTCACGACCGCGGGCCGTGCCGCCGCGAGTCGTGGGGGAGCTCTGCCCGTGCTGTCCGGTGTGCGTGTCGCCCTGGCCGGCGATCGCCTGACGCTGACCGGCAGCGACCTCGACCTGACCATCTCGGTGTCCATCACGGTCAACGGCGAAGCCGACGGCGTGGCCGTGGTGCCCGCCAAGCTGGCCTCCGACATCATCCGCTCCCTCGAGCCGGGCGCAGTCAGCTTCGACGTGGTCGACGAGGAGGCGCGCATCACCTCGGGTCGATCCGACTTCTCACTGCGCCTCATCCCGGCCGACGAGTTCCCCCACCTGGCCGAGCCGGCCGGCGATGCCGTCACCCTGGCCGCGGCCGACTTCGCCGCCGCGTTGCACCAGGTGGTGCCGGCGGCCTCGGCCGACGACTCGCGGCCGATCCTCACCGGCGTGCTGCTGGCCGCGGAGGAGGCAGGACTGCGGTTGGTGGCCACCGACTCCTACCGCCTTGCGGTGCGCGACCTCCCCGGCACCACGGTGCTGGCCGAGGGCCAGAGCGTGCTGGTGCCGTCGCGGGCGCTGGGGGAGCTGGGTCGCCTGCTGGGCGACGCCGGCGAGGTCACCCTCCGCCTGGGCGAGCGCGACGCGTCGTTCGAGATCGGCGACGTCCGCCTGAGCACGCGGCTCATCGAGGGCGAGTTCCCCAACTACCGGGGCCTCATCCCGTCGAGCCAGCCGAACCAGCTGACCGTCGGCCGCGAGCTGCTGCTCGACGCGGTGCGGCGGGTGCGGCTGATGGCCCGCGAGTCGACCCCGGTGCGTCTGGTGATGAAGCCCGACGGGCTCGAGCTGTTGGCGGTCACCCAGGACGTGGGCCAGGCCCACGAGGAGCTCGACGCCACCTTCGACGGCACCGAGTTGACGGTCGCGTTCAACCCGGAGTTCCTCATCCAGGGTGCCGAGGTGACCCCCGGCGACGAGATCACGCTGGAGACCATCGACGCCCTGAAGCCGGCGCTGCTGCGCTCGCCCGACAGCCCCGAGTTCCTGTACCTGCTCATGCCCGTCCGGGTCTCCTGAGCCGTCCGAGCCCTCCTTGCAGCTGCGCCGGCTGTGGCTGACGGACTTCCGTAGCTACGAGGTCGCCGAGGTCGCCTTCGCCCCAGGGCTCACCGCCGTCGTGGGCGACAACGGCCAGGGCAAGAGCAACCTGCTCGAGGCGGTGGCCTACCTGGCCACGCTGTCGTCGTTCCGCGGCGCCCCCACCGATGCCCTGGTCCGCGAGGGGGCCACGTCTGCGGTGGTGCGCGCCGAGATCACCCGTGACGACCGCGAGCTGCTGGTCGAGGCCGAGATCGTGCCCGGTGGGCGGTCGCGCGTGCAGGTGAACCGCCAACGGGTGAGTCGTAACCGCGACCTGCTGGGAGCGCTGCGGGTCTCGGTGTTCGCACCGGACGACCTGGCCCTGGTGAAGGCCGGGCCCGCCGGTCGCCGCCGCTTCCTCGACGACGCCCTCGTGGCGCTCTCGCCGAAGAACGACGAGCTCCGGGCCGAGGTGGACCGGGTGCTCCGGCAGCGGAACGCGCTGTTGAAGCAGGCGGGCGGGCGCCTGAGCCCCGAGGTGGCCCTGACCCTCGACGTGTGGGACGACAAGCTGGCGTCGGCCGGCACCCGGCTGGGCGAGCGCCGCGTGGCCCTGCTGGCCGACCTCGCCCCGTACCTGCGCGCCGCCTACGCCGACCTGGCCGGCGCCCCGGTGGACGTGGGTGCGTCGTACGAGTCGGCATGGTGGGGGAGCGAGACCGGCCTGGCCGGTGCGCTGGCCGCCGCCCGCGACGAGGAACTGCGCCGACGGCTCACGCTGGTGGGGCCCCACCGCGACGAGGTGGCCTTCGCGATCGGTGGCCTGCCCGCCCGCACCCACGCGTCGCAGGGCGAGCAGCGCTCCCTCGCCCTGGCTCTGCGCCTGGCCGCGCACCGGCTGGTGTCCGACGCCACCGGCACCCCGCCGGTCCTGCTGCTAGACGACGTGTTCAGCGAACTCGACCCCGCCCGCTGCGACGCCCTCGTCACGCACCTGGTGGGCAGCGGCGCGCAGACCATCGTCACCACCGCCGGCGTCCTGCCGCCGGCGGCGCACCCCGAGGCGGTCGTGCGGGTGGCCGGCGGCACCTTCTCCACGCAGTAGGGCACGTACGCGTCCGTCGCGCGGGTGGCAGCCCCGCGACCGGACGTCGCGGCCCGCGGGGCAGGCCGTCGCGGGCCTGTGTCATGGAGATGACGGACACCGGACAGCGGCGGGCGGACGGTGGGGCCATGACCACCATCGACTCCCGGATCGACGCCCGGCACCTCACCCGACGCGAGGAGACCGTGCTGGTGCTCGTCGGCCGGGGGCTCACCACCCGGGAGATCGCGGAGCGGTTGGGACGGAGCCCGGCCACCGTCGACTCCCACATCGACTCGGCCATGGCCCGCTTGGCGGCTCGGACCCGGGCCCAGGCGGCACTGATGGTCGCCGACCCGGGTGCTCTCGGTTCGGATGCGCCCTTCGCCGGGATCGCCTGCGAGCACGAGCGCCGCCTCCTGCTGCTCCTCGCCGCCGGGTCGACCGTGGGGTCGGCGGCGTGGACCGTCGGTTGGAGCCGGCGCACCGCCGTCCGCCGGCTGTCCGCGTTGCGCCGGGCGTACCGGGCGTCGACGATCCCCCAGCTGCTGGTGGCCCTGGCGTCCGCCGCGTCCGCTCGTCCCGCGACCGCGGAAGGGGCAGATCCGTGCCCCTGATCGACCGATCGGATCGGGCGGGCGCCGACGGCCCCGGCAACCGACCAGGGGCCGATCCGCTCGCGTCGAGGTGTTCGATCGCGTCGTCCACCGACGGGGCGGCGCCATCGCCGGCACAGCCGAGGCGGTCTACGCCGACCAGTTGGCCCCGCCTTCCTGCTGGCCCGGGAGGCCAACGACGAGCGGGACAACGCCGCCAGCCGCTCGGCCCTGTTCACCACCCTCCAGCGCAACCGGTCGTTCTTCGGGTACACCCCGACCGACGGCGTCCCCACGGGCGCCACGCTGCGGGGTGACACCCAGGTGTACGGCACCCAGGGCGGGACGGTGGGGTTCTCCGACCTCGACTCCGGCCAGCCCGCCGCCGACACCCTGGTCATCGGGAGGGTCGCGGCGACGGTGCCCACCTCGGCCCGCTCGGCCCGCAGCCGGTCGAAGGCGCTCCGGGAGGTGACGTACGGCGCCCGTGGTCCGCGAGGATGGGGCGATGGCCGGTGTCGCCCCCGACGACTGTCTCGCCGCGGTCCGCGCCCGCGCGCTGGCCTTGCCGGAGACGACCGAGACGATCACCTGGGGCCGGCCCACCTTCCGCGCCGGTCGGCGGCCCTTCGCCGTATACCTGGAGGCCGAAGCGGAGCACGGTCCCGCGGTGGTCGTGCGCCCCGATGACGAGGAGCGCGACGCCCTGGTCGCGGACGAGCGGTTCTTCGTGCCGCCGTACTTCGGTGCGCACGGCGGCCTCGCCCTCGACCTCGCTGCTGCGCCGGTGGACTGGGACGAGGTGGGGGAGCTGCTCGACGCGTCGTACCGGCACGTGGCCATCCCGCGCATGCTGCGCGCCCTCGACGGCGCCTGACAGTGACAATGGTGAGTGGGGGCCAGCGCACCGCCGGTCTGACTCAGCGCCTGACTGACCTCGTGTCTTGAACGGGATTCGTCGGCCGGTAGGGCGCTGGCCCCTTTTGCACCTGCTCGCGATCGACGTGACCTCATAGGAGCCTGCGCTACCAGGCGCCCATCACTGTCTTGTCCACCGGTTGCTGGCGCGTGCTGCCCACCCGTTCAGGACAACGAGAGGACAGCGATGACCATCGTCGCAGACACCCCCGCCCCCGTCGACGTGTTCGGCGTGACCCTTGGCGTCGACACCCACGCCGAGTTCCACGTCGCGGCGGTGATCGACCCACTCGGCCGTCACCTCGGCCACGCCACCTTCGTGACCGCGATCGCCGGGTTCAAGGCCCTGTTGGCGTGGGCCAACGACTTCGGACCGGTCATCCTCGCTGGCGTCGAGGGCACCGGCGCCTACGGCGCCGGCCTCGCCCGGTTCCTCACCGCCGAAGGCGTCACCGTCACGGAGGTGGACCGCCCGGACCGCAAGACCCGCCGCGACCAGGGCAAGTCCGACCCGATCGACGCCTACGCCGCCGCGCGAGCCGCCGCGTCGGGGCGGGCGTCGGGGACCCCGAAGGCCCGCACCGGTGACGTGGAAGCGATCCGGGTGTTGCGCGTGGCCCGCACCGGCGCCGTCCGGGCCCGAGCGAAGGCGTTGACCCAGCTCAAGTCGCTGATCGTGACCGCCCCCGACGCCCTGCGAGCCCAGCTCACCGGACTCGACGGGCCCACGCTGGTGACGACGTGCGCTCGACTCCGCTCCGCCCGCGGTGCCGCCCCGACACCATCGCGGTTCGCGAAGCGGCCACCCCGACCGGGACGACTGGTCGACCCCACCGCCGCGACGAAGCGATCGTTGGCGTCGATCGCGCAGCGAGTCCACCAGCTCGAGGCCGAGATCGCCGAACTCGACAACGACCTCGAGGCCCTCATCACCCCGCTGGCACCGACCCTGCTCGAACTCTTCGGCGTCGGCTTCGACGTCGCCGGCCAACTCCTCGTCACCGCCGGCGACAACCCCGAGCGCATCCACACCGAAGCCGCGTTCGCGCACCTCTGCGGCGTCGCCCCGATCCCCGCGAACTCAGGCAAGAACCAGAACAACTTCCGAATCAACCGCGGCGGCGACCGAGCCGCCAACGCCGCGCTCTACCGCATCGTCCTCTGTCGGCTCCGCTACGACGACCACACCCGCGCCTACGTCGACCGACGCACCAAGCAAGGCAAGTCCAAAAAGCACATCATCCGCTGCCTCAAGCGCTACATCGCCCGCGAGGTCTACGCCGCCATCCGAGCCGACCTCAACCCCAACATCACCCCTTGACATCCATAGGAGCATCCCGCCGCACGGCGGGTCGATCAGCCGGCGAAGACCTCGGACACCTGCACCGGCGGGGGCAGCTCGAGCTGGTCGAACGTGCACGACTCGGGGTCGCGGTCGGGTCGCCAGCGCAGGAACTGGGTGACGCCGGGGCGGAAGCGGCCGTCGAGCACGCCGCCGTACTTCACCTCGGCCACCAGCTCGGCCCGGAGCGGGTGCCACGACAGGTCCTTGGCCGCGTTCCACCGGCTCATGCCGCCGGCCACCTTGCCGGCCTCGCCGGCCGAGGCCATGTGCTCGACCCATTCCTGCCACGGGTGGCCGGTGCCGGCGTCGATCTCGTAGGGCGCCAGCTCGGCGACCAGCTCGCCCCGGCGCTTGGCGGTGAAGCTGGCCGCGACCCCGACGTGGCGCAGCTCGCGCCCTCCCTCCGCGCCGTCCGCGCCGTCGGCCCACAGGCCGAGGAGCAGGGAGCCCACGCCGTCGCCGCTCTTGTGCGTGCGGTAGCCCGCCACCACGCAGTCCGCCGTGCGCTGGTGCTTCACCTTGAACTGCACCCGCTTGTCGCGCACGTACAGCCCGTCGGCGGGCTTGGCCATCACCCCGTCGAGGCCGGCGCCCTCGAAGCGCTGGAACCAGTCCTCGGCCACGTCGCGGTCCTGGGTGGTGGGGGTGAGGTGGATCGGCGGCGTGGCGCCCGCCAGCGCCACCTCGAGCTGGGCGCGGCGGCGGGAGAAGGGCTGGCCCGTGAGATCGGTCGCGCCGAGCGCCAGCAGGTCGAACGCGACGAAGCTGGCAGGTGTCTCCGCGGCCAGGCGGTTGATGCGCGACTCGGCCGGGTGGATGCGCTGCTGGAGCTGGTCGAACTCGAGGCGGTCGGGGCCCACCAGCACGATCTCGCCGTCCACCACGCACTGCGGCGGCAGCTGGGCCAGCAGCGGCGGCAACAGCTCGGGGAAGTAGCGGGTGAGGGGACGCTCGTTGCGACTGCCCAACTCGATCTGGTCGCCGTCGCGGAACACGATGCAGCGGAAACCGTCCCACTTGGGCTCGAACCAGAGCTCCCCCTCGGGGAGTTGATCGATGCCCGACACGGCCTTGGCCAGCATCGGCTTGACGGGAGGTGTGACGGGAAGGGCCATGTCGCCCGCAGCGTAGGCGGGTGCCAGTGGGGCCAGCGGGGAAGCACCCTCGGGACAATGGTTGGGGGCAGCGCGAGAGGGACGAGTAGCTTTCGCTGCGATGGCCAACACACCCACCGCCGCGTACTCCGTCCGCATCCGGGTCCGTCTCGACAACGTCCCCGGCTCCCTGGGGCGCCTGGCGGTGGCCATCGGCGAGGTGGGCGGCAACATCGCCGGCATCGGGGGCTTCGAGGCGAAGGGCCCGATCCTCGACGAGAACATCAACGTCAACTGCCGCGACGAGGCCCACCAGGAAGAGGTGCGCCGCCACATCGACGGACTCGAGGGCGTCGAGGTGATCGAGTGCGTCGACCGCACCTTCGAGCTGCACGAGGGCGGCAAGATCGAGGTGCTGCCACTGCTGCCGGTGGGCGACAACGACGACCTGTCGATGGCCTACACGCCGGGGGTGGCCCGGGTGTGCAACGAGATCGCCAAGGATCGCAGCAAGGCCCACGAGCTCACCATCAAGAAGAACACGGTGGCCATCGTCACCGACGGCACCGCGGTGCTGGGGCTCGGCAACATCGGCCCCGAGGCCGCCCTGCCGGTCATGGAGGGCAAGGCCCTGCTGTTCAAGGAGTTCGCCGGGGTCGACGCCTTCCCGGTGTGCCTCAACGTCACCGGCCCCGACCAGATCGTCGAGACGGTCGAGCGCATGGCCCCCGTGTTCGGGGGCATCAACCTGGAGGACATCGCCGCCCCGGCCTGCTTCGAGGTCGAGGAGCGGCTCCGGGCCAGCCTCGACATCCCCGTCTTCCACGACGACCAGCACGGCACCGCGGTGGTGGTGCTGGCTGCGCTCGAGAACGCGCTGAAGATCGTGGGCAAGAAGATGAGCGACCTGTCGGTGGTGATCGCGGGCGTGGGCGCCGCCGGCGTGGCCGTCACCACCATGCTCATGGAGGCCGGTGTGGCCGACGTGATCGGTGCCGACCGCCAGGGCCTCATCTACGCCGGCCGCGACAACCTCAACGTGGCCAAGGAGAAGTTCGCTCGTCTCACGAACCCCGACAAGCGCCAGGGCACGCTGCGTGACGCCATGGTGGGCGCGGATGTGTTCATCGGCGTGAGTGGCCCGGGGCTCATCGAGGCCGACGACCTCCGCACCATGGCGGACGGCCCCATCGTGTTCGCCCTGGCCAACCCCGAGCCCGAGATCCGTCCCGAGCAGTGCGCCGGCATCGCCTCGGTGATCGCCACCGGCCGCAGCGACTTCCCCAACCAGATCAACAACGTGTTGGCCTTCCCCGGCATCTTCCGGGGTGCGCTCGACGCCGGCGCCACCACGGTCACCGAGAACATGAAGCTGGCCGCGGCCGACGCCATCGCCGCCGGCGTGCCCGCCGACGAGCTGTCGGCCACCAACATCGTGCCGTCGGTGTTCGACAAGCACGTGGTCGAGCTGGTGGCGGCGGCGGTGGCCGACGCCGCCCGCGCCGACGGCGTCATCCGCGCTCGTTGAATCGCTCTGACCCGCCCCGATTCGATGCGGTGACGTTCGACTACTGGAACACCTTGATGCGGATCCCCGCGAGCGGGCAGTGGGACCGCCGCATCGACTCGTTCACCGACGTGCTCGTCGCCGAGGGGCATGGGGTCACCCAGGCCGACATCATCGAGGCCTTCGCGGCCATGCGGGAGCTGCACGAGCAGGCCTGGATCGACAACCGCCAGCACGGCGCCGCCGAGGCGGTGGAGGACGTGCTGCTCGCCGCCGGCGTCGAGGCGCAGCCCGAGGTGGTCGACCAACTGGTCGAGCTCACGGTCACCTACGGCACGTCCGAGGACGCCGTGCCCACCGACGGCATCGCCGACGCGCTCGCGACCCTGAAGGATGCCGGCCTGCGCATCGGGATCGTCTGCGACGTGGGCATCACCGGGTCGCCCACGCTGCGCCGCCACCTCGAGCACCACGGGCTGATCAGCTGGTTCGACCACTGGTCGTTCTCCGACGAGGTGGGCGTGTACAAGCCCCACGCCGAGATCTTCCAGCACGCCCTCGCGGGCCTGGGCGCCGAGCCGGGCCGCACCGCCCACATCGGCGACCTGCGGCGAACCGATGCCGGCGGTGCCCGGGCCATGGGCATGACCTCGGTGCGCTATCGGGGTGCCTACGAGGACCCCGACACCCACCTGCCCGACGCCGACCACGTCATCGACCACCACGACGAGTTGGCGGCGCTGCTGCTGGGCTGACCCCTCGGGAAGTCAGCCGGTCGCGAGGAGATTGTCGCGGGTGAAGATGATGCCGTTCCAGAGGCGGGGGTCTTCGGTGGGGAACGACGCCATCACCAAGTTGCCGTCGACCTCGATGTCGCCCTCGTCCAGGGTGTCCGACCAGGGTCGGCCGTTAACTGCGGACTCGCCGTCGGCGACGATGTCGGCGAGGAGCGCGGCGTTCTCCGTGGCGGTGGCCTCGTCGGGGTTGAGCAGCACGATCAGCAACCGGGCCTGGCCGTCGACCAGCGAGGCGCCGGTGGCGACCGCCTCATAGGGCGAGAGCTCGCCGCCCGGTGCCTCGGCGAATTGGTCGGCGTCGCCGATCAGCGCCGCGCTGTAGGCGCCGAGGCCGTCGAGGGCCTCGGCCAGTCGACCGATCTCCGGGTCGTCCGCCAGTGAGGGGGCGTCGCCCGAGTAGGTGTCCAGCGCCTGCTCCATCAGCGGTGTCGAGCGGGCCCAGAACGCCACCCCCGACCCGTCGTCCACGAACAGTCGCGCCGATTCGCCGATACGGCGCACCGTGCTGGCGTTCGTCACGGCGACGGCCTGATCCTCGCCCCAGGAGAAGTAGGTGTTCCCCTCGTACTCGACCGTCTCGAGCTCGCCTCTCCAGGTGGGGTCGGACTCGACCGCCGCGGTCACCGCGTCGCCGTCGAAGTCGCCGAAAAAGGTCTGGAGCTGCTCGGGCGGCAGGCCGGTGCTGACGTCGCCGGTCAGGTCCAACGGGGCGAAGCCGACCTCGGCCCGCCACTCGGCATCCTCGACCGGCGACGTGCGCACGAGCTCGGCGGGCGCCACCGCCACCGGTGCGTCGCCGATCCCTGAGAGCTCGGTGAAGTAGGTGCCGAGGGCCTGGTCGTCGCGGCCGTCCTCGGGCGCGGTCAACCCGGCGGCATCGGCGGCGGCGGCCAGGTCGTTCACCACCACGAAGTCGCTCGACCCGTCGGTGTCGGGCACCACCGCCAGCGCCGCCTCGATGCCCGCCGGCGCGCCGCCCGCGCCCCGCCCGCCGTCGTCCACACCGGAGCCGCACGCGATGGCCGGCGCGGTGATCGTGGTGAGCGCGATGACCGTCAGCGCCGCACGCGGGACCCGTCGCATGGGTTCAGCGTAGGTCTGCCCCTGCTGGGGGTGGACCGATGCTGGGGGATGGAGTGGTGGTCGGGACCGGCGTCGATCCGGTGACCTCGCGCTTTTCAGGCGCGCGCTCTGCCAACTGAGCTACCCGACCGTGAAGTTGTTCCTGCGTGTGCTGCGGGGTGCTGCGGTGCTGTCTCCTGCGTGCTGCTGGGCGGTCCCGACGGGATTTGAACCCGCGACCTCCGCCTTGACAGGGCGGCGTGCACTCCAAACTGCACCACGGGACCGTGAAGCGAGCCGGGCAGCGGGTGAGCCCCCGCCGACCGGACGGTTGAGCGTACCCGCGTGGTGGCCCCGTCCGGAAAATTGTTCGACCGGTCAGCCCTCCAGGAGGCCGATCGTGGGGGCGTCGAGCTCCAGGTGGTCGCGGTTGAGGTACACGAACAGCGTGGCGTCGGTCGCAGGGTCGTACAGCACCCGCGTCGACGATCCCGGGATGTCGCCGTTCATCCCCCACCGCGTGAAGACCCGGTCCGGCGGGCATCCCTCGAAGACGCAGGCGCCCTCTTCGGTGACGCCCACGATGCCGAGCCCGTAGCCGCCGGGCGTGATCCGGTTCATCGCCGAGACGTCGGTGCCGTCGACCACCTGATCGCGGAACACCGCGTCGGACCACGTGAACAGGTCGTGGACGGTCGAGACCGCGCCGACCGCCGGGGCGGACACGGAGCGCCACGCGTCCATCGGGATCTCGGTGGTGGGCAGCGGGTCCTGGTCGGGCTCGAGCTCGTAGAGCCCCGGCAGCGGGGCGGCGTCGTCCGCGGCCGGTTGCAGGTACCAGGTGGCGTCCATCCCCAGCGGGCCGAACAGCCGCTGCTCGAACACCGTGCCGACGTCGTCGCCGGTCACGTCCTCGATGACCGCGCCGGCGAGCACGTAGTTGAGGTTGCTGTAGGTGGTCGAAGCCCCCGGCTCGTCGACCGGGGGGAGTGCCCGGGTGGCGTCCAGGGTGTCGTCGATGCTGTCCGAGCCCCCCTGGGCGACGCGGTCGATGTACAGGTCACCCTCGGTGTCGCCGTTGCCGAAGGTGGCCACGCCGCTCGACTGGTCGAGCAGTTGGCGCACGGTGATGTGGTCGCCGTTCGGCCAGTCCACGTAGCGCGAGATGGGGTCGTCGAGGTCGAGTGCGCCCTCGTCGGCCAGCAGCACGAGGGCGGCGGCGGTGAACGACTTGGTGATGCTGGCCACGTCGAACGCGTCGTCCGGGTGCAACGCCTGACCGGTCCGGGCGTCGGCCACGCCGCTCGTGACCACCAGGGGATCGCCGTCACCCACCTTCCAGGCCACGATCCCCCCGTCGGCGCGGGTGTCGGCCACCAGCCCGTCGGCGAACGCCTGCAGTCGTGCGCCGTCGATGTCGGGGGCTGGCGCGTGGGCATCGTCGGGTGCCGACGAGGTCGTGGTGGCGGGTGCCCCCGCAGCCGCCTGCTCCCCCGGTGCGTCGGAGCCGCAGGCGGACACCGCGCTCACGATCAGGGTGGCCAGGACGACGAGCGCCGCCGGCCGGACGAGTCGCGAGTGGCATCGCTGCACGGTGCCCCATTCGTGCCGGTCGTCCCGGCGGATCACCCGTGTGAGGTCAGGGGATGCCGAGCACCTTGATCTCGGAGATGGCGGTGTCGCCGTCGGAGCTGCTGCCCGGGACCGTGCTCACGATCTCCATCCGCACCTGCCGGGTCGTGGCGTCCACGTCGGTGAGCTGCAGGGAGCGGTCGGAGACGTCGAGGGACTGGTCGACCGTGGACCCGTCGTCGAAGGTCCACCGCACCCGGCTCACCCGGAAGTTCTGGAAGAAGCGGTCGACTCGCTCCTCGCACGGCTGGACCTTGTCGTAGCCGGGGGTCAACCCCACCTGCTCGACCAACGTCGACGCCCCGAGGTCGAACGTGATCGTGTGGCCGGTGCCGTCACCGGCGACCTGCCACGCGGTCGAGGGCGCGCCGTCGAGCACGTTCTCGGGGTCGTAGGTGACCGACACCGTCCCGCCGCAGTCCTCGGCCGGTGGGGACGACGACGAGGCCGTCGTCTGCACTGGCGCGAGCACCTGCGGGGGCCCACTGGTGGAGGCCGACGGGTCCGAGGTGACCGTCGGGGCCGGCTCGGTGGTCGCGGCCCCCGGCTCGGGTGCCGCGGGCACCGATGTGGTGCCGCGGTCGGCGGCCGCCGGGTCGTCGTCCCCGGTGGTCGTCACCAGCACCGCCACCGCGCCCAGCAGGGCCACGATCACGGCAGCCACGCCGATGATCACGGGGGTGGTCACCCGGATGCCGCCATCGCCGGCGCCGCCGTCAGCCGGGGCCGGAGGAACGGCCGTCGGCATCGCCACCGTCGGGGGTGCGTCGAGCGACGCGCCGCACGATCGGCAGAACTGCGCGCCCTTCGCGCCGGGCACGCCGCATTGCCGGCAGATCGCCATGGTCCCTCACCTTCCCGCTCGGACCGCCCGTCGAGCAGGCAACTCTACTGACGCCCGGCCCGGGTGGCGGCCGCCGGGTACCGTGCGGCCATGGCGTTCCGGGGATGGCCGGTCGAGGCGCTGGAGTTCTACGAGGGCCTCGAGGCCGACAACACCAAGACCTACTGGACCGAGCACAAGGCCGTCTACGAGACCGACGTCCGAGCGCCCATGCAGGCGCTGCTGGACGAGTTGGCCCCCGAATTCGGCGAGGGCAAGATCTTCCGCCCGTACCGCGACGTGCGTTTCAGCGCCGACAAGACCCCGTACAAGACCGCCATGGGCGCACAGCTGGCCGGCGGCGGCTACGTGCAGCTCTCGTCCGAGGGCCTGTTCGCGGGCACCGGGATGTACCACATGTTCAAGGACCAGCTCGATCGCTACCGCCGGGCGGTGGCGGACGACACCACCGGCGCCGCGCTCGAGGCCGTGATCGCCCAGGTCGAGGCCCGGGGCATCGAGGTCACCGCCCGCGAGCGCCTCAAGACCGCGCCTCGGGGGTACCCCAAGGACCACCCGCGCATCGAGCTGCTCCGCTACAAGGGACTCATCACCACGAAGCAGTGGGAGGCGGCGGCGTGGCTGGGCACCGCCAAGGCCAAGGACCGGGTGGTCGACTTCCTCCGTGCCTCGCAGCCGGTGCTGGACTGGCTCACCGCCCACGTCGGCGAGACCGAGCTGGAGGACGCCGGTCGCCGCTGAGCGCCGACGCAGTCCCGCGGCGTGCTGATCAGGCCTCCCACGGTCGATCCCGGACGCCGGCGTCGAGGTAGGGCGAATGCGTCTTTCTGCCCATATATATAGAAACTCATAGATTGTCTGATGACGTCAGATCGTGGATCCGATCCGCAACCCCTACTCGCCCGGAGCGGGGACGCCTCCCCCCTATCTCGCCGGACGCGCAGGTTTGCTCGATGCGTTCGACACCGTGATCGGGCGCGCACAGATCGGTAACGCCGTCCAGCCGCCGGTGTTGTCCGGGCTCCGTGGCGTCGGCAAGACCGTGCTACTGCTGCGCTGGCGGGAGTTGGCCCTCGAGGCCGGATGGGCGGCGGCGCACATCGAGGCCCGAGTGGGTACCGATCTCCGGGCCCCGCAGCTCCAGCTCCCTGTCCTGATCGCCGGGGCAGGCTTGCCGACCGTCGGCCGTGTGCTCTCCGATGCGAAGTCCTACGCCGAGCGCCTCTTCGATGTTCGCACCGTCGGCCGCCTCGATGACGAGGCCCAGCGGGCGGCGATCGCCGAACCCGCGGCTGCCCTCGGGGTTGCGTTCGAACCTGCCGCGCTCACCAGGCTCGGCGAGCTTGCCGGGGGCTATCCGTTCTTCATCCAGACGCACGCGAAGTTCGCGTGGGACGTCGCGGTCGACAGCCCGGTGTCGCTCGCCGATGTGGCCGTGGCCGAACCCAGAGCCGGCGAGCAGCTCGAACAGTCGTTCTTCGGACCTCGCTACGAGCGCGCCACTCCGGCCGAGCGCCGGTACATGCATGCGTTGGCGTCACTCGGCGACGGGCCCGTGTCCACCGCCGAAGCGGCCACCGTTCTCAGGCGGCGGGCGTCGGACGTGTCAGTGCAGCGCGACGGGCTCATCGCCAAGGGCCTGGTGTATGCCCCGGATCGGGGCTTCATCGACTTCACCGTGCCCCAATGGCTGCGTACCTCAGAGGCCGGACCGACCACCCTCCGAGCGATCCCTGACCGCGGGCGCCGGTCAACAGGTCGGTGTGCCGGCGGCCGCGGGTGATTAGAGTCGGATTGACTCGAACTAGAGGATCGGAGGGCGGGGATGCTCGACTGGCTGAACTCGACCGCGGCGCACCTGTGGGGGGTCGACGTCTCGTGGGCGGAGGTGCTCGGCGACCTCACCGGACTCGCGTCGGTGTGGTGGGCGGCCCGCGAGAAGGTGTGGACCTGGCCGGTCGGCAACCTGAACTCGGCACTGTTCCTCGTCCTGTTCCTCGACGCCAAGCTGTACGCCAGTGCCGTGCTGCAACTGGTCTTCATCGCACTCGGCTTCTTCGGCTGGTGGGAGTGGGTCCGCCGACACGGCCCCGACCGCAGGCCGCTCGTGGTCTCGCGCGCGACGCCGCTCCAGTGGGTGGGCATCGCGGTGGCGGGGTCGGCGGTGCTGGTGTCGTGGACCTGGTGGCTCGCCGCGCACACGGACTCGCCCCAGCCGTTCTGGGATTCGGCCATCCTGGCGGTCAGCCTGGTGGCCACCTACGGCCAGGCCCGCAAGTGGCTCGAGTCGTGGTGGCTGTGGATCCTGGTCGACCTGATCAGCGTCCCGCTCTACCTCAGTCGAGGCCTCGTGCCCACGGCGGCGGTGTACGCGGTCTTCGGTGCGCTCTGTGTGATGGGCCTGCGCGGGTGGCGGGCCGAACTGCGGTCCACGACGGCGCTCGCCCCGGCGCAGGCGCCGGCGTGAGGCGCACCGGACACGGGCTGATCATCGGGAAGTTCCATCCGCCCCACGCCGGTCACGAGTTGCTGGTGCGGACCGCGGCGCGGTCGTCCCGCCGGGTGTCGGTGCTGGTGCTCGGCCATCCCGAGGAGACGCTCTCGGTCGAGGAGCGGGTCGCGTGGCTGGACGCGATGGTGGCCGACCTTCCCCACGTCGTGGTGGCCGGAGGGCTCGACCCGCACCCCATCGACTACCACGACCCCGCGGTCTGGGACCTGCACGAGCGCGAGTTCCGGGCCGTCCTCGCCACGGTCACCGACGAGCCGGTCACCGCGGTGTTCTCCTCCGAGGCCTACGGCGCCGAGTTGGCTCGGCGCTTCGACGCCGTCTCGGTTGCCGTCGATCCCGAACGGGCCCTGGTGCCGGTCAGCGCCACCCAGGTGCGCGAGGACCCCGTGACCGTATGGCACCACGTGCCGTCGCCGGTCCGGGCCGGGCTGTGCCGGCGGGTGGTGGTGATCGGTGCCGAGTCGACGGGCACCACCACGGTGGCCCGGGCCCTCACCGACACCCTGCGGGCCCGCGGCGGGCCGCACGGCGACACGCAGTGGGTGCCCGAGGTGGGCCGGGCGTGGACGGTCACCAAGCTGGCCGATGCGGCCGCGGCCGCCGCCCTGGCCGGCCGCCCGCGTCCCACCATGGACGATCTCGCCTGGCCCACCGCCGACTTCGTCGCCATCGCCGCCCAGCAGAACGCCGACGAGGACCGCCGGGCCCGCCATGGTGGGCCGGTCCTCGTGTGCGACACCGACGCGTTCGCCACCGGCATCTGGCACGAGCGCTACGTCGGCGAGCCCTCTCCGGCGGTGGAGGCGCTGGCCCGGCACCATCCGCTCTACCTGTTGACCCACCACGAAGGGGTGCCCTTCGCGCAGGACGGCATCCGTGACGGCGAGCACCTGCGGGCGTGGATGACCGACCGCTTCCTCGAGGCGCTGGCCGCGACCGGCCGCCGCACGGTGGTGCTGAGCGGCTCCCTCGCCGAGCGGGTGACCCAGGCGGTCGCGGCCGTGGACGACCTGCTGGCCGAGGGCTGGGACCTCTCCATCGCCCCGCCGACCGACGGCTGGGCCGAGGGCGGAACCTGAGCACCCCCAAGCCTCGGGGATTGGAACCGCGTCTGGACGTGGCTGGAAGGCGTCGAGACGGTGCGTCCTCGCCTGGAACCTGCCCTGATCGGGACCACTTCCGGCCCTGAGAGCCGGGATCGGCGGTTGCGGAGCACTCCCTCAGTTGATTGGGAGAGGGGGACTAGCCCGAGATGAACACATCAGACCCACGGCGGGGTCACACGACCTCACGGGATCACACACGAGGAGCGAACATCCGATGACGACGACCACTGATCTCGACGACCTCCGCGCCGCCCTGCTCGAACTGACCCCTGGCCAGCAGATAGCGGTGGAGGCGCTCGCCGGGGGAGCGACCCAGCAGGACGCCGCTGAGGCGGCCGGAGTGACGCGTGAGACGGTTACCCGCTGGTCCGGTCATGTCCCAGCCTTCAAGGCCACCCTGAACCTCTACCGGGCTGCCCTGGTTTCCGAGCAGATCGACACGGCGCGCCGCATCCGGGGCAAGGCGCTGAGCGCAGTCGAGACGGCCCTCGATGACGGGAGCATCGATCCGCTCGCCGTGCTCCGGGTGGTGGCTGACCCTTCTGACTCCATTGGGCCGACCGTCCCCGAGGCAATCCTCGACGCGGAGATGAACCGCACTCGTGTCGGTCTGCCGCCGACAGCGCCGCCCCGAGGCCTGGATGCCCAGTTGGAGGAACTTGCCAACCCTGGTCCCTGTGACATTGAACGTGCGGAGGAGTTGACGATCACGCGACTCGCGGAGGCGGCACGCGTTGTCAGGCCATGCCGGGCGTCGGCTCGCTAGGCGAAGGTCCGAAGGAACTCGATGGCGGTCTTGGCCTCGCCGAACTGTGCCTCGATCCGGTCGCCGTTACTGAACCTGATGGCAATCTCCCAACGAACGAATGGCGGGGTTGCATCGGGCGTCTCGTAGGTCTCGATGGCGTCGATCGCGTCGCTTGGCGAATCGAATTCCAGAGAGTCGCCATGCAGAGGTAGGACGCTGACGCGTTCCACCCGACGCACGATGCTGCCTTCAAGGGCGACCCGGAACCGGGCAAATTCGGCCGGGGCGCATTGTCGAAGCGCCTCGCCCAGTTGGTCTCGCTCGTCGGGGGTTAGGGATTCGTACCGATCGACCATCTCCTGAAGCCGGTCTAGCGGTGTGTCCTCCTCGGTCGCCACGTCGATGCCCACGGTGGCGAACGCCCGGACAACGTCGTCGTAAGGGATGTAGAGAACCGAGAAGCCGAGGCTCGTCAGCTGGGCGAGCGCGCCGGCTGTCCACTGTCCCCCGACGATTGCCCCACCGAACGGCTTGACGTTCGCGTACTTCGCGAGCAAGGGCTCGACCGCTCCTTGGATCTCCTGCGCCTTGTTCTTCGAGTGCTTCGTGTACCGACGCCACGCGGACTCGATGAAGGCAGCCGGGACCCCAATCTGATCCTCGGTTCCAGCGCGTTCCAGCACGAAGTCCAGGTCGTGGCTGTTGCCGCGGTCGTCGGTCCAGGTGACCTTGACGCCAGGTCGCGCTTGCCGTGGCCCCTTGGTGTCGAGATACAGGTCGTGCTCCTCCGCGAAGGCACGCAGTACGGGTTCCAGCGCGATCTCCAGCGCCTCCCCGATTATCTGGCCCAGCTTGTGGGCCGGTGACTCAGCCAACTACCCAACCACCCAGAGCCGGCCCTCGTGCAGAGGTACGTCGTGTTTACGGTTCTTCCACTTCACGTTGCGATCGCGGACCTTCTCGAACGACCACGAATCGAAGCCCTCGGCCACGGCTAAGTCGCCCAGCCACCGCTCGACTGGAACGTAGACGCCGTAAGGTGCCGAGTCCCCAACGACGAAACACACAGAAGCCCCAGGGGCGCTCGATCGCCGGAGCGCGCGCCAGGTGTAGGCAAGGTCATGGAAGTAGGCCAGCACCATGCTGTGGTACGCCTTCTTCCCTCCGTGGGTGTGCCGCACGGTGTCTAGGTCTCTGTACACCTCGGCCAACTCATCCGCGATCGGCGTCAGGATTGGGTCCGCCAGAGCTTCGGCCGGGTCGAAGCCGACCATCGCCTGCGAGCACGATCGCACCAGCTGCGATCTCATGGGTTTGAGGTCGCCCCAACTAGTGATCTCGCCAAGAACGGTCTGCTCTAGTCGGGTGGCGTCCGCGTAGTCGTAATTGTTGGCGTACGGAGGTGAGCAGATGACGTGGGTCGCCCAGGCGTCCGGAGCCACCCCCGACTCCCGGCAGTCACCTTGGATGTACGTCGCGGGCGGGGGTTCCGGGACGGCACACTGCCGCTCCCGCATGTCAGCGGACATGGCGGCGACCTGCGATTCGAAGGCCAACAGCACCGGGGCAGTGGAACGCTTCCGCTTGTTTGGCAACACGTACTGCCACTGAGCGGTGCCGACGTGGGAGGTCACCCGGATGATCGCCACGAAAGCGAGCCAGAGGAGCGAGCCCACTGAGTCATCCGGCTCGGAGAGCACGGCTTCGCGCAGGCCCAGCAGGTCGGTCAAGGCGTCAGGTGTGTAGCACTTGTCGAGGAGAGCAGGAACCGGATCGACCAGGGGGTACGGACGGGTCCGATCCAGTACGTCGAGCGCGCGGCGCTCGAACTCATCGGCGTCGGCTGACCAAGCCAGCTTCGCCCGTGCGACACGGCAGACGAAGTGCTGGCTGTCGATACCGACCGACTCGGCTCCGATGCTCTGGGCGGCGAGCAGCGTCGTGCCTGATCCGGCGAACGGGTCGAGGACTCTCGCGTCGGAGTGGACCAGGGACTCGACCCACTCAGCGGAGAACCCCGCCGAGTAGCGGAACCAGCGGTGTACCGGCAGCTTCATGTTGTCCACGAATGTCGTCGTGTTCCTTGCCGTCGCGGGTAGCGGGAACAGGTGGAGTGGCTCCGTGAGACTCATTCAGGCCACGGTACCGTCGCGGTGCCGGCGCGGCCGGACTTCTGGATCCGGATAGCGCCGACCCAGGCTTAATCGGCCGGACAGAGAAACCATACGGTACCGTTCGGTTTTGGGTAGCATCACCCCATGACGCCTGGACTCGACGACCGCGAGTACTCGTCCAGTGATGTTCAGGACGCCGCTGGTCTCAGTGCTCGGCAGCAGAACGACTGGGACAGCCGTGGCCTCCTCCCACACGAGCGCGAGGGCGAGGAGGGCTGGCGGCGCTACACCCCGCGGGAGATATTCGCCCTGATGGTCTGCACCGAGATCCGCCGTCAGTACGGCACGCCCGTGGAGAAGCTGAAGTGGGTGCAGCAGTTCATGCTGAAGGAGGGTGCCAACCACTTCGAGGCCGCCGTCCGCATCATGAGCCTGCTCGGCGTGGGTGTGTGGCTCTGCACAGACCTGGAAGAGACCTTCATCCTGGACTCGGAGCTGGAATTCACGATGCTCTGGCAGGACCACCACTTCGGTGCGAGCCGCGAGCGGGCATTCCTGTTCGTCCCGGTGAACCCGCTCGTGAACCGCCTTCTGGCCTGTCTGAAGGAGCCGGTCGAGTTGGAGGCCCACGGGTTGGGCTACCGGGTCATGCGCTCCGTCGAGTCGATGCAGAGTGCTCGTACGCCCGAGGAGATCCTCGTGCTCGACCTCATCCGCAAAGAGGAGGTGGACAAGGTTGAGGTCGTTTCGCCCGGCGGGCACGTCGAGACCATCCGCACCACGACCCGTCACGACTCGGCCGCCGACATCCTCCATCTTCTCAATGAGCCGTACCAGCGACTCACGGTCGTGAAGAAGGACGGCAACGTCGTCCACATCGAACAAGAAGTCCCGATCAAGCCCACGAAGGCCGGTCGGTGATGAGCATCAGCGTCGTCGGCCAGATCACGCAGGTCAGCCCCCGACGCGCAGCTACTCGATCCTGCCCTGACCACGGGAAGCACCCGAGTCCCGGGCCTGACAGCGCGGTGAGACTGCCGCGCCTGCGAGGTCCCTGTGCTTTCCGTGACCGAGGCCCGGCACCTGCTTGGTGCCGACTGCTCGATGACCGACGAGGAGGTGAAGTCGATGCTTGACACCTTCCGCCAGATCGCCTTCATCGCCCTCGACACCGTTGACGCGGAGCGTGACCGCTCGCACCCTCCGACAAGGAAGATGGAGTCGTGAGCAGCGCGTATGTCTACGTGCGCGTCAGTACGGCCGAACAGGTCGAGAACTACTCGCTCGACACGCAGGTGCGGGCCTGCTTGGAGTTCTGCGACCGCGAAGGCCTCGATGTGGTCCGAATCTTCCGCGAGGAGGGGGAGTCCGCCAAGACGGCTAATCGCCCTGAACTCCAAGCGATGCTGAACGCCTGCGCGACCGAGGGCCGGCGCACAGGGATTACCGCGGTGGTGGTGTTTCGGATCGATCGCCTCGCTCGGGCCGTCGAGGACTACGCCGCGATCAGCGGCGCGCTCGTGGGATTGGGGATCAGGGTTCGCTCGGTCGGCGAGTCCTTCGACGACTCTCCCGCGGGGAAGTTGGTCGAGAACCTCCTGGCCGCAGTGGCCCAGTTCGATAACGACGCTCGATCAGCGCGTACCAAGGAGGGCATGAAGGAGGCGCTCCGCCACGGGCGGTGGGTCTGGCAGCCTCCGCTCGGCTACATCCGCACCGCCGCCGAAGTCCCGATGAGCATGATTCCGGATCCCGAGGTGGCACCGCTGATCAGGCATGGTTTCGAGGCGATCGCCTCCCGACGCCTCACGAAGATCGAGGCTCTCGACGAGTTGACCGACCTCGGCCTGGTCACCCGCAAGGGTCGGCCGCTCAGCCCGCAGGCCTTCGGTCAGCTGCTCCGCCGGGTGATCTACACCGGGCGCATCCTGAAGCCCGAGTGGGGGATTGACGTTGAAGGCGACTTCGAGGCCCTCCTGGATCCGGACCTCTTCCAGGCCGTCCAGGACGTGCTCGACGGTCGAGCACCCACCGCCGCCTCACGGGTGCGCGACAACCCGGACTTCCCACTCCGTCGTGTCGTGCTCTGTGGCCGGTGCCACTCGCCTCTCACGGGCAGTTGGTCCACCGGACGGTCACGCCGGCGCTATCCGTACTACCGGTGCCCGCAGAAGGGTTGTCGCGGCACCAACGTGCGCAAGGAGAGGCTTGAAGACCTTCTGGTGGATCGGCTCGATGAGATGAGCCTGAGACCGGAGATGCTCGACCTTCTCGGGGCTGTCGTGGAGGACGCCTGGGAGGAGCGGGTCAAGACCGCCAAGGCCGCGGAGAAGGCGCTCACCGGCCGTCTGAGGGACGTGGAGCGGCGACGCGACGCCCTCATGGACGCTTACCTCGATGGCCGTGGTATCGACCAGCGCACCTTCGAGCAGCAGAAGCAGCGGCTCAGCAACGACGAGGCCGAACTTCGGAACCGCCTCGCCACGGCTCGTCCTAGCGGGGCGAGCCTGCCCCGGGCCATCGACCTCGCGCAGGCCATGCTGCTCGACCTGCCCCGGTGTTGGAACCGGCTCGAACCTGAGCACCGGCCGCACTTTCTCGCCGCGCTCTACCCCGCTGGACTCACCTACGAGGACGGCACCATTGGAACCGTCGAAATCCCCTGGTGGATCGGCAATTCCGAGGCAACCGAGGGCCGAGGCGAAGGTTTGGCACCCCCAACGGGATTCGAACCCGTGTTACCGGCGTGAAAGGCCGGCGTCCTGGGCCGCTGGACGATGGGGGCCCGCCCCCGGAGGGGCACCGCAGGGTACCAGCGGGATCAGGGCGCGACGGCGGCGTTCCACGACCGGATCACCCGGTCGCCGCGCTTGTGGTCGAGCACGCTGAGCGTGCCTGTGTCGAGCAGCAGGTGTCGGCCCGCCTCGACCGGCCAGCCGGCCCAGCGGGCGGCCACCACCCGCAGGAAGTGGCCGTGGGAGAACACCGCCACCGGCCCGGCGGCGGGCCCATCGAGCAGGCGGGCGATCATGCGATCGGCCCGCGCCCCGACCTGCTCGGGTGACTCACCCCCGGGGCAGCCGTCGACGAACAGCTCCCAGCCCGGTCGGTCGGCCTGGATGGCGGCGGTGGTGACGCCCTCGTAGGCGCCGTAGTCCCACTCGACGAGATCGGGCCACACCTCGGCGCCGGCAGTGGACGGGTCGAGGCCGGCCAGGCGGCACGTGTCGAGCGCGCGGGCCCGCGGGCTGCAGGCCACCAGCGAGAACGGCTGGGCACCGAGCGCGGGTGCCAGCGCCACCGCGTCGCGGCGGCCCTGGTCGGTGAGGGGCAGGTCGGTGGTGCTGGTGTGGCGGCCGTCCTCGCTCCACTCGGTGGCCCCGTGGCGCACCAGCCACACGCTCGGTGTGCCCACGGCGCCTCAGTCCCAGCCGGCCAGGGCCTCGACGATGTTCTCGAGCAGCCAGGCCAGGTAGCTGTAGGCCGCGTAGAGGGGGGCGTCGGGGTCGTCGGGGTCGACCTCGTCCATGTCCTCGCTGACGTCGAGGCGGGTGCCGAGCACCAGGCGCAGGTCGTTCACCACGCCCATCCAGGCCATCAGGTGGTCCTCGGTGATGATGTCGGCGTCGAGCGTCTCCTCCATCACGTCGAGCGCGGCGAGGCGACGCTCGAGCAGGTCGTCGCGCACGAGCGACTGGTACTCGGCGTCGCGCTCGGCGTCGTCGGGGTAGGCGGTGGGGAACAGGCGGGTGAGCGACGGGTCGACCGCAGCGCGTGCCTCGCCGCCGCCCGAGCCCGCGGTGAGCAGCTCGCGCAACTGGCCGACGAGCGAGCCCAGCAGGTCGCGCTCCCACGCCTTCAGGTGGAGCTCGTAGTCCCCGTTCCGGTTGCGGCCGATGAGCGTGCGCTTGCGTCCGAACGCCACGCGCGTCAGTCGTCCTTCTGCATCGTGGCCCAGAGGCCCTTCTCGTGCAGCCGGAACACGTCGAGCTCGGCCTTCTCGCGGGTGCCGCTCGACACCACGGCCTTTCCCTTGTGGTGCACGTCGAGCATGAGCGCCGTGGCCTTCTCGAGGCTGTAGCCGAACAGCTGCTGGAAGACGAAGGTGACGTACGACATCAGGTTGATGGGGTCGTTCCACACCAGCACGACCCACGGGCGGTCGGGCTCCTCGCTCTGGTCGAGGCCGGGGTCGTCCACCTCCACGGGGGCGACGGGGGCGGCGGGCATGACCGCCCTACCCCGACGCCACGGTGGCCGGCTCGGTCACAGGCGGGACCGAGCCGTCGGCGGGGACGTCAGCAGGGTGCGTGTGCAGCCCGAGCTCGAAGACGAGCACGGCGATCCAGACGCACACCGAGCCGAGCAGGTGGATGGCCACGAGCCCGACCGGGACGCCGGTGAAGTACTGCGCGTAGCCGACGGCGGCCTGGGCCACGAGCACCACCAGCAGGATCTCGCCGCGACGCAGGATGTCGGCCCGCAGCTCGTCGCGCTGGCGCAGCATCCAGAGGGTGGTGAGGGTGATCAGCCCGAAGAGGACGACCGACGCGCCGTGGAAGCGCACGACGTCGCCCACCACGAGGTCGAGGCGCTCGACGTCGGCATCGCCGCCGTGGGGCCCGGCGCCGGTGACGACCGTGCCGAGCATGATGGCGAGCGCCGCCGCCCCGACCATCAGCCGCCCCATCCAGCGCACCTCGGGCGACACCGACGGGCGGGCGGGCGTGGGTGGCTGGCCGGCCAGGTGGTGGAGCACGACCGCGTTCCAGATGATGACGATGGACAGGAGGAAGTGGGCCATCACGAACGGCGGGGAGAGATCCACCAGCACGGTGATGCCGCCCAGCACGATCTGACCGACCATGCCCGCCACCAGCCCGAGCGACCACCAGGTGAGGTCGCGTCGGCGCGGCGTGCGCACGAGCGAGCCCAGGACCGCCAGGATCACCGCCACCGAGAGCAGGCCCGTGAACATGCGGTTCACGAACTCGACCATCGCGTGGTACTCGAGGGGGGCGACCAGCCGGTCCTGCTCGCAGGTCGGCCAGTCGGTGCAGCCGAGGCCCGATCCGGTGAGGCGCACGGCGCCACCGGTGACCACGATCACCGACAGCAGCACCAGCGCCAGCAGGGTGATCCGCTGGTAGGTGCGTGGCGAGCACCGGGGGAGCTGCATCGCCTCCGATCCTAGGGAGCGCGCCACTTGGGTCCGAATCGACCGGAGGTCCTACCCTGGGCCGGGTCATGCACCTCATCGCCCGCCGGTCGCTCGTGCACCAGGTGGGGGCCTACGTCGCCCTCACCAAGCCGCGCATCATCGAGCTGCTGCTCGTCACCACGCTGCCGACGATGGTGGTGGCCGAGCAGGGCATGCCGTCGGTGGGCCTGATGGTGGCGACGCTGGTCGGCGGCACGCTGGCGGCGGGTGGCGCCAACGCCATCAACATGTACGTCGACCGCGACATCGACGCGCTCATGGAGCGCACCAAGAACCGGCCGCTGGTCACCGGCGAGATGTCGCCCCAGGCCGCGCTCACCTTCGCGATCGGCCTCGAGGTCGTGGCCTTCGTCGAGCTCTGGGCGCTGGTGAACCTCCTGAGCGCGGTGCTGGCCGTGTCGGCCTGCCTGTTCTACGTGTTCATCTACACGCTGTGGCTGAAGCGCACCTCCACCCAGAACATCGTCATCGGGGGCGCCGCCGGGGCGGTGCCCGTGCTGGTGGGTTGGGCCGCGGTCACCGACAGCCTGGCGTGGGCGCCGGTGCTGATGTTCGCCATCATCTTCTTCTGGACGCCACCCCACTTCTGGGCGCTGGCGATCCGCTACCGCGACGACTACGCCGCGGCCGACGTCCCCATGCTGCCGGCGGTGGAGAGCCTGCGCTTCACCGCGGTCCGCATCCTCGCCTACACGGTGCTCCTGTGGGCGCTCACGTTGCTGCTGGCCCCCGTGGCCGACCTGGGCGCGATCTACGTGGTCACCGCCGTGGTGCTCGGCGCCGTGTTCACGGGGATGTCGGTGCGGCTGTTGCGCACGCCCACGCCGCCGCTGGCCATGCGGCTGTTCACCTTCTCCATCACGTACCTCACCGTGCTGTGGGTGGCGATGGCCGTCGACGTCCTCGTCGTCCACGGCCTCTGACCCGCCGGTTTTCTGGCGTTCGGACGACGTGACTAGAGTTCGCCACCGAGCCGAGCCATGACTGTCACCGAGACCAGACCTGAAACCACGGCCGACGAGGCCGAGGCACTGCCCGAACCCGCGCCCACGTCGCGCGGCCTGCCTGCCGTCCTCGGCAGCGGCGACCACAAGGTCGTGGGACGCCTCTGGATCGCCTTCTCCTTCCTGTTCGCGCTGGTGGGCCTGGGCACCGCGGTGCTGCTCGACGCCGAGGGCGCCGACCTCGGCAGCTACTCGATCCTCGGCACCGACACCTTCTTCCAGGTCTTCACCCTCTACCGCGTGGTGGCGGTGTTCCTGGTGGTCATCCCCCTGTTCATCGGGCTGGGCACCTACGTGGTGCCGTTGCAGGTCGGGGCCCGGGCGATCGCCCTGCCGCGCGCCGCCGCCGCCGCGTTCTGGACCTGGCTCGTGGCCGGCGGCATCGTGGTGGCGAGCTACGCCATCAACGGCGGCCCCGGTGGCGGCGAGGCCGACGGCGTCGATCTCTGGGTCGTGTCGTTCGGGCTGCTCCTGGTCGCGCTGGTGGCGGCCTCCATCTCCATCGCCACCACGGTGCTGGCCGAGCGGGTCGAGGGCATGACCCTCACTCGGATCCCGCTGTTCGCCTGGTCGATGCTCGTCGCCGCGTCGGTGTGGATCCTCAGCCTCCCGGTGCTCGGCGCCAACCTCCTCGTGATCTACCTCGATCACCGGTACGGCCAGCAGTTGTTCGGCGTCGATGCCGACATCTGGCCCCAGGTGGCCTGGGTGTTCAACCAGCCCCAGATCTACGCCGCGGCCATCCCCGCCCTCGGTGTGATCGGTGAGATCTTCCCCGTCGCCTGCGGTGGCCGGCCGCGGTACCGCCAGGGCGCCATGATCGCCATCGGCCTGTTCGGCATCCTGGCCTTCGGTGCGTGGGCGCAGCCCTACTTCAACGCCGAGGCCCGCGACGACATCCTGTTCATCGGCGTGGCGCTGGCGGCGGTGCTCCCCGTGCTCGCGCTGCTGTCGGTGGTCGGCGAGACGGCCCGCGCCAACCGCCCGTCGCTCAACGCCCCGTTCGTGCTGGCCAACGCCGCGCTGTTGCTGCTGCTCGGCGCCACCGTGGCCGGCGCCGTCGCCGTGATCGAGCCGCTCGGGCTGCTCGACACCACCTTCAGCACCGGGCAGATGAACCTCACCCTGCTCGCCGCCCTGGTCGCCGGCCTCGCCGGCCTCTGGTACTGGATGCCCAAGATCGCCGGCGCCCCGGCCGCGAACGGTGCGGGCTACCTGAGCGCGCTGGCGGTGCTGGGCGGCGCCGCGCTGGTCGCCCTCGGCAACCTGTGGAGCGGCCTGCTCGACCAGCCCCAGGTGCTCACCGGCGACTACTCGCCCCGCGACGGCGTCGAGGTGCTCAACCTGGCGTCGGCCGCCGGCTTCGCACTCGTGCTCCTCGGCGTGGTGGTGGCCGCGCTGGCGCTCGTCGGAGCCGCCCGCAAGGGCCAGGTCACCGATCCGGCCGACCGCGACGACGATCCCTGGGGTGGCCAGACCCTCGAGTGGGCCACCACCTCCCCGCCGCCCTGGAACAACTTCACCGACGATCCAGGGCCGGTGCTCACCGCCTCCCCGTTGCTCGACGCCGCCGAGGAAGGTGCCTGATGGCCACCGCCACCACCGCCCGCCCAGTCCCCGCCCTGGCCCCGCCGCCCAAGCCGCACCGCCCACGCGTGCTGTTCGTGGGCACCGCGTTCGCCGCGGCCGGCGTGTGCATGGCGTTCCTCGGCCTCATCGCGATGTACATCACGGTCCGCTCCGAGGCCCTGGCCGGGGGCAACACCTGGTTGCCAGACGGTGCGGTCATCCCGCTCACCCCGCCCAACGTGGCCATGGCCACGCTCCTGATGTCGGTGGTCACCCTCCAGTGGGCGATCTACGCCATCGGCAACCGTGACCGGGCCAACGCCTACCTCGCCCTCGGCATCACCGTGTTGTTGGGGGCGGCCTTCGCCAACTCCACCGCGTACCTCTACAGCCAGATGGGCCTCGTCATCGCCGACAGCGCGGCGGGCCTGCTGATCTACGCCATCTCGGGTGCCCACCTCGTGCTCACCATCGCCGCGCTGCTCTACATCGGCGTGGTGGCCCTGCGGGCCCTCGGCGGCGAGTACACGCCCCGCGACCACGAGGGGCTCAGCGCCGCTGCGCTCTTCTGGTACGCAACCGTCGCCGTCTACGCGGTGATCTGGTACACGATCTTCATCACGAAGTAGGAGAGTCCAGGCGAATGATCACCAAGGGATCGCGGTTCTTCTTCGGGTTTGCCGCCCTCGCCTACATCGGCGCCATCGTCTACGGCCTCAGCACCGGTGGGCACGTCTTCGGCGTGTTCTCACTGGGCTACAAGGAGGGCGTGGGGGAGCACCTCGGCTACGTGGTGCTGCTGTCGGTGGCGGCGGTGTCCGCAGGCCTCGGCTTCGTCTGCCTCGCTCTGCGCGACGCCGACCCCGAGGCCGAGGCCCAGGTGCTCGACCTGGCCCACGTGCCTCCGGCCGAGTCGATCAACCGCACCAACTTCTGGCCCATCGTGGCCGCCTTCTCGCTGGGCATGGTGGTGGTCGGGCTGGTCGTGGGCTCGCCGCTCTTCGTGGCCGGGCTCATCGGTCTCGGCATCGTCGTGATCGAGTGGGCCATACGCAACTGGGCCGACCGCCGCACCGGCGACGCCGAGGTCAACCGCGAGATCCGCAACAGGATCATGCTCCCCATCGAGATCCCGGTGGGCGCGCTGCTGTGCATCGGCCTGTTGGTCGGCCTCGTCTCACGGGTGCTGCTGGCCACTCCCAAGTCCGGCTCCACCGGTGTGGCCATCGTGGTCGCCCTGCTGGTGCTGGGCGTCGCCACCCTCATCGCCACGAAGCCTCGGCTCAGCGCCAACCTCATCAGCGGCCTCCTGCTCTTCGGGGGCATCGCGGTCATCGCCGCCGGCATCGTCGCCGCCTCGGTGGGGCCCCGCGAGTTCGAGGAGCACCACGTCGAGGAGCCCTACCAGCAACCCCCGGTGGGCGGTGAGCTGCCGCCAGAGCGCCCGAGCACGACCACCACCGTGGCCGGGGCCTCGCCCACCACCGACACCACCGAGGCCACGCCGGAGACCACCTCGACCACCTCGGCGTCCGAGCTCACACCCACCACCGTGGTCGGGGATGCGTCCACCACCACGACCACCGCGGGGGCGTCGAATTGAGCCGCGAACCAGACGCCGCGGGTTTGGCAGGTGAGGGGCGCGTCGGCCAAGCTCCGATCGTGCCCGCCGCCCGTCGCCGCTTCTCCCTGTTCGTGAAGGGCCTGCTCGGCCTCGGTGCCGTGCTGCTGGTCGCCGGGTGCTCCAGCGAGGCCCCGCTCGACGTCTTCCAGGGCGACGGCAGCGAGTCCCAGACCATCAACACCCTGCAGGAGCCCGTCTTCCTGGTCGCCTGTCTCGTCGGGGTCCTGGTCATGGCCGCGGTGGTGGTGATCGTCATCAAGTTCCGGGCCAAGCCGGGCGACGACGAGTTGCCGGCGCAGACCCACGGCGCCCTGGGCCTCGAGCTGGGCTGGACGATCCTGCCTGCGGTCATCCTCGCCTTCGTGGCCGCCGGCACCGTGGTGACCATCTTCGACCTGGCCGACCAGCCCGAGGACGCGATGCACATCGACGTCTACGGGCAGCAGTGGTGGTGGGGCTTCGAGTACGACACCAACAACGACGGCAACATCGACATCAAGACCGCCACCGAGATGGTGATCCCCGCCGGCCAGCCCGTGGTGGTCGACATCCGCTCGCGTGACGTGATCCACAGCTTCTGGATCCCGGCGCTGAACGGCAAGAAGGACGCCGTCCCCGGCCGGACGCACAGCCTCACCATCCAGGCCGACGAGCCGGGCATCTACCGCGGTCAGTGCACCGAGTTCTGCGGGCTGTCGCACAGCCGGATGCAGATGCGGGTGGTCGCGCTCAGCGAGGCCGACTACGCCGCCTGGGTGGAGAACCAGCTGCGGGACGCGGCGACACCCACCGACGACCTGGCCCAGGCCGGCCTCGAGGTGTTCCAGGGCCAGTGCACCACGTGCCACCAGATCAACGGCGTGGACGAGGTGCCGCCCGGCACCGCCGCCCAGGTCTCCGGTGTGGCGCCCAACCTCACCCACCTGATGACGCGCAGCACCTTCGCCGGTGGCATCTTCGATCTCTACGACCAGGCCAACGACAACCCGCCCGACTACGACCTCGACGGGATCCCCTACAACGACCTCCCCGAGCAGGGCACGTTCAACCGCAACCAGCTCGAGGCGTGGCTGCGCAACCCGCCGGCCGAGAAGCCGATGGCCCCCGACCCCACGCAGTACAGCCAGTACGGCCGGGGCATGCCGAACCTGAACCTGTCCGAGCAGCAGATCGACGAGCTCGTCGCCTACCTCGAGACCCTCAAGTAGGAATCCCATGGCCCTTACCGAGGAACGCCCACTCGCGCTGACCACCGGCGACGACGTCACCACCGACCACGAGCCGCTCGGCGTCTTCCGCCGGCCCACCACCACCGAAGGCTGGCGGAGCTGGGTCACCACGGTCGATCACAAGAAGATCGGCATCATGTACGGCTACACGGCCTTCTTCTTCTTCATCGTGGCCGGGTTCGAGGCGCTCCTGATCCGCGCCCAGCTGGCCGTGCCCCACGGCACCGTGCTCGGCGCCGAGACCTACAACCAGGTCTTCACCATGCACGGCATCACCATGGTGTTCCTGGTGATCATGCCCATGGCGGCGGCGTTCGCGAACTACCTGCTGCCGCTGCAGATCGGCGCTCGCGACGTCGCCTTCCCCCGGATGAACGCCTTCAGCTTCTGGTGCTTCCTCTTCGGCGGCATCTTCGTCAACACCAGCTGGCTGCTCGGCGGCGCCGCCGACGGCGGCTGGTTCGCCTACTCGCCCAACACCGGTGTGGTGTTCTCGCCGAGCCACGGCCTCGACTTCTTCACCCTCGGGCTGCTGATCACCGGCATCGCCTCGCTGGTGAGCTCGATCAACCTCACCGTCACGGTCCTCAACATGCGGGCGCCGGGCATGAGCCTGATGCGGATGCCGGTGTTCACCTGGATGGTCCTCGTGGTGCAGGTGCTGCTGGTGTTCGCGCTGCCGGTCATCACCCTGGCGCTGATCCTGCTCACCTTCGAGCGCCTCTTCGGTGCCCAGTTCTTCAACCCCGAGGCCGGGGCCGATCCGCTGCTCTGGGAGAACCTCTTCTGGATCTTCGGCCACCCCGAGGTCTACATCCTCATCCTGCCGTCGTTCGGCATCGTGTCCGAGGTCATCCCGGTCTTCTCCCGCAAGCCCATCTTCGGCTACCCGTTCATGGTCTTCTCGGGCATCGCCATCGGGTTCATGGGCTGGGGCGTGTGGGCCCACCACATGTTCGCCTCGGGCATCGGCCCCATCTCGGTGGCCGCGTTCTCGCTCTCCACCATGTTCATCGCGGTGCCCACCGGCGTGAAGATCCTGAACTGGCTCGCCACCATGTGGGGCGGCAAGCTCACGTTCACCACCCCGATGCTGTTCTCCATCGGCCTGGTGGCCATGTTCACCATCGGTGGTCTGTCGGGCGTCACCCACTCGGTGGCCCCGTCCGACACCCAGCAGACCGACACCTACTACATCGTCGCCCACTTCCACTACGTGCTCTTCGGCGGCGCCCTGATGGGGCTGTTCTCGGGCTTCTACTTCTGGTGGCCGAAGATCTACGGCTACAAGCTCGGTGAGCGCATGGGCAAGGCCCACTTCTGGATCATGCTCATCGGGTTCAACCTCACTTTCGGCCCCATGCACATCCTGGGCCTGCAGGGCATGTCCCGGCGCATCTACACCTACGACGACGGCCTCGGGTTCAACTTCTGGAACATGGTGTCCACCATCGGGGCGTTCACCATCGCCGTCTCGGTCATCGTCTTCATCCTCAACGTGATCCGGAGCCGATCCAAGGCCAAGGGCCAGCCTTCGCTCGGGCCCGACCCGTGGGACGCCCGCAGCCTCGAGTGGATGATCCCGTCGCCGGTGCCCGAGTACAACTTCGACGAGATCCCGGTGGTCACCGGGCGCGACGAGTGGTGGAGCCGCAAGTACGGCGAGGACGAGAACGGCCGCACCGTGCGCCAGCACGCCACCGAGGACGTCTGCCAGAAGCCCGGTGCCACCGGCATCCACCTGCCCTCGCCGTCGTACTGGCCGATCGTGCTGTCGTTCGGCCTTCCCTTCATCGGCTACGGACTGATCTTCAGCCTCTGGTGGGCGGCCTTCGGCGCCATCTTCGTCATCGCCGGCATCTACGGCTGGGCCCTCGAGCCCGCCGACGACGACGAGAACCCCCACGGTCACGACGACCACGACGACCACGGCCCGAGCAGCGACGGCGAGGCCACCGCGGTCGATGCCGGCGCCGACGCCACGGACGCCGACAGCACCACCACCGCCACCGAGGAGGCCCCCGTTGGCTGACACCGCGACCCCCGAGGTCACGATCTCGCAGGCCATCGCCGCCGAAGTCGGTAGCGGGCACCACGCCACCAACACCGGCTACTCCAACGAGAAGCTGGGCATGTGGGTGTTCCTGGGCTCTGAGTGCCTGCTGTTCGGCGGGCTGATCAGCACCTACCTGCTGTACCAGGACCGGGCCGTGTCGGGCCCGCTGCCCAAGGACCTCTACGACATCCCCTTCACGTCGGTGAGCTCGTTCGTGCTGCTGATGAGCTCGCTCACCATGGTGCTGGCCGTCGGCGCCCAGATGCGGGGCGAGCTGCAACGGGCCCGCACGTGGCTCGTCGCCACGGCCCTGCTGGGCACCACCTTCATCTCCGGTCAGGTGTACGAGTTCACGTCCTTCGTGAAGGAGGGCATGGGCTTCACCACCAACCTGGCGGCGTCCGCGTTCTACACGCTCACCGGGTTCCACGGCGTCCACGTCACCGTCGGCATCATCATGTTGCTGTCCCTCGTCGTCGCGTCCGCCAACGGCAAGATCCCCCAGGAACGGGCCGAGACGGTCGAGATCGTCGGGCTGTACTGGCACTTCGTCGACATCGTGTGGATCCTGATCTTCACGATCGTCTACCTGATCACGTAGGAGCCGCATGAGCGCCACCGAAACCCCCGCACCAGCGTCGGCGGCCCCGGCTTCCGAGCCCGAGGCCCACGACGAGCACATGCATCCCAGCGACTGGAAGTACGTCCAGATCGCGATCATCCTGGCCGTGCTCACCGCCGCCGAGGTGGCCACCTACTACGTCGACCTCGGCAAGCTCGAGATCCCCATCCTCCTCGTGCTGATGGTGATCAAGTTCACGCTGGTGGTGATGTGGTTCATGCACCTCAAGTTCGACAGCCCCCTCTTCACCCGAACGTTCGTCGCGGGGCTCTCGATGGCGGTGGTGGTCTACGTGGCGGTGCTGTCCACCTTCGAATTCTGGGCGAGCTGACCGGGTCCCGACCATGATCGCCGCCGCTCCGAACGTCTGGCGGTGGCATCCGCATCCCGAGGTGTGGTTCGTCCTGGCCAGCCTGGTGGTGCTGGGGTGGTACGCCGCCCGGGTCATCGGGCCCAAGGTGGTGCCCGAGGGCCAGCCCGTGGTCACCCGCCGGCAGCGCCGCTTCTTCGTCGCCGGCCTGCTCACGCTGTGGCTGGCCGCCGACTGGCCGTTACACGACGCCGCCGAGCAGTACCTGTACGCGCTGCACATGACCCAGCACTTCCTGCTGGCCTACGTGGTGCCCCCGCTGTTCCTCCTGGCCACGCCCACCTGGCTGGCTCGCCTGATCATCGGTCACGGGCGGTTCGAGCGCTGGCTCAAGGTGCTGGTGTTCCCGGTGATCGCCGGGGTGCTGTTCAACGGGGTCGTGATCTTCACCCACTGGCCGGCGATGGTGAACCTGTCGGTGTCCAACGGCATCGTCCACTACTCGGTGCACGTGCTCGTGGTGTTCAGCGCCCTGCTCATGTGGACGCCGGTGTGCGGCCCGATCCCCGAGTGGCGGATGTCGCTGCCCGGCCAGATGGTCTACCTGTTCCTGATGTCGATCGTGCCCACGGTGCCCGCCGCGTGGCTGACGCTGGGCGGCACCGTCATCTACTCGGCCTACGACACGCCCGAGCGGCTGTGGGGCATCAGCGCCCTGGCCGACCAGCAGATGGCCGGGCTCATCATGAAGCTGGGCGGCAGCGCCTACCTGTGGGGGATCATCACCGTGATGTTCTTCAAGTGGGCGGCGCGCCACGAGCGGGCCGAGCGCACCGGCGAGGTGCTCACCGAGCGCGACGTGCTGACGTGGGAGCACGTCGAGGCGCAGTTCGACGAGCACCCGCCCGCCGCCGAGCCCGAGACTCCCACCGCCACTCCGTAGCGGCCCGAGCGCCCGGGTGTGGTGCGGCGCCGGCGAACCGGATGCCGGAGGCGCTCCGAGGTGGTCAGGTGGCGGAGCGGAGCGGAGCCGCAGCACCGGCGAACCGGATGCCGGAGGCGCTCCGAGGAACGAGGAGCCAGTGTCACGCCTCACTCCCAGCGGAACGTGAGGGCCGCCGCCACGGGCGTGGCGATGGCCCAGACGATGAGCGTGGCCCAGGCCCAGCCGGGCACCGAGGCGCCGGCGGTGAGGGTGCCGTCCACGCCGGCGGCCAGTGCCGCGGCGGGCAGCAGCTTGGCCACCGTCTCCAGCGGGCCCGGCAGCTCCGACAGCGGGATGATCATGCCGCCGAGGAGCAGCAGCAGCAGGTAGAGGCCGTTGGCCAGGGCCAGCGTGAGCTCGGCCCGCAGGGTGCCGGCCATGAGCAGGCCCAGGCCGGCGAAGGCGACGGTGCCGAGAGCGGCGACGGCGAGGAACGGGAGCCACGTGGCCTCGGGCTCCCAGCCGAGGAGCAGCGACACCGGCACCAGGACCGCGAGTTGCACCGCCTCGATCACCAGCACCGAAGCGGTCTTGGCCATCAGGAGGCGGGGCCGACCGAGCGGCGTCGACCCGAGCCGCTTGAGCACGCCGTACTGACGCTCGAAGCCGGTGGCGATGGCGATGTTCACCATGGCCGTGGACATCAGCGCCAGGGCGATCACGCCCGGGGCGAGGAACTCGATGGGGTCGTCCACACCGGCCGGCGTGGGCAGCACGTCGACCTGCGAGAAGAACACCAGCAACAGCACCGGGATGCCGAGGGTGAGCAGCACCGACTCCCCTCGCCGCAGGGTGAGGGTGAGCTCGGTGCGAGCCTGGGCCACCAGGGCGGTCATCGCGCACTCCCGCCATCTCCGGCGCCGTCCCCGGCGGGCGGGCGGCGGCGCCGGCGTGAGAGGCGCCCGCGGGTCGCATGCGGTCGGGCGCTACCGGGAGGGTCGGCGCCGGTGCTCGCGCCGTCGCCCGTCGTCGTGAGCTGCAGGAACACGTCCTCGAGGCGTTGGCGCCCGGCCCGCAGGTCGGCCAGCGGCAGGTCGCTCTCGGCCAGCCACGCGGTGAGCGCGGCCACCGTCTGGGGAGTGGCGGCGGCGGCCACCCGGTACTCGCCGGGGCTCTCCTCGGTGACGGTGGCGCCCAACCGGGCACCCAGGTCGGCCACGTCGAGGTGCGGCGGGGCGCCGAAGCGGATCTCGTCGCCGCCGGCCGCGGTCATCAGTTCGGCGGGCGTGCCGACGCCCACCACCTGCCCCCGGTCGATGATCACCACGCGGTCGGCCAGCTTCTCGGCCTCGTCGAGGTCGTGGGTGGTGACCAGCACGCACACGCCGTCGTCGCGCAGCTCGCGGATGATCTCGCGGATGAGCTGTCGGCCCGACACGTCGATGCCCGAGGTGGGCTCGTCCAGGAACGCCACCTCGGGCCGGCCCACGAGCGCGAGCGCGAGCGACAGGCGCTGGGCCTCGCCACCGGAGAGCCGGCGCACGGGGGTCGTGGCCTGGGCGACCAGGCCGACGCGCTCGAGCAGGCGGTCGGCGCGCTGCGCGCCGGGGTAGAACGAGGCGAACAGCCGCAGCGCCTCCCGAGGCGTGATGCCGGGGTACACGCCGCCCTGCTGCAGCATCACCCCGATACGACCCGTGAGGGCGCGGTGGTCGCGGTCGGGGTCGAGGCCCAGCACCCGCACGGTTCCCGACGACGGGTGCCGGTAGCCCTCGAGCGTCTCCACGGTGCTGGTCTTGCCGGCGCCGTTGGGCCCCAGCAGGCCCAGCACCTGGCCCGCCTCGGCCACCATCGACAGTCCGTCCACGGCGAGCAGCGGCCCGTACCGCACCGACAGGTCGTCCACCTCGATCGCAGCAGGCACCTACTTGATCGCTCTTCGCTCAGCGCTCATCGCATCATCATGGCGCCGTCGTCCCTCGGGCACCGCAACGAGACGCCATGGCGCCCTCGTCCCCCGCCCCTCATCCCTCGGGCACCGCAACCCGACCCGTCCCGGAGCGGAGGCGGCGGCGCGGGAACCGCTGCAGGGGTGACGGCGGGGGGCGAATACGCTCGGGCCATGATCGACATCCACCGGCTGCGGGCCGATCCCGACGGCGTGAAGGCCGCCATCGCCCGCCGCGGCGACGGCGTCGCCGCCATCGAGCGGGTGCTCACCCTCGACGAGGAGCAGCGAGCGCGCACCACCGAGCGTGACGACCTGCGGGCCCGCATCAACGCGCTGTCGAAGCAGGTCGGGTCGCTGCGACGCGACGGCAAGGTGGCCGAGGCCGAGGCCCTGCAGACCGAGAGCAAGGCGCTCGGCGAGCGCGAGCGGGCCCTGTCCGACGACGTCGACCGCCTCGCCGCCGAGGTGGGGGAGTTGCTGCTCTACACGTCGAACCTTCCCGCCGCCGACGCCCCCGACGGGGCCGACGAGCGCGACAACGTGGTGCTCCGGGTGGAGCACCTCGACGAGGCCGCCTACGGCGAGCACCAGCGAGTGGCCCATTGGGACATCGGCACCGAGTTGGGGCTGCTCGACATGGAGCGGGGGGCCAAGCTGTCGGGGGCCATGTTCGCGATGTACCGGGGGGCCGGCGCCACCCTCGCGCGGGCGTTGTGCCAGGCCGCGCTCGACCGCAACGCCGACGCCTTCGAGGAGATCCGGCCGCCGACCCTGGTGCGCACCGACACCATGGTGTCGACCGGCCACCTCCCCAAGTTCATCGACGACGCGTACCACCTCGAGCGCGACGACCTCTGGGCCATCCCCACCGCCGAGGTGCCGCTCACCTCGCTGGCGCGCGACGAGATCCTCGACGAGGCCGACCTCCCGGTTCGGCTGATGGCCCACACCTCGTGCTTCCGCCGCGAGGCGGGGTCGGCGGGGCGCGACACCCGCGGCCTCCTGCGGGTGCACGAGTTCGACAAGGTCGAGATCCTGGCCTACACCACGCCCGACCAGGCCCACGACATGCACCGCGAGATCCTGGCCCGGGCCGAGGGCCTCATCGCGGAGTTGGGCCTGGCCTACCGCATCCTCGACCTCTGCACCGGCGACCTGGGCAACTCGGCCGCCCGCACCTGGGACATCGAGGTCTACTCACCGGGCGTCGACCAGTGGCTCGAGGTGTCGTCGGTGTCGTGGTTCAGCGACTACCAGGCTCGCCGCGCCAACATCCGCTACCGTCCGGCGCCCGCCGAGGGCGAGACCAAGCCGGGCCGCCCGCAGGTGGTGCACACGCTCAACGGCTCGGCGTTGGCCGTGCCCCGCGTCTGGGCGGCCGTGGTGGAGACCCACCGCCAGCCCGACGGCAGCATCGCGCTGCCCGAGGTGCTGCACCCCTACCTCCGGGGCCAGACCGTCCTCGGCCCCTGATCGACCGCATCCGGCACGCACCGCCAGGAGGTCGCTCCCGGTGCCCGCTCAGCGGGAGGTCATCATCTCGGCGGGGGCGTCGAGCAACCACTCCAGCGTCCGCACCATGAACATGGCCGCCGGACGCACCACGAAGGGGTCGGCCACCGACACCGGGGGCAGCCACAGCAGCCGGCGTGCCCACCCGGGCAACAACCCGGTGGACGCGGCGGCCACCACTCCGTAGGGGCCCCGCACCACCAGCGGCAGCGGCGGCACCAGTAGGAACCGCAGCGCCGATCGGGCCTGGCCCGCGACGCGCAGCTCATCTCGGAAGCTGCCGATCGCGGCGCGCAGCTCGGCGGTCGAGCGGGGCACCGCCTCGCCGCCGAGGCGGTCGGCGATGACGGCCATCTCGGCCACGTAGCGGTCGGCCTCGGACGCGGTGAGGCGGCCGGTGGTGGCGTAGCGCTGGTGCGCGGCCAGGAAGGAGTCGACCTCGGTGAGGTGCACCCAGGTCACGAGGCGGGGATCGCCGGCCGAGTAGGGCACGCCCTCGGGGGTGGTGCCGTGCACCCGTCGGTGCACCGCCGCCACCGTGGCCAGGGCCGCGTCCGCCCGCTCGGTGGTGCCATAGGTGGTGACGGCCACGAAGTCGCCGGTGCGGTGGAGCCGGCCCAGTGGGTCGCGCCGGTAGTCCGAGTGGTCGGCCACGCCCGCCATCACCGACGGGTGGAGCGTCTGGAGCAGCAGGGCCCGCAGCCCACCCATCACCATGGCGGGGCTGGCGTGCACCCGCCAGGTCACGCTGTCGGGGCCGAAGAGGCCGGGATCCGATCCCTCGTGCACGAACTCGTCGGCCGTGCGGGTGGGGCGCCCGGCCAGCGTGAGGCGCACCGCGTCGCCCACGGTGTCCCGCACCAGGCCGAGGGGGTTCGCGAGCGCCGGCACACCAGCGAGGCTAACGACGGCCATGGTTGGGAGCGCCCCACGGTCGTCCGGTAACGTCGGCAGCCGTGGAGACCCTGTCCCTCGCCAGCGGGGCCCTCGCCATCGAGCGGGCCCAGATCTTCTTCAGCATCGCCCTCGGCCTGGTCGCCCTGCTGATCACGTTCTTCGCCGTCTACGTCACGTGGTCGACCATGTGGGGCAACCGCTGGTACCGCCAGGCGACGCCGTCCGGCGACGCCGGGGCGCCGGAGCGGGACCAATGAGCCCGACGAAGGAGGGCGTGGCCCGAGCGGCCCGTGAGCGAAGCGAACAGGAGCGGGACCGATGAGCCCGACGAGCACCGTCTACAAGGGCAAGTCCGGCCAGTGGTCCTTCGTGGCCCACCGGGTGACCGGCTTTCTCGTGTTCATGTTCCTGCTGCTGCACATCATCGACGTGTCGCTGGTGAACATCGACCCGGCCCTGTACGACCGGGTGCACGCCCTGTACGGCAACGTGCTCCTGCGACTGTTCGAGTGCGGTCTGCTGCTGGCGCTGCTCTTCCACTCGATGAACGGCCTGCGGGTGGTGCTGGTCGACTTCTTCCCGGGGGTCATCCGCCGCGAGAAGATGCTCACCGGGATGGTGGTGTTCGTCACCCTGGCCGCCGGCATCCCGGGCTCGCTCGTGATCCTCTGGCCGTTCATCGACGGGAGGATCCTCTGATGGCCGCTCCCACCAAGGCCTCCGAGCCCGTGTCGCCGTCGCGCCGGGCGCCGGTGGTCGACCGCAAGCCCAAGGCCAACTTCGAGACGTGGTCGTGGTACTTCATGCGCATCTCGGGCCTGGTGCTGATCTTCCTGGCCCTGCTGCACTTCTCGATCACCCACATCATCAACGACGTGGCCGAGACCGACAGCACGTTCGTCACCGGCCGCTGGGACAACCCCCTGTGGCGCCTGTTCGACTGGACGCTGCTGGCCCTCGCGCTGCTGCACGGCCTCAACGGCCTGCGCTGGATCATCGACGACTACGTGCGGTCGCCGGGCAAGCGGGCCGCCACCAAGGCCCTCACCTACGGCGTCAGCGGCCTGCTGTTCGCCTACGGCACCCTGGTCATCCTCACCTACTCGGGCTGAACGCACCGGCGGACCGCGGCGCCGCGGCCGGCCACCACGGGGACGAGTCCCCGTGGCAGCCGACCACGGTGTCAGCGCCGTGTTGCTGTGTTGCCGTGTTGCTGTGTTGCCGTGCCCGCTCAGGCGCCACCGGGGACGTTGTTGTCCGTGTCCATGCTGATCCAGGTGTCGCCCTGCTGGCCGACCCGGTACTGGATCTCGCGGATCCGGTCCCCGCCCCGGTACACCGAGTCGCTGTACACCAGGCGGTTCGCGGTGATCTCGTGGCTCTCGACCCGCCAGCCGTAGTCGCCCACCCGGCTCCGCACCTCGACGACGGCGTACTTGCCGTTGCCGAGCGCCGTGTCGTTCAGGGTGACGGTGTAGTGGGCGCTCGTGTAGGAGTCCCAGTAGATCCGTCCCGAGACCGCGGCACCCGGCCGCGACGCGCTGGCGGCGTCGGAGTCGAAGTGGCAGTAGTTGGGGGGCGTGCTGCACGGCGGCGACGCGTGCGCGGCCGGCGCGAAGCCGACCAGTGCGCCCAGGGTGATCCCGAGCGCCACGACGGCGGCGGCCGCGGCGCGGGTGGTGCGGGTGATGGTCATGGTGACACCTCTTTCGGTAGGGGGCGTGTCGAGGTGCACGATGCGCCCGACGCCGACGGGCGTCTGTCAGCACCGTGACACTCCACGCCGGCAAGGCGTCACGCGGCCGCCGACGGCCGCATCCCGGCGCACCCGGCATCACCGTCGGTGGCGGAACTCGACCCGTCGCCGCCGATGCGCCAGAGCCGCCAGGAATCTCGACGACATAGCGCGGGAAGAGCGCGCGTCATGTCGTCGAGAACGCCCGCCCACCCGGTGGTCCAACACACTGCGTGGTCGAGACGCCGCTCGCGGCCGCGGCCCGTGGCAGCGCCTACTCGTCGCCGTCGTCGGTGGTACCGCGTTCCCGGCCTTCGCTGCCGCCACCGACGTCCTCGCCGGCGTCACCGACCGGCGGCGGGGCCGGCCACCGGCTCGGGTCGGCCAGATCGGCGAGGTCGTGGTGCTCGGCCGCCCCGGCGGCGGCCAACCGCCGTCGGCTCCACTGGCGCAGCACCAGCCCGAGCACCAGCACCAGGGCGAAGACCCCCACGACCGCGATCGCCTCGTTCATGAGGTCAGCCCGCGGCCGGAGCCCGCCCGGCGATGAGGGGCAGGTCGAGGTAGGTGCGGATCCCGGGGTCGGCCCGGCACACGTAGGGGATGGCGTTCACGCAGTGCATGGCGGTGGCCACGATCCCGGGGTTGCGCTCGACCCCCGCCTCGGGCGTGGCGGGGTGGATGCCGTGGAACGTGACCGCGAGCGGGGGGTCGGCGTCGAACGCGATCTCGAAGCGCTGTCCCTCCGGACCGAAGGTCCACGGTGGGTCGAGGTGCTCCTCGCCCATCAGCCAGTTGACCGCCGCGGTGATCACCGGCACACCTGCGACGGTGCCCTGCCACTCGAACCGCTGCGCCGCCACGGTTCCCGGCGCCAGCACGCCGACGGGCGTGTCGATGGGCGCGGTCGCCAGCGCGGTCTCGTGGACGACCCGCTTTTCGGCGTCGAGCACGATGCCCAGTTCGGCGGCGATCATGTCGATCGACTGGCCGAAGCCGTCGCCGAGCAGCGCGGGCATCGGGCTGCCGGCGGCCTCCTCGGGTGTCTTGCCGAACATCATGATCTCGCGCACCACGAACTCGGTGGCGTAGCTGCGGATGTCGGAGAACTCCTCGGCCCGCACGTGGCGGATGTTCGTGCACAGCGCGGACAGCATCAGCGGGAAGCGCTCGGTGATGCCGCCCGGGTGGATGCCGGTGCCGTGCAGGGTGACGCCGGCCTGCCAGCACACCGCCTCGAGCCCGGCCACGTCGCGGGCGACGAACGGATACACCCAGCCCACCGGTGTGACCAGGTTCTTGCCGGAGGCGAGCAGGGCGCGGACGTCGGCCTCGTCGGCGAGCATGGGGCTGTACACCACGCAATCGGCGTCGAGGTCGACGATGGCCTGCTTGTCCGTGGTGGCCACCACACCCAGCGGCTCGATGCCGGCGATCTCGCCGGCGTCCCGACCGTCCTTGGCGTCGCTCGACACCCAGCAACCGACCAGCTCGAGCTCGGGGTGCGCGGCGACGCCCTCGATGGCCGCCCGCCCGACGTTGCCCGTCGCCCACTGGATCACCCGGTAGCTCACGGCGGCTGTTCTAGCCGCTCGGGCCGGTGTCGGTGCGTTGCACGGATAACGGGACCGTGGGTGGGGTAGGGACCGGCTCTCGCCGGGCTCTCCCGAAGGCGGCGACACCGACGACCGAGGATCAGGAGCCACCATGACCAGCACCGAGCAGGGAACCGTGCTCGAGGGCGGCGACGCCACCGACGGGCCGCAGCGCGTCCCGTTGAACGTCTACGAGACCACCGAGGCCGTGGTGGTCGTGGCGCCCATGCCGGGGGTGCAGGCCGAGGACGTCGCCGTCGCCGTGGACGGCACCGGGCACCTCCATCTCAGCGCCCGGCTCCGCACCGCGGCGCCCAAGGACTACCTGCTCCACGAGTGGGACTACGGCGACTACGAGCGGGTGTACGAGCTGCCACCGGGCTTCGACGGGCCGGTCGTCGCGTCGCTCGGCAACGGTCAGCTCGCGGTCCGTGTCGCCCGCACGGGTGACCGAGCGGCGGATTCGCCCGTCGCCGTCCAGTCCGCACCCACCAGCGGCTGAACGGCCCGAGCCGGCGCCGTTCTCGACCGCTGGGCCGGCCAGGCTCCCGGACCCGCTCAACCGGTGAAGCGGGGGCCGGCCGGGAGCGGGGTGGCGGGTGATGCCGGCGGCGCCGGCCCGCCGGCGAAGGCGAGGGCCACCGTGGCCTCGGGGCCGTCGTCATCGTCGTAGCGCCAGAGCCAGAGCTCGCAGGGTGTGGCGAGGCAGTCGACAGCCGGGTCGCCGGGGATGCCGTGGGAGTACCGGGTGACGACCGACAGGCTGCCGCGAGCCGTCCCATCGGCGTCGGCACGCAGGTCCTGCTCGTCGCCGCAGATCTCCCGGACGGGGGCGTCGGGGGCGCACTGCCCGATCACGAACCGCTCGCCGGCGAAGAGGCCCGCCACCTCGAACGAGACCTCCTGGCCGTCGTGCAGCCCGGTCGTCGGCGAGGCGGTCAGGGAGGCCTCCGGGGCGAGGGGTGCATCGGGGTCGAAGGCCAGCGCGGCGGCGCCGTCGCTGTTGCCTCGCACCTCTTCGGTGACCACGAGGAAGCAGGCGACGTGCCGGCAGTCGAACGGCGGGCCGGCTTCGGATCCCGCCTTCGCGTACCGGACCCCTGGATGCACGATGGCCCGGACCCGCAGGTCGGTCTCGACGTGCCCCGTCGAGTCGCTCACGAGGTCGCCGGCGAGATCGGTGCCCTCGAAGCACCGGTCGAACGGGGAGGGCCCGTCGCAGAGCGCGACGCGCACCCAGTCGCTCGGAAGGAAGCCGTCGACCTGGACGTGCACGACCTGGCCGTCGACGAGATCGGTGTCCGGGGTGACGGTGACCGTCGGCGGCGACTCGAGCGGTGCCGACGGGTCGAACGAGAGCGGCGCGTCGATGACGGCGGTGTTCGCCTCGGTGAGCGCGTGGAGCACGCAGGTGCCCGGCGCGACCCGGCAGTCCACGTCGACGCCGTCCTCGCCCCGGAACACCGCCTGGACACGGATGTCCTGGTCGACGGTGCCCCCCGGGCCCTGCATCGGATCGGCGGCGACGTCGCTCACGTGGCAGCCGCGGCGGGTGTGGCCGGCGGCGCACTGCCGGATCAGGACGTAGCCGTCGCGAGACCCGTCGAAGCCCTCGCCGTGTGCGGCGACGACCTGGCCGTCGACCAGCCCCGTGCTCGGAGTAGCGGTCACCGTCGGCGTCGGCGCACCGGCGGCGGTGGCGGTGGCCGCTGGCGCCGGCACAACCGCGCCCACGGCGAGCAGCCCGAGGAGCGTCCAACGCCCAAGCATCGTCGATCCCTCCCCATTTCCCGCGCTCCGGCACCTTCGCACGCAGGCCTTTCGGCGTCAACCGACGAGCCAACCCTTCACCCATTCACCGGAGCCGAACCGGACTACGGTGGCGCGATGCCCCGGCAGGGGTGGCGGGGAGGGTCTTCCGTGGAGGCACGTTCGAAGCGGGCGTGGAAGCGGACGCCGGGTGGTGGTCGCGGTCGTGGTGGTCGCGCCCGCCGTTCGCTCGGCGCCCTTCTAGCGCTGGTGCTCTCCGCCGTGCTGGCGCCGGTGGCGGCGCCGGCGGCGCTGGGACAGGACGCGTCGACCGCCGCCATCTCGGTCGACCCCACGAGCGACCTGGTCGACGGCCAGCACGTCACCGTCACCGGGTCGGGGTGGGACGAGTACCTCGTGGCGGTGCTGTTCGAGTGCTCGGCCGACCTCGAACGCTGCGCGGGCCCCTTCGGGTTCGCCGGCGGCGACGACCAGGGCGACTTCAGCCTCGAGATGATGGTGCGGACGACCTTCACCGACGAGGACGGCCCGGTGGACTGCCGCAGCGAGGACTGTGTCATCGCCGCCGGCGTCGGCATCGAGTCGGCCCCCCGGGAGGCCGCGCCCGAGGACGTCGACGACCGGGTGGTCGCGGTCTCGTTCGATCCGTCCGCCCCGCTGCTCGACCCGCCGTCGCTCGACGCCGATCCCCCGTCCGGGCTCGTCGACGACCAGCAGGTCACCCTCACCGGCGAGCGCTACGTGCCCGACGAGGCGTCCGTCGCGCAGTGCCCGGTCGGGTTCACCGATCCTGACCACCAGTGCGAGTTCCTGTCGCTGGCCCTGATCCGGGACTTCGGCGACCTCGACGAGCGGGTGCGGGTGCACGCCGTCATCGAGACCGCCGAGGGCTCCACCGACTGCCGATCGACGGCCTGCGTGTTCGCGATCATCGGGTGGGGCGCCGGCGAGACCCTCGCCACCACACCGGTGGGCCTCGACCCGGACGGCCCCCTCAAGCCGCCCGCCTCGCTGGCGGTCACACCCAGCACGGGCCTGGTCGACGGCCAGACCGTCGTGGTCGAGGGCGCGCACTTCACCCGGGGCGAGCCGGGCCTCGTGCTGCAGTGCCCGGCGACCGCCCGCAACGAGAACGGCTGCGCCTGGCGACCGCACCACTTCGTCTACGCCCACGACGCCGGCACGTTCCGCTTCACCATGGAGGTCGCGGCCGTGATCGAGGTGCGCGGGCACGAGGTCGACTGTCGTGAGGAGGCGTGCATGCTCCTCGCCGGCTACGGCGGCGGCGACACCCGCAACTCCGCCTGGGCCCCGATCTCGTTCGCCGCCACTGACGCGGAGGGCCCACCGGCGACGCCGACGGCCGTGGCCCCCGCCTTCACGGGGTGATGACGGCATGAGGCGGCTCTACCTCGTCGCCGCCGCGGTCCTGGCGCTCGTCGCCGGGCTGACCGCGCCGGCCTCCGGGCAGGAGGCCGACCGCACGCCGACGCTCACCGTCATGCCGGCGACCGACCTCGTCGACGGGCAGGTCGTCACCGTGTCGGGCTCCGGCTGGCAGGCCGGGGCCGAGGTCTCCGTGCTCACGTGTGCCGAGGCGGGCTACCCATGCCTCGGACTCGAACGCGTCGTCGCTGACGGGGCGGGCGCGTTCGGGCTGACCTACACGGTCCGAGCCTTCGGTCACAGTTCGGATTGGGTCGAGTGTCGGGTGCTGGCGTGCGACCTGGTCGCCAAGACGCCTCGTGGCGAGCCCGTTCGTGCCCCCCTCACGTTCGACCCGGACGCACCGTTGCTCGATCAGGGCGTGGCCAACGTCACCCCGTCCGACTCCTTGATCGACGGCGAACGGGTCCAGGTGACCGGCGCCGGCTGGGCCGGCGACACCGTCGAGGTCCAGTTGTGCGGACGGTTCAGCCGGGTCTGCGACCGGCGCCCGCGCCGAGCATCGGTGGCGCCCGACGGTTCGTTCGCCATGGAGCTCCCGGTGCGGACCCGCATGGTCCACTGGGATGACACGGTGGAGGATTGCCGTCAGGTGGCATGTGAGATCCGCGTGGGCGACCTCCACCGCTGGGCAATCGTGCCGGTCGCCTTCGATCCGCTCGCCCCGGTGTTGGAACCGCGACTCTCGATCGCGCCGGCAGGAACCCTGGTCAACGGCCAGGTCGTCACGTTGACCGGGAGCGGCTTCCTACCGGGTGAGCCGCTGTTGGTCCGTCAGCGCTGCTATCAGGCACCTGATTGCGGTGAACGCGTGGTCCCCGACGCCGCCGGTGGCTTCACCTCGACCTACCAGGTGCGGGACGTGGTCGACATCTACCACGCGTCGGTCGACTGTCGAGGCGTGGGGCGCTGTGCGATCCGCGTGGTCGAGCCGAACACGTGGATAGAGGTCGCCAACGCGCCGTTGACCTTCGCGCCGGAGGGCGACGAGGTGGTCACGGTGCGACCGTCGAGCGGGCTCGAGGACGGCGATGCCGTGCGCGTGGATGCCACCGGGCTCAACCGGGGGCACGGGGTCGAGGTCAACCAGTGCGTCGCCCTGTCCGGCAACCCGTTCCCGTTCCCCTACACCGACTGGCGGTGCGCGGGCCCGGCCCAGCGCCTCGGCGTCGACGACCAGGGGGAGATCCACACCACCCTTCGAGTGCGCCGCGGGTGGCCCTCCACGGCGGAGGAGCACCCGCAGCCCTTCGACTGCCGGGTCGACCGCTGTCGCCTGGTCGTCGGTGGTCCCGGCGTCCGCGTGTACATCGGCTCCACCTTCTCCGGCTACCGGACCTACTGGAACCGCACCCCGCTCACCTTCGCCGACGACCTGGCACCGCCGGCGCCGCCTCCGACGCCCGCGACCCCGACCTTCGCGGGATGAGACGACTCCTGCTGGCCGCAACGTCGCTGGCGCTCGTCGCCGGGCTGACCGCGCCGGCAACCGCTTCCACTTCGCCCGTCGGCCGGTGTCGCTCGAGGTCCAGATCCGGTTCGCCCCCTGAGCGGCGGCTTCGCCGCCGCGGCGGCAACTCAATAGGTTGGGGTGCGCCCGCCGATCGACCTCAGGACACCCGATGACCGCCAAGATCACCTACACCCACACCGACGAGGCGCCTGCGCTCGCCACCTACTCCCTGCTGCCCATCATCCAGACCTTCGCCAAGGCCTGCGGGGTCGAGGTCGAGACCCGCGACATCTCCCTCGCCGGGCGCATCATCGCCGCCTTCCCCGAGTTCCTCACCGAGGACCAGCGCACCGAGGACGACCTCGCCTACCTCGGGGCCCTGGCCCGCGAGCCCGAGGCCAACATCATCAAGCTCCCCAACGTGTCGGCCTCGGTGCCGCAGCTCAAGGCGGCCGTCGAGGAGCTCCAGGGCAAGGGCTACGCGCTGCCGGACTTCCCCGACGACCCGTCGACGGACGCCGAGCGGGACGTGCGGGCCCGCTACGACAGGATCAAGGGCTCGGCCGTGAACCCGGTCCTGCGCGAAGGCAACTCCGACCGGCGGGCGCCGGCGTCGGTGAAGGCCTACGCCCGCAGCCACCCGCACTCGATGGGGGCCTGGTCGCCGGACTCCAAGACCCACGTCGCCCACATGACCGCCGGCGACTTCCGCTCCAACGAGAAGTCGCTCACCCTCCCCGCCGCCGACACCCTGCGCATCGAGCTGCGCCGGGCCGACGGCGGCGTGGACGTGCTGAAGCCCGAGCTCCCCGTGCTCGAGGGCGAGGTCGTCGACGGCACCTTCCTGTCGGTCAAGGCGCTCCAGGCCTTCCTCCGGGAGCAGATCGCCGACGCCAAGGCCAAGGGCGTGCTGTTCTCCGTGCACCTCAAGGCCACGATGATGAAGGTCTCCGACCCGATCATCTTCGGCCACGTGGTGAAGGTGTTCTTCGCCGACGTCTTCGCCGAGCACGCCGCCACCTTCGAGCGCATCGGCGTGAACGCCAACGACGGCCTCGCCGCGGTGCTCGGCACCCTCGAGGAGTTGCCCGCCGACGAGCGCGCCGCCATCGACGCCGACATCGCCGCCGCGTTCGCCGCCGGCCCGAGCGTCGCCATGGTCGACTCCGACCGCGGCATCACCAACCTGCACGTGCCGAGCGACGTGATCGTCGATGCGTCGATGCCGGCCATGATCCGCACCTCGGGCCACATGTGGAACGCCGCCGGCGAGGAGCAGGACACCAAGGCCGTCATCCCCGACTCCAGCTACGCCGGCCTCTACGACGAGACCATCAAGTTCCACATCGCCAACGGTGCGTTCGACCCGACCACCATGGGCTCGGTGCCGAACGTCGGGCTCATGGCCCAGGCCGCCGAGGAGTACGGCTCGCACGACAAGACCTTCGAGATCGCGGCCGACGGCGTCGTGGCGGTGGTCAACGCCGCGGGCGAGACGATCATGAGCCACGACGTGGAGGCGGGGGACATCTGGCGCATGTGCCAGGCCAAGGACGCCCCCATCCGCGACTGGGTGAAGCTGGCCGTCACTCGGGCCCGGGCCACCGGTGCACCGGCCATCTTCTGGCTGGACGAGACCCGCGCCCACGACGCCCAGCTCATCGCCAAGGTCCGTGCGGCGCTCGAGGAGCACGACACCGAGGGCCTCGACCTCTCGATCCTGCCCCCGGTGGAGGCCACCCGGGTCACCCTCGGGCGGGCCAAGGCCGGCCAGGACACCATCTCGGTCACCGGCAACGTGCTGCGGGACTACCTCACCGACCTGTTCCCCATCCTCGAGCTGGGCACCAGCGCCAAGATGCTCTCGATCGTCCCGCTGATGAACGGCGGCGGCCTGTTCGAGACCGGTGCCGGCGGCTCGGCGCCCAAGCACGTGCAGCAGTTCATCAAGGAGAACTACCTGCGGTGGGACTCGCTGGGTGAGTTCCTCGCCCTCGCGGCATCGCTCGAGCACCTGTCCGACGCCTACGGCAACCCGGGGGCCAAGGTGCTGGCCGCCACCCTCGACCAGGCCACCGGGAGGATCCTCGAGCACGAGAAGTCGCCCGCCCGCAGGCTCGGCATGATCGACAACCGGGGCAGCCACGCGGCGCTGGCCGTCTACTGGGCCGCCGCCCTCGCCGAGCAGACCGACGACGCCGACCTCGCCGCCCGGTTCGCCCCGCTGGCGGCCGAGCTGCTGGCCAACGACGAGACCATCCAGGCCGAGCTCATCGCCGTGCAGGGCGCCCCGGTCGACATCGGCGGCCACTACGCCCCCGAGGCCGACAAGGTCGTCCCCGCCATGCGCCCGAGCGCCACCCTGAACAGGATCCTCGCCGACTTCTGACCGCGCCATCCCGTCCTGGTGGCGGAGCGAACACATGTTCGATACCATGCGTCCATGGCCTCGCAGCTGCGCTGGGAGCTGGATGATGCGCCCGCAGCACGCGACGGTGGGCAGGCGACGCTGTTCGCACCCGTCGAGCGCCACGTGGGCAAGGGCGAGTTCCGGGGCATGGAGTTCCTGCACGTCCGGGCCAAGACCATCATCAACGAGTTGAAGGACGGTCCCGGCTTCCTGCCCACACCGTTCACCATCAACGCCTACCGGGGGTGCAGCCACGCCTGCACCTACTGCTTCGCCCGCCCCACCCACGCCTACCTCGGGATGGGCATCGGCGACGACTTCGACCGCCGCATCGTGGTGAAGGTCAACGCCGTCGACGTGCTGCGGGCCGAGCTGAGCCCCCGCCGCTGGGCCGGCCACGCCATCGCCATGGGCACCAACACCGATCCCTACCAGCGTTGCGAGGGCAAGTACCGGCTCACGCGGGGGATGCTCGAGCTGCTCACCGAGAATGCCAACCCGTTCTCGCTGCTCACCAAGTCGACCCTGGTGCTGCGCGACCTCGACCTGCTGGCCGAGGCGGCCAGGCGCACCGACGTGCGGGTGAACCTGTCGATCGGCACCCTCGACGACGACGTGTGGAAGGCCACCGAGCCGGGCACGCCGCATCCGCGTCGGCGCATCCGGGCGGTGGAGGCGCTGAACGAGGCCGGGATCCCCTGCGGCGTCCTGATGGGGCCGGTGCTGCCGGGCATCTCGGATGCCCCCGAGCAGCTCGAGGACGTGGTGCGCGCCGCGCTCGACGCCGGCGCGGTGTCGGTGGGCTCGGTGCTGTTGCACCTGCGCCCGGGGGTGCGCGAGCACTACCTGGCCACCATCGAGCGCGATCGCCCCGACCTGGTGGCTCGCTACCAGCGCCTGTACCCCGAGGGCCGCAGCTACGCACCCGCGGCCGAGCGCCGCCGGGTGAGCGGGCTGGTGCAGGGCCTCCTCCGTCAGTACGGCGGGCGCTCCATGGCGTCGAGCGACGGCAACGAGGACCTCGACGCCGCCGCCCGCCCGGCCCCGGCCCGGCCGGTGGCGGTGCGCGGCCGCACGGCGGCGGGTGGGCCCGACCGCTCGGCCGTGGATCAGCTGGCCCTCGGCCTGTGAAGCACTGGATCCGAACGCCTCGTTCTCTTCGCCACGGGAGCTGCCGCGATCACGCCGGTTCCCGTGGCGGAGGCCCCATCGCCCGAACTCGACGACATGACGCGCGGAAACCGCGCGCCATGTCGTCGAAATGGCGTGTCGTCGAGAACGGCGTCGATGCGCACCGCACCGCCGGGCGACGCGAGTGGCTCGACTGGTGCCGCACGGCCGGCGCGACCCACACTCGACGGGTGGCAGATGATCCCCGGGCCGAGGCCCGCGCCCGCTGGCTGAACGCCGGCCTGCACCGAGCCGAACTGGTCGACGACCCGCTCGAGCAGTTCACCCGCTGGCACGCGGAGGTGGGCGAGGCGGGCGTGTTCGAACCGGACGCGATGGTGCTGTCCACGGCCGACGACCAGGGCCAGCCGTCGTCCCGTCACGTGCTGTTGCGCGGCGTCGGGCCCGACGGCTTCACCTTCTTCACGAACTACCAGAGTCGCAAGGGCGACGAGCTCGCGGTCAACCCGCGCGCGTCGCTGCTGTTCCCGTGGGCCGAGCTGAGCCGACAGGTGACGGTGGTCGGCGCGGTGGTCCGGGCGAGTGCCCAGGTGTCCGACGCCTACTTCGCCACACGCGAGCGGGGGAGCCAGCTGTCGGCGTGGGCGTCGCACCAGAGCCAGGTGGTCGCCGACCGGGCCACCCTCGACGGCCGCTACGCCGAGGCGGAGGCCGAGTGGGAGGGTCGCACGGTCGAGCGCCCCCCGCACTGGGGCGGGTTCCACGTGCAGCCCCTCACCGTCGAGTTCTGGCAGGGGCGTCCCAGCCGCCGCCACGACCGCTTCCGCTACACCCGCACACCCACCGGCTGGCAGATCGACCGCCTCAACCCCTGAGGTCGGCACGCAAGCCGAACTGGCGCCTCATTCGGTTGCCCTGACCACCGAATCGGGCGCCAGTTCGTCGAATCGGGGTGTCTAGCCCGTCGTGTGCGGGAGCACCTCGCCGCCGATGAGGCGGATGTGGTCGAGGTCGTCGAGGTCGAGGATCTGCAGGTAGATGCGGTCGGCACCGGCCTCGCCCCACTGCCCGATGGTGTCGACCAGGTGCTGCACGGTGCCGCCGGCGGCGTTGGCCCGCAGATCGTCGGCGTCCCGGCCGATGGTCGCGGCCCGGCGGTCCACCTCGGCGTCGTCGATGCCACAGGCCGCCACCAGCGCGGCCGAGAACGTCATCGTGTCGGGGTCGCGTCCGGCGGTCTCGCAGGCGGCCCGCACCCGGTCGCGCTGCGCCCGGAAGTCGTCGATGCGGGCGAACGGGGTGTTGAACTCGTCGGCGTGGGCCGCGGCCAACCGCGGCGTGCGGGTGGCGCCGAACCCACCCATGATGATCGGGGGGCGGGGCCGCTGCACCGGTTTGGGCAGGGCCGGTGAGTCGGTCAGCTGGTAGTGGGTGCCGGCGTGCGAGTAGGTCTCGCCGTCGGGGGTGCCCCACAGCCCGGTGATGATCTCGAGCTGCTCCTCGAGCCGTTCGAAACGCTCGCCCAGACCGGGGTAGGGGATGCCGTGGGCATGGTGCTCGTCGTCGTACCAGCCGGTGCCGAGCCCCAGCTCGACCCGCCCGCCACTCATGGCGTCGACGCCCGCCACGGTGATGGCCAACGGGCCGGGCAGCCGGAACGTGACCGGCGTGACCAGCGTGCCGAGACGGATCCGCCGGGTGTCGCGGGCCAGGCCGGCCAGGGTGATCCAGGCGTCGCTGGGACCGGGCCCGGCCGACGGCGAGAAGATCTTCATGTAGTGGTCCGAGCGGAAGAACGCATCGAAGCCCGTCTCCTCGGTGACGTGAGCCACCTGGAGGAGCTGGTCGTAGGTGGCGCCCTCCTGGGGCTCGGTGAAGATCCGCAGCTGCATGGGCGCCGAGGCTACCGATCGACGGGCCAGGCCCGGGCGGCCTCGGCCAGCGCCTCGACCAGGGCCGCGGTGTGCGATCCGCGATCGGCGGCGCGCTCGGGGTCGTCCCACCACGGCCCGAGCCCCCGCACGCGCGGGGGCAGCTCGAGTTGCACGCCGCCGCCACGGGGCAGGTTCACCGGGTTGTCCGGGTGCAGGCCCCGGAGCGCGACCGGGATGGTGTCGAGGTCGTCGATCACCTCGTAGTGGGGCAGCGCCGGCCGCAGGTTGCCGGCCAGCCACGTGGCCAGCGTGCGGTTGCGGCCGCCGAGCAGGAGCGAGGTGAAGAGCCCGTCGCGGCCGAAGCCGTGCAGCGCCACCACCACCTCGACGTGGTCCAGGAAGCCGGCCAGCGCCGGCGACGACGCCGGCGACACCAACGTGGAGGGGACGTGCCAATTCAGGTCCGCGGGTTGGGTCACCGTGTACAGCGACGCGCCCGACCGATCGGCGGCCGCCGACGCGATGAGGTCGGTGCCCACCTCGAGGGAGCCGCCGTGGAAGGCCATGAGCCCGAAGCGCGAACCGAGCCGGGCGGTCTCGGTGACCCCGGGCTCGGCCAGGAGGTCGGCGAACACGGCGGCGCGCCTACGAGCCGTCGGGAGTGGCGCGCTCGCGTCGTGGCCACAGCACGGCGATCAGCAGGGCCGTGCACACGACGATGCCCAGCATCATGGCCACCCGGGTGGCGCCGGTGTTCTGGAGCCAGGTGGACAGGTCGGCGCTCCAGTCGGTGACCCACACCACCGGGCCGGGGGTACTGAGGTCGCCCCGGTTCACCCGCACCTCGTACCAGCCGTACCAGGTGAGGTAGGCGCCGGCGACCACCAGCAGCCCGCCCGAGACCCGGTTGATGTAGGGCAGCGCCCGGCGCAGGTGGTGGACCAGCGACACCCTGGTGAGGGCGATGGCCACCGTCAACACGGTGAGCACCAGGCCCATGCCCAGGCCATAGGCCAGGAACACGCTGACCCCGGCGGCGTAGCTCAGCTGGCTGAACGTGGTGGCCATCACCGCCAGGAACGGCGGGAGCGTGCACGACAGCGACGCCACCGCGTACGAGATGCCGAACACGAACATCGAGCCGAGCCCCCGGGTGGTGCCGCCCCGCTCCAGCTTGGGCAGGCGCACCTCGAGCACGAATCCCCGCAGCATGGCCACGCCCAGCGCCACCAACACGATGCCGATGACCAGCGTCACCCACGGGAGGAACCGGTTGATCGAGATCGACAGGTGGCTGACGGCCAGCCCCACCGAGCCGAACACCACGAGGAAGCCCAAGGTGACCACGCCGCCCACCGCGACGGCCCGCAGCACGCTGCCCCGGGCGTCGGCATCGTCGGGGTCGTCGGTGCCCAGGAAGTAGGAGAGGTAGGCCGGCAACATGGCGAACCCGCAGGGGTTCACCGTGGCCACCATCCCCGCGGTCAGGGCCAGGGCGAACGGGGCCTCGATCACGCCGGCCTCACGACCGCAGGTCCTCGTCGATGGCGGTGCGCAGCTCGTCGGCGGTGGTGCCACCGCTCAGCACCCGCACGATGGTGCCGTCGGCGTCGACCAGGACCGTGGTGGGCATGGCCACCCCGCCGAACTGGGCCAGCAGCGACCCGTCGGGATCGCGCCCGATGTCGTAGGTGACGCCGGTCTCGTCGACCAGCTCCCGGCCCCGGGTCACGCTGTCCTGCATGTTCATCCCCAGGAAGGCCACCTCGTCGCCGAGGTCCTGGTGCACCTGCTCGAAGTCGGGCATCTCACGGACGCAGGGCACGCACCACGAGGCGAAGAAGTTCACCACCAGCGGCGTGCCCGCGTAGTCGTCCACCGAGGCCTCGGTGCCGTCGAAGGTGGTGTAGGTGGCGGTGGGGGCGGCCCGCCCGACGGTGTCGGGGCCGCTGCCCAGCGCCGGGATGGAGGTGATCCCGGGCTCGAGGGTGGCCACGTCGTCGGCCGGGTCGTCCTTCTCGCCGACGCCCAGCAGCAGGCCGGCGGCCAGGGCGGCGATGACCACCGCCAACAGGGTGGCGACCACCACGGTGGACAGGGGGAGTCCGGGGCGCGGCTGCGGCTCGTTGTCGTCCGGTGCCGGGTCGGGGTCGAGCGGGTCGGCCGCGCTCGCTGCGGGCACCGGTTCCGGCTCGACGGGCTCCGAGGGCACCGTTCAAGGTTACGAGCGAACCCGGGCGGGCTGACAGTCGGCCCGGTCGCGTCGCCGATGCACCGGAGGGGCTCGACCACGGGCGGCCCGGGGGTCGCGATCCACGCAGGAGGGGGGACACCTGCGTCGATCCGTTGCCCCGGACCGCCCATCTGTGGTGACTGGTGCCGGCCGGGCCCCACCGTGCGGTGGGGCCCAGCCGGCGGGCCCGGCGGGGCGGAGCCTGGTCTCAGGCGACGCCGGCCTCGAGGAGCTCGTCGGGGATGGGGATCTCGACGAACCGGTCCTCGGGGCGGGGGCACTTGGGCGGCCGACCCCGGCGCCGCTTGTGGGCCAGGATCTTCCCGTTGGAGATGAGCTGGCCACCCCACACGCCCCACGGCTCGTGCCGTTCGAGGGCGCCGGCGAGGCACGGGGCCATCACCGGGCACTCGGCGCAGATGGCCTTGGCCCGGGCGATGTCCTGCAGCTCCTCCGAGAAGAACAGGCCCGTCAGGGTGCCGGCCATGTCGGCGCAGCGCGCCTGGGCGCGCCAGTTCTTGCCCTGCAGGCTGTCTTCGAGGGTGGTGTCGGTGAGCGGGGCCAACATCGCTATCCCCTTGCCTTTCTTCGCTGTCGTCGGATGGGTGCTGCGGTCGTGTGTCTGTCGGTGGGTGGTGGTGGGTGGGTGGGTCGGCGGGTGGGTGAGGCGGGTGGAACGTGGCCCGAAATGCAGAAAGGCCGCCGGGAGGATTCCCGACGGCCTGTGGAGTGTGACTTCGCTCTGTGGTGCTAGGGCGAAGGCTCCTTCAGCCGCCGGGTCTCGAGGTTCGCGTGGTCCGCGGACATCGTGATGACCGGCTTGATGGCGGTGGTCGGCACGACATAGCCGAACGACCACACGCGGGCGGCGGCCACCGACTGGCGCGACAGACGGGACGCGCACCGACCGGTGGCCACGTGGCCGACCAGGTTGTGAGTGCGGGTGTCCATCAGTCCGTGTGCCTTCGTGTCGGTGCCTCGGCCCAGTGCCGAAGTCGGAGCCACTGCACCACGCGGCCCCGGGTCGCGTCAACCTATTTATCGATCGGCCACCACGCCGGCCGGGATCCGTCGGCCGCGACCGCCCCGCCTGGCAACATCGACGGGTGCCGAGCACCCCGCCCGCCGACGTGCCCCATCCGATGCTGCCAGTGCCCGACCAGGGCCGCGCCTACACGGCGTCTCGCCTCGTGCGCCTCGGTGACGTCAGCCCCGCCGGGCGCCTGCGCCTCGACGCGGTGGCTCGGTACCTGCAGGACATCGCCACCGACGACGCGGTCGACGCCGGCCTCGAGGGCGCCCTCGCCTGGGTGGTCCGGCGGACGGTCATCCATGTCGAGCAGTTCGCCCGCTTCCGCGAGCCGCTCGCTCTCACCACCTTCGCCAGTGGGTACGGCCGCAGTTGGGCCGAGCGGCGGACACAGCTGCGGGGCGAGCAGGGGGCGGTGCTCGACGCCGCCGCGCTGTGGGTGTCGGCCGATCCCACGTCCGGTCGCCCGGCGCCGCTGAACGAGGGCTTCGTGCGGGTCTACGGCGAGGCGGTGAACGGCCGTCGCATCCGGGCGCGCCTGTCGCACCCCGACCCGCCGCCGGGGCTCGACCGGGTGCCGTGGCCCACCCGCTTCTGCGACTTCGACGCGCTCGACCACGTGAACAACGCGGTGTACTGGGCGGTGGTGGAGGAGCACCTGGCCCGCCGCCGCGACCTGCGGGCGCCGCTCGTGGTGGAGGTGGAGCACCGCAACGCGGTCGAGCGCGACCACCGCGTCGACGTGGTGGCGCAGGCCGACCCGGACGGCGGGTTGTGGGTGTGGGTCGTCGACGACGACGTGGTCCACGCCAGTGCCCGGGTCCGGCCCGGCCCCGGCGTCGCCTGAGCGACCGCGCGTGCTCGGAGCGGCGAGAGCGGGGCGTTCGGTCAGCCGGCGCGGCGGTAGTACAGGAGACCGTCGACCCGTCGGCTGGTGACCTCGCCACCCACGCGCAGGTGCTCGAGGTGCGCGTAGGTCTCGCTCTCGGCCATCGGGCCCCACGAGCGCTCGCGGAACAACTCGTGGGACAGCGTCTCGACGGTGGCCTCACCCAGCCCCTCGCTGGCGTCGCGCAGCAGGTCGAGGCGCTCGCGGTGGTGCTCCTTGATGGCCGCGGCCCGACCGGCCAGGTCGGTGAAGGGGTGGCCGTGGGCGGGCAGCACCTGGGTGACCCCCTCGAGGGCGGCCACCTTGTCGAGCGAGGCGAAGAAGTCGGCCAGCGGGTCGTCGCCGCCGTCACGTCCGTGGCCGGCGATGTGGGGCGTGATGGTGGGCAGCACGTGGTCGCCGGCCAGCAGCACCCCCTCGGCCGGGTCGTACAGGCACAGGTGGTCGCTGGTGTGGCCCGGCGTGTGCAGGGCCACCCACTCGCGGCCGGCGAGGACGATGGTGTCGGCGTCGGCCAGTCGCACGCTGGGCCGGGGTGCCACCATCCAGCGGCGCCGCAGCGGCCCGAGCAGCTTCATCTTGATCTGGAACGACTTGGGGGGCGCCGGGTGCTTGCCGCCCCACGGGGTCTCGCGGCCGTTGAACTTGGGCAGCGGCGGCGGCCGCTCGTCCCGTTCCTCGGCGGCCTGGAGGTTGTCGCCGACGACGGCGGGATCCTCCTCGACGTCGTCGCCCTCGGCGGCCGCGTCGAACCAGGTGCGGAAGGTGGTCGAGCTGATCACGCGGGCGCCGCTCTCGACGCGCACCTTGCCGGCGCCGCCGAAGTGGTCGGGGTGCGAGTGGGTGACCACCACACCGTGCACGTGCTCGATGCCCGTGCCCGCCTGGCGCAGGCGAGCGAGCAGGGCCTTCCAGTTCTGCGGCCCGGGCATGCCGGGGTCGACGATGGTGAACCCGTCGCCGTCCTCGAGGGCGTAGCAGTTCACGTGGCCCAGCCCGCTGAACTTGATGGGGAGCTGCATGCGCAACACGCCCGGGGCGACCTCGGTGACCTCGGTGCTGGCGTCCTCCTGCTCCTGCTTGCGGGGCTTGGTGCTCGGGGGCGGTGAGCTGGCCACGTGTCCAGGTTACTTGACCGCTCGGTCAAGTTGACCGGCCCGCGACCGTCGGACGGGACAGCGGCCGACCGTCCGAAGAATCACCGGCGCTCGACCGAGCACGGGGCGCGAGGCCCCCGTAGCCTCTCGGCGAGCCAATGTCCCGCATCGACCTCGCCTCCGTGGCCCTTCGATGGCTGTGTGGCTGCTGGCTGCTGTGGCACGTGGGCCTGGTCGGGCGGCGCGCGGTCGCCGGGGGCAGTCGAGAAGACGACGCCGCGGGCGGCCTCGGCGTGGCGGGCGGGGCCCGCCCACCGTGTTCGATCATCATCCCGGCGCGGGACGAGGCGGGCACCCTGCCCGTTCTGCTGGCGTCGCTGGCGGCCGAGCGCCGGCCGGATGACGAAGTGATCGTGATCGACGACGACTCGGGCGACGCCACGGCCGCCGTGGCGCGCGCGGGTGGGGCATCGGTGGTGGCCGCGCCGCCGCTCGGCGACGGGTGGACCGGCAAGAACTCGGCCTGCTGGGCCGGTGCCGAGCTCGCCGGGCACGACGTGCTGGTGTTCCTCGACGCCGACACCCGCCTGGCTCCCGGCGGCCTCGACGCCCTGCTCGGGGAGCACGCGGCGCGTGGTGGCCTGCTGTCCGTGCAGCCGTACCACGAGGTGCGGCGGGCCTACGAGCGCCTCAGCGCCTTCTTCAACGTGGTGGCGATGATGGGCATCGATGCGTTCACGCCGCTCGGCACCCGCCGGGTGCCCTCGGGGGCGTTCGGTCCCGTGCTGGTGACGTCGAGGGCCGACTACGTGAGTGCGGGCGGCCACCGCGCCGTTGCCGGCGAGATCCTCGACGACGTGGCCCTGGCCCGTCGCTACACCGAATCCGGCGTGCGGGTGACCTGTCTCGGCGGCCGGGGCACCGTGGGCTTCCGCATGTACCCCGATGGCGTGGGGCACCTCGTCGAGGGCTGGACGAAGAACTTCGCCGGCGGCGCCGCGGGCACCCGCAAGGTCACCCTGGTGCTGGTGGCGGCGTGGATCTCGCTCGGCATCGAGGCGGCGTGGTCGGCCGGCGAGGTGCTGGTGGGGGCCGACCTCGCGGTGGTGCCCGCGCTGGCGCTCTACGTCGCGGTGGTGGCCCAACTGGGGTGGATGCTGCGCCGCATCGGCTCGTTCGGGCTGCGCACCGCCCTGCTGTACCCGATCCCGCTGGCGTTCTTCCTGTTGGTGTTCGCCCGTTCGCTGGTCGACGTGCACCTGCGCCACCACGTCACCTGGAAGGGCCGCCAACTCACCACCTGACAGCCCCCCGGCCGTTCTGGTGGCTGCGGTGCCACCGCTCCGTCGCCGGAGGGGGCGGGGTCAGGTGGGGGCGTCGCCGCGGAGGGTGACCCGCTGGATCACCCGGTGGGCGTCGCCGTAGTCGCCCACCACCGAGTGCTGGGTGACCCGGTTGTCCCAGAAGCCGATGTCGCCGGCGGCCCAGTGGCGACGCACCGTGTACTCCGGCCGCACCGAGTGGGCGTACAGGTACGCCAGCAGGGCGTCGCTCTCGGCCGGCTCGAGCTCGTTGATGTGCGACGTGAACCCCGGGTTGACGAACAGCGACTTGCGGCCGGTCTCGGGGTGGGTGCGGACCACGGGGTGGGTGACGGGCTCGAGCCGGGTGAAGGTCTCACCCTCCCACGAGCCCTCCCCCACGTGGTCGAGCACCCCCTGGAAGGCGGCGCGGCCGTCGTGGGTGGCGGTGAGGGTCTCCAGGAAGCCGGCCAGCGAGCTGCTGAGACCGTCGAAGGCGGCCTGCTGGTCGGAGAACAGGGTGTCGCCGCCGGCGGGCGGCACGACCACGGCCCGCAGGATGGAGCCGAGCGGGGGCCGGGCCACGAAGGTGACGTCGGTGTGCCAGTCGAGGCCGCGCCGCCGGGTGCTGACGTCGCCGTAGTTGGCGTAGAGCTCGCGTGGCGCCGAGTAGTCGATCTCGAACACCTCCGGGTGGCCCTTCAGGCCGGGGATGACCGGGTGGCCCTCGGTGGGCGTGCCGAACTGACCGGCGAAGGCCAGGTGCTCCTCGGGGGTGAGGTGCTGGCCGGGGAAGAACACCACCTTGCGGTCCAGCCACACCGAGCGGATGGCGGCGACGGTGTCGTCGTCGAGCTGGCGGCGCAGGTCGATGCCGGTGATCTCGGCGCCGATCGTGCCCGACAGCGGGGCGACCGCGAACGGCAGGGTCTCGCGGCGATCGTCGGTGCGGTGAGGAAGGAGGGTGGCGGTCACGACCGGGCCTTTCCTATAAACATGATTGCTTGAGTCAGGATTCAAGCAGGCCCACGGGCGCACCGCAACCTCGCGGTCGCGGAGCCAGGCGGCGTCAGGCCGGGGGAGGGGCGGCGGGAGGCGTGACGAAGACGTGCTGGCGGTAGTAGGCCAGCTCGGCCACGCTCTCCTTGATGTCGTCGAGGGCCCGGTGCACCCCGGCCTTGCCCGGCGCCGCGCCCATCACCTCGGGGTACCAGCGCCGGGCCAGCTCCTTGATGGTGGAGACATCGACCGACCGGTAGTGCAGGTACTCCTCGATCTCGGGCAGGTACGCGGCGAGGAAGCGCCGGTCGGTGCCGATCGAGTTGCCGCACAGCGGCACGGTGCGGGCCTGGGGGAGGTGCTCCTTCAGGAACGCCAGGGTCTGGGCGCCGGCGTCCTCGAGCGTGACGGTCGACGCCTCGATGGCCGCCAGCAGGCCGGAGCTGGTGTGCATCTTCACCACCACGGGCTCCATCTCGGCCAGTGCCTCGGCGGGCTGGTGGACCACCAGGTCGGGGCCCTCGGCCACGATGTTCAGCTCGTCGTCGGTGATCAGCGTGGCGATCTCGACGATGACGTCACGGGTCGGGTCGAGCCCGGTCATCTCGAGGTCCATCCATGCGAGCATCAGCTGACTGTACGGGAGTCGGCTCCCTCAGCGGTCAGCCGTTGGGCAACAGGAGCCGAGCGGGAACGACTGTAACGGGGAAGGGCCAGTCGAAGGAGCCATCGTCGTCGCCCTCGATGGTGCGGATGGCCTCGTCTTCACCGTCCCACCGTCGCTCGGTGAGGCTGGGCACGAGCGGATCGAACGCCCAGTGGGCGGGGACCCCGGCCTCCTGATACGCCATCATCTTGGTTCCGAGGTCGTAGAGGCGGGTGGTGGGCGACAGGACCTCGACCACCAGGAGGGGCGGGCCTTCGAGGCGCTTGGTCTCGCCCGGCGCTGGACGTGTCACCAACACGTCAGGCTCGACCATGGTGTCGGGCCCGAGGACCACGTCGAACGGCGCGACCAGTACCTCTCGATCCGGCGGGCACGCCTGCCGCAGCAGGTACATGAGGTTCACGACGATGCGTTGGTGGGACCAGATCGGTGCCGGCGTCACGTGCAGGCTCCCCTCGATCAACTCGTAGCGGTTGCCGTCCGAGGGGAAGTCGGCGAGGTCGTCGATGGTGAAGCCGCTGCGCTGGTCCGGGAGCACCGAGGTCACGATGGCACGGTAACCGCCTGCACTGACAGCCTCAACGGGTGCCGGACGTACGATCGGGCCGTGCTCGACGTCCCGATCGTCCGCCTCGACCCCGAGCTGGCGGTTCCCGCCTACGCCCGTCCCGGCGACGCCGGCGTCGACCTCCTGGCCCGCGAACGGGTGGTGCTGCAACCCCGCAACGGCCGGGCCCAGGTGCCCACCGGTGTGGCGGTGGCCATCCCCGAGGGCTACGCCGGGTTCATCCAACCCCGCAGCGGCCTGGCCCTGAAGCACGGGGTCACCTGCCTCAACACCCCCGGTCTCATCGACTCGGGCTACCGCGGCGAGCTCATCGTGCTGCTGGTCAACACCGACTCCATCTCGCACTACACCGTCGAGCGGGGCGACCGCATCGCCCAACTGGTGATCCAGAAGGTGGAGCACGCGATGTTCCGTGAGGTGGCGGCGCTCGACGAGACCCACCGCGGCGAGGGCGGCTGGGGCCACACCGGCTGACCGGATCAGCCCCGACGGTCGAAGCGGAGGCGCCCGGCGAGCGAGGGACGAGCGGGCCTGACGATGCGATCGGGCCTGACGATGCGATCGGGCCTGACGATGCGATGAGGCGTCAGCCGAAGCGGGTTCAGACGCGCCGCTTCTTGCGGAACCGCACGGCGCGCTTGGCGGGGTCGGCTACGGCCACGTCGACGAGGTCGGCCACCATGCGCTGGAAGCGGTCGATGGCCTCGTTGCTCGGGGCCGGGACCCGGCGGCCCAGGTCGGCGGTGAGCTCCACCTCGATGGCGTCGCCGAGCAGCCGGTAGACCACCTCCACCTCGCCGTCGTGGCCGGAGCCGTCGAGCAGCAGGATGAGGCCCTCGTCCACCGCCAGGCGCAGGTCCTCCACCTCGGTGTGCGCGAACCCCAGGCGCAGCGCCAGGCCGGCGACGGTGACGCGGGCCAGGCGCCCGTACTCGGGTTGGGCCGGGATCTCCAGCCGGATCTCGTCGCTCGTCGTCGTCACGCTGGTGTCAGCTTCGCACCCGGCTCACGGGTCGGCGCGCACCGGTACCTCACGCACCACCTCGGCGGCCGCCTTGTCCTCGCGCTGGCCCAGGTAGGACGGATGACGGAGGATGCCGTCGCTGGTCCACTCGCCGAAGGCCACCTGGGCCACCAGGTCGGGCGCCACCCAGTGGGCGACGCGGGCCACGGGACGGGGCGGCGGCGGGTCGAACGGGCAGCTCTCGGTCGCCCGATCCTCCAGCAGGGCGCCCAGGCGGGTGAGCTCGGCATCGGTGAACCCGGTGCCCACCCGCCCCGCGTAGCGCAGCGGCCGACCCGCGGCCTCGGCGTCGTGGTAGCCCACGAGCAGGGCGCCCATGCGGTTGGCCCTTGCCCCCTCGCCGGTCAACCAGCCGCCCACCACCAGCTCCTGCTCCAGTCGCACCTTCACCTTGCGCCAGCTCGACGAGCGTCGGCCCGCTTCGTAGGGGCTCGAGCGGCGCTTGGCCATCACCCCCTCGAGCCCCCGGGCCTCGGCCGCGTCGTACAGGGCCTGCCCGTCGTCGTGGCTCGAGGTGAGCGCCCAGCAGCGACCGCCGCCCGCCGGTGCCGCGGCGGCGTCGGATGCCTCGGCCTCCTCGGCTTCTTCGGCGTGCTCCAGCAGCGCGGTGAGCAGGCGCCGGCGGTCGGTGTAGGGCAGGGCGGTGGTGTCGGTGCCGTCGAAGTGCAGCAGGTCGAAGATCTCGTAGAGCACCGGCACCTCAGCGCGGCGCCGGGCCACTTCGGCGGCCTTGGTGAGGTGCATGCGCTGTTGCAGCCGCCCGAAGCTGGGGCGACCGCCAGCGAAGGCCACCACCTCGCCGTCGAACACCGCCGGCCGCCCGCAGGCGGCGTCGACCAACCCGGCCAGCTCGGGGAAGCTGGCGGTGACGTCGCGGCCGTTGCTGCTCTCGAGCCGCACCTTCGGGTCGGCGTCGGGGTCGACGTAGGCGAGCACCCGCATGCCGTCCCACTTGAGCTCGTAGGCCCACGCCGGATCGTCGGGGTCGTCGTGGGGCAGCTCGTTGCCCAGCACCGCCTTCATCGGCTTCACCGACCGGGGCAGCGGCGCCATGGCGACAGGATACGGACGGCCGGCGTGGGCGGCTCGGGTTAGGAACGTCTCCTCCGACCACGCCCCCGAAGCCCTGCCGGGCATCACTGTGACACATCGCACCCGTCGAATTCCGGGCGGCGATGGACTCCCTACCTACCGGTAGGTAGGCTGGTGCTCATGGCCACCACGTTGACGCCTGCCTCGCCCGCGCCCGCACCCTCCGACCAGAGGGACGAGAAGCCGGCCAAGGAGGGGGAGCGGGGCTCGCTCCGACCGGTCCTCGACGTCATCCCCGCCGAGGCGTACGACAACCCCACGTGGAAGGGCCTGGCCTACTTCGCCCGCGACCTGGTGATCTACGGCATCGCCATCGCCGGCCTGATCGCCTTCGCCAACCCGCTGATCGTGGTGCCGTTCCTGGTGCTGGCCGCGCTGGCGGTGTCGGGCCTGTTCATCGTGGGCCACGATGCGGCCCACGGTGCCCTGTTCAAGAGCGAGCGCCTGGCGTCGGTGGTCGGCCACATCGCCATGTTGCCCAGCTGGCACGTGTACGAGGGGTGGCGCCTCGGCCACAACCGGGTGCACCACCACTACACCGTGCGCCAGGACTTCGACTTCGTGTGGCACCCGTACACGGCGCAGCAGTTCCGCGACATGAACGGGTTCCAGCGGGCCCGCCACCGCTTCGAGTGGAGCTGGGCCGGCGCCGGCATCTACTACCTGCGTGAGATCTGGTGGAAGCGCATGGCCGTGGGCGAGCCGCCCAAGCGCTGGGCCAAGAAGATCCGTCGCGACCGCTTCGTGGTGCTGGGCTTCATCGTCGCCGCCGGCCTGGCCCTCACCGCCTACGGCCTCGGCGCCGGTCTCAGCATCCTCGGCACGGTGTGGCTGGTCGCCCGGGTGGTGGTCCTGCCGTTCGTGGCCTTCTGCTACGTGATCGGGTCGCTGGTGCACGTGCACCACATCCAGCCCGACATCCGCTGGTGGAAGCGCCGCGAGTGGACCAAGTGGCACGGCCAGATGGAGGGCACCACCGTCCTGCGGGTGAACCCGGTGTTCAACTTCTTCGTGCACTGGATCATGGTCCACGTGCCCCACCACGTGGACGTGCGCATCCCCATGTACAACCTCGAACTGGCCACCGAGGCCATCGAGGAGGCGTTCCCCGGCGTCATCCACGACGAGCCGCTGCGCTACCGCGACTTCGTGGCCAACACCCGGCACTGCAAGCTGTACGACTTCGATGCCGGGCACTGGCTGAGCTACGACGAGGCGCTGGCCGGGCCCGTGGAAGACGCCCTGCCCTCGGGTGAGCCGGCCCCAGCCGCCGGCTGAGCGGTCGTACTACGCTGACCCGATCCCGAGCAGAGGGGGTTGGGGATGAGCGACACTCCGGCAGGTCCCGGGTGGTGGCAGGCGTCCGACCTGCGGTGGTACCCACCGTCGGACGCACCCGGCGGCGCCGGTAGCGGGGCGGTCGCCGCCCCGGCCGCCGCGGCGCCTGTGACCGGCGCCGCCTCGACCGCCGCCGTGCCGCCACCCGCATGGGTGCGGCCCGTCTACCTCTACTTCCTCTGCTTCGTGGGGATCGTGGTGATGGCCGTGGGCGCGCTGGGCGCGGTGCTCGGCATCGCCCACCTGGTGTCGCCCGACCTGAGCCAGGGCGACCCGGTCACCCGTATCGCCACCGCGGTGATCGACGTGGCCGACGCCACCCTCTCGGACTCGTCGCAGGACTTCGGCGACACGAGCGACGCCCGCGATGCCCTGGGCACGGCTCGCGACGAGATCGACCAGCAGAACCGCTACGCGGCGGCGAACGACCTGCTGCGGGGGTTGGTGCTGGCCGGCATCGGCGCGGCCATCTACCTGTACCACCTGCGCAAGATCGAGCCCCGACCGGCCCCGGCCGCCCCCCCCCCACGTGCGGCCCCCACCCCGGCAATGGCGCCCGCGGCGCCCCCCCCCGAGCGCGACACGCTGTGGGGCGTCGAGCGCACGCCAGGCTCGCTCTTTCGCATCGCGCAGAGCCCGTTTCGCGTCGGCGGCGCCATCGATGACCACCTCCACATCGAGGCGTGGCCCGCCACCGTGCTCATGCTCCACCGCGTCGGCGACGCCCTCGCCCTCGAGGCCGCGCGGGAGGGCGTGCACGCCAACGGCCCCCTGGCGATCGGTGAG
>JBGAOY010000014.1:0-96359 GCA_044221555.1 Acidimicrobiales bacterium
GCTCGAGCGATCCCAGCGTCGGCTGTGACGCCATCATCACCGTGGCCGGCACGTACACGGTCTACGTGTCCGGGCACCAGGGCACCCGCTTCCTGACATTCGGGGGCACCTCGGGCACCCAGACCCTCGAGGTCGTGGCCGGCGGCTACGACATCTACGGCAACCCCGCCGAGCTGAAGACCACCACCGACGCCTACCTCACGCTGGACTCGGGCGCCACCATCGGCCAGCACGGGGTGATCCACCTGACCGGCGTGGCCAGCCCCGCGCCGCCGGCCGTCGCCGGCGGCGTGGCCGCGGTGCAGACGTCGGGCCGTGCCGGCCAGACCGTCACCCTGAGCGGGGCCCTGCACGCCGACGGGACCGGCGGGGGGCCGCGGCAGCTCGCCGTGGCCGACTTCGTCAACCAGGGGACGGTCACGATCGGCAGCGGCAACCTCACGTACGCAGGGGGCCTGGAGCGCGGCTTCCACAACCGGGGCGCGTTCACCGTGGCCAGCGGCGCCGCCTTCGGCTCGACCAACAACTACACGCAGTTCATCAACGAGGCGGGCGGGCAGATCACCAACAACGGGAGCTTCCACGCCAGCGGCGGTGTCGTCCCGTCGTTCGTCCAGGGTGACGGCACCGCCACCGGCAACCCGCTGGTATCGGACGGCGTCCAGTACACCGGCGACGGGGCGTCGACCATCCAGAGCCTCAGCGATGTGCACGGGAACATGTCCGCCGGCCAGACCCTGCTCATCAAGTCGGGCGACGTCACCACCGATGCCATCGTCTCGTACTGGTTGCCGGCGCGGGTGGCCGGCACCATCCGCCTGCTCAGCGGCGGCGGAGGCGGCGGCGGGCAGGCCCAGCTCGCCGGGCACCTGACCACGAGCACCGATGCGCTGACCATCGCTCCCACCGGCCACCTGATCACCGACCCCGCCGGTGGCGGCGGGCGCCAGCTCTACATCCTCAACATCGTCAACAAGGGGACGGTGGACATCAACACGAACACGACCCAGTGGGGTGGCGGCGGGAACCCGAACCAGGGCTTCCACAACCAGGGCACGCTGACCGTCGCTCCCACCGCCACGCTCCACCAGAACGCGGACAACAACCTCGTCAACGAGGCGACGGGAACGATCGTGAACCACGGGCTCATCTCCAACGAGCGTGACAGCACGAACGCCGGCACCTTCACGCTGGCCAGCAGCGACGCGGCACACCAGGTCGTCTTCTGGGCGGGCACGTTCACCAACACGGGCACGGTGGTCGACGACCCCTCAGGCGGCGGCCTCCGCACCATCCAGGCGTCGCAGGTCGTCAACCAGGGCACCTTCAAGCTGCGGGCCACCACGGGCAGTGCGTTGGCGGTGAACGGCAACTTCACGCAGGGCCCGACGGGGACGCTGCGGACCGCAGTGGCCTCCAACACCTCGTTCGGCCGGCTGGCCGCGACGGGCGCCCTCACCCTCGACGGGACGATCCGGGCCGACGCGTCGCCGGCGCCCACCGCTGGCCGCGCCTTCGGTGTGCTGACCGGCGCATCACGGGCCGGGGCCTTCTCCACCGAGGTGTGGAACGGCGCCTCCTTCACCCCGCGCTACGAACCCGCCGGCGTGACCCTGCTGACCGGCCAGGCCAAGCCTGATGGGCGCATCCGCCTCGGCACCTCCGGCTCGTTCGTGGGCAACAACGTTTACAACAGCACGGGCACCGGCCAGACCCGTTCGGGGTCGGCGGCCCGGGGTCACACCGTCACCTACGACGTGTCGGTCCAGAACGACGCGCCGTTCGGGGATGCGCTGCGCCTCAAGGGCACGGCGTCGAACGCGAACTTCACGGTGAGCTACCAAGTGGGAGCCACCGACGTCACCGCCCAGGTGGTGGCCGGCACCTACACCACGCCCAACCTGGCGCCGGGGGCCACCCAGAAGGTGCGGGTCGTCGTCACCGTCGGCGCCGGCGCACCGTCGGGTTCGAGCCTCAGCGCCACCGTCCTGGCCAAGTCGGACACCGACGCAGCCCGGCGCGACGCCGTGCGCTTCGTGACCGGCCGCGCCTGACGGGGAAGCGCTCCCGCTGGGGTCGCGCCGCGCCAGACGTGACCATCGGGTACGTTCCCGTCCCACAGAATCTCCATCGTTTCGAGGGCGGGAGACACGATGACGGGTCAGCGGCTGTTGCGTTGTGTGCTGGTAGTGGCGCTGACCGGGGGGGTGCTCGCCGTCGGGCCCGCCGCCACGGGTGCGGGGGCGGCGCCGGCGCGGTCCGCCTCCGACCCCGACGGCCTCGACGGTGGCGGGGCGATTCCCGACGACCCCCGCGTGGTGCCGCCCGACCTGGCCGACCGTACCGACACCGACGGCGACGGCCTGCGTGACACCGAGGAGACCTCGGGTGCCCGCAACCCGTGGCCGTCCGGCCTGGTGGGCATGGCCGCGCCCGGCGACCCCACCGACCCCGCCGACCCCGACAGCGACGACGACGGCCTCAGCGATGGGCTCGAGGTGGGCACCACCGCAGGAAACCGCGCCGGCACCGCCACCGACCCGAACGCGGCCGACACCGATGCCGACGGCGTCACCGACGGGTCCGAGGTGGCCCACGGCACCGACCCCCGCAACGCCGACACCGACGCCGACGGGGTGGACGACGGGGCCGAGCAGGCGGCCAACCCCCTGGCCCCCGACACCGACTTCGACGGCCGTACCGACGGTGCCGAGGTGGCGGCGGGCTCCGACCCGACGGTCTCCGACCTGACAGGCGCAGAGTCGGCCACGCCCGTCCACTTCGGCGACGTGGCCCCCGGCGCCTTCTACTACGACCCCGCCTACTGGGCGGTCGGGTCGGACGTGGCCCTGGTCAAGCCCGCCGCCAACTTCGGGCCCACCGTGCCCGTGACGCGCTGGCAACTCGCCGTGTACCTGCGCCGCTACGCGAAGTACCTCGGCCGCGACGTGTCGTCGGTGCCCCATCCCTTCACCGACCTGACGGGGCTGAGCCGCCAGGCCCGCAATTCGATCGCGTGGGCGTCGTCGATCGGCGTGCTGCCGGGCACCAGCGCCACCCGCTACAAGCCCACCCGCAACCTCCGGCGCTCCGAGATCGCGCTGGCGCTGTTCCAGTTCGCCGACTGGTCCGGCCACGACGCCACCGCGTCGCCCGCCGACAACCCCTACACCGACACCGCCGCGCTGTCCGAGGCCATCCGGGGCGCCATCGGCTGGCTCCACGCCGAGGGGGTCATCCAGGCCACCGGGTTCATCACCAGCCTCACGTCGTTCGCCCCCCGCCAGGGGATGAACCGGGGCCAGACCATCTCGTTCCTCTACCGCCTCGACCAGGTGATCGGCACGCCCGAGCCGACCGGCGACACCGACGGCGACGGCGTGTCGAACCTCGACGAGACCCAGGGCTCGGCCAACGCCTACCCCGTGCCCGCCGACGACGGCGACCCCAACCCGCTCGACCCCGACGGCCAGTGCATCGCGCCCGCGGCCCCCGGCCCCCTGCCGCCCACCGGCGCGGTGGGCGCCCCCACCGACCCGAACGACCCCGACACCGACGACGACGGCATCAGCGACGGCTTCGAGATCGAGGGCCAGCGCATCGACCACGACGCCGGCGACGGCACGGTCGTGGCCGGGCCGCGCACCGACCCCAACGACGCCGACACCGACAACGACTGCCTCACCGACGGCCATGAGGACACCGGATGGCACATCGTGCTCGACGAGGACGGCAACGGGTGTGACGGCGGGAGCGGCGGCGGGTGCCCGGACCTCACCCGCTACGACGGCCACAGCGACCCGCTCGACGTCGACACCGACGACGACGGCCTGCCCGACCACGAGGAGAACCTGCTCCGCACCGACGCCGAGCGCGGGGACACCGACTCCGACGGCTTGACCGACTTCGACGAGTGGAACCAGTGGTACACGGCCCCCACCTCTGTGGACTCCGACCAGGACGCACGGGGCGGTGACCGCACGCTGCCGCCGACCGAGTCGCTGTTCGACGGCATCGAGCTGCGCGACATCGGCACCTCGCCCACCCTGGCCGACACCGACGGCGACGGCGCCACCGACGGCGACGAGCTGGACTCGCCGGTGCGCAACCCCCTGCTGGCCGAGCTGCCCGGCTTCGACATGGAGCTGTCCGGGGGGACGTCGATCCGGCTGCGCAAGGAGCGCTCGCAGGAGGAGGGCGGCGCCCTGACCGTGGGTCTCACCAATTCGACGGAGAGCTCGTCGTCGTCGACCAACACGTCCTCGACCACGCAGCGCGAGACCCATTCGTTCGGCGTGAGCGTGGGCCTCGCGTGGTCGAAGAGCTTCGTCCCCGACGTCTCGTTGGAGTTCCGCACCGACCACGAGTACGGCACCGACACCACCCGGGAGTTCTCGTCGGAGGAGTCCCAGACGATCGCGCAGGAGCGGTCGAAGACCGAGGAGACGTCGTGGACGTCGGTGGAGTCGGCCGCGAGTGGCGAGATCAGCCAGGGCATGGTGTTCCGCAACACGGGCACGTTCACCTATGAGTTGTCGAGCGTCGGCTACAGCCTGCTCTTGCTCAACCCGGACACCCTCGCGTTCGACGTCGTGGGCACCATGACGGTGCCACTCGACGGCATCACGCTGGCGCCGGGAGCCAGCACCCAGCCCATCCAGGTGGTCGCCGACGACGTGAACGTCGAGCTCATCGAGGAGTTCCTGAAGTCGCCGTCGTCGCTGCACTTCTCCACCAGCAACATCGAGTTCCTGGACGACAGCGGGCGCAACCTCGAGTTCGTGCAGGAGCAGACCTTCGCGCAGACCGCGCAGTTGATGATCGACTTCGGCGAGGTCGGCGCGGAGGGCTACCGCACCGAGGAGTACAACCTCGCCACCAACGTCGACCGGGCGGCCCCGGGCGAACCCGCCAACGGCCTGCGCTCCTTCCCCGGCATCCGGGTGGGTGCCCGCAACGATGGCGACCCTGCGTACCTCCAGGGGGTCATGGACCAGATCGGCTATCCGCGGTGCGCCGACGACACGCCGGCCGATGGCTGCTACACCACCGACGCCGACGGTGCCCTCGAGTCGATCGACAACGTGGCCAATCGCGACGTCGACGAGGTGGGTTGCCCGAGCCACTGGAGGATCATCACCGAGACCCCGGCGCAGGCGGCCACCGCGAACTTCGACGACATCGTCGTCCATGCTCGCGACAACCTGCGGTTCGTCCTCCAGACGGACTGCGACCGTGACGGGCTGACCGACAACGTCGAGTCGACGGTCGGTGCCTGCATCCACGACGACGACTGCGACGACGACCACCTCAACGACCTGCAAGAGGTCCAGGGCTGGATCGTGGGCTACCCGACGCAGCCCGGCGACGCCCCCTGCGCGGCCCGGGAGGACGATCCCACCCCCTGGCGCGGTGACACTGCCGCGTGCCCGTGGGTGCACTCCAGCCCCGCCCTCGCCGACTCCGACGGTGACGGGGTGACCGACCTCGCGGAGCGCGACGGCGCCGGTCGCGCGTTCGAAGGGTTGCCGCTCGACGTACGCACCGACCCGCGCGACCGGGACACGGATGGGGACGGCTACTCGGATTGTCGGGCCTCGGGGCCGTCGGACCCCTGCGGTGGGGCCGAGCCCGACCCGGCGCCCCTGCACACGTCGGTGCGCCAGGTCGACAGCACGCCCTGCGGTGTCGCGGCTGGGTGCTGGGCCAACCCCTCCACCAACCTGCGGACCAGCCTGTCGCTCGGCGGGGTGAACTTCGACACCGACCCCCGCAACGACGTGCGGTCGATCTGGGTCGCCGGGGGCACCTACCCGTCGCCTCCGGGGGGCTTCCGGCTACCCGGCGATGTGGCGATCTACGGCGGGTTCACCGGCGACGAGACGCGGGAGTACGACCGCGACCCCGACCCGACTGCGGCCGGGGGCACGCGCCTGCTCGACGCCGGCGGTGCAGATGCCGAGGCCGTCGTGGTGATCGGCGCCGACGGCACCACGTTCGACGGGTTCCGCGTGCAGGGCGGGGAGACCGGTGGCATCTCGGGCTGGAGCGACGACGTGCACCTGGCCAACCTGCGGGTCGCCGGCAACTTCTTCCCATCGGCACAGGGAGGGCAGTCGGTCGGCGCCGGCGGCATCACCTGGATCGCCGCGCCCACCGTGCCGGCCCGGGACCTGCGCCTCGACAACGTGACCATCGCCTCCAACGCCGGGCCGGTGGGGGGCCTGCACCTCGAGAACGTGGACGACGCAGTGATCACCGACTCGGTGATCCGCAACAACCGCTCGGACGAAACGTTCCGCCCCGGAGACTGCAACACCGAACCGGCGCCGCGGTGCAGCGGCGGCGGCGGAGTGTCGCTGATCGACGGCAGCGCCACGTTCGACCGGAGCACCATCACCGACAACAGCGCCCTCGTGGGCGGCGGCGTCGACGTGAGTGGCGCCGACTCGGTGCTCCGGGTGATCTCCAGCGAGGTGACCCAGAACGAGGCGAGGGGCGACGCCCTGGTGGTCGGTCGGGGCGGCGGCATCCACGCCCGTGAGGCCGATGTGCTGCTCAGCAATTGCCTGGTCGGCGACAACCGCGCCGTGGTCGGCCCCCGCTGGGGCGAGAACCCCGACGAGGACGGGTTCGGCGGGGGAGTCTTCGCTCATGACGACGCCGACGTGCGCATCATCAACTGCACCGTCGCCGGGAACCAGGGCGGCGGCGCGCTGATCGCCGGCGACGAGCACGGCTTCACCACCCCGAGCGCGGTCAACAACCAGTGCGGCGGAACGCACACGAGCCTGCCGTACAACTGCGAGCTCATCGAGGGCGCCGAGGCCACCGTGCGCAACTCGGTGTTCTACGGCAACGACATGTTCTGGCAACCCACCTACGTCGGCAGCGTCGACGGTCAGAACGTGTGCGGCGGTAACTGCGACCTCGACGTGATCAAACCGGTGGCCCGCGGGCTGTTGGGACTCTCCGAGGAGACCTCGCAGCCCGGGCTCCTCAAGCCCTGCCTCGGCCAACCGGGCCCCGGCACCCAGGGGCCTTGTAGCGCGGTCTGGTTCACCGGCCTGAGCGCCTCGAGCTCGACCGAGTTGCGCAGCGGTCACGGCCCCGAGACCACCTCGCGGGTGACGACGTTCAACACCATGGTGGGTGCCGGCTCGCGCCACGGTGTGTTCAGCACCTACTGCGCAGGCCTGGAGTACTTCGGGCGCACCGAGAACCCCACCTACGAGTCGAACCGCGGCCCCATCCTGTGCGGCGAAGGCGACGATCGGACCCTGGAGGTCAACCGCTACGTCGGCCTGCGGGGCCGGGGCTTCGTGGGGCTGGCCCGGTTCTCGGTGGCGCCGCCGGCGCTGGACAGCTCGCTCGGCGACTTCTACCAGCTGCCGGGCTACCAGCCGAGGGCCGGCACGGCCGCGGTCGACCGGGGTGACCAGGACATCGACTGGGACCCGTTCACCCTCGACGTGATCGAGGACCCGCCCGAGTTCGACCTGGCCGGCAACCCTCGCATCGTCGGGAGTCGCATCGACCTCGGCGCCTACGAACGCCAGCCCCAGTAGCCGCGACACCGGGCGGAGCGGACGTCGGCCGTCGCGATCGCCGACCGCGGGGACGGCCGGGCGCCTGCGAGTCGTGCCTCGGGCGCCCGCCGCCGCGCGCCCACCACGCGGCAACCACCGCCGCAGGGTCGGGTCGTGGGCGCGCACCGCTGGGTAGGGTGACCGCATGGCCGACCAGGCGGACTTCGCCGCGCAGGCGATGCAGTACATGGACTCGCTCTATTCGGGCGCGATGCGCATGACCCGCAACCCGGCCGACGCCGAGGATCTGGTGCAGGAGACCTACCTGAAGGCGTACCGCGGCTTCGGTGGGTTCCAGGAGGGCACCAACCTGAAGGCCTGGCTGTACCGCATCCTCACCAACACCTTCATCAACAACTATCGGGCCAAGAAGCGCCGGCCGGACGAGTCCGACCTCGACGAGGTGGAGGAGCTGTACCTCTACCGCCGCCTCGGCGGGCTCGAGGCGGCGGAGGCGGGCCGCAGCGCCGAGGACGAGTTGCTCGACCACGTCACCGACATCGAGGTGAAGGAGGCGCTCGAGTCGCTGCCCGAGCAGTTCCGGGTGGCCGTGCTGCTGGCCGATGTCGAGGGTTTCTCCTACAAGGAGATCGCCGAGATCCTCGACGTGCCCATCGGCACCGTGATGAGCCGGCTGCACCGGGGAAGAAAGGGCCTGCAGAAGCGGTTGTACGAGTACGCCGTCGAACGGGGCCTCGTGTCGTTGCAGGACCCTGCCGTTGCGGACCACCCAGAAGTCGTGGAGCACGCCGGATGACCGACAAGCCGCTGAAGCCAGCCTGTGAAGAGGCCTTTCACGAGATCTGGCCGTACCTCGACGGCGAGCTCACGGACGACAAGCGGGCCAAGATCAAGGCCCACCTCGACGAGTGCCCGCCCTGCGTCGGCGCCGAGCACTTCGAGGCCGAGCTCCGTCGGGTGATCTCGCAGAAGTGCCGGGACGAGGTGCCCGAGTCGCTGAAGCTCCGCATCGCCGAGGCCCTGCGCCAGGCCGGCGGCGAACCCGGCTGACGCTGGCCCCCCGGCCAGACGCCGGTCGCGCGCCATCGTCGGTCGAGCGGCCACTCGTTCGCCACCACGTCGTGCGCGACCAGCCGCGGGCCGGCGTCGCGGGCTCACCCCGTCGCCGCACACCTGTGGCGCGAGCTGGGTGACGGGCTCAGCCGGGCTGTTCCACCACGGTCGTGAGGCCCTCGACCCGGGCGGCGGCGCTCAGGTCGGCGGCGGCGTCGGCCTGGTGGGCGACGTGGAGGCGCCAGAAGGCGGTGGTGGTGTCGATCACCATCTGGTCGGCCGGGTCGGGGGCGTCCTCGTAGGGTGACGAGTGCACGGCCTCGTGGATGGTGACGAGGTACTTGGGGGGCCCGGCGGCGGCGAAGGCCTCCTCGGCGAAGCGGTAGGCGATCACGGGGTCGGCGTCGGCGTGCATGACGAGCAGCGGCACGCCACGGTCCAGGTCGAGCCCGTCGCTGTCCGGGTGCGGTCCGTCCATGACGATCACGGCGTCGATCCGGTCGTCGCGGCAGCACTCGTCGAACGCCACCTGGTACACCGTGGCCCCACCCAGCGACAGGCCCCCGACGGCGATCTGCTCGGGGTTCACCCGGCCCTGCAGGAAGCTGTCGGGGTCGCCGCTCATCTGCAGCGCCGACGTGATCACGAAGCTGACGTCACCCGGCTGGTTCACCAGGTCGAACACCGATGCCGCTCCGGGCACCTCGTCGTTGCTCAGGGGGAACGCCGGCGCGGCCACCACGAACCCGGCCTCGGCCCACGCCGCGAACAACTGGGTGAACTTGCGCGGGTGACCGTTGTGGCCGTGGGCGAACACGATCAGCGGGAACGGCCCGGGGGCGTCGGGGTAGGTGAAGGTGGTGGCCAGGGTGCGATCGGCCGAGGGTGCCACGCCCGTGTCGGGCAGGTCGGGGGTGGGGCGGGTGTCGTCCACGAGCGTCTGGGTGCGGGTGAGCACCGGGTAGCCACCGGCGGGGACGGTCGTCGGCGCCGTAGTCGTGGCCGACGTGGCGGCACCGGCCCCGTCGGCACTGGTGGGAGGAGCGGCGCCGGAGCCGGAGGGTCCTGCGGCGCTGGAGCACGCCGCGACGAGCGCGACGAGCGCGACGCCGAGCGCGAACACCGTCGCGGTGGTCGAGCGGCGAAGCTGATGGTCTGTGGTCACGGTTCCGTCCGATTCCTCGCCGGGGAAGCTAGTGCGTATGCTCCAGCCCCATGGATGCCGTGCTCGTCGCCGCCAAGGTCTGGCACTTCTGGATCGCCCCCGCCGTGGTGGCCCTGGCGGTCCTCCTCGTGATCGCCACCATCATCGGCTACCTCGTGAAGGTCGTCGCTCCGAAGTACCCCAAGAACTGAGCCTGGGGGACCCTCGGTGAGCGGCCCGGTCGACTGGGGACTCGCCGAGCGGGTCGCGGTCAGGGTCGCCGGCCGCGACCCCTTCGCCGAGTCGTACCACTACGACTCGCTGGTCCCCGACTTCACCGAGCTCACCGCCCAGGCGGAGGCGCTCGTAGGCGACGCCACCGGGCTGCGCTCACTGGCCGGCCCGGCGCGGGCGCGGGTGGCCGACCGTCCCGACTGGGTGCGGGCCAACATCGCCTCGTTCCAGCGCCTGCTGCGCCCGCTCACCGACCGCTTCGGCGACCGGATGGCCTCGGGGCCGTTCGCGCCGGTCGCCCGGGGACTGGCCGGCGCCGAGGTGGGGGTGATGCTGGGGTGGATGTCCACCCGGGTGCTGGGCCAGTACGACATGTTGATCGTCGAGGAGGAGCACCCCGACGACCAGGACGTCGTCTACTACGTGGGCCCCAACGTGTTGGCCCTCGAGAAGCACTTCGCCTTCCCGCCCCGCGAGTTCCGGCTGTGGCTGGCGCTGCACGAGGTCACCCACCGGGCCCAGTTCACCGGCATCCCCTGGCTGCGCGAGCACTTCCTGTCGCTGGTCGACCAGACCCTGGCCGCGGTCGACCCCGATCCGAAGCGGTTCGTGGCCGCCCTGGGCCGGGTCGCCGAGGGGGTGCGCGGTGGTCACAACCCCCTCGACGACGGGGGGCTCGCCGCCCTGCTGGCCAGCCCGGAGCAGTTGGCGGTGCTCGACCAGATCTCGGGGATGATGAGCCTGCTCGAAGGCCACGGCGACGTCACCATGGACCGGGCCGGCGCCGACCGGATCCCCAGCGCCGAGCGCTTCAGTCGGGTGCTGCGCCTGCGTCGCCAGCAGGCCAACACCATGGTGCGCCTGCTGCAGAAGCTGGTCGGCCTCGAGGCCAAGCTGAACCAGTACGAGCAGGGCGAGCGCTTCATCACCGCGGTGGAGGCGGCGGGCGGGCCCGGCCTGCTCGACGAGGCCTGGACCGGCCCCGAGGCCCTGCCGTCGATGGCCGAGATCCGCGCGCCGCAGCTGTGGATCGACCGCGTGCAGGCGTCGGCCAGCCTCGCCGGCTGACGTGGACGCCGAGTCCCGGCTTCTGGCACCGGATTTCGGTGTCCCAGGCCCGAAATCCGGTGCCAGAACGGGGGAGCTGCTGGACCGGTGCGACTTCCCGCCGGCGGGCTCCACCGTCACCTGCGCCGTGTCCGGCGGGGCCGACTCGCTGGCCCTGCTGGTGCTGGCGACGGCCGCCGGCCTCGCGGTGACCGCGGTGCACGTGGACCACGGGCTGCGGGCGGGCTCGGCGGACGAGGCCGAAGTGGTGCGCGACGCCGCGGCGCGGTTCGGGGCGACCTTCCGGCCCGAGCGGGTGGTAGTCGGGGTCGGGCCCAACCTCGAGGCCCGGGCCCGGGCCGCCCGCTACGCCGTCCTGCCCGCCGACGCCTGCACCGGCCACACCGCCGACGACCAGGCCGAGACCGTGCTGCTCAACCTGCTGCGGGGTGCCGGCGCCACCGGCCTGTCGGGCATGCGCCCTGGGGTGCGCCGACCGCTGCTGGCCCTGCGGCGCTCCGAGACGGTGGCCCTGTGCGCCGCCCTCGGCCTGCACCCGGTGGCCGACCCGTCGAACCTCGACCCCCGCTTTCGCCGCAACCGGGTCCGCCACGAGCTCTTGCCGCTGCTCGACGACCTGGCCGGCCGCGACGTGGTGCCCGTCCTGTGCCGCCAGGCCGACCTGCTCCGTGACGAGGCCGACCTGCTGGCCGCGCTGGCGGCCGAGCTCGACCCCACCGACGCCCGCACCCTGCGGGAGGCGCCGGTGGCGCTGGCCCGCCTGGCGGTGCGGGCGTGGCTGCGGTCCGGCCCGGCGGCCACCCATCCGCCCGACGCCGCCACCGTCGAGCGGGTGCTGGCCGTGGCCCGCCTCGAGGCGGGGGCCACCGACGTCGGCGCCGGGTGGCGGGTCACCCGCTCGGCCGGCGTGCTGCAACTGATCGGCCCCTCCGCGCCCGTTGGGCCTGGTCCGGACGCCGCCCAGTAGCCTCCGACTGTGGCCTCCCCCCCGCCCGTGCCCGCCGACGACCCGAACCTGGGTCGGGTGGTCGTCGGCGAGCTCGAGCTGCGCGAGCGCATCGAGGCGCTGGGCAAGGAGATCGCCGCCGACTTCGCCGGCCGTCCGCCGCTCCTCGTGGGCGTGCTCAAGGGCGCCTTCATGTTCATGGCCGACCTGGCCCGGGCCATCGACCTGCCGGTCGAGTTCGACTTCATGGCGGTGTCGTCCTACGGCAGCTCCACCCGCACCAGCGGCGTGGTTCGCATCGTGAAGGACCTCGACCTCGACCTCACCGATCGCCACGTGCTGCTGGTGGAGGACATCGTCGACAGCGGCCTCACCCTCAGCTACCTGCGCCGCAACCTGCTGGCCCGCAACCCGGCCAGCCTCGAGGTGTGCGCCCTGCTGGTGCGCGACGGGTCCGAGGCCACCGTCGACGACCTGCGCTACGTGGGGTTCCGGATCCCGGCCGACTTCGTCGTCGGCTACGGGCTCGACGTGGGCGAGCGCTACCGCAACCTGCCCTATCTGTGCACCTGGGAAGGGGCCCCCGAGGTGCACTGACGCTCCGGACCTCCTGACGGGCTGCCACGGAGGCGCGGCCTGTGTCGGGTGGGTTGGGCGCGCCACCGGTACGCTTGTCGGTCACCGTGAAGCCGCGCTACCGCCTCGCCCTGGCCCTCGGGGCCATCCTGCTCGTGAGCCTGCTGCTCAGCTCGTGGCTGTTCCGCGCCGACTCGCCCAAGGATCTCACCCTCGACCAGTTCCAGAGCGAGCTGGCCGACGGCAACGTCAAGACCGCCGAGATCAAGGACCGCGACAACGAGGTCACCGGCGAGCTGCGGGACGGCACGAAGTACAAGGCGGTGTACCCCCAGGAGTTCGCCGACGAGCTCACCGCCCAGGTGGCCGACGCCGAGCCCGCCGTCGAGCTGTCGGTCGACCAGCAGCACGAGTCGTTCTGGCTCTCGCTGGCCGCCAGCGTGCTGCCGATCCTGCTGCTGGTCGGGGTCTTCCTGTTCGTCATGAGCCAGATGCAGGGCGGCGGCGGCAAGGTGATGAAGTTCGGCAAGGCCCGGACCAAGAAGGTGGACAAGGACCAGCCGAGCGTCACCTTCGCCGACGTGGCCGGCGCCGACGAGGCCGTCGAGGAGCTCCAGGAGATCAAGGAGTTCCTGCGCTCGCCGGCCAAGTTCCAGGCCCTCGGCGCCAAGATCCCGAAGGGCGTGCTGCTCTACGGTCCCCCCGGCACGGGCAAGACGCTGCTGGCCCGTGCGGTGGCCGGCGAGGCCGACGCCCCGTTCTTCTCCATCTCGGGCTCCGACTTCGTCGAGATGTTCGTGGGGGTGGGCGCCAGCAGGGTGCGCGACCTGTTCGAGCAGGCCAAGGCGGCGGCCCCGGCGATCATCTTCGTGGACGAGATCGACGCGGTCGGCCGCCACCGCGGTGCGGGGCTGGGCGGGGGCCACGACGAGCGTGAGCAGACCCTGAACCAGTTGCTCGTCGAGATGGACGGCTTCGACGTGGCCGGCGGCGTGATCCTGATCGCCGCCACCAACCGTCCCGACATCCTCGACCCCGCGTTGCTGCGCCCGGGGCGCTTCGATCGTCAGATCGTGGTCGACCGGCCCGACCTGTCCGGCCGGCGCGCCATCCTCAACGTGCACGCCAAGGGCAAGCCGCTCGACCACGACGTCGACCTCGACGTCGTGGCCCGCCGCACCCCGGGCTTCACCGGCGCCGACCTGGCCAACCTGATGAACGAGGCCGCGCTGCTGTCGGCCCGGCGCGACGGCGAGCGCATCGACATGGCCGTGCTCAGCGACGCCATGGACCGGGTGATCGCCGGCGCCGAGCGCAAGAGCCGGGTGATGTCCGACAAGGAGAAGCAGGTGATCGCGTACCACGAGAGCGGTCACGCCCTCGTCGGGCACCTGCTGCCCAACACCGACCCGATCCACAAGGTGTCGATCATCGCCCGCGGACGGGCCCTCGGCTGGACGCTGGCCCTGCCCGTCGAGGACAAGTACCTCAGCACCAGCTCGGAGCTCCGCGACCAGCTGGCCATGCTGCTCGGCGGGCGCACCGCCGAGGAGCTGATCTTCGGCGACCCCACCACCGGTGCCTCTGACGACATCGACCGGGCCACCCAGATCGCCACCGCCATGGTCACCGAGTACGGCATGAGCGAGGCCCTCGGTCCCCGCCGCCTCGGTCACCCCCACGGCGAGGTCTTCCTGGGCAAGGAGGTGGGGCACGAGCCGAACTACTCCGAGCAGGTGGCCACCGACATCGACGCCGAGGTGCGCCGGCTGCTCGATGCCGCCCACGAGGAGGCCGCCGAGATCCTCACCCTCCACCGGGCCACGCTCGATCGGATGGCCGAGAGCCTGATCGAGCACGAGACCCTCGACGAGGACATGCTGCGTGATCTCTTCGCCGACCTCGACACCTGGGACGGCCCCAACGGTGGACGGTCGGTGTCGGCCCCGTCGGCCGGTGCCCCCGAACGGGTGCGCACCGCCAACCTCGATGGTGGCGGCGACAAGCCGCGCCGGTGGTGGCGCCCGTGACCGACGGGGGCGGCGCCGACGACGAGACGCACAACGGGCTGCCGCCGGTCGACCTCGACCGGATCGAGGCGGCCGTGCGCGAGATCCTGCTGGCCATCGGCGAGGACCCCGACCGGGACGGCCTGAAGCGCACCCCCGCCCGCGTGGCGGCCATGTACGAGGAGATCTTCTCGGGTCTGCGCGAGTCGGCCGACCACCACCTGCAGGTCACCTTCGAGGCCGACCACGACGAGATGGTGATGGTGCGCGACATCCCGCTCTACAGCTCCTGTGAGCATCACCTGGTCCCCTTCCTGGGCAAGGCCCACGTCGCCTACATCCCGGGCAACGACGGCCGGATCACCGGGCTGTCCAAGCTGGCGCGACTGGTCGACGCCTACGCCCGACGCCCCCAGGTGCAGGAGCGCCTGACCTCCCAGATCGCCGACGAGATCGAGCGGACGCTCCTGCCCAAGGGGGTGCTCGTGGTGATCGAGGCCGAGCACCTGTGCATGTCGATGCGGGGCGTGCGCAAGCCCGGCGCCAGCACGGTCACCTCGGCGGTGCGGGGCCTGTTCCGCGACAACGTGGCCACCCGCGCCGAGGCCATGCGCTTCCTGAACACCTGAGTGCAGACGCTCAGCGAAGGGCGAGGCAGGACGAGCGGAGGGCGTCGAGGCGACCGGGTCGGCGCTTGTAGGCGGTGCGGGTCGCGCCGCTGAGCGCTCCTGGCTCGAGGCGCTCGGCGGCGTCGGCCACCGCATCGGGGCCGAGGGCGCGAGTGGCCGCGGCGATGGCCCGGTGCGACTCGACCGACAGGCTGAGCGACGCCAGCAGCTCGGCGATGTCGGTGCGCAGCAGCAGGTCGGACGCGGCCAGCTCGCTGAACCCGAAGTCGATCAGCGACACCTCGCCCTCGTCGCTCAGGAACACGTTGGCCAGGCGCAGGTCGCGGTGGGCGATGCGGTGGTAGCGCAGCGTCTCGATCAGGCTCCAGATGGCGTCGAGCACGTCGTCGGTCAGGCGGTCGGGCTCGACGCCGTCCAGCGACGACCCGTCGATGCCCTCGTACGACAGCACGAACCCGCCCGGCTCGGCCGCGACGAAGGCCAGCACCCGCGGCGTGGCGATGCCCACGCTGTGGGCCATCAGCGACACCAGGGCCTCGTGCTCGACCATGCGCCGCAGCGACGAGAAGGGGCGCTCGTCGCCCAGGTCGCGGGGCGTCAGCGACCGGTAGAGGCGGAACAGCAGGTCGGCGCTGCGCTCGTCGCGGGCCACCACCTTGGCGAAGACCCTGCGGTCGTCGGTGGTGCGGCCGAAGAACGGCGTGGACCCCCGGGCGTCGACGTCGGCCGGCGACAGCGACGCGAGCGGCACGCCGGCCCCGACCAGGGCGTCGGCCACCGCTTGGCCACGGGGCCGGCGGGAGGGGCTGCCGGCCACGATGAGCACGATCGAGCCGGCCAGCCACCCACCACACAGGGCGATGGCGACGTCGAGCGACACCGGGGACATGACGAACCGGGAGATCGCGAGGGCGATGACCAGCACCCACCCCACGCGGCGCCAGCGCCGGCCGAGCCAGGGGGACGCGGCGGTCAGCAACCCGGCGGCCGCGCCCAGCCCGGGAGGGCCGGGGAACTGCCCGCCGCTGATCCCGCCGAGGCTGACCGTGGGGTGGACGAGCGCGGGCTCGGTCAGGTCGATGGCGCTGGCCGCCACGCCCGCGATGGTCGAGCCCAGCGCGGCCGCGGCCAGGCCGGTGAGCAACAGCCGCCACTGACGGGTCATCACCGCGGCCCCCACACCACCGATGATCACGGTGACGACCAGGAGCCGGGTGGCCAGCACCACCGCGGTGATCAGCGAGTCGCCGATGGCGCCGATCCCCTGCAGCAACTCCGCCAGGAAGCCCTGGATGCCGTCGGCGAACAGCAGGCCGAGCACGAGCAGGACCACCAGCGTCGCGGCGGCGACGACCGCCCGCAACACGTCGACGGGCGAGGCCCGTTCCACGGTCGAGGGCTCGGCCTCGATCACCACCACGGGCGCGCCCACCCGCGTGAGCCTAGGCGCTGGTGCGTTTGCGGGCCCCGGCGTTCGCCGGCGGCGCCGTGATCGTGACACGGCCCGGTGCCGACACGAGGTCGCCACCGGGCCCGTCACGATCGGATCATCAGCCGACGATGTCCCGCGTCAGCCGACGATGTCCCGCGTCAGCCGACGATGTCCTTCAGCTGGCTGAGTGTGGTGAGGTTCAGCTCGTCCGAGGTCTCCTGGGTGACCACGAAGGTGTTGGTGTCGACCGCATCGGTGGGATCGAGAGCGACCAGGCCGATGTCGGTCAGGTAGGGCTCGAGCAGCCCGACCGTCTCGTCGATGTCGCCGGTGGCCTCGCCGGCGGACTCGTTCAGGAACTCCAGCAGCGACGCGGCGTACTCGGGGGCGAAGTTGATCTCGCCGCTCTCGAACGCGGGGATCTCGATGTCGCGGAAGCCGCCCAGCTCCTGGTACTCGACCGGGAAGCCGGCCGCATCGAACGCCTGCCCGTAGATCTGGGCGAGGATCGCGCTCTCGCCGAAGTCCTGGGCCCCGATGGTGATCGTCGGGCCGTCGGCCGGCACGTCGACCTCGTCGGGCAGCAGGTCGTTGTCCTCGAGGAAGGAGGTGGCGATCGCGTCGGCATCCTCGGCGTCCACGTCGAAGCGCTTGTTCAGCTCGGTGAGGTTCTCGGTGGTCAGGCCCGCGCTCACGTCGTTGGCCACGCCGGCGAGGTCGGGGTACGCGTCGTTCAGCTCGGCGCTCAGCACGGGGATGACGTTGTCGGCGGCCAGCATGTTCTGGTCGTCCTCGAGCACCACCCAGCCCTTGTCGGCGATGACGCCGCTGGTGGAGAAGAGCAGGGCGATGTCGATGTCGCCGCTGTCCAGCGCGTCGGCCACCACACCCGACTGGAGCGGCACGAAGCCCTCGGTCAGGTCGACGTCGTACACCCGCTGCAGGCCGGGGATGCAGAACGGGTTGGTCTCGCAGTCGGCGGGCCCGCCGAGCGTGAGGTCCCGTGTCTCGGTGCCGCCGCCGTCGGCGCTGGTGGTGTCGCTGCTCGAATCACCGCCGTCGTCGTCACTGCTGCACGCGGCGGTGAACAGCGCGAGCACCGCCACCAGGGCCAGCAGCCCCCGTAGGTACTTCCTCATGGTGTTGTCTCCTTGATGGTGTGGGATGGGATGTGGGAACGATCGCGGCGCCGGCGGCCCGGCTCAGAGGTCGAGGCCGACCGGTTCGATGCGCGGGGCCCGGCGCCGGCCCGCACGCCGTGGGGCGGCGGTGCGGGCCCACGGTGTGGACAGGCGCTGGATGCCGTAGAAGAGCGCCTCGGTGAGGAGGGACAGCACGGCCACCAGGAACGCTCCGGTCAGGAGCTTGCCGTCGTTCTGCTGGGCGAAGCCCTCGACGATGAGCGAGCCCAGCCCCGTGAAGCCGACCAGCGCGCCCAGCGTGGCGGTGGCCACCACCTGCACGGCGGCCACGCGCGCCCCGGTGATGATCAGCGGGCCGGCGGTCGGCACCTCGACGCTCCACACCACCCGATGGGGTCGCATGCCCATCCCGACCGCGGCCTCGACCGTGCCCGGGTCCACGTCGCGCACGCCGGTGTACGTGTTGGTGAACATCGGCGGGATGGCCAGCAGCACGAGGGCGACGCAGGTGGGCCAGAAGCCGAGGCCGAAGCCCCACTCGAGCGAGAAGGGCAGCACGAGGGCGATGATCGCGAACGAGGGCAGGGCGCGGCCGATGTTGACCACCGACACCGCGAACAGGCCGCCCTTCTTGGCATGGCCGAGCAGCACCGCCGGCGCGATGGCGATCGCCGCGGCGATGGCCACGGCGGTGACGGAGATCTTGACGTGGGCCACGAGGTCGGCCCAGATGCCACGGTCGCCGGTCCAGTTGTCCGCGGTCGTGATGTAGGTCGTGAACTGCGACCACAGGCTCGGGTCGGGCTCGATGACCGAGAGGATCGTCATCGCCTGGCCGCCCTGGCCCACGGGGTGACCAACCACTCGAACCCGACCAGGAGCAGGTCGACGGTGATGGCCATGGCGATCGAGAGCGTGGCGCCGACCACGATCGGCGTGTTGAAGCTGCGCGACAGGCCGTCGTTGATGAGCGCGCCGTAGCCGCCCTGGCCGATGAGCGCCGTGACGGTGACGAGGCCGATGGTGGTGACGGCGGCGATGCGCAGCCCGGCGATGATGGTCGGGGTGGCCAGCCGGAGGTCGACGGCGAGGAACCGCCGCCACGACGTGTAGCCCATGCCGTCGGCCGCCTCGCGCACCGATGCGGGCACACCGTCCACCCCGGCCACGATGTTCCGGATCAGGATGAGGAGGGTGTAGCTGACCAGGCCGATCTCGGCGGTCAGCAGCGACAGGCCGGTGATCGGCACCAGGAACGCGAACAGGGCCAGGCTGGGGATGGCGTACATCACGCCGGCCGCCCCGGTGATGGGGGCGTAGGTCTTGCGGAACCGCAGGGCGACGAGGGCCAGCACCACCGAGATGAGGAAGCCCACGAACAAGGCGATGGCGGTGAGCTGCACGTGCTGGACCGTGCGCTCCCAGATCTCGTCGAGGTGATCACCCACCCAGGACCACCAGATGAACGAGTCGGGCCCGTTCTCGGCGATCACCATCGCGTCCCGTCCCCCGGGACACCTGCGGGGCACGGGTCGGCCCGCTGCCGGCGGTCCGCGGCGGTCCGCCGCGGTGCGGTGGTCATTCGAGGGCCTCGGCCAGCTCGTCCACGGTCAGCATCCCGAGGTAGCGGTCGTCGTCCTCGGCCAGCACCACGGCCACCCGGGTGCGGGAGTTGACGATGTTGTCGAGGGCCTCGCGGATCGAGGTGCCGGGCCGCACGTAGGCCCGGAAGGGCTCACGAGGGGCGTCGCCCACGCGGGCGCAGCCCTCGAGGTCGGCGCCCCACGCCCAGCCCAGCACCTGGTCGCCGTCGAGCACGCCGATCCAGTCGGTGCCGGCGTGGGCCATGACGTCGGCGGCCTCGACGGTGGTCGCATCGGCCGCCAGGACCGGCCCCGCCGCCAGGTCGACCTGGTCGACGGTGATGAGGGCCATGCGCTTGAGCCCTCGCTCACGGCCCAGGAAGGTCTCGACGAACGCGTTGGCCGGCGCCCGCAGGACCTCGGCGGGCGACCCCTGCTGCTCGAGCACGCCGCCCACGTTGAGCAACACGATGCGGTCGCCGAGCTTGATGGCCTCGTCGATGTCGTGGGTGACGAGCACGATGGTCTTGTGCAGCTCGCGCTGCAGGGCCAGCAGGTCGTCCTGGAGGTGCTTGCGGACGATGGGGTCGACCGCGCTGTAGGGCTCGTCCATCAACAGCACGGGCGGGTCGGCGGCCAGGGCCCGGGCCACCCCCACCCGCTGCTGCTGGCCGCCCGACAGCGCCGACGGGTAGCGGTCGAGCAGCTCCGGGGCCAGGCCCACCTGCTCGGCCAACTCCGCGGTGCGGGCCTTGATGCGGGCCTTCGGCCAGCCCAGCAGTCGTGGCACCGTGGCGATGTTGTGGGCGATCGTCCGGTGCGGGAACAGGCCGATCTGCTGGATGACGTAGCCGATCTGGCGCCGGAGCTCGTGCTTGGGCTGGGCCCGGATCTCGACGCCCTGCACGAAGATCTCGCCGCTGCTGGGCTCGAGGAGCCGGTTGATCATCTTCAGCGTGGTGCTCTTGCCGCAGCCGGAGGGGCCGACCAGGGCGGTCAGCTCCCCGCGGGCCATCTCCAGCGACAACCCGCCGACCGCGGGGTCGGTCGAGCCGGGGAAGGTCTTGGTGACGTCGACGAGTCGGATCGCCGCGTCGGCCGTGGGTGCGTGGTCGTCGGCGGCGGCGTTCGACACGACGTCGTCGTCGGTGGGGCCGCCGGTGTCGACGTCGGTGCCGACGGAGCGGTCCGCGTCGCCCGCGAGTTCGTGGCTGTGCACATCCGTCCCAGGTCGTCGGATCCGCCGGACCCTATCGGTGCCGTGCGTGCGCGCCAAGCGTTGCCCGGGATAAAATCTCACATTGTCTATCGACTAACTCTATAAGTCCTCCTCCCGGGGGTGGATTTGACGCTCCCGGTACGATCGGCACCCGTGAACCCCCTGGTCATGGGCGTCGTGAACGTCACGCCCGACTCCTTCTCCGACGGCGGGCGCTTCCTCGCGGTCGAGCGTGCGGTGGCCCATGGCCGGCGCCTTGCGGCCGAGGGCGCCGCCGTCGTCGACGTCGGTGGCGAGTCCACCCGGCCCGGGGCCGCGCCGGTCGATGCCGCCGAGGAGCGTCGCCGGGTGCTGCCCGTGATCGAGGCCCTGGCGCCGGACGTGCGGGTGTCGGTGGACACCACCAAGGCCGAGGTGGCCGAGGCGGCGGTGGCCGCGGGCGCCACGCTCATCAACGACGTGTCGGCCGCGTTGGCCACGGTGGCCGCCGGCCTCGGCGTGGGGTGGGTGGCCATGCACCGCCAGGGCGACCCCCGCACCATGCAGGACGACCCCCGCTACGACGACGTGGTCACCGAGGTACGCGAGCAGTTGGTCGCGTGGGCCGAGGACGCACGCGCCGCGGGCGTCGGCGAGGTGTGGATCGACCCGGGCATCGGCTTCGGCAAGACGTTGGCCCACAACCTCGCGCTCCTCGCCCACCTCGACGAGTTGGTGGCCACGGGCTTCCCGGTGGCGGTCGGCACCAGCCGCAAGTCCAGCCTGGGTGTGCTCCTGGCCCGCTCCGACGGTGTCGATCACGTCGATCCCGACGATCGGCTCGAGGCGTCGATCGCCACCGCCACCTGGGCCATGGCCCAGGGCGTGGGCATGGTGCGGGTGCACGACGTGCGAGCCACCGTCCACGCCGCCGCGGTCGTGGCCGGGCAGATCGAATCCGCAGCATGAGCAAGGGAGAGCACCAATGGCGGTGAAGAGCAAGTGGGCGCGGGGGATCACCCCGCGGAACTTCGCGTGGGTCATCAAGGACCAATTGGCGGTGTGCGAGCGGCCCGGCGGCTACGGGCAGAACCACCGGCGGGTGCGGCGCCAGGAGGAGATCATCTGGATCCGCGAGCAGGGCTTCACCAAGGTGATCTCGCTCGTGTCGTCGCCGGCCAACCTGCACAACTACGACGAGTTGGGGGTGGAGTGGCTGCACCGACCGTTCACCGCCACCGACGACACCTACGAGTTCATCTCGTCGTTCTACCCCGAGCTGCGGGCCCTGCTGGCCGCCGGGGGGCGGATCCTGGTCCACCAGGAGGAGCTGGGCGACCGCATCTCGGGCCTGATGGGCGGCTACCTGCTGTGGTCGGGCCTGCTCGAGACCGGCCCGCAGACGATCTCGGTGGTGGAGCGCATCGTCGATCGCCAGATGGGCCCGCTGGGACGTGAGCTGGTGGCGCTGTCGGCCAAGCTCGCGGCCGATGGCTGACCGCATCGAGCTGCGGGGCCTGCGGGCCATGGGTCGCTGCGGTGTGCTGCCCGAGGAGGAGCTGCGCCCGCAACCGCTCGAGGTCGACCTCGACGTCGAGCTGGACCTGTCCGGGGCCGGCGCCAGCGACGCGCTGGCCGACACCGTGGACTACGGCGCCCTCTGCGCGCTCGTCGAGGGGGTGATCACCGCCCGGTCGGTGGCGCTGCTCGAGCACCTGGCCGAGACGATCGCGGCGCGCGTCCTCGCCGACGCGCGGGTCGATGCGGTCACCGTCTCGGTCCGCAAGCTCCGCCCGCCCGTGCCCCACCAGCTGGGCACATCGGGCGTTCGCATCTCCCGGTCGCGGGGCTGAGCGAGCGTGCGGGTCTTCCTGGGGCTGGGGTCGAACCTCGGCGACCGCTGGGCCTACCTGCGCGACGCGGTCGACTCGCTGGCCGACGTGGTGGCGGTGTCGTCGGTGTACGAGACCGAGCCGGTCGGCGGCCCCGGCGGCCAGGGGCCCTACCTCAACCTGGTGGTCGAGCTCGACACCGAGCTGACCGCCCGCCAGCTCCTGGGTGTGGCCCAGCGCCTGCAGGCGGCGGCCGAGCGGGTGCAGGGCACCCGCTGGGGCCCCCGCACCCTCGACGTCGACGTGCTGTGGATCGACGGTGTCACCGTCGACGAGCACGACCTGCAGGTGCCCCACCCCCGCATGTTCGAGCGCCGCTTCGTCCTGGCCCCGCTGGCCGAGCTGGCCCCCGACCTGGTTCCCGACGCCACCATCGCCGACGCGGTGGGCCGGGTCAGCGTGGTGGGCACCTTGTGAGCCGCCGATCGGTGCGGGTGATCGGCGGTGGCCGGGCCGGCTCGTCGTTCGCAGGTGCACTGGCCGGCGCCGGGTGGCGGGTGCCGCCACCGCTGCGCCGCGGCGACGACGTGACCGGGGCGGCCCACGGCGTCGACCTGGTGCTGATCGCCACGCCCGACGCCGCCATCCTCGGCACGGCCGCGGCCGTCGCCCCCGGCGACGCGGTGGTGGCCCACGTCGCGGGCTCGCTCGGCCTCGACGTGCTGGCGCCCCACGATCGGCGGGCCGCCGTGCACCCGCTGGTGTCGCTGCCCAACGCCGAGGTGGGGGCCGAGCGCCTCCGCGACGGGGCGTGGTTCGCCATCGCCGGCGATCCGATCGCCGCCGAGCTGGTGGCCGACCTGGGTGGTCACGCGTTCGCGGTGGCCGACGCCGACCGGGCCGCCTACCACGCCGCTGCCTGCATCGCCTCGAACCACCTGGTGGCGCTGCTCGGCCAGGTGGAACGGGTGGGTGGCTCGGCCGGCGTGCCCCTCGAGGCCTACCTCGACCTGGTGCGGGGCACGGTCGACAACGTGGCCGCCCTGGGCCCCGCTGCCGCCCTCACCGGCCCCGCCGCCCGGGGCGACACCGCCACCATCGAGCGCCACCTGGCCGCCCTCGACCCCAGCGAGCGCCCCGCCTATGAGGCCCTGATGCACGCCGCCCGCCGGCTGGTGGCGCCCGTGGACCCCCCACCCAGAGCTGGAGGAAATACCAGTCACCGGTGACTGGTATTTCCTCCGCTTGGTCGGGCGCGGGAGGATGGCGCCGTGAAGGTGGTCACCACCGCCGCCGAGCTCCGGGCCGAGCTCGACGCGGCGCGCCATGCCGGCGGCCGGGTCGGGCTGGTGCCGACGATGGGGTACCTGCACGACGGCCACGTGTCACTCATGGAGCGGTCGGTGGGCGACAACGACCTCACCGCCACCACCATCTTCGTGAACCCGTTGCAGTTCGGCGCCAACGAGGACCTCGGCGCCTACCCCCGCGACCTCGAGGGCGACACCGCCCGCTGCGAGGCCGCCGGCGTGGCGGTGCTGTTCACCCCGTCGGTGGACGAGATGTACCCCGAGCCGGTGCGCACGACGGTGTCGGTGTCGGGCATCACCGAGACCATGGAGGGGGCCTCGCGGCCCACCCACTTCGCCGGAGTGGCCACGGTGGTCGCCAAGCTCTTCGCCCTCGCGAGCCCGTGCCGGGCCTACTTCGGCGAGAAGGACTTCCAGCAACTGGCGGTGGTGCGCAAGATGGCCCTCGACCTCTCGTTCCCCGTGGTGGTGGTGGGCTGCCCCACGGTGCGCGAGCCCGACGGCCTGGCCATGTCGAGCCGCAACGCCTACCTCGGCCCCGACGAGCGGGCGGCGGCGCCCGTGCTGCACCGGGCCCTCCAGGCCGGCGCCGACGCGATCCGGGCCGGCGAGCGTGACCCTGCCGCGGCGTGCAGCCTGATGGCGGGCCTCATCGCCGCCGAGCCCCTGGCCGAGCTCGACTACGTCGCCGTGGTGGACGCCGCCACACTCGAGCCGGTCGACCCGCTGGCCGGCGAGTTGCGACTTCTCACCGCCGCCAGGTTCGGTCGCGCCCGCTTGTTGGATAATCTCGGGGTATCGGCCCCACCGGGGTGAAGCACGGCGACCGGGACACCGGCGTCAAGCGACAGAAAGTGATCCAGCCATGCGCCGACGCATGATGAAGTCCAAGGTCCACCGGGCCACGGTCACCGACGCCAACCTGCACTACGTGGGGTCGATCACCCTCGACACCACCCTCATGCGGCTGGCCGACATCCGCGAGCACGAGCAGGTGCACGTGCTCGACATCGACAACGGGGCCCGGTTCGAGACCTACGCGATCCCCGGCGGGCCGGGCGACGTGTGCCTCAACGGCGCCGCGGCCCGTCTGGTGCAGCCGGGCGACCGGGTGATCGTCATCACCTACGCCGACTACGAGGACGCCGAGCTCGACGGCTACGAGCCGCTGGTGGTGCACGTCGACACCGCCAACCGCCCCGTGTCGGCCGAGCAGGCCGCCGAGCTCGCCGGCGCCGCCGGCCCGGGTGCTCCCGGACCGGTCCGTTACGTGGACATCACGGCCGAGATGGCCGCCCTCGACACCGAGCTCGGCGCGCTGTAACACGTGTCGGACGCCGGGCCCGAGGGGCTGGACCTGCTGGTCCTCGGGTCGGGTGTGGCCGGGCTCTCCGCGGCCGTGCGCGCCAGCCAGCAGCACGGCCGGCGCGTCGGCGTGCTCACCAAGGGCGTGCTGAGCCAGGCCACCACACGGTGGGCCCAGGGTGGCGTGGCGGCGGTGCTCGACACCGACCCCGACTCGACCGACCTCCACCTGGCCGACACGTTGGCCGCCGGCGCCGGCCTGTGCGACGCGGAGGCGGTGCGCGTGCTGGTGGACGACGGCCCGCGCCGGGTCGAGGAGCTGATGGCGCAGGGCGCGGCGTTCGACCGTGACGCGGCGGGCGGGCTCGAACTGGCCCGCGAGGGCGGCCACAGCCTTCCCCGGATCCTGCACGCCGGCGGCGACGCCACCGGCTTCGAGATCGAGCGGGCCCTGGTGGCGGCGGTGCACCGCACGGCCGCGCTCGTGCTCGAACGGCACTTCGCCACCGACCTGCTGGTCGAGGGCGGCCGGTGCGTCGGGGTCACCGCGATCGACGCCGGCGGCGAGGTGGTGGAGGTGCGCGCCACCCACGTGCTGATGGCCACCGGGGGCGCCGGTCAGCTGTACGCGGTCACCACCAACCCGGCCGAGTCCACCGGCGACGGGGTGGCCATGGGCCTGCGGGCCGGGGTGGCCGTGGCCGACATCGAGTTCGTGCAGTTCCACCCGACGGCGCTGCACGACCCTCGGATGCCGCGACCGCTGCTGTCCGAGGCCCTCCGGGGTCACGGCGCCCTGCTGCGCGACCGCGACGGCGAACGCTTCGTCGACGAGTTGCAGCCCCGCGATGTGGTGTCCCGGGCCATCACCGCGACGATGATCGAACAGGGCGTCGACCACGTGTGGTTGGACGCGACGGGCCTGGACGACTTCGCCCGACGGTTCCCGACGATGGCCGAGTCGCTGGTGTCGGTGCACCTCGATCCCGCCACCGACTGGCTGCCGGTGGCCCCCGCGGCCCACTACCTCTGCGGTGGGCTGGTCACCGACCTCGACGGCGCCACCAGCCTGCCGGGCCTCTGGGCCGCCGGCGAGACCACCTGCACGGGGGTGCACGGCGCCAACCGCCTGGCGTCGAACTCGTTGCTGGAGGGCCTGGTGTTCGCCCCACGGGCGGTCGAGGCCATCGACGGGGGTCAGGACGGCCCGCAGCCGACGGGGGCGATGCGCGCCGTGTTGGGGTCCGACGTGGCCCCGGGCCCGTCCGGCATCGAGGTCATCGGGGGCAGGGAAGTGGCCGAGCCCGCGCCCGACGCCACCGTGGCGGCGGCCACCGGCACCGCCGACGAGCAGCGGGACCACCTGCAACGGGCCATGACCCGCGGCGCGGGTGTGTTGCGCGATGCGGCGTCGCTGGCGGCCACCGGCCGGATCGTCGCCGCGATCGAGGCCGTCCCCGACCCGGTCGACGTGGCCGGGTGGGAGGTGGGCAACCTGGCCGCGGTGGCCCGGGCGGTGCTCACCTCGGCCACGGTCCGCGAGGAGAGCAGGGGTGCGCACACCCGCCTCGACTTCCCCGACCGCGACGACGCCCTGCACTGCCGCCTCGTCCTCCGCGGCGTCTCCTCGTGAGCTCCACCGGCGGACCCGAGCACCCCGTGCACGTGCGGGAGTCAGGTGCTCGTGGCCACGACCGTGAGCGAGCCGCCCGAACGGCGCCCCGTGGCGGCTGTCGGAACCGCCTTGGCGGGGGATGCGGCGCACGGGCAAGGTGGTCGGCGTGAAGGGCGACCACCTGCACCCGCCCATCGGGGCGGTCCGCGCCGCGGTGGCCCGGGCCCTCGACGAGGACCTCACCCCCCTGGGCGATCTCACCTCGGGCCTGTTGCCGCCCTCGGCGCGCGCCACCGCCGAGCTCGTCGCCCGGCGGCCAGGCGTGCTCGCCGGGCGGCGGTGCGCCGACGAGGCGTTCCTCCAGGTCGACCCCGCGATCACGGTGGCCTGGGCGGTCGACGACGGCGATCAGGTCGGCGCGGGCCAGGTGTTGGCCACGGTGGACGGACCGCTGGCCTCCGTGCTCACCGCCGAGCGCACCGCCCTCAACTTCCTCGGCCACCTGTCGGGGGTCGCCACCGAGACCCGGCGCCACGTCGACGCCGCGGGCGGCGGGGCCCAGGTGTGGGACACCCGGAAGACCACGCCCGGCCTGCGCTCGCTGGAGAAGGCCGCCGTCCGCGCCGGCGGGGGCCGCAACCACCGGGGCAACCTGTCGGACTGGGTGATGCTGAAGGACAACCACCTGACCGTGCTGGGCATCACCGCGGCGGTGGCGCAGGCCCACGACCGCTGGCCCGCCCGCACGGTCCACGTCGAGTGCGCCACCCACGACGAGGTGGTCGAGGCCCTCGCCGCCGGCGCCGACGCCCTGTTGCTCGACAACATGAGCCCCGAGCAGGTGCACGACGCCATGGTCGTCGTGGGCCGCCATCGCGCCGGCGGGGGCCGTCCCTGCCTCGTCGAGGCCTCCGGAGGCATCACGCTGGAGACGATCGCAGCCTTCGCCGCCACCGGCGTCGATCTGGTGTCGGTGGGCGCGCTCACCAACTCGGCGCCGGTGCTCGACATCGGCCTCGACATCGCGGTCGACACCACGCCCTCGCCCGACGCACACGACACAGGAGCCCCCTGATGCTGTTGGTGATCGATGTCGGCAACACCGACACCGTCTTCGGCCTGTACGACCCCGAGGTGACCGCGGTCGAGACCGCGGGCGACGGGCTCACCGGGCACTGGCGGATCTCCACCCACGCCGAGCGCACCGCCGACGAGCAGGTGGTGATGCTCGAAGGGTTCCTCGGCCTCGCCGGCTACTCCTGGAGCCACGACGTGGACGGCGTGTCCATCTGCTCGGGTGTGCCCCGGGTGACGGTGAACCTGCGCAACATGTGCGACCGGTACCTCGACGGCGATCCCGTGGTGCTCGAGCCCGGCGTGAAGACCGGCATCTCGATCCTCTACAACGACCCCAAGGAGGTCGGTCCCGACCGCATCGCCAACGCGGCGGCGGCCTACGACCTGTTCGGCGGTCCCACGATCATGGTGGACTTCGGCACCGCCACCACCTGCGACGTGGTGTCCGCCGCCGGCGAGTACCTGGGTGGCGCCATCGCCCCGGGCATCGAGATCAGCCTCGACGCCCTGTTCGGCCGGGCCGCGGCGGTGCGCCAGGTGGCGCTCGACCGACCCACCCACGTGCTGGGCAAGAGCACCATGGAGTCCATCCAGTCCGGCACCGGCTTCGGCTACGCCGCCATGGTCGACGGCCTCTGCGCCCGCATCGAGTCCGAGCTGGGGGAGTGCACCGTGGTCGCCACCGGCGGGCTCGCCCACCTCATCGCCCCCATCTCCGACCGGATCGAGCACGTCGAGCCGTGGCTCACCCTGCACGGCCTGCGCCTGATCCACGAGAAGAACGCGTCGTGAATCGCTCTTCGGCTGTCGCCCTGTCTCATGGCTCTTCGGCTGGCGCCTCATCGCTATCGTCATGGCTCGCTCGTCCCTCGTTCGCCGTGCCGGCGAAGCCGGTCGGCCGCCGGCCACGAATCGGGACAGGTCGATGACTGACATCCCCTACCGGTACTCGCCTGATGCGAGCGCGGCCGAGCTGCAACAGGAGTACTCGGGGCTCGAGGCGGGCACCGAGACCGGGCGGACCGTCACCGTCGCGGGGCGGCTGATGCTGCGCCGCGTGCAGGGCAAGCTGGCCTTCGGCACCCTCCAGGACGGCACCGGTCGCATCCAGCTGTTCGCCCCCGCCGCCTCCACCCCCGACTTCGACGGCTTCGCCGACCTGTCCCTCGGCGACTGGATCGGCGTCACCGGCGAGGTGATGACCACGCGCCGGGGCGAGCTGTCGGTCCGAGTCGACCAGTGGGTCACACTGGCGCGGGCCCAGCGGCCGTTCCCCGACAAGTGGCACGGCCTCAGCGACCCCGACACCCGCTACCGCCAGCGCTACGTCGACTTCTGGGTCACCGACGAGGCCCGGGACGCGATCGTGTTGCGCAGCCGGATCATGTCGCTCACCCGCCGCTGGCTCGAGGAGCGCGAGTTCATCGAGATCGAGACGCCGGTGTTCCACCCCATCTCGGGGGGTGCGACGGCCCGGCCGTTCACCACCCACCACAACGCCCTCGACGTCGACCTGTTCCTGCGCATCGCCCCCGAGCTGTACCTCAAGCGCCTGGTCGTGGGCGGGTTCACGAGGGTGTTCGAGATCGCCCGCGTGTTCCGCAACGAGGGCCTGTCGCCTCGCCACCAGCCCGAGTTCACGATGCTCGAGCTCTACCAGGCCTACGCCGACTACTCGGACATGATGGCGATCACCGAGGAGCTGGTGGCCCACCTGGCCACCGAGCTCTGCGGCGGCACCCGACTGTCCTACGGGGGGCGCGAGCTCGACCTCGGTGTGCCCTGGCGCCGGGCCTCCATGGTCGACCTCGTGGAGGAGATCGCGGGCGTGCGCATCGACGTGCGCATGCCCCTCGACGAGTTGACGGCCATCGCCCGCGAGCACGGGGTGCCGGTCGAGGACGACTGGGGCCCCGGCAAGCTGGTCCTGGAGATCTACGAGAAGACCACCGAGCACCAGCTCTGGGGGCCGGTGTTCGTCACCGACTACCCCCTCGAGGTGTCACCGCTGTCGCGCGACCACCGCGAGCTGCCCGGCATGGTCGAGCGCTTCGAGGCCATCGTCGCCGGGCGCGAGCTGTGCAACGCGTTCAGCGAGCTGGTCGACCCCGCCGAGCAGCGCGCCCGCTTCGAGGATCAGGCGGCCAAGGCCGCCGCGGGCGACCCGGAGGCCGCCGCCGTCATCGACGAGGACTACGTACGGGCCCTCGAGTACGGCCTCCCTCCGACCGGTGGGCTTGGCATCGGCATGGACCGTCTGGTCATGTTGTTGGGCGACATCGCCACGATCCGCGATGTCGTGGCGTTCCCCACACTGCGACCCGAGGTCTTCTGACCCACGGGTCGCCGGAGAGAGGTGTTCTGAACCATGCGGGTACTGGTGACCGGGCTCGGCGGGGAGCTCGGCACGCGGGTGGCACTGCTCCTGGAGGAACGGTCGGAGGTCGCGGCCATCACGGGCATCGACATCGAGCCGCCCCGCCGCTACCTCGAGCGCACCCACTTCCACCGGGTCGATCCGCGGAACCGGGCCCGCAACGTGGCCATCGTGCGCGAGTTCGAGCCCACCGCCGTGGTGCACGTCGGCACCTACGAGCCCAACGCCCGCTGCTCGCCCAAGGCCGCGATGGAGCGCACCGAGGCGGGCACGATCGCGGTGCTCGGCGCCGCCGCCGAGTGCCCGAGCCTGGATCGCATCGTCCTCCGGTCGGGGATCGAGGTCTACGGTCGGGCCCGCGGTGCGGCCACCCGCCCCGACGAGTCGGTGCCGCCCGACCCCACCACGCCCTTCGGCCGGTCGCTGCTGCACGCCGAGCGGGTCGCGGGCGTGGCCGGCGACGCCGCCGGGGTGCCGGTCACGTCGCTGCGCCTGGCGCCGGTGATGGGCCCGCACTTCCCCAGCCCCCTCGGCCGCTACCTGCGGCTGCCGGTGGTGCCGGTGAGTGCCACCTCCGACCTGCCGTTCTCGCTGCTGCACCAGGAGGACGCGGCCGAGGCCATCGTGGCCGCGGTCTTCGCCGGCCACGACGGCCCGGTCAACGTGGTGGGCGACGGTGCGGTGACCGCCAGCCAGGCCGCCCGCCTCGGCGGCCGGGTGCCCGTGCCCATCGCGGGGCCGGCCTGGGCCCTGGCACGGGTCGTCGCCGAGGTGGCGGGATCGCCACTGCCCGAGCACCTGCGCGAGCTGCTGGTGCGGGGGCGCACCGCCGACGGGTCGCGCTGCGCCGAGTGGCTCGGCGTGGCACCGCGATGGGGCACCGCCGACGTGGTGAAGGACCTGTTCCACTGGGCCGGGGTCACCTACGTCACCTTCGGCGACGCCGCGTCGGCGGTGGCCTGATGGTGGACCTGCCCGCCCTGCCCTCGTTGCCGGCACGTCCCGCGTTGGCGGTCCTGCCCGCCGCGCTCCAGCGGCGCGTGAGCGGCACGTTCACCGTCGACCCGTGGGGCCTCGACGCCGACCTGGTCGATCTGTTGGCCCCCGCGGCCCGCGTGCGCTGGGACATCGACGTCGACGGCCACCTCGACCTCCCCCCAGGCCCGATCGCCGTCGTGATGAACCGTCGCCTCGGGCTGTCCGAGCCGTGGGTCGTCACCGAGGGGATCCGCCGGGCGACCGGCCGCCACCTGCGCGTCGTGGGCCTGCCCGATGTCGTGCCCCTGGGCCCCGCCCTGCGCCGCCTGGGCGCGGTGCTCGACCGTCCCGACGAGATCGCCGGCCTCCTGCGGGCGGGCGAGGCCGTCGCCCTCGGCCTGGGGCGCGAGGTGCGCTGGGGCCAGCACGCCGGCGGCCTGCACCCCGAGGTGCTGGCGCCAGTGGTCGCGGCCGGCGCGCCGGTCGTCCCCGTGGCCGTGCGGGGGCGCGAGGTCGGCCGCCACTGGCGCATCACCATCGGTGAACCGGTCGCCGCGGCGGTCCACCCCGGCCCGCTGGCGGTGGCCGACCTCGCCGAGCACACCCGCCTCGCCGTCCAGGCCCTCCTCGACCAGCGCTGATCCCGGTCGGGCGCGCGTCGATCGGCACGAGGGGCCGCGAGCGCGCCCGCGCACCGTCGAGGCCGCCACGCCGACGCGCAGGTCGGCAAGGGCTACGTTGGACAGGACCGAACCGGTCGGTCACAGGGGGAAGGGGATCCGATGGATGCCGTGGGTGACGACGAACTGCAGGCGGGGGCGAAGTTCTGGTGGGTGATGCTGGTGATCGGCCTGTTCTCGGTCGCTCTGGGCATCATCATGATCACGAGGCCGTTCAAGAGCGTGGCCGCCCTGGCGTGGCTGGCGGGCCTGTTCCTGCTGATCGGGGGCATCAGTGGCTTCTTCGGGGCCAAGCGCCGCGAGGTGGGCATCGGCTGGGCCTTGGTGTCGGTGGTCTCGGGCCTGGTCCTGCTGTTCTGGCCGGACGTCACGGTCCAGGTCGTGGCCGTGGTGGCCGGCATCGGCTATCTGCTGCGGGGGGTCATCCGTGCCGTGGTGGCCCTGCTCGACCGCGGCGAGGGGATGTGGCCGCTGCTCGTCGTGGGTGTCATCGGCGCCCTGGTGGGCATCGCCATCATCGCCTGGCCCGACGCCACCGTGGCGGTGGTGGGGCTGGTGCTCGGCATCGGCGCCCTGATCGCCGGCATCGGTGAGATCCTGACCTCGTTCGAGCTCAAGAAGCTCGCGGCATGACCGTGGAGAGCGACCCATGGGCATGAGCCACCAGGACGACGTCGGCGAGGCTCCCAAGGGGCGCGGCGTCCAGGTGTCGGGTCAGACCATCGGCGTCATCGTCATCGTCATCGTGCTGGTGGCCTTCGTGCTGGCCAACCGCGACGAGGTCAAGATCGACTTCCTGGTCTTCCACATCAACGTGGCGCTGATCTGGGTGTTGCTGGGCACCGCCCTGTTCGGGGCGGCCGCCGGTTTCCTGCTGGGGCGGCGCAGCCGCAAGGATTGAGTGCATGGCCTTCGCCTGGGGTGAGGACGGCACCCGCATCCACTACGACGACTTCGGCAACCCCGACGGTGAGCCCCTGCTGCTCATCCAGGGGCTGGGTGCCGACCGGCGCGGCTGGATCCTGCAGCGTCGGTCGCTGGGCGCCACCTACCGCTGCCTCGCCCTCGACAACCGGGGGGTCGGCCGGTCCGACAAGCCCCCGGGGCCCTACGACCTGTCGATGATGGCCCGCGATGCCATCGCGGTGCTGGACGATGCGGGTGTCGAGCGTGCCCATGTGGTGGGTGCCTCCATGGGTGGGGTGATCAGCCAGATCATCGGGGTGCTGCACGCCGACCGCGTGCGGTCGCTGGTGCTGGCCTGCACGGCCTGTCGCCAACTGCCGTGGCGGCGAGAGCTGCTGGCCGAGTGGGCCGACCTGGCCGAGGCCGAGGGCATGGGCGCGTTCGTCGGGCGCAACGCCCGCTGGCTGTTCGGCGCCCGCTCGTTCCGGCGCCTGCAGCCGCTGATCGGCCCCGTCGGCGGCCTGGCCCTCAACGCCTCACCCGACGCCTTCCTCGCCCAGGTGCAGGCGATCCTCGACGCCGACGAGACGTTGCGGGACCAGTTGGTGCACGTGCGCGCACCCACGCTGGTGCTGGTGGGAAGCCAGGACATCCTCACGCCGCGCGGCGACTCCGAGGAGCTGGCTCGCCTGATCCCGGGCGCCCGCATGGCGGTGGTGCGGGGTGCCGCGCACGGCTTCATGTTCGAGCACGCCAGCACCTTCAACCGGTTGGTGCTCGAGTTCCTGGCCGGCCTCGACGACCGCGCGAGCGTGACGACACCCGCGCCGCCGCTCGGCACGGCGCATGTCGCCTGACGGCGGCGACGAACCACCGGACGACCCGGGCCACCCGCACCCACCCGACCCCCCAGGCCACCCGCACCCACCCGAACCCCCGGGCCACCCGCACCCACCCGATGCGTACGGCGACGCCGGCACGCCCTTCGTCTCGCCGCCGAGGTCCTCTCTGCTGCACCGCACGGTGCCGGTGCTGTCCCCACTGCGTGCCTACCGGGGTGCGACGTTCCGGCACGACGCCGTGGCCGGGCTCACCGTGGCCGCGCTGGCCATCCCCGCGTCGATGGGGTTCGCCGAGGTGGCGGGGGTCCCACCGGTGGCCGGCCTCTACGCGCTGCTGCTGCCGGTGCTGGCCTACACCGCGCTCGGCACCTCGCGGCAGCTGGTGGTGGGCCCCGAGGCCACGTCGGCCGCGCTGGTGGCGACGGCTGTGGCCCCGCTCACCGACGGCGACCCGGCCCGCTACCTGGCCCTCGCGTCGATGCTCGCGCTGGTCGTGGGCGGGGTGTTCCTCCTCGCCCGGCTGGTGCGGCTGGGCTGGGTCGCCGACTACCTGTCGCGCGCCGCGCTCGTGGGCTTCGTCCACGGGGTGGCCGTCGTCCTGGTCTGCGGTCAGCTGGCCAAGCTGACGGGGGTGGCCATCGAGGCCGACAAGCCCGTGGGGCAGGTGGTCGACCTGGCCACCCATCTCGGCGACGTCAGCGTCGCCACACTGGCCACCGGCCTGGTGGCCCTGGGCGTCCTGTTCGGCCTGCGGGCGGCCAGCCCCAAGGCACCGGGCCCGCTGGTCGTGGTGGTCGGGGCGGTTCTGGTGTCGGGCGTGGCGTCGCTGGCCGATCACGGCATCGCCACCATCGGGCCGATCCCGAGTGGGCTGCCGAGCCTGGGGGTGCCCCGGGTGGGCGTGGGCGACGCGCTGCGCCTCGTCCCAGGGGCGCTGGGCATCGTGTTCGCGGTCTACAGCAGTTCGATCCTCACCGCCCGCTCCTTCGCGGGGCGCCACGGCCAGCACGTGACCGCGAACCAGGAGCTGTTGGCGCTGGGTGTCGCCAACCTGACGGCCGGGGTCAGCCGCTCGTTCCCGGTGGGCAACAGCAACTCGCGCACCGCGGTGAACGACCAGATGGGTGTGCGCACCCAGGTGTCGGGTGTGTTCGCGGCCACCGGGGTGGCCGCGGTGCTGCTGTTCCTCACCGGCCCCATGTCGGACCTGCCGGCAGCGGTGCTGGGCGCGGTGATCGTCTACGCGGCGGCCAGCCTGGTCACCCCGGCCGACTGGCGGGCGCTGCGCGCCGTGAGCCACGGCGACGTGGTGATCGCGGTCGCGGCGATGGCGGGGGTGGTCCTCGTGGGGGTGCTCGAGGGCATCCTCGTCGCCGTGGTGCTGTCGATCGTCGATGTGGTTCGCCGCAGCGCCCGGCCCCACGATGCCGTGCTCGGCTGGGTGCCGCGACTGGGTCGGTACGCCGACGTCAGCCTGCACCCCAGCGCCCGGTTGGTGCCCGGGGTGCTGGTGTACCGGCTCGACGACCGGCTGTTCTTCGCCAACGCCACCTACGTGAAGGGCCGCATCCACGAGGCGGTCGCGGGCGCCCCGTCGCCGGTGCGATGGGTGGTGTTCGACGCCGAAGGGGTGGGCGGGATCGATGCCACCGGCGTCGAGGCGCTGGAGTCGCTCGTGGAGGAACTGGGCCGCGAGCACATCGCCTTCGCCGTCGCTCGCCTGAAGTCGCCCGAGCGGGCCCGCCTCGACGCCTCGGGCCTCACCGACCTGATCGGCGCGGACCGGTTCCACGGGACCGTCCGCGCCGCGATCGCCGCCGTCGCCCCCGAGTGGCGCGGTGCCGACGACGAGGGGGATTCGGGGGCCGGTCGCTGAGCGTGGCACTACGCTCGGCGCCGGGAGGGCGTGAGCATGGAGCGGTGGGCCTGACGGCTGCCGGGGTGACGGCGTGGTGTCGCTGACGTCGGCCACCTCCCGGTGCGAAGCGGTGACCGGTCGGTCGCCGGGTGCGGTCGCCCCCGTCGAAGGACGGGCGGGGCGCCCCACGGTGCTGCTCGGCATCGACTTCGAGGACTGGGACCAGCTGATGGCCCGCCGGTACGCCAATCCCGGATGGGACCGTCCGTCGCGCGCGCTGGAGCGCCAGACGGCGGTGCTGCTCGACCTGCTCGACGAGTTGCGGGCCCGTGCCACGTTCTTCGTCCTCGGGATGAGCGGCCGGCACCACCCCGACCTGCTCACCGAGGTGGCCGCGCGCGGCCACGAGTTGGCCAGCCACGGGTACGACCACCGACCCATCGCCGTGCACACCGCCGCCACCCTCGCGGACGACCTGGCCCGCGGCCGGGAGGTGGTCGAGTCGGCCGGTGCCCCGCCGCCCCAGGGCTACCGCGCGCCGGGCTTCTCGCTCGGCAGGGAACAGACCTGGGCCCTCCCGGTGATCCGGGCGGCGGGGTTCCGCTACGAGTCGAGCCTGTACGACTCGCCCCTCGTGCGTGGTCGCCTCCGGCCGGCGGCGGCCTCGCCCTACCGCCACACGCTCGGCGAAGGTGGCGCGCTCTGGGCGGTCCCCCTGGCGGTGGCACCCGTGGGCCCGACACGGGTGCCCGTGGCCGGTTCCACCTACTGGCGGGTGCTCCCGCCCCCGGCCCTGCGGTCGCTGCTCCGGCGTCAGTGGGCCTCGGCGCCGGTCTGCCCGCTCTACTTCCACCCGTACGACTTCGATCCACGGCCCGTCGACATCGTGCTCACCCCGGGTGCCACCGGCCGGCAGCGCCGGGGTGCCCGTCGCCAGGTTCAGCTGCACCGGCTCTCGCCCGGGCGGGTCACCGCAGCGCTGTGGGGATTGTCCTCGGCCGTGTCGTTCCGGACCTACGGCGAGGCGGTTGCAGCCGCGGAGGTGGGGGCCTCGGATGGGGGCGTCTCCACGGTGGAGGACGCGGAGGTGGGCGCCTCGACGGTGGGGGCCGCGGAAGGGATCGCCCCGGATGCCGTGGCCCTCCGGCACCGCACGGCGCGTCGGCCCTGACGTTGCCGGTGGAGGTGGCGGTCACCGGGATCACCACGGTCATCGACCGTGCCGACCCGTTCGAACGTCCGCTGCTGCAGCGGTTGCGGTCATCGTCGGAACGCGTGGTCGGGGGCCGGCGGCAACCCGCGCCGCGGGTGGCGGATCTCGGGTGCGGTCCCGGGGACGTGACGCAGGCGCTGCGTGACCAGGGCCTGTGGGTGGTCGGGATCGACATCGACGGTGCCCGGCTCGCCGGTGCCCGCGCCGCGCACCCGCACCTCCCGCTGGTGCGGGCCGACAGTCAGGTCCTGCCGCTCCGGGCCGGGTCGCTGGAGGCCGTGCTGTCGATCAGCACGTTGCAGTACGCCGACCCGGCCCGCGTCGTGGCCGAGTGCAGCCGCGCGCTGGTCGCCGGAGGTCGGGGATGGTTCCTCGAGAACCTGGCCGGGAACCCGGTGGTGGCGCTGTTCCGCAGCGTCCGCCGCCTGGCGGGGGAGCGGCTGGCGGTGGGTGAGGACGGCGACCTCGTGCCCCGCGCGCACCTGCGGTTCGAACGGCTCGACGATCTGTTCGGGCGTGGCCGGTCGCTCTCGGTGGTGGCAGTGGAGGCGTTCCATCTCCTGTCGCCGATGGTGGCCCCGCTCTGGTTCCCGGTTCCCCGGGCGGGCCGGTGCGCCCGCGCCGCCGTCGCCGGCCTCGCAGCGGTCGATCGCCGGCTCCTCGGCCGGTGGCCGGGCCTCGGCCGCTTCGCCTGGCACGCGTACGTCGAGGTCGAGCGGTGACCAGGTGGGACGTGAGGCGGGCCGCGAACGGCCCGCCGCCGGCGGGCCGGTTGCCCCGGGTCCTGGTGCTCAACCACGCCGCCGTGGCGGACGGGGACGCCGGCGGCACCCGGCACGTCGAGCTCTTCGGCTACCTCGCCGGCTGGCGGGCCGAGATCGTCGCCTCGGACCGCAACCTGCTCACCCGTCGGCGCCGGACCCGGCGGGAGCCCGGCTTCCGCACGGTGCCCACCCTGCCGTACCGCGGGAGTGGGAGTGCCGGGCGGGTGGCCAACTGGGTGTCGTACGCGGCTGGTGCCGTGGTCGTCGGCGTGCTCGGCGAGCGCCCCGACGTGGTGTACGCCTCGAGCCCCCAGCCCTTGGCGTTGGCCGCGGGGCTGGTGGTGGCGAGGCTGCGGCGGAGCCGTCTCGTGGTCGAGGTCCGCGACCTGTGGCCCGAGTACATGGTGCAGATGGGCCAGGTGCGCGAGGGGGGTCGCTTGCACCGGGCGATGGCGGCGTTCGAGTCGCACGCCTATCGCCGGGCCGCGGTGGTCGTGGTGCTGACCGAGGGGGTGGGCGACCGCGTGCTGGCGTCCGGGGCGCGTCGCGTGGAGCTGCTGCCCAACGCCGCCGACCTCGAGCGGTTCGACCGCGACGGCGAGGTGGGCACGGACCGGGCGTCGTGGCGACGGCGGCTGGGGGTGGCGCCGGGGGCGTTCGTGGCGATGTACGTCGGCAACCACGGGCCGGTCTACGGGCTCGAGCAGGTGCTCTCGGCCGCCGGGGAGCTGGCCGCCGAGGGGGACGACACGGTGGTGGTGCTGGTGGGTGACGGCACCCGGAAGGCGGCGCTGCGCGAGCAGGCCGCGGCGCGGGGCCTCGCCAACGTTGTCTTCGCCGACCCCGTGCCCAAGTCCGACGTCCCGGGGCTCCTCGGAGCCGCCGACGTCGGCCTGCACGTGCTGGCCGATGTGGCGCTGTTCCGCTACGGGGTGAGCCCCAACAAGCTCTACGACTACTTCGCCGCCTCGCTCCCGGTGGTCACCAACTGCCCAGGTGCGGTCGGAGCACTGGTCGAGCGGACCGGCGCGGGGGTGGCGGTGGGGCCGGCGGCCGTGGCCGACGGGGTGCGATCCGTGCGGGCCCGCCCGGCGGCCGAGCGGCGAGCCCTCGGCGGCGCGGGACGGCGGTACCTGGAGCAGGGGCGGTCGCGGCGCGACGTGGCCGCTCGGCTGGCGGCCCTGCTCGACGACGTGGCCCGCTGAACAACGGTCAGGTGAGGGTCGCTTCGGCACAGCTGTAGTCGCGCAGTTGCACTACGGTGACGCCGTGGTGCGGGCGGTCGCCCCACCTTCCACTTCCTACGACCGCATTCGAGGTGCTCCATGGTTCTCGCCGACGTCGGGCAGGGCGACCTGCTCGTCACGATGTTCTGGCTCTTCATCCTGATGCTGTGGTTCTGGCTGCTCATCACGGTGTTCGCCGACCTGTTCAGCGACAAGGGGGAGTCCGGGGGCAAGAAGGCCCTGTGGGTCATCTTCGTGCTGCTGGTGCCCTACCTGGGCGTGTTCCTGTACCTCATCATCCGGGGTCCCGGCATGGGCGAGCGGGCCGTCGCCCGCCAGCAGGAGGCCGAGGCGCAGTTCAAGGAGTACGTGCAGCAGACCGCGGGAGCCGGCAGTTCGGCCGACGAGTTGGCCAAGCTCCACGACCTCAAGCAGAGCGGCGCCATCAGCGACGCCGAGTACGAGTCGATGAAGGCCAAGGTCATCGGCTGATCATCACGTTGCGGGCGGGTCGGTCGGGCGGAGCCCGGCCGGCCCGCCTTCGTCGTTTTCGGCTCGAGGGGCTCGAGGGGCTCGAGCGGCCGCTCTGGTCGGACGACGGGGATCGGTCCACGGGACCGAATTCGTGGAACGGGGCCGGATGCGGGCGGTGGCGCCGGCGCTCAGCGGCGCAGGCGGGCCGGCAGCGCGCTGCGGGCGGCTCGGGCCGCGACCGTGTAGAGCGCGCCGGCGGCGACCCACCCGGCGTAGCGGGTCCACTGCGGGCTGAGGGCCTTGGCCACGGTGCGCGGGGTGGTGGCCTGGATGCGGGGCATCACCGAAGGCACCAGGTCGGCATCGAGCCAGTCGTTCACCAGGCCGGCCGCCACCTCGTAGGCGACGACGGCCACCACCGCGGTGCCGATCGCCGATCGGGTCTCGGGCGTCGTGGCGCTCCGGTGGTGGTCGTGCCCAGTGGCCATGGTGGGCCCCACCGTAGGCGATCGACGGCGCTGTAACCGCCTGGGGACGGTGGGACGTCGCCGGGGAACTAGCGTGGGCGCCATGGGCAACCCAGAGGATGCACCGGGCTCGGGCAAGGAGTTGCCGGGTCTCGGGCCGGACGGTGACGACGAGGTGGAGCGACTGCGGGCCGAGGTCGCCGAGTTGGAGGCCAAGGTCGACCGCACCGAGCACCGCCACCACGTGGGCCGCAGCCTGCGGAAGTTCGGTGTCGGCGTGCTGGTGGTGCTCACCGCGCTGTCCTTCACGGCCGGGGCGGTCGGGGTGTGGGCCAGCCGCAACTTCTTGAACAACGACGTGTTCGCCAGCCGCATCGGGTCGGTGATCGAGGAGCAGGCCGTGCAGCAGGCCCTGGCCCGGTTCACCACCGCCGAGGTGATGAAGTTGGTCGACGTCGAGAACCTGATCGCCGAGGCGCTGCCCGACCAGGCCCAGATCCTGGCGCCCACCCTCGCCGGCGCGGTCGAGGACTTCGTCCGCGGCAAGGTGGAGGAGGTCTTCGCCACGCCCGAGTTCGCCGCCTTGTTCGAGACCGTCGTGAACACCGCGCACCAACAGGCGGTCGACCTGCTGGAGGGCAACAAGTCCGCGGTGGTGACCGCCAGCGGCGACTCGGTCACCTTGAACTTCCTGCCCGTCATCAACCAGGTGCTGGCCAAGATCGGTGACGTGTCCCCAGAGATCCTCGGCCACAACGTGAACATCCCCACCGTCACCGTGGACGACGTGCCCGACGCGGCCCGCCAGAAGATCTCCGATGCCCTCGGGGTGAACCTGGACGACAACTTCGGCACCATCACCGTCTACGACGCCGGCGCGCTGCAGGCGGCCCAGGACGGCGTGAACCTGTTCAACAAGGTGGTGTGGCTGCTGGTGGGCCTCACCATCATCCTGATCCCGCTCACGCTCTGGCTCTCCACCCACCGGCGCCGCACCCTGCTCCAACTGGTGGTGGCCATCTCGGTGGGGATGGTGATCATCCGACGGGTGTCACTCCGTTTGCAGGGCGACCTGTTGAACCTGGTGCGCATCCCCGAGAACGTGCCCGCGGTGCAGATCACCACCGATCGGGTGGTCGATCCGCTGCGCCTCGGCGCCGAGATCGTCCTGTGGATCGCCCTCGCCATCGTCGTCATCGCGCTCCTCACCGGGCCCTACCCCTGGGCGGTGTCGTTGCGGGCCCGGGTGGCGTCGCTGTTCTCGATGGCGGCGGGCACGGCCAAGGACCCGGCCACCGCCGACTGGGTGCTGGCCCACCGCGACGCCCTCCTGTGGGTGGGCGCGGGGGTCGGCGTCGTGGCGCTGTGGTTCTTCGACCTCTCGTGGCTGACCTTCTTCGCCCTCGTGCTGGTGGTGGGGGCCTACGAGTTGGCCGTGGTGCGCCTCGCCGACCGCGCCCGGGGCGGCGAGGCCGAATCGGGGCCGGTGCCGCCGGTCCCGGCCGAGCAGTCCACCTGACGGATCGATCAGAGCGGGAGACGTGAGCTCGAACCGTGCCGCTCGACGGCCGCCGTGGACCCCACCGAGCGATGCCGAGTCGGTCGAGCTGGTCGCGGTCGGCCCGTTCGTCACCCGGGAGGTGGTCCGCCGGCCCGACGGCACCCGCCTCGTCTACACCTCACGTCGGCAGCGCAAGGGGTTGGGCCCCGAGGCCCACGGCGCCGCAGGAGCAGCCGCACCCGCGCACCGGCGGGTCCTGTGGGCACCGCGCGAGCTGGGCTGGTGGATCGCGGTCCTGTTCATGGTCGGCTCGTTCTGCTTCGCGCTCGGCGCCACCCCGGGGATCTCGTCGTGGCTCAGCCCTGGCACGGTCGGCCTGATCTTCTTCGTCGGCTCCATCTTCTTCACCTCCGCCGGCTACTGCCAGTACGTGCAGTCGATCAACGCCGGCCGTCCGCCCGGCGCCGCGGCCCGGCTCTTCGCCTGGCAGCCCCACCGCATCGACTTCTGGGCATCGGCGGTGCAGTCGGTCGGCACCCTCTGGTTCAACGTCAACACCTTCGCCGCCATGCGCTCGGGGTTCGACACCACCCAGGAGCAGAACCTGCGGATCTGGACACCCGACGTGCTCGGGTCGATCTGCTTCCTCGTGGCCAGCGAGCTCGCCATCATCGAGGTGTGCCACGCCTGGTTCTCCTGGCGGAACCGCGACGTGTCGTGGTGGATCGTCGTGATCAACATGGTCGGCTCGATCTTCTTCATGGCCTCCGCCATCGCCGCCTACGTGGTGCCCGACACGGGTGACCTGCTCGACGCCTCCATCGCCAACAGCGGCACGTTCCTCGGCGCCGTCTGCTTCTTCTGGGCGGCCCGCCTGCTGCTCGACGAGATGGCCGACCGCCAAGAGGCGCCGGGCTCGGCCTGATGGTCGGCGCTCGCCCCGGATCGTGACAGGGTCCTTCGCCCCTACCTGCCCGGCCGGGCGCCGTGGTACCCCTGACCCATGACCGATCTCCTCGTCTCCGATGCTGCCGAGGCCGCTGCCGTCGAGACGGTGGGCATCGCCACCGCGGTGCGGCGGGCGCTCCCCGAGATCGAGGCCCGGGTGCGGCGGCGCCATCCGGCTGCGTCGGCTGACGTGGTCCAGCGGTCCATCGACGCCGCGATCCAGCAGTTCCAGGACGCCCGCGTCCACACCTACCTCCCGATCCTCATCGAGCGAGCCGCGTCGGCCGCGCTCGGCGACGAGCTGCACTGGGCGGCTCGGGACGAGCGGCCGCCTTCGGGCGAGGGTCAGTCGTGGGCGTCTGGCGTACCGGGTCAGGTGGTCCCGGGTCAGACGTAGTCGTGGTGGCGGAGCCAGGACAGGGAGAACCAGCCCCAGATCGGCGGTAGGTACGAGCTGCACATCCGGGCGGTGAAGGTGGCGGCCACGGCCTCGGCCTGGGGGATGCCGGCGGCGGTGAAACCGGCGATCAGGCCGGCTTCGACCACGCCCATCCCCCCGGGGATGGGCGCCATGCCACCGATGAGCGAGGCGAAGCTGTTGATCACCACGAGTTGCAGCAGGGGGAGCGACTCGCCGTAAGCGTGCAGCGCGGCGCCGAGCACCATGGCCGACAGGATCTGCGTGACCAGGTTGCCGCCGAACAGCTTCACTGCGTTGCGTGGCGTGGAGAGGATGCCCCGGAGGTTGGCGGTGGCGTCGTGGAGCTGGGCGTGGACGGCGTCGCGGATCCGTCGCCGGACCCGGGGCACCACGAGCGCCACCACCGCGGCGATGGCGATGGCCGCTGCGAGCGCGAGGAGCCACCCGGGCACGCTCGTCCCATCGCTACCGCTGCTGCCACCGCTGCTGCTGGTGCCGCCGAAGGTGAAGTCCGAGCCGGTGGCCGCCAGCCCGACGACGACGAGCACCATCTGCACCGCGAAGCCGCCGAGCGAGTCGAGCACGCCGGAGCTCACGGCCACGGCAACGGGGAGCCCGCGCTTCTCGAAGAAGCGCACACTCAACGCGACGTTGCCGGCGGTGCCGCCGACCAGGCCCGTGAACGCCCGAGCGAACTCGACACCGACGACCGGTCCCAGCGGCAGTGGCGTGGCGACCGCTCCGGTGAGCGCCACGGCGCCCGAGAAGCGCTGCGACTGGGCGAGCACGAAGGCGACCGCCACCCACCCCCAGATGGCGCCGCGGAAGATGTCGCCCATCTCGGCCACGCCGACCAGCTCCCCGACGAGCAGGTAGATGCCGAGGGCGAACGCGCCGGCGAGCACCACGGAGCCGAGCGAGAAGCGACGCAGCGGCTCGGGCTTGGGGAGGTCGGTGCCGGTGCGGGCGGCGCCCGCCTCGGCGAGGCTCGCCAGGGCGGCCTTGGCGTCGCGGAGCTCACGTCTGGCTGCGGGGGTGAGCGCCGCCGGTTGCAGGAGCGGCAGCAGGGCCGTCAGCGCCGCGGTGCCGAGCGCCCGCTCGGTGGCGGCGAGCGCCCGATCGTCGCCCACCAGATCGGCGGTGGTCGCCAGGAACTGCACCCGGTCGAGACGGGTGCGGTCCTCGCCCGCGGAGGTCATCGCGCCGGTGAGCTCGACCAGGGCGGTGGCTCCGTCCTCGGTGAGGACGGTGTTGCCGGCGGTGGCGTTGCCGTGCGCGATCCGGGCCTCGTGCAGGCGGCCCAGGTTGGCCCATCCGTCATCGAGCACGGCGTCGGTGATGGCGCCGCTGCCGGCCACGGGCAGCGGGACGCCGACCGGGTCGCGGACGACGAGCACCGCGTCGTCGCGGTCGCCGGCCACGCCGGCGGCCACCACATCGGGGATGTGGGCACCGCTGCGCTGGGCCAGGAGCAGCACGTAGGCCTCGTGCTCGACCTGGCCTTCACGGGTGAGCGAGAGGGTCGGCCCCGAGTCCTTGTACCAGACGAATCGCCAGAGCTTGGCCAGCAACCGGGCGTCGGCGGCGTCGCGCCCGACCACGTCGATGCTCAACTCGCCGGCGCGGCCGGCCCGGTAGCGGGTCCGGCCCCAGTACTGGTGGTCGGCGAGGGTGAGGCCTTCGGGGTCCACGCCGAGGTCGCGGAGCGATCCGGCCACCTGGTGCGACGACGGTGTGGCCGCGGGGGTGCCGAACGACAGGTGGGCCAGCGCGGAGGCGCCCCACCCCACGAGCAGGCTGGCGATCACACCCGTGGGCAACCCGGCCGCGAGGCAGAGGGCGCTGGCGGCGGCCAGCCAGAACACCGCGCCCAGCAGGCGGCGGGCGGGGCGGGTGAGGTACGGGCGGGCCGAGAGCAGCACCGCGGCCATCGTCGCCAGCGCCACGAGCGGGAAGTCGGGGTCGAGGCCGTGGATCTGGGCACCGGTCCGCGCCAGCCGATCCGGGAGGTCGACCAGGTGATCGAGGCCGATCGCCGCCAACCACGACCCGGCGGCGGCCACCAGCATCGTGAGCAGTAGCCGGGGCCGGCGGGCCACCAGGGCGGTGACCACGAGGGCGGCGGCCACGCAGACCCCGAGGCCGTACACGAACGAGAACAGGCTGCCGAGGCCGCCGGGCAGGCTGCCGAGGAACGAGAGCACTCCCGCCTCGATGACCGTGCCCTCGCGGGCCGCGGCCGCGGTCAGGCCGACGACGACCACCGAGGTCACCAGTCGGGCCACGTCGCTCGGCCGGCGCCGCACCGAGCCCTCGGTCACGATGCCGAACACCGACGAGGTCCAACGGTGCCGCAACGCCGTGGTGAGGACCGGCAGCACCCGTTCCGGGGTGCCCTCGACGTGGTCCGTCCGTGCCATGGCGGCCCCGACCCTAGGAGACTGCGGAGGTCGTGTCACCGAAGGGTTAGCCTCCGGACCGCATGGATTCCGCCAGCGCCTCCTCGCTCACACTGATCGTGGTGGCCGCGGTGGTGGCACCGCTCCTGGCCGAGGCGCTGCGCCGGTTTCGTGTGCCCGGAGTCGTCCTCGAGATCGGGCTCGGGATCGTGATCGGCCAGCAGGTGCTGGGGTGGGCCGACGTCACGGTGATCGTGGCGGGCTTCGGCAACCTCGGCCTGAGCTTCCTGATGTTCCTCGCCGGCTTCGAGATCGACCTCGGGCGCATCAGAGGTCGGCCGCTGAGCCGGGCCACCCTCGGATGGGGCCTGTCGCTCGTGCTCGCCCTGTCTGTCGCGGGCGTACTCGTGCTGGAAGGCTTCGCCGTCTCCGACCTGTTGATCGGGCTCTCGCTCACGACCACCGCGCTGGGCACGCTGCTGCCGATGCTGCGCGACGCCGACGCGCTCGAGACACCGTTCGGGGCCCACATCCTGGCCGTGGGCACCGTGGGCGAGTTCCTGCCCATCGTCGCCATCGCGCTGCTGCTCACGAGCGACAACCCGGGAACGACGGGCCTCCTGCTCGTCGCCTTCATCGTCCTCGCCGTGGGTGCGACGTTGCTCGCCACCCGGGCGCGGTCGCCCCGCGTGGTCGAGTTGATGCAGCGACACCTCAATTCGAGCGCGCAGTTGCCCGTCCGCATCGCGGTGTTGATGATCGCGGTGCTCGTGTGGGTGGCGTCGCACCTCGGGCTCGACGTGCTGCTGGGCGCGTTCGCGGCGGGCATCATCGTGCGGCTGTTCACCGCCGGCGACGACCAAGCGGTGGTCGGCAGCAAGCTGGAGGCCATCGGCTTCGGGTTCTTCGTCCCGGTCTTCTTCGTGGTGAGCGGCATGAAGTTCGACCTCGACGCCCTGCTCGGCGATCCCTCCACGGTGCTGCGTGTGCCGCTGTTCCTGGCGCTGTTCCTGGTGGTGCGGGGCCTCCCGGCATTGCTGCTGTACCGCCGGGACCTGCCCCGTCCCGACCGCGCCGCGCTGGCGTTCTTCTCCGCCACGGCCCTGCCCCTCGTGGTCGTGATCACCGGCATCGGGCTCGAGACCCACCGGATGCGGCCCGAGAACGCCGCCGCCCTGGTGGGCGCCGGCATGCTCTCGGTCCTGGTGTTCCCGCTCGTCGGCTTCGCCATCCGTCGCCGTGCCGGCGACCCCCCGGCGGTCGCCGTCGACGGCCCGGAGCCACTGGCGCCGACGGGGTCGACAGGACCCTGACCTGGTCGTCGCATCACGGTCTGACCGTTGGGTCAGTCACTTCCCGCGGTGCGAAATACCACTTTCAGCGTTTGCCATGCCACGTGAAGTGATCTATGCTCATCTCCGTTGTTGGGGAGCGAAAACCTGGGGGGCGAAGTGGGGAGATCTCCGGGGCGGGAGAATCCGGTGTACTCGTGGCGGTGGCGGCTGCTTCGACTGATCGTGCTGGTGGTCGCACTGGTGGCGACCCTGCTGGTGGCCGGATCGGCCGAGCCGGCGGCGGCCGACCACGGTCGCGAGTCGGGGTGGAACGAGCCGGGCAGCCGTCAGCGGTGGGGCAACGAGTTCCGGGCGTGGGGCACGGTCCGGCCGATCCTGCGGCGCGAGGTGCGCGACATCGTCCGCTCCGACTGGGCCGAGCGGCGAGATGCCGATGGCGCGGGCATCGACGTGGCCCTGGTCGACACCGGCATCGCGCCGGTGCCGGGCCTCGACGACCCGAACCTGATCGTCAACGGACCCGACCTGTCGCTCGACTTCCAGGCGGGTGTGCCCGCCGGAATCGACGCCTTCGGCCACGGCACCCACATGGCCAGCCTCATCGCCGGTGAGGGCGGCATGGCGTCCGAGGCGCGCTTGGTGAACATGAAGGTGGGTGGGGCCGACGGCGCCACCGACGTGTCGCAGATGATCGCCGCGGTCGACTGGGTCACCCAGCACCGCAAGGACCCGGGCATGAACATCCGGGTGCTGAGCCTGTCGGGCGGCACCGACTCGACGCAGTCCTACCTGGTCGATCCGCTGGCCCACGCGGTCGAGTCGGCGTGGCGGAACGGGATCGTGGTGGTGGTGGCGGCCGGCAATTCGGCCGGGGCTCTGGCCGACCCCGCCGTCGATCCCTACGTGCTCACGGTCGGCGCCGCCGACATGCGGAGCCCGATGGATCGCTACGACGACGTGGTCGCCTCGTTCTCCGCCGTGGGCACCCCCGAGCGGGGCGTCGACCTGGTGGCACCGGGAGTGTCGATCCTCGGCCTGCGCGACCCCGGTTCCACCATCGACCTGGCCAACCCCGGCGCGGTGGTGGCCGGCTCACTGTTCAAGGGCTCGGGCACCTCGCAGGCGGCGGCCGTGGTGGCCGGCGCCGCCGCCCAGCTCCTGAGCGACCGGCCGGCGCTCACGCCCGACCAGGTGAAGGCGATCCTCATCTCGTCGGCCCGCGACCTGCCCGGCTCGCCCCCTGGGCAGGGCGCCGGCCTCGTCGACCTGCGGGCCGCGCTTCGGACCGCGACCCCCACCGTCACCCAGTCGTACCCGGTGTCCACCGGCATGGGCTCGATCGAGTTGGCCCGGGGCGGCGGCCATCTCGAGGCCGCCGACGGCACGGTGCTGAGCGGCGAGATCGACCTGCAGGGGGCCCCCTGGGTTCCCTCCGTGTGGGCGCCGCGGTCGGCCGTCGGCAACGCGTGGGACGACGGCGTGTGGAACGGCAGCGTCTGGGCCGGCGGGCAGTGGCTCCCGGCCGGTGCCGCCGGATCGCCCCTGCTGGGCCACACGTGGCGATCCGAGCTCTGGAGCGGCCACACCTGGCGCACGGACCTGTGGTTGGGCCACACCTGGCGCGGCCACACCTGGCGCGACGGCAGCTGGGACTGAGGGCCGCCGACATGGAAGCCACGGTGGCGGCCGAGGCCGCGCTCGCCCTGCCGGTGGACGAGGGTGAGGACGCCGGCCGGCGGCGGGTGGTGGTCCTGTGCGTCGCGCTGGGGGCCCTCCTCGTGGCGACGGTCCTGCCGCAGTCGTTCAGCGGCGCTGACGTGCAGTGGGCCATCGTCGCGCTCGTGGGCGCGCTCTACGTGGCCTGCGAGTTGTTCGAGGTGGAGATCGAGCTGCGCCGCGAGTCGCACTCGTTCAGCTTCACGTCGGTGCCCCTGGTGATCGGGCTGTTGTTCCTGCCCATCCCGTTGCTGATCGTGGCCCGGGTCGTGGCCTCGTGGGTGGTGCTCGGCCTCGTCCGGCACCAGGACCCCCTGAAGCTCACGCTCAACCTGCTGTCCCACGCGCTCGAGATCGCCGCCGCCGGGCTGGTGGTGGCCGCCGTGGGTGTGCCCGAGTCGCTCGGACCGCAGGCATGGGTGGCCGCGGCACTGGCCGTGATCACCGCCGACCTCGTCGGTGGTGCGGTGATCACCGCGGCCATCAGCCTGTACCAGGGCGAGTGGGAGCCCTCCCTGCTACGCGGCATCTGGGTGCCCATGGTCGTCGCAGTGGTCGACATCTCGGTCGCGCTGCTGATCGCCGGCGGGCTGAAGAACGACGCGGTCGAGGCCTGGTTGGCCCTCCCCATCCTGGCCTTCGTCGTCGGGGTCACCCGGGCCTACGGCCGGGTCGTCGCCCGGTACAACGCCATGCAGCGCCTCGACGGCTTCGCCCGCGACCTCGGTGCCGCCGTCGCGGTGGGCGAGGTGGAGATCAGCCTGCTGCCGCGTATCGCCGACGTGTTGCGCGCCGACACCGCGTGGGTGTGGTCACCCGACGCCCCGGGCGCCCCGAAACGGGTGTACCACGCCGTCGAGGCCACCGTCGCGCTCGAGCCGGTGTCGGCGTTCGACCGGTCGGTCATGGCCATGCCGGGCGCGGGGGTGCGGCTGTACGGGCCGGGTGGCGAGGCGTCGGACGACATGGAGGCCAGCGGGCTGTCCGAGGCGATCGTCGAGTGCCTCGCCGTCGGCGACGGCCGGCGGGTGGTGATCGGCGTGGGCGACCGCAGCGGCGCCACCCGGGGATTCGACCGTGAGGACGGTGTGCTGTTCAGCACGCTCTGCTCACACGCCGCGGTGTCGCTGCGCAACGTGGGTCTGGTCGACCGCCTCCGGGCCGAGTCGGCCGACAACGAGTTCCTGGCCACCCACGACCCGCTGACGGGCCTGCCGAACCGCACGCTGTTCCACCGCCGCCTCGGCGAGCGCCTCGCCGACGGGGCCCGGGTGGCGGTGCTGTTGATCGACCTCGACCGGTTCAAGGAGGTCAACGACACCCTGGGCCACGCCAGCGGCGACGAACTGTTGATCGAGGTGGGCCGGCGGCTCGGGCCCTGGCTGGCCGACGAGGATCTGCTGGCCCGGTTGGGTGGCGACGAGTTCGCCCTGCTGGTGGCGGCGCCCGACGGTGAGAGCGCCGGCCGCCGTGCCCTCGAGGTGCTGTACCAGCTGCGCCGGCCGTTCACGGTGGGCGGCATCGACGTGGACGTCGACGCCAGCATCGGCGTCGCGGTCCCCGGCGACCAGGAGGTCGACGCATCGGGCCTCCTGCGCCAGGCCGACGTGGCCATGTACACGGCCAAGGCCGACCACTCGGGCGTGGCCGTCTACGCCTCCGACCTCGACCACTACAGCCCCAAGCGCCTGGCCGTCGTGGGCCGGCTCCGCCACGCCATCGAGGCGGAGGAGCTGGTGCTCGAGTACCAGCCGCAGGTGGGCCTGGGCGAGGGCGAGATCATCGGCGTGGAGGCGCTGGTGCGGTGGCGCCAGCCGGGGCGCGGCAACCTGCCGCCCGACGAGTTCATCCACGTCGCCGAACGCACCGACATCATCCACCCGCTCACCCGCCACGTGCTGGGGATGGCCATCGCGCAGGCTGGTGCCTGGCACCGCGAGGGCCGTCCCCTGCGGGTGTCGGTGAACGTGTCGGCCCGCAACCTGGTCGAGGACGACCTCGTCGATGCCATCGGCACGATGCTGGCGGCCGAGCGCCTGCCGGCCGCGGCGCTCGAGATCGAGCTCACCGAGACCACCCTGATGGCCAACCCCGGCCGGGCCGCGGTGATGATGGGACGGCTGCGCGACCTCGGTGCCCGGGTGGCCATCGACGACTTCGGCACCGGCCACTCGTCGCTGTCGTACCTCACCACGCTCGACGTCGACACGCTGAAGATCGACCAGTCGTTCATCGCCTCGATGGCCGCCGATCGCACGGCGGAGACCATCGTCCACGCCATCATCGACCTGGCCCGCAACCTGGACCTCGACGTTGTGGCCGAAGGGGTGGAGACGGCGGGGTCGGCCCGCTCGCTCGTGCGCATGGGATGCGTCGCCGCCCAGGGGTTCCTGTTCAGCCGGCCGCTCCCACCGACCCAGCTCGAGGCCTGGTTGTTGAACCACGACCTCGAGCGCCTGCACCCCGCCGGCCCCGGTGCCGTGTTCGGCATCGACCTCCGCGACCCCATGCGCCCCGTCTCCCACCACGACCGGTAGGCGTCGTCCGGGTCAGGAGTGGGCGGAGGCGTCGGCCTCGATGGCCTCGGCGTCGGCGGCCAGCTCCTTGCGCTCCAGCTTGTCGGCCTGCTTCATCGCCTCTTCGATGCGGGCCCCCATGTCGGCCACGCCGACCACCACCAGGCCGGCCTGACCGGCATCGAGCAGCTCACCGAGCTCCTTGAGGTCGTGGCGGCTCATGCCCGCGGCCGCGTGGCCGGCCAGCGAGCCGAGGAGCGCGCCACCCGCGGTGGTGCCGGCGAGCAGGCCGCCGCCGATGGCTGCGAACGGGAACAGCGCCACCACCAGGCCGGTCGCCAGGCCCACACCACCACCGAGCACGCCGCCCACCCGGGTGGGGGTCTCGTGCTTCTTGGTGATCTTCACCTTGCCGTCGATGGGCTTCGAGACCACGGCCGCGTCGTAGGCGTCGAGCAGGTCGGCTTCGGTGTGCAGCACCTTGATGGCCTGGTAGTCGGCCTCGGCCGCCTCGAGGCTCGGGTAGATGCCGACGTAGGCGACGAACGTGTCGATGGGCATGGGGCTCTCCTGGTCTGGGGCGCCGGTGGCGCCGGATCGGCTGGAGTGAGTTCTAGCGCGTGGGTGTGACCCGTCGGTGCCGCGTGACGTGCTGGGCGCCGTCGGGGTGGCTCAGGCGCATCCCTCGACCAGGTTCAGCCCCGCGGTGTTGCCGGCCTCGACGTAGCTGACCGTCGGCTCGTCGGACCCGCTGTCGTCGACGGCCAGTTGGAACGACATCCCGGCGTCACCCTCGATCACGTCGAGGTGGGTCGACCCGTAGATGTCCACGTTCTCCTCGATCGCGTCGCCGAACGCCGCCCGCAGCTCGGACTCGTCGCTGCCCACCCGCAGGTCGCCGGGGCCGACCACCACGCTGTCCCCGTAGGCGCTGATCAGCGAGAGGTCGCCGTCGAGGAACAGGACCGACACCTCGGCGGGGTCGACGGCGGCGGCGTCGGTGACCGATCCGTAGCCGCACGCCCCACGGATCCCGAACACGTCGTCGTCGCCCTCCTCGACCCATCCGGTGGCCAGCGCCTCGTCGACCGACATGCCGATCCGCAGCGGACCGAGGCCGTCGGCGGTGAGCTGGTTGGCGGGCACGTCGTCGTGGCGGGTGGCCACGAACGCGGCCACCAGCACGACGGCCACCACCAGGCCGCCGATGATCAGGGGGGTGCGACTCCTGGGCGTGGGGGGAGCCGTGGCAGGAGCGACCGCAGGCCCGGGGGTGGCGGGCAGCGACGGCAGGGGCTTGGCCGGGCCCACCGCGGCGGGCTGGATCGGCGCGCCGCACGACGGGCAGAACCGCGACTCGCGTGTGAGCGGCACGCCGCACGCGCCGCAGAACCGCACCTTCGGCTCAGTCACCGTCGTCGCCGCCTGAGGAGGGTGCGCCGCTCATGTCGGTGGCACCGTAGTCCGGGAGGATCATGGCTCCGGAGGCACCGCCATCGCGCCTCAGCGGCCGTGGCACTGCTTGGCCTTCCGGCCGCTACCGCACGGGCAGGGCTCGTTGCGACCGGCGCGGGCGAAGACGCCCATCACCTCGTCGGCGAAGCGGCCCTGGCGCAAGAGGCCGGCCATGAGGCGCATCGGCCCGGCGATGTGGTTGAAGAACCGCCGGTAGCCGGCACACAGGTAGTTGAGGCCCGGGTCGCCGTCGGGGGTGCGGGTGAAGCGGTTCTTGGGGCACTCACCGTTGCACGCGAAGCGCACCTCGCAGTCCAGGCAGTACTGCGGCAGGGTGTCGCGCTTGGCCTGCCCGAACGCCCGCTGTTGGGGCGAGGCCATCAGCTCGACCAGGTGGGTCTCGGTGATGTTGCCCACCAGGTGCTCGGGCTCGACGAAGTGGTCGCAGGAGTAGAGGTCGCCGTTGTGCTCGAGGGCGACGGCGTCGCCACACGTCTCACCGAAGATGCACAGCGACGCCGGCGCGCCCACCCACGACGCCAGGGCGGCGTCGAAGTGGGGCACGAACACCTGGCCCACGTCGTGGCGCAGCCACTCGTCGAACACGGTGATCAGGAAGTCGCCCCACGCGTCGGGGTCGATCGACCGGTGCGTGACCTGGTCGCCCTCCTGGAAGCCCGTATCGTTTTCGCGCTCGACGATGGGGATGAGCTGGAGGTGGGTGGCACCGAGGCCGTCGCGGAAGTACCGGTACACCTCGAGCGGTTGGTGCTGGTTGGCCGCGTGCACCGTGCACAACACGTTCCAGTCGACGCCGTGGGCCTTCAGCAGATCGAGGCCCCGGAGCACCTTGGCGTGGGTGGCCTCGCCCCGCTTGTCCACCCGGTAGGCGTCGTGCAGCTCGGCAGGGCCGTCGATGCTGATGCCCACCAGGAACTTGTGGCGGGCCAGCAACTCGCACCACTCGTCGGTGAGCAGCGTGCCGTTCGTCTGGATGGTGTGCTCGAGGGTCTGGCCGGGCCGGGCGAACGACTCGGCCAGCTCGACCGAGCGCCGGAAGAAGTCGACGCCCATCAGCGTGGGCTCGCCGCCCTGCCAGGCGATGGTGGCCGTGGGGCCGGTCTGCGCCTCGATCATCTGGCGCAGGTAGGTGGCGAGCAGGTCGTCGGACATCCGGAACCGATCGCCCGGGTACAGCGCCTCCTTCGACAGGAAGAAGCAGTACTCGCAGTCCAGGTTGCAGATGGGCCCGGTCGGCTTGGCCAACACGTGGAACTGCGCCGGCGCGGTCAGCGGGCGAGGGTCGGGGAGCGCGGGGCCGGGTGACGCTGCGCCTCCCGTCCGTCCGAGCGCAACGGGGACCGGGGCCATCGCACAACCCTACGGACTCCAGCGCCCCGAGCGAAGCGCCGGCGGGACCGCAACCGCCCCGGCCTGGGCGACCTCACCCCCATGGTGTTGCGGATCAGGCGCCGCCGTCGGCCATCTTCGCCTGGGCGTCGGCCAGGGCCTCCTTGAGCGCCTTCACGTGATGGCCCGCGGCCTCGCCGACCACCTTCTGCACCGCTCGGGAGACGGCGCCGTCGACCTGCTCTGCCGACGACTGCGGATAGGCGACGATCAAGCCGGCGCCGCCGATCGGAATCGTGTCGCCGGCCTTCTCGCCGATCCCCGCGCCGAGCTTCTCGTGCAGGGCCGCTCCGCCCGCGGCACCGAGTGCGGCGCCGATCGCCGTGGCAGCGAGGAGGGGCGGCGCGAACAGACCGACGACGAAGCCGACCCCGCCGAGGCCGATCGCCCCTTCCTTCACGGCGTGGTCGGTCTCGTCGACCGAGAGGTTCCCCTCGAGGTCCTTGGCGATCACCACCGCCCCCCAGAGCTTCGCCCCGCTGCCCACCACGGCGTCGTAGTCCTCGTGGGCAGCCGTGGTCGACAGGTAGCCGCCGATCAGGACATCAGTGGTCTCGTCGTCGATGTGCATTGCGGGCTCCTTCGAGCGCTCAGTTGGACAAGGCAGCTCAGTTGGACAAGGCGTGTGCGGCCTCGCCCTGGTGCGCCGCGGCATGGACCGCGAGCGCGTCCTCGGCGGTGAGGTGCGGCTTCAGGTCGAACACGACCTTCTTGATCGTGCCGGTGAAGGCGAACGGCTTCTCGGCTTCGTAGCTGAGATCCACCACGCCGCCGTTGTCCCGACCTATGTCCATGCCGGCGTACCCCGAGAAGCGGACGGGGACCGTGTGATCCATGCGGCCCGTGCCCACCGGTCGGTCGTTGATGAAGAGCGAGACCTCGCCGCCGGTTGCCGGCGTGGCGGCGTCGGCGGCGAACTCCATGCGTACGGTCACGTCGCCCGTGGGTAGGTCCTCGTCCGCCACCTGCTTGAAGACGAAGACGCCCATCATCGAGTAGGTGTGCGTGAGCTTGCCGTCCTTGACGTAGAGGGTGAACCCGCCGAGGTGGTCCGCCTCGGCCACGATCACGCCTTGGGCGCCGCCGTCCGGGATCACCAGATCGGCGCTGATCGCGTATGAGCGGTTGTAGATCCTCGGGATCATGCCGGACATGACGTTCTGCACACCGCTGCGGAACTCGAAGGTCGTGTCGTCGGGGATCGGCGGCAGCATGCCGAAGAAGGTCGACATCGTGGCAAGCAGCGGCAACACCCGGTATTTCTCGGCCTCGGACCAGAAGAGCTCCTTGAGCTCCGCGACCTTCTCCGGGTGCTCGGCGGCCACGTTGTGGGCCTGCGAGAAGTCGTCGGGCAGGTAGTACAACTCGACGGGGTCGGCATCGGGGTCCCACACGCCCGGCGCGTAGGGCGCGATCGCCTGCGGCGTGAGCACCCAGGGGATCCGTTCGGTCTTGACGGACAGCCACCACCCGTCTTTGTACATCGCCCGGTTGCCCACGGTCTCGAAGTACTGCTGGGTCCGGTGCTCGGCCGCTCCGGCATCGAGCAGCGAGGCCGCGAAGCTGGTGCCGTGCATCGGCTCCTGTGCGATCCCGTCGACGGTCTCCGGGAGGGGGATGCCGGCCAGGGCGAGGATGGTGGGGGCAACGTCGATGACGTCGGTGAACTGGGTGCGGAGCACCCCTTCGTCCTGGAGCCCGTCGGGCCAGTGGACGACCAGGGGGTTGCGGGTGCCGCCGAGGTGTGAGCCGACCTGCTTGCCCCACTGGAAGGGGGTGTTCCCGGCCCACGCCCACGCCGCCGAGTAGTGCGGGTCCATGATCGGGGCGCCCCACTCATCGAGGCCGCCGTAGCGCTCGGCGAGCTGCAGCTGCATCTCGTCGGTGAGCGGGATGCCGTTCTGCATGGTCATCTCGTTGAACGACCCGGTGATCGTGCCTTCCATGCTGGCGCCGTTGTCACCCCAGATCCACAGGATCACGGTGTTGTCCAACTCGCCCAGCTCGTCGATCGCGTCGATCACCCGCCCGACGTTGTGGTCGGCGTTCTCCGAGAAGCCGGCGTAGACCTCCATCTGCCGGGCGTAGAAGGCCTTCAGGTTGTCGGGGAGACCGTCCCACGCCGGGAACGCCTCGTCGCGGGCCGTGAGCTCGGTGTCGGGGGGGATCACCCCCAGCGCCTTCTGCCGGGCGAAGGTCTCCTCCCGCAGCGCGTCCCACCCCTGGTCGAACTTGCCCTTGTACTTGTCGGCCCATTCGCTCGACACGTGGTGGGGTGCGTGGCTGCATCCCGTGGAGAAGTAGGCGAAGAACGGCTTGTGCGCGTCCTGGGCCCGCACCCCGTGCAGCCACTCGATGGTCCGGTCGGCCATGGCGTTCGGGAAGTAGTACGGGTCGTCGGTGTCGTAGAACTCGGCCGGGGTGCCGATGATCTTCTGGTTCTCGGCGAGGACCGGGTCCCACTGGCTCGCGCCGCCACCCAGGAAGCCGTAGAAGTACTCGAAGCCCCAGCCATTGGGCCACCGGTCGAACGGGCCGGCCGGGCCCTGCTGCCCGTCTGGCGTGAGATGCCACTTGCCGAACGCCGCCGTGCTGTAGCCGTTGTCGCGCAGGATCCTCGGCAGCGGCGCGCAGTCCCGGGGGAGCGTGGCGCAGTAGCCGGGGAACCCGCCCGCGAACTCACCGACCGAGCCGAACCCCACGAAGTGACTGTTCCGGCCGGTCAACATGGCCGCCCGCGTCGGCGAGCACAGCGCCGTGACGTGGAACCGGTTGTACTTCACGCCGGCATCGGCCATCCGGGTGTAGTTCGGGGTGTCGATCGGCCCGCCGAAGGTGCTCGGGTTGCCGAACCCGGCATCGTCGATCAGCACCAGCAGGACGTTGGGGGCACCGTCGGGCGCGTCGGGATGGCCGATCAGGTTCCAGTCGGGCTGGGACCCGTCGAGGGTCCGGTTCACGACGCCCGGGGCGGCCGCGCGGCGAATGGGCAGACTGCTTCGATCGATCTGGCTCATCGTTGCTCCTCGGGGCGATTGTGGCGGCGGCCACCCGTGCGTCCGAAGGTACGCATCGCGGGTCCCGCCGGTCATCACCCGGATCGGGTGATGACCCTCTGGGTGCGATTCCCCGAGAATCTGATCGTGGCCACGGACACGCGCCTCCGCCAGGCGCAGACGGTCTCTGTATCAACGCTCGACGGCGAGAGCCGTCCATCATCGCCCGTCGGCGCGAAGCGGTCCGCCGCTGTGGAGGTCGAGCGCGCCCTCCCCGACATTCGGACCCGTCTCACCACCCGCTATGGCGATCTCGGCACCGCTGCAGTCGATGACTGCCTGTCGGCCGCGGTCGAAGCGAGTGCGTCGTTCCGTCTCCAGGAGTTCCGCTCCATCCTCGTCGAGCGACAAGCCGACCGGAACCTTCGGCACCTGCGCGGGAAGCGAGTCTCGCTCGGCTGAGCGGCGTCACGGGCGAGGAGACCGTCCCGCGACGGCCTTCCACGCGGCCGTCTGAGCGGTCGAGCAGCTCCGGCGGAGGAGTCTGCCCGACCGCCCGGTCCCGCGCTTCGATGTCCGGCTACTCGATCTCGGCCAGGTCGCGACCGTGGACGGTGAGGGCCCAGATGATGGCGAAGTCCATCGTGATGACGATGATGGCCCAGATCGGGTACCAGGGCAGCCAGAAGAACATGGCGACCATGCTGCCGATCGCGGCCAACACGCCCACCGTGCGGGCGAGGACGTTCCCGGAGAAGACGCCGAAGCCGCAGGCGAGGACGATGATGCCGACGACCAGGTGGATCCAGCCCCAGGACGTGGCGTCGAACTGCACGATGTACTCGCGGGTCACGACGAAGAACTCGTCGTTCACGATGGCCACCAGGCCTGCGAAGGCCTGGAAGAACCCCACGGTGATCAAGATGACGCCGGCGAACATGATCCAACCGGCTGCAGCGGTGCTGCGTCGCTCTGACATTGCGTGCCTCCCAAAGGCGTGCTCGTGAGTAGGTTCACGAAACTCAAAGAAGCTTCGGGCGATGTGCGTCGCAGGTCATCGTCCGAAACGGGTGAAATCGGTGGTCCACCGTCGGCAGTTGGTGTCGGACGGTCGCCTCGCCCGCCGCGCAAATGGGGGCAAATGGCCCTACCCGGGCATCGGGCCCGACAGTACGGTGCAGGTGTCACCGTTGGGTCACGGTCACCTGCGCGCCCACCCCTCCCCCTACCTGATCGAGGTTCGCCATGAGCGTCGAGGCGCTGAGCCGTTTCGTCCCCTCCAGCGCGTGTCGAATCCCGCGACGCCGCAGGGGCATCATCGACCGCGGTGACGTGGTCGAGCGCCTGATCGATGCCGACGCTGAGCTGGTGGTCGTGTCAGCTCCTCCTGGCTACGGCAAGACCACCGTGGCCACGCTCTGGGCCGAGGCGGACGGCCGGCCCTTCGCCTGGGTCTCGCTCGGACGTCCGGATGCCGACCTGCAGTACTTCGTCTGGCACCTGGCCACGGCCCTGGACCAGGTTCAGCCATTGTCGGACGAGCTGGTCGGCGTCATCGCCGGCCCCGGTCGGTCCTTCGGCCTCGAGGTGATGCCCGCCCTGTTGGAGGCCGTCGCGGGAATGGCCCCGTTCGTGCTGGTGCTCGATGACACCCAGGTGCTGAGGTCCCGCGACGCCGCACAGGTCGTCGACCGCCTCGTCGACGCGCTGCCGGAGGGAGCCGCGGTCGCGCTCCTCGGGCGCAACGTCGCCATGTTCGACGTTGCTCGTCGGCGTGTCGAGGAACAGGTCTTCGAGCTGCATGCCCCCGATCTCGCCATGTCCGCGGACGAGGCGGGCCATCTGTTCGCGTGGTCGGGGCTCGACTTGGACGCGTTCAGCATCGCCGACCTGGTCGAGCGCACCGAGGGTTGGCCGGCGGCATTGCACCTCGCCGAGCTCAGCCTCGAAACGGGCGGCTGCGCGGACTTCGACCTCTTCTCGGGTCGCGACCGCCTGGTGGCCGACTACCTCGTGGAGGAGGTGCTCAGCGGGCTGCCGGAGCGAGCCGTCTGGTTCCTCGAGCGGTCGGCGGTACTCGATCGCATGACGGCACCGCTGCTCGACGACCTGCTCGACATCCACACCTCCGGCGAGATCATCGACGCCCTGGAGCGGGACGGCAACCTGTTCCTCGTACCCCTCGACAACGAGCGCCGCTGGTACCGCTACCACCATCTCTTCGCCGATCTCCTGCGCACCCGCCTCGATCTCCACTCCCCGACAGAGGCCCTTCGCCTCCACGCGCGCGCCAGCCGTCTGCTCGAGGCGGACGGTGATGTCGACGCTGCCATCCGCCACGCCGTCGGCGCCGGGGATCGACGGCGAGCGGCCGAGCTGATCTTGAGCCAGGCCGCCCCCGCCGTCCTCAACGGTCGGGGTGCGCTCATCAGTCGGTGGCTCGACGAGCTGGGGCCGAACGCGGTGGAGGACGATCCCATCGCCGCGATGTGCCTGGGATGGGTCGGATTCGGCCTGGGCGACCCTGCGCTCGTGCAGAACGCCATCAGGAGCGCGCAGACCGCCGGCAACCGTGTCGACGACGTGGAGCGATCTCGTGAGATCCAGCCGTGCGGGGACCTGTTCGGCGCCATCATGGGCGAAGGCGGTGTGGCGGGCGCCATCGAGCGAGCCGACGCCGTGCTCGCCGTTGAGGTCGCCGATCCGACGTGGTCGACCCTTGCGAGGGCGGTTCGGGGCCTCGCCCGTGCCGTGTCGGGGGATCGGGTGGACGCCCGCGCCGACCTGCTCGCGGTGTTGCCGCTGCTGCGCGAACTGCCCGTCTTCGACGCTGCGGTTCGGGCCCATCTGGCCCTGCTCGACCTGGACGACGGTGACCTCGACCGCGCCACTCGCCGAGCCCGTGAGGCGTTGGAGATCGCCCACGGCGAGCATCTGGAAGGCGTGGTGGCGATCACGGTCACTTTTGCGGTCGGGTCCCTGCTGCTCGCCCGGGCCGGGTGCCTCGCCGAGTCGCGAGCGGAGTTCGCGACCGCGGCGGCGCTGCTCGAGCGCTTGGATGGCAGCTCGACGCGCACGGCCCTGCTCGGGCACACCGTGCTCGCCGCCGCGGCACTGGCGCTCGACGACCGCTCGCTCGCTCGCAGCCATCTCATGCAAGCTGATCGAGCACGAGCGTTGGAACCTGCCGCCCGTCAGTTGAACAGGTTGCTCGAGGAGATCCGTGCGGCGCTGGCCGTCGACCAGTCGGGGGCAGGCCGACCGGCGCTCACGCCCGCCGAGCTCCGGCTCTTGCCGTTCCTGGCCACCCACCTGGCGCTCCAGAAGATCGCCGATGAGCTGTATGTCAGCCGCAACACGGTCAAGAGCCAGGCCATGGCCGTGTACCGCAAGCTCGGTGTCACGTCTCGCAGCGAAGCAGTCGTGGTCGCTCGCGAGCTCGGCCTCCTCGCCGAGTGAGAGGATCGCCTCGACGGCGAGATGCTCGGGGTGAGGGCGCGGGGGATCTAGCGTCGGGCGCGGCCGAGTGCACAGGGCGTCATAGGAGCGGGAGAGCCGACGATGGTGACTGAGCGAGCCGAGACGGAAGGGTCCACCGCCCCCGACAAGGCCCAGTTGGTGCTGCTGGCCCTGATCCTCGTGGCGGCGGTGGCCAACCTCAACCTCGCCGTGGCCAACGTGGCCCTCCCCGACATCGGCAAGGCCTTCACCGCGTCGCAGACCGCGCTGGACATGGTGGCCGTCGGCTACTCGCTCGGGCTGGCCGCGTCGGTGCTGTGGCTGGGGGCACTGGGCGACCGCCATGGCCGCAAGCTCATGCTCATCCTCGGTGTGTCGCTGTCGGTTCCGGCGTGCCTGCTGGCCGCGTTCGCCCCGTCGATCGGGGTGCTGATCGCCGCCCGCATCCTGGGTGGTGTGTCCGCCGGCATGGCGTACCCCACCACCCTGGCGCTCATCACCGCGCTGTGGTCAGGGCCGGCGCGCACCCGCTCGATCGCCCTGTGGTCGGCGCTGGGCGGTGGCATCTCGGCGTTGGGGCCTCTGGTGGCGGGCGCGCTCCTGCTGCACTTCTACTGGGGTTCGGTGTTCCTGATCACCCTCCCGTTGGCGGCCGTGGCCCTCGTGCTGGCGATCGTGCTGGTGCCGGCCCACGTCAACGAGTCGACCGATCCCGTGGACAACCTCGGCGGCATCCTGTCGGTGTTGATGGTGGCCGCGCTGGTGCTCGCGATCAACATCGCGCCGGTGCCCGACGAGGGCACGGTGGCGCTGGGCCTGGCGGTCATCGCCATCGCGGCCGGCGCTGCGTTCGTCCTCCGCCAGCGACGCGCCCCCAACCCCCTCTACGACCTGCAGGTGGCGGCCCGCCGGATCTTCTGGGTGGCGGCCTGTGCCGGCATCATCGTGTTCGGCTCGCTCATGGGCGCGATGTTCGTGGGCCAGCAGTTCCTGCAGAACGTGCTCGGCTACTCCAGCCTCGACGCCGGCGCCGCCATCCTGCCGGCCGTCGTCTGCATGGTGCTCGCCGCGCCCCGCTCGGCGAAGCTGGTCGAGGCCAGGGGCGCCCGGTTCACCCTGCTGAGTGGGTACGTGTTCTGCATGCTCGGGTTCGTCACCATGCTCGTCTTCTGGAACGACGGCATCTCGTACTGGCTGGTCGGCCTGGCCTACGCCTTCGTGGGCCTCGGTGTGGGCCTGGCCGGCACCCCGGCGTCGCACTCGCTCACCGGCTCGGTGCCCGTCACCCGGGCCGGGATGGCGTCGGGCACGGCCGACCTCCAGCGCGACCTGGGCGGCGCCATCATGCAGTCGATCATGGGGGCGTTGCTCACCGCGGGCTACGCCGCCGCGGTGGCCACCGCCATCGCCGGGGCCCCGGCGGCGGACCAGGCCAGGATCACCGACGGCGTCCAGACCCAGCTCGAGCGGTCGTTCGCCAGTGCCGAGTCGGTGGCCGGCGCCCATCCCACCTACGCGCCGCAGATCACCGCGGCGGCCCGGTCGTCGTTCGTGGACGGGCAGGACTGGGCCTACCTGGCGGGCATCGCGGCCATCCTCGGTGGCGCCGCCCTGGTGTTCCTCCTGTTCCCTCGCCACGACGACGAGAAGCGGCTCCTTGCGGAGTACCACCTGCAGGATGTCGCCGCGGCAACCTCGTGACCGCGCGGGGAGGGGGCGCGCGGCGAAGCGAGGGACGAGCGAAGCCTTGATGATGCGATGAGGCGTCAGCCGAAGAGCGATCTAGAAGGGACGAGCGAAGCCTTGATGATGCGATGAGGCGTCAGCCGAAGAGCGATCTAGAAGGGACGAGCGAAGCCTTGATGATGCGATGAGGCGTCAGCCGACGAGCGGTCAGATGGGCTCGGGCATGGACTCGAGGCGGCCCGAGGCGATGGCGTCGACGAGGGCCTGGTGGTCGATGGTGTTCTGGGCGGCGTAGGCCCGCGAGAACGAGGCGATCGACTTGTCGAAGCGGGCGCTGGTGCCCAGGTAGCCGCTGATGGCGATGGGGTCACCGGAGCGGGCGTGGGCCCGTGCCAGCGTCCACCCGCACATCTCTCCGTACATGCCCAAGCTGTGGGGGGCCATGGTCTCGACCACGGCCGAGCCCTTGCCGTCCCAGAGCTGGCGCATGTAGTAGTCGTGGTCGCGGCCGTCCAGGGAGAGGGTGCCGGGCACCCGCTCCCATCCCAGGAAGATGTCGCTGGTGGCCTGCATGAGCCGTTGGCCCTCGACCACCCGCTGACCCTGTTCGGGGAACTCGGTGGGGCTCAGGAACCGCTCGAGCACCGACGCCTCGGCCTCCTTGATCTGGAGGAACAGCGGGTCGTCGTTGTCCCGGCCGACGAAGAGGGCGACCCAGCAGCGGGTGCCGACCGAGCCGACTCCCACGACCTTGCGGGCGAGATCGACGAAGCGGTAGGTCTCGAGCAGGTGGCGCCGGTCGGCGCTCAGGGTGTCGCGGTACGAGTCGAGCACCCCGACGACCACATCGTGGGCCCGGGCCTCGTCCGAGCCCATGAGCTCCTTGAACGGCACCAGCAGCGGCGGGGTGTTGCGGAAGCGCAGGTGGCCCTCGACGGTCTCGGTGAGCTTCGCCAGCGCCTTCATCCTGGTCTTCGACTCGGCCTTGGTGACGAGGCGCTGCATGCTGACGCTCTCCTTGGCCTTTGCCTGGGCGCCCCAGCGGGCCCGGATCTCCCCGATGTCGAGGCGGACGTACCAGGTGTCGAGGTTGCTGGTGGCGGCGAACGATGCCATGGCCTCGCGGTAGGCGCGCACGGTCTGCTCGACGATGGGCCCGGTGGTCGTGGCCGGGAAGCCCCGGGACAGCCCGGCGATCTCGATGCTGGCGGCCAGGCGCTTGACGTCCCACTCGAACGGTCCGGGCAGCGTCTCGTCGAAGTCGTTGACGCTGAACACCAGCGCTCGCTCCGGTGACTGGAACAGCCCGAAGTTCGACAGGTGGGCGTCGCCGCACAGCTGGACGGTGAGCCCGGAGTGGGGCATGGCGGCCAGGTCGGCCGCCATGACCAGCGCCGCGCCCCGGTAGAACGCGAACGCCGACGCGGCCATGCGCCCGTGGCGCAGGGGCACCAACTCGGGCACCCGGGTGGTGGCCTGCTCCTCGATGAAGCTGACGGGATCGCGACGGTCGGCGGCCGGCGCCCACTCGCCGTGGCTCCTGCGGGCCACCTTCTCGCGGGCGGCCCGACCGTAGGCGGTGCGCTCGTCGATGGTCATGGTGGTCTGGTCGTAAGCCATGGGGGGGTCCTAGCTGGTGGTCTGGCGGAACGCCGAGACGGCGTCGGGAACGGTGGGGTAGAGGGCGTCGTCGCCCAGGAGGTCGACGATCCCGTAGCGGTCGAGCTGCGCCTGCACGTCGTCGAGGGCCTCGGCGATCACGAAGCGGATGTGGTGCTCCGCGAGCGCGGCGTGGACCTGGCGCAGCGTCTGCCCGCCGCTGTAGTCGATGTCGGCCATCACCGCGGCGTCGAGGCAGAACCACCGGATGGGCCGGTCCGTGCCCTCGCCGTCGTCGGCCACCAGGGCGGTGACGTCCTCGAGCAGGTGGTTGGCGTTGGCGTAGTAGAGCGTGCCCGCGAACCGGTAGACCACCAGGCCCGGCAGGGTGCGGGCATCCGGGGTGAGGTGCACCGCCCGCCACGCCGGGTCACCCTCGTGGGGGATGAGCACGCTGGTGGCGGGACGGTAGGAGCGGCGCAGGTGGTCGAGCAGCGAGAGCACGATGGCGAGCACGATGCCCTGCTCGACACCGATGGCCACCACGGCGAGGGCGGTGACGGTGGCCACCACGAACTCGTCGGGGCGCAGGCGCAGGATGGTGCGCATGCCTGCGAGGTCGACCAGCTCGATGCCGATGAGGAAGACCACCGCCGCGAGCACCGCGTTGGGCATGTACTGCAAGGGCTTGGTGAGGAAGAGCAGCACGATCACCACGATGGCGCCGGTGCTGATCTGGGCCAGTTGGCTGCGGCCCCCCGCCCCGTCGACCATCTGGGTCTTGGTGGGGCTGCCGTTGACGACGAAGGTGCCCGACACACCCGCGAAGAGGTTGGCGGCACCGAGGCCCACCAGGTCGGTGTTCTCGTCGAAGGCGTCGTTGTACTTGGCGGCGTAGGCCCGGGAGGTGGCGGCGCTCTGGGCCAGGATGAGGATGAAGATCGACGCGGCGGTACCGACCAGCGCGGGGATCTCGGACCAGCCCGCGTCGGGCAGCCCGAGGGTCGGGAGCCCGCCGGGGACCTTGCCGAGGGTGGACACCCCGTGGCTGGCGAGGTCCCAGTGCCAGCTGACGACGATGGCGCCGATCACCGCGATCAGCGCGCCGGGCACCTTCTTGGTGACGAGCTTGGTGCCCAGGATCACCACGATCACGGAGGCCGAGACGACGACGGTGGACCAGCTGATGTCGTCGATGCCGTTCTGCAGGGTGTCGACCAGCTTGCCGATCGTCCCCGAGTCGGTGTGGCCGAGCACGGTGGTGCCCGTGCCTTCCGGGATGCCGAGCAGGCCACCCACCTGGCCGCAGGCCACCTGGATGCCCACGCCGGTGAGGAAGCCGACCAGGACCGTGCGTGAGAGGAAGTCGGCCAGGAAGCCGAGCCGGACGACCCGGGCCAGCAACATGAGCGCGCCGGCCATCAGGGCCACCAGGCCGGCGAGGGCCACGTACTCGGACGACCCGCTGGCGGCCAGGCCGGCGAGCCCCGCCGCCATCACCGCGGCGGTGGCGGAATCGGCGCCGACCACGAGGTGGCGGGACGACCCGAAGACCGCGAACGCCAGCATCGGCAGCACGATCGTGTACAGCCCGGTGATCACCGGCATGCCGGCGATGGTGGCGTAGCCCATCACCTCGGGGATGGCGAGTGCCGCAAGGGTGACGCCGGCCAGCACCTCGGTAGGCACCCGGGCCCGGTCGATCGGCAACACCCCTTGGAGGATGGGCCGTGCCCGCTTCGTCGTCCCGCTCGCCATCCGGCGAGCGTAACCGGCTGTGCACGCGCCCCCAGCGGAACGTGCGCCCGCTCCAGGGCCGGTCGAGCCGGACCTGGAGGGGTGGCGTAGGGCGCGGCGCGCGCTCTCCCCGAGTGTCAGGGGTTGTCGAGGGGCAGCGGGCGCCGGCGGAAGAACCGGGGCCGGCCGACGTGCAGGGCTCGATCGGAGGTCCAGGGCGCAGCAGGGGCCCGGGTGTGGCCGGCCAGGCCCGTGACGGCGGTGTCGTACCCCGAGCGCAGCCACACGAAGCGGCGCCACCCGCGGTCGGTGTCGATGGCGTCGGTGCCGACCTCGGTGGCGGCGCCGGTGCCGGCGGGCTCGGGCGTGGTGGTCCCGGCGGGGCCGGTGGCTGGGTCGCGGGTCACACCGCTGACGACCATCTCCCGCACGGCGCGGTCGTACTCGGCGCGGGTGACCGAGATGGCCGGGAGGTCGTCGCCCGCGGCGGCGAGCAGATCGATCAGGCTCGGGGGCTCCGGCACGTCGAGGCCGGCGCTGCGCGCCACCCGACCGATCGCGGGGATCCCGTGGGCCAGGACGAGGACCGCCGGGGCGATGTCGGCGGTGGTGGGACCTCGCGGATCGGCGCCGACACGGCGGTCGCCATGGAACAGCGACAGCCGGAGCGCGGCGCCGTCGAGCACCGTGCCGGCGGTGACCACCCACGACAGGCCCGGCTGCTGGGACGGGAACGAGCAGAGCGCCGGAAACGCGGTGTGGCTCTGGGCCAGGGCGACGAACCACTCGGAAGCGGGCGTCCACACCGTCGCGCCGTCGACCGAATGGGCCACGTGGAGGCGTCGGAGCAACTCGACGGCCGACGGGGGCGTGCCCACGAGCGGCTCGAGCAGGCCGACCCCCCGCTCGCGGTCCGAGTAGGCCGCGTACAGGGTGGGGAGGAAGCTGATCAAGAGCGCCACCAGCCCGAGGCCGATCGTGGCCTCCACGAACGTGAGCCAGGTGAGGCCGGCACCGTCGGGCTTGGCGAAGCCCAGGGTGAACAGCGACGAGCCGCTCACCACGAACGCGTCGTAGAACGGGCCCTCGTCGAGGCCCCAGAAGATGAGGGCGAAGGCGAAGGTGACGAGCATGCACCAGGCGAACGGCAGCGACACCAGGGCCACCGGGGCGTAGAGCGACGAGAAGCGCTTGGGCACCGGTCGCCGGTGGCCGTGGCTGACGAACACCCGGTCGGCCACGGCGAAGACGAAGCGGGTGATGCCCGTGAAGCCGCCGCGGGGCAGCACCACGGTCTGCAGGGCCGAGAAGAGCACCGCGCCGGCCAGCACCACGCCGGCCGCCACGCCGAGGCTGTGTCCCGCGTCCGGCATCGCCACGAGTATGGCCTGTCGTCGCTCGTCTACGTGTACCGCGCGGTTACGCTCCGCTCCGACCCTCAGGAGGCGCCATGTTCACCCACACCGACAACGACCCCGACGACGCGCTGGCCCCGGCCTACGGCAGCCGCTTCCTGTCCGAGCCGGTGCCCAAGTACCGCCTGCCCGACGGCGACATGCCGGCTCGGTTGGCGTACCAGCTCATCCACGACGAGTTGGCCCTCGACGGCAACCCGGCACTCAACCTGGCCACCTTCGTCACCACCTGGATGGAGCCCGAGGCCGAGGCGCTGATCGCCGAGACGCTCAACGTCAACAGCATCGACCAGGACGAGTACCCGCAGACCACCGAGATCCAGAACCGGTGCGTCAGCATCCTGGCCGACCTGTTCCACGCCGACGACTCCGAGCACGCCATGGGCACCGCCACCGTGGGCTCGTCCGAGGCCATCCACCTGGCCGGCCTGGCCATGAAGTGGCGCTGGCGGAAGGCCCGCGATGCCGCGGGCAAGCCCGCCGATCGACCGAACCTCGTGATGAGCGAGACGGTGCAGGTCTGCTGGGAGAAGTTCGTCCGCTACTTCGACGTCGAGCCCCGCATGGTGCCGATCACTCCCGAGCGCACCGTGATCGACCCCGAGCTGGCCATGGCCCAGGTCGACGAGAACACCATCGGTGTGGTGGGGATCCTGGGCTCGACCTACACCGGCGAGTTCGAGCCGATCGGGGAGCTGTCCGCCGCCCTCGACCAGGTGCAGGAGCGCACCGGCCTCGACGTGCCCCTGCACGTCGACGGGGCCAGCGGGGCGTTCGTGGCCCCGTTCACCCAGCCCGCCCTGGCGTGGGACTTCCGCCTGCCGCGGGTGAAGTCGATCAACGCGTCGGGCCACAAGTACGGCCTGGTGTACCCGGGCGTGGGGTGGGCCCTCTGGCGCGACAAGAGCCAGCTGCCCGAGGACCTGATCTTCCACACCAACTACCTGGGCGGCGACCAGCCCACCTTCGACCTCAACTTCTCCCGTGGCGCCAGCCAGATCGTGGCCCAGTACTACAACTTCCTGCGCATGGGGCGGGCCGGGTACACCGACGTGATGACCCGCCTGTCCGACACGGCGGCGTACCTGAGTGAGCTGGTCGAGGCCAGCCCATACCTCGACCTGATGAGCAAGCCGGACGCGTTGCCGCTGGTGTGCGCCAAGGTCTCCGACGGCCAGGGGTTCACCGCCTACGACATCAGCGCCAAGATGAAGGAGCGGGGCTGGATCGTGCCTGCCTACACCCTGGCCAAGGACGCCGACCACGTGGCGGTCATCCGGGTGGTGGTGCGCGAGGGCATGAGCCGCGACATGGCCGACCTGCTGGTGGCCGACTTCCACCGCGTCGGCGCCGAGCTCGGCGCCCTGCCCCCCGAGATCCGCTCGACCAGGCCGCACCAGCACCACAAGCGCGGCAAGGTCTGCTGATCGGGCAGTGGTGGGCTGACCCCGCTCCCCGGCGGCCTACTCGCTCGGCGGTGCGTCCTCCGCGGTGGGGCGGAACGCGTCGCGGAGGCGCAGGTTGCGGGTGGGCGGGGGCACCGACGGGGGTGCGCCGTCGACCAGCAGGTGCGGGTCGCGCCCTCGGGCCAACCGGCCGAGCGGGCCGGGGTCCTCGCCCAGCACCGGCCCGGCGCAGGCGCCCACGAGCACGCACATCGACGCCCCCGAGAACCACGTCACCAGGGCCAGCGCGATGCCGAAGAACCCGAACTGGGCGTTGTTGCGCTCGATCACGCTCGGCATCCACAGCGTGGCCGACGCCATGTAGGCCGACTGCGCGACCCCGGCGATGAGCGCGCCGGGGAGCAGCACCCGGGCGCGGACGTCGCCGAGGAGCAGGAACCACGTGGTGAACCACCACCAGCCCACGGTGGTCATCACCGAGAGCACCAGGAAGAGGCCGAAGCCGGGGCCGTCGCCGAGCGCGCCCCGCAGGGCGCCGAGCAGGGCCATGTAGGCGAGGAGGCCGACGAGCCATGCCGGGCCACGCGTGTAGGCACCGATCCGCAGGCCCGCCGGTCGGCGCCACGCCCGCAGGTACACGCGCTGCAGCGCAGTGGTGAACGACGTGGCGAACAGGAACGTGAGGGTGAGCCCGAGCAACCCGGTGGCCCGGCGCACGTCCTCGGTGGAGCGGAAGGCCGAGCGGGCCAACTCGAGGGCCGACCCCTTCACCCCGAGCCGGTTGGTGAGGGTGGAGAGGATCGAATCGCGTATCCCCGGCGGCATGAAGGCGGCCACGACGATCACCAGCGGGAAGAACGACACGAAGGCCTTGCCGGCCAGGGCGATGCTGCGGTCGACGAACTCGATCTCGAGCATGCGCTCCCACACCTGCCCCGCGAGGGTGGCCCGCAGCCGCTCCCGCAGGGTGTCGACCCGGTGGCGGGCCGTCCTCACTGCGTGACGGATCGAGTGGGGCGCTTGCGACAAAGGGGGATCATCCATCCTGCATGAGACCCCCCACCGTCGGGACGTCGGCCGGGCTCAGCGTATGCGGGCCCGGGCCCCGGCTCCGCAACGGGGGGTGTGGCAGGATCTCGCACGCCCGAGGCGCGGCAGCCGCGTCCGGGCGACGAGATCGGGCGGAACCCGCCGCCCTTTCTGCGCGTGGAGTCTGCCGCCTCCCATGACCACCACCGGGCAGGGCTGAGCCGCGTTCGATCTCGTCGGCGTCGAGCTCGATGTCCTCGGCGCCGTGGGCCGTCAGGCGCAGGTGGGTGAGGATGAGGTCGTCGCCCAGGTCGAGGCCGCCGTTGGCGGCGTCGCGAAGGAGCGTGCGCAGCGCCTTGACGTACACGTAGAGCATCTCGAGGTCGGCGTCGGTGAACGGCATCACCTGGGCGAGGAACGCGTAGGCCCGGGTGAACTGGTCGACCGCATCCTTGAACTCGGCCTGCATGTCGTCGTCGAGTGCCTCGAAGCGCATCACCGCCGGGTCGAGGTTGGCGTGGATCACCTTGAGGTTCCGCTTGGCGGGCTCGACGCCGAAGTAGGCCTCGGCGGCCTTGGTGATCTCGGTCGGGTCGAGGATGGCGGCGGCCATGATGCGAGCTCGAAGGTCGTAGAGGACGTTCGGGCTGGTGGGTTCGACGATGACGGCCTCGTAGTAGCGCTGGAAGGCCTCGCCGATCGCCTCGGCGTCGTTGCGGAAGTCGAGGACGAAGGTTTCCTCCTTTCCGGGCGCCGAGCGGTTCAGCCGCGACAGGGTCTGCACCGCGTTGAGGCCCGTGAGTGTCTTGTCCACGTACATCGTGTGCAGGTACGGCTCGTCGAACCCCGTCTGGAACTTCTCGGCCACGATCATGATCTGGAAGTCGCCGGGCGAGTAGGGGTGCTCGCCCTTGAATCGCTTCGCTGTCTGCGCCTCGGGGAAGTCGTTGAGGATCGCCTCGCTCACCCGTTGGCCGGAGTCGTCGAGCAGGTCGCCCGAGAAGGCCACCAGCGCCCGCACGTCCGTGTAGCCCTGTGTGGCGATGTGGTGGTCGATGGCCTGCTTGTAGCGAACGGCCGAGGCGCGGGACTCGGTGACCACCATCGCCTTGGCGCGCCCGCCGAGCGCCTTGGCGGTGTGGGAGCGGAAGTGCTCCACGATGATGGCTGCCTTCTGGCCGATCATCTGGGGGTGCTGCCAGATGAACCGGCGGATGGCGGCGCCGGCCTTCCCCACCTCGACCTCGGTGTCGCCGTCCACGGTGGCGAGCCGGAAGTAGGTGCCGTAGGTGGCGTAGTTGGCCAGCACGTCGAGGATGAACTTCTCCTCGATGGCCTGGCGCATCGTGTAGAGGTGGAACGGCCGCTTCGTGCCGTCCGGCCCCGACACGCCGAACAGCTCGACCGTGCGCTCCTTCGGGGTGGCGGTGAAGGCGAAGAAGCTGAGGTTCGGCTGCCGACCCCGAGCGGCCGCGACAGCGGCGAGCGCGGCTTCGGCATCCATCTCCCCGTCGTCGCCGGGGAGGTCTCGGGCCTTCGCCCCGAGCGCCTGCTTGAGGGCGGCGGCGGCGTCGCCGGTCTGCGAGCTGTGGGCCTCGTCCACGATCACGGCAAAGCGCTGACCAGAGAGGTCGACGTCATCGAGCTTGGCGATGACGTAGGGAAAGGTCTCGAGGGTGACAGTGACGATCTGGGCCTTGCCGCCGAGCGCGGCGGCGAGTTGCTCGGACTTCGAGCGCTTGCCCTCCTCGACGGTGACGATGGTGCCGGGGACGGATTCGAACTGCGAGACCGTGGCCCGCAGCTGGGTGTCGAGCGCCCGGCGATCCGTCACGACGATCACCTTGTCGAACACCTTGGTGTGCGTGGCGTCGTGCAGCGAGCCAACCGTCGTAGGCCCAGACCCGCTCCCACAGGTAGGAGGTGGCGTAGCCATCGGGATTGAGCGGGTCGCCGGCACCGCACGACATCTGACCGGGGTCGCTGCCGCGGTTGAAGGGCAGGAACCCGGTGTCGCCCCGATCAAGACGAGTGGTCATGTACGCGAGGCGGGTGTCCACGGCGAAGTGCACGAGCGTGCGTCGGAAGAGCAGGTCACGCGGGTCGCGGTCACTTCGGTACTGCTCCATGGCGTGGTCGACGCTCTGGCCGTTCAGGTGGTGCTTCAGCTCGACGGTGGCCACTGGTAGGCCGTTGACGAACAAGCACAGGTCGACGCTGTTGCCGTGCTGGTCCGAGTAACGCAGCTGGCGGGTGACGGTCAGCCGGTTCTTGCCGTAGAGGTCGATCAGCTCGGGGTTCTTGGCGTGCGCCGGCCGGAAGTGGGCCAGGTCGAAGTGCAGGCCCTGGTCGTCGATGCCCTTGCGCAGCAGGTCGAGCGTGCCTCGACGATCCAGCTCGTCGACCAGCCGCAGCAGAACCGGACCTGCGCCTCGTCGGGGTCGCCGCCGTGGCGGACCTTCAGCTCCTCCCAGCGTTCGCCCTGGGTGGCGCCGAGGAATGCAAGCAGCTCGGCCGTGTCGAAGCCCTGGTCGACGTCGTAGTGCCCGTTTGCGCCGAGCGTGTAGCCGCCGGCGGTGGTGAGCGCGTCGACGACATCGGTCTCGAGCTGCTGCTCGGACACGTGCGCCGGCATCGAACCTCCACGATCGCTCTCGCCGATGGGTGCCGCGACCGCGCCGCAGCGTGCCGGTCACCGTAGGTCGTGCTCACCGGCAAGTGCTGGGGCGGCTTTGGCGGCGAGTCGCCGGTAGGTTCGGAGAGTGCCCGACGACCGTCTCTCCCGTGTGGTCGAGCTGTATCGCGACAGGGGCAACATCAGCGACGACGTCGACGGTGATCTGCGGACGACAGCGGTGCAGTGGTTGTCCCAGGCACAGCAGGAACTCGCCGTCCTGGAGCCCGTTCTGAATGCTGGGCAATGGCGTGTCGCCTACAACACCGCCTACGACATCTATCGTCACGCCGCCGAGGCGGTGGTGCTCGACGCCGGGTTTCGCATACTGGCGAGCCGTGGTGCGCACGAAGCCACCTTTGTCTTGGCCGGCGCTGTCCTGGGCGAGGCAGGCGAGGTGTTCTCCGCTCAGACGGCCGGCGTGATCCGCGGGACTCGCAACGGACTCGAGTACCTCGACATCGACCGCCCTGTCGAGGTCGATGAGGATGCGGCCCGGTGGGCGACTCAACTGGCAGAGCGTGCGGTGTCGGACGTTCAGGCGTTCCTGTCCTGAACCTGCGACGGGATCACCTGCACGAGCGCTCGGTCGGCAACCGTGTCGTGGAAGGACCCGGTTCCGTCACGTAGCCAGTCCGAGGCCCGGATCTGCACCTGCACCTCCCGGCCGAGCTCGAGGCCGACTCGGTGCATGGCGGTGTACACCTGATCACGATCCGGGTGGCCGAGAACCAGCACGTCGATGTCACCGACCGGGCGCGTGCCCCGCTCCCCGTGCCACCGTGCCGCCCAGGATCCGAAGATGTATGCCTCGTCGATATCGGCAACACCGTCGAGTGCACTGCGGACTCGCGCCGGCACCCCGAACGCCCGGACGAGCAGTTCGCGGAGGGGAGCGAAGTAGGGACTGGTCGTATCGGCGCTGACCAAGCGCGTCTTGCCCACCCGGCGTGAGCGCACGATGCCCGCTTGCTCCGCCCGCTCGACCTCCCGGTGGACCGAGGGTGATGGGATGCCGAGCCGAGCGGTCAGGTCAGCCAGCGACTGCTCCCGCTGGGGATCATCCAGGATGTCCGCGAGTAGTTCTGCCTGCTGGCGAGAGCGAAAGATCGGAAGTAGATCTGGCGTGCCGGTTCGTTCCACAAATCGGAGTATATCTTCCAGAATACGGAAGTAGCGGCTGCCCTCCCTAAGGGCTCGTCGCAGCAGGCGGACCTACGGTACGTTTCATCCAGACGTAGGCGTGCACGTTGCGGCGGATGTTGTGCTGGTCCGCCAGCAGGTTGGCGAACGTGAACTTCGACGCGTTCCAGAACGGCTGGCCGGCAACGTGGGCCAACACATCGGTGGCGGCGTCCCACTTGTCCGAGCCGAGCTCGTCGGCCTTGGCCACCACAGCAGCCTTCGTGTCCTCCAACACGCGGTCGAGGCGACGTAGCACGCAGAACGGCAGGATCACGTCCTGGTACTGGTGGCGCTTGTAGTGGTCGCGAAGGGTCTCCTTCACCGACCAGATGAAGTTGGCTTCTCCCGCTGCCGAGCGCTCAGTTCGTGGCGCCCGGCTCCGCTGGTGCTGGCATCCGCCACGTCGTGCTCCCATCGTCCCCTGCCGGTGCCGGCAGCGGGCCGATGCTAGGACGTGGAGACAGAACGGCGTTCAGCACAACGTTCTCGGATTCCGGCCCGAACCCACGCCACGGCTCCGTCGAATGTGGAGGATGGCGCGAACGCCGCCGTTGGAGGGCTACGAAGGGACACCGGAGCACCAGGCCGGTCGGTGCTTCGGCGCCGTTGCGGTGCCCGGCCGCGTGGCAGGATCACACAGGCATGGCGCCACGGGCGGACACGACGAGGAGCTCTCGATGAAACGTTGGTTGCCGCTGGTCGCCCTGGCGATCGCTCAGTTCGTGATGGTCCTCGACCAATCGGTGATGAACGTGTCGATCAGCACGCTGGTCGAAGACTTCGACACCACGGTCACGACGATCCAGTCCGTCATCACCCTCTACTGCCTGGTCATGGCCATGTTCATGCTCACCGGGGGCAAGATCGGCGACATCATCGGCCGGCGCCGGGCCTTCGTCATCGGCCTGGTGATCTACGGCTGCGGCTCGGCGATGACCGCGCTGGCGCCCACGGTGGGGATCCTGACCCTCGGCTGGTCCATCCTCGAGGGCCTGGGCGCCGCACTGGTGCTCCCGGCCATGGCCGCGCTGATCGCCGGCAACTTCGAAGGTGCCGAGCGCAAGGTGGCCTACGCGGTGATCGGCGGCGTCGCCGGCGCGGGGATCGCCGTGGGGCCCATCCTCGGCGGCTGGGCGACCACCGAACTCAGCTGGCGGGTGGTGTTCGCCGGCGAGGTGGTGCTGGTGCTGATCATCCTGGTCATGTCCCGGAAGGTGGCCGACGCCCCCCGGGTGGGGGTGGCCCCCAAGCTCGACGGGGTGGGCACGGTGCTCTCCGCATCGGGCCTCGGGTTGATCGTGCTGGGCACCCTGCAATCGAGCACCTGGGGCTGGGTGCAGCCCAAGGACTCGCCGGTGGAGCCGTTCGGCTTCTCGGCCACGCTGTTCGTCATCGGCGCCGGCGCCGGCCTGATCTGGTCGTTCGTCTGGTGGCAGCGGCACCGGGAGGCCACCGACCGCGACCCGTTGGTGCACCTCGACCTGGTGAAGATCGTGCCGCTGCGGTCGGGGCTGATGGGCCTGTTCACCCAGAACCTGATCCTCATGGGGGTGTTCTTCACCATCCCCCTCTACCTGCAGATCGTGCTCGGTCTCGACGCCCTCGAGACGGGCATCAAGATGCTGCCGGTCTCGGTCACCATGTTCATCGCCTCCGCAGTGGGCTCGCGCCTGTCGTCCCGCTTCTCGGTGCGGACGATCGTCCGAGCCGGACTGTGGACGATCGTGGTGGCCGTCCTCGCCCTGCTCGCCACCGTGCAGCCCGATCTCGCCGAGGGGTCGTTCGCGTTCGCGATGGCGGTGCTCGGCGCCGGGATGGGTCTCATGGTGTCGCAACTCGGGAACGTGGTGCAGTCGTCGGTCGACGCATCCGGCCGCGGTGAGGCCGGCGGACTGCAGTACACCGGCCAGCAGCTCGGCTCGTCGCTCGGTGTCGCCCTCATCGGCGCCCTCGTGCTCACCGGCCTCACCACTGCGTTCGTGCGGGGTGTCGCCGCCGACGAACGGGTGAACGACGAGGTGGCGGCCCAGGTCGCGGTCGCCGTGGGCACCGGCATCGACTTCGTGGCCTCGGATCAGGTCGAGGCCGCGGTGCGGGACTCGGGCCTCGACGAGGCCCAGACCCAGGCCATCGTCGAGGACTACGAGCAGGCGATGCTGCAGGCCCTGAAAGCCGGTCTGCTGGCGGCGGCGTTCCTCGCCCTCGTGTCGCTGGCCACCACCAAGGGCCTCCCCGACACCGTGGCGCCCGGTGACGAAGCGTCGACAGCCCCTCGGGACCACGAGCCGGTGGTCCCCGCAGGACCGCCGGCCGCCGGCGACACGGCCTGAACCGGCCCCGGCTGCCGGCCACCGGGGCGGGCGCGTCGGTGCGCCGCCGCGCTCGGCGCCTTCAGCGGGCGCGGTCGAACAGGTGCTGCACCGCCGTGTTGAGCATGGCTTCCGGGTCGAAGCCGTCGATGTCGGTGAGCCCGGCGGCCCGCTCGAAGAACGGCGCGAAGATGACCCAGCCGAGCACGAGCGCCGAGCCGGTGACCGCGGCGATCCGCGGGTCTTCCCGCTGGCCGTCGGCGTCCACCTGCTCGGCAGCGAGTACCGCCTGCACCCGCCGGAAGGCCGGGTACTCGGGCCAGATGCGCTCGACCGGGTAGCCCGACAGGATGGCCCAGGCCAGGAGGCGGATGGCCGGTTCCTGCTCGAGCAGGGCGGTGACGATCGGAGCGATGTCCTCCCGGCTGTTCGAGATGCCCTGTGACACCGCGCTCATCTGCTCGACGGCCTGGGCCAGCACGACCCGCAGCAGCTCCTCCTTGGTGCCGTAGTGGCGATGGATGAGCGCGTGGTTGACACCGGCTCGATCGGCGACCTGGCGCACGGTGACGGCGTCGGGGCCCTTCTCGGAGAACAGCTCGGTGGCGGCCTGCAGGACCGCCTCCATCACCTCTGCTCGTCCCACGGGACGGTTGGCGGGGGCCGCAACGTGTCCATTGAGGTGATCGGCCGGGGCGTGTCCATTGAGATGAGGAGCCACGCTCGGTGCATCAGGCATCGGGTTCCTCCGGTGTGAACCAACGGGTCACGGGTCTGTCTACCCTACCTACCCCTCCCGCAGTACCCGCGGGTGCAGCTGCGGCGATGGCGTGGTCGCCGGGCGGCGTTTGGGCCTACTCGATGCCGTGCTCGACGGCGTAGCGGACCAGTTCGTGGCGCCGGCTGAGGTGGAGCTTGGCCAGGATGTTGCGCACGTGGTTCTCCACCGTCTTCGGTGCGATGTGGAGCTCGTCGCCGATCTCCCGGTAGCTGTGGCCCCGGGCCACGTGCTGCAGCACCTCGCGTTCCCGGTCGGACAGCGCCTGGGTGGCGCCGCCCGACGTCCTGGTCAGGCGGCGGAACTCGCCCAGGACCAGGGCGGCCAGCTGGGGTGAGAAGACCGGCTCGCCCTGCGCCGCCCGCCAGAGCGCCCGGCGCAGCTCCTCGGGTGGGGTGGACTTCACCAGGTAGCCGACCGCCCCGGCCGCGATCGCGTCGAGCAGGTCGCGCTCGGCCTCCGACACCGTGAGCATCACGATGCGGGTCTCCTCGCCGCAGGTGCGGGCCACGTGCAGGCCACCCCCGCCCCCCATGTGCAGGTCGCACAGGACCAGGTCGGGGTGCTCGCGCCGGATCACGGTGACCGCCTCGGTGGCGTCGCCCGCCTCGCCCACGACGTGGAAGTTGTCACCCAGGTCGGCGCGCAGGCCCGAGCGCCAGATCGGGTGGTCGTCGGCCACCACGACCCGCACCGCGGCGGTCACAGCGAGGTGGCGCCTGGGGGTGGGCCGGACGGTGGGACCGGTGGTGGGGGAGGCGGTGGTGGGGGAGGCGATGGTGGGGGAGGCGATGGCTGTGGTGCGCCCTGCGCACGCAACTCGGTGACGGGCTCGAACCCCGTGCCGGCGGTGGCGCCGGTGACCGGGAACGACTCACCCGGGTTGGGCACGCCGGCGGCCCCGAGGCTGACCGCTGCTGCCTGCGTGGCCGCGGCGATGGCGGCGGCAGCCTCCGCGGGGCGCTGCTCGTTCGCGGTCGCGTAGGCGGCCTGGGCCCGCCGGTCGATCTCACGATTCCCGCGTGTGACGGCGCCGACCGAGACCTCCTCCTCGGTGGTCTCGAACCACAGCAGCTCGGCGCGCCAGCTGTTGCGTCGCACGTGGCGGTGGTCGGCGCCGATGCGATCGAGGGCGCGACCGAGGCCCAAGGGGTTCTTGCAGAGGTGGACCGCCACCACGTCGGCCACGTCGTCGGCCTCGCTGCGGATGCGCTGGCTCATGCGCGACAGCAGGAAGGCGGCGGCGCCGCCCAACGCGGCCATCGCCGCGCCGAACGCCGCCGCGGAGGGCAGGAAGCCACCCTTGTCGGCCAGCCAGAACACGATGACGACGATGCCCACGCCGGCCGCCGACACGAGCTTGGCGTAGCGCCGGGCCCGCTGGACCGAGGCGCCGGCGGCGGTGACCCACTGGGCGTCGGAAGCGTGCAGGTGGGCCATCTCGTGGGCGCAGACCGCCTCGAGCTCGTCGCGGGGGAAGGTGGTGAGCCCACTGGTGATCGCGAGCACCTTGCGCTTCCGGCTGCGCAGCGACAGGGCGTTGGGTGCCGGGTCGTCGATCAGCCAGAGCTCCGGGGGGTCGCCCCCCACGCCCAGTCCGATGGCGAGGCCGTCGATCACGTTGTCGACCTGGTCGAGGATGCCGCGGTTCAGCTGCTTGGCGCCGACGGCATCGAGCACCTGGTGCGGCGCGGCCGACACCACGTGCACCAGCAGGTAGAAGACCGAGAGCGCGAACGCACCGGCGACCACCGCCACCGCGCCGACGCCGAGGTAGTCCCACAGGGGCGAGTCGGTGAACCCGTCGCCGCTGATCCACGACCAGAAGCGGGCCGCGGCGGCCAGCGCCAGCAGCACCAGCGAGGCGTTGAACAGGGCGGTCATCACCGTGCCGACGGCGAACCAGAGCGGGGCCCGTGCCCGGGCCCACGACCGGCGGGTGTCGAGATCGCGTATGCGATCGGGGACGGTCATGGCCTGATTCAACCACTCCGGCGCCCGGGGGCGCTCAGGCGCGGCGACCGAAGGAGAAGGCCATCGGTGCCGCCCAGGTGCGTTGCGGTGTGATGACCTCGGTGAAGCCGTGGGCGGCGAGGAGGGCCTCGACGTCGCCGGCCCGCCAGGGGTGGCCGCCCGAGCGCACGGTCCGCAGGTCGACGAGGGTGGCGGCCAGGGGATCGTCGGGTCCGGCGTAGCGACCGAACATCACCCAGCCCCCGGGGCGGAGCGCCCGGTGGGTGGCCTGCAGCACCGCCGGCACCGCGGCTTCGGTGAGGAACGGGCCCGGCACCCAGACCAGGTCGAAGGTGGCCTCGTCGACGAGGTGGGCGGCGTCGCCGTGGCGGAACGACACCCGGTCGGCAACGCCCGACGACGCCAGGTTGGTGTGGGCGAGCGCCAGGGGAGCGTCGGCCACGTCGACCCCGACCACCGTGGCGGTCGGGAACGTCTCGGCCAGCGCGATGGCCAACCAGCCGGTGCCCGTGCCGAGGTCCAGGAGGGCCGGCGACCCCGAGCGCAGGCGCCGGTCGAGGTCGCCCACCCCGGGTGCGAGCGACGCCAGCAGGCCGGCCACCATCATCGAGGCCCGGCCCTGGCTCTGGAGCACTGAGGGGTCGTCGGTGATCCACCCGCACGGTCGGTCGGGTGCGTCGATCAGCTCGGCGGCCTGGCGGAAGAAGGCGCGAACGGCACCGACCGCCATCTGGCACTGCTCGGGCGTCATCTGCTCGAGATCGTCGATGCCCACCAGCGTGGCGGCCTCGTGGGCCAGGCGGTCGACAGCGGGGGGCGCCGCCATGCCGTCGGCCCGCAGCCGCAGGCAGGCGGCCACGGCGGCGAGCGCCTCGACCGAGACGTTGAGTCGCTGCGTCGTGGCCATCAGCTCGTCGAAGGTCATGCCGGGCATTCGCCCCGCGACGTCCCCCGGATCATCTCCTCGGTGGAGCCCCCGGCGCATCGCGGTGCTGCGCCCCAGTCGATGGCCGGAGCGATCGGAGCGGGCTCACGCGAGCGGGGCCCACAGCCGCACCTCGGTGCCCCGGCCGGGACGGCTTTCGACCTCCACGCGGCCGCCGACGGACGCGAGCCGGGCCCGGATCGAGTGGGTGATGCCGGTGCCCTCCGGGGTGACCGCGGGGTCGAAGCCCGCGCCGTCGTCCTTGACCGAGCAGAACACGCCTCCCGGCCTGCTCGCAGGGTCGAAGCCGCCGTCGCCGGGCTCGGCGTACACGGTGACTCGACCGGCGCCGCCGTGGCGGCCGGCGTTGGCCAGTGCCTCGGCCACGGCGCCGCCGAGGGCGTCGACCACGGCCGGGTCGGGCTCGGGAAGGTCCTGGGCCAGCACCACGTCGACCCGGCCGCCGAAGCGGTCCTCGAAACGCGCCGCCGCGGCCCGCAGGGAGGGCGCCAACCCGTCGGGGGCCTCCCGCCGGCCGGCGAGGAAGTCGCGCAGCTCGCGCTCCTGGTCGTGGGCGAGGTGGGCCAGGTCGGGGTCGCCGGCGCGCCGCTGGACCAGGGCGAGGGTCTGGAGCACCCCGTCGTGCAGCGTGGCGGCCACCTCGGCGCGGGCCTCGGCGAGGGCGATGTCGCGCTCGGCCTTCCGGAGCTGCGCCGCCGCGAAGCCCGCGGCGCCACCGGCCAGGGCGTAGAGGACGATGGTCGACACGGCCGACAGCACCCGGTCCTGGGGCCAGGCGCCGCCGGCGACCAGGTCGCCGGTGAGCCGGGCCAGCCCCACCGCCCCGCCGGCGACCGCCCCGGCCGCCCCGCCGAACGCGATCCCGGCCGACAGGATGCCGGCCATGGGCCAGGCCGAGCCCAGCGACTGCGAGTGGCCTTCCGCGTAGGCGATGGGGTCGGCGATCGACAGGGCCACCGCGACGGCCAACTCGAGTGCCACCATCCACGGGCTCAGGAGGAGCGCGGGCTCGCGGCGCAGCAGGATGGTCGCGAGCACGGTGACGGCCAGGGCGGCCCCGAGCAGCACGACGGCCACCCCCGGCTCCTCGAGCTCGCCCCGGTCCACCACCACGAGGGTGGCCATCCATCCCCAGGCCAGCCACCGGTAGGCGGCCACCCCGGTGAGCATCCCCCGGGTAAGCGACGACCCCTCGCTGCTGGCGAGCATGTCGGGAAGCTACCGCCCCGTGGCTGCTCGACAGCCCGGCGGTTCGGTCAGCCGGCCACCGCTACGGGCGAGAGGTGGTTCACATAGGGCCCGCCGTCGCCGATCTGGCCGTAGCGATCCCAGCCCCAGCAGTAGAGCCGGCCCCTGGCCCGGCGGGCACACGTGTGAGCGGATCCGCTGGACAGACTCGTCCACCTGGTGCCCTCGATGAGGACCCGGACAGGTATGGAGGTGTCGAGCTGGGTGTCGCCGTCACCGACCTCCCCGGCGCTGTCGCGGCCCCAGCAGTACATGTGCCAGTCGGTGCGCCGACCGCACGCGTGGTCACCGCCAGCGTCGACCGAGAGCCAGTCGTTCGCGCCCACCACCGGCGAGGGCGAGTACCGGTCCACGTGCTCGCTGCCGTCGCCGAGGGCGCCGTAGCGGCCTGACCCCCAGCAGAACAGTTGGCGATCGGTCGTTCGTGCACACGCTCTGGCGGGCCTACGCCGCGGCGCGGACGCCGTCGAGCAGGTGCTGCGCCGCCTCGCCCAGCTGGATGGCGGCGGTGGCGTGCGGCAGCGGCTCCAGGCTGGCGATGGCCGACTGCGCGTACTGGCCGGCGGTCTCGAGCGAGCCCGCCACCGAGCCGTTGGCCCGCACCACCGCCCGGGCTCGGTTCAGCTGGTCGGGGTCGAGCGGGCCGCCCAGGAGCGCCGCGAGCTCGTCGGCGTCGCCGGCCGACAGCGTGCGGATGACGGGCAGCGTGTAGACGCCCTCGACCAGGTCGTGGCCCGCCGGCTTGCCCAGCTGCTCGTCAGTGGCGGTGACGTCGAGGATGTCGTCCACGATCTGGAACGCCATGCCGAAGCGCAGGCCGAACTCGGTGAGCGCCTCGATCTCGGGGCGGGGCAGGTCGCCCACGATGGCACCGATGCGACAGGCCGACGCGAACAGCGACGCGGTCTTGCCTTCGATGGACGACAGGTAGTCGGCCTCGGTGCGGCCCACGTTGTAGGTGTCGCGCAGCTCGCGGACCTGGCCCTCGCACAGGCGGCCGATGGTGGCGGCCAGCAGCCCGGCCACCTCGGTGCCGAGCGATGCGGCGATCTCCGAGGCCCGGGCCAGGAGGAAGTCGCCGGCGAGGATGGCCTGCAGGTTGCCCCACTTGGCGTTCACGCTCTCCACGGTGCGCCGGGTGGTGGCTTCGTCCATGACGTCGTCGTGGTAGAGCGAGCCCAGGTGGACCAGCTCGACCGACACGGCGCCCAGCACCACCTCGTCGGAGACGACGTCGGCCCGGTTCCCCGAGGCCGGATCGCCCAGGCCCGTCGCCGCGGCGGCGAGGGCGAACGCGGGGCGCACCCGCTTGCCGCCGGCGGTGATCAGGTGGCTGGCAACCTCGGTGAGGAACGGGTCGTCCGACACCACCGACGACCGCAGCGCGGTCTCGACCCGTGCCAGGCCGGCCTCCATGCCAGGAATGGCGAGCAGCGGGTTGTCGGCCACCTGGGGAGCGTATTCGGGAGTCGCTGATGTGCCCCAACCGCTGACGTGCAGCCGCCGAGTGACGGCCCTCCCTCAGAAGGCCTGGCCGGACGGTTCCTTCGCCGGTCGCCGGCCGGCGAGCGCGACGGCGATCGCCGCGAGCCCCGCAACGAGGACGAGCACGGCACCCGCGACCGCGCCCGCGTCGGTGCCGCCGTCGCCCGGGGCCGCCGCGGCAGCCTCCTCGCCGCCGGGCGGTCCGGTCGTGGGCGGGGGGTCGGGCCCGGTCGTGGTCGTGACCTCGGGCTCCTTGGCCACGACCTCGATGGTGCCCCGCATCTCGTCGGGGAAGAACTCGCAGAAGAACGCGAAGGTGCCGCCGTCCTCGAGGGTCAGCGTGGCGCTCGTGCCGGCGAACCGGCCCTGCTCCTCGCCGGGAGCGACGGGCCCGGTGGTGAACGAGCCGTCCTCGGCGGTGAGTGTGTGCTCGAGGCCACCCACGTTGGCCACGGTGATCTCGGTGCCGGCGTCGACCCTCAGGTCGGCAGGGTCGAACCGGCGCGTCTCGCCCTCGCGGAACTCGTCGTAGAGCTGCACCCGGGTACGAGGGGGCGGCGAGTCGCCGGGGTCGACCACGACGATCGCGTTCATGGTGGACGGGTTGATCTGGCAGAAGATCTCCACCCGGCCCGGGGTGTCGAAGGTGACCGTCGCCGACGTCCCCGGCGCGATCTCGCCGGTGTCGAACGTGCTGCCTCGGTCGGTGATCGTGTGTGGCCGGTCCGAGTTGTTCGGGAAGGTGATGCGGTCACCCACGGTGATCGGCTCGGGTGGCACCGTGATGCCGAAGCTGAAGATCTCACCGTCGTGGTCGGTCGGCGCCCCCGCCACCGAGGCGGCCGCAGGTGGGACCCAGCGGTCGCCGACCGGCGAGTCGATGCCCAGGGGGGCGAGCGGGAGCAGGAGGACGGCGAACAGCAGGGTGGCGAACAGGGGGTGACGACGAGCAGGGTGGTGACGGGGAGGGTGGTGACGGGGAGGGTGGTGACGGGGAGCGCGGGGACGCGTCGTCCGGCGTCGGCGGCCATCAGAGGCTCCTCGTGTAGCGCACGACCGCGTCGATCTCCTCGGGCGAGAGCGCAGTGCCGAAGTCGGGCATGCCGCCGCGGCCTTCGGTGACCACGGCGATCTGGTCGGCGGCATCGGGGAAGGCCTCGACCACGGCCCCGCCGGCGAGTGTGGGCCCGACGCCGCCCTCGCCGCTGGCGCCGTGGCACACGGCGCACCGCTGGGCGTACACGGCCGCGCCGTCGATCCCCCCGCCCGCGCCGGCGTCGTTCCCTCCGTCTGCTCCCGACGCCACGGTCGCGGTCCCGGCGCCGTCGGGCTCGTTGGCGAACAGCATCACCACGAACAGCGCCACGGCCAGCAGCGTCACCACCTCGGCGACGGTGACGACGACGCCCAGCGCGCGAGGGCGGTGATCGCTCACGACAGCTTCCCGTCGAAGGTGGTGAGGAACCAGTAGCTGCTGGTGAACCACAGCAGGACCAGCAGGGTGAAGGCGCTTCCACCGAGCAGGGGCAGCGCCCAGCCCAGCTGCTTCCCCGCTCGCACCGCGACGACCTTCACCACGAACACGCCGTAGAACAGGCATCCCGCCACGGAGTGGATGAACACACGGGTGAACCCGGCATCGGCCGAGAAGCCGATCGACCAGAGGCAGTGGTACGCCACGGGTAGCGTGCACAGGAGGGCCAGCGTCCCCGTGAGGCGGTGGATGTCGCCGAGCCACGGCGGGGCGGGTGCGCGGAAGCGCCCGTACATCCGCAGCGCGCTGATCACCTGTGCGACCGCGAACAGCACCGCGAGGGTGGCCATCCACACCTTGAACTGGATCTGCCCGGAGAACAACGCGGTGAGCGCGGTCTCGCCGGTCGGGTCGTGCACGCGGCCGTAGACGCCGAGCAACACGGCGGTCGCGGCTCCGGCGCCGAACGCCGCGAGCGCGGTCGCCGGGCTCCGCCCCACTGCCTGTGCGGCCGTGCTCTTCGACTCGCTCACGCGCCCCCCGGCCGGTCGACCCTGGTCCCCGGGCTGCGGGGCCGACGGGTCGGATTGTAGCCCGGGGGCCTCGGGCGTGCGCCGCGATCCGCGTCGCAGGGGGCACGCTGCGCCGGGGATCGGCCGGAAGCCTCCAGAGCGCCCACGAATCGACCGACGTGCGGAGGGAGAGTCCACCGGTAGACTCACCTCACGTAACCCCTGTGGTAGGGAGGCAGTTCTCTTGTTCGAACGGTTCACCGATCGAGCCCGTCGAGTCGTCGTGTTGGCCCAGGAAGAGGCGCGGCTGCTCAACCACAACTACATCGGCACCGAGCACATCCTGCTCGGGCTGATCCACGAGGGCGAGGGCGTCGCGGCCAAGGCGCTGGAGTCGCTCGGCATCTCGCTGGAGGCCGTGCGCAGCCAGGTCGAGGAGATCATCGGCCAGGGCGGCTCGTCGCCCAGCGGCCACATCCCCTTCACGCCGCGCGCCAAGAAGGTGCTCGAGCTGTCGCTCCGCGAGGCGCTGCAGCTCGGCCACAACTACATCGGCACCGAGCACATCCTGCTCGGCCTCATCCGCGAGGGCGAGGGCGTGGCCGCCCAGGTCCTGGTCAAGCTCGGCGCTGATCTCTCCCGCGTGCGCCAGCAGGTCATCCAGCTCCTCTCCGGCTACTCGGGCCCCGGCGGCCAGGAGAAGGCCGGCGCCACCACCGGCAGCGGCAGCGAGGCCGGCGCCCAGTCGGGCTCGCTGGTGCTCGACCAGTTCGGGCGCAACCTCACCCAGCTGGCCCGCGACAAGAAGCTCGACCCGGTCATCGGCCGCGCCCGCGAGACCGAGCGGGTGATGCAGGTGCTGTCGCGCCGCACCAAGAACAACCCGGTGCTCATCGGCGAGCCCGGTGTGGGCAAGACCGCCATCGTCGAGGGCCTGGCCCAGGCCATCGCCAACGACACGGTGCCCGAGACGCTCACCAACAAGCAGCTCTACACGCTCGACCTCGGTGCCCTCGTGGCCGGGTCGCGCTACCGGGGCGACTTCGAGGAGCGCCTCAAGAAGGTCCTGAAGGAGATCCGCACCCGCGGCGACATCATCTTGTTCATCGACGAGATCCACACCCTGGTGGGTGCGGGTGCCGCCGAGGGCGCCATCGACGCGGCCTCGATCCTCAAGCCGATGCTGGCCCGGGGCGAGCTGCAGACCATCGGGGCCACCACCCTCGACGAGTACCGCAAGCACCTCGAGAAGGACGCCGCCCTCGAGCGTCGCTTCCAGCCCATCAAGGTGGAGGAGCCCACCGTGGCCCACACCATCGAGATCCTGAAGGGCCTGCGCGACCGCTACGAGACCCACCACCGGGTCACCATCACCGACCAGGCCCTCGTGGCGTCGGCCAACCTGGCCGACCGCTACATCTCCGACCGCCACCTGCCCGACAAGGCCATCGACCTCATCGACGAGGCCGGCGCCCGCCTGCGCATCAAGCGCATGGAGACGCCCGCCGACTTCAAGGAGCTCGAGAACCAGATCGCCCAGGTCGTCCAGGAGAAGAAGGAGGCGGTCGAGGCCCAGAACTTCGAGCAGGCCGGCCAGCTCCGCGACCGCGAGAAGGAGCTCCTCGGCCAGCGCGAGGAGAAGGAAGTCGAGATGAAGGCCTCGGGCGTCGACCTGTTCGACGAGGTCGACGAGGAGGCCATCGCCGAGGTGCTGTCCATCTGGACCGGCATCCCCGTCTACAAGCTCACCGAGGCCGAGACGGCCAAGCTCCTCCGCATGGAGGACGAGCTGCACAAGCGGGTCATCGGCCAGGAAAGCGCGATCAAGGCCGTCAGCCAGGCCATCCGCCGCACCCGGGCCGGCCTGAAGGACCCCAAGCGCCCGAGCGGCTCGTTCATCTTCCTGGGCCCGTCGGGCGTGGGCAAGACCGAGCTGGCCAAGACGCTGGCCGAGTTCCTGTTCGGCGACGAGCAGTCGCTGATCCAGCTCGACATGTCCGAGTACATGGAGAAGCACACGGTCAGCCGGCTGGTGGGCTCGCCCCCCGGCTACGTCGGCTACGAAGAGGGCGGCCAGCTCACCGAGGCCGTGCGCCGCAAGCCCTTCTCGGTGGTGCTCTTCGACGAGATCGAGAAGGCCCACCCCGACGTGTTCAACACGCTGCTCCAGATCCTGGAGGAGGGCCGCCTCACCGACTCGCAGGGCCGCTCGGTCGACTTCCGCAACACCGTGCTGATCATGACCTCCAACCTCGGCACCGCCGACCTGCGCAAGTCCAAGCTGGGCTTCGGCACCAACGAGGGCGCCGTCACCTACGAGCGCATGAAGGAGAAGGTCAACGACGCCCTCAAGCAGCACTTCCGGCCTGAGTTCCTGAACCGCATCGACGACACGATCGTGTTCCACGAGCTGTCGCGCGACGAGGTCATCCAGATCGTCGACCTCATGATCAAGCGCCTCACGGTCCAGCTCCAGGGCCAGGGCCTCGGTATCGAGCTCACCGACGCGGCGAAGGTCAAGCTGGCGAACGAGGGCTACGACCCCACCATGGGCGCCCGCCCCCTCCGTCGAGCGATCCAGCGCCTGGTGGAGGACCCGATGTCCGAGCGGCTGCTCTGGAAGGAGTTCCGTGCCGGCCAGATCATCCTGGTCGACGCCGAGGTCGATCCCGAGTCGCCCAAGGGCGAGACGGTCATCACCTTCACACCTCGCGAGGGCTTCGAGCCCCCCAGCCTCGAGATGGCCGAGGCCGCCGACGGCGCCAGCCCCGTCGCCGAGTAACCCTGCCCGACCTGCCAGACCCGAACTCGACGCAATAACTGTCGGCATGCGACAGCGGTTGCGTCGAGTTCGCGTTTTGCTGGGGGTGGCGGCGCTGGTGGCCGTCCTGGCCGGCTGCCAGGTCGACGCCGACATCGGCGTGGCCCTGCGCGAGGACGGCTCGGGGGCGGTGACGGTCACCGTGGTGCTCGACCGCGACGCCGCCGCCCGGGTGCCCGACCTCGCCGACGACCTGCGGTTCCGCGACCTCGAGGCCACCGGCTGGGAGGTGACGGGCCCCACCGAGGCCGACGACGGCGGGGTGCGCATCACGGCCCGCAAGCCCTTCGCCGACGTCGAACAGGGCCGGGCCGTGCTGCGCGAGGTCGGCGGACGGGGCGGGCTGCTGCGCGCCATCGTCGTGGACCGCACCCACACCTTCGGCGAGACCACCTGGGCCTTCGGCGGTCGCCTCGACCTGTCGGCCGGCCTGTCCACGTTCAGCGACGCCGATCTCGACGCGGTGCTGGGCGTCGAGGCCTTCGGGCAGGACCAGAGCTCGCTCGAACAGCAGTTGGGGGAGCCCCTGTCCGACACCATGTCGGTGACGGTCACCGCCCAGCTGCCCGCCGGCGAGTTCACCACCAACGGCGACCAGGGGGGCGCCGCGCCCCGCGCGACGTGGCGGGCCGACCTGGGCGACGACCCCGTGACGATGACGGCGACCTCGAGCGAGCGCGACACCAAGGTGCTCGTGCTGGCCGGCGTGTCCGCCGCCGCGCTGGCGCTGCTCGTGCTCCTCCTGCTGATGCGCCTCGTCCGCCTGCTCGTGCGCCGCCGCCGGGCCCGCCGCGCCCCGGATCAGACCACGACCGGCTGAGCGCCCCGCCGTCGTTCTGGTGGCTGGATCGCGACGCTGATGACTGGTTCGAGCCACCAGAAGCAGTGGCCACGGATCATCCGGGCTGCCGGCGTGGTGCCGACCGGTCAGGCCGGGGTGGCGCCGAACCAGAGGGGCGCCCCCGCGGTGGTGCGGGTGAGCCGGAAGGCCTCGGCCGCCGGTAGGCCGACCGCTCCGCCCCGCACGTGGGCCAGGTGGCGCAGGTAGTCCACCGAGCGGGGGTGGGGGAAGGTCCCCACCTGGCTGGCGTAGCAGGCCATGGCCTCGAGCTTGGCCTCGAGGTGACCGCCGATGTCGACGTAGACGTTGGGCACGAACCACGCGGCCGCCTCCGGGGCCGCCCACTCGGTCTCCGACGCGGTCTCGTACTCGAGCACGGTGCGCACGGGTTGGCCCGGTTGCGGCCGGGTGGCCACCGTGACCGCCCGGGTGACCACGTTGTGGTCGACGTGGGGATCGCCGCGATGTGGCATGAGCACCGTGTCAGGACGCAGGTCGGCCACCACCGCCGAGATGGCGTCGACCACCACGTGCTCGGCCAGCGTGTCGAGCTTGGGGGCGTTGAAGTCGAGGCGCACCGATCGCGACACGCCGAGCAGGCGGTGGGCGGCCTCCATCTCGCGCGTGATGGCATCGGTGATCTCGTCGGGGAAGATCGACGGGTCGCCGCGGGTGACGACCAGCACGTTCACCTCGACCCCCTGCGCCGCCGCCAGGGCCATCGAGCCACCGCAGCCCAGCACCTCGTCGTCGGCGTGGGGTGCGACCACCAAGACGCTCGGGGTCGCTGCGTCGATGGTCACGGGCGCTCCTCACATCGGCTCGGACTTCGTCCGAGCGGCTTCGCCATCCGCTTCGTCCGCGCTGCTGCTCCGCTCCGCTCCCCAGCGTCGAGGTTCATGCGGTCCCCTCTGGGGGATCCATCGCCGTCTCGAGCCGGGCCACACGGGCTTCGAGGTCGGCGACGAGGTGGCGCAGGCGGTGCACCTCGTCCTCGGCGCGGTACCCGAGCAGGGCACCCACCGGGATGGGCGCCGGCCCCGAACCGGTGGCGTTGGGGTCGGCCTCGGTGTGGTCGAGGACCCACAACGGCTGGTCGCCGGCCTGCACCAGCAGCGCGCCGTCGTCGTCGCGGACGGCGAGGACCCGGCCGGGAACGCCGTGGTGGCGGGAGTCGGGCGCCAACGCGGTGGCCCACACCGTCACGCGGTCGTCGCCGCGGTAGGTGTACGCCCCGGGGTGCGGCCGGGTGGACGCCCGCACCAGCCGGTCGACCGCCTCGGCGGGTTGCTGCCAGTCGATGCAGCCGTCGGCCGGCGCCCGGCGCCCGAACACGGTGGCGGCCGAGGCGTCCTGCGGTGTGGCCATCGCCCGGCCCGCCAGCAGTTCGGGGACCCACGAGGCCAACCCGCACTCGATGGCGGCGGTGATGTCGCGCTCGAGGTCGGCGGCGGTGGCATCGGCGGCCACGTCGAACGGCTCCTGGCAGACGATGGGGCCGGCATCGACGCCGTCGTCGATGAGGAAGAAGGTGGCCGCGGCGGGACCCCGCTCGAGGATCAGCCACGCCACCGGCGCCCGACCGCGTCCGTAGGGGAGGCGGGTGGGGTGGAAGCCGACGGTCCCGATCGAGGGAAGGGCGAGCAGCGCGGGGCCCACGAGCTGTGACAGCCCCACCACGAAGACGAGGTCGGGTGCCCACTCGCGGAGCCGCTCCTCCACCTCGGGCCCGTTGACACGGTGGAAGGCCACCGACGCCACGCCGTGCTCGGTCGCGACGGCGGTGAGGTCGCGGTAGCCCGACACGCCCGGGGCGTGGTCGGGGGCGAGCCCGGCCACCCCCACGACCGGGGCGCCGGCGCGGAGCAGTGCCCGCAGCGTGGCCTCGGAGGAGAACACGCTGCCCACGACGACGATTCGCTCGGGTGCGGGCAGGCGATCGGCGCTCACTGGGGCGTCCGGCACGGGAGGAGCATGGCCACGGCGAAGGTACTACGCCGGTCCCGGGCGATCCGCGGCCCAGGGCAGCCGGGCCCATCGTTCGGATCGGCGACACCGTGGTGGGCGATGGCCGGGTGGCACCGTGGATGGTCGGGCCCTGGGCCGTTCGACCCACCTCGTAGGTCTTTTGGCCCAAGTCGGGGCCGGGGCGTGACGATGAGAGGGGGTGCCCTCCTCCCGGACCGTCCGCTCGGTGGCCCTCCTCGTGGCGATGCTCGTCGCCGGTGGGGGCATCCGCGCCGGAGCCACGGGCGTGGTGGCGGCGGCGGGTGCCGATCCCGGCGGCGCGGAGAGCGCGGTGGTCGTGACCCGCGACCTGGTGTTCGGCTCCGCCCCCGACGAGCACGGCGTCACCGAGACGCTCCGCCTCGATCTCTACGAGCCGGGTGGTCTCTACGAGCCGGGTGAGGTGGCGGGGGCGCGGCCCGCGCTCGTGCTCGTGCACGGCGGGGGGTTCTCGCGCGGCGACAAGGCCGAGCCGGTGTACGCCGCCACCGCGCGGGCCTTCGCCGACCAGGGATTCGTGGTGGCCTCGGTGAACTACCGCCTGCGGGCCGACACCTACCCCGAGTTCCCGGTCGCGTCGCTCGAGGCACAGCACGACGTGCAGGCGGCCGTCCGATGGCTCCGGGCCCATGCCGCGGCGCTGCACCTCGATCCCGACCGGATCGCGGTCGCCGGCCACTCCGCGGGTGCCCTCACGGCCCTTCGGGTGGCCACGAGCCCCGACGACCCTGGCACCAGCGGCACCCCGGGTGAGTCGTCGGCGGTGGCGGCGGTGCTCGCGGTCTCCGGCTTCCTGCCCACCGACGTGCGTGCCGCCGGAGCCAGGGTGCTGATGCTCCACGGCTCCGCCGACACGGTGATCCCTCCACCGTGGGCCGAGGACACCTGCCGCCGGTGGCGCACGGCCGGGGGGGATTGCCGGCTGGCCACCTTCCCTGGAGGCACGCACGACGCCACTGGCTTCTTCGACCCCGGGATGCCCCTGGTCGCGGAGTTCCTCGCGTGCGTGGTCGGGGGCACGGTGTCGTTCGGTGATCTCGTCCCGGGCACCGCGTCGGCGGTGGCGGTCGGTTGGGCCACCGGCCGGGGCGTGCTCAACGGAGCGGTGACGGCGCCCTTCGGCCCGGCGCGGGCCGTGACCCGCGCCCAGCTGTCGTCCTGGGCCTGGCGCCTGGTGGGGCGACCTTCGTCGCCGCCGCGGGACTTCGCGGACCTGTCCACGGCGGCGAAAGTGGCAGAGGCGGCGTCGTGGGCGGTGGCCGGTGGCGTCCTGCCCGCCCGTCCCGACGGCACCTTCGACCCGGACGGGACCGTCACGCGCGCCGAAGGGGCGCTGGCCCTGTGGCACCTCACCGGGCACCGCCGCCCCGAGCCCATCGCCGCCGACGGCGCCCCCACCCCCGGCGCCCCGGTCGATGCCACACCTGCGGTCGACTGGCTGGAGCGCCAGGGTCTCGGCGCGCTCCACGTCGGCGGGGTGTTCCGGCCGGACGCACCCCTGCGTCGGGCTCAGTGGGTGCGGGCCCTGCGTCATCTGTCGTTCGACCGCAGCGCCTGGGCCAACCCACCTGGCGACACCACGCTGTGCGCCGCGTGAGGGCCTGAGCGGGGGGCGACCGCCGCCGAGGCCATGGTGCCGTGGCGCACCGTCAGGCCGGTTGGTTTACCGTGTCCACATGGGTCGCCTCGCGACGGTTCGGGCGCTGCTCGGGCACGTCAGTGCCGGCGACCCCGACGACGCCGCCGCGTTGGTCACCGACGACGTGGTGATGGAGTGCACGGCCCTCGGGCGCCAACGAGGCCGCGAGGTGCTCCGGGGAACGGTGGCCGGCCACCTCACGGGCCTCGACTCGGTGACGTTCACGGTCCACCGGGAGTCCGAGGTGGACGGCGCGGTGCTGAACGAGCGCACCGACCGCTTCGTGCAGGGCGACCAGTCGGTCGAGATCGAGGCCGCGGGCGTCTTCGAATTCGCCCCGGACGGCCGCATCAGCCGATGGAAGGACTACTTCGACCCGGTCGACGTCGACGTCCTGCCGAGGGTGATGTCGCCGAACTTCGCCAAGTGGGAGACCATGCCCGACGTGCTCGCCGCCCTCGCACTGGTCGACCCCTCCGACCGCGGCAACGTGGGGCTCGCCCGCCGGCGGGCCGCCTTCGAGGCCCTCGTGGCACAGGTTCGGCCCGACCTGGACGACCGACGGAGCAAAGGCATCGGCGCGGTGATGCGGGAGATGACCTCGGCCGAACGGTGGTACGTGCTCACCCACCGCCACCAGGTGAAGACCGGCGTCGCCGCGGCGGTCACGGCCTGGACCACCCGGTTGCAGCTCGAGGCGTTGCGGGCCGGCGACCTGCCCGCCCCCTGGTTCCCCGACGACGATCCCGCGGCGCCGCCACCGGCCGAGCGCTCACCCACGCGCTCCGCGGCCACCGAAGCAGACTGACGGGGCCGGCTGACGGCGCCGCTCCGGCGGCACCGCCGCCGACCGGCAGACGGGGACCGTCGGGGCGCATGCCGACGGCGCCGGGGGTGGGCGGTCGGGCCGGATGCCGCGATCTTGTCAGAGGGGGCACGTACGTTTGTTCGTATGGCCCGAGCGAAGATCGTGTTCCGGTGTGGTGCGTGCGGCGGCGAGTCGCCCCGATGGCTGGGCCGGTGCCCGTCGTGCGAGGCGTGGAACACCCTGGTGGAGGAGCTCGACCAGCCGGCGGCAGCCAGCGCCGCCGTGGTGGCGGCCAGCCGGTCGGGGCTGGGGCCCATGCCCATCGACCAGGTGCCGGCCGACGAGTGGGTGGCCACCTCCACGGGGATCGAGGAGCTCGATCGGGTGCTCGGCGGTGGCCTCGTGCCCGGCTCGGTCACCCTCGTCGGCGGCGAGCCCGGCATCGGCAAGTCCACGCTCCTGTTGCAGGCGGCGTCGGCCCGAGCCGCCGCGGGCGACCGGGTGCTCTACGTGTCGGCCGAGGAGTCCCGCCAGCAGGTGCGCCTGCGGGCCGGGCGCCTGGCCACGCTCGACCCCAACCTGTGGCTGGTGGCCGAGACCAGCCTGCCGGTGGTGCTGGCCGATCTGGCCCAGGTCGACCCCGCGCTGGTCGTGGTCGACTCGGTGCAGGCCCTGGCCGACCCCGCCCTGTCGTCCGCGCCGGGCTCGGTGGCCCAGGTGCGCCACGTGGCCGCCCGATTGGTGGCCGAGGCCAAGCAACGGGGAGTGGCGGTGGTGCTGGTGGGCCACGTCACCAAGGACGGGTCGCTGGCCGGGCCGCGGGTGCTCGAGCACGTGGTCGACACGGTCTGCACCTTCGAGGGCGAGCGCCACCATGCGCTGCGCATGCTGCGGGCGGTGAAGCACCGGTTCGGCCCCACCCACGAGCTGGGCCTGTTCCAGATGACCGACCGGGGCCTGCTGGGGGTACCCGACCCGAGCGGACTGTTCCTGTCCGACCGCCGGCGGGGCGTGTCGGGCTCGGTGGTGGTGCCCACGCTCGACGGCAGCAGGCCTCTGCTGGTCGAGATCCAGGCCCTGGTCACGGGATCCGACCTCGGCAACCCCCGGCGCTCCGCCCACGGGGTCGACGGCGGGCGCCTCAACATGATCCTGGCCGTCCTCGAGGAGCGGGCCGGCATCTCGGTGGCCCGCTCCGATGTCTACGCCTTGGCGGCCGGTGGCCTGCGGGTCACCGAGCCCGGGGCCGATCTGGCCCTCGCGCTGGCGGTGGTGTCGGCGGCCACCGACATCCCCGTGCCCGAGGGGGTGGTGGTGTGTGCCGAGCTGGGCCTGGGCGGTGAGTTGCGCCAGGTGTCGCGCCTCGATCGGCGCTTGGCCGAAGCCGCCCGCCTGGGGTTCACCACGGCGCTGGTGGCCCCCGACGGGCCCGACCCCGTGCCGGGTCTGCACTCGGTCCCGGCGGCCACGCTCGGCGAGGCGGTCCGGCTCTGCCACGGCGGGGGCCTCGGCCGCGCGCTGGTCGCGGCGGTCTGATCCGGCCGTCGGCCGCCCCCCGCCAACTAAGCTCTCACCGTGGCGCAGCCAAGCGAAGCGCTCAGGGCCGCCCTGGCTGCTTCGGCACCCGGTCGCCCTCTGCGCGAGGGCCTGGACCGCATACTGCTCTCGGGCATGGGCGCGCTGATCGTGGTGGGCGACGGGCCCGACGTGCTCAACCTGTGCTCGGGTGGCTTCCTGCTCGACGCCGCCTTCACCCCCCAGCGGCTGTCGGAGTTGGCCAAGATGGACGGCGCCATCATCCTGGCCGCCGACGCCAGCCGCATCGCGCGGGCCAACGTCCACCTGGTGCCCAATCCCAACGTGCCCACCTCCGAGACGGGCACCCGCCACCGCACCGCCGAGCGGGTGGCCCGCTCGATCAACGTGCCGGTCATCTCGGTGTCGGAGCGGATGGCGGTGATCGCGGTCTACGTGGGCGACGAGAAGCACCCCCTCGAGCCCATCCCCCGCCTGCTCGACCGCTCGAACCAGGCCCTGCAGACCCTCGAGCGCTACCGCACCCGCCTCGACGCCGTGTCGCGGTCGCTGTCGGCGCTGGAGGTGGAGGACCTCGTCACGCTGCGCGACGTGGTCAGCGTGATCCAGCGGGCCGAGATGGTGCGCCGCATCGCCGAGGAGATCGACAGCCACATCGTCGAGTTGGGCGAGGACGGGCGGCTGGTGCGCCTGCAACTCGAGGAGCTCTACTCGGGGGTGGCCTCCGACCGCCGCCTGGCCGTGGCCGACTACTTCTTCCGCGGTGAGGGCTACCAGCTCGACGACGCCCTCGCCGCGTTGGCCGGCCTGAGCACCGAGGACCTGCTCGACCAGAAGGGGGTGGCCGCCACGCTGCGGCTGCCGGGCACTCCCGACGACCTCGACCTCGACCTCGGCGTGCAACCCCGCGGCTACCGCCTCCTGGCCAAGATCCCCCGGCTCCCCGAGGCGGTGATCGACAACGTGGTCGCCCGCTTCGGTGACCTGCAGAAGATCATGCGGGCCACCATCAGCGACCTCGACGACGTCGAGGGCGTGGGCGAGAGCCGGGCGCGGGCCATGAAGGACGGCCTGGCCCGCCTGGCCGAGACCAGCATCCTCGACCGGTACGGGTGAGCGCGCTCGGCGCGGCCCTCCCGGTGCCACGGTCCGGCAACGTGTCCCGGTAGGGCCTCCCGGTACTGCCGTCCGCCGCCGTCCCGACGCTGCGACCCGTCACACGGTCCTGGCAGACTGACGCCTGATGATCGACACCGTCACCCTTCCCTCGGGCGTGCCCGCCCGCCTGGCCCGTCCTCGCGACGGAGCGGCGAGTGCCGGACTGGTGATCGCCCCCGACATCGGGGGGCTTCGGCCGCTGTTCGACGACCTGTGTCAACACCTGGCCGACCAGAACGGCTGGGTGGTGTGTGCCCCCGAGCCCTTCCCCGGCCGTGAGACCATGACCCTCGACGAGCGCATGGCCGCGGTGGCCGGCCTCGTCGACGGCACCCAGGTGGGGGCCCTGGTGGAGGCGGCCGACGCCACCGGCATCGAGCCGGTCGGCCTCATCGGCTTCTGCATGGGCGGCATGTACACGCTCAAGGCCGCCGGGACCGGGCGCTTCCGCCGCTGCGTGGCCTTCTACGGCATGATCCGCGTGCCCGAGAACTGGCAGAGCGCCGGCCAGGGTGAGCCCCTCGATGCGCTGGCCACACCAGGGGCGTCACCCGTCTTGGCCATCATCGGCACTGCCGACCCCTACACCCCGCCAGACGACGTTGCCGCGCTCGAGGCCGCGGGGGCGCAGGTGGTGCGCTACGAGGGCGCGGAGCACGGGTTCGTGCACGACCCCAGCCGCCCCGCCCACCGAGCCGACGACGCCGCCGACGCGTGGCGGCGCACCATCGAATTCCTGCGCAGCTGATCGCCGGCGAATCGCTGACCGCGGCGGTCAGGGCACGGTGACGGTGACGCGGACGGTGTCGACATGGGTCGGCTCGTAATACGAGCGCACCTGCAGGGTGACGGTGCGGACCACGCCCGACCGGATCCGCGGGGACAGCAGCATCTCGACGCTGATCGCGATGTGCTGCTCGGGGAACAGGGTGACCCGGTACTCGCCGGACGTGAGCAGATCGGTGATGTCGTCCGGGGCCGTCCGGCCGCGGATGTATCGCACCGACATGTTCCTGCTCGTGTCGAGCCTGCGCACGAGGTACAGGTCGTGGGTGTCGGTGGGGTTGGTCAGACGCACCCGCACCACCGCGACCCCACCTGGTCGGCGGGTGAGTTCGATGTGCTGAGCGACGGCGTCGGCGTTGAAGAGGCCGGCGCCGCGGAATGGCTCGCCGAGGCGCTTGATGGTGAAGTCGGGCTGACGGCGCGGCGTGACGGTGACGGCGACCGGGTTCGAGGCCACGGCGGCGGTCTCGGTGCTGTCGGCGGTGGCGACGTTGGTGTACGTGCCCTGATCGCCGCTGTCGGTCACGTAGGTGCAGTGGACGGTGTGGCCGGCGCCCACGGCCAGGATCCCCACCGACGCGTTGCAGTCCGGCGCGTTGGGGTCGTCGATGATCACGTTGGTCAGGTCGACGTCGCCCGTGTTGGTGATCGTGACGTGGTAGTCGATGGCCTCACTGGTGAGGACGGCGGTCTGATCGGCGGCCTTCACGATGCCGAGGGCCGGGCCCGACTCGATCGGGCCGGCGACCGGCGCCGCGTGCGCCGGGGCCGTCGGGCCGCTGATCGCAGCGGCGAACGCCGCGGCGACGGCGGCGCCCCGCATGCGCCCCTTGGTTCGCTGCATCGCGGCCGTCCCGTCTCGCCCGCAGCCACCGTAGTGCGGCAGGGGCGCGGTCAGCGGGCCCGGATCGTCATCTGTTGACGGTTGGTGATCGTGTAGTGGCCGTCGGACTGGTCGAGCCAGCCCAGGCGGATGAACGAGGCGATGGCCTTGTTGACCCGCTCGCGGGAGGCGCCCACCATGCCGGCCAGCTCCTCCTGGGTGATGGGGAGCTCGAACTCGTCGCTCTCGCCGGCCAACTCGAGCAGGCGCTTGGCGGTGCGGCCGGTGACGTCGAGGAACACCGAGTCGGCCAGCGCCTCGTCGGTGATGCGCAGCCGGCCGGCCAGCAGTTCGACCACCCGCCACAGGTGCCCGGGCTCGGCCTCGAACACCTGCCGGAGCGGGTCGTAGAGGATGGCGATCACCGTCGACTCCTCGAGGGCCCGGGCCTCGGCCGACCTGGGAAGGCCGTCGAACAGCGGCATCTCGCCGAAGAGGTCGCCCCGCTCCATCAGGGCGATGAGCGACTCGCGGCCGTCGTCGGAGCGGTTGGCGATGGCGACGCGCCCGCTCTCCACCACGAACAGCTCGGTGGGGTCGTCATCGAGGCTGAACACCACGTCGCCGCGGGCGAACGATCGCAGCGACGCGGCCCCGCCGATGATCTCGAGCGCGTCGGGGCCGAGGTCGCGGAACAGCACGACATCGGTCAACGCCCCCAGGTCCACCATGGCGTGGTCATCGTAGATGCCCGGACGGGCCGGTGGCGCCCGGATCCGGGCCGGTGCCGCGGGAACGGGTCGGGAGGCCGTGATGACGGCGCCCGGGGAACGGGGCGTCGCGTTCGGGGGGCGGTGCGGCGACGGGGGGCGAGGGGGT
>JBGAOY010000015.1:0-94191 GCA_044221555.1 Acidimicrobiales bacterium
AGACGGTGTGTACGTCGCCGCCGCCGGCGCGGGCGACGCCGCGACGGAGGCGGGGCTCTCGAGTCGGCCTGAGGGTGCCGCGCTCGACCAGAGCGCCGACGATGACGCCGACGCACCGGGGGAGCTCGATCCCGGCGACGGCGACGTGAACACGGCCCTGTGGGCGCAGGACCTGCAGGCCACCGAAGGCGAGGGCGCCCTGAGCCCGTTCCACGAGGACCCGCTCCCGACGGACGACGATGTCGAGCCGGCGGAGGTCGACTTCGGCGAGTACCTGTGAACCAGCGGTGCCCGTACCGGTGCGCGACTGGTGCCCGACCCGTCGTCGGTGACGGGTCGAGCACAGGCGCCGAGACGGTGGTGGGCCCGGCCCGGCGTCTACGGTGACGGCCCATGGAGACCGAGACTGCAGAGATCGAGATCGCCGCCTCGCCGGCCGACACCTGGGCCGTGGTGGGCGACTTCGGGGGGATCGGGTGGATGCCCGGCATCGACAGCGTCACCGTCGACGGCGACGTGCGCACCATCGCCATGATGGGCATGGAGATCAAGGAGCAACTGGTCTCGCGCGACGACGAGGCCCGTTCGATCGCCTACTCGATCATCGACGGGCCGGTGCCGGTCGAGAGCCACACCGCCACCATCACCGTGCACGAGGCCGGCGACACCTCTCGCGTCACCTGGGAGGTGTCGGTGGAGCCCGAGGGCGCGGCGCTGTTCAAGGACATCTACCAGGGCTCGCTCGGCGCGCTCAAGGATCGCTTGGAGGGCTGACCTCGGCCGGCGAGCCTCCCGTCGCGGCGGCCAGCAGTCCCAGGCGGTCGACGTCCCCGCCCAGGATCTCGTCGGTCGGGCCGCCGAGCCAGTCGAGGGCACAGGCGTACACCGAGCGGGTGTCGAGGTCGATGGGCAGGTCGCCGGCGGTGATGCGGTCGAGGCCCGTCTCGCCGACGATGCCCCCGCGCACCGCGCGACCCGCCAGGAGCTGCAGTCCGCCGCTGCCGTGATCGGTGCCGGCGCTGCCGTTCTCGGCCACGCGGCGGCCGAACTCGCTGGTCGTGACCACCAGCACGTCGTCGACCCGGCCGAGCCGCTCCATCTCGGCCAGGAACGTGTGGATGCCGTTGCCCACGTCGGTCAACAGGCGCGCGTGCTGGTCCGCCTGTCGGGCGTGGGTGTCGAACCCGTCGATGCCGATCACGAACACCTGGGTGCCGACACCGAGCTCGATGATCCGAGCGGCAGTGGCCAGCAGCGCGGTGCCCCGAGCGTCGAGGGGCGGTGTCGCGCGCTCACCACCGGGCGCGGCCTGCTCCAGCACGTCCACGGCGTCGAGCGTGGCAGGGATCGACGTCTGGGCCGCCGCCAGCAGGGGATCGGCGCTCACCGGTGCCGCGGTGGCCAGGAACGCAGCGGTGATCGCGTCCGCGTCCGCGCCTGGCGGGGTCAGCAGGCGGAACGTCTCGGGAGAGGTCACGACCGTCGACAGGCTCCGCTCGGCTGCCAGCACCCGGGTGTCGGTGCCGAGCGCGACGGCCCGCAGCGGCGCCGGCTCGTCCCGGCCGGTCGCGTCGAGCCACCGCCCCAACCAGGAGGTGGCGAACGGCGTCTGCCCCCCGGCGCGCCAGGCGTCGGTGGCCACGAAGTGCGACCGGCTCTGGTCGGCGAAGCCGAGGCACTGCACGGCCGCGAGGTGACCGGCGGCCCAGAGCGGGGCCAGGGGCGCCAGGGCGGGATGCAGGGCATGGCTGTCCACGCCGTCGAGGGCGACGAGGTCCTGCTCGGCGACGGCGAGGGTCGGCCGGGCGTCGCGGTAGCGGCCGTCGGCCGGCACGAGGCTGTTGAGCCCGTCGTTGCCGCCGGCCAGCTCGAGCACCACGAGGATGCGCCCGGGCCGGACCGCGGGCACGGCGTCGCGGTGCTGGACCTCGTCGTCGACCAGCCGTGACCACACCACCGTCCCGGCCAGGGCCGCGCCCGCCGCGCCACCGGCCAGGCCGAGGAATCGCCGTCGGGAGATGCCGTGGTCGTTCACGCCATCACCAGGTCGGGTGAGGCCAGGGCCACCGTGAGCAGGCCGACCCCTCCGTCCCGGCTCGTGGCAGGGACGAGGGTCTCCAGGGCGTCCTGAGTGGCGGGGGTGAAGCCCTCGGGACGGCCCAGCGCGTCGGCCAGCTCGTGGAGGTCGCCCGCGGCCGCGGCGGCGCGGGCAGGGTTGTCCTCTGCAGTCGCCACGGCGACGGCACCGGCCAGGCTGTACCGCTGCGCCGTCGTCGACGAGGCCAACCACGTCGTGCCGCCGGGCCACCCGCCGACGTTCGGGGGCCACATGGGGAGGTGGCCGGCATCGTGGAGGCCCCAGTACCGGTCCTCGTCGCCGAGGACGGCTCCCGTGGCTCGTTGCGCAGCGACCAGCCAGGGCAGCGGCCCGAGCACGAGGGCGGAGGCCCGGCCCTCGGCCACCGCCTCGAGCACCGCTCGGGCCAGCGTGCGGAGATCGAGGTCGGCCTCGCGGAACCGCTCGGCCAGGCGGTCGAGCAGCTCCGGCTCGGCATCGGGGCCGAGCACCGCTCGCCCGAAGCGACCGGCCACGAAGCCGGCGCACGCCTCGTGGGCGACCACCGCCTCGATCACCGTGTCGACATCGTGCACCCCCGCCCGCCCGAGGTAGCGCTGCGGGGTGTCGTCGTGACCGGAGGGGTCGAGGTACGACGAGGCCCGCGTCGGATCGACCGCGGACCCCGTGTCGTCGAACCGGACGCGCCACCCGGTCAAGGCCCGGGCGCCGGCCACGACGTCGGCCTCGGTGAAGTTCCCCACCCCGAGCGCGAAGAGCTCGAGGAGCTCGCGTGAGTAGTTCTCGTTGGGATGCCGCCCGGTGCTGTCGACCCCGTCGAGGTAGCTCAGCATCGCGGGGTCGATCGTGGTCGCCCGCAGGAGGTCGGGGAACGACCCCAGGCCGCCGCGCCGGAACAGGTTGATCTGCGCCGTCATCTTGGGCGGGAAGGCCACCACGCCGAGACCCGACACGAGGTGGCCGTGCCAGTACCAGGCCATCCACTCCTCGAGGGAACGGCCCGCGGTGATGAGGTGGTCGAGCCAGCGGTTCACGGCGGTGATCGAGCCGGTGACCGTGTCGTAGAACGGGAAGGTCACATCGGCCCACAGGTCGTCCGGCTCCGCGGGGATGTCGTGACGGCCGGGGTCGACCAGGCGGTCGATGACGGCGTCGACGCCCAGCGCCGTGAGCTCGTCGAGCTGGCCAGGAGCGAGTCCGAAGCCGGTCCGGCGGTACAGGCGTGCGATCGCCTCCCGTTCGCTCACAGCGCTGCCAATTCCGTCGAGTCCTCCAGGGCCCTCCGTCAGACGAGCGCTTCGACCACTCGGTCGAACCGCACCGCCGTCCGGCGCTCGGTGGGCGCCGATGCTACCGGTCGTCGGCGTCGTCGGTCGGTCGGTCGGTCGATCCTCCGACGGTGTCGGATCGGCGGGGTCGCTCGCGGCCCAGGTTGCCGACGAGGGCGGCGACCAGCGTGACCAGGAAGATCTGGCCGATGAGGGCCTCGAGCACCGCGAGCGAACGGGCCCACTGGCTCACGGGCGCGATGTCGCCGTAGCCGAGGGTGGCGAGGGTGACGTAGCTGAAGTACCCCAGACCGGCCTGCGCGCTGGGGCCGAGGTTGCCCTTGAACGCACCGGGATCGATGGACCAGAGCCCGTGGAAGAAGAACCCGAACGTGAGGCCCAGCAGCAGGTACACACAGATCGCGCCCAGCACGGTCTGGCCGTTGATGCGCGGGTGCTGGAAGATCCGGCGCAGGATCACGAGCGGGCAGGCGACCAGCAGCGCGCCGAGCAGCAGGCTGGGGAGCCCGGTGGTGGCCGTGGTCTGGGTGGCGGCGTCGCCGGCGATGAGCAGCACCGACAGCACCACCATGAACCAAGCGATGCGGGTGGCGGTGGCGTGGGCCTGCGAGATGTGCAGCGCCAGCAGCAGCATCACCCCCATCAGCGCGGCCTGGACCACCGGTCCCCACCGGGTCTCGTCGAGCAGTGGCAGCATCAGGATCTGCAGCAGGATCACGCTCAGCAACAACCCGTAGCTGTCGGCCAACCGCTCCACGTCACGCAGTCGCCCCACGCCCGTGTTGGTAGCACACGCCGGTCCCATCCGCGGCCCCCGATACGCTCGGCAGCCATGGATCAGCGCCCCCCACCCGACCCGGCCAAGCTCCTGGCGTTCTGGATGGAATGGGAGAAGGGCGAGACCACGCCCGGCACGGTGATGAAGAACCTCAAGGTGGGCGGCCTGCGAGACCTGCTCGAAGCGATGGTCGAACCCCCCGCGCCTTGATCCGACGGAGCGGGGATGGGTGAGGTGAGCGGCGCTCGGGGCGGGTCGCAGGTGATTCCTCGCCCGGCCGACGTGCGCCCAGGCGGCCCGGCACCCTGGGCGGACCTGGCGCCCGAGGAGCGGCGGGTGACCACCACCCGCGTGGCCGAGGCCGTGCGCGGGCTCGGTGACCCCGTCCCCATCCCCGGCGGCGCCCCGCCAGGGGCACGGCCCTCAGCGGTGCTGATCCCGATCTACGACGACGGCGACGGCGCGGTGGTGGTGCTCACCCGGCGGGCCCAGCACCTGCGCTCGCACAAGGGCGAGGTCAGCTTCCCCGGCGGGCGCCAGGAGCCGGGCGAGGCGCCGCACCAGACGGCCCTTCGAGAGTCCGAGGAGGAGACCGGCCTGCCCGCCCACGCCGTCGAGCTGGTGGGAGAGCTCGACCCGCTGGCCACGTTCTCGAGCGGGTCGCTGATCGTCCCGTTCGTGGGGATCCTGGCGGGCGGGCGGCCCGAGCTGGTGGCCCAGGAGTCGGAGGTCGAGGCCATCCTGCACGTGCCCCTGGCCGACCTCCTGCATGCCGACGCCTACCGCGAGGAGCTGTGGCGGTTCCCCCAGGGCTACCACCCGCTCTACTTCTTCGAGATCGTGGGCGACACCATCTGGGGGGCCACCGCCCGGATCCTGCACCAGCTCCTCTCCATCGTGACGGGCACGGGGCGATGACCGACCACGATCCCCGCAGCTTCCACATGACCCCCGACGAGTTCCGCCGGCGGGGCGCCGAGGTGATCGAGTGGATCGCCCGGTACATGGAGCAGGTCGAGGACTACCCGGTGCGCTCACCGGTCGCTCCCGGCGACGTGCGGGCCCAGTTGCCGCCGCACCCACCCGAGCAGCCCGAGCCCTTCGACGCGGTGATGGCCGACCTCGACCGCATCGTGATGCCCGGCGTCACCCACTGGCAGTCGCCCAACTTCTTCGCCTACTTCCCGGCCAACACCTCTGGACCGTCGATCCTGGGGGAGCTGGTGTCCGCCGGCCTCGGCGTGCAGGGGATGCTCTGGGCCACCAGCCCGGCCTGCACCGAGCTCGAGACCCACGTGCTCGACTGGGTGATCGACCTCCTGGGGCTCCCTGAGCGGTTCCGCTCCGCGGGCGCCGGAAGCGGCCGGGAGGGGGGGTCGGGAGGCGGCGTGATCCAGGACTCGGCCTCGAGCGCCACGCTGTGCGCGCTGCTGGCCGCCCGCCACCGCACGGCGCCCGACAACGACCTCGGCGGGCTGGTGGCCTACACCTCCACCCAGGCCCACTCGTCGGTGGAGAAGGGTGCACGGGTGGCGGGCCTGCCCGCCGATCGACTGCGGTCGATCGCGGTGGACGACGCCTTCGCGATGCGCCCTGCTGCCCTGGCCGCGGCCGTGGAGGCCGATGTGGCCGCGGGCCTGCGCCCCTTCTTCGTCTGCGCCAGCGTGGGCACCACGTCGTCGACCGCCCTCGACCCCGTCCCGGCCATCGCCGACGTGTGCGAGCGCCATGGCCTCTGGCTGCACGTCGATGCGGCCATGGCCGGCTCGGCGGCAGTCGCGCCCGAGTTGCGCTTCGTGAACGAGGGCCTCGAACGGGCCGACAGCTACGCCTTCAACCCCCACAAGTGGCTGTTCACCAACTTCGACTGCGACTGCTTCTACGTGGCCGACCGCTCGGCGCTGATCGAGGCGCTGTCGGTGCTGCCCGAGTACCTGCGCAACACCGCCTCCGACACGGGCGCGGTGATCGACTACCGCGACTGGCAGGTGCCGCTGGGCCGGCGGTTCCGAGCCCTCAAGCTGTGGATGGTGATCCGCCACTACGGCGCCGAGGGGCTCCGCCACCACGTGCGTCGCCATGTCGAGCTCACCCGCGAGCTCGTGGGTTGGATCGAGGCCGACGATCGCTTCGAGCTGGCGGCGCCCGTCCCGCTCAACCTGGTGTGCTTCCGTCACGTGGGCGGCGACGAGGCCAACCAGCGCCTCCTCGACACCCTCAACGCCTCCGGTGGCCTCTATCTCACGCACACCCGACTCGACGGCCGACTCACCCTGCGCCTCTCGATCGGCCAGACCCACACCGAGCGCCACCACGTGGTGGCGGCCTGGGAGCGCATCACCGCGCTGGCGTGAGCAACTCGTCGGCCCCGGTCGGCGCCCGCTCGGGTCGGGTCAACGCGTGTGGCCGGCCTCGTCGTCGTCGGCGGCGGCGGCCAGGGACCGGAGCGTCGGCTCGAGCTCGGCCCACATCGCCTCGGACACCAGGTGGGCGCCGAGCTCGTTGGTGTGGACCTCACCGATGTAGACGTCCGCCTGGTGCCCGTCGAGCGCGTGGGAGAGGCCGATGACGTCATCGGGGAGGGCGTCGTGGACGTCGGGTGGCCACCCCGCCTGGATCGGCTGCCAGAAGCTGCGCACCGGCGTGTCGTTCCTTCGAGCCAGTTCGGTGACCGTTCGGTGGGCCCGACCGTAGATCGCCAACGCGGCCTCCTGCTGTGCGGTCGGACCGGCACTGCTGGGAGCGGCCCGCCAGGACGGTGGTTCCTCTGCGCCCAGGACCTGCTCCGCCACCCGCCACAGGGCGCTGTTGCGCCGGTACGACTCCGTGAGCTCGGCGACGCCCGAGAGGTAGCCGGGCTCGGTCTCGTGCTCGTCGTGGAAGTCCGAGGCGAGGGCCTGGAGGGCGGAGGCACCGTAGTGGGTCGGCTGTTCCGAGTAGTCGGTGCGCTGCACGAGGAACTCGTTGAACCCGTCGTAGAACACGATCAGGTCGAACCGGTGGCCGGCGGCGAGGAGCCGTTCGAGATAGAGGTACTCCTGCCAGGCCACCCACGCCGGGAACCCGTAGTTGTGCACGTCCAACGCCACGCCGTGAGACTCGGCGATGCGGGCGATCTCGGACGGGATGGTGTGCTGGTCGCGCTGTCCGATGCCGAACATCGTCGACCCGCCGAAGAAGGCCACCTGGAGGGCCGGCGCGCCGGCAGCGCGGTCGGGTCGGTAGGACCGTCGCTCGCCCCCGGCGACGTTCAGGTAGGTGCCCTCGTAGTCGTGCGGGGCCGAGATCAGGTACGGGACGTAGGTCGGGTCCTGCAACTGGAAGTCGGCGAGCTCGTCGGCGAACGGGCGCGCCCAGGGCTCACCACCGATGTTCGGCATGCCCATGACCGCGCGAGCGCTTTCCCGCTTGACGACCAGGAGGTCGCCGCGATCCGAGGGGCGCAACAGCCCCGTGCCCGACAACGCGGCGCCGGCGGCGACGTCGAGGACCATGGCCACGAGCAGGAATCCAGCCACGGTCAGCACCGTCCTCGTCCGTGAGCGGCTGACGTCGATGGAGGTCGATGGGGTGGGCGCCTGTGGGTGCGGCGGACCGAGCCCTGCGGCCCGCTCGACCGGCACGCCGGGCCCGATCGATCCGCCCGGCTCGACCGCCCGGGCGGACCGGGTCGTGGACGGGCGGCGCCCGCAATGCGGATGCCGGAAATGCACCGTGCCGGCGGGCTCCCGTGCGATCCACCCCTCCCCGTCGGCGTGGAGCATCGCCCTCCTACGACGGTGTCGGACCGGGCTGCTGATCAGCCACGCGGGGAGGACGACGAGCCCGAAGGCGAGCGTCACGGACACGGTGGTCAGCGCGCCGATGGTGGCGCGGACGGCGGATCCTGTGGCGACTCGAAGGGCGCGCGTCGTCCTCCGTCCGAGCGATGGTGCGAGCACCCCGACCTGGGTCGCCATCACCCCGACGACGACGATCGCGCCGATGACGACGTCGGCGCCGGCTGTCCCCGGTCGAACCGCCATGGCGAGGAGAAGCGCCAGGCCGGCGGCCCCGGCGGCGAGCGCGAGTACGTGTCCTCTCGCTCGTGGCCTCCCGTCGTCCGAGGCGATCGGGACGGGTGCTCCTTGGACCATGGGCTGGCTCCCGATACCGCCATGATAGTGGCCGATGTTCAACGAGACCTGACCACCATTTGGTGCCCATTCCGCCGGGCCGACCATCGTCATTTCCCGATGATCGTCCACGGGGCACCCCGGCGCGAGCCGGAGACGGTGACCGACGGGTAGCGTTGCCCACATGTCGGTGACCGTGACCTTCGAGGGCGACGACCACGCTCACGTCGTGAAACAGGTGCAGGAGTGGCTCGCCACGGTCGAGGCCGAGCCCGACGGGCCGCTGTCGCCGGCCGAGGCCATCGCCCAGGGGGCCGAGGTGACCAAGGATGCGCTGCGCATCATCGCCCAGGCCGCACCGCGTCCGATCGCGCAGAACGACGTGTTCCAGCGGCTCACGGGCATGGGCTACAAGGCCACCGATGCCACCAAGAACGCGCTGGTCAGCGGCGTGGGCGCCATCGAGGATGCGACCGGCGGCGGTGTGGTCAAAGAGGTGCGCGACACCGGGCGGGGCGCGATCTACGAGATGAACGTGGCCGTGGCCAAGCAGATCCTCAAGCAGCTCCACGGCGCCTGAGCGCCCGGCTGGTCAACGACGGTCGGCCAGCGCCTCGACCTGCGGGCCCAGCTCGTCCCACAGTGCCTGTGCCATGAGGTGGGCGCCGGCTTCGTTGGTGTGCACCTCGTCGATGTACAGCTCGTCCTCGTGGCCGTCGAGCGCATGGGAGACGTCGGTCACCTCGTCCGGCAGGCGGTCGATGACACTGGGGTCCCAGCCTGCTTTCGTGGGCTGCCAGAAGAAGTGGACCGGGGTGTCGCTGTCCGCCAGGACGGCGTCGGTGAGGTCGATCGCCCGGCGGTAGATGCCGAGGGCGGCGTCCCGACGCTGGTCAGGAGTCGCGGTGGAGGTGTACGCGCCCTCGCCCACCGGGTCACCACCACGGAATCGATCGACCAGGCGGCCCACGGCGCTGAAGCGCGCGTAGGCGGCACCGACCTCGCGGAGCCCCGCCGTGACGGTCTGGGAGGTCTCGTGCTCGTCGTGGTACTCGCCGGCGAGCTGGTTGACCGTGCCCGCGCCCAGGTGGGTCGGATCGGTCGAGTACCCGGTGTTCTGGACGAGGAACTCGTTGAACCCGTCGTAGAACACCACCAGGTCGTACTCCTCGCCGGCGGCCACGAGGCGCTCGAGGTACTGGAACTCCTGCCAGCTGACCCAGCCGGGCAGGCCGTAGTTGTGCACTTCCACGGGCACGCCGGCGTCCTCGGCGAGGCGGGCGAACTCCGACGGGATGGTGTGCTCGTCGCGCTGACCCACGCCGAACATCACCGAGCCGCCCAGGAAGGCGACCCGCAGTGGGCTCCGGCCGTCGGGGACCGGCGGTTCGTAGGACACGCGCTCGGTGTCGGTCGCGTTGAGGTACCGGCTCTCGAACGCGTGCGGGCCGTTGACCAGGTACGGGACGTAGGCCTCGTCGCCCAGTTGGTAGTCGGTGAGCGCCTCGCCGTACTCGGCGGCCCACGGCTCGGACGCGATCGGGGGGGCGGCCATCGTCGTGCGGACGGCGTCTTCGACGTAGCGCTCGACCTCGCCCCGGTCATCGGGCGGCAGCCCCGCGAGCGTGAGGACGCTGCCGACCACCAGATCCACGATGACCAGCGCCGCGACCACGGCCAGCGCGGTCACGAGGCGTGGGCGCCGCCGGCGCCACCGACGGGGGGGACGCTGGGGATCCGCGGTGCCGGGCGACGCGGCAGCGATGTCCTCGCCGCCGGGGCTCGGGGCGGCGGCGGTGCCCTCGGCAGCATCGACGGCATCGTCCTCGGCCGCTGGCTCGGCCTCGACCTCGACCGCTGGCTCGACCCCTGGCTCGACCCCTGGCGCGGGCTCCTCCACGAGCCGTGCCCGTTGCGGCTCACGTCCGAACATCCGCGGCGCGGCGTCCGTCCGGCTCAGGGCCTCCCGGGGGATCCAGCCGTGGCCGGCCAGGCCCCTCGGCCGACCCAGGGGCCGCCGGAACACGAGCCCCACCAGCGACACGGGGACGATCACCAGGGCGAACACCACGGTGAGGAGCGTCCAGGACAGCACCAGCCCCACCACGTGGGCGAACGCGTGAGCGCTGCGGGCCAGGCCTGCCTCGAGGCGGTGGGCGAAGCCCGGCGAGAGCAGGCTGGCCTGGAACAGCGCGAACACCGCGGCGATCAGTGCCAGTGCAGCCACGAGGTGGCCGGTGAGCAGGAGCGCGACGATGACGCCGAGCGCGCCCAGCGGCGCGAGGCGTACGAAGACGCGCTCGCGCCGGCCCGACGTCGGGGCATCGAGCGGCCCCCAGCCGGGGGCGCTCACGAGGGTCGTCAGATGCTCATCTCCACCGTCGCCGGACGCGGCTCATCCGGCTCATTGTCGCCCAAGTGGGTCGGGTCGGGCCGGGCACCCCCGTCCTGGTCGCGGTGGCGGTTCCTCGTGACCAGCCCTGCCGCGAGCACCGCGACCAGTGGGACCACCGGGTAGCGGTAGTGGGGATCGATGACCCCCACGAGGATGGCGAGGGTGTACAGCACGATCGGCACCCAGATCGGCAGGGCGCGTCGGCAGGCGGGCACGAGGGCCAGGCCGAGCAGCGCCAGGGCACCGACGAGCCACCCCCACAGGTTCGCGAGGTCGCCGAGGGGACCGTGCCAGCGCCCGGCCCAGCCGGGCTCCGAGTAGTTGCGGGCGCCGTCCACCACCCGGCCCTCGCTGCTCCAGGTCTCCCACAGCTTGTCGCTGTACAGCCGGGTCGCCTGCACGGGGTGCGTCGTCGCCCACCGCACCGCCTCGCCCATGGCCCTCCGGTACCAATGGGCCTCGTCGGGCTCGGTGAGCTCGACGCCCGGCGGCGGGGCGGCCCCGAGCCGCTCGAGCATCGGGAGGAAGCGGCGGTCGTCGAAGGGAGAGCCGCCGTAGCAGTCGGCTTGGATCCGGGGGCTCAGCTTGTCGGGCTCCCAGAGCGGCAGGGCATCGTCGTGGTTGCCGAAGCAGGCCGCGCCGGCGTTGTTGGTGGACGCGGGGCTCCAGACGCCGACCTGCACGCCGTTGCGGATGGTCCACGGCACCAGGACGACGAGGGTGGCCAGGGCCACGAGCCCCGTCGCCCGGGCCACGCCCCGCCAGGCGCCGGTCTGGGCGCGGATGGCCAGCGCCGGCGCGGCGAGGCCGATGAGGCCGGGGCTGCGCACCAGGAACGCCGCGCCGGCGAGCAGGCCCACCAGGAGCCAGCGCCGATGCCACCCGTCGCGTGCCCCCACCGTGGCCAGCGCCAGGATGCCGAGGAGGAACGGTGTGAACGCGGTCTCGCTGTGGGCCGTCGAGGTCCAGTACACGAGCGCGGGGCACAGGGCCACCAGCCAGGCGGCGGTGTTGCGGGCCTGCGGTCCGATCCACCGCGCCGCCAGGAAGCCCGACAGGACGATGGTGATCGTCCCCGCGACCACGTTCACCAGCGACGCCACGAACGCGGCGCCGGCCCAGCCCGTCTCCCGGCCCACCCACACGAACGGGGCCAGCAGCGCCGGGTAGCCGGGGGGCCAGTAGGCGCTCGGGCCGCCCCCGCCGCCGAACCGGGGGCTGATCCCCTCGGTGAGGCCGATGGCGATGCGCAGGTACTCGGCCGGGTCGCGCAGCTCGTTCGGCGTCCGGGTGGCCCAGATCACCCAGAGCAGGCGCAGGCCCGCACCGACGACGATTGCAGCGACGAAGCCCGCCCGCCGCGAGGGCCGCGGCACCCGCGGCCTGGGGATCGACCGGGCCGTGCCCGCGAGCCGTTCCCCGAGGCGTCGACCACCGCCCCGCGAGCCGGACGCGTCCGAGCCGGCGACGGACGCCGCGACGGTGGTGCTCGCCGCGACGGTGGTGCTCGCCGCGGCCTCCGGGGCCGGCGTGGCGTCCATCGGCCGAGCCGGAGGTGGCGGTGCGACGCGACTCGCCGACCGCCTCGCCGCCCGGCGGGCCCGCCACGCGGGCCACCCGAAGGTCACCACCTGGGCCAGGAGCGCCACCCCGACCACGACGGCCACCCCAACGGCGAGCCGCTCGCCCAGGGCCGCGGTCATGCCTCGACGTTACCCCGGACCGGGCGGCTCGACGGGGTCGGAAACCCGTGAGCGACGTCCTCGAAGCGTCCCGTCGCCTGACTAGACTGACCACCTTCGAGAGACGCACGAACGACAACACGAGGGGTGAACCGGCGTGGCTGAGATCGAGATCGGGATCGGCAAGTCGGGGCGACGGGCCTACGGCTTCGACGACATCGCGATCGTCCCGAGTCGCCGCACCCGAGACCCGGAGGACGTGGACATCTCCTGGGAGATCGACGCCTTCCGCTTCGAGCTGCCCCTGATGGGATCGGCCATGGACGGGGTGATCAGCCCCGCCACCGCGATCGAGATCGGTCGCCTGGGTGGTGTGGGCGTGCTCAACCTCGAGGGCCTGTGGACCCGCTACGAGGACCCCGACCAGCTGTTCGCCGAGATCGCGGAGCTGCCGCCCGAGAAGGCCACCCTGCGCATGCAGGACATCTACTCGGCGCCCATCATCCCCGAGCTCATCGGTGAGCGCATCCGCCAGATCAAGGATGCCGGGGTGGTGTCGTGCGCCTCGGTCACCCCGCAGCGCACCGAGGCCTTCTCGAAGGCCATCCTCGACGCCGAGCTCGACCTGCTGGTCATCCAGGGCACCGTGGTGTCGGCCGAGCACGTGTCCAAGACGGCCGAGCCGCTCAACCTCAAGCGCTTCGTGCGCGAGCTCGAGATCCCGGTCATCGTCGGTGGCTGCGCCAGCTACCAGGCCGCGCTGCACCTCATGCGCACCGGTGCCGCCGGCGTGCTCGTGGGCGTGGGCCCCGGCCACGCCTGCACCACCAGGGCGGTCCTCGGGCTGGGCGTCCCCCAGGCCACGGCCATCGCCGATGCCCGCGCCGCCCGCATGCGCCACCTCGACGAGACCGGCGTCTACGTGCACGTGATCGCCGACGGTGGCATGGGCACCGGCGGCGACATCGCCAAGGCCATCGTCTGCGGCGCCGACGCGGTCATGATCGGCTCGCCCCTCGCGGCCGCCAGCGAGGCCCCCGGCCGCGGCTACCACTGGGGCATGGCCACCTTCCATCCCACGCTGCCCCGCGGCGCCCGGGTCCAGACCGTCACCCGGGGCACGCTCGAGGAGATCCTCGTCGGCCCCGCCCACGAGAACGACGGGCGCATGAACCTCTTCGGCGGCCTGCGCACCTCCATGGCCACGTGCGGCTACGAGTCGGTCAAGGAGTTCCAGAAGGCCGAAGTGATGGTGGCGCCGGCGCTGCAGACCGAGGGCAAGAGCCTGCAGAAGTCCCAGGGCGTGGGGATGGGTCACTGACCCGGAGCTCCCGGTGACCGACCGCGGCGTGGAGGTCGGGGCCACCCCCACGGTCCTGGTCGTCGACTTCGGGGCCCAGTACGCACAGCTCATCGCGCGCCGTGTGCGCGAGGCCCACGTCTACAGCGAGATCGTCCCCCACGCCATCACCGCGGCCGAGGTGGCCGAGCGGGCGCCGGTCGCCATCATCTTGTCGGGTGGCCCGGCCTCGGTGAACGTCGAGGGGGCGCCCCGGCTCGACCCGGCGATCTACGACCTCGGCATCCCGGTGCTCGGCATCTGCTACGGCGCCCAACTCGTCGCCCTGCAACTCGGGGGCGAGGTGGCGGGCACCGGCAAGGGTGAGTACGGGCGAACCACCCTCGAGGTGGTCAACCCGGGCCTGCTGATCCACGACTACCCCCCGGCCACCCAGGAAGTCTGGATGAGCCACTTCGACTCCATCGTGGCCGCGCCCGAGGGCTTCACCGTCACCGCGAAGACCGCGGACGTGCCCGCGGCGGCCTTCGAAGACCCCGATCGGGGCCTGTTCGCCGTGCAGTTCCACCCCGAGGTCGGCCACACCCCGCAGGGCCAGGCCATCCTCGAGCGCTTCCTGTACGAGGGCGCCGGGTGCTCGCCGTCGTGGACCATGCGCTCGATCATCGACCAGTCCGTCGAGAACATCCGGGCCCAGGTCGGCGACGAGAAGGTGATCTGCGGTCTGTCGGGTGGCGTCGACTCGGCCGTGGCCGCCGCCCTCGTGCACAAGGCGGTGGGCCACCAGCTCACGTGCGTGTTCGTCGACACCGGCCTCATGCGCCGCGACGAGGGCGAGCAGGTGGTCGAGACCTTCCGCCGCAGCCAGGGCATCGAGCTGATCCACGTGCAGGCCGCCGAGCGCTTCTTCGAGCGCCTCACCGGCATCGTCGACCCCGAGGAGAAGCGCAAGACCATCGGGGAGCTGTTCATCCGGGTCTTCGAGGAGGCAGCCGGGGGCCTGTCCGACGCCCGTTTCCTGGTGCAGGGCACGCTCTACCCCGACGTCATCGAGTCGGGCACCCCCGACGCCGCCCGCATCAAGAGCCACCACAACGTGGGCGGGCTGCCCGACGACATGGACTTCGAGCTGGTCGAGCCTCTACGGGCCCTGTTCAAGGACGAGGTCCGCGAGGTCGGCCGCGAGCTCGGGCTGCCCGACGAGATCGTGTGGCGCCAACCGTTCCCCGGCCCCGGCCTGGGTGTGCGCATCATCGGCGAGGTCACGCCCGACCGGGTGGCCATCCTGCAACACGCCGACGCCATCGTGCGCGAAGAGGTGAAGGCCGCCGGCCTCGAGCGTGAGATCTGGCAGGCGTTCGCGGTGCTGCCCGACATCCGCAGCGTCGGCGTGATGGGCGACGAGCGCACCTACGCCTACCCCATCATCGTGCGGGCGGTCACCAGCGAGGACGCCATGACGGCCGACTGGGCCCGCATCCCCTACGACGTGCTCGAGAAGTTCTCGTCGAGGATCATCAACGAGGTGCGCGGCGTGAACCGTGTCGTCTACGACATCACGTCGAAGCCGCCGGGGACGATCGAGTGGGAGTAGTGGTGGCGGTCGTCAGCCGCTGACCGGCTGACGCCTCCTCCCGCGCTGCACGGGGCGACGGGCGGCGGCGTGCTCAGCGCTCCACGTGGGTCGCCCGGGGGTCGGTGACGACCACGGGCTCGGTGACCACGGCGGGCTCAGCGACGACGACGGGCTCAGCGACGACGGGGACGGCCTTGGCGGGCTCGTCGGAGCCGGCCTTGAACTCGCGCTGGGCCTGGCCCAGGGAGCGGGCCAGGTCGGGGACCTTGCGGGCGCCGAAGAGCAACATGACGACGGCGAGGATGATCAGGAGTTCGGGGGCTCCGAGGCTCATGGGAGTTCCTTTCACGGGACTGTGACTGGTGTACGGAGCGACCGGCGGCGGCGGATGAGAGGAGGTTCACCTCGTCCGGAACCGTCCCCGGCTCCGTATCGGGGGCATGACCGCCCTCCCTCGCCCGTGTCCCCCGGCCCTGGCGGCCGTCGCCGCCCGACGCGGGTAGACCGCCGTGTTCAACATCGGCGGTGCCGAGCTCCTGGTGATCCTCCTGGTCGCCCTGCTCGTGCTCGGCCCCGACAAGCTGCCGCAGGCCGCGCGCCAGGTGGGACGCGCCGTCGGTGAGTTCCAGCGCATCGCCGGCGGCTTCCGAGACGAGATCCGCAGCGCCCTCGACGGGGAGGAGGACGCGGCCGGCCGGGCCGGGAAGGTCGACGACGCCGGCCGCCGCTCGACCACGGCGCGGGCGCCCGAACCGTCGTCCCCCGCCGATGGGCAGGTGCCGACGTGACCGCCACCACCGCACGGCCCGTCGCCCGGGCGCCCGAGCCATCCCAGATGACGCTCTTCGAGCACCTGTCCGAGCTGCGCAACCGGCTGTTCAAGGCCGTGGTGGCCGTGGTGCTGGGCGGCGTCATCTGCTGGCTCTTCTACAACCAGATCCTCGACGTCCTGGTCCAGCCCTACTGCGACATCCAGGGCGGGGACTGCAGCCTCTTCGTCACCGACCCGCTCGAGGGCTTCCGGACCCGACTGCAGATCGCGGGTTACGGCGGTGTGTTCCTGGCCATGCCGGTCATCCTGTGGCAGGTCTGGCGCTTCATCACCCCCGGGCTCCACGAGCACGAGAAGCGCTACGCACTGCCCTTCGTGGCGTCGGCGGTGACGTTGTTCGCGATGGGTGCCGCCCTGGCGTTCTGGACCCTCCCCAAGGCCCTCGACTTCCTGATCAGCATCGGCGGGAGCGACCTGCAGGAGATCTACTCCCCGGCGAAGTACCTCAGCCTCATCACCTACATGATGCTGGCGTTCGGGGTGGGTTTCGAGTTCCCGATCCTGCTGGTGTTCCTGCAGATGGCCGGCATCGTCTCACCCGAGAAGCTGGCCGGGTCGCGGCGCTGGGCCATCGTCATCATCTTCGTCGGGGTGGCGGTGCTGACCCCCAGTGGTGACCCCTACAGCCAGATCGTGCTGTCGGTCCCGATGGTCCTGTTCTACGAGGTGTCGATCCTGATCGGTCGAGCCTTGCGACGCCGTCGGGTCGCCGCGATCGAGGCCTGAGGTCATCCGTCGGACCGGATGGCTCCGGATGCCAACCAGTACCCCCGACCACACCACGACGAGGAGACACACCATGAGTGTCGATGACAGGGGGCTACGAGAGTTGATCTCGGAGTCCCAGGACCTGCAGAGCGACGCACTGCGAGGTGCCCGGGCGAACGCCTCCGCGGTGCAGGAGATCGGTGCGTCCCGACGGGGCCAGACGCCGGACCTGGACAAGACCAGGCACGTCAACCGCGAGCGCCGCCGACTGCTGCGCAACGGTGGCTTCGGCATGGGGGCGCTCGCCGCCCGTGGGCTGCTCGGATCGGCCTTCGGTGCCGCGGTGATGAACATCGTGGCCAGCCCGGCCGGTGCCCAGGAGGACGTCGACGTGATGATCCTCCAGACCGCGGCGTCGTTGGAGAACCTGGCCGTGGCGACCTACGAGGCTGCGCTGACCCTGCCCTTCATCAAGAACGGCAACGCGGTGGTCAAGACCTTCGCCATGACCACCATGGACCAGCACACCGAGCACGGCGCCTCGTTCAACGCCCAGGCCGCGAGCCTGGGCGGTGAGCGCCAGACGGAGGCGAACCCCAAGTACGCCCCGATCGTGGAGGACGCCAAGCCCGGCTTGGACTCGCCGCTGAAGGTCGTCGACCTGGCCGCCACCCTCGAAGAGGTGGCCACGGACACGTACCTGGCCAACCTGTCGCTGGTGCAGGACGCGGAGACCCGCACCCTGTTCGCCAGCGTGATGGGTGTCGAGTCGCAGCACCTCGCCGTGCTGCGAGCCGTCAAGGCGCTCCTCGAGGCCGATGCGGCCGATCTGATCGCCTTGCCGCCCGACATCGCCGCCTACCCGGCGGCCGCCGGCAGCGTGGCCTTCCCCGAACCGTTCGAAGCGCCAGACATGGCCAGCCCGCCCGAGGAGGGTGCCGTCCGATGACCACCGAGACCGAAGCGATCAACCCTGTGGGGCCCCCTGCATCCAGCGGGCTCAGCCGCCGCAAGTTCCTCGCGGTGAGCGGCATGACCGCCGGCGTGGCCGTCATCGCCGTCGCCTGCGGCAGCGACGACAACGCATCGGGCACCGACCCGACGACGGCCACCACGGCCGCCGCCGGTGGCAGCACGACGGTCACCGCAGGAGGTGGCGGGGGTGACCTCGCCATCGCCGCTGGCGCCGCCGGGCTCGAGGTGCTGGCCGTGAACACCTACGGGGCTGCGCTCGACGCGGCCACCGCCGGTGATCTCGGTGACGTGCCCCCCGCGGTCGCGGAGTTCGCGACCAAGGCCAAGGACCAGCATCAGGCCGCGCTGGACGCATGGAACGGCGTGCTCACGGACAACGGCGAGTCGGCCGTGAGCGATCCGCCGGCCGACCTCGAGGCCACCGTCAACGACGCGTTCGCCGAGGTCACCGACGTCACCGGTGTCGCCGAGTTGGCGTTGATGCTCGAGGGCATCGCCGCGGACACGTACCTGGACGCCCAGTCCATGCTGGAGGGCGGCGATGCCAAGCAGTTGGCGGGCTCGATCCAGGTGGTCGATCGCCAGCACATCGCGATCCTCAACTACGTCCTGGGTGAGTATCCCGTGCCCGACACCTTCCAGTCGGCGGAGAACTCCGTCCTCTAGGTGGGCCTCGGGCGGGGATCGGGAGGGCGAACCCGGTCCCCGCCCGGTGTGTGCTCGCGCACCCCGGATCGGTGCTGTGTAGCCGGTCCGGGGTGCGTCGCGTCCCCGCCGCGGCCGGTGTGCTCGGGCCATTCGCCTCTGGCCCACCGCCGCCGGCGGGTCGACAGTGGAGGCACACCCTCGATGCAGGAGCGGTACTGATGCTCTCCCACCGGCACGTCCCCCGACTCACCGCCGTGGCCGTGGCCCTTGCGGCCCTTGCCCTCGTGTCGTTCACCGCCGGCGCTTCGGCCGGCGCCGCGGGTCGCGGGTCCGCCCCTGCGCCCGTCGTGGAGACGGCACTGAGCGGTGTGGCCCACGTCACCACCGGCGAGAACCACAGCTGCGCCTTGATGGCCAGCGGCCAGGTGCGCTGCTGGGGTCGGAACGCCGACGGCCAGCTCGGTGACGGCACCCGCACGTCACGCAGCCGTCCCGTCACCGTGCTGAATGCCGCTGGGTCCGGCCCCCTCACCGGCGTGGCCCAGGTCATCGCCGGCGCGAACCACACCTGCGCCCGGTTGACCAACGGCAAGGCCAGCTGCTGGGGCGACAACGCCGACGGTCAACTGGGTGACGGCACCACCACCGATCGCCTGCGACCCACGAAAGTGGTCGGCTCGTCGGGGACGGGCGCGCTCCGGACCATCACCCTGCTCACCGCCGACGGCTCCCATTCGTGCGCCCTCCTCGCGTCGACCGAGGCGAGGTGCTGGGGGGACGACACGTACGGGGCCCTCGGCGACGGCCTCGGCAGCACCGGCGAGCGGGTGATCTCGGCCGTGCCCGTGGCCGTCGTCGCCACGACCGACCCCGGGTCGCTGACCGGCATCACCCACCTCGTCACCGGGGGCGGCCACTCCTGCGCCGTGCTCGCGAACGGGCAGGCCCGGTGCTGGGGCATCAACGGGTTCGGCGAGCTCGGCGACGGGGTCATCGGCATGGATGGCGCACCTCGACCGGTGGTGGTGCTCAACGGCACCGGGACCGGCCCCCTGACCGGCGTCAGCCTGGTGAGCGCCGGTGTGGCCCACAGCTGCGCGGTGATGACCAACGCTCGGGCCCGGTGCTGGGGTTCGGACACCGCGGACTACGTCCACTACGGGCAGCTGGGCACCCGCAGCGATTCGAGCTACCCCGCGACGGTCCTGAACAGCAGCGGCTCGGCGCCCCTCACCGGTGTGTCGATGATCCGGGCCGGTGACGGGCACACGTGCGCCCGCCTGTCGGCCGGCCTCGCAGCGTGCTGGGGGGCGAACTACGACGGCCGCCTGGGCATCGGCCGCAGCGGCATGGACGCCGACCGCGACGTCCCCGTGCTGGTGCAGAACACCGCCGGCACCGCCGCACTGACGGGTGTCTCCGAGGTCGCCGCCGGCGGCGCGCACAACTGCGCCCGCCTCTCGGCGGGTCTGGCGGCGTGCTGGGGCTCGAACTCGTACGGCCAGCTGGGCGACGGCACCCACACGCAACGGACCCGGCCCGTGCTCGTCATCCTGTAGCGCCGCGTCGGCGGCCCGACCCCGCGACCCGTCGGGTTGGACCGCCGTCGCCACGTGCTGTGAGCATGGCGCCGCATGACTCGGGAGCGGTTGGTGGATCGGAGGCCGGCGCTGACCGCCGACGAGCTGGTGGCGGGCTTCGTGCCGCCTGCTCGTTTCGGGGGCGTCCGCTTCTCGAACTACGTCCCCAGCCCCGACCATCCCTCCCAGGCGGCCGCGCTCGGCTCCGTCGAGGCCTTCGGCCGTCGGGTCGCGTCGCCCGCCCCCGAACGGGCGCGGCGCTTCCGGCGCTCGCGCGATGCCGTCGCGTCAGAGCCGCCGGCGCTCTATCTCGACGGGGGCTACGGGGTGGGCAAGACCCACCTGATCGCCGCCCTGTGGCACGCCACGAACCTGCCCGCGGCGTACCTGAGCTTCGGTGAGCTGACCGCGGTGATCGGGTTCGTGGGCATGGACGAGGCGGTGCGAGCGTTCTCCCGCTACCGGCTGCTGTGCATCGACGAGTTCGAGCTGGACGACGTGGCCAACACGTTGATGGCGGTCACCTTCCTGCGCCGCGTGCTGCCCTCGGAGGAGCGGCCCGACGGCACCCGCGTGGCCACCACCTCGAACTCGGTGCCCGACCGGTTGGGCGAGGGCCGGTTCGCGGCCGACGACTTCCGACGCGAGATCGCGGCCATCGCCGGCCACTTCACCGTGGTGCGCATCGACGGCCCCGACTACCGCGCCTCGTCGATCGTGCCCGTCGAGTCCCTCGATGACGCCGAGGTCGAAGCGGTGGTGGGCCGGGCCACCGGCCTGGTGACCGACGACGGCGTCGACGCGCTGCTGGCGCACCTGCGGGTCGTGCACCCCGTGCAGTTCGCGGCCCTGCTCGACGGCGTCGACACCGTCGTGCTGCGGGGGCTGCGTCCCATCGACAACCAGGGCGACGCGCTGTTGTTCGTCCATCTCGTCGACGAGCTCTACGACGCCGGTCTCACGGTGGCGGCGACGGGGTGCGGCGTGCACGACCTCTTCCCCGAGACGTACCGCCACGGCGGCTACCGCAAGAAGTACGGCCGCGCCGAGAGCCGCCTCACCGCGCTTCTGGCCGAGGCGACGGCGGCGACGGGCTGATCGCCGATCACGTCGGCCTCGTTCCAGGAACGTCAGGTTCCTGTCGATGGGCGCAGCGGTGCGGGTCAGGCCCGACCGTGCCGAACGATGGCTACGTGCCGGCCAACCGAGCCACGACGGGGGCCAGGTCGTCCATGGAGTCGGCGCTGATGCCCAGGTAGCTGATCCCGAAGCGCTCGCGCTGCTCGACGAGGTCGTCGATGATCTGCTCGACGGTGCCGGCCAGCGAGTGGGGGCTGGACAGGGCCGCCTCCGGCGTGAGGCCGAACGCCGGGGCCAGCTGCTCGGCCAGCGCGGCGCGGTCGTCGGTGATGACGGCCAGGTGGATGCGCACCTGGAGCTCGATCTCGTCGAACCGCTCGCCGGCGGCATCGCGGATCCACTCGAGCTTCTCGGCGGTGTGCTCGGCGGTGCCGTCGGGGCCCACGGTGGCGTCGATGCGGCCCCCGTGGAGGTTGAAGTTCAGCCCGATGATGTCGGCCTCGCGGGCCGCGAGCTGGAGGATCTTGCGTCCGCCGCCGCCGACGAGGATCGGCGGATGGGGCCGCTGCACCGGTTTGGGCGAGCCCTCGAGGCCGGCGACGGTGTAGTGCTCGCCGGCGAGCGTGACCGGCCCGTCCGCGAACAGGCCCTTCAGCACGGCGATGGCCTCGGCCAGTCGCTCGATGCGCACGCCGGCCGGATCGAGCGGGATGCCCGCCTGCTCGTAGTCGGTGGTCATCCAGCCGGCACCGACGCCCAGCTCGAGGCGGCCGCCCGACAGCAGGTCGAGGGTGGCCGCCTCCTTGGCCAGCACGACCGGGTGCCGGTAGTCGTTGGCGTAGGTCAGCGCACCGATGCGCAGGGTGCTGGTGGCCGCGGCCGCGGCCATGAGCCCCACGGTGGGGGCGAACTGGGCGTCGAGGTGGTCGCCCATGGTGAAGGTGGAGAAGCCCAGGTCCTCGGCCTTGCGGGCGATGGACGCCCATTCGGCGGCGTCCGCCGCGTGGCCGACCTGGACACCGAACCGGAAGGGTCTGAGCACCCGCAGAGAGTACTTTCACGCCATGTCAGACACCGCAGACCCGCTGGACGACTTCGAGGCGCGCATCGTCACCTACGACGGCGAGACCCGGACGGTGTTCCGCAAGGGCGAGGGCCCCGGTGTCATCGTCATCTCCGAGATCCCGGGCATCACCCCGGCCGTGGCCGACTTCGCCCGGCGGGTCGTCGACCTCGGGTGCACGGTGGCGATGCCGTCGCTGTTCGGCACGCCGGGCAAGCCGGTCTCGGTGCCCTACGCGGTCTCGTCGCTGGCCGGGGCGTGCGTGTCGAAGGAGTTCGCCACGTGGGCGGCGGGCCGGACCTCGCCCGTCACGGTGTGGCTCCGTCATCTCTCCCGCGACCTGCACGACGAGCTCGGTGGCCCGGGTGTGGGCGTGGTGGGCATGTGCCTGACGGGTGGCTTCGCGCTCGCCATGATGGTCGACGACGAGGTCGTGGCCCCGGTGCTCAGCCAGCCGTCCCTGCCGTTCCCGGTCGGCGCCCGCCGCAAGGCCGACCTCGGCATCTCCGCGGAGGACCTGGCTCGGGTGAAGGAGCGGGTGGACGAGGGGATCTGCGTGCTCGGCCTGCGCTTCACGGGCGACCCGGTGATGCCCGCCGACCGCTTCGCCACCTTGCGCCGCGAGTTGGGCGACGGCTTCGTGGGTGTCGAGATCGACTCCTCCAAGGGCAACCCCCACGGCATCCCCACCAACGCCCACTCGGTGCTCACCGAGCACCTGGTGGACGAGCCGGGCCATCCCACCCACGATGCACTGAACCAGGTGCTCGACCTGTTCCGCGAGCGCCTGCTGGTCGACGTCTGATCAAGGCCTGGACCGCTCGACGGCGCGTTTGGCCCGCGGGCAACGGCGCGGGTCGATGCCACGCGTGGCGAACCACAGCCATGTGACCCCCAGGTAGGGTGAGCGCCGTGCCCCCCGATACACCGCCAGGCGATCTGTTCGCCGGGCCGGCCACGGGTCACCAGCTCCTCGAGGGGTTGAACCCCGCGCAGCAGGAAGCGGTCCTGCACCACGAGGGACCCCTGTTGGTGGTGGCCGGAGCGGGCTCCGGCAAGACCCGGGTGCTCACCCACCGCATCGCCCATCTGATCCACGAGCACGGCGTGTCGCCGTTCGAGATCCTGGCCATCACCTTCACGAACAAGGCCGCCGACGAGATGAAGCAGCGGGTCGCCTCGCTGGTCGGGCCGGTCGCCGCCAAGATGTGGGTGTCGACGTTCCACTCGGCCTGTGTGCGCATCCTGCGTCGCGACGCGGCCCGGTTGGACTACCCCTCGTCGTTCACCATCTACGACCAGTCCGACGCCCGCCGGCTCACCGGCTACGTCATCCGCGACCTCAACCTGGATCCCAAGCGGTTCCCGCCGAGAGGTGTGCACGCCACCATCAGCGCGGCCAAGAACGACCTGGTCCGCGCCGACGAGTACGCCGACCGGGCCCAGGTGATCTACGAGCGCAAGGTGGCCGACGTGTACTCGGAGTACCAGCTGCGCCTGCGCCGGGCGGGGGCGATGGACTTCGACGACCTGCTCATGGTGGCCGTGGAGCTGTTCCAGAAGAACCCCGACGTGCTCGAGCACTACCGCCGGCGCTTCCGCCACATCATGGTGGACGAGTACCAGGACACGAACCGGGTGCAGAACGAGCTCGTGCTCCTCCTGGCCGGAGGCGGCCCGAGCGGTCCATCAGAGCGGGGAGGAGGCCACAGGAACGTGTGCGTGGTGGGCGACAGCGACCAGTCGATCTACCAGTTCCGCGGCGCCGACATCCGCAACATCCTGGAGTTCGAGGAGGCCTTCCCCGACGCCACCGTGATCGTCCTCGAGCAGAACTACCGGTCGACCCAGACCATCCTCGACGCCGCCAACGCGGTGATCGCCAACAACATGGGGCGCAAGCCGAAGGAGCTGTGGACCGACCAGGGCGGCGGCATGGCCATCGCCCGCTACCACGCCGACGACGAGGGCGACGAGAGCCAGTGGGTGGCCCACGAGATGTCGCGCCTGCACGACGACGGCGACGCCCGCTGGGGCGACTTCGCTGTGTTCTACCGCACGAACGCCCAGAGCCGCGTGATCGAAGAGCAGCTGATGCGCCAGGGCATCCCCTACAAGGTCATCGGCGGCACTCGCTTCTACGACCGGCGTGAGGTGAAGGACGCGCTCGCCTACATGAAGGCCGCGGTCAACCCCGTCGACGAGGTGAGCATCAAGCGGATCCTCAACGTCCCCAAGCGGGGCATCGGTGACAGCACCATCGGTCGTCTCGACGCCTGGGCCAAGTCGCACGACGTGGCCTTCATCGACGCGCTGCGGGCGGCGACCGAGGCCGGCGTGAAGGGGACGGCGGTGAAGGGCATCGCCGCCTTCCTCGAGCTGTTCGACGACCTGGGCCGCGTCGCCGCCGACGGTCCGGCGCCGCTGCTGCAGGCCGTGCTCGACCGCACGGGGTACGCCGACGAGCTCGAGGCCGAGCACAGCGTCGAGGCCGAGGGGCGCCTCGAGAACCTGGCCGAGCTGGTGGGCGTGGCCCAGGACTTCGAGAGCGTCGACGAGTTCCTCGAGCAGGTCAGCCTGGTGGCCGACACCGACGAGCTCGACGAGGACGATTCCTTCGTCGTGCTGATGACCCTGCACTCCGCAAAGGGCCTCGAGTACCCCAACGTGTTCCTCATCGGGCTCGAGGACGGGGTGTTCCCGCACCTGCGCTCGCTGGGCGAGCCCGACCAACTCGAGGAGGAGCGGCGCCTCTGCTACGTCGGCATCACCCGGGCCAGGGAGCGTCTGTTCCTCAGCCACGCCTGGAGCCGGATGCTGTATGGCTCCACGCAGTACAACCCGCCCAGCCGCTTCCTCGACGAGATCCCCGAGGCGCTGGTCGAGGTGGTCGAGGGGAGCCGCGTCGTCGGTCGCCGGCGCCAGGCGTCGACCTTCGCCGGATCGGGCTCCGGCAGCGGGTCGGCCTCGTCGGGGTCGTCGTCGTACTCGTCTCACTCGCCGATCAGCGCGCATCGCGACGAGGTGGTCGAGCGGGCCCTTCGCCCGGCGCCTCCCACGCCGAGTGGTGCCGACGGGCTGGGACTCCGGGTGGGCGACGACGTGCGCCACAACACCTTCGGCGAGGGCGTCATCATCGACATGGAGGGCACCGGCGACAAGACCCAGGCCACCGTGCACTTCCGCGACGTCGGCCAGAAGATCCTGCTGCTCAGCTGGGCCCCGCTCGAGAAGGTGTAGCCGGTCCGGCCACCGTGGGGCGCGCCCTCCGTCAGCGTCGGGTGGCGGGGTCAGTTCTCGTCCGCGTCCTCGGTGGGGTCGGCGGTCCACAGGAAGCGGGCCGACGCGGTCGGGACCGTCGTGTTCGTGAACCCCTCGACCGTGTCGGGGATGTCGCGCAGGGTGAAGACGAACCGGAAGGTCTGCGCGTCGGGCGACTCGGTGACCGCGAACGCCTCCACGCCCCGTCGGGCGGCCGAGAGCCCGGCCAGCGTCCCTTGGAAGACGGTGCCGGTGGGGGTGAAGCCGTCGCAGTCGTGGAACGTGCCGCCGGTGCCCCGTTCGACCCGTACGTCGAGCAGCGACGCCAGCGACCCCTCGGCCTCGCTCGACAGGCTCACGGTCACGGGCAGCACGTTGCCGTCGTAGCTGACCACGATGCAGTCACGCTCGGGTCGGCCGGGGACCATGTCGTCGACGGCGAAGAGCGAGGTCCCGGAGTCGTCGTCGGTCAACTGGACCGAGCCTGCGGACAACTGGGCGTCGGCGTGCGCGTCGGTCGGCGTCAGCGCGGCCCGCGACCGGGTCACGACCAGGATGCTCACGATCAACAGCGCGATCGCGGTGGCCAGGGACCGAGCGGTCGTCCGACCGGTGCTGGCCTCCTCCTCGGCGATGTCGATGGGGCCGTTCTCGCGTTCGAGGATCCGGCTCATTCCGCCCGCTCCTGCCGACTTCGTCGCCGGGCCGCTCGGGCCCCGCCGTCGTACCTGCGGCTCATGTGGCGTGCACCTCCTCCGTCGGTGCCCCTTCGGGATCCGGTTCGGTGGGTGCGGGTCCTCCGCTCGGCGGCGCAGCCTCTGGCATCACGCGCGCACCCCCGCGGGGACGCGCGCCTCGAGCGGCGCGGCGGGCACGCCCCCGAGCAGCACCGCCACCTGCTCGGGCGTGGCCGGCCGGTGGAGCAGATAGCCCTGGATGAGGTCGGTGCGCATCTCCCGCAGCAGCTGGAGCTGCTCCTCGCTCTCGATGCCCTCGGCGATCACCCGCAGCCCGAGATCGTGGGCGAGCCCGACGATGGAGCGCACGATGGCACGGTCGTGGGTGTCTTCGGAGGCGAGCCCGTCGACGAACACCTTGTCGATCTTCAACACGTCGAGCGGCAGCTCGCGCAAGTGGCGCAGCGACGTCTGGCCCTGTCCGAAGTCGTCCAGCGCGAGGCGCACCCCACGTGCCCTGAGGTTGCTCATCAGCCCCACCAGCTCGCTCCCCAGCGACACCACGTTCTCCGTGACCTCCAGGAGCAACGAGGCCGGCGGCATGGCCGTCTCGCCCATGATCCTGTCGAGGTCGGCCGAGAACCCGGGGTGGTTCAGCTGGCTGGGCGACACGTTCACACCCAGCATGAGGCGGTTCCCGCGGGGCGCCTCGCGCCACAGGGCGTGCGCTCGCATCGCCGTGCGCAGCACCCAGCGGCCGAGGTCGACGATGAGCCCCGACTCCTCGGCCATCGGGATGAGGGTGCTGGGCGGGATCGCCCCGTGCCGGGGATGGTCCCATCGCACGAGGGCCTCGACGGCGACGATCGACTGGTCGTAGGCGCGGTAGACGGGCTGGTACACGAGGCGCAGTTGGTCTCGCTGCAAGGCGGTGCGCAGGTCGGCCTCCAGCTGCAGCCGGGTCACCGAGGCGGTGTCGTGGCCCGCCTGGTAGAGCGCCCAACGGGCCCGGCCACTGGCCTTGGCGCGGTACATGGCCTGGTCGGCCCGGCGGACCAGCTCCGCCGGGTTGGTGAACGGCCGGGGGGCCATGGCGATGCCCACGCTGGCCGAGATGGCCACCTCGTGGCTGGCCACCACGAACGGCTCGTGGAGCGAGCGCACCAGCCGCTCGGCGACGGTGGTCGCATCGTCGGGGCCCGCCACCCGGTCGAGCAGCACCACGAATTCGTCGCCTCCGAGCCGGCCCACGATGTCGTCCGCGGAGACGTGGCCCGCCAGCCGCTGCGCCACCGCGATCAGCAGCTCGTTGCCCGCGTCGTGGCCGAGGCTGTCGTTGACCGGCTTGAAGCGGTCGAGGTCGATGAACAGGACCGCGGCCTGCTCGTGGGCGGGCGCCGGTCGGGTGACCGACTCCTCGAGGCGCTGGAGGAAGCGGGCCCGGTTGGGCAGGCCCGTGAGCCCGTCGTGGAACGCCCGGTGCTCGAGCTGGTCGCGCATGGCCCGCTGCTCGGCCACCAGCTGGCCGTTCCGCATGGCCACCCCCGCCTGCGCGGCCAGCAGCTCGAGGCACTCGTACTGCGCGGTCGACACGTGGGCGCCGGCGCGCGCGCCGGCCCGCAGCGACGCCGATGCGCCCAGGGCGTGGAGGGGGCTGGCCGCCACCACCTCGAGCCCGTGGGCATCCAGGTCGTCGAGCTCGGCGGCCACCTCGCTGGCGCGGTCGGTGACCATCGTGCGGTGGGTCTCGGCGGCGGCCACCGCACCACCGGCCGGACGTTCCGGGGCGGGAAGGGTCAGCTCGCCGGCGGACTGCGCCCCGGTGACGAACCACTCGCCGGAGGGGCGTCGCACGGCCAGGTCGACGGTGTCGAATCCCAGGCCCAATGCAGACGTGGTGACCGCGTTGACCACCTCGACCTCCAGGCTGGTCACCCGGTGGCCGGCCTCGGCCACGGTCTCCAGGAGATGGCCCCGTTCCGAGGCGCGCTCCCAGGCGTCGCGTTGGCCCCGGATGTCGATCAGCAGCTGCTCGGAGAGGTAGCCGGCAGGGATGGTGACCAGCAGGATGACGCCGATGCGCTGCACGGCCACCTCGACAGCGACCAGGACGTCGGTCTCCGAGGTCCCGGCGGCGTTGACCATCAACACGAGGTAGGCCAGCGACACCAGCGCCCACACGACCATGGCGCCCCGCAGGCGGTAGCGGAGCGCCCCCTCGAGCACCGGCACGACCAACAGCACCCACATCACGTCCCGGCCGGTCACGTCGAGCGCCGTGGCCAGGGTGAGCACGAGGAAGGCGTCGGCGGAGATCTCGGCCAACGAGAGCACGGCCTGCCGGCGGCGGCTGTCGGCGTGCTCGGCGGCGATCGACACCAGGCTGATCAGGCCGGCCACACCGGCCAGCAGCAGTCCCACCATCCATCCGGAGAAGGGCAGGGCGGGATCGCCCGGCCCGGGCCGGTACGTCGCGAATTGCATGAACAGCAGCGCGGCGGCGATGAACCGCATGCGCCGGAGGGCCGAGCTGATCACCTGGGACGACCGGCGGGGGTCCTCCCGGCCCGCCCGGCCGCCTGCGCCCGCCTCCGCCTCAGCCATGGCGAGACCGTCGGGTCGGGCGCAGCGCGGCCCAGAGGGCGAGCAGGGTGCCGAGCACCCACAGGCTCAGCAGGGGCAGGTTGCCCTCCTCCACCCAGACCCGGGGGAGGCCGACGGCGGGCACCAGCAGGCGTCCCACCCCCTCTACGTCGGCCGGCTTCACCCGGTACGAGTCGCTGACGCGGTTGGCATCGCCTCTCGTCTGGTAGGTGCCGTTGGGGTTGACCTTGTCGATGCGGTGGGTCAGGCGGCCACCGGGCCGGACCGGGTCGGCGAAGGTGATGACGGCACCCTCCTCGAGGCCCCGGCCCCCGTCCTCCGGGGTGGCCGACAGCACGATGTCGCCCTGGTTGATGCTGGGCTGCATCGATCCGGTGGTCACCACGAGCGGCGTCCAGCCCACGAGCAGGCGCACGACGAGCACCCAGACGACGAGGCAGGCCACGATCGAGAGGTAGAACCAGCAGATCAGGCTGGCCGCCGGCGCGGCGCGAGCCAGCACGCCCGGGCCCCGCTCGCCGGTCCGCCCCTTATCGGTGGCGGGTTCGTCCGCCACTGATGGAACGGCCGGCCCGGTGACGGTCATCTCCAGTGCCATGCGATCCTCGCCCATCCATCGGCCGCAAGGCTCACGAGGCGAGGACTTGACGCGACATTCGCCGGGCCGGGTGTTCCGAGTGGTGCAAATGGGCCAATCGGACCATTTGGATACGGCCGGTTGCGGCCGACAGGGAGCGCACGAGTGGGGCGGACGCGGTGCACCCGAGATCGGAGCAGTCGGACTGTGGAGAAGAAGCGGCAGGATCAGGCTCGCCGGGCGTGGCTCTATCGGGGATTGGCGGTCGTGGCCTCGCTGGGCTTCGTGAGCGTCCTCGTGGTCAGCAGCTCGCGGGCGGCGTTCGTGGACACCACGGACAACGCCACCAACACGTTCAGTGCCGGTGACGTCGTCTTGAACGACGACGACACCGGCAGCGTGCTGTTCAACGTCGCCAACCTGGCGCCGGGCGACAGCCGGACCCGTTGCATCGCCGTCACCTACACCGGGTCCCTGACCGCCGACGTGCACCTCTACGGGACCGTGGGGGGGACCGGCCTGGCCCAGTACCTGGACCTCGACATCGACGTCGGCAGCGGCGGCGACTTCGCCTCCTGCACCGGCTTCGCGTCGTCCTCGACCCTCTTCAACGGAACGCTCGCGGCCTTCGGTGGCGCGCACACCAACTTCGTCAACGGCCTCGGCGGCTTCGCCGGCGCCACGAACCCGACCACCCGGACCTACCGGGTGACGGTGACCCTGCAGGACGTCAACGCCGCCCAGGGCCTGTCGGCGACGGCCGGGTTCACCTGGGAAGCCCAGAACGTCTGACGGGTCGCGGTCGATCCGGTGGACCGCGGACCCGTGACACCCACGCCTCCGCCCGGGCCCGAGCGGCCCCGTGGAGCGGGCGACGGGCCCGAGCGGCCCCGTGGAGCGGGCGACGGGCCCGAGCGGCCCCGTGGAGCGGGCGGCGGGCGGGCGCCCACCGTCGGGCGGTTCGCGGCCGGCCTCGTCGGGCTGTTCGTCGTCACCACGGTCGGCTGGATGGGGCTGTGGGCGGCGGCGACCACGTTCCTCTACGGCTCGGTGCCGGTGGTGGTGTCGTCGGGGTCGATGGCCCCCGCCCTCGACGTGGGCGACCTGGTGGTGGTCGAGCCGTACCACGGGCAGGGCATCCACACCGGCACCGTGGTGGTGTTCGACGACCAGGCTGCGGGCCGATCGACCATCCACCGTGTGGTGAAGGTGAAGGACGACGGCACCTTCACCACACGCGGCGATGCCAACCCCGTCGCCGACTCGACGCCGCTCGAGCTCTCTGAGGTCGATGCCTCGGGTCGATTCCTGCTGCCCCGCATGGGCCTTCCGATCGTGTGGGCCCAACAGGGCCGCTGGTTGCTGGTGGTGCTGGCGCTGGCCGGCCTGGTGCTCGCGGTGTGGCTGGCCCGGTTCGCGTTGCTCGACATCCACGACCCCTGGCTGGCCGGCACGGTGCCCGAGCCGGGCACGGGGCCCACCCTGCCGCAGCGCCTCGTCGACGCGCTGGAGCGGGCGCGGGTCACGATCGGTGAGGTGGGGGTGCCCCGGGGGCTGGCCCATGTGGCCCGCCGGCGGACGGCCGAGGTCGCGGCGGTGCTGTTGGCCGTCGTCCTCGCCCACGCCACGGTCACCGCGTACGCCGCCTTCGCCGACACCACGGCGAACGGCCCCAACCAGTTCGCCGCCGACACGCTCACGCCCCCGAGTGGACTGTCGGTGGCCGCCTCGGGGTGTGGGGGCGCGTCGGCCATCGTCGAGGTCGACTCAGCGACGGCCGTGAACTCCGCCAGCGGCGCCAGCGTCGTCGTCAGCCGTCCCGCCACCGCGCAGGTGGGCAACCTCCTGGTGGCGCAGGTCGCGTTCCACACGCACAGCTTCGTGGGAACGATCAGCCCGCCCTCGGGGTGGACGACCGTCCGGGTGGACAACGACAGCAACCACGAGATCCAGGGGGTGTTCTGGAAGTTCGTGTCGGCCTCCGAGCCGGCGACCTACACCTTCACCAACACCACCGCGGACACCGGCCGGGAGGGCTCGGGCGGGATCGTCGCCTATGACGGTGTCGACACCGTCACGCCGATCGACGCGCATGGTGCCACCGTGTACCCCGCGGGCGGGTCGTCCATCACGGCTCCCTCCCTCAACACGACCGTGCCCGGCACCCGGCTGCTCACCCTCGTCGGCCAGCGGGCCAATGGGCCGGTGACTCCGCCCACCGGCATGACCGAGCGCTTCGAGGTCACGTCGAGCAACCAGAACCTGGTCGAGTTCTCGGACCAAGCCGTCTCCGCCGCCGGCGCCACCGGAACCCGCACCGCGACGTCGGCGGACAACGGCTCGTCGGTGGCCCAGTCGGTGGCGCTCCGCCCGCTCCAGGTCGCCAGCGTGGGCTCGGCGGGGGTGGGCAGCGCGACCAACGGCGACACCTCGACGATCTCGCTGCCGGTCCCTGCGGCCGCCGCCGCCGGTGACGTGCTGGTCGCCCACGTGGTGCTGCACAGCCACGTGTTCGGTGCGAATCCTCTGCCGGCGCCGTCGGGGTGGACGCGGGTCCGCACCGACAGCGACAACAGCCACGTGATCGCGGCGGTGTTCTGGCGGGTGGCCACGGGCTCCGAGCCGGCGTCCTACACGTTCACCAACAACTCGGGGGACACCACCCAGCAGGCCACCGGGGCGATCATGGCCTACCGCGGTGTGGACACGGCCCATCCCATCGACGCCCACGCGGGGACGACCGCGGTCACCGGCGCCGACACGCTGGTCGCCCCCTCGGTCACCACGACACGGCCCAACACGCGCCTGCTCTCGCTCGTGGGCGTCTACGGCAACGACCAGGGCCCGGCCACGCCACCGGCATCGATGACCGAGCGCTACGAGGACACCGTGGTGAGCGAGCTGTCTGTGGTCGAGACGCTGGGCGAGGCCGCCGACGAGCGCCTGCCGGCCGCCGGTGCCAGTGGCACCCGCTCGACGACCGTTCCCAACACGGACACGTCGGTGGCCCAGGCCATCGCCCTTCGACCCGACACCGGTGAGCCGAACGCCGACCTGACGTGGACGCCGTCGGCGTCGGCGGCAGTGGACGGCTACATCGTCGAGCGGTGGATCGGGGGAGTGCTGGACAGCTCGACCACGGTCACCCCGGGCACCGCTTCGTCGTACACCGACGGCCCCCTCGTGTCGGGCACGACCTACACCTACCGGGTGATCGCCACGGCTGGGAACTGGCGATCGGCGCCGCTGACCACCACGTACACGCCGGCCAACTGCTGAGCCGGCGCTCGCGCTCGACCTCTCCCGGCCCCTGCGGCGCCCAGTCGTCGACCGATAGGGTCGGCGCCCGTGAACCCCTTCGCGAGGGCCCGGTTCGTCGTGGCCCGTGATCAGACCCTCGGTACCCTGCTCGCCCGGTTGGCGGCGTTCCACGGCGACGGCCGCCTCGTCACCGAGGCCGGCGGCGAGGAGCTCACCTACGCCGCCGCCGCCGATCGGGTGGCGCGCTGGGCGGGGGCGGTGGCCGAGCGGGTGTCGCCGGGCGATCGCGTGGTGCTCGTCCTCCCGAACGGCTACGACCTGCTCCTGGCCTGCCTGGCGGTGTCGCGGGCGGGTGCCATCCCGGTGCCGGTCAACGACCGCATGCGCCCCGACGAGGTCGAGCACGTGGTGGAGGACTCCGGCGCCCACCTGATCGTCCGCGACCTGGCCGACCTCGACGGTGCCGAGCCCCTGGCCGACGCGGTGGCGGCCGACCCGTCCGACGTGGCCGCGCTCTTCTACACCTCGGGCACCACCGGCAAGCCGAAGGGGGCCGAGCTCACCCACCGGGCCCTGATCGGCGGTGTGACCGCCGGTGCCGCCAACCCCGACTGGCTACGCCACGACGAGGCGGTGGTGGGGCTGCCCATCGCCCACATCATGGGCTTCGCCGCCCTCGTCGGTCTGGGCTGCGCCGGCATCGCCGTCTACTTCGTCCCCCACTTCCGGCCCATCGACGTGCTCGACGCCCTCGAGACCCGCAAGTCGTCGCTGTTCATCGGCGTGCCGGCGATGTACCGGATGATGTCCGAGGCCGGTGCGGCCGAGCGCGACCTCAGCTCCGTGCGGGCCTGGATCTCGGGCGCCGACGCCATGCCGCCCGACCTGGCCGCCGAGTTCCGGCGCTACGGCGCCATCGCCCACCTCCCCGGCATCGGCTCGGTCGGCGACGCCCTGTTCGTCGAGGGCTACGGCATGGTCGAGACCGGTGGTGCGGCCGCGGCGAAGCTGTCCATGCCCGTGGTCGGCGAGTCCCTGCTCCCGCTGCCCGGGTACACCTTCCGCGTGGTCGACGAACTCGGCCACGACGTGGCGGTGGGCGGCGAGGGCGAGCTGTGGATGAAGGGGCCCGGCGTCCTGAAGGGGTACTGGGGCAGCCCCGAGGCCACCGCCGACGCGGTGACCGCCGACGGCTGGCTGCGCACCGGCGACCTGGTGCGCAAGGGGATGTTGGGAACGGCCACCTTCGCGGGCCGCAAGAAGGACGTGTTCATGCACGGCGGCTACTCGGTGTACGCCCGCGAGGTCGAGCAGGCGCTCGAGGAGCACCCCGAGGTGCTCGAGGCCGCCGTGGTGGGGCTCCCCGACGAGCGCAAGGGCGCCATCCCCGCGGCTGCGGTGCGGGTGTCCGACGGGGCCGCGCTCACCGCCGACGAGCTCGTCGAGTGGGCGGGCGAGCGCCTGTCGTCCTACAAGGCGCCGCAACGCGTCCTGGTGGTGGACGACCTGCCCCGCACGGGCACCACCAAGGTGCAGAAGAAGGAAGTCATCGCCCTGTTCGATGCGTGACCCGCACGCTGACGGGTGGCCGGGGGCTCGCTAGGGGGACGTGCGCAGGTCGACCACCAGGCGCTCGTCGGCGGTGACCTCGACGGGGTACTGGGTGAGGCCCTCGCCGTCGGCGGGGAAGGTGACGGCGTCGTCGCAGCTCGAACGGAACCCGGCGGTGTCGGCGTCCCACACGGCCAGGCAGTCGTCGGTGCCGGGCACGCGCGCCTCGAACGCCAACCAGCCCTGGTTCTGGGAATCGCCGAGGTGCTGGACGTAGATGTCGCGGCTGCCGCCGGACGCGTCGTTGAACGCGAGCGGCCGCCCGTCGCCGTCGGCGATCTCCCGGGCCAGGCCCTCGGTGTACCCGGCGTTGAACTCGTCGTCGCCCACCCGCACGTCGGCCTGTCCGGACGAGGCGAGCTGCAGCACCAGCCACCCCGTGCCCAGGCCGACCACAACGGCCACGACGGCGATCAGGACGGCTTTGGTGCCCTTGCTCATGCCCTCTTACTATCGGCCGCCGTGGATCACCGCTACCGGGTCGTCGTGGCCAAGACCGGCCTCGACGGTCACGACCGCGGTGTGAAGGTGATCGCCCGGGCCCTGCGCGACGCGGGGTTCGAGGTCATCTACACCGGCCTGTTCCAGACCCCGGAGCAGGTGGCGGCCGCAGTGGTGCAGGAGGATGCCGACGCCGTGGGGCTCTCGGTGCTCTCCGGCGCCCATCTCACGCTCTTCCCCCGGGTCATCGCCGAGTTGGCCGCGCGCGGCCGCGACGACGCCCTGGTCTTCGGCGGCGGGATCATCCCCGACGCCGACATCGCCACCCTCAAAGCACAGGGTGTGGCCGAGGTGTTCAACCCGGGCACCTCGATCGACACCATCACCGATTGGCTCGCCGCGGCCCTCGCCGAGCGCGAGCGACGACTGGAGGATCCCACCTAGTGGACCTGTACGAATATCAGGGGAAGCAGTTCTTCGCTTCCTACGACATCCCCGTCTCGCCCGGCGAGGCGGTCACCACGGTGGACGACGCCGTCGCCGCGGCCGACCGCATCGGCTACCCGGTGGTGGTGAAGGCCCAGGTGCAGGTCGGCGGGCGCGGCAAGGCCGGCGGCATCAAGCTGGCCGACGACGCCGCGTCGTGCCGCGAGCACGCCCAGAACATCCTGGGCATGGACATCAAGGGCCACACGGTCGAGATCGTGTGGATCGAGCTGGCCTCCGACATCGCCGAGGAGTACTACGCCAGCTTCACCCTCGACCGGGCCGCCAAGAAGCACCTCGGCATGCTGTCGGCCGAGGGCGGCGTGGAGATCGAGGCGGTCGCGGCCGACAACCCCGACGCCATCGCCAAGATCCACATCGACCCGGTCGACGGGCTGACGCCCGAGGCCTGCCGTGAGTGGGTCGTCGCGGCCGACCTGAACCCCGACGTCACCGACGGCACGGTCGACATCCTGCTCAAGCTCTACCGGGCCTACACCGAGGGCGACGCCGACCTGGTGGAGATCAACCCGCTGATCGTGAAGCCCGACGGCGCCGTGCACGCGCTCGACGCCAAGGTCACCCTCGACGGCAACGCGCTGTTCCGCCACCCGGACTACGAGCAGTACGACGCCACCCAGGTGCGTGACGAGCGTGAGCAGGCCGCCCACGAGAAGGGGCTGCAGTACGTGGGCCTCGACGGCACCGTGGGCATCATCGCCAACGGCGCCGGCCTGGCCATGAGCACCGTCGACGTGGTGAGCCAGGTGGGCGGGTCACCCGCCAACTTCCTCGACATCGGCGGCGGCGCCAACGCCGACGTGATGGCCGGCGCGCTGGAGGTCATCAACAACGACGAGAAGGTGCGGTCGATCTTCATCAACATCTTCGGGGGCATCACCCGCGGCGAGGAAGTGGCCAACGGCATCGTGCAGGCCCTGGGCCGGGTGGAGATCAACTCGCCCATCGTCATCCGTCTCGACGGCACCAACGCGGACGAGGGCCGGGCCATCCTGGCCGAGCACGCCTCCGAGAACCTCACGTCCGAGCCCACCATGCTCGACGCCGCCCGCCGTGCCGTGGCCCTCGCGGCCGAAGGAGCCTGATCCTGATGGCAATCTTTGTCGATGAGAACACCAAGGTCGTCTACCAGGGCCTGACCGGCAGCCAGGGCCGCTTCTACGGCCTGCGCAACCGGGACTACGGCACCCAGGTGGTGGCCGGCACCAACCCCAAGAAGGCCGGCGAGGACGTGGACGGCATCCCCATCTTCGCCTCGGTGGGCGAGGCGGTGGAGGCCACCGGCGCCGACGTGTCCTGCATCTTCATCCCGGCCCCCGGCGTGAAGGCCGCGGTCATGGAGGCCGCCGAGGGCGGCGTGAAGATGATCGTGGTCATCACCGAGGGTGTGCCCGCCCACGACGAGGCCCTCTTCTACAACCAGCTCAAGCGGGACTTCCCCGACGTGCAGCTGCTGGGCCCGAACTGCCCCGGCATCATCAGCCCCGGCAAGTGCAACATCGGCATCACCGCCGGCGAGATCGCCATGGGCGGCGGCCCGGTGGGCATCGTGAGCCGCTCGGGCACCCTCACCTACCAGGCGCTGCACGAGCTCACCCAGAAGGGCATCGGCCAGACCACCTGCGTGGGCATCGGCGGCGATCCCGTCCCCGGCACCACGTTCATCGACTGCCTCGAGCGCTTCGAGGCCGACCCCGAGACCAAGGCCGTCATGATGATCGGCGAGATCGGCGGCTCGGCCGAGGAGGAGGCAGCGGAGTTCATCGCCAACTCGATGACCAAGCCGGTGTCGGCCTACGTGGCGGGCGTGACGGCGCCCCCCGGGAAGAAGATGGGCCACGCAGGCGCCATCGTGTCGGGCGGCAAGGGCACCGCGGCGGCCAAGATGGACGCCCTGCGGGCCGCCGGCGTGCAGGTGGGCCAGAACCCCACGGAGGCCGGCGAGCTGATGGCCGACATCGTGGGGGCGCTCTAGGGGGAGGGGGCTGCCCCCGCGGGTCGGCGGGTCCTGTCCCCGATCCGGTATCCAGGACCGCCGCCAAAACCAGAAACGGCGGCGGCTCCTGGACCCTCCGGATCGGCGCCACCCGCCGACCCGCTACCCCGTTCTTCAGGGGTCGGTGGCCGCGTACGGTGGGGGGTTGGGGACGATCTCGTCCCACTCGACCAGCACTTCGTTCGGTTGTTGTTGGACGAAGCCGTCGGGGGTGTCGGGGATGCGCAGGGTGCCGCCGCCCTCGTCGCCGAAGGTGAGGCGCAGGGCCCACTTGCCGTCGCCGTTCTGGATGCCGCCGACCGCGTTGCGGTAGATGCGGGTGGGGCCGATCACGAAGTGGCTGGCGCCGGGGTCGCCCTCGCTGTTGGCCTCGATGTAGTGCAGCGCGGCCACGGCGTCGTCGCCGGCCTGGATCCACGAGCCGAGCGAGATGCGCTGGCCGACGAGGCAGACGAGCACGAAGAGGGCGACGCCCGAGCCGATGGCCAGGCGGGCGACGCGGTGCGAGGGCAGCGAGGCGTGGCTGCGCACCCAGGCGTAGCGGATCATGCCGACCACCACGAGCGCCGAGCCGATGGACGACGCCGCGTAGAGACGGTCGTTCTGGCCGTGTGAGCCGAGCGGCAGGGTGAAGCCCACCCACCCGCCGATGGCCATCAGCGCGATGCCGGCGAGCACGAGCGCGGGGCCGGTCTCGCGGTCGCGCTCGCCCTTCACCCACGCAACGGCGCACACGACGACGCCCACCGCCGCGACCGCGGCCAAGGCCAGGCGGAGCACCGCGGGCGGGGCGGCGCTGGCCAGCAGGCCGGTGCCGAAGTGGCCCGACCAGAACACCACGGGGTCGATCATCCGGAGCTCGAGCGGGTAGATCGAGTGGGTGGCCGACCACCCGGCGGCGGCCAGGCTGAGGGCGATCACCACGGCCCGCTGCCAGACCGTGACCGGCCGGCCGGGTGCCCGCAGCTGCCACCGGCCGGGCACCAGCACCGGTGCCAGCAGGCAGATCGGCGTGAACAGCTCGTAGCACAGCACCGACGCGGCCAGCAGCAGGCCGGCGGCCACCCAGCGGCCGTGGGTGAGCGCCAACACGCCGGCGAGGGTGAGCACCAGCGCGACGAGGCCGTTGCCGCTGGCCCCCCACAGGGCGATGGTGTTGTGGTTCGGCACCAGCACCCACACGGCGGCGACCGCCACCGCCACCAGGGGCGACAGGTAGCGACCGAGCAGCAGGTAGAGGAGCACGGTGGCCAGCAGGTAGAGCGCGGTCACGAGGGCGAACAGCACCAGCGGATGGGTGTCGGCGATGGCGTACAGAGCGGTGAGCGAGGCCCAGGTGCCGGGCCGGCTCTCGAGCATCGGGCGGGTCATGGCGCCGTTGAAGTGGCGGTACCCGGCCAGGCTCCAGTCGTCGAGCACGAAGCCCACGCCCTGCGCGGCGTACCAGGCCGCCCGGGCCAGGACGAGGGCAGCGAGGGCACCGACCGCCCACGCCGGACGCTCCAGGCGGCCGGCGACGCCCGAGGAGCCGGTGCGGCTGCCGGTGCCCGTGCTGCTGCCGGTGCCCGTGCTGCTGCCGGCGCCGGTGGGGTCGTCGTCGTCGTTGTCCCGCGTCTCGTCGTCGGCCGGGCTCATCCCTGCCCTGTCTGCTGTTGCGCTCGGTGCCACTCGACGGTTCGGGCGAAGCCCTCGGCGAAGCCGGTGCGGGGCCGCCACCCCAGGTCGCGCTCGATGCGGTGCCGGTCGGCCACCCACACGTCGGTGTCCCACGGCCTCGGGGCCATCGTGTCCCACGCGGGCTCCACGTCGACGCCCAGCACCTGTCGAGCCACCGCCACCGCCTCCCGCAAGGTCGTCTGCACGCCGGTGCCCACGTTGTACACCGGGCCGGGGGCCGGTCGCCCGGTGGCTCTCGTGCCCGAGGCGGTGGCCGCAGTGGCGGCGCCGGCGTCGGCGGTGGCGGCGGCCAGCACGAGGGCGTCGACCACGTCGTCCACGTGCACGAAGTCGCGGGCGGTTCCCGGGTGGGCGAGCGGGGGCAGCCGGCCCTCGAGGGCGTGCTCGACCAGTTGCGGGACGAACCGGCGGGGGTCCTCCCACGGCCCGTACACCGAGTAGAGGCGCAGGGTGGTGAACCCGGCCAACCGGCAGGCCAGGGTGCCCCAGGCCTTGGTGAGCCCGTAGTAGCTGTCGGGCTGGGGGGCCTCGTCCTCGGTGGGCGCGTGGTCGCGGGGGCCGTACTCGGACGACGAGCCGGTGTTGACGAGCACCCTCACCCCGGCGGACACGCAGGCGTGGACCAGGTTGTCGGTGCCGATCACGTTGGTGGCACGGATGGACGGCTCGTCGGTCTGCCACGGGTAGGCGCCGTGGGCGGCCAGGTGGAACACCTGGTCGGGGGCCATCACGTGCACCAGCGCGGCCAACTCGTCGCGGGCGCCCAGGTCGACCTCGCGCCAGTGGAGGTCGTCGAGCACGTCGTCGAGGCGCCAGGTGTGGTGTTCGGGGCGGACGAGCAGGTGCACCTCGTGGCCCTCGGCCAGCAGGCGTCGCACCAGGTTGGCACCGACGAACCCGGTGCCACCGGTCACCGCCACCCGGGCCATCAGCGGGCCGGGCCGGGCACCCGCCGGCCCACCGGTCGGAACCGTCCAGGTCGTCGGGCCCGCCGGTCGTCGTGGCCCGACGTGGGGGCGGCGTCCCTGGCCCGGCAACGCGCCACCAGCGCGGCGGCCGTTCGAGGTGGGGCGGACTCGGCCCGCGTGGAGCGACGGCCCATCAGTCGAGGAACGCCATCAGTCCAGGAACGACGTGTAGCCGAAGGCGTCGAGGTACTGCCACGTGGCCGAGCGCACCCGCTCGACCTCGTCGGCGGTGAGCTCGGCCGCCGTGGCCCGGTTGGCCTCGGGGGTGGCGGCCCGGATGGTGCCCCACGGGTACACCTCGTCGAGGGGCTCGCCGTTCCAGCTGGGCGCGGCCAGGGCCGGGTGCGGCTCGAGCCCGAGCGCCTCGCACACCGGGGTGAGCGCCTCGAGGGCGTCGGCCATCACGTCCTCGGCCCGCACCACGTGCACCCGGCCGGGGTACCGCTGCTGGCCCAGCAGGGCCTGGTACTGGCAGGTGGTCCACGCCTGCAGGTAGGCGTCGATCGCCATCGGCACGGGGCGCTTCTTGGTGTCGGCGTAGGCCGACCAGGGGTTGCGCACCACGTGCAGCACGTGGGCGCCGGGCAGGTCGCCGAGGATGCGGTCGGCGTCGACGGTGATGATGGGGCTGTAGCCCACGTACACCTGCTCGTCGCCGCTCGACCGCCAGTCGCGCCACGTCTCGAAGGTGGCGCGGAAGAAGGCGGCCACGTTGGCGGCCCGTGACCGGCCCGACGCCTCGACCAGCCGGCAGTAGGCGGCGGCCCGCTCGTCGTCGTCGAGGTCGAAGGCCACGTGGCGGAACTTGCTGACGTGGGGGGTGCGGGCCCGCACCTTGGTCTCCTCGTCGATGATGGCGCGGAAGTCCTGTGCAGGGCCGGCGTCGAGCGCGAACTCGGGCCAGCGGTACTTCACCGGGAACATCGCGGCCAGCCCGTCGTGCACGTGCCGCGTGCCCACCTGGGACTCGAACGGGTACACGGCCAGCTGGGGGTGGCCGTCGAGCGACCGGTGGGTGACGTTGCCGCCGTTCTCGTACATGGCGCCCAGCATGAGCAGGCGGAAGTCGGTGGCGTCGGCGCTCATGACGCAGGTCCCTTCACCTGGAAATCGTAGAACAGGCGTCGCCGGCGGGCGGCACCCCGGCCGGGTCCGGCCGGCAGCCCGCTCGTGAGGTCGGTGGGGATGGGTTCGATGGCGAACAGCTGGTCCCCGGCGGGCCAGCGCAGGCTGGAGACCACCTGACCGCTGTCCAGGTTGACTGCGTGGATGCCACAGACGCAGCGATCGGGGTCGAGCCCGGGCGCGTAACGTTCGAAGCGCGGGAGTACGCGGGACGTTCCGACGAAGGCCATGCCGCCGCAAACGGCAATGCCGCGGGTCCAGCCGGGGAGTGTGGCAATGGGTGTGCAATCGCCGGTGCGAGTGTCGACGCGCACCACTTCGCCGTACCCGCTGTTCGCCACGATCAGGTTCGTCCTGTCGAGGAGCCTCGCTGAATGGGGGCGAGTCAGGCCGCGTGCGATGGGAGCTCGACCTGCGCCCGAGAACACCACGCCGCGTCCGTCGACCGGAAAGTCGCGGTGACCGGGCCGGCGCCGGCCCGGCGCTTCGGTCGACGCGGTGAAGTAGGAGGTCCTCAGAGAGTGACCAGCGGCGATCGAGTTCAACTGGAGGTGGTTGATCGTGAAGGCGTCGTCCCGGTCGTCGAGGCATGCCGGCCACCAGGTCCGCTCGTAGGACCCGTCCGACCGGACAGGGCCGACCGAGTTCTCGCCGACGGCGTTCGCCGAGAGGCGGCCGCCCACCATCGCCAGGTCGTGCAGGTAGAGCCGCCCCGGGAGCGTGCGACTGCGAACGGGGACGAGTGGGCCCGCTCCATCGCCCCAACCGGGCGCGTCGACGGGAACGAGGTCGTGCACCTGGTTGGGGTTTCGGGTGCAGGCCACGTGGACCACGCCACGTTTGGCGTCGAACGCCAATCCCGACGGGTGGGGGAGTGGGAGATGGGTCACCTCACCTCGTCCACCCACCCCGGCAACGGCGAGCAGGAGGTGCTCGTACTCGCGCGTGACGAGCAGCGTCACGTCGAGTGCGTCCAGCAGGTCCCAGAACGGGCCTTGCACCCGGTGCCGCAGGAGCACGGGATCGACGGCGGACTCCCAGCCGCCCACCACGTCGAGGGGATCGCGCCAGGCGGCGTCGGCGTCACTCACGTCGCGCCTTCCCACACTGAAACGACTTGACGGCGATTCTGGAGGAAACACCAGTCACCCGTGACTGGTAGTTCCCCCAAAGACCCGAGGGACGGCGGCGCGCGGGGATCACCGGAACTGCCGCCGCAGCTCGAAGGCGCCCCGGTAGAGCCGCAGGGCCGTGCGCACATCGGTGGTCGACCGGCCGCCGTGGCGCCGGCTGGAGAACAGGGGCAGCTCGATCATCGGGTAGCCCTCGGCCCGGCAGATCAGGGCGAACTCGGTGTCGATCAGATCGTCGTCGCGGGTGAGCTGCAGCAGGCATTCGAACGCGCGGGGGAACACCTTGGGGGTGCCGTTGATGTCCCACGCCGACAGGTCGAACAGTGCCCGGCACTCCAGGTTGTAGAGCAGCGAGCCCAGGCGCCGGGTGCGGCCCTCACGGATCTTGCGGTTGGCCTTCACCACGACGTCGGGCAGCACGGCGGCGTAGTGCAGGGCCTGGCGCAGGTCGTCGGGGTCGGTGCGCGCCGTGTTGGTGTAGCAGAGGGTGTCCCCGGAGGCCTGGGCGAGGCCATGACGCACCGCGGCACCCCACCCGCCCCTCGGGCTGGGAAGTGACCGCACCACCTCGTGGCGGTCGGCCAGGCCGGCGCAGATCGCCTCGGAGTCGTCCCGGCTGCCGTTGGGGATCAGGAGCAGCTCGGCGGACGCAGGGAGCCCCCCCACCGCCTCGACGTACTCGTCCACCACCAACCCGATGTGGTCGGCCTGGTTGTGGACGGGGAGGACCACGGAGATCTCAGGCATCGGGCCCGTGTCCTGCCGCGAGCGCCTCGGTGACGACCGTGACGAGGGCCGCGGCGCTGAGGCCGGCGCGCTCGTGGAACCACGCCTGGCTCCCGACGGGCCCGCCGGGCCGGAGGCGCACGCCCTGGCGGATCAGCCGGCACCCGAGGCCGTGGTCGGCCACCACCTCGGCCACCAGCGAGCCCAACCCGCCGACGGCGTGGTGGGCCTCGGCGGTGACCACCAGGGGCACGCCGCGGAGGAGGCGCACCAGGTCGTCCACCGGGGCCGGGGCGATGCTCGCCGCCACCACGGAGGTGCACGCCACACCGTCGGCCCGCAGCCTGGCGGCGGCCTGCTCCACCGCCACGGCCACCGCGCCGGTCGACACGATGACCACCCGGTCGCCGCCGGCCGGATCGGCGGCGGCGTCCTGGTCGGTGCCGTGCACCACCTCGGCCCGGCCCAGCGTGAAGCGGCCGTCCAGGCCAGGCACGGTGGTGGTGTCGTCCTTGCCCACCCGGTAGTAGACGGGGCCCGGCAGGTCCCAGGTGGCTCGCACCGCGGTCTCCAGTTGGCGGTGGTCGGCCGGGGCCAGCACGGTGAGGCCGGGCAGCAGGCGCAGCACGCCGAGGTCCTCGAGGCCGTGGTGGGTGGCGCCCTGCACCCCGTAGTCGAACCCCCCGCCCACGCCGATCATCCGCACCGGCAGGCCGTGCAGCACGGGGCCGTTGCGGATGAACTCGTACGGGCGCAGCGACGCGAACGTGGCCAGCGAGTAGGTGAACGGGACCAGGCCGGCCTCGGCCAGGCCTGTGGCCAGGCCGATCATGTTCTGCTCGGCCACACCGACGTTGAAGAACCGCTCGGGGAACCGCTCGGCGAACGGCTCGACCACCGTGAAGCCGAGGTCGCCGGTGAGCAGCACGACCCGCGGGTCGCGCTCGGCCAGGTCGACCAGCGTGTCGAGGAGGGCGCGGCGCATGCGTCCGCCCTAGCGGGCGGTGACCTCGTCGAGCGCCTGGAGGAACTGGCTGTCGGACATGGGCCAGTAGTGCCAGCCCAACTGCCCCTCCATGAACGACACGCCCTTGGCGAACACCGTGCGGGCCACCAGCACGTGCGGCGCGCCGGCGTGGGGGTCGAGGCCGCCCAGCGTGTCGGCGAGCCCGGCGGCGTCGTGCCCGTCGACCTCGTGCACGTCCCAGCCGAACGCCCGCCACCGCTCGGCCAGGGGGTCGAGCGAAAGGACCTGCTCGGTGCGCCCGAGGGCCTGCTGGCCGTTCAGGTCGACCACCGCGACGAGGTTCCCCAGGCGGTGGTGAGCGGCGAACATCACCGCCTCCCACACCGCGCCCTCGTTGCACTCGGCGTCGCTGAGCAGGGCGAAGGCCCGCCGCTCGGAGCCCTGCAGGCGCCCGGCCAGGGCCGCGCCGGCGGCCAGCGAGAGCCCCTGACCCAGTGAGCCGGTGGAGAAGTCGATCCCCGGCAGGGCCACGTCGGGGTGCACCCCGAGCAGGGTGCCGTCGCCGCAGAAGGTGTCGAGGTCGTCCTGGTCGATCCAGCCGCTGAGCAGCAGCGCTGCGTAGAAGGCCAGCACCGCGTGGCCCTTGGAGATGACCACGCGGTCGCGGTCGTCGTCGTCGGGGTCCACCCCCGCCAGCACGCCGCCGTACAGCGCGGCCACGATGTCGGCCACGCACAGCGCAGAGCCGATGTGGCCCACGCCGGCCCGGTGCGACTGCTCGAGCACGATGCGCCGGATCTCGCGAGCCATCGGCGCGAGGGCCCCGGTCGGCCCGGTCATCGGGACGCCTCGGCCAGCACGTCGGACCAGAGCACCACCGTCTCGCCCGGTCGGGGCTCGAGCTCGGCGGCGTCGTTGGCGGTGCGCAGGTTGCCGTCCTTCGCGCCGAACCACACCCACTGGGCCCACTTCCCGTGACCGCCGGAGATGCCCAGCACGCCGTTGCGGTACGGCGGTGTGGGCCCCACCACGAAGTCGCGCCGGGACGCGTCGGGGTAGTGGCGCTCGAGGTAGCGCAGCAGCGCCACGGAGTCGTCGCCGGCCTGGCTCCACGACCGGAGCCCCACGACGGTGCCGACGAGGCACACCGCGACGAACGTGACCGCGGCCGTGAGGCCGAGCGCGCGGCTGTGCTGGCGGGCGAAGCGGTAGAGCCCCACCGCGACCAGCGCCGAGCCGATGCTCGACACCGCGTACAACCGGTCGGCCACGCCGTGCGAGGCGATGGGGAGGGTGATGGCGACCCATGCGCCCACTGCCATCACCGCCAGCCCCACGACCACGAGGCCGGGGCCCGACTCACGGCCCCGCTCGCCACGCGCCCACGCCACCACCGCCACCACCGTGGCCACCAGGGTGATGGCGAGCGCCGAGAACCGGAGCACGGACGGGGCGTCGGCGGTGGCGAAGAGCCCGCTGCCGAAGTGGGCCGACCAGAACACCACGGGGTTGGGCACCAGCACCTCGGGGTCGTACACGGAGTTGGCCGCCGACCACACAGCCGCCAGCGCCACCGCGCCGGCCACCACGCCCCGCTGCCACGGTCGCACCGAGCGGGGTGCGGGGACCCGTTGCCACGTCGCCGGCAGGAGGACGGCGCCGAGCAGCAGCACGGGCGTGGACAGCTCGTAGCACAGCACCGACAGCGGCAGCACCAGCGCAGCCGCTTCCCAGCGGCCCCGCGTCAGGAGCAGCAGGCCACCCAGGGCGAGGGTCATCCCCACCAGCGAGTTGGTGGTGGAGCCCCACACGGTGATGGTCGTGTGGGTGGGGAGCAGCACCCACACCGCGGCGACGGCCAGGGCCGTGGTGGGCAACACGAACCGGGTCAGCACCGCGTAGAGGGCCAGCACCACGGCCAGGTACAGCACGCTGACGACGGCGAACAGGGCGACGGGATGCAGGCCCGCGAGGCGGAAGACCGCGGTGAACACCACCCACGAGCCGGGCCGGCTCGCGAGGATGAAGTGGCCCTGACGGCCGTCGAGCAGCTCGGCGCCGGCCAGGCTCCAGTCGTCGCTCACGAAGCCGGGACCGAGCGCGAGGTAGACCGCGGCCCGCGCGCCCACCAGCGCCGCCAGCACGCCGGCGGCCAGCAGGTGGGGACGGGCGAGCGGCGGGCTAGAAGGGCTGCGGCGGGGTGGAGCCGTGGGTCGGCGAGTCATCGCCCTCCTGCATCTTCAGGAACGCCCCCGCGCACACGCCGGCCGCGGCGAGCAGCGCCAGGAAGAGGCCGAACTTGCGGTCGAGGTCGGTGCCGAGCCCGGTGTCGTCACCGAGCAGGAGCCGGAGCAGCACGAGCACGGCGGCCACGCCGGCGCCGATCAGCAGCACCTGGCTGAGCGGCAGCGGGAGGTCGGGCAGGGTGACGTTGTCGGCGAAGCGGGTGATCAGGACGATGGCCGCCGCCGCCATGATGAGCAGCAGCGGGATGACGCCGGTGAAGAAGTAGCTCCACCCACTGCGGTTGAAGGCCCCGAAGCCGGAGATGCCGTACCAGGGCAGGAACATCGTGATCAGGTACACGATGCCCGAGCCCACGAGCACCTTGTCGCCGGTGGTGAGTGCTTCCAGATCCATACGAGGGTTACCTCCGCTTGCGGTTCAGTGCGATGGGGACGAGGTGCGGTCGTCGGCCGCCGCCACGAGGTGCGCTCGGGCGTCGAGGGCGCCGGCACCCGCCATGCCACCGGCCGCCACGAGCGCCACGAGGATGCCATACGACGGCTCCATCTCGATCGTGGCATGGAACACCAGGGCGGCGGCGTTCCCGGGCGCGGGTTGTCCGAGCACGAGCCCGGCCACGACGAGCGCGAGGGCGGTGACCCCGAGGGCGACGGGCACCCACCAGGGCAGGTCGGGCCGGCCGCCGTCGCGTGCGACGCGCGGCGCCGCCAGCACGACCGCGAGCACGACGCCGAGCAGCAGGGGGAGCCACGACCAGGGCACCGAGACGTCCCACCCGTTGGCGGTGGCGAGGGGCACGCCCTCGAGCAGCCCGGTCGTGTCGCCGTGCACCGCCGGCCGGAACCACGGCAGGAACATGGCGACGGAGAACACCAGCACCGACACGACGGCCAGGATCGCAGCGGCCCCGGGGTCGTGGTCGTGCATCGGCGCCAACCTACTCGACGCCATCCGGGACGAGCCCCCGACGGCGAGGGATCACACCCCGCACGAGTGCCCCGTCAGACAACCTATGCGTGTTCTCGACGGCCGGATGACGCCGCTCGCTGCGTTCCGCTTCGTCGCCGAACGCAGAAGAGTGGGACTCCTCAGCGCGCCTTGCGAGCGACGCCCCCGGCTCGCCGACAACAGGGCAAACGTTGCCTGACGGAGCACTAGTAGGTTCAGACCGTGCGCATAGCGGTGCTGGCATCGGGCAGCGGGACCATCCTCGAGGCCATCCTCGCGGCCGACCTCGCGGTGGCCCTGGTGCTGGTCGACCGGCCCTGCCGGGCCACGCAGGTGGCCGCAGAGCACGGCGTGCCCGCCGAGTTGGTCGAGCGTGACGGGTTCGGGCCCGACTTCGACCGCGACGCCTACACCCGGCGGGTGGTCGAGGTGCTGCGGGCCCACGAGATCGACCTGGTCGTGATGGCCGGCTTCGGCACCATCCTGGCCGAGCCCGTGCACGCCGCCTACCCGTCGCGCATCCTCAACACCCACCCGGCGCTGCTGCCGGCGTTCAAGGGCTGGCACGCCGTCGAGGCGGCGCTGGATGCCGGGGTGAAGGTGACCGGCTGTACGGTCCACCTGGCCACCCTCGAGGTGGACGAGGGCCCGATCCTGGCCCAGGAGGCGGTGCCGGTGCTCCCCGACGACACCGTGGACACCCTGCACGAGCGCATCAAGGACGTCGAGCGCCGGCTCTACCCGGCCACCATCCGCGCGGTCGTCGACGACGCCGCCCTGCTGACCCCCACGAGGAACCAATGAGCGACGCCACCGCCAAGCGGGCCCTGCTGTCCGTCTACGACAAGACGGGGCTGGTGCCCTTCGCCCAGGGCCTCTCCGAGCTGGGCTGGGAGCTCGTGTCCAGCGGGGGGACCGCCGCCGCCCTCGCCGAGGCCGGCCTCGAGGTGCTGGCCGTCGAGGCGGTGACGGGGTCGCCCGAGATGCTCGGCGGTCGGGTCAAGACGCTGCACCCGAAGATCCACGGCGGCATCCTGGCCGACCGCTCGAAGCCCGAGCACCTGGCCGACCTGGCCAGCCAGGACATCGGCCCCATCGACCTGGTGGTGAGCAACCTCTACCCGTTCGTCGCCGAGCCGTCGGTGGAGATGATCGACATCGGCGGGCCCACCATGGTGCGGGCCGCGGCCAAGAACCACGACCACGTGGCCATCCTGGTCGACCCGTCCGCCTACCCGGCGGTGCTCGACGAGCTGCGCCGCACCGGAGCGGTGTCGCCGGCCACTCGGCGGGCGCTGGCCCGCGCCGCCTTCGCCCACACCGCCGCCTACGACGCCGCCATCGTGAACTGGCTCGACGAGCGCGAGGCGGGTGTCGGCGAGGCGGTGACCGACCCGCTGCCGGCCACGCTGCACCTGGCCCTCGACCGGGCCCAGGACCTGCGCTACGGCGAGAACCCCCACCAGGTGGGCGCCCGGTACCGCCACACCCATGGCGCGGGCTGGTGGGACACCGCCACCCAGCACGGCGGCAAGGAGCTCTCGTACCTCAACCTCTACGACACCGAGGCGGCGTGGCGCCTGGTGCACAGCCTGGGGGAGGGTCCCGCGGTGGCGGTGATCAAGCACGCCAACCCGTGCGGGGTCGCGGTGGACGACGACATCACCACCGCGTACGAGCGGGCCCACGCCTGCGACCCGGTGTCGGCCTTCGGCGGCATCGTGGCGGTGAACCGGCCGGTGCCGCTGGCCCTGGCAGAGGCGCTGGCCCCCGTGTTCACCGAGGTCGTGGTGGCGCCGGCGTTCGACGACGACGCCCTCGAGGTGCTGTCGGCCAAGAAGAACCTGCGGATCCTGTCGGCCCAACCACCCAACCCGGCGCCGCTCGAGATGCGCTCGATCGACGGTGGCCTGCTGGTGCAGACCGCCGACCGGGTCACCGTCGACCGCAGCGCCTGGCGGGTGGCCACCAAGGTGGCGCCCACCGAAGCGCAGTGGCTCGACCTCGAACTGGCGTGGCGGGTGGTGGCGCGCACGTCGTCCAACGCCATCGTGCTGGTGAAGGACGGCCAGGCCGTGGGCATCGGCTGCGGCCAGCAGAACCGGCGCGACGCCGGGCGCCTCGCCTGCGAGAAGGCCGACGGCCGCGCCGCCGGCGGGACCTACGCCAGCGACGCCTTCTTCCCCTTCCCCGACGGACTCGACGGCGCGGTCGATGCCGGGGCGGCGGCGGTGATCCAACCGGGAGGGTCCATCCGCGACGACGAGGTGATCGCTGCGGCCGACGAGCACGGCCTCGCCATGGTCTTCACCGGCGAGCGCCACTTCCGCCACTGATGCGCCCGTCGATGCCCTCGATGCCCTCGATGCCCGAGCATCCGATGATCTGGCGGCGACCATGACCGCGCGCGTGCTCGACGGCGAGGCGGTGGCGGCCGAGATCAAGGCCGACCTGCGGGTGCGGGTCGACGCGCTGGCCGAGCGGGGCGTCACGCCGGGCCTCGGCACGATCCTGGTGGGTGACGACGGCCCCAGCGCCAACTACGTGGGCATGAAGCACCGCGACTGCGGCGAGTTGGGCATCGGCTCGGTGCACGAGCACCTCCCGTCGAACGCCAGCCAGCAGGACGTGCTCGACGTGATCCGCCAGTTCAACGCCGACCCCCTGGTCGACGCCTACCTCGCCCAGTACCCCTTTCCCGCCGGCCTCGACTACGAGTCGGCCCTGCTCAGCGTCGACCCGGCCAAGGACGTGGACGGCCTGCACCCGGTCAACCTGGGCAAGCTGGTGATGGGGGTGGACGCACCGCTGCCCTGCACCCCCCACGGCATCCAGGTGCTGCTCGAGCACTACGGCGTGCCGATCGCCGGCCGTCACGTGGTGATCGTGGGTCGTGGCCTCACCATCGGCCGCCCGCTCGCCAACCTGCTGTCGCTCAAGCGGCCCAACGCCAACGCCGCGGTCACCGTGGTGCACACCGGGGTGGCCGACCTGGGCGCCTACACGCGCCAGGCCGACATCCTGGTCGCGGCTGCGGGGTCGCCCGGGATGATCACCGCCGACATGGTGAAGCCCGGCGCCGCGGTGGTGGCGGCCGGCGTGTCGTTCGAGGGGCGCAAGCTGCTGTCCGACGTGGCCGACGAGGTGGCCGAGGTGGCCGGTTGGCTGTCCCCCCGCATCGGCGGCGTGGGGCCGATGACTCGGGCGATGCTGCTGCGGAACACGGTCGAGGCCGCCGAGCGGCGGGCCGCCGCCGGCGACTGACCGTTGGCCCGGCGCGGTCGGCTCCCGTAGCCTCGGGCAGCCATGACCCGGATCTCCGACCTGCTCGCCGCTGGCCGCACCTATTCGTTCGAGTTCTTCCCCCCGAAGACCGACGAGGCCACCGCCGTCCTCGAGCAGACGATCCTCGAGCTCGAGCCGCTGGCCCCGTCGTTCGTGTCGGTCACCTACGGCGCCGGCGGCAGCACCCGGGAGCGCACCCGTGACGTGGTGCTGCACATCGAGCGCGACACGTCGATGACGGCGATGGCCCACCTCACCTGCGTGGGCCACACCCGCCAGGAGCTGGTCGACATCCTCACCGAGTACCGCGACGCGGGCATCGAGAACATCCTGGCCCTGGCCGGCGACCCGCCCGAAGGCGTCGAGCCGGGTCCCGCCGAACTGGCCTACGCCCTCGACCTCGTCGAGCTGGCCCGCGACAGCGACCACTTCTCCATCGGCGTGGCCGCCCACCCGGAGCTGCACCCCCGCTCGCCCGACCGCGCCTCCGATCGTGAGCACCTGGCCGCCAAGCTGCGGGTGGCCGACTTCGGCATCACCCAATTCTTCTTCCGGCCCGAGCCCTACCTCACCATGATCGACGAGCTGGGGGCCCTGGGCGTCACCACCCCGGTGCTGCCGGGCATCATGCCCGTCACCAACGCCGGCCAGGTGAAGCGCTTCGCCGAGATGGCCGGCGCCGAATTCCCCGCCGACCTGGCCGAGCGGTTGGTCGACGCGAGCGACGACCCGGCCGAGGTGCGCCGCATCGGCGTGGAGGTGGCCACCGAGCTGTGCCAGGACCTGCTCGACGCCGGTGCGCCCGGCCTGCACTTCTACACGCTCAACCGGTCGACCGCGACCCGCGAGATCTACGCCAACCTCGGCCTGCCGGACGTCGGCTGAGCGCGCGGGAACGCCGGCGGCGACGGGCCGGTAGCGTTCTGCGGATGAGGGACTACGACAAGCTGTACATCGACGGGGCCTGGGTGGAGCCGGTCGGCACCGGCACGATCGAGGTCATCAACGCGTCCACCGAAGCGGTGATGGGGCACATCCCCGAAGGGGCCGCGGCCGACATCGACCGGGCGGTCGCCGCCGCCAAGGCCGCGTTCGAGACCTGGGGGTTCACGGCCAAGGAGGAGCGGGGCAAGTACCTCCAGCGCCTGGCCGAGGGCCTGCAGGCCCGCAGCGCCGAGATCGGCGAGGTGATCAGCCAAGAGGTCGGCATGCCCCTCATGTGGTCCAACATGATCCAGGCCGGCCTGCCCGTCGGGAACATGGCCAACTACGTCGAGATCCTGAGCGCGTTCGAGTTCGAGGAGGAGATCGGCAACTCCCTCGTGGTGAAGACACCGGTGGGCGTGGTCGGCGCCATCACGCCGTGGAACTACCCACTCCACCAGATCGTGTGCAAGGTCGCCCCCGCGCTGGCCGCCGGCTGCACCGTGGTCCTCAAGCCCAGCGAGGTGGCCCCCCTCAACGCCTTCATCATGGCCGAGGTCATCGACGAGGTCGGGCTCCCGGCCGGCGTGTTCAACCTGGTCACCGGCACCGGCCCCGTGGTCGGCGAGCGCCTGGCCGAGCACCCCGACGTCAACATGATCTCGTTCACGGGGTCGACCACCGCGGGCAAGCGGGTGGCCAAGGTCGCGGCCGACACGGTGAAGCGGGTCACGCTCGAATTGGGCGGCAAGTCGGCCAACATCATCCTCGACGACGCCAACCTGGAGAAGGTCGTGCCCAAGGGGCTCTTCGCCTGCTTCATGAACTCGGGCCAGACCTGCACCGCCCACACCAGGATGCTGGTGCCCCGCGACAAGCAGGACGAGGTGGTCGAACTGGCCCGGGCTGCCGCCGAGGCCTTCCCGGTCGGCCCCGCCAGCAGCGAGGCCACGCTCGGGCCGGTGATCTCCGACACCCAGCGCGAGCGCGTCCGCAGCTACATCCGCAAAGGCATCGAGGAGGGCGCCACCCTGGTCACCGGCGGGCCCGACGCGCCCGAGGGGCTCGACACCGGCTACTTCGTGCGGCCCACGGTGTTCGCCGACGTGTCACCCGACATGACCATCGCCCAGGAGGAGATCTTCGGCCCCGTGCTGTCGATCATCCCCTACGAGGACGAGGACGACGCCATCCGCATCGCCAACGGCACCCTCTACGGCCTCGCCGGCGGCGTGCAGTCGGCCGACCCCGAGCGGGCCGAACGCGTGGCCCGGCGCATGCGGGCCGGCCAGATCGACGTCAACGGCGGCTCGTACAACATCCTGGCCCCCTTCGGAGGGTTCGGTCAGAGTGGGTACGGGCGCGAGAACGGCGTCTACGGGCTCGAGGAGTTCCTCGAGGCGAAGTCGATCCAGCGCTGAATACTTCTCGCGTCGTGATCCGCTGGAACCCGGCGGCCCCCTCCCGGTCGGTCCGTCGTCGCCGGTTTCTGCCTGCATCTGTGTCTTGGGTAGGTTCGTCGTATGAGCAGAGATCCGGTTCGGGTGGCGGTTACGGGTGCGGCGGGGCAGATCGGGTACGCCATTCTGTTTCGCATCGCTTCGGGGCAGTTGCTGGGGCCGGACCAGCCGGTGATCCTCCACCTGCTCGAGATCACGCCGGCGCTCGACGGGCTGCGGGGCGTGGTGATGGAGCTCGAGGACTGCGCCTTCCCGCTGCTGGCCGGCGTGGTGCAGACCGACGACGCCAACCAGGCCTTCGACGGGGTGAACTACGCGCTCCTGGTCGGCTCACGGCCCCGGACGAAGGGCATGGAGCGGGGTGAGCTGCTCGCCGCCAACGGGGCCATCTTCACCGCGCAGGGCAAGGCCCTGTCCGACAACGCGGCCGACGACGTCCGCATCCTGGTGGTGGGCAACCCGGCCAACACCAACTGCCTCATCGCCATGAACAACGCCCCAGCCATCCCGGCGCAGCGGTTCTCGGCCATGACCCGGCTCGACCACAACCGGGCCCTCGCCCAGGTGGCCCAGAAGGCCGGTGTGCCGGTCAGCGACGTGACCAACATGACCATCTGGGGCAACCACTCGGCCACCCAGTACCCCGACCTGTTCCACGCCAAGATCGGTGACCGCAACGCCGCCGAGGTGATCGACGACGAGGCGTGGCTCGTCGACGACTTCATCCCCACGGTGCAGAAGCGTGGCGCGGCCATCATCGAGGCCCGCGGCCTGTCCAGCGCCGCCTCGGCCGCCAACGCCGCCATCGCCCACGTGCGCACCTGGGTGGACGGAACCCCCGAGGGCGACTGGGTGAGCATGGGCATCCCGTCGGACGGCTCCTACGGGGTGCCCGAGGGCCTGATCTCGTCGTTCCCGGTCACCACCGGCGGAGGCGACTGCGCCATCGTCCAGAGCCTCGACCTCAACGACTTCTCCAGCGAGCGCATCGACGCGTCGGTGGCCGAGCTGATCGACGAGCGTGACGAGGTGGCGGCGCTCGGCCTGATCTGACTCGCTCGTCCCGGCGACCCTCGACGCACCAGCGGTCGATGTGCGACCGCTGGCACGTCGTGTTGGTGATGGCGGGTCAGGATCGGGTGAGGATCACCTTCAGCGCGCCGGTGTCGGCGGCCCGCCCGAACACGTCGTAGGCCTCCTCGACCTGGGAGAGGGCGAAGTGGTGGGTGGCGAAGCGGTTGGCGTCCAACTGGTCGCCCTGCAGCAGGCGCAGGAGCGTGGGAGTGGAGTAGGTGTCGACCAGACCCATGGTGATGGTGACGTCCTTGATCCACATCTCCTCGAGGTGCAGGGTGACCGGCTCGCCGTGGACGCCGATGTTGGCCACGTGCCCGCCGGGTCGCACCAGCGCCGCCGCCAGTTCGAAGGTGGCGGGCACACCGACGGCCTCGATGGTGACGTCGGCGCCGAGCCCGCCGGTCAACTCGGCGAGCACGGCGGCGGGGTCTTCACGGCCGTTGTTCACCGTGACGTCGGCGCCGAAGGCCTTGGCCGCCTCGAGGCGGCTGTCGGCCAGGTCGATGGCCACGACGTGGGACGGGCTGTACAAGCGGCTCCCCATGATCGCGGAGAGCCCGATGGGCCCGGCACCCACCACCGCGACCACGTCACCCGGTTGGATGCCGCCGTTGAGGACGCCCACCTCGTAGCCCGTGGGGAGGATGTCGGCGAGCATCAGCAGCGCCTCGTCACCGACCCCGGCCGGCGCCGGATAGGTGGAGGTGTCGGCGAAGGGCACCCGCACGTACTCCGCCTGGGTGCCGTCGATCTTGTGGCCCAGGATCCAGCCGCCGCCGCCCACACATTGTCCGTAGCGACTCTCCCTGCAGAACCGACAGGCGCCACAGGCGGAGATGCAGGACACGAGCACCCGGTCGCCGACGTGCACGTTCTTGACGCCGGCGCCCACCGACTCGACGGTGCCCACCGCCTCGTGGCCGAGGATCCGGCCGTCGGTGACCGCGGGGACGTCGCCCTTGAGGATGTGCAGGTCGGTGCCGCAGATCGTGGTGGCGTCCACGCGGACGACGGCGTCGGTGTCGGCCTCGGTCTCGGGCTTCGGCACGTCCTCCCAGGCCATCGAGTCGGGGCCGTGGTAGACGAGGGCCTTCATCACGTGAGCCAGTTGTGCTTGCGCACGATGTTGGTCCGGGCCCAGATCCGCCCGAGGCCGAGGGTGTTGCCGGCCCCGACGACGGCGAGGCCCAGCAGGACGAGGGCGTAGACGATGTGGTCGTCCATGAAGGGGTTGTTCTCGGGCGGGAGGCTGGCGGTCCACATCAGGACCAGCAGCAGCGCGCCGGAGACGGCGGCGATGCGCATGCCGATGCCCAGGAGCAGGGCGACCCCGATGCACAGCAGGCCGAGCATGAAGCCCCAGTTGGCCCACGCGTCGCCGGCGAAGCTCTGGTAGAAGCCGGCGAAGGGGCCGGCGGCATGGCTGAGGAACCCGGCGGTGGGCGAACCGCCGTCGATCCAGGCCTCAGCGCCTGGGGTCTCGTGGCCGAGGCCGAAGGTCTTGTCGAGGAAGGGCCACAGGAAGGTCCAGCCCAGGCAGATGCGCACGGCGGCCCACAGGTAGTTGGCGGTGCCGGCCGGCAGCATCTTGGCGGTGGTGGTCTCGTTGGGGTCGCGCAAGGCGTCCGGTGCGGTCAGTCGTTCGAGCGTGGTGGTCACGTGCGGCTCCTGTGCTGAGGAGAGGCCACGTCCGCCAGAGGTGCGTTCGTCCTGTCGGACCCAGCGTCTCGCGGGTCGATCGAGCAGGCGCCACCGGGGTCCGGGGCAACGCTTCCGGGGCGTTCTCACCGCAGCGAGCGCACCCCGACACAGGTATGGATACCTCCTGCTGTGTCAGCGGTCACCATACGCTGTCGTGGCATGCACGTGGCTCTTCGTGCGGATCGTCATACAACAGACATCTTCATTCATGCCATCGGGAGAGGGAGCATCTCGAGACGGAGCGTCTCGTCACGGGGATCCCTGGTCCCAGGCACCGGTAGTCCTTCCGATGCTCACTTCAGGAACTTGCTGGTGGTGTTGTCGGCCAGCACCTTGCCGCCGGTCTGGCAGGTGGCGCAGTAGTTCACGGTGTAGCTGCGGTACTCGACCGCCCGCACCACGTCGCCGCAGACCGGGCACGTCTCACCCTCGCGGTGGTGCACGGCGCCGGGGCGCTCTTTGGACGAGCTCATGTCGTCGCGGGCCCGCTCGGACGCCAGTGACGATTCGATCTCGGCGTGGATGGCCGTGGCGAGCCGCTCGACCTCGTCGGGGCCGAGCTTCGCCGCGTTGGCGAACGGCGACAGCTTGGCGCTGTGGCAGATCTCGTTGGCCAGGCGCCGGCCGATGCCCGCCAGCGCCTGCTGGTTGCGCAGCACCCCGTGCACCCGGCCCGAGTGCTGCGCCAGGATCGCGCCGAGGGCGGCAGCGTCGAGCGTCTCGGCATCGGGGCCGAGGCCCAGGACGGGGTCCTGCGTCTCGGTGTCGCCGGCGACCGCCCACACGCCGGCCCGCTTCTCGGTGCCGGCCTCGGTGAGCAGCAGGGCCCGGTCGTCGGCGAACACCCAGCGGGCCAGGCCGCCCCGGGGCTTGGCGCTCTGCTTGGGATCGGGCTTGAGTCGGCCGCCCTGCATCAGGTGCACCACGAACGTGAGCGGCGGGAACTCGAGCAGCAGGTACTTGCCCCGCCGCCCCACCCGCTGCAGCTCGGTGCCCACCGCTTCGTCAGGGTTCGGGGCGTAGGTCTTCAACGCGGTGAAGGTGAGCGGACGGAACGACGCCAGTTCGGCGCCGCCGAACTCGGCGGTCAGGCGCTCGGCGTGGGCCGCGATCTCCGGCATCTCGGGCACCACGCCACGCTACTGGCGGCACCCGGTCCGTCCTTCCCGAGGCAGCGGGCGCGCCCGCCGCGCGCCGCTGGCCTCGGCGTCGAGGGGTCGGCGCGTTCTCGAGGCAATGCCCCCCGGGTTCCGGGGGCTATTGCCTCGGGTTCGGTGGTGGGCCGTTCTCGAGGCATCGACAGGCGGGTTCCGGGGGTCATTGCCTCGAGTTCGGCGGTCGGTGGGGGGCGTACCCTGGGGGCGTGTGGATCGTCGGGTTGGACCACGTGCAGGTGGCGGCGCCGGCCGGCGCCGAGGGCCAGGCCCGCCGCTTCTACGGTGAGCTGTTGGGCCTGCCCGAGATGCCCAAGCCGCCTGAGCTCGCCGGCCGCGGCGGCGTCTGGTTCCAGTGCGGCGCCCAACAACTGCACGTCGGTGTCGACGAGCCCTTCGTACCGGCCCGCAAGGCCCATCCGGGCATCGCCGTGGCCTCCATCGCCGACCTCGAGGCGCTCGCCGAGCGCCTCACTGCCGCCGGCATCGACGTGCGCTGGGACACGGTCGTTCCCGGCGTCCACCGCTTCCACACCGACGACCCCTGGGGCAACCGCCTCGAGTTCGTGGCGCAGAACGACTGACTCCCGGGCCGTCCGTCCGACCAGGCGCGGGTGCTCGGTCCGTCGAACTGGCTCCCGAAAGGACCGCTATGACGGTCGTTTCGGGAGCCAGAACAACGGCAGTCAGTACGTGGTGTCGGCCCGCACCGCCGCCAGGGCGTCGCCCACCGCGGCCATGGCGGGGGCTGCCTCGATGAGGGCGCCGGCGTCGCCACCCATGGTGATGCGGCCGGTCATGAACGCCTCCTGAGCGCTCAGGTCGCCGTTGGCGACGGCGGCGGCGGTGGCGTAGTCCTGGGTGAACGTGACGGTGGGAGAGGGGTGGGCCCCCTGCCGCACCGTCCGGGCGGCGTCGGTGATCGCCACGTGCCACACCACCGGCCCGTCGGGGCCATCGTCCACCTGCTGTTGGATGACGAGTGCCGGTAGGGCGGAGCCGTCGAACTCGGGCTCGAGCGCCGCCGCCACGGCGGTGAACCACTCGTCGCTCAGGTAGCGGGCCATCCCCCGAGCTTGGCACGGGGGGCACACCGCGCCGGTGTCGGAACGGAGCGGGCCCACCGTGGCCTACAGTCACCGCGCATGCCAGAGATCGGGCGAGGCGAGGCCGTGTTCCCCCACGAGCCGGTGACGGGCGAGTGGCGGCTGCTCGACGGCCCCGACGACGTGCTCGCGCTGATGGACACCGGTGCCGACGGCATCGTCGCCGCGGTGCGCGACGCCGGCGCCACGTTCCTGGCGCCGATCTACCACGAGCTCACCGGCATCGTCTGCACGGGAGGCACGGTGCGCAGCCACATCGGCATCGTCAGCCGCGAGTTCCAGGTGCCGTGCGTGATGGGCGCCGCCTTCCCCGACGGCGAGCCTGCCGACGGCGACCGGGTCACCCTCGACGACGGCGTGATCCTCTCTTGATCGCTCGTCCGCTGGCGCCTCGTCACATCGCCCACCCATCGCTCCTCGCGGGCTCGGGGGTGGCACGCTCGTCCCTCGCTCGCCGCACCGGGGTTCGGTGCCGCCGATGACCGGGAAGCCGACGGCCGAGAAGCCGATGACCGCCGACGACATGAAGCGGGAGGCGAATCGGCTCATCGCATATCACGCCCCCATCTCTCAGCAGCTCACCGAGGAGCGCACGTCGCTCGAGTCGAAGCTCATCCCGGTGACGGCCTACATCGTCGTGGCGTGCGTCGAGGCGTGGTACCGCTACCCCGACATGATGCGTCGCATCGAGACGGCCATGGCCGCCGGCGACATCGGTCGGGCCGGGCGCCGCCCGGGCAGTCAGGTCAACACCGTGTACCTCTGGTCGATCGCCAACTTCTGGCTGCTCGGCCGCAAGGTGATGGCCATGGTCGACCCGGCGGCCACGAACGACCCGGAGCCCGCGTTCACCGTGCTCGACTTCTGGGAGCGGGCGGCGATGGCCTTCCGGGGTGACGACGGCACTCGCCAGGCCCACGACGCCGGCGGCGTGGTGCGGCCCTACGACGACGCGGTCCTGGCCACGCTGCTCGACGGCGCCGGCCCGGTGGACGACGAGCGCCGTGGCACGATCAAGCGGCTCAACGCCACCCTCATCAACTACCTGTTCCTGCTGTACTTCGACACCCGGGTGGGCTCGGGCGACACCGGGCCCTACCCCCTTCCCGACGGCCGCACCCTCGTCGTCCGGGACTACTACCGGATGGGCCACAGCGACTTCTGGTGGTCCGACGTGGCCGCCGCCGTCCCGTACCAGAACCTCACCGCGGCGCTCGTGCTCGACGACGTGGCGGTGAAGATCACCGACTTCGGCACCGCCAACACGACACCCGAGGACTACCTCGACCGCCTCGTGCGCTTCGGCCTGTTCACCACGGACGGCAGCGACGACGGCTCGCTGCGGCCCGTGCCCGACGACGACATCCCCGGCATCCTCGCCGAGGTGCGCACGGCCCAGGCCCAGCACTACCGAAACATCGCGGCCATGACGCGTGACGAGAAGATCGCCTGCGGCGCCTACGTGTACTTCTCGTTCCTCAAGCCCTTCGCCGACGCCGCTGGTGTGGGCGATCAGCTCGACTGGACCGTCCCCCGCGACATCCCCGACCCGCTCTACCAGTTGTTGTCGGCCATGGAGGGCGAGAACGCCGGCGTGGGCGACGAGGAGTACTACTCGCCCCTCACCTGAGGATCGGATGGGCCGCCGCAAGGTGCCGCGGCCTCGGCGCGGGGTGGCGCAGGCTCGCACCAGAACGCCGCCTCGAGCTCGACCGTGGCGGTGAGGAGGTCGGCCTTCGGGTCACCGGGTGCGACGGGGTCGGGGTCCGTCGCCGGTGGTGGAGGGCCTACGCTCCGGCGATGGCCGACCTGACCGACGACCTGCTCACCGAACACCCTGCCAACGAGGGGCGCCACGTCCCCGACGACGAGCGCTACTGGAACGAGTCCTGGTACCTCGACTTCACGACGGACGACGGTCGGCTCGGCGGCTATGTCCGCACCGGGCTCTACCCGAACCTGGGGGTCTGCTGGTACTGGGCGTGCGTCGTCGGCGAGGGTCGTCCCCTCGTCACCCTCATCGACCACACCGTGCCCATCCCGGCGGCGCCGGCCCTCGCGGTCCGCAGCGACGGGCTGTGGACCGATTACGTGGTCGAGACGCCGTGGCGCCACGTGTCGCTGGGGCTCGAGGGCTTCGGGGTCACGCTCGACGACCCCGCGGAAACCTACGGCCCGGGTGCTCCTGGCGACCTGCGGGGCGAGCGCACCGCGCTGGGTCTCGAGTTGGACTGGGAGACCGAGGGCGAGCCGTTCCCGTTCCCCTTCGGCATCACCCGCTACGAGGTGCCCTGCCGGGTGCACGGCGAGGTGCTGGTGGGCGACGAGCGCATCGAGTTCGAGGGGTCGGGCCAGCGCGACCACTCGTGGGGGGTGCGGGACTGGTGGGCGATGTCGCACAACTGGTCCGAGGGGGCACTCGACGACGGCACCCGCTTCCACGGCACGCACGCCCTGCCCGGATGGGGCGACTGGTCGATCGGCTACGTGCAGCCTCCCGGGGGCACCCCCCAGGGTGACTTCGGGATCTACCACACCGACACCGAGTTCGACGCCGACGGCCTGCCGCTCGGCGCGCACATGACCCTGCCGGATCTCGACCTGGCGGTGGAGGTGGTGGCCCATTCACCGGTGCTGCTGGTGTCCCCCGAGGGCGACGTGGCCCGGTTCCCGCGGTCGCTCGTGCGCTACCGCGAGCAGGGCGGCGAGCGCCGGGGCGCGGGCTGGATCGAGTACGGGCAACCGCAGACGCAACCGCCGGCGGCCACCTGACGGCCGATCGGCGCCGGGTCATGGACGGGCGCTGGACGATGGCTGCCCGACGTGGTCGGCGCGCCGTGCCCGGACGGCTGGCGGCGCCGCTCGGCCGCGTAGCCCGAACGGAGCGCGTTCAGTCGGTGGGAACCTCTTTGCCCTCGCCGAAGATCTCGGCTTCGTGCTCCTCGAGCTCCTCGGGCGATGGCGTCGGCTCGCGGCGGGCCTTGATCACCTCGACGAGGATGGGCACGAGTGACAGGCCGACGATGGCCAGGATGGCCAACTCGAGATGGTCCTCCACCCACGGCACCCGGTTGCCCAGCACGTAGCCGAGCGTGGTGATGCCCACCGCCCACAGGAAGCCGCCGACCACGTTGTAGACCACGAAGGTGCGGTACTTCATCTTCCCGACGCCGGCCACGATCGGGGCGAACGTGCGCACCACGGGGACGAAGCGGGCCAGCACGATGGTCTTCGAGCCGTGGCGGTCGAAGAAGCCCTGGGCCCGCTCGATGTACTCCTGTTTGAAGATGCGCGAGTCGGGCCGGCGGAACAACGCCGGGCCCACCTTGTTGCCGAACAGGTAGCCCACCTGGTCGCCCGCCACCGCGGCCACCCAGCAGCCGATCAGCAGGACCGGCAAGGGGGCCAGGCGGCCCTGCGACGACAGCAGGCCGGCGGTGAACAGGAGCGAGTCGCCGGGGAGGAAGAAGCCGAAGAACAGGCCCGACTCGGCGAAGACGATGAGGAACAGGCCGATGGCCCCCGCCACATCGAGGATGTGCTCGGGGTCGAGGCTGCTCGCGGCGATCACGGTGGAGAGCATGTCAGGTCAGTCCTCGTGGTGATCGCCGCGGCAGCCCCGGCCTCAGACCGTGACTTCCTCGGGGTGGTGACCCTCGGGCTCGATGGGGGCGTCCATGCCCGGAGCATCACGCTTCGAGAAGGTGATGGCGGCCAGCAGCACGACCAGCGAGACGCCGGCGATGGCGAAGCGGGCCGCATCGTTGTCCTGCAGGGCGATGATGGCGGGCAGCAGCAGCAGCGACACCAGGTTGATCACCTTGATGAGGGGGTTCAGCGCGGGGCCGGCGGTGTCCTTGAACGGGTCGCCGACCGTGTCGCCGATGACCGCGGCCTTGTGGGCCTCAGAGCCCTTGCCGCCCTCGAAGCCGTCCTCGATGTACTTCTTGGCGTTGTCCCAGGCCCCACCGGCGTTGTTCTGGTAGTTGGCCATCAGCTGGCCGGTGAGGATGGTGGCGGCCAGGAAGGCGCCGAGGGCGTAGAAGTTGATGCCGAAGCCGATGATCGCCGGCGTGAGCACCGCGAGCAGGGCCGGGGTGGCCAGCTCCCGCAGCGAGGCGGTGGTGCAGATGTCGATGACCGGGCCGTAGTCGGGGCGCTTCGTGCCCGCCATGATCTTGCCGTCGGCGAACTGGCGACGGACCTCCTGCACCACGGTGCCGGCGGTGCGACCGACGGCCCGGATGGCGAGGGAGCTGAACATGAAGGCGATCGAGCCGCCGATGAGCAGGCCGATGAACGTCTTCGGGTCGGCCACGTTGATCTGGATGGCGCTGAAGATGTTCTCGCCGTTCGGGACCAGCTCGGGCAGCTCGTCGGCGATCACCTCGATGAAGGAGGCGAACAGGGCGACCGCGGCGATGACCGCCGAGCCGATGGCGAAGCCCTTGGTGACGGCCTTGGTGGTGTTGCCCACCGCGTCGAGGCTCACCATGATTCGCTCGGCCTCGCCCTCGAACTCGCCCGACATCTCGGCGATGCCGGCGGCGTTGTCGGCCACGGGGCCGAAGGTGTCCTCGGACACGACCACGCCGGTGGTGCTGAGCATGCCCATGCCGGCGAGGGCGACGAGGTAGAAGATGAACTGGATGTTGCCGCCGCCGAGGGCGATGGCCGCACCCAGGGCGCCGGCGATGGCCACGATGGCCCACACCGACGACTCGAGCCCGGAGCTGATGCCCGACAGCACCGTGGTGGCCGGGCCGGTACGGGCGGCGACTGCGATGTCCTGGACCGGCTTGTGCTCGGTGGAGGTGTAGTACTCGGTCAGGCGGCTGACCACCTGGGCCAGCACCAGGCCGGCGACCACGGCGCCCAGCATGCGCAGGCCGGCGTGGTCGACGAAACCGGGGTTGAGCACGCGCTCGCCGTTCTCGACGACGAACTTCTTGCCGGCGTCGCCGACATAGAGGATGGCCACGAGGCCGGTGCCGATGACGGTGAGGATGCTCGCCACCGCGAAGCCGCGGTTGATCGGCGCCATGGCCGACTTGTCCTTGTCGGTGGCCCGCACCGAGAACACGCCGACGATCGAGGCGAGCACGCCGATGGCGCGGGCGGCCACCGGGAAGATGAGGCCGAGGGCGGGGTTGGCGCCGATGGAGTCGAAGGCGGCCACGCCGAGGATGATCGAGGCGACGAGGGTGACCTCGTAGCTCTCGAAGAGGTCGGAGGCCATACCGGCGCAGTCGCCCACGTTGTCGCCCACGTTGTCGGCGATGGTGGCGGGGTTGCGGGGGTCGTCCTCGGGGATGCCGGCCTCGACCTTGCCGACCAGGTCGGCGCCCACGTCGGCGGCCTTGGTGAAGATGCCGCCGCCCACCCGGAGGAACAGGGCGAGCAGCGAGCCGCCGAAGCCGAAGCCGATGAGGATGGCCGAAGCGGTGTTCTGGAAGATCATGATGATCAACGTGGCACCGAGCAGGCCCAGGCCCACGGTGAACATGCCGGCCACACCACCGGTGCGGAACGCCACCTGGAGGGCCGCGGGCATCGAGCCAGACTTGGCCGCCGCCGCCGTGCGCACGTTGCCTCGCACGGCCAGGCTCATGCCGATGAAGCCGGTGAGGCCCGACAGGAAGCAGCCGGCGATGAACGCCAGCGTGCGGAACAGGCCCGACTGGAAGAAGGTGAGGGCGACCTGGCCCGTCTCGTCGTTCACCACCTTGGTGGAGGTGAAGAACACGATGATGGCGACGGGGACGACGATGATGGCGATCGTGCGGAACTGCCGCTTCAGGTAGGCCATGGCCCCCTCTTGGATCGCGGCGGCGATCTCGCGCATCTTGTCGGTGCCGGTGTCGGCGTCGAGCACCGACCGCACCAGGAAGCCGCCGACGGCCAGCGCCAGCAGTGCGGTGGCCGCCGAGAAGATCAGCCAGAACCACTCGGCACCGCCGAGGGTGAAGTTCTGGTACCCGCCTTCAGCAGCGAGGACGTTGAGAATGGGCAACGTGTTTCCTTTGGTCGCAGGCAGCCCTGTGCCACCTGTGGGACATGGGGGTGGGCGCGGGGGTCTGTTCAGACCGCCGTCATGCCGCAAAGAGGATGGCCGACGGGGCCCGCCCGAGGCCAATTCACGAGCGCACGAGCGTCGGCCGATGTGTCGCAGAGAGACACGGTGGGCCGGGTGGGGGTTCTGCGGGGGAAGTGCGGAGCGGGCGGTCCTGGCCGGCTCGGGCGGTCCGGAGCGGTGTGCCCCAGGGTTCGGACGGCCCGCAGCCGAGGGTCTGGCGCCCATGTAGCCTCGCTCGGACGTCCGGGGAAACGACGGGGAGGCAGAACGAATGGCGGAGGACGCAGTGCTCAGGTGCGAGAACGGGCACCCGAACGAGCCGGGGGCGGTGTTCTGCGGGCAGTGTGGCGCCCCGCTCGTGGCGGCGACGGCCACGCCCACGGGTGGCGCGAGCGAGCCTGAGGCGTCGCCCCCGACCGCCGACCAGGGCGCCGCGGACAGCCCGCCGGCCTCCGCAGACAGCGCGCCTGGTGCTGCGGGCAACGAGCCTCGGGCCGCGGACAACGAGTTGGGCATCCCCGGCCTGACCCGGGTCGAGCCCTTGGCCCGTGGCGGTCAGGGCACGGTCTACCGGGCCTACGACCCCGAGCACGACCGGCAGGTCGCCGTGAAGGTGCTGCAGGGCGTGTTCGACGACGAGTCGAAGGCGCGCTTCAACCGCGAGCGCCGGGCCATGGGCTCGGTGTCGACCCACCCGGGGATCGTGACGATCTACAACTCGGGATTCACCTCCGCAGGGCTCCCCTACGTCGTGATGGAGTACATGGAGGGCGGCAGTCTCGCGGACTCCCTCGTCGCCAACGGCCCGATGGTGTGGACCGACGTGCTCGAGATCGGGGCCAAGGTCGCTGACGCGCTCGAGACCACCCACCGCGCCGGTGTGATCCACGGCGACGTGAAGCCCGAGAACCTCCTCGTCTCGGCCTACGGCGAGACGAAGCTCACCGACTTCGGGGTGGCGTCGCTCACCGCCGCGACCACCACCGGTGGTAGCTCGAAGGTGGGGATGACCGTCGACCACGCACCGCCCGAGGTGCTGAGCGGCGCGCGGCCCACCGAGTCGGCGGACATCTACGCCCTCGGTTCGACGCTGTTCACCATGATCGCCAACCGCGTCCCGTTCCGGCTGCCGGGCGACGGCACCCTCGCAGCATCGATCAGTCGCTCGCTCACCGAGTCCGTCCCGGATCTGCGCAACAACGGGATCCCGGCGCCGGTCTGCGCGGTCATCGAGCAGGCCATGGCCAAGAACCCGGCCGAACGCTTCGGGAGCGCGGCGGCGATGGGCGCCGCGCTCACCCAGGTGCTCGGCCAGGAGGGCCGGTACGGCGCCACGATCATCACCGGCCAGGCGCCGCCGCCCGTGCCGACCTCGCCGACCGCACCTCCGCCGGTGGTCGAGCCGACCCCGCCGCCCACGCCGCCGTCGAAGCGGGGGCGCCGCATCGCCGTCGCGGTCGGCGTCGTGCTCCTCCTCATCGCCGGCGCGGCCGGCGCCGCCCTGGTGCTCGGGGGCGGCGACGACGGCGCTGATCAGGCGGCCGACGCGGAACCTGCCGTCACGACCTCGTCGTCGACGAGCACCACCTCGTCGACCACCACCACGACGGCCCCGACCACGACCTCCGAGGCCACCACGACCACCGAGGGCGGTGGCGGCGGCGGTGGCGGCGGCGATGCCGTGTTCCTCGTGGACGAGCAGCCGGTGGCGCTGGCGCTGCTCGATGTCGCCGGCGAGCGCGAGGAGCGCCTCGACGACGACGGCGCCCCGCTCTGCTGCCTCGAGGCGGGCCCCCAGGACCTGAGCGGCACCACCTACGACGACAGCCTCACCGCCGAGCTGCAGAGCTGCTTCGGTCCACAGCTGTCGATCGAGTACGACCTCGGCCGTGACTTCAACCGATTCCGTGCGGTGGTGGGCCTGAGCGACGACTCGAATTCGTCCGGCTCGGTCCGGTTCGAGACCATCGTGGACGGCGAACGGGTGGACGACCGGCGGCTGAGCCTGGGTGATTCGCAGCTCGTGGACGTGTCGGTGGCCGACGGCCTGCGGCTGGAGCTCCTCATGACGTTCCCAGACACCAGCGGTGGCGGCTGCGAGGAACCCACGCTCTTCGCGGTGTGGGGCAACGCCAAGGTTCAGTGACAGCCTGCCAACTCGCGGCTACACGCTGGACATCGACGGACCGGACGCGACTGTACGGTCGGCGCCTGGTCGGGACAAGGAGTCGATGTCGTGCTGAATTGCCCCTTTTGCCAGGGCTAGCTTGCCTCGACGGCGGTCGAGTGTCCGAGCTGCGGAGAGAGACGGCGTCCGCTTCTGGGATTGCGTCTGAACCACACGACAGGCGATCGCGCGAACCGTCGTGCTGCTTCGCGCGCGCGAGGGTGTCAAAGTCGAAGCGGTGACTGTGAAATGCGAAAAGGGGTCGAGCGGTGGAACCTGAGCGTGCAGCAAACCTGGTCGGGGGTGTCCGGAGACGTGTGGTGGTGGCGACCCTCATCGCGGTGGCGGCCATCTTCGTAGGCAGCACCGCCTTTGCGGCGACGACGCACCGGATCGGGCCGAACGACGACACGTCGAGCGGGCCGTGCTCGGCGTCGGGCGGGTTCTGGTGGCGGGCCAACGACCCTCACGTCATTGGGAACAAGACCTTCTCGACTGGCTTCTACGCCTACGGCGGGCGCACAGTGTCCGGCACGAACCGTTACTGCCTCGACCTCGTGCTGTCGGGTCGCTACCAGCGCTTCAAGGGGACCCTCGGCATGATCGCCGGCGGACCCCCCGACGTCAGCCAGCACATGCAGCTCATCGCCGATGGCAGGGTCGTCTACGACCGGACCGGTGGCCTTGGCCAGTCCTTCAAATTCGACGTGGACACGCGCGGCGTCCAGCGCGTGGTGTTCCGGTCCTACTGCGTCGGGCGATGCAACTTCTACAACATCACCGAGGCGAAGGGCGGCATCACCGGCCGTCTGATGGCGCCGTGACCGGACGTCTCCTCCGCGGTCGCGACAACGTTTCCGACAGCCCGGTTGCGCGAGTCGCTCATGCTGGCGAGGGAGCAGCAGCAACGTGAATCGGAACGTTCGATGACGAGTTGTCCACAGGGTCACGACGTGCCCGTAGGCTCGACGTTCTGCCCGGACTGCGGCGAACGCGTGCCCGTCGCCTCCCTCGTCGTGGACCTCTCCTCCATTGATGCGCCTCCCGACACGGAGTCCGGTATCGCGGCGGAACCCGCCGTTTCGCCAGCATCGGCGAATGTGATCGCCGAGCCAAGGGTCGGACTGGCGGCGCATCCGAATTCCGGGCATCGGGCGGCGTGGATCGTGGGTGGCGTCGCCGCCGTTGTGCTGGTGGTTCTCGTCGTCGTCGTCTCGGCGCTGAGGTCGGACTCACCCGACTCGCAGGCCGGCTCCCCGGCTGCGGCGCCGGTGACCGCCACGTCGGCGACGGCGGTCCCATCGTCCACGGCCGCCGCACCATTCGCCGACGCCGGCACCGAGGCATTCATCGCGGAGGTCGCGTCCGCCCTCGGGCTGGACGCGCCAGCAGACGACTACCCCGACTACGAAACCCTGACCGACGCATCGGACACGATCGCCATCGACGTGCCGACGGCCTGGAACGACCGGCTGCTTGACGGTGGCAGCCGAGCTGCGCTCGCCGCGGCCACAGAGCTGACCGATGCGGCGTCGGTCATCGTCGTCCCGGAAACCGCGCCATCGGGGGTCTCGGTCCAGATCGCGGAGCAGGAAGGTCCCGGTGACGTCGCCGACACGCTGGCGTCCCTGGGGAACGTGGACAGCTGCTCCGTCGATCCCGGCGCCATGCAGATGGTCTCCAGCACCTCAGCGACCCTCGACTCCGGCGACATCCCCGCCTTCATCTTCAAGTCCTGCGATGGTTCGGGGGCCGGCGCCGTCGCGCTCTTCGGGAGTGCTGCCGACCGGCGATCGAACCTCGAGGTCTTGGTTCACCTCAACGAGGAGCGCGATCTGGCGGCTCTCGGCCACGCGGTCGAGACCCTGCGTCTGGCCGGCGACGCCCTGCCGCTGGACGAGGTCTACTTCTCCCGCTGCTACTTCGAGGGGGACCCGCTGGAGGTCGAGCCCGAGGAGGCCCTCGTCGGGTGTGATGGCGGCACCACCTTGAGCGACCTGCGCTGGGACGAGTGGACGGCCGACGGGGCGTCCGGATCTGGGACGTACTCCGCCACGGACTGCAACCCCAACTGTGCCGCGGGCACGGTGACTGACTACGACGTCGAGGTCGAGCTGTCCGCGCCAGAGGACCTCGCCTGCGGTCGCTTCTTCACGGCCGCGGTCCTGCGCTTCCCGAACGGGTCCCCTCCTGATGCCAGCGGCTCGACCATCGAGTTCGCCGACGGCGAGTTGGCCCCGGTGTGTTGAGACCGATGGCCGCCGCTACACGCGGTCGTAGAGGATGGCCCGCTTCACTTCTTCGATGGCCTGGGTGACCTTGATCTCGCGGGGGCAGGCCTCGGAGCAGTTGAAGGCGGTGCGGCAGCGCCACACGCCGGACTTCTCGTTGAGGATGTCGAGGCGGTCGGCGGCGCCCTCGTCGCGGCTGTCGAAGATGAAGCGGTGGGCGTTGACGATGGCGGCGGGGCCGACATAGGACGAATTGCCCCAGTAGATCGGGCACGAGGTGGTGCAGGCCGCGCAGAGGATGCATTTGGTGGTGTCGTCGAAGCGCTCGCGGTCTTCCGAGGACTGGTAGCGCTCGGTGTAGCCGGGGTCGCTGTCGTTGATGAGGTACGGCATGACCGAGCGGTACTGGGCGAAGAAGGGCTCCATGTCGACCACGAGGTCCTTGATGACCGGCAGGCCGCGGATGGGCTCGACGGTGACGGTCGAGCCGGCGTCCTTGATGAGCATGGTGCAGGCCAGGGCGTTGGCCCCGTTGATGACCATGGCGTCGGACCCGCACACGCCGTGGGCGCACGAGCGGCGCAGGGCCAGAGTGCCGTCGTGGTGGTACTTCACCTCGTGGAGGGCGTCGAGCACGCGGTCGGTGCCCTCCATCTCCACGTGGTAGCTCTCCCAGTGGGGCTTGGTCTCGCGCTCGGGGTCGTAGCGCTTGATGCGCACCTCGACCTTGAACAGCTCCACCTTCGGAGCAGGCGCCGCCGCGGCGGCGGTGTCGGTCGTGTCGGCGGTGTCGGTTTCGGTGGCAGCCATCAGTACTTGCGCTCCATGGGCTCGTAGCGTCCGCCGATCACCGGTTTGTAGTCGAGGGTGATCGAGCCGTCGTCGTTCAGTGTGGCCAGCGTGTGCTTCATCCACTCGGCGTCGTCACGCGTGGGGAAGTCGTCGCGGGCGTGGGCGCCGCGGCTCTCGGTGCGGGCCCGGGCGCTCTTCACGGTGACGTCGGCCAGGTCGAGCAGGTAGCTCACCTCGAGCGCCTCGGTGAGGTCGTAGTTGAAGATGTCGCCCTTGTCGGTGATGGCGACGTCCTCGTAGGCGGCCTTCATCTCGGCCACGGTGGCCTCGGCCGTGGCCAGCGAGTCGTCGGTGCGGAACACCGTGGCGTACTTGGTCATGTCGTCCTGCAGCCGGGTGCGGATGTCGGCGTAGTTCTCGGTGCCCGTGCCGGCCTTCAGCTTCTCGATGCGGGCGGCCACGTCGTGCTCGGCGCCCGCCACCGCGTCGGGCATGCCCGTGCTGTTCACGTAGCGGGCCATGTCCTTGCCGCCGCGGCGGCCGAACACCACGATGTCGAGCAGCGAGTTGGTGCCCAGCCGGTTGGCGCCGTGCACCGACACGCAGGCGCACTCGCCCGCGGCGTACAGGCCCGGCAACACGGTGTTGTCGGCATCGATCACCACCTGGCCGTCGACGTTGGTGGGGATGCCGCCCATGGCGTAGTGGGCCGTGGGCTGGATGGGGATGGGGTCGGTCTTGGGCTCGATGCCCTGGTAGGTGCGCACGAAGTCGCTGATGTCGGGCAGCTTGGCGTCGATCTGCTCGGGCGGAAGGTGGGTGAGGTCGAGGTGCACGTAGTCGCCGTGGATGCCACACCCGCGACCCTCGAGGATCTCGGTCATGATCGAGCGCGAGACCATGTCGCGAGGGGCGAGGTCCTTCACCGTGGGGGCGTAGCGCTCCATGAAGCGCTCGCCGTCCTTGTTGCGCAGGATGCCGCCCTCGCCGCGGGCCGCCTCCGACAGCAGGATGCCCAGCTTGTAGATGCCGGTCGGGTGGAACTGGAAGAACTCCATGTCCTGCATGGGGATGCCGCGGCGCAGCAGGAGCCCCGGGCCGTCGCCGGTGAGGCTCACCGCGTTGGACGACACCTTGAACATGCGGCCGAAGCCGCCGGACGCGAACAGCACGCCCTTGGTCCGGAACACGTGCAGGTCGCCCGTGGCCATCTCGTAGGCGATCACCGACGACACCCGCTTGCCGGCGTCGCTGTCGGGGTCGTCCACGAAGGCGATGTCGAGCACCTGGAACTCGTTGAAGAAGTTCACGCCCCGCTTCACGCACTGCTGGAAGAGGGTCTGCAGGATCATGTGACCCGTGCGGTCGGCCGAGTAGCAGGCCCGGCGCACCGGTGCCTCGCCGTGGTTGCGGGTGTGCCCGCCGAAGCGGCGCTGATCGATCTTGCCCTCGGGTGTGCGGTTGAACGGCAGCCCGAAGTGCTCCAGCTCGATGACGGCGTCGATGGCCTCGCGGCACATCACGTCGATGGCGGGCTGGTCGCCCAGGTAGTCGGCGCCCTTCACCGTGTCGAACGCGTGCCACTCCCACGAGTCGTCCTCGACGTTGGCCAGTGCCGCGCACATCCCACCCTGCGCGGCACCGGTGTGCGAGCGGGTCGGGTAGAGCTTGGTGAGCACGGCGACGTGGCAGGTGCCGGCGACTTCGATGGCGGCTCGGAGGCCGGCGCCGCCGGCCCCGACGATCACCGCGTCGTAGCTGTGGTGATGGACGTTCACGAACCCACTTTTCCACGCCTGCCGAGGCAGGACCGCATCGGCGCCGTCGCCGCCGGACGGTGGCCCGTACCGACGGCCGTTCACCGTCCTTTACCCCGCGTGGGTGGTCGTCCTCCTAGACTGTCCCGCAGGTGGTACGAGACAGGCCTCTCTCCCGAGCGGAGTCGCAGGAGCGGACGAGACAGGCGCTCCTCGTCGCGGCCGAGCACCGGTTCCTGAACGAGGGGTACCTCCGCACCACGCTGGCCGAGATCGCGGCGGACGCGGGGGTCACCAAGGGCGCGGTGTACGCCAACTTCAGCTCGAAGGCCGCGCTGTTCCAGCAGGTGCGGAGCGCGTGGACGCTTCGGGGTCAGGCCGAGATCCAGGAGGTGCTGGCGGGCACCACCGACCTCGACACCTTCGTGGAGACGGGCGCGAGGTGGATGACCGAGTTCGGCCTCGCCAGCGAGACCCGGCAGCAGGCCATCTTCGAGTTCTTGGCGGAGGCCGAGGACGCCGCCGCGATCCACGCGTTCGTGGACACGTTCCACGCCACCCGAGCGGTCTTGCAGGGCATCCTCCGGGACAACCTGCCGCGGCTCACCGGATGCGACGTCGACGAGGCCACCCTCGCGCTCCAGGTCGAGGTGTTCCTGGCCGCGCTGCGCGGGGTGGCGGTGCACCGCCGGGTCGACCCGACCATCCCCGCCGAGGCCTACGGCACCGCGCTGCGCAACCTGGTCGCGGGGACGCTGGCAACGTGCTCCCGCACGGCGATGTCGGCGCGCTGAGGCCGGTTCCGCACCAGGCAGGGGGCGACTTGACACCGTTCACCGGGCGAGCCAGACTCAGAAACTGAGGGTATGCGGACAGGTGGCCCCCCCGCCGCCTACGCACTCGGTCCCCACGCTTCGCGTCGGCGGTCGTGTCCCTCCCACGCCTTGGGCGAGCCCGGGAGGGGTACGTGAAGGGGTCCCCGCCCCCACACGTCCCTCCCGGGTGGCTGGGCGGTGGCGCTCCGGGGCGCACCCGCCCGGTCGTGCGCAGCGACGTGCGCACGCAGCCCCGTCGAGGCCGATCGCTCCGATCAGCCGTCGACGACGGTGTCGTAGCGGTTGGCCACACGGTCGAGGCCGTCACCGACCAGTTCGACGTCGACGGTGAGGGCGCCCGGCGCCTCGGGCACCTCGAGGTCGATCGCGCCGATCCGGACGCACTCGTCGGCGGGCAGGTCACCCTGCCAGGCCCACGTCTCGTCGCCGCCGGGCCAGGTCACCGTGGCGCGAACCCGGGCGTCGGGCACCGGTCGGTGCAGGTCGGAGACGGCGTGGATGGCGAGCGAGAGCCGCTCGCCGGGTCGGACGGTCGCGGGCGGCCGCTCACACACCACGATCACCGGGCGACAGGCGTCGACCAGCGCGTCGAAGCCCGCCTTGGGGGCGCGGTCGTGGCCCAGCACCGACCACGTGACCGCGGGGTGGCCGTCGGCGAAGCAGAACTGGGCGAAGCCGCCCGTGGGCCGGTACTTGAGCGTGCGCAGCGCCTCGATGTGGTGCTTGATCACGTCGGCCTGGTACCGCTGCGTGGCGTCTCGCCACTCGTCGAAGGTGGCGTGGTCGGCCGGCGGCACGTAGCGGTCGAAGGCGTGCTTCTGCAGGTTGTGGGTGCGGGCCAGGCGGGGCCAGTCCAGGTCGGGCCAGCGATCTGGTTCGCAGAAGTCGGCCGTGTCGGGCACGGCCTGGGCGCCGAACTCGGTGACGAAGCGGGCCAGACGAGGGATCCGGCGCAGGAAGGCCGGGAAGTCGCGCTCGTCGCCGAAGTACCAGCCGAAGTAGGTGTGGGTGTCGGTGCCGTCGAGTTGGGGGAGGTGGGGGAACATCCCCGAGTTGGCGATGACCGGGCGGGACGGGTCGGCCTTGCGCAGGCTGCGCTTGATCGAGCGGTCGAGGATCGTGCGGTTCCAGGTGGGCAGCTCCTGGGCGGCGAGGGCCCGCACCGCCAGGCGCCGCACCGCGGCCGGGTCGGCCAGGGCCTCGGCGTCGATGTCGATGGCCATGGGCTCGTTGTGCCCGCACCAGATGGCCACGGAGGGGTGGTGGCCCAGCAGCTCGACCGCCTTGCGGGCCTGGCGCACGGCCTGGCGGCGCACCCCGCGGGCGTAGCCCCACTGCAGCGGCAGGTCCTGCCAGAGCAGCAGCCCGGCCTCGTCGGCCGCGTCGTAGAGCTCGGGCCGCGTGATGTGGGCGTGGAGGCGCAGGAAGTCGAGGCCGGCGCCCTTCGCCAGGGTGACGTCCCGCACCAGTTCGTCGGGGGTGGCATCGGCCAGGGCCTGGCGGGTGGGGCCCTGGTTGGAGCCCTTCAGGAAGAGGCGCTCGCCGTTCACGTGGGCGATCCAATTGCGCAGCTCCACCGTGCGCAGACCGAGGCGGCGGGTGACCCGATGGCTCACCTCGCCGTCGGGGGTCCGCACCTCGATGGCGACCTCGTGCAGCGGCTGGTCGCCGAGCGACCACGGCCACCACCGCTCGGGGTCGGCTACCCCCACGGTCCACTCCACCCGGTTCTCGCCGGCCGCCAGCGGGTGGTCGGTGCGCTGCTCGACGATGGTCGGGCCCCCGTCGGCGGCGCTGACCGTGGTGCGGATCTCGAACGTGCCCGCGTCGAGGGTGTCGACCACCGCGGCGATGGCGACGACGGCCTGGGTCTCGCTGGCGTCGATGCAGATCATCGACGGGCGACGGAACCTCACCGGCCCCGTCTCCTCGAGGCGCACGGGCCGCCAGATGCCCCCGGGGTTGCGATCCCGGTCGTGGCAGTCCCAGTGCTGGAACACCCCGGTGAGGTTGCGCTTCGCGGCCCGGTCGAGCTGCGGGGCGCAGATCACCTCGAGGGCCACGGAGTGCTCGCGGCGCGCCGCCAGGGCCTCGGTGACCTCGAAGGTGTGGTGGAAGAAGTAGCCCTCCGTGGCGCCGACGTAGGCCTCGTCGAGCCAGACGTCACCTTGGTAGAAGATGCCGTCGAGCACCAGCCACGAGCGGCGACCCTCGTCGGGCACGGGCGACTCGAAGGCGCGGCGGTAGAGCAGGGGCCCGTCGCAGCCGGCGAAGGCCGGTGTGGACCACCAGTGGCCCGGCACGGCGATCGGCTCCCACCCGTCGTCGTCGAACCCGTCGGCGGTGTAGGTGCGGCGCAGGTCCTCGTCCGCCAGCGCCGCGCGCCACGTCCCCGAGAGGTCCTGTGCCAAGCGCGAGAGGGTACCGGGGCACGGCGCGCCTGGCCGCGGTCGAGGGGTGCGCCGTGCATCGGCGCGCAAGGCGATGGGCACCGCCTCGTCATGTCCCGGGCAGGCCACTACCCTCGGCTCCGGGTCGCGAGACCGCTGTCGCCTGGGGATCGTTGGAGGGACGGCGTGGGATCATCGAGGAAGCCACACCGCGCCGGCGCTCTCGCCGTGGTGGTCGTGGCACTGGTCGCCGCCGCGCTGGCACCCACCGCCGAGGCGTCGATCACGTCGAACGAGCCGGCGCCGCTGAAGCGTCGATCGATCGGTGACATCCCCCGGTCCGGCTTGGCCACTCGGGGTGATCTCACCCAGCCCTACCTGCTGGCGCTGGCGCCGAACGGGGACGTCGTGGTACCTGACCAGACCAACCACCGGGTGGTTCGCTTCGCCGCAGACGGCAGCTTCGTATGGCGCATCGGTGGTGACCGGCGAGGGTCGGGCCCCGGTGAGTTCGATCAGCCGACGGCGGTGGCCGTCGCGCCCGGTGGCGACGTCTACGTCGCCGACTCGAACAACGACCGGGTGCAGCGGTTCGCCGCCGACGGTTCGTTCGTGTCCTCGTGGGGGACCGAGGGGCCGGCACCCGGGCAGTTCCAGGGGCCCGAGGCGATCGCGGTCGCGCCGGACGGTGACGTGTGGGTGCTCGAGCAGAGCCGCGTGCAGCGCTTCAGCGCGTCCGGCACCTTCGAAGCGGCCTGGGGAGACTGTTGCACCGGGCCCGCCATCCTGGTGGGATCGAGGGGGATCGCGCTCGGTCCGGACGGAACCGTGTACGTCACGAGCTACCTCCGGCACAAGGTGCAGCGGTTCAGTCCGACCGGCGATCTGCTCGCCTCGTGGGGCAGCCTCGGGACCGGTGGCGGGCAGTTCAACCGACCCCACGGGATCGCGGTCGACGCCAGCGGCGACGTGATCGTGGCCGATACGAGCAACCAACGCATCCAGCGCTTCGACCCCGACGGGGTGTTCGAGTCGTCGTTCACCCCCCAGAACCAGCCACGAGGGGTCGCGGTGTCGGCGGCGGGCGACCTCTTCGTCTCGTCCGGCTTCCGCGTCGAGCACTTCACGGGCGCCGGCAGCCTCGTCGCCGCCTGGGGCCAGAGCGGTGACGGGTGGGCGCGCTTCGATGGGCCCAGCGATGTGGCGGTGGCGCCGGACGGTGGGTTGGTGGTCGCTGATCGCCGCAACCACCGCATCACCCGATCGGGCCCCGACCTCTTCTTCGGGACGGCCTGGGGCAGTCAGGGCTCCGGCCCCGGCCAGTTCTCGTACCCCGAAGGGGTCGCGGTGGCCCCGAACGGGTCGATCTACGTGGCCGACACCGGCAACGACCGGGTGCAGCGCCTCCACGACGACGGCACCTTCGACCGCCAGTGGGGGACACACGGGTCCGGCCCGGGCCGGTTCGAGCAGCCCGCGGGCATCGCGGTCGGGCCCGGCGGCGACGTGTGGGTCACCGATCGGTTCACGGCGCCGATGATCCAGCGCTTCGCTGCCGACGGCACGTACGAGGCCTCGTTCGGGAGCTACGGAACGGGACCAGGCCAGTTCGACCAGCCCTCCGGGATCGCCGTCGGTGACGAGGGCGTCTTCGTGGCCGACACCCGGAACCGCCGCATCCAGCGGTTCGATCTCGACGGGACGTTCGTCGACGCGTGGCCCACCACCGATGGAGCCGAGCCGGTCGGGATCGACGTGGATCGTCGCGGCGGCGTCTGGGTCAGCACCCTTCGGACGCACCCCGCGACGGGGAGCGACATGAGGGTCGCCCGCTACAGCGCGGACGGCGTCCGGCTGTCGACGGTGGACCTCGCCGACGAGGCCGGTGGCATCACGACCCATCCGAACGGACGGATCTACGTCGCGGCGCGCAGCGCCGGCAATCTGATCGAGGTCGAGATCGGCGCTGGACCCCTGGTGGCCGTCACCCTCGAGGCGATGGCGCCTGCCGCGGAGGTCGGGCGACGCGTGGACTTCCGACTCACGGTGCGCAACACGGGTGACGTCGCCCAGACCGGCCTGCAGGCGGCCTATTCCGGGACACCCGAATGTGATGGCCCCCTTCCGTCGCTCGCCGTGGGCGAGGCCGTCGAGCGGACGTGCTCGCATCTCGTCACCCCGGCCGACGTGGGGACGTTCGTCGCCCAGGCATCGGTGACGAGCAGCCAGGTGGGCGCACCGGTGCAGAGCGTGCCGGGACCGGCCACGATGACGGTCACGTACGCGGCGCCCGTCGCGCTGGGCGTGATCGGCGGACCCGGGTCGGGACCGGGCCAGTTCGTGCAGGCGTCCGACCTCGACGTGGGCCCGGGCGGCGAACTCGTCGTCGCGAACCGCCGAAGCCTGAACGGCGCCCCGGAGGTCGACGTGTTCGACGCCGCGGGACGTCACGTGCGGAGCTTCGACACGGTCGACGGGTCCGGCGCCGTCGCCGTGGCCCCGGACGGGCAGGTGTACGTCGACGGGCGAGTGCCCAACACGTACGCGGGCGTGTCGTTCGTCGCCCGCTTCTCACCGACGGGTGTCGGTGGGGGCACGTTCGGGTCCATGGCCGGGAGGATCAACGACCTGGACGTGCGCCCGGATGGTCACACGGTCGTGCTCCACAACCGAGTTGCCTCGTGCGTGTGGGACACCGACCTCCAGGACTACGTGTGCACGTACCGGGGCTCCAGTGGGTGGAGCGCCTTCGATGCCGCCGGCATGGCCGGGCCCTCGGCGGCGACGGACTCGGGCCGGTCGCTCGCGGCGTCGGCGACCCGCGTCCACGTCGGGCGGGGATCTTTGGGCAACAGCCCCGACACGGGGATCAGGACCTTCGACGCGTCGACCGGCGGCCTGCTCGCGACCACGCTCACCGACGGCGATCGGCCGGCCGGGCTGGACCTCGACCCGATGGGCAACCTGTACGCCTCGTTCCAGGACTCACAAGAGGTCCGGGTGTACTCACCGTCCGGTGGGTTGCTGGCCCGATGGTCCACGCCGGCCGGCGAGGTGGCGGTCGGGCCTGACGGGTTGGTCTACGTGCTGGATGCGGCGGCGTCGGTGGTGCGGGTGTTCGGGTTCGGCATCTCGGGCACGGTTGCCGACGAGGTGACCGATCTGCCGCTGTCGGGGGTGGTCGCGTTGGCGGTTGACGCGGTGGGGCACGTGGCGGGCGCGGCGGTGACGGGCTCGCGCGGCGCGTACCGGTTGGCGGTGGGGCCGGGCCAGTACCGGGTGGTGTTCGTCGACCCGTCGGGCACGCACCTGGGTGAGTGGGCCTGGGGTCACGCGTTGAGCGACCCGACCGCGGCGGCCGCGGTCTCCGTGGGGGTGACGGGGGCGACGGTGAACATCGGGTTGTTGCCTGGCCGCGGCTCGGTGGCGGGAACGGTCACGGCGGACGGGTCGGGCGGCGTTGTGGCCGGGGCGTGGGTGGCCGCCATCGACCAGGCGACGGGGGTGTTGCGGGGTACCGCGGCGGCGCCGGACGGCACGTTCTCGTCGGGCGGCCTCCCGCCGGGCAACCAGACGGTGGTGTTCGTGGACCCGTCAGGCCAGCGCCGGTTCGAGTTCTTCGACGACGCCCCGTTCGCCTCGTCGGCGAACCCGGTGGCGGTGACCGCGGGTTCGACCACCACCGCCAACGCGAGCCTGGCCGCGCAGGGGCCGTTCTCGTCCGGTTCGTCGATAACCGGGACGGTGACCGATGACGGCACCGGTGACCCGGTGGCCGGGGCCTGGGTGGTGGCGGTTCGCACGGACGGAGTGATGCGTGCCGGCGCGACGACGAACGGCGCCGGGCAGTACAGCCTGGGGGTGGGGCCGGGCAGCTACCGGGTGCAGGTGCTGGACCCGGCCGGAACGCACCTGGGCCAGTGGGTGCCGGACCGCGGGTTGGACGATTACGACGGGGCGCAGGTGGTGACGGTCGGCGCCGCCGGGACCGCGACGGTGGACGCCGGTCTCGGGCCGAACCGTGGGTCGATCGCCGGCGTGGTGACCAACCCCACCGGCCCCGCGGCGGGCACGGTGGTGCTCGCCGTCAGCACGTCGACCGGGCAGGTGGCGGGCGCGGCGACGGTGGCAGGCGGCGGCGAGTACCGGGTGGCTGGGCTGGTGCCGGGCGGGTACCTGGTGGCGTTCGTGGACCCGTGGGGTGAGCACGGCTTCGAGTACCACGACGGGGTGACCAATCCGTTCGCGGCCACGCCGGTCACGGTCGCCGCGGGCGCAACCCGCACCGTCGACGCCGACGTGGGCTGACCGGTCGCCCGACCGCCGCGCCGCGCCGGGCGACCGGTAGCTTGAGCGCCATGTCGTCGCGCCCCGCCACCATCGGCCAGCTCCGCGAATCGGGTTGGGAGTCCGTGCCTGTCAAGGACGAGGTGCGCCGCAACGCCGTGGCCCGCATCTCGGCGGGCGAGCCGTTGTTCCCCAGCGTGCTCGGCTACGAGGACACCGTGATGCCGCAGCTCGAGAACGCGCTGCTCGCCGGCCACGACGTGATCTTCCTGGGCGAGCGGGGCCAGGCCAAGACCCGCATGATCCGCTCGTTGACCGGGCTGCTCGACGAGTGGCTGCCCATCGTGGTCGGCTCCGAGATCAACGACGACCCGTACAACCCGGTGTCCAAGCACGCCAGAGACCTGATCGCCGAGCACGGCGACGACACCAACATCGAATGGGTGCACCGCGACACCCGCTACGGCGAGAAGCTGGCCACCCCCGACACCTCCATCGCCGACCTCATCGGCGAGGTCGACCCCATCAAGGTGGCCGAGGGCCGCTACCTGTCCGACGAGCTCACGCTGCACTACGGCCTGGTCCCCCGCACCAACCGGGGCATCTTCGCCATCAACGAGCTGCCCGACCTGTCCGAGCGCATCCAGGTGGGCCTGCTCAACGTGCTCGAGGAGCGCGACGTCCAGGTGCGGGGCTACAAGATCCGCCTGCCCCTCGACGTGATGCTGTTCGCCTCGGCCAACCCCGAGGACTACACCAACCGCGGGCGCATCATCACCCCGCTGAAGGACCGCTTCGGCGCCCAGATCCGCACCCACTACCCGCTCGACGTGGAGACCGAGGTGGCCATCGCCGCCCAGGAGGCCCGGCCCTTCGACGTGGAGGGTGTGCGGGTGAGCGTGCCCGAGTACATGACCGAGATCGTCGCCACCATCAGCCACCTGGCCCGCCAGAGCCCCCACATCAACCAGGCCTCGGGCGTGTCGGTGCGCCTCACCGTGTCCAACGAGGAGACGCTGGTGGCCAACGCCACCCGGCGGGCACTGCGTCTCGGCGAGACCGACGTGGTGCCGCGGGTCAGCGACCTCGAGGCCCTGGCGTCGTCCACCGCCGGCAAGGTGGAGATCGAGGCCATCGAGGAGGGCCGCGACGCGCAGATCGTCGAGCAGCTCATGAAGGCGGCGGTGCTGACGGTGTTCAAGGACCGCTTCGCGGTCGACGAGCTCCGTGGCGTGCTCGACGCCTTCGACGACGGCACGGTGGTGAACGCCGGCGAGGACGTCGGCGCCAACGACTACGCCCAGCTGGTCACCTCGATCCCCGCGCTGCGCGACCCCGTCCGTCGCCTCACCGACGACGAGTCGCCCGCCGCCCTGGCCGGCGCCGTCGAGCTGATCCTCGAGGGCCTGCACCTGTCGAAGCGCCTCAACAAGGAAGCCGTCGGCGCCCGCGCCACCTACCGCGGTCGCGGCTGAGCGACACCCGTCGCACCCCCAGCCCGCCCGCGGGCAGACCTCGCCGGCACGCGGCACCATAGGGCGATGGCGACCTCCAAGACCGCGTCCCAGACCTACGCCGGCGAGTACGCGGCGGTGTTCGACGCCGCCTGTCGCGCCGCCGGCCTGGTGGGGATGACCGTCACCCGGGCCGACCCCTCGACCGGCGTGATCACCCTGTCCTCGTCCATGACCTTCACCTCGTGGGGGGAGAACGTGGTGCTCCAGGTGGGTCAGCTCGGCCCGGGCGCGGTGCAGGTCTCGGTGCGCTCCGACCTGAAGTTCGGCCTCGTGGACTGGGGCAAGAACGCCAAGAACGTCAACCAGTTGCTCGGCACCATCGACGTGGCCCTGCACCAGCCCGCGGCCGGGCAGCCGCAGGTTGGAGTGCCGCAGCAGGCGATGCCACAGCAGGCGATGCCACAGCAGGCCGCCGCCCCCGCCGGCGGGTGGCATCCCGACCCGTCGGGCCGCCACCAGTACCGCTACTGGGACGGCACCGCGTGGTCGGCCCAGGTCAGCGACGGCGGCGTGGTGTCCACCGACCCGCTCTGAGCGGTCGGGCTCGGCGGTGGGCGCACGCGCCCCGATGTCACCGACGGTGGCCGAATCGGGGCGATGGGGCCGAGGCGGAGGAAATAGCAGTCACCGGCGACTGGCATTTCCTCCACCTCTCCGTCACGGGCGAGACGCGGCCCACTTCTGGTCACCCTGGGTGGCGAGACGGGGTCACGGTCACCGCCGCCCGGCCGGGTGCTACCCGCTCGAGGGCGAGGGCCGGGGGTCGCGGGCGGCGTGCTCGGCGGCGAGGAAGGCGGAGGGGCGGGGCTTGCGGTCGCGGTCGAACAGGCCGAAGGGCACGTCGAAGCCGTGGAGCCACTCGTAGTTGTCGATGCCGGTCCAGTGGAAGAAGCCCCGCACGTCGACGCCGTCGGCCAGCGCCGACTCCACCTCGGCGAGTGACGAGCGCAGTATGTCGACCCGCCAGTCGTCGTCGGTGGTGCCCACCCCGTGCTCGGCGATCAGCAGGGGCCGACCGGGCAGCTCGTCGGCCAGGCGGCGCAGCACGATGCCGAGGCCCTCGCTCCACGGGGCGTAGCCGAGCGGGCCCACCCGGGCGTCGGCGGGGTAGGGCACGAACGGCGCGTCGGGGTCGTCGGCGATGCCGTAGGCCGAGTAGTAGGAGAACCCGATCAGGTCGAACGACCCGGCCATGTCGGGCACCTCCTCCTGGGCCCGGCCGGGGATGCGCAGCAGGCCGTCTCGCAGCGCGCTGGTCCAGCCCCACAGCGCCGAGTCGATCTGCTCGGCCAGGGCCACCACGTGGGGCTCGGTCGAGCGGGGGACGACCGGGGCCAGGTTGTGGACGGTGGCCACCGGTTGGTCACCGCCCTTCAGCTGCATCCAGGCCTCGTGGTTGGCGAGGTGCACGGCCCGCAGCGCCTCGGTGAACTTCTCGAGATCGCGGCGCCCCGGCGGGAAGGTGCCGTCCAGCCAACCCAGCGAGGCGTAGGCCACGGGTTCGTTGATGGGCTTCCACCCGAACACCAGGTCGCCGAAGGTCTCGGCCACCCAGTCGACGTGGCGGGGCCAGTGGTAGCGGCGGGCCTTGTCGTCGACGAAGCCACCCAGGTCGTCCGAGAACCACCCGGGAAGGCTGAAGTGGTGCAGGCACACCCAGGTGCTGATGCCGGCGTCGGCCGCGGCCTCGAGCATCGACCGGTAGTGCTCCACCGCCGACCGGTCGTGCTGGCCGGGCTCGGGCTCGAGGCGGGCCCACTCGAGCGACAGGCGGTGGTGGGTGAGTCCGTGGTCGGCCAGCAGGGCGAAGTCGTCGCGGTAGTTGGTGGCGAAGCCGTTGCCGTCACGCGACGCCGGCGCCCGCCCCGCCTTCTCCCACCGCGCCCAGTCCGACCGGGGCGCGGCGCCCTCGGCCTGGGTGGACGAGGCGGCCGTCCCCCACCAGAAGTCGGGACGGTAGCGGGCGGCGGCGCTCATGGGTCCGAGTCTCCCGCATCCACCGCCGGCAGGGTGAACGGCGGAATCGCCGAGCGGACCGGGTAGTCGCCCAAGGCGACCGTCACGATCGCTCGCGCCTTGGCGGTGAGTGGCTCCTCGCCGTCGTACCACTCATCGAGTACCGCCTGGGCGCCCTCGACGGAACGGACGCCGCAGCGACGCAGCAGGATCGCGATGTCGTCGTTGTCCCGCCCGACTCTCGCAGCCCGCAGCTTCATGGCCAACAACAGGCCCGGGGGTGCCACATCGATTGCCATGCCGCCGTGGCGGAGCAGAGGGATTCCTTCGGGAAGCCCGTGCGGAGGGACGAAGACGACGGCCTTGTCGTTCAGCCAGTCGGCGGGGACGTCCATATCGGCGGCGAGGCCCTCGGCGGCGGCACGCACCGCTCGGGGTGGAGTGAACCAGGCATCGACGTCGGCAGTGAGGCGGCGCTCGCCTTCGTCGTAGTACCCGAGCGCGAGCGCCGCGCCGCCGAGCAGCAGATCCGCCCCTCGACCCCCAAGTGGTCGAGGCGGCGGGCCAGGAGGTCGAGTGCGTCGCGGAGTCGCCGGGTGTCGAACAGCCGGCCTTGCGTGGGGTCGGGAGTCACACGCTGGCGAGAAGGTCGGCAGGCACGAAGACGTTGCGCCGGCGGAACGGCTCAGGCGTGTCGTCGCGGGCGATCTGGCGGAGGCCGGGCAGGTCGACCAGATCCCAGGGCTCATCGCTGCGACGGCAGTCGTCCACGACCCAGGCCGGCACGGGCAGTCCTCGGGACGCCAGCACGTGCTCGACGAGGCCGGCGAGCACGGCGTCGATGGCCACAGAGCCCGTGGGCGGCGGTGGGGTGATGCAGGAGGCGATGCACGCAGATGGCTTGGACGAGGCGAGGTCGTCGGCGACCTGCACGATCGACTTCTCGACCGCACCCGGGTCGTGGATGAGCGACGACGCCAGCGCGACCGCCCAGTCGGCCACCGTGGGGCGGGTGGTGGGGATGGCCACCAGGCGGTAGCCGGCCGCCCGCAGGATCTGGTCGAGCTTGCCCACCGTGGTGTCGCGTTCGCCGGACTCGATGTCGGAGAGGGACGGCTGGGCGACGCCGCACCGCCGGGCCAGCTCGCGCTGGGACCATCCCTTGTCCGCTCGGGCGGCACGGAGCGCAGTACTGGCGTTCATGGCCCGATGATAACTGATGTGTTATCGAACCTGCCCCTGGTTCACCTGGCCGCCCCGGCCGCCCCGGCCGCACGCGCGCCCGACCGGGGCACGCCGGAGGTGCGGCCTAGCCTGACCGCGTGGCCCGACGATCGATCGGCAGGGTCAGGCGAACGATCCCCACGCTGTTCGGCCTGGCCGCGCTCGTGGCCCTCGTCGTCGGCGTCGCCGTGCTGATGTCGCCCGACGACCACAACGGGGCGGCCGGCGGAACCACGGCGCCACCCGGAACCGGTGTGCCCGTCGTGACCACTGTCCCGTCGCCGCTGCCCGAGGGGTGCCGCGCGATCACCGTCACGCCGCCGACCGCGACCGACGAGTACCAGGGCGACCTGTGCCTGCCCGTGGGGCTGGCCCGCGACACCGCCATCGTCCTCGTGCACGGCGGCGGCGGCTACGGGGGCGAGCGCAGCGACATGCGACCGTGGGCCGAGGTGTATCGGGATGCCGGGTACATAACGCTGTCGGTCGACTACCTGATCTTCGACGAGACCACCCGGTCGCCGGTGTACCCCGAGCCCGAGCAGGACGTGAAGGCAGCGGTGCAGTACCTGCGGGGCCACGCCGACGACCTGGGGCTCACGATCAACCAGATCGTGGTGCACGGCAGCTCGGCCGGCGCCCGCCTCGGCGGCCAGCTCTATGTCACGGGGGACGATCCCTACTACTACGACGGCGAGATGTGGCCGTCGATCCCCGACCACATCGACGGGTTCATCGGCTTCTACGGCTACTACTCCGGCATGTCGGCCGACGAGGAGCGCTACTACGGCGGCACCGAGGACAGCCCCGACCCACTGGTGCGGGGACGGTGGCAGCGCGCCGACTCGACCGCCAACGCCGACGGCGCCACCAGCCCCGCCCTGCTGATCCACGGCGCCGACGACGGCGTGATCGACGTCGAGCAGACCGAGCAGTTCGCCGCCGCGCTCGACGCGGCGGGTGCCGACGTCACCACCCGGATCCTCCCCGACACCGATCACGCCTTCGACTTCGACTTCGACCACCCCGGTCACCTCACCCCCCAGGGCGAGCAGATGGCGACGGTCATCCTCGACTGGCTCGACCACCACGTCGGCTGAACCGGCCGCGGTCGACCGGCGCGGCGTCGACCTGCCGGCCCATGCCGGTTCGTGCTCCGTGCCGGTCCGGCCCGACGGGGCCGCGGGTAGCCTCGGGACGTGCTCCGCCGGCGCAAGCCCCCGTCCCCCCGGTTCACCTACTCGCGGTGGGACGGCACCCAGACCGGCTTCGAGCTCGACGCCGACGACGTGTTCAGCGAGATCACCGACGATCTGCTCTACCACGGAGACCTGAACGCGGCCCTGCGCCGCATGATGCAGTCGGGCTTCCGCGACCAGAACGGCGAGCGCATCGAGGGCATCCGCGAGATGCTCGAGAAGCTGCGCCGGCGCCGCAAGGAGACGCTCGAGCAGCACGACCTGGGCGGCGTGTACGACGACATCGCGGAGGAGCTCCGCGAGGTGGTCGAGATGGAGCGGGCCGGCATCGACGACCTGCAGCGGGAAGCCCGGGAGTCGGGTGACGCCCGCCGCCAGGAGCTCACCGACCAGGTGGCGCAGGAGCGGAACTTCGCCCTCGACATGTTGCCCCCCGACCTGGCCGGCCAGGTGCGTGAGCTCCAGCAGTACGACTTCACGTCGTCCGAGGCCCGCGAGCGCTTCGACGAGCTGGTCGACAAGCTGCGTGAGCAGCTGATGAAGAGCTACGTGGATCAGATGGCCGGCGCGATGAGCGACATGTCGCCCGAGGACCTGGCGCGGATGAAGGACATGATGGCCGAGCTGAACTCGATGCTCGAGCAGCGCGAGCGGGGCGAGACGCCCGACTTCGAGGGCTTCATGGAGCGCTTCGGCGACTTCTTCCCCGAGAACCCGGAGACCCTCGACGAGCTGCTCGAGGTGATGGCCCAGCGCATGGCGGCCATGCAGGCCATGCTCAATTCGATGACGCCCGAGCAGCGGGCCCAGCTGCAGAGCCTGTCCGAGCAGCTGCTCGAGGACATGGACCTGCGCTGGCAGGCCGACCAGCTGGCCGAGAACCTGCGCAACGCCTTCCCGAACGCCGGGTGGGACCGTCAGTACAACTTCAGCGGCCAGGACCCGCTGGGCTTCGCCGAGGCAGCCGAGATGATGGGCGAGCTGGGCGACATCGACCAGCTCGAGAACCTGCTGCGGGGCGCCTCCAACCCGGGCGCGCTGGCCGAGGCCGACATCGACACGGTGCGCGACCTGCTGGGCGAGCCGTCGGCGGCCAGCCTCGAGCGCATCCAGCAGCTGGCCAAGATGCTGGAGGAGGCGGGCCTCATCGAGAACAAGGAGGGTCGCCTCGAGCTCACCCCGCGGGGCCTGCGCCGGGTGGGGGCCAACGCCCTGAACGACCTGTTCAAGCACCTCGACCGCTCGATGATGGGCCGCCACGAGCTGCAGCGCACCGGCACCGGCCACGAGCGCACCTACGACACCAAGCCCTACGAGTTCGGCGACCCGTTCAACCTCAGCATCGAGCGCACCGTGCGCAACGCCATCCGGCGCACCGGCGGCGGCACCCCCGTGCGGCTCACCCCCGACGACTTCGAGGTGGAGCAGACCGAGCACCTGGTGCGCTCCAGCACGGTGCTCATGCTCGACCTGTCGCTGTCGATGCCCATGCGCGACAACTTCCTGGCCGCCAAGAAGGTGGCGATGGCGCTGCACTCGCTGATCTCCACCCAGTTCCCCCGCGACTACCTGGGCCTGGTGGGCTTCAGCGAGATCGCGCGCGACCTCACGCCCGAGCAGCTTCCCGAGGTGTCGTGGGACTTCGTCTACGGCACCAACATGCAGCACGGCTTCCAGATCGCCCGGCGCAAGCTGGCCCGCCAGACCGGCACCAAGCAGATCATCATGATCACCGACGGCGAGCCCACCGCCCACATCCGCGAGAACGGCGAGGTGTTCTTCAACTACCCGCCGGTGCGCGAGACCGTCGACGCCACCCTCACCGAGGTGGCCCGCTGCACCCGGGACGGCATCCGCATCAACACCTTCATGCTCGACGCCGACCGCGGCCTCACCCACTTCATCGAGCAGCTCACCCGCATGAACAAGGGCCGGGCCTTCTTCACCTCGCCCGACACCCTGGGCGACTACGTGCTGGTCGACTTCATCGAGCAGCGCCGCGCCCTGGTCGGCCGGCGGGGCGGCCGGCGCACCGCCTGAACCCCGCCACCGCAGGCCTCTGTTGGCAACCGGCCGCAGGTCCATTTGGACCGATCCTCTGGCCCGCGCGTTCGGCGTGACACCGCTAGATTGCGGAGTGGGACACGTGGATTCGGAGTAGCAGATGATGAGTGCAGTACGAGTCTGTCTGGCGGTAGGTCTAGTCGTTGTCGTGGCCGCAACATCCGTAGGTGCGGGAAATTCAGCATCTGCAGGAATCCGCACCTCACGGCAGGAGCGAGCGGAAACCAGCGACTGGGTCGCCTTGGACAGCGGCGACAACCACGTGTGTGCTATCCGGGCGTCGCGACGGCTCTATTGTTGGGGTGAAGACGATAGGGGTCAACTCGGCAACGATGCCGCGCGTGTTGATGTCGGGAGTCCCGTCGAGGTTTGGGGTGGTACAACGGACTGGGCCAGTGTCTCCGCGGGAGAGGCTCATACATGTGGGATCAAGTTGTCCGGTCGCTTGTACTGCTGGGGGTCCGATGGCGAGGGGCAGGTCGGTAATGGCAGCGGGACCGGTTCCACTCCGGGAAACCCGGGTTTTCCCACACCGGTCCTCGTCGCCGGAGGCATTGCCGACTGGGCCATGGTCTCCGCAAGTGACGGCAACCCGTCGGGGAGACAAGGTCACACGTGCGGCGTAACCGAAAGCGGACGCCTGTATTGCTGGGGATCTGGCGTTGACGGTCAACTGGGAGTCGGCTCTGACACCACAGGTCGAGTTCGTCCCATCAGAGTTGGCACTGGGACGAACTGGTCTTCGGTCGCCGCAAGTGGTTATCACACGTGCGCACGGAAGACCACTGGGCGGCTCTTCTGCTGGGGAGCTAGTGCTCTTGGTGCGGCCAACGTCAGGCAGAGTTTTCGGCCTGTCGAAGTCGCTGGTGGAGCGACGAACTGGACCAGCGTCACCGTCAATGCCGGGTTCACTTGCGGCCGCAAGTCGACCGGACGGCTGTACTGCTGGGGGTCTGATCTGCGAGGCCGTCTGGGAAACGGGGCCGCGGGACTTTCGAATCTTCCCGTTCAGGTAGCCGGTAGCTCGGCAGACTGGGCGAGAGTGTCGAACGGTTCAGTACATGCATGCGCCCGAAAGACGAACGGCGATCTCTTCTGCTGGGGGGACAATCTATGGGGGCGTCTCGGCGATGGCACGACCGTCGAACGCCAAGCCCCGGTCAGGGTCGTGGGATCTGGTTCTTGGAGTGCCGTCAGCGGTGGATTCGGACATACGTGTGGCATCCGAGATGGTCGGCTCGCTTGTTGGGGAAGGAACCTGGTCGGTGGTGGAATCCATACCACCCCGCATGAGCTGTGACATGGCCGAGAAGTCCGTCTGGGGAAGATGTAACCATTCAGGTTGGTGACGAGGTTGAGCGGCATCCAGGGGTGTCTGTACAAGAGATCGGTGAGCGCGTCGAAGACGTTGATGCATGTTTGCCGGTGGTGGACTGGTCGCTGCGGACATCCGTGAAGCGCTGCGCGCCGGCAAGGCACCGAACGTAGGGGGACGCCTTGCCGTGCAAGTTCGCGGTGCAATCTCGTGGGTCAGAGGTCTCGGTCGGGTGGTCCCGGCGCACTGCTGCGCCGGGGCCCCTCTGCTGGTCGACTTCATCGAGCAGCACCGCGCCCTGGTCGGCCGGCGGGGCGGCCGCCGCACCGCCTGAACCCCGCCACCACAGGCATCGTGGCGCTCCGACGGGGCGTCGCCGGGGCGGCCGAAACGGCAGTGCGGGATCACCACGCCCGCCGTGGGTGATCGGCTACGTTGTCCGCCAGGGCCCGCCGGTGGGCGGCGGGGAGAGGGGAGCGTGCTCGTGGACAACAATCCCAGGCCGTACGAGTGGGTCATCATGGGCTCGGGTGCGGTCATGCTGCTGTTCTCGTTCTTCTCCTGGTTCTCGTTTCAAGAACCCGATGGCGGAGACACGACGGCGATCTCGAGCGCATGGGGTGGTGACCTGCGGCCGCTCGCCACGATCATCCCGCTCATCGGCCTCCTCCTCGCGGTGCTCGTCGCGGTCCGGCGGTTCACCGGTGCCAACCTGCCGGACTCGGTCCTCGGCCTCTCCTGGGAGCGGGTGTACCTCGCCCTCGGGTCGCTGGCGCTGCTCACCGCGATCGGGTTCTTCATCATGGACAAGGTCCCCGACCTCAGCTTCCAGGGCGTGCAGTTCAGCTTCTCTGTCGACCCGTCGATCGGGTTCTGGTTCAACCTGCTCGGTGCCATCGGCCTGGTGGTCGGCGGGGTACTGGCCATGCAGGACGAGGGCTCTGTGGGTGGCGGCGCTCCCGGGCCGGCCGCGCCACCGCAGGCGTTCTGACCGTGGCGATGCGCACTGATCGGGCGTCAATCGTCGTCATCACATCTCGCAGGGGAGGCTGAGCAGTGGACAACAATCCGCGACCGTACGAGCTGGCGATCATGATCGGGGGTGCGGTCACCCTCGTGTTCTCCTTCTTCACCTGGTTCGAGTACAGCGCCACGGACTCCTTCGGCGGTGGGTCCGACGCGAGCGTCCTCGCCAGCCCCAGCGCATGGGGCAGCGGCCTGTTCCCGCTCGCGACCCTGGTCCCGCTCTTCGGGTTGCTCATGGCCGTCGGCGTGGCCCTCACCCGCTTCACCAGTGTCGAGATCCCCGAGTCGATCGCCGGGTTCGGCCGCACCCAGATCCACCTGCTCCTGTCGGGCTACATGGTGATCCTCACGGTGGCGTTCTTCTTCTACACCAGCGGGGTCGAGGAGGAAGGCACGTCGGTGAGCCCCCAGTTCGGCTACTTCCTGAGCCTGCTCGGTGCCATCGCGGTGCTGGTCGGCTCGATCCTCGAGTACCGCGAGACCGAGGGCGCCGCCGCCGGCGGCGGCGGCTACGCCGCCGGCGGCCCGTCTGCACCACCCCAGCCCTTCTGACCCTGGCGCAGCCCTCCTGACCCAGCCCTGACCCGGGCCGGTCAACCGTACGCACCGGCTCCCGATCCGACCGCCACGACCGTCGGATCGGGAGCCGGTTCGCGTTCGGGCCCGATCCTGCGTCGGCCACCGTCGTCGCCGGCGAGGGCGCACGCGCCTGGTGCTGTCCTCAGGTGCGCTCGAGGTCGAGGGCGTAGATGCTCCCGTCGCCGCTGGCCACGATCACCTCGTTGCCCGACGGGGCGGGGGCGGCGACGATGGGCCCGCCGGTCTCGAAGCGCCAGCGCTCCTCGCCGGTCTCGGCGTCGATCACGTAGAGGCGGCCGTCGTTGCTGCCCACGTAGACCGCCCGGCCGACGACCGCCGGCGACGACTCGACCCGGTCACCGGTGGTGAAGCGCCAACGCTCCCGGCCGGTTTCGGCGTCGACGGCGTAGAGCTGGTGGTCGCGGCTGCCGACGAACACGGTGCCCTCCTTCACCGTGGGCGACGAGTTGATGCCGTCCTGGGCCGGGAAGTCCCAGCGCTCCTCGCCGGTCTCGGTGTCGACCGCATAGAGCCGGCCGTCCATGCTGCCCACGTAGACGGTCCCGTCGGACACGACCGGCGAGGAGTTGATCGCCGCGCCGGTGGCGAACCGCCACGTCACGTCGCCCGTGTCGGCATCGATGGCGAACAGCCGGCCGCCGTCGCTGCCCACGTAGACGGTGCCGCTCACCACCGTCGGTGACGAGTTGACCGGGCCACCGGTGTCGAACGACCAGAGCTCGTCGCCGGTGGCGGCGTCGAGGGCGCGCACGTTCCCGCCGCCGACGTACACCACGTCGCCGGCGACCGCCGGCGACGAGAAGACCTCGAACCCGAGCGCCGTCCGCCAGCGTTCGGCGCCGTCCTCGGCCGACAGGGCGTACAGCTCGCCATCGAAGCTCCCCGCGTACACCACGCCGCTGGCCACCGTGGGGGCCGCCCGCACCGGACCTCCCGTGGCCACGCGCCACTGCTGCTGGCCGGTTTCCGCGTCGTAGGCGTAGAGGCTCTGGTCGTCGCTGCCGACGATCACCCGGCCGTCGGCCACGAACGGGCTGGAGAGGATGGGGCCGTCGGTGGCCGCGGTCCAGCGCTCGGCGCCGATCTGCAGCGCCGCGGGGCCCGGGTCCTCGCCACGGGACTGCAACAGGAGGGCGGCGCCTCCGACGAGTGCGATGACCAGCACGAGGCCGGCCACGAGGCCGGCGAACGAGCGATGCGTGCGTGCCGGGGGGTCGATGGCTCCGGTGGGGCCGCCCGACCAGGCCGCGCCTGGCTGGTCGATCAGCCGCCGGGCGGCGTGGACCAGTTCACCCTTCGACCGTCCGATCGTCCCCTTGGGCAGGTCGAGCCACTGCGAAGCGCTGATGAAGTAGGTGAGGGCGCCCGACGGTTCGGCTCCCCGAACGCGCAGGGTGAGGATGGGCAGGTCGTGGTGCACGGCCCGCTCGACCTCTCGCAGCACGTGCGGGGAGTGGTTGGCGGTGTCGGTTGCCACCAGGACGAACAGGCGGGCCGAGGCGATGGCTTCGACGATGGCGTCGGCGTAGCCGGCGCCATGGGGTATGTCCCGTGGCGCCATCCAGCAGGAGATGCCTGCTGGTTCGAGGACGGTGCAGACCTCGAGCGCCAGCTGCTCGTCGACCGAGCTGTAGGAGATGAATGCGTCCGCCGCCACCTCTCCATGCTGGCACGGGCGGTGCCGCCGGGCAGGGCACTGCCGGCTGCGGCACGAGTAGCATCTCGGGGCGTCGAGCCAGGGCGGCAGCGGGGAGGCGGGGGTTGTCAGCAGAGGTCGAACCAGGGTGGTATCCCGATCCTCACGACGCGCACCAGGCGCGCTACTGGAGCGGCACGGGGTGGACCGATGGCACCCGGCCGATGGATGCCGTCGTCGCCGGCGGGCCCGAGTCGACGCGCGTGCCGCCGCCCTGGCCGGTGCTCGTGGCGGGGGCGATCGGTGCCGTGGCGGCCGGCGTGCTGGTCGCCATCCTCCTCACCAGGGACGGCGGTGCGTCGGATGCCTCCTCCGAGCCGGCGGCGGCCCCGGCGGCGGAGGCGGAGGCGGAGGCGGAGGCGGAGGGTTCTTCTACCACCACGACGGCCGCGGCGGGCGGGACCACGGTGACGACTCGGGTATCGCCCACCACCGAGGCTGCCGGCGTGGCGAGCATCGATCAGTGGATCGTGGTGCTGGCATCGGTGGAGAAGGGGGCGCCGGCGGCCGAGGCGGATGCCCGTCACGGGTTCGTCCAGTCCCGCTTCGCCGAGGCCGAGCGGCTCGACTCGGACCAGTTCGAGTCGCTGAGGCCCGGCTACCTGGTCACCTTCCTCGGCCCGTTCGACACCCCCGAGGCCACCGTGGCGTTCTGTCGTTCGAACGGCTTGTCGGTCCCCGGTGAGTGCTACGGCCGATTCCTCAGCCACGACCCCGCCGACGTGAACCTCATCGCCGACGGCTGACCAGACGACGAATGACCAGCGGCCGAATCCGCCGCCCGTTCATCTCCTTGCAGGGCCTGTGGGCTTCTCCTCAGCCGCGGCCCCATCAGCCGAGAGACGGACCCTGCTACGTTGAGCCACACGCCAAATAGCGCGCACCGAGACTGCTTTCTGGGGGTGTTCGGATATGGGTCGAAGGTGGACCATCGCCACTGTGCTGGGACTGCTCGTCGCCCACTCGGAACAGGTAAGACGGTGACAGGGACGAGGGACAGGCGCCAGTGCCGACGGGTCGCTCTGGTCGCAGTCCTCTCGACGTTCGTCAGCCTTCCCGGAGCACTGATGGCCGCAACGCCTTCGATCGCCCAAGCGGCGGCACCGGCCCTCGAGAGCACCAGCGACTGGCTGCAGGTCGATGCCGGCGACCTCCACACCTGCGGGATTCGGACGTCGCACCGGATGTATTGCTGGGGTAACGACAGCTTCGGCCAGTTGGGCGATGGCGGCCTCAACGAGTTCAAGTCCACGCCCGTCCTGGTGGCTGGCAACGTCGTCGATTGACTCGCTGTCACCGTGGGTGACAGCCACACCTGTGGGCTGCGGATGACAGGACAGTTGTACTGCTGGGGCAGCGATGCTCATGGAAAGCTCGGCGATGGCGGAACATTTCGTGACAGATCAACTCCGGTCGCGGTGGCTGGCGATATCACCGACTGGACGTCCGCTTCGGCCGGTGGTGACCACACGTGTGCTCGCCGGTCAACAGGCCGGATCTACTGCTGGGGCTCGGACAGCCGCGGACAGGTCGGCGATGGCGGCTCGAACACCGACAGATCCGCGCCCGTGTTGGTGGCGGGAGGCGCCACCAACTGGGGAGCGGTATCGACGGGTCTGAGCCACACATGCGCTCGGAAGACGACTGGCCGGCTGTACTGCTGGGGAAACGACCTCACCGGGCAGCTCGGCAACGGGGGTACGAACGCCAACGCGACGTCGCCGGTGCCGGTGGCGGGCAGCGCGACCACCAGATGGACCCTCGTCGCGGCGGGCGCCACGCACACCTGCGCGCGGCGATCCAACGGGCGCCTCTTCTGCTGGGGCAGCGACGCGGCCGGCCAGCTCGGTGACGGCGGGGGCCCGAACAGCTTCGAGTCGACACCGGTGCAGGTTGCCGGAAGGACCACCGATTGGGTCGCGGTTGCCGCGGGCGACTTCAGTACCTGTGCCCGGAAGTCGAACGGTCGCCTCTACTGCTGGGGCAGCGACGCAGTCGGCCAGCTCGGGAACGGCGGCGCGAACACGAGCACGAGGGCTCCCGTTCAGGTGGCCGGTAGGGCGATCGACTGGTCGACGGTTGCCGTGGGCGAACGCCATGCCTGCGCCCGGAAGACCGGGCGCACCCTGTTCTGCTGGGGCCGCGACGACTTCGGCCAGTTGGGTGACGGCGGCGCGAACGCCGACAGGTCCTCGCCGGTCGCCGTCGCGGGCTGACCGGCCTCGGGTTGAGGCGTCAGCCGCCACCCACGAAAGGGGCCAGCCAATCGGGTGGGGTACCGAAGTCGGCGGGATCGCAACAGCCGAAGTCGAAGAGGTCGGTCTGTGTCCACACGCCGCCGGGGCCGCGCTCGAGGAGGAAGTAGGTGCCGACGTCGCTGGCGGGCGGGGCCAGCAGGTAGATGGCCTGGTCGGCGCCGACGTCGATCTCGACCGAGCACTGCCCGTTGGCATCAGGCGCCGGCTGAGCGGTGGCGCAGTCGCCGAGGTAGGTGCCGGCGAACCCGGCGGGGTCTTCGGCGATCTGTCGGATCACCTCAATCGGGTCCGTGGGGCCCGACGGCGTGCCGGTGGGGATGTCTTGGGTTCGGCCGGTGGTGATGTCGGTGATGGTGAGGGTGTCGAGGGGTTGGGGGGAGGGTGTGACGGTGAGGAGGCGGGTGTCGTCGAAGCCGTTCCAGGTGGTGCCGGTGAAGGTGAGGTTGGTGGTGGGGGTGCCGGCGGGTTCGGTGAGGGGGTTGCCGCAGGCGCAGCGGACGCGGGGGACGCCGCGTTGGTCGACGAGGACGGCGGTGCCGGCTTGGAGGACGGATTGGAGGGGGGTGGCGGTGCCGTTGGTGAAGCCGTGGTTGGTGACGCGGGTGTCTTCGCGGAGGAGGACGGGGGTGAGGGTGGCGACGAAGTCGGCGATGCCGTCGGGTGCGATGCCTTGGACGGTGGCGAAGGCTTGGGCTTTGTCGGGGTGGTTGTCGAGGAAGTCGACGAGGGCGGTGGGGTCGCAGACGGTGTCGTTGCCGGTGCCGCCGTAGAGGCCGGGGGTGTCGCCGGTGAGGGTGGTGACGGGTTGGTCGGGGTTGGTGGAGACGGCTTCGACGCCGCCGGGTTCGATGCCGTCGGGGTCGACGGCGTCGGTGGCGATGGAGTCCATGAAGGGGTCGGTGCCGTTGTCGCCGGCGGGTTCGAGGGCGACGGGGGTGGCGGCGGCCTCGTCGCCGGTGAGCACGACGACGGCGGCGGCGGCGAGGGCGACCACGGCGATGAGCGTGATCGCCCAGGTGGCGGGGTGACGCACCCACGAGCGCCTCGTCCCCGTCGCGGCCGCCGGCGGGGAGCCGGCCGGGGCGTCCAGGCGGGATCCGGCCGAGGGTGGGGGAGCGGATGCCGCGGTGCCGCCGGCGTGGGCGACGACGGCCGGTTCCAGTCCCTCCAGGGGACGGGTCTGGTCGGTCCAGGAGACGCCGTCCCAGTAGCGCGCGAGGGTGGGGTCCTGGTCGTCGGGATACCACCCGGCGTGTGACCCGCTCACCT
>JBGAOY010000016.1:0-93665 GCA_044221555.1 Acidimicrobiales bacterium
GGTGAAGCCAGCCAGTTCTGCCGGGATGTCATGCAGCATCCAGGAGTCCTCGGACGTGTCGTACGTCGCGGCGGCGACCGATCCAGGCGAACAGCTGAAGGACGCGTTGTCGGGCAGGACCAGCGGCGTCTCGCACAACGTGCCCAGAAGTACGACCGCGTCGCCGACGGCCACCGACGCCGCGCCCGGCTTCAACGGCAGGTCGAACGGCGGATCCGCCATCGACCCGTACTCCTCCGACTTCGGGTCCCAGAGCGCAGCGTCACCGAGCGGGCGAGCCTCCCATTCCCCGTCCGGCGCGCCGCCATAGACGAACACCCGGTCCCCGGTCCACGCCAGCGCAGGATCCGATCGAGACACCCGCCGGAAGGCGGCGTCCTCCGACGAGCAAGCAACCGCCACGGCCAGGACGGCGATCACCCCGACCAACCGCGTGCACCGTGTCGTGGTCATAGGCCCGGAGGAACCGTAAACGATGGTCCCCCGGCGACGCGAAGGTTTCGCCGGCGTATCAAATGCCTCAACGCCCCGTGTCGATCACCTGTGCCGCCGGGGCGCTGTGGGTTGCAGACGATTCCGGCATCGCTCGCTACCCCATCGACTGACCACCCATGAGTCCTCGGTAGACCCGCGCCGCTCGGCCCACCATCTCGCCCTCAACCAGAACTGACGGTTCCGGGCACCGAGAACCCGCCACGCAAGTTCTCGGTGCCGAGAAGTCGAAGCGACCACACGAACCGGTCCGCGCCGGCCACTTCGGCGCGCACGGGACGGCGCCCAACAGTGAACCGGTCGCAGGCGGCCCGTCAACGGGACCTCGGAACCCGCCGTGGACCTGGCGCCGGGCCTGACGTACCCTGACCTCGACTTCCCCGAGTTGACCGAACCTCACCACTGGAGACCCGTCGTGGCCATCTCGGAGAAGCTCCGCGCATCCATCTTCCGCAAGCTCAGCCCCGTCATCGGAGAGGAGGAGACCGAAGCCGTGCTGTCGAACTTCCCCTCCCGCGACGTCGAAGAACCCGTCACCAAGGAACACCTACAGCTCGAGCTCACGCTGATCCGCACCGACCTCGACGCCGGCCTCGCCGCGGTCCGCAGTGACCTCACCACCGGGCTCGCTGCGGCCCGCCTTGAGATCGCCGGTGTCCGCACCGCGGTGGCCGACTTCAAAGCCGAGATCCACCAGACCCTGAACCGCATGTTCGTCGCCCTGGTGACGATCCAACTCGCCATCGCCGGCGTCACCCTCACGATCGCCAAGTCCTGACCGCCGACGGGCCCCGGTCACCGTTCCGATCGAGCCGGGTCGAGGCGCTCTGGGCTGAGCCCTGGCCTACGAGGTCTGGAGCGCAACGAACGCCGAAGTAGCGCCGGCCGCCAGGCCGGCGCTCTTCCTACTTCCAAAAGCGGTAGGGGTGGCTCGCCTGGTGTGCGAAGCCATAGCCCCCGGGGGGTGGCGCCGATCCGGAGGGTCCGGAAGATCGCCACATGCCTTTCCGTGGCGATTTCCGGATACCGGATCGGTGACAGGACCCGCCGGGGGCGGTCACCCGCGGCCCCAGCGAACCCGAGCCACCCAGATCTACATCATCCCACCCATGCCGCCCATGCCTCCCATGCCGCCGCCCGGCATGGCCGGCATGGCCGACTCTTCCTCGGGCTTGTCGGCCACGAGGGCCTCGGTGGTGAGCAGCATGGCCGCGATCGACGCCGCGTTCTGCAGCGCCGCCCGGGTGACCTTGGCGGGGTCGATGACGCCGGCCTTGATCAGGTCCTCGAACACACCGGTGGCGGCGTTGAAGCCCATGGCACCGATCTCGCTCTCGACCTGACGGACCACGACGGCGCCTTCCATGCCGGCGTTGTCGGCGATGAGGCGGGCCGGGGCGTCGAGGCTGCGCAGCACCATGCGGGCGCCGGTGGCCTCGTCGTCCTTCAGCTTCTTCATCACCTTCTCGACGGACTCCATCGTGCGGATGAGGGCGGTGCCGCCACCGGCGACCACACCCTCCTCGATGGCGGCACGGGTGGCCGACAGGGCGTCTTCGATGCGGTGCTTCTTCTCCTTGAGCTCCACCTCGGTGGCCGCGCCGACCTTGACGACGGCGACGCCGCCGGCCAGCTTGGCGAGGCGCTCCTGGAGCTTCTCGCGGTCCCAGTCCGAGTCCGACTCCTCGATCTCGCGGCGGATCTGCGCGATCCGGCCCTCGACATCGGCCTTCGAGCCGGCACCCTCGACGATGGTGGTGGTGTCCTTGGTGATGTTCACCTTGCGGGCACGGCCCAGCAGGTCGAGCGTGGTGTTGTCGAGCTTCAGGCCGATCTCCTCGGAGATCACCTGGCCGCCGGTGAGGACGGCCATGTCCTGCAGCATCGCCTTGCGGCGCTCGCCGAAGCCGGGGGCCTTCACCGCGGCGGCGTGGAACGTGCCGCGGATCTTGTTGACCACCAGGGTGGCGAGGGCCTCGCCCTCCACGTCCTCGGCCACGATGAGCAGCTGCTTGCCGCTCTGCATGACCTTCTCGAGGACGGGCAGCAGGTCCTGGACAGAGGCGATCTTGCCGTTCATGAACAGGATGTACGGGTCGTCGAGGACCGCTTCCTGGCGCTCGGCGTCGGTGACGAAGTACGGCGACAGGTAGCCCTTGTCGAACTGCATGCCCTCGGTGAAGTCGAGGTCCATGCCGAAGGTGTTGGACTCCTCGACGGTGACCACACCGTCCTTGCCCACCTTGTCGATGGCGTCGGCGATGACCTTGCCGATGGCCGGGTCGGCCGCCGAGATGGCGGCGACCTGGGCGATCTCCGACTTCTCGTCGATCTCCTTGGCCTGGTCGGCCAGCGACTCGACGGCGGCGGCGACGGCCTTCTCGATGCCCTTCTTGAGGCTCATCGGGTTGGCGCCGGCGGCCACGTTGCGGAGGCCTTCCTTCACCATGGCCTGGGCCAGCACGGTGGCGGTGGTGGTGCCGTCACCCGCGATGTCGTTGGTCTTGGTGGCGACCTCCTTGACGAGCTGGGCACCCATGTTCTCGAACGGGTCCTCCAGCTCCACCTCACGGGCGATGGACACGCCGTCGTTGGTGATGGTGGGGGCGCCGAACTTCTTGTCGAGCACCACGTTGCGGCCCTTGGGGCCGAGGGTGACCTTGACCGCGTCGGCCAGCTTGTTCACGCCGGCCTCGAGGCCGCGGCGGGCGTCCTCGTCGAACTTCAGGATCTTCGACATGGGCCGCTACTTCACGATCGCGAGCACGTCGCGGGCCGAGAGGATGAGCAGGTCGGCGCCCTCGGAGGTGATCTCGGTGCCGCCGTACTTGCTGTACACGACGGTGTCGCCGACGTTCACGTCCATGGGGATGAGCTCGCCCGTCTGATCGGAGCGCTTGCCCGGGCCGACGGCCAGGACCTCGCCCTGCTGGGGCTTCTCCTTGGCGGTGTCGGGGATGACCAGACCGCTGGCGGTGGTCTCTTCGGACTCGCCGGGCTTGACGACGATCCGATCGTCGAGGGGCTGCAGGTTCATGCGGGTAACTCCCTGTGTCTTCTGGGCTTGCGTGTCGGTCGTGCTGTTTGGAACGTGCTGCTGGTGACGCAGTTAGCACTCTCGGGTGCCGAGTGCTAAGGCTACGCCCGCACCCGGCGCGGCGGCAACCTGGCGGCGAAGTGCGAGACTCCTGGGGTGGATCGTGGCGGTGGCGAGGTCGATGGGCTCGTCGCGGTCGCGCCCCGGCGACGTCTGCATCTCGGCCCGTTCGTGGCCGTCGCCGCCGTCGCCGCGCTGGCTGGGACCAGTCACCCGCTCGGCGCCCTGGCGCTCGGCGGCGTCACGCTGCTGGTCCACCAGTGCCGTGCCCTGATCCCGGCGGTGGCCGCCACTGCCGATCGGGCGACGACGGGCCTACGCCACGCGGTGGGCCGGGGGCTCACGATGGCGTTGCTCACCATCGTGTTCGTGCTGATCGTCCTCCCGGTGTCGGCGGTGACCTTCCCCTTCCGACGACGCACGATGGGCCAGCCCCGTGGCGTCACGGGGTGGGTCACGCGGGCGGCGGACGACCGCCCCACCGAGGACCGCGCTCCGGACAGCGCAGATGCCCCGCCGGCCCCTGTCCTCGTCGATCGCCCCCACAGCTCCGATCCGCGTCGACGGCCGCTCCCGGTGGGCCGGGCGCTCGGTCGCGTGGCATGGATCGTCCTCGTGGCCATGGTCCTCGACCTCGCGCTCGGCGCGACGCTCTCCGGCACCCGGTTGCTGGTCGGCGACCGTGCGCAGTTGCGCGCCGCCCAGCTGCGCGAGTGGAACGCGACGATGCAGTCGCCGGCCATCCGCGACGAGCCGTGGGCCGAGCAGTACCGCCTCGATCAGGACGGGCTCGCCTCGCTGCCCCAGGAGTACGTCCCGTACCTCGTGTGGGGGTTCCAGGAGTACCACAGCCAGTGGGTCAACACATCGGACCGGGAGCGGCGCTCGTACGAACCGACCATCGCCAGTGGGCAGCGCCCGCTGCGAGTCGCCTTCTTCGGCGGATCGGTGCTGTTCGGCATCGGCCAGCGTGACTCGGAGACCATCCCGTCGCAGTTCGCTCGTCTCGCCGAACGATCGGGCCTTCCCGTCGAGGTGCACAACTACGGCATGTTCGGCTGGGCTCGATGGCAGGAGTACGAGTACCTCGAACGGCTGCTCGCCGCCGGCGAGCAGTACGACCTCGTCGTCGTCTACGACGGGCTGAACGACTACATGCTCCAGTTCTCCGACCCGTCGGCCGACCCCACCCACGGCGGGTCCAAGATCCTGGAACGCCTCGGTGACGAGATCCACCGGGAGGAGTATCAGTTCCCAGGGTTCCTCGACGGATTCCACGACCTGGCCACCACCTATCGCGAGAACAGCGGCGTGGCCCGGGTGGTCGACCGCATCGTGAACGGCGGGTCGAACCTCCCCGACTGGCTGCAGACCTCCGAACCGGTCGACGTCGGCGCCGCGAGCACGGCCGCGCTCGACATCTACGGGCGGAGCGGCCGGGCCATGTCCCTCCTGACCGACGACCACCACGTCCCCATCCGCTTCTTCCTGCAGGCGACCCAGATCGACTGGACGCCCGAGCAGCTGGCCCAGATGCCGCCTGGGACCGGCAACTACTCGGATGTCTTCGATGGCATCGAGTCCTCGGTGTACATCGACGGTGCCCACACGAACGAGCGTGGAGCGCGCCTCGTCGCCCGGCGCCTCTGGCGCGATCTCGAGCCCGATCTCCGACGGGCGGAGGCCCGAGCGAACCCGTCGGACGACGGCTGAGCGGGCCGGCCGATACCGCCGAGCACCGATTCAGAGGCGCAGGGACGGATCGGCGCCGAGGTCGAGGGGGCTGGGGCCGTCGAGCGACAGGCGCCACCACCCCGCGGCGGCCACCATCGCCGCGTTGTCGGTGCACATGGCCATGCTGGGCACGTAGCCCCGACGACCGTCCGCCTCGCAGGCGGCCAGGAACACCTCGCGCAGGCGGGAGTTGGCGGCCACGCCCCCGCCCAGGCAGACGGTGTCGACGCCCAGATCGTCGGCCGCGGCCCGGGTCTTGGCCACCAGGATGTCGACCACGGCCTCCTGGAACGACGCGGCCACGTCGGCCACCGCCACCTCGGGGTGCTTGCGGACGTGGTTGACCACCGCGGTCTTGAGGCCGCTGAACGAGAAGTCCAGGCCGTCGTGGCGCATGGCCCGGGGGAAGGCGATGGCGTCGCGGTCGCCCTCGGTGGCCAGGCGGTCGATGACGGGCCCGCCCGGGTAGCCCAGGCCCAGGTAGCGGGCCACTTTGTCGAAGGCCTCGCCGGCGGCGTCGTCCACCGTCGAGCCGAGCACGCGGTGGCGCCCGTGGCCCTCCATCGACACCAGCATCGTGTGCCCACCCGACACCAGCAGCGTGAGCATCGGGGGCTCGACGTCGGGCGACTCGAGGCCGGCGGCGTAGAGGTGGGCCTCGAGGTGGTTGACCCCCACGAAGGGCACGCCCCAGGCGAGGGCCAGTGCCTTGGCGGTGCCCACGCCCACCAGCAACGAGCCGATGAGGCCGGGCCCGACCGTGGCCGCCACCGCATCGATCTCGCCGTCGCGCAGGCCGGCCTCGACGATGGCCTCGGCCACGACGGGCACGGCCAGTTCGACGTGGGCGCGCCCCGCGATCTCGGGGACCACCCCGCCGTAGCGGGCGTGCAGGTCGACCTGGCTGCTCACCACCGATGACAGCACGACGCTGGGTCCTTCCAGGACGGCGGCGGCGGTCTCGTCGCACGAGGTCTCGATGCCCAGCACCCGGGCACGGTCACCGATCACGAGCGGGGGTCCCCGTGCTCGACGCCCGCCCGATGGTCGTCGTCGGGCCGCGTGCCGGCGGTGGGCGGGGTGCCGGTGCCAACTGGGGACTCGCCGGGCACGATGCCCGCGGTCGGCACCCGCATGGCCCCGGCGATCCGGTCGAGGCGCTCGGCGTACTCGGGTGTGCCGATGTCGTTGGCCCACATGACGAGCGCGTCCTCGTTGACCTCGGCGTAGTAGTTCTTGCGCACCCCGGCGGGCACGAACCCGAAGCGGCGGTACAACCCGATGGCGGCCTCGTTCGACACACGCACCTCCAAGGTGAGGTTCTCGGCGCCGTGGGCCACCGCGGCCCGGGCCAGCTGCAGCAGCAACCGGCCGCCGATGCCCTGGCGGTGGAACTCGGGGGCCACGGCCAGGGTGGTGACGTGGGCGTCGGGCCCGATGTACATCACGCCGCCGTAGCCCACCACCTCGCCGGCCCGCCGGGCCACGAGGTAGCAGCGCATGCCGCCCAGCGCGAGCTCGCTCAGGTAGAGGCCGAGCGACCAGGGCCGCGGGTAGGACTGCACCTCGATGCGGATCACGCTGCGCAGGTGGCGCCGCCGCATCGGCAGGATCTCGACGGGGGCGAGGGCGTCGGGCTCGACCAGGGCCCGGGTGGCGCCGGGCGGGCCCACGTGCTCGCTCACGGTGCCTCTCCCGAGGTCCGGGTGGCCCAGTTGGCCACCACGTCGGGCTTGCGCAGGTAGAGCGGCTCGAGCTCCCACGGGTTGACGAACTCCTCGCGCAGGGCCTGGGCATGCGCCAGCTGCACCAGCGAGGTGGCGCTGGGGTGGGCCATCTCCTGGTCGGCGAGGTGCACCCGGCTGAGGCCCTCGAAGGTGTCGGCGTAGCGGCGGGCACCGTCGCCCACCAGCAGGCAGTCCTCGCCGGCCGCGACGATCTCCGACGCGAGGTCCTCCGGGCTCCCCACCTGGTGGGGCGTCACCCGCTGCACCCCGGCGGGCACCGGACGGTACGACGCGTAGAACAGCTCGCCGCGGCGGGCGTCGACCGCGGCGACGATCAGGCGTGGCGTGAGCCGCAGGGGGAAGGCCACCAGGTCGAGGCTGGGCACACCGATCATCGGCACCCGCAGCGCGTAGGCCAGGGCCTTGGCAGTGGCCACGCCCACCCGCAACCCGGTGAACAGGCCCGGTCCCACGTCCACCGCCACCACGCCCAGCTCGTCGAGGTCGATGCCGGTCTGGCGCCGCAGGAAGTCGACCGCGGGCGCCAGCGTCTCCGCGTGGCGCCGACCCCGGGCCACGCTCACCGAGCCCAGCACGCCCTCGTGGCCGCCGATGGCCACGCTGACCTGGTCGGTGGCGGTGTCGATGCCCAGGATCAGCACGGCCCCACCTCGTCGAGGGCCCGGCGCAGGGCGGCGGTGCGGGCCGCCCACGCCGGCCCCACCGCGGTGAAGGCGATGGTGCGGTCGTCGTCGCCCTCGCCGAAGGTGAAGCGCAGCTCGAGGTAGTCCGCCGGGAGTGCCCCCAGGATCGTGTCACCCCACTCCACCACCGTGGCCGCGTGGTCGTCGAGCAGTTCGCCGATGTCGAGGTCGGCCACCTCGTCCAGGCTGCCCAGCCGGTAGACGTCGAGGTGGTGCAGCCGCAGACGGCCCTCGTAGCGCTGCGCCAGCGTGAACGTGGGGCTGGTGATGGGGTCGGTGACCCCGAGGGCGGCGCCGAGGCCCTGGGTGAAGGCGGTCTTGCCCGCTCCCAGGTCGCCGGCCAGCACCAGCAGGTCGCCGGCCCGCACCAGGTCGGCGACGGCACGGGCCACCGCACGGGTGCCCGCGGCGGAGGTGGTGACGACCTCGATCACGCCTTCAGGCTAGGAGGCGGGCCGACGGCGCGGACAGCCTGCTCGACGGTGGTCATGGCCAGCCACCGCACGTGGTCGACCTGGGCCTCGACCCGCGCCTCGTCGGGGCCCACCGAGGCCGCCACCACGGCATCGCCGTCGAACCGGGTGTGCGCGGGCACCAGCGCCCGGGCCAGGCCGTCGTGGGCCGACTGGGCCATGAGATGGCACGCCACCTTGTCCAGCCGGGCGTTGGTGGCGACCACGCCGACGGTGGTGTTGGTGGCCAGCCCTCCACCACCGGGCCGGGGCACCACGTCGCCGGTGTCCACCCACCCGGCGGCGTTCACCGCCATCACCGCCGCCACCACCAGGTCGCCCTGGCGCTGCACCGCGCCACCCAGCCCACCGGGCAGGGCGGCGGACGGCCCCGCCCACGTCCCGATCGTCGCCCCGGTGCCGGCGCCCACCGCGCCGAGCGCCAGCGGGTCGGCCGACGCGGCCAGGCACGCGGCATAGCCCTGCTCGGCCCCCGGTCGGGCCTTGGGGTCACCCACGCCGAGGTCGTACAGCGCCAGACCCACCACGATGGGCACGTTGCCGTGGGCGGTGGGGAAGCCGGCGCCCTGCTCCTCACAGAACTGCATCACCCCGTCGGCCGCCGCCAGCCCGAACGCCGACCCACCGGCCAGAACCACCGCGTCGACGCGGTCGACCAGCCGCTCGGGGGCCAGCAGTGCGGTCTCGCGGGTGGCGGGGGCGCCGCCCCGCACCTCGCCCGACGCCACCGTGCCCTCGGGGAACAGCACGACCGTGCAGCCGGTGCGGCCGACGTGGTCGGTCCAGTGCCCGGCCCACACGCCTGGCAGCTCGGTGATCACGCCCCGCAACCTACGGCACATCGCCGACGAGCGAGCGTCCTCGTCGGCACGGCCACCGCGCTCCCTCTGCACGGCCGTCGCCCCGGGATTGGCGGAGTGGCCCGGGACCGTCGAGGGCCGGCGTCAGCCGCCGGTGTACACCCTCGGCACCCGGGGACCGATGCCGCACACCACCTCGTAGCCGATGGTGTCGAGACGGTCGCCCCAGTCGTTGGCGGTGATGGTCTGGTCGCCCTGGGTGCCGATCAGCACCACGTGGTCGTCCACCGCCACGGGGTCGTCGCCGCAGTCGACCATGAACTGGTCCATGGTCACCACACCCACGATCGGTCGCCGCCGACCTCCCACCAGCACGTCGCCACCCACCGCCGACAGGCGGCGGGGCACGCCGTCGGCGTAGCCCAGGGGCACGGTGGCCACCGTGGCGTCGTGCCCGAACTCGTGGCGCAGGCCGTACGACACCCGCTCGCCGGCCAGTACCCGCTTCACGTGGGTGACCCGGGCGTGCAGCGAGAGGGCCGGCCGCAGGTCGACCACCCCGGCGAGCGCCGGGGACGGGTCGATGCCGTAGACGGCGATGCCGGCCCGCACCAGGTCGAACCGGGCCTCGGGCACCACGAGGGCGGCGGCGGAGTTGGCCGCGTGCAGCATCGGGGGGCGCAGGCCGACGCCGGCCAGTTCCTCCTCCGCGGCCCGGAAGCGGGCCAACTGCTCGGTGGTGAACGGATGGTCGGGCTCGTCGGCCACCGCGCAATGGGTCCACAGCGCATCGAGCCGAAGCACGGGGTCGGCGTCGATGGCGCCGGCGAGGGCGAGCACCTCGCCGGGCTGCGCGCCGACCCGGTTCATGCCGGTGTTCACCTTGAGGTGCACGCCCACGGTCGCACCAGCCGCACGGGCCGCCTCGGCCAGGGCGGTGATGCCCGGCATCGTGTACACGGCGGCCGTGAGCCCCTGGGCCACCACCGTTCCCATCTCCTCGGGTCGGGGCTCGGACAGCACCAGCACGGGGGCATCGATGCCCGCCGAGCGAAGTTCGACCCCCTCGTCCACCAGGGCGACGGCCAGCCAGTCGGCACCGGCGCCCAGCGCCGCCCGCGCCACCGGTACCGCCCCGTGGCCGTACCCGCCGGCCTTCACCACCGCGCACAGGCGCGCCGGCGCCACCAACCGGGCCAGCCGCGCCACGTTGTGGGCCACGGCGTCGAGGTCGACCTCGGCCCACGCCGGCCGGCCACCGGGCACACGGGTGGGTGTCATCGGGTCGGGCGCCCCGGCATCGGGCGACCCGGGGTCAGGCGTCGGTCGCCCCCGGTGCGCGGCCGCCGCCGGCCCCGTGGACGATGGCCCGCAGCACGTCGCCGCGGGCGATGATGCCCACCAGGTGCCCGTCCTCGACCACCGGCAGGCGGGACGCGTCGTGGTCGTGCATCAGGGTGGCGGCGATCTCGACGGTGTCGTCGGGGCCGCAGGTGACGGGCTCGTCGTCCATCACCTCGGACACGACCGCGCCCACGGCCTTCTTGAAGTCGTCCTCGAACTCCTTGCGCCAGGACGGCAGCTCGATGTAGGCACCGAACAGGCTGATCACGGTGGGGGCGTGCACCTGGGCGTCCTGGACGATCAGGTCACTGGTGGAGAGCACCCCGACCACGACACCGTCGGCGTCGACGACCGGCGCGGCGTCGACGCCCTTGTCGACGAGGACGCCCATGGCCGTCTCGATGGTCTGGTCGGGGGCGACGGTGACCACGTCGGTGGTCATCACGTCGCGTACGGGCAGGTCCTGGGTCAACATCGCGGGTCCCTGTGGAGTTGGGCGTCGTGGGTTTCGGGCGTTACTGCGCGCCGGGCGAGGTGATCAGCGAGATCGCCTCGGGCAGCCGGTCGACCAGGTCGCCGGCCACCAGGCCTCGCCGCCAGCCTAGGGTGCCGGCGACGCCGTGGATGAATGCGCCGGCGGCCGCGGCGCGGAAGGGGTCGACCCCCGATGCGCACAGTGCCCCGATCACCCCGGCCAGCACGTCGCCGGTGCCGGCGGTGGCCAGCCGGCTGTCGCCGGTGGTGGTGACGAGCACCTCGCCACCGGGGTCGGCGACGACGGTGGTGTGGCCCTTCAGGAGCACCACCGCGCCCGAGGCGGTGGCGAGCGATCGGACCGCGTCGATGCGGTCCGGCCCGATGGCCCGGTCGATCAGGCGCTCGAACTCCCCGTCGTGGGGCGTGAGCACGACCGGATCTCGACGGGTGGCCAGCAGCGGGACGGCCCGAGCGCCCAGGGTGGCCAGGCCGTCGCCGTCCAGGATCACCGGCTGGGCCAGCTTGCGCAGCAGGTGACGGACGCCGGCGGTCACCTCGTCGCTGCGGCCCAGCCCGGGACCCACCACGAACGCACCGAAGCGGTGGGCGTCGTGGACCAGGTCGAGGGTCCACACCTCGGCCGGCAAGGGGTGGCCCACCGCCTCGGTGGGCCGCAGCGGATCGTCGGGCACGCCGGGCGAGCTGAGGCGCACGTAGCCGGCGCCGGCCCGCTGCGCCGCTCGGGCGGCCAGGTGGGCGGCGCCGGTCATGCCCGGCGAGCCCGCGATCAGCCAGACCGCCCGCTGCCACTTGTGGGCGTCGAGGGCCAGTTCCGGCAGCCAGGAGGCCACGTCCGACGCCTCGACCTGGCGGACGGTGGCCGACGACACGTCGAGGCCGATGTCGACGACGCGCACGTCGCCGGCGAGGCGCAGACCGTCGCCGAGGAGCAGGCCGGGCTTGAGCGCCGCGAACGTCACCGTGCGCTCGGCCCGCAGCACCCGGCCCGCGGCCACACCGGTGTGGCCGTCGACGCCCGACGGGATGTCGACCGCCAGCACCCGGGCACCGCCGGCGTCGGGTGCGTCGTAGGGGCCCCGGAAGCCGGTGCCGTAGGCTGCGTCGATCACCAGGTCGGCGACGGGCAGGCTGGGTGGCGCCAGGTCGGCGGGCACCACGTCGACCCGCACGCCCCGCCGGGCGAGGATGGCGGCCGCGGCCCGGCCGTCGTTGCCGTTGTTCCCCTTGCCGGCCAGCACCACCACCCGCCGGCCGTAGGTGCCGCCCAACAGCTCCACCGCGGCCTGCGCCACCGCGGCGCCGGCCCGCCCGATGAGCACGTCGACCGACTCGGGCGCGGCGGCGTCGATCGCCCCCATCTCCGCGGGCGTGACGACGGGGATCACAGGGCGACCGCGATCGCGTGGGCCGAGGTGTGCGAATGGGTCAGGGTCAGCAGCCACCGCGACACGCCCTGCTCGGCCGCCAGCGATGCGGCCCGGCCGTGCAGTGCCACCGCGGGCGCCCCCGAGTCCTCGTCGCGCACCACCTCGATGTCGGTGAACTCGCACGCGCCCAGGCCCACCCCCAGCGCCTTCATCACCGCTTCCTTGGCGGCGAACCGGGCCGCGTAGCGCTCGGTGGGGTCGTTGCGACGCTCGGCGTAGGCCTGCTCGGCGGCGCTGAACAGGCGCGGCACCAGGCCCGGTGTGCGGTCGAGCGCGTCGCGGAACCGGTCGAGGTCGACCAGGTCGGTGCCGATGCCGATCACCGGTCGATCACGGGCGCCACTACCGCCAGCGCTCGGCCAGGTCGGTGACCGGCTCGGTGAGCAGGGTGATCACGTCGAGGTCGCCGAGCAGGTCCTCGCGGAAGGTCGGCTCGGTCTCGGTGACGGTGTCGCGCAGGGCGGCGAACCGGCCGCGGTAGCCCTGCAGCACCCCGCGCACGGTGGCCACCGGAAGGCGCTCGGCGAAGCGGACGTGCAACAGGGTGAGCCCCGTGGCCTGGTTGTCCTTCAGCTCGGGCACGATCACGAGGGTGCGGCCGTCGCTGCGACCCCGGGCCACCAGCACCTCGCGGTCGGTGGCCACCCGGTTCTTGGTTCCCCGCAGCACCGGACTGCGGTCGGTGCGCGAGGTGAGCTCGCGGGCGATGCCGCCCCGGTCGACCACCACCGCGGTGGCCTCGCCGGTGTCGACCCGACCGTCGATGCGGTAACGGGTGAAGCCCGTCACCTCCAGCACCGCCGCGTCGAGGTCGGCCAGGGTGCGCAGCGAGCGGTAGCTCAGACGGTCGCGGGCGGCGCCGGCGTCGAGCACGGCCCGCACCAGCGGCGCGGCCAGCAGCGTCTCGTCGGACCGGGAGATGCCGACGGTGACCGTCTTGGCCTGGTGCTTGATGGCGTCGATGGGGCGGGTGAGCTCCTCGATGGCCCGGCCCAGCGCCGAGGCGAGGTCCTCGACCACCACACTGGGCGTGCCCACCTTGCCGTTCTCGAGTTGGTAGAGGTCGAGCGGGGTGATGCCCAGCGCGTAGCGGAACATCGAGGCCACCCGGACCGCGCTGCTGGCCTCGAGGTGGCCGTCGTACTCGCCGGCCCGCAGGCCGTCGAAGAACTGGCCGGCCAACGGCACCAGGGTGGGCTCGAGGTGGGACAGCAGGCGCTCGGCGTCGGCGGCCACCACCGCGTGGGCGACCGCCCCCTCGATCGCGGCGCGGGCCTCGCGCAGCGGCCGGGCCTGGGCGTCGATGGCCAGCGCCGCCTCGTAGCCGAACAGGTGGCCCGCCATGGCCGCCAGCACGAAGGCCAGCCGGGGGTGGGTGACGGGCACGGTGAGCGCCTGCAGCGCCGCCGCGAAGCGCCCCTCACCCTCGGTGGCGATCACCACGGGCGCGGCCTTGTGGGCCCGGTAGATCGCCACCTCCTTGGCCACGTCGTCGGCGTTGGAGCCCTCGAGGCCCGCGGCGCACACCAGGATGAGCGGCTCGGAGGACAGGTCGATGTGCTTCTTGTCCTCGGTGCTGTCGCAGGCGATGGACTTGTAGCAGAGCTCGGACAGCTTGATCCGGATCTCGCTGGCCGCCACCCGGTTGGCCCCGTTGCCCACGATGGCCCAGTAGCGGCGGTGGGGCGCCAGTTGCTGGGCGGCCTGGGCGATGGCGGGACGGGTGGCGATGGTGGCCTCGAGGGCCTCGGGCAGGTCGCGCAGCGCGGCCAGCAGGGCCTGGCGGTCGGGGGCGGGTTCGAGCCCGAACGCGTCCGACAGCGCCACGGTGAGCAGGAAGCCGGCCGCGATCTGGGCGTAGAAGGCCTTGGTGGAGGCCACGCTCATCTCCACGTCGCGACCGTCGGACGTGTAGAGCACCCCGTCGACCTTGTCGGTCAGGTCGCTGTTGCGGCGGTTGACGATGGCGATCACCCGGGCACCCCGGGCCCGCACCACGTCGACCGTGCGGTTGGTGTCGGTGGTGGTGCCCGACTGGCTGATGGCCACCACCAGGGTGTCGGACATGTCGGGGCGCATGGCGAAGCCGGAGAGCTCGGTGGCCAGCACCGCGTCGACCCGGACGGCCGTGTCGGCGAGGGCGGCGTCGAGGGCGACGGCCAGGCTCTGGCCCGCCACCGCGGCGGTGCCCTGGCCGGTGACGACCACCCGGGTGATGGTGCCGTCGGCGATGGCGTCGCGCAGGTCGTCGGGCAGCGTGTCGGGCCCCAGCACCACCCGCAACGAGCCGCCGTCGTCGACCAGCTTGCCCCGCAGCGTCTTGCGGAACGAGGTGGGGGCCTCGGTGATCTCCTTCAGGAGGAAGTGGGGATAGCTGCCGCGGTCGATGTCGCGCGTGGTGATCTGCGCGGTGGCCAGGTCGTGGTCGGTGACCGGCAGCACGGTGCCGTCGTAGGCCTGGCGGTGGATGCCCTCGAGGGTGCCCGCCCTGGTGCCGTCGAGCACGACGATCTGGCCCCGGCTGGCGGTGGGGTTCTCGGGGTTGGCCGGCGTCTCGCCGTCCATGCGCAGGTAGGTGGCGGTCTCCTCCACCACCCCGTAGGGCTCGCTGGCCACGATGTAGGTGTCCTCGGCCAGACCCACGTAGAGCGCCTGGCCACTGCCCCGCAGGGCGAGGTGCAACGACTCGGGTGCCACCGCGGCGCTGGCCGCGATCGCGACCGACCCCTCCATCGACGCCACCGCGGCCCGGAAGGCCGAGTCGAGGCCCTCGCCGACCGCCACCCGGCGCGACACCAGGGTGGGGATCACCTTGGCGTCGGTGGTGATCTCGGGGGCCAGCACCAGGCCGTGGGCCGACTTGAGGTCGGCGAAGTTGTCGACGTCGCCGTTGAGCGCGGCGGTGACGTAGGGGCCCGAGACGCGGCCTTCCTCGTCGGAGTTGAGGGGGTGGGCGTTGGCCTCCGAGATGATGCCCACGCTGGCCCAGCGGGTGTGCCCGAGGACCAGGGCATGGGCCCCGTCGGCGGCCAGGGCGAGGTGGAGCAGGTCGTCGGCCTCGATGGCCGCCCGGAGCGCGGCCGTGTTGTCGCCCAGCTCGCCGATCTCGGCGGCCGCCTTGTAGACGAAGCTGAGGGCCGGGGCGCCGTCGTCACCGTCGGCCGCCGCGCCCGCCGCCGACCGCACCGCCAGTGACTCGAAGAGACGGTCGCCGTCGCGCTCGCCCAGCAGGCCGGCGATGGCCGGCGCGGTGAGGTCGAGCCCGTGGCCGCTCACCAGCAGGTGCAGGCCGGCGGAGTCGCGCCCGCGCACCTCGAGTCGGTCGAGGGCCGACAGGGCCTGCTGCACCGAGGTGAACGCCTCGATGGCCGCCGGCCCGGCTTCGGCCCCGGCCAGGGCGCGCACCTTCTCGGCGGTGGGCAGGCGGTCGCGCTGCACCGCCCATGCCGCGTCCTTCACCCGGATGACGGTGGCGTTGACCCGCTCCAGGTCGGCCGGGCCGATGTCGGCGGCACCGGCATCGAGCACCTGCTCGACGTCGGCGATCCGGCCCGCGGCGGCGTCGAGCAGCGCGTTGGCCTCGGCGCCCAGGCCCCGGTGGCGCAACAGGCAGGTGACCCCCGGCGTGCCCCGCAGCAAGCGGTCGGCGTGCTCGAGGGCGGCCGCGGCCCGATCGATCCCCTCGAGCGACGACAGCGGCGCACCGGGTGCGGCGGCCAGGTGGGCGACGGCGGCACCGAGCAGGTCGAGGATCTCCTGGGGCTCCGGCGTGGCCCGGGTGGGGGGCCGGCGAACGACCGCGATGATCCCGCACATGTGACTGTCCCTTCGTCCTGCCCGCGGGACGACAGTGTAGAGGGGCATCGCCGGTGGACCGTCCCGCCGGCGGTCGGCGGCACCCACCCGGCCCCCGAGCCCACGGGTACCCGACCCGCACCGACCCGCCCGCCGATCCCCGGGCCGACCCGCCGATCCCCGGCCCACCCCGCACCGACATGAGGTGAACCGAACACGGCCCCCGATGACACAACCGGGTGTGGACCTCCGATGCCGACCCACGAGCCGACCCGCCCGCCGATCCCCGGGCCGACCCCACACCCGCCCGGGCCGACCGCCGCGAAGGCACCGGGGGCGGGTCGTCCTCGCGGTGGCGGCCCTGTTGGCCACGGCTGTGACCGTCGCCGACCCGGTCGGCCCCGCCGACGCCGCGCCGACGCCGCGGTTCGACCGATCGTGGCCCACCGGGAACGGGAGCCCCTCGTTGCCCGTCGGCATCGCCGCGAGCCCCACCACGGGCACGGTGTACGTCACCAACCTGTTCGGCAACCGGATCGAGCGCTTCGACGCCGACGGCACGTTCCTGGGCCAGTTCGGCACCACCGGTGCCGGCAACGGTCAGTTCAACCTGCCGCACGCGGTGGCGGTGGGTCCCGACGGCAGCGTCTTCGTGGCCGACACCGCCAACAACCGCATCCAGAAGTTCACCGCGACCGGCACGTTCGTGACCGCATGGGGGACGGCGGGCTCGGGGCGCGGCCAGTTCAGCGCGCCGATGGGCGTCGCCGTCGACCCGACGGGCAACGTCTTCGTGGCCGACAGCGGCAACCACCGTGTCCAGAAGTTCACCTCGACGGGCACCTACCGCACGAGTTGGGGACGGGAAGGCACCTTGGCGGGGCGGTTCGAGACCCCGAGCGGCATCGCGGTCAGCGCCGATCGCCAGGTGTACGTGGTCGACGCACGCAACGACCGCGTCCAGCAGTTCACCGGCACGGGGACGTTCCAGCGCCTCTGGGGTGCGGCCGGCACCGGCAACGGCCGGTTCCAGGACCCGTTCGGTGTGGCCGTCGACGCCGCCGGCACGGTGTACGTCACCGACACCACGGCCAACCGGGTGCAGGCGTTCTCTGCGACCGGCCTGTTCCAGGCCGCGTGGGGCACGGCCGGCAGCCTCGACGGGCAGTTCCAGGGCGCCTGGGGCGTGGCGGTGGCGTCCGACGGCACGCGTCTCCTGGTCGCGGACAAGGACAACAGCCGTGTCCAGCGCTTCGCGCCCGGCCTGCCCGGCGCACGGCCCCTGTTCGTCAACGCCTTCGGCACGGCGGGCCAGGGCCCCGGCCAGATGAACGTGGCGCTGGCGGTCGCCATCGGCCCGTCGGGGAACGTCTACGTCTCCGACTACGGGGCCGGCCGGATCGAGCGGTTCGGCGCGACCGGCACCTTCCTCTCCCAGTGGGGCACCTACGGCACCGGCGCCGGCCAGTTCGACCAGGCCGCGGGCGTGGCCACCGACGCGGCCGGCAACGTCTACGTCGCCGACACCTTCAACCACCGCGTCCAGAAGTTCACCGCCACCGGAACCTTCCTGGCCCAGATCGGCGACCAGTCCGTGTTCGAGCAGCCCGACGGTGTCGCCGTCGACGCCGGGGGGAACCTGTACGTCGTCGACCACGTGCTGGACCGGGTGCGCAAGTACAACGCGGCGGGCACCTTCGTCACCCAGTGGGGCAGCACCGGCACCGGCAACGGCCAGTTCCAGGACGCCACGGGGATCGCCGCCGACTCGGCCGGCAACGTCTACGTGGCCGATGCCGGCAACCACCGCATCCAGAAGTTCACCGCCACCGGCACCTACCTCGGGCAGTGGGGCTCCCCCGGCTCGGGCAACGGCCAGTTCGACGATCCCGAGGACATCGCCATCGACCGTGCCGGTGACGGCGCCGTCTACGTCGTCGACACCGGCAACCACCGCATCCAGAAGTTCACGCTCACCGGCTCCTACCTCACCCAGTGGGGCGGGCCCGGCTCGGGCGACGGCCGCTTCCAGAGCCCGCTGGGCGTGGCGGTCAACGCCACGGGCTCGATCCACGTGGCCGACACCGGCAACCACCGCATCCAGGTCTTCGCCACCGGCACGGCCACCACACCGTCGGTGTCACTGGCGGCCGACCAGTCGTCGGTGGGAACCGGCGAGCCGATCGACTACCACGTCACCATCGCCAACACGACGGCCGACACGTTGACGGGCACGGTGATCACCGATCCGGCCGCACCCGACTGCGAGGGGCCGGTGGTCGACATACTGCCCGGCGCCACGCGGGTGGTCGACTGCACCCACAACACCGGCGTCGACGAGGCGGGTCCGTTCGCCAACGCCGCCACCGTCAGCTCCGACCAGAGCAACGCGGTCACCTCGAACACCGTGACCACCCAGGTCGGGCCGGCGCTGACGGTCGCCATGACGGCACCGCCCCGGGTGATGGCCACCCGGCCCATCGACTACGGCCTCTCGATCACCAACAACACCGCCCAGGCCCTGCGGGGCCTCCGGGTCACCGACAGCGGCGTCCCGGCGTGCGCAGGACCGGTCGCCGACCTCGCCCCGGGCGCCACGACCACGGTCAACTGCTCCAGGCCCACCACCGACGCCGACGCCGGCAGCGTGGTCCTGAACGTCGCCGGCGTCGACGCCACCGCCACCCAGGCCGCGTTCGCCAGCGCCGTCACCCGCGTCCAGGGACGCATCACCGGCACGATCACCGGGCCCGGGGGGCCGATCGGCGGCGCCTACGTCCTCGCCCTGGACCGCGACTTCCTGCCCCTGCACGGCGACGCCACCACCGACGCCGCCGGCGCCTACAGCCTCGGGGTCGACCCCGGCCGGTACTACCTCGCCTTCCTCGACCCGGCCGGCGCCCACCTGGCCGAGTACTCGGGCAACCGCACCAATGCCCTCGACCTCACCACCGCCGACCTCACCACCGTCGCCTCGGGGTCGGGCCCGGCCACGGCCAGCGCGTCCCTCGCGGCGTCGGGCTTCGCGCCGCCGGTCAACCCCGCCGGCATCTCCGGCACGGTCACCGACGCCAACGGACCGCTGGCCGGCGTCTGGGTGATCGCCATCAACGGCGGGGTGCGCAGTGCCACCCGCACGAACGCCGCCGGCCAGTACACGGTGGGCAACCTGCCCCCGGGCGCGACCTACCTGGAGTTCGTCGACCCGTCGGGCAGCCACGCCCTCCGCTGGTATCACGACGACAACGGCGCCAACCCCACCCCGATTCCCCTGGTCGCCGGCCAGGTGGTCACCGGGGCCAACGAGGTCCTTCCCGCCTACCCCTGAGCCGCGGGCCGGCGTCCGTACACGGCGTGGTGGGGGACGGGGTAGCCCCGGTCCCACCGCTCGGCGGTGGTGGCGAGCCCCTCGTCCTGCATCCAGGCCTCGATCCGCGCCGGCGGGATGAAGTCGATCCGGCCCGCCGCCGACGCGGTGATGCCGGCCAACCTCGTCATCACCAACTCGCCCGAGCGGGCCACCACGGCCTTGGCCCGCCGGCCCATGTCCATCTCCTTGACCAGCAGCACCCCGTCGGGAGCCAGTGCCTGCGCCGACGCCCGCACCAGCCGCTCGGCGGCGTCGATCCCCAACAGGTACGCCGCATCCACGATCGTGACGGCGTCGAACGAGCCCGCCGGCAGCCAGTCGGCGGCCACCACCGAGAAGCTCACCTGCTCGGCGTCGACGCCGAGCCGATCTCGGGCGCCGGCCGCGGCGGCGATCTTGCGGTCGTCGATGTCGACGCCTCGCACACGGCGGCCCGGCGCACCGGACGCCAGCAGCAGCGCGAGATGGCCGTGGCCGCAGGCGATGTCGAGGATCTGGCCCGCCTCCGGCACCAGCGCGTCGATGGCCCCGAACGGGCAGAGCCGCAGACGGATGGCCACGTGGGCACGGTCGCCGCCGCGGTAGGCCCCGGCGAGGGCGCGGGTGGTCAGACCGGATCGAGCCGAAGGCACACCCCATCGTGCCCTGGTGGGGGCGGTGGCCGCCCGTCACGGCCGCGGGCGGGCGGGTGCCGGGATCGCCGGGGCTGGGCCGAACGCCGGGGCTCAGCGGTCGGACGGCCCGCCGCTGCGCCGAGCGGTTACCGTGACAAGGGGTGCGCCGCTGCTCGGCGCGAGGCGGAGAGGACGCAATGGCGACCCTGGTGGTGAACGCGGACGACTACGGGCTCACCGCCGGAACGTCGCGCGCCATCGTCCGGGCCCACCTCGAGGGCGTGGTCACCAGCACCTCCGTGCTCACCCTGGCCCCCGCCTTCACCCGGACGACCGCGTGGTTGGACGACGCGCCCGGGTTGGGCGTGGGGCTGCACCTGGCCGCGGTCGGCGAGGACCCGCCGCTGCTCAGCGCGTCCGAGGTACCCACCCTCGTCGACCGCAAGGGCCGTCTCGCCCTCAGCTCGTTGAAGATGGTGCCGCGACTGGCGGCGGGCCGCATCGACCCCGCCGACCTCGAGCGCGAGTTCACCGCGCAGTACGAGGCCTTCGTGTCCACCGGCCGCGCGCCCACGCACCTCGACACCCACCACAACCTGCACCTGTGGCCCATGGTGGGCGACGTGGTCACCCGGCTGGCGACGACGTGGTCGGTGCCGGCGGTGCGCGTGCCGTGGTCCCGTGCCCGCACACCGATCGGCGCCGGCGTGCGCCACCTCGGCACGAAGCTCCGCCGGCGCGCCGACGGGGCCGGGCTCTGGCACCCCGACGTGTACTACGGCATCGACGAGGGTGGCCGGCTCGACACCGCGGCGCTGGTGGCGTTGGTCGACCGCCTCCCGCAGGACCCGGCCACCACCATCGAGGTGGCGGTGCACCCCGGCGAGCACGGCGACGCCGAGTTGGCCCGCTACCCGTGGCCGGGAGCGTGCCGTGACGCCGAGCTCGAGGCGCTCACGTCGCCGGAGGTGCAACGCCGAATGCGCGCCGGCGGCCACCGCCTGGTGCGGTACGGGCCGCACACCCCATGTCCGCCGCACCGGCCCGCGTCCGTCGACCGCTCGGGGGGCACCGACCTCGACCTCCCGAGCGCCGGTCCCGACCGCGACGAGACCCTCACCGCCTGACCACCGGTCCCTGGGAGGCGACGGAGCGAGCCGGACGCCGACACCACAGCTCCCGCCGGCTGCCACCAGCAGGGCGAGCGGCCAGCGGTCAACCGGCGAGTCGGTGGACCGCGTCGACCAGGCGCCGGGCGGCGGCATCGGCCTGCCCCGCGGTGGGGGCCTCGACCATGACCCGCACGACCGGCTCGGTGCCGCTGGGCCGCACCAGCACCCGGCCGTGGTCGCCCAGCTCGGCCTCGACGGCCGCGATGTCGGCGGCCAGGTGCTCGACCAGGGCGGCGTCGCGCCGGGCCACCCGCACGTTGTGCAGCACCTGGGGCAGCTGGGTCATGGCCGCGCCGGCGAGGTCGGCGAGGGTGCGCCCCGTCCGGGCCATCACGTCGAGCACCTGCACCCCGGTGAGCAGGCCGTCGCCGGTGCTGGCCAGGTCGCGGAAGATGACGTGGCCCGACTGCTCGCCCCCCAGGGACCAGCCGCCGGCCTCGAGGGCCTCCAGCACGTAGCGGTCGCCCACCTGGGTGTCGACCACGGTGATGCCCCGGTCGGCCATGCCCAGGCGGAAGCCCAGGTTGGTCATGACCGTGACCACGACGGTGTCATCGGGCAGGCGCCCCCGCTCGTGGCGGTCGATGGCACAGATGCCGATCAGGTGGTCGCCGCTCACCAGCGACCCGGCGGCGTCCACGGCCAGCACCCGGTCGGCGTCGCCGTCGAAGGCCAGCCCGGCGTGGGCGCCGGCCGCCCGCACCTGCGCCTGCAACGACTCGGGGTGGGTCGACCCGCAGCCGTCGTTGATGTTGGTGCCGTCGGGGGCGGCGTGGAGCACGTCGACCCGCGCGCCCAGGCCCTCCAGGGCGGGCCCGGCGACCTCCGAGACCGCGCCGTTGGCGCAGTCGATCACCAGGTGCAACCCGTCGAGTCGGCGTCCCTCGATCGAGGCGGCGACGGCGTCGGCCCACCGGCCCACCTGCCCGTGCACGTCACGGACCGCGCCGTCGGGTGCCGCCGGCGTCGGCTCGCCGAGCAACGAGTCCAGCTCGGCCTCGAGCCGCTCCTCCACGTCGTCGGTGAGCTTGCGGCCTCCCGAGGCGAACAGCTTCACGCCGTTGTCGGGCGCAGGGTTGTGCGAGGCCGAGATCATGGCCGCCGGGTGGTCGTCGGCGGCCGACAGCCACGCCACCGCCGGCGTGGGCGCCACGCCCAGCAGGTCGACGGTCACCCCCTCGGCGGCCAGACCGCGAGCCAGGGCGGCCTCCAGGCGCGGCCCCGACACCCGGGTGTCGCGTCCGATCACGAACCGCTCGGCGGGCAGCACCCGCGCCGCGGCGCGGCCCAGCGCGACCACCAGGTCGTCGGTGAGCTCGGTGTCGGCGACGCCCCGCACCCCATCGGTGCCGAAGCGCAGGGTCATCCGGCGGGGACCGTTCGCCAGGCCGTTGCCCGAACGGGGCACAGGCGGAGGAAATACCCGTCACCCGTGACCGCTATTTCCTCCAGCTGCGTTCGGCCCGTCGCGGCGCTCGACGACAACGCGCGCAGCTTCGCCGGCCGGGTGGTCAGGGGAGGGCCGCCGCGGCTACCGCTTGGAGTACTGCGGTGCCTTGCGGGCCTTCTTGAGGCCGTACTTCTTGCTTTCCTTCTCGCGGGCGTCGCGGGTGAGGAAGCCCGCCGCCTTGAGGGCCGGGCGCTGCTCCTCGTCGAGGGCGATGATGGCCCGGGCGATGCCGAGGCGCAGGGCGCCGGCCTGGCCGGACGGCCCGCCGCCGTGGATGGTCGCGTCGATGTCGAAGGCCTCGGCCTGCTCGGTGAGGCGGAGGGGCTCGGCCAGGATCATGCGGTGCGTCTCGGAGGGGAAGTAGTCCTCGACAGGGCGCTTGTTGACGGTGATGGTGCCGGATCCTTCACGGACCCGGACCCGGGCGATGGCGGCCTTGCGGCGACCGGTGGTCTGCACGAGGGGCTTGGACATGGCGTCTCTTCTCGGTCTCAGTCGCGGGCCCGCGCGTGGTCGAGCACGAGGGGCTCGGGGCGCTGGGCGGAGTGGGGGTGGTTGGGGCCGGCGTAGACCTTGAGCTTGCTCATCATCGAACGGCCCAAGCGGGTCTTGGGCAGCATCCCCTTGATCGTCTTGCGCACGGCCTCCTCGGGCTTCTTGGCCATGAGGTCGGCGTAGGTCTGGCTCTTGAGGCCGCCCGGGTAACCGGAGTGGCGGTGCACCATCTTGCGGTCGGCCTTGCCCGAGGTGAGCACCACCTTGTCGGCGTTCACGATGATGACGTGGTCGCCGGTGTCGAGGTTGGGCGTGAAGGTGGGCTTGTGCTTGCCGCGGAGACGGGTGGCGACCTCGGTGGCCAGCCGGCCGAGCACGAGGCCCTCGGCGTCGACGACCAGCCATGAGCGCTCGATCTCGCCGGCTTTCGGGGTGTAGGTGGGCACAGCGCAGCCTTCAGGTGTTTGGGTTGGGGCGTTGGCCCGCGAGCCGCTGACGGCCGCGACGGGCGACCGACCACGATACGGCGGCCGCCCGGCGATCGGCAACTCGCCCGCCCTGGTTCACGGATCGACCGTGACCACCACGCACTGCAGCTGCGGCACCTCGGCGGCCCGGCGGGGCGTAACCCCCCGCATGCACACCCGGTGGTCGCCCGGGGCCGGCGACACGTCGGCGAGCACCTCGTCGAAGCCGTGGTCGGCGCCGAGCCCGTAGCGGTCGACCAGCTCGGGCCGGGGGCGGTCGGCCGTGGCGATGGTCGCGACGGGCTCGGTGAGGTCGTCCACGAACACCTCGACGGCGATCGGCTCGGCCGTCGAGCGGTCCAGCACCCACCCGCTCACGGCCAGGCCGGCGGGCGACACCTGGGCGGTGTCCAACCGCCCGACCGGCTCGTAGAAGCGGGCGGGCAGGTCGTCGGAGAGCGTGGCCCAGGGGAGCACCACGCGGTCGGCGGCCAGCGGCGTGAGCGGGTCGTCGTAGAACTCGACGGTGCCCGCGCCCGGCCCGTAGTACACCTCCTGGGCGTAGCCCACCGAGTCGGCCTCGAGGGCCAGCACGCTGTTGCGCACCGGGTAGTCGGGGCCCACCAGGAAGTGGGTGTCGGCGGGATCGTCGGCGTGGTCGCCCAGCGCCGCCAGCAGCACCCGGGCGTCACGAGCGGCGTCGCTCCAGGTGACGAGGGCGACGTGCTGGCCGGTGACGGCCACCACCACCAGCCCCAGGGCCCCGAGCGCACCGAGCGGGGGCGAGCGCCGCCACACGAACTGGCCGATCCCCACCAGGATCATGGCCGCGCCCATCGAGGACAGCCCGAACACGCGGGTGGTCAGGCCGAACTCGCCGGCCTGGACCCAGCGCGGGGTCGTCACCAGCACCACCAGCCCCGCCGCCCACACCAGCAGGCCCAGCAGCACCAGCGCGGGGCCCTCGCCGGGGCGACGCTCCCCGCGCCACCACGCCACCACGCACACCACCGTGCCGGCGAGCACGGCGAGGGCGACGCCCGAGCGGAGCAGGGCCGGCGGGTCGGCCGACGCGAACAGCCCCGATCCGAAGTGCCCGCGCCACAGGTGGGCCACGTCGGGGAGGTGGACCTCGGCGGGATAGGTCGGGTGCAGCGCCGCCCAGATCGAGCTGAGGGCCACGGCGGCGAGGATCTTGGCCCGGTCGCGCGCGGGTAGCCCGCCGTCGACGGGCGTGGCCACCGCGGCGATCGCCGCCATCGGGATCACCACCTGGTAGCAGAGCGCGGCCGCCGCGAAGCACAGCGCGGGCGCCAGCCAACGGCCCCTGGTCAACCAGAGGACGCCGGCGAGCAGGAGCACCAGCGAGAGCAGCGCCTGGACCACGTTGCCCCACACGGTGAGCGCCGCGTGGGTGGGCAACAGCACCCACACGGCCGTGACCAGGAACGCCGACGACCGGGTGACCAGACGGGCCAGCACCAGGTAGAGCAGCACCACCACGGCCAGGTTGAGCAGCGTGACCATGACCAGCAGGCGCACCGCGGAGGTGCCGGCCAGCCGGTACACCACGTTGTAGAGCACCCACGCCACCGGCCGGCTGATGCGGATGCCCGGGTCGGTGTGGCGCAGGCTGTGGAAGGTGCCGAACTGCTGCGTGTCGCTGATCAGGCGCCAGTCGTCGAGGAACAGCCCCGCACCCAGCCACGCGTACCAACCCGCGACGGCCAGCACGAGGCCGATCAGCACCGCGAGGTGCACCGCCACCGGACGCTGTCGCGCCCAGCCCAGGATGCCGTCGCCCACGCCGGGCGTGTCGTCGCCCACGCCAGGGATGGCGTGGCGTGGGGCCGAGGTGACCTCCCGCCCCGAGGCCGCGGTCACGACGGGTGCGGCCCCGGCTCGGCCGGGTAGCGGACCTCCCAGAGGCACAGCCCGTGGGGCGGGGCGAGGGCAGGGACGGCGTGGCGGTCGCGGGCGGCGATGATGCCCATCATCTCACCGGGCCGGAGACGGCCCTCGCCCATGAACACGAGGGTGCCCACCAGGCTGCGCACCATCTGGTGGCAGAACGACGAGGCCTCGATCTCGAAGCGCAGCACCCCGTCGCCCACGTCGACCCAGCGGGCGTCGGTGACGCGCCGCACCAGCGAGCGCGGGTGGCCGGACGCCAGCGGCGGCGGTGTGCGGCAGAACGAGCTGAAGTCGTGCTCGCCGATCAGCGGGTCGCAGCCCAGCCGGAGCAGGCTCAGGTCGAGCGGGCGGGGCACGTGCCAGCTGGTCGGGGCGAGGAAGGGGTCGGGCACGGGCCGGTTGAGCACCGTGTACCGGTAGCACCGGGCCGTGGCCGAGGAGCGGGCGTCGAAGCCGGGGGGTGCCACCGCGGCGTCCCGCACCGCGATGGCGGGCCCGCAGAGCGCGTTGAGCGAATGCTGCAGGTCGGCCACCACCACGCCCTCCGGTGCGTCGAAGGTGACCACCTGGCCCCAGGCGTGCACGCCCGCGTCGGTGCGGCCGGCGCAGGTCATCGCGATCGGGCGGTCGAGCACCCGCTCGATGGCCGCCTGCAGGGTGGCGCCCACCGTGGTGACACCCTCGTTGGGCCAGAACCCGTGGAACCCCGACCCGTCGTAGGCCACCGTCAGTCGCACGCGGACGGGGGGCGCGCCCTCGTCGTCGCCGGGGATCAACTGCAGTTGCTCGTCGCCGTCGGCGGGCACCGGTGGCGTCCGGGTGAGCCCTGGGCCCGGGTTAGACCAGCTCGATGCGGGCCATCGGCGCGTTGTCGCCGTGGCGGGGGCCCAGCTTCAGGATGCGGGTGTAGCCGCCCTGACGGTCGGCGTACCGGGGACCGATCTCGTCGAACAGCTTGGCCGTCACCTCGCGGTCGTTCAGGTAGGCCACCACCTGACGGTGGTTGTGCAGCCCGCCCTTCTTGGCCTTGGTGATCATCTTCTCGGCCACGGGGCGCAGGGCCTTGGCCTTGGCCTCGGTGGTGACGATGGCCTCGGCGGCCACCAGCGAGGCGACCAGGTTGGCCATCTGCAGGCGGTGGTGCGCGGAGGACCCGCCCATGCGGCGGCTCTTGGGGGGGGTTGCGGGCACAGCGGGCTCCTCGTCGTTCCAGAAATCAGTCGCGGGTGCGGAGCTTGAGGCCCCGCTCGTCGAGCTTGACCGTGACCTCGTCGAGCGACTTCTGGCCGAAGTTGGTGATGGCCAGGAGGTCGTCCTCGGTCTTCTCGAGCAACTCGCCCACGGTGTTGACCTGGGCGCGCTTGAGGCAGTTCCGGGGACGCTCGGACAGGTCGAGGTCTTCGATCGGGAGGTCGAGGTCGGGGGAGCCGGCGCTGACGGTGGCCACCTCGCCGAGCTCGAGGCCCTGGGGCTCGTCGCTCATCTCCTCCACCAGCTGCACCAGCGAGCGCAGGGTGGACCCGGCCGAGGCCAGCGCCTCGCGCGGGGTGATGGAGCCGTCGGTGAGGATGTCGAGCTCGAGGCGGTCGTAGGCGGTGTCGTGCTCGACGCGGGTGGGCGACACCTCGAAGGTGACGCGGCGCACGGGCGAGAAGATCGAGTCGACCGGGATCACGCCGATGGTCGACGAGGTCTTGTTGCGGTCGGCCGACACGTAGCCGCGGCCCTGCTCGACGGTGATGTCGATGGCCAGGCGGCCCTTGGCGTTCAGGGTGGCGATGTGGAGGTCCTCGTTCAGGATCTCCACCTCGGGGTTGGTGTTGAGCGCCGCCGCGGTGACGTCGGCAGGGCCGCGCACGTCGAGGCGGAGGGTGACCGGCTCGTCGGAGTGGCAGACCATCACCAGGTCCTTGAGGTTCAAGATGACGTCGGTGACATCCTCGGTGACCCCGGCGATGGTGTCGAATTCGTGCAGGGCGTCGTCGAAGCGCACCTGGGTGACCGCGGCCCCCGGGATGGACGAGAGCAGGGTGCGGCGGAGCGAGTTGCCGAGCGTGTGGCCGAAGCCGGGCTCGAGGGGGCTGACGGCGAACTTCTGCCGGGAGCCCTCTTCTTCGGAGCTCGGCTCGACCGTCGGGCGCTGAATGACCAGCATGGTGCGGCTACCTCGGGAATGTCGGGGGTGGACCGGGGACGGGGACCCCGGGGGACAGCTGTGGTGCAGGTGGTGCGGTGCGGGTGACTACTTGCTGTACAGCTCGACGATGAGCTGCTCGCGGACCGGGACGTCGATCTGGTCGCGCACGGGGAGCTCGCGGATCGTGACGACCTTGCCGCCCTCGGTCACGTCGAACCACGCCGGGGGCGTGCGGTCGAGGACGTCGAGGTTCTGCTGGACGGCGATCATCTCGAGGGCCTTCGGGCGCAGCTCCACCACGTCGCCCTTGCGCACCCGCGCGCTGGGGATGTCGACGCGGCGGCCGTTGACGTTGACGTGGCCGTGGTTGACGAACTGGCGGGCCTGCGGGCGGGTGGCCGCCCAGCCGGCGCGGTAGACGATGTTGTCGAGGCGCAGCTCGAGGAAGCGCAGCATGTTCTCGCCGGTGACGCCCTGCTTGCGGTTCGCCTCCTCGTAGAGGTTGCGGAACTGGCGCTCGGTGAGGCCGTAGGTGAAGCGGGCCTTCTGCTTCTCCTGCAGCTGGTACAGGTACTCCGAGACGTTGCCGCGGCGGCGGCTGCGGCCGTGTTCACCCGGCGGGTAGGGCCGGCGGTCGAGCGCCAGCACCTCGCCCTTGGTGCCGAAGATGTTGACGCCGAGGCGTCGCGAGACGCGGGAGCGGGGACCGGTGTAGCGCGACATCAGACCCTCCGTCGCTTGGGCGGGCGGCAGCCGTTGTGCGGCACCGGGGTGACGTCTTTGATGCCGGTGACCTCGATACCGGTGTTCTGCAGCGACCGGATGGCGGTCTCACGGCCCGAGCCGGGGCCCTTCACCACCACGTCGACCTTGCGGATGCCGTGCTCCATGGCCCGCCGGGCGCACTGCTCGGCGGCCATCTGGGCGGCGAAGGGGGTGGACTTGCGCGAGCCCTTGAAGCCCACGTTGCCGGCCGACGCCCACGCGAGGACGTTGCCCTCCTGGTCGGTGATCGACACGATCGTGTTGTTGAACGAGCTCTTGATGTGGGCCACGCCGTACGCGACGTTCTTGCGCTCGCGACGGCGGGGGCGTCGGCCCCCAGGCTTGGGCTTGGCCACTACTTCATCACCTTTTTCTTACCGGCAACGGTCTTCTTGGGGCCCTTGCGGGTCCGGGCGTTGGTGTGGGTGCGCTGGCCGCGGACGGGCAGGCCGCGGCGGTGGCGGAGACCCTGGTAGCAGCCGATCTCCATCTTGCGCTTGATGTCCTGCTGCACGTCGCGGCGCAGGTCGCCCTCGACCTTGACGTTCTCGTCGATCCAGGTGCGGATTCGGCTGACCTCCTCGTCGGTGAGGTCGCGCACCCGGGTGTTCGGGTCGATGTCGACCGCCGCGCACGCCTGCTGCGACGTGGTGCGGCCGATGCCGTAGATGTAGGTGAGCGAGATCTCCAACCGCTTCTCGCGGGGGATGTCGACGCCGGCGATACGAGCCATCAGTTCTCCCTCAACCCTGCCGCTGCTTGTGGCGGGGGTTCTGGCAGATGACCCGGACGCGACCATGGCGTCGGATCACCTTGCACTTCTCACACATCTTCTTCACGCTGGGTCGTACTTTCACTTCGATTCCTTCGCGACGAGGGGACCGGCCGGTTGACGGCGGACCACGAAGCTCCCACCAGGGCCGTCACGCGCGACGCGACAGCCGGCAATGAGCCGAAGGGTCAGGCTAGCGGTGCTCGCCCATTTGCACCAACTCGCGCCCTCTAGCAGGCCGTGGGCCTCCGGTGGTGGAGGCTATCGGTCAGTTGACCTCGACCGATCCGGCTTCGCAGGCGGGACCTCGAGGCCTCGTGTACCCCCGCTGATCGGGCACCGTGGGGCAGTCCGCGAGGGGGATCACGCTGAGGATCCCACCGGACGGCCGGTGGGTCATGGTCGGACCGCCGTTGTCGGCCAGCGGGCCGAGGCCCAGGTCGGCCACCCCCACCCGATCGCCGCCGCCCGCACCGAGCCCGCAGCCGCCGGTCCGGTCGGTGACGTTGAACCCGTGTGAGACCGTCCGCGCCGGGCCCCAGCAGCTGGCGCCGGCCACGGCCCGACCGACCACCGACGTGCGGGCCACGAGGAGATCGGCGGCGCGGACGTTGGCGCCCTTCTCCGCCCGGTTCGCGACCACGGTGGAGCGCAGCACCGTGACCGAGCCGAGCAGGGCGAAGGCGCCACCGCCCCGACCGTCGAGGCCGGGCCCGTTGTAGGCGGTGTTGGCGCTGATCGTCGAGTCCGCCATCGAGATGGTGTCCACCACCCAGACGCCGCCACCCTGTTGTGCCTGGTTGCCGCTGACCGTCGAGGCGAGGACCTCACCGCGGTCGGCCCGTATCCCGCCGCCGGTGGACCCACCCCGATTCTGACGGATCGTGGACCGGACGATGCGTACCGGGCCCGAGGTGTACACCGCGCCACCGCCGCCGTCGGCGGAGTTCCCCCGCAGCGTGCTGTCCCGCACGATGGCATCGCCGCCGTTGATCCCCCCGCCCGAGCCGTTGCCGTGGTTGTTGATCATGGTCGAGTCGATCAGTCGCACCTCCCCACCGGCGGTGAAGATGGCCCCTCCGTCGCCGCAGCAGGTGCCGACGGTGCCCGGCGCGCCGTTGGCGGTGTTCCACCGGAACAGCGACCCCCGAGCGGTGACGGCCTGCGCGGCCCGCACGCCGCCGCCGTCGCGCGCGGTGTTCGTCCGGATGATCGTGTCGACGAGCCGGATGTTCTGGGCCCAGACCCCTCCGCCCCGTCCTGCCGTGTTGTGGCCGACGATCGAGTCACGGAGCTCGACGTCGCCGGTGGTGGCCAGGCCGCCGCCGACCCCACCCTGGTACACGTGGTTCGCGCGCAGGACGAGCCGCTCGCCGAGCACGTCGCCCACGGCCCGCACCCCGCCGCCATCCTCGCCCCCGCCCGTGGGCGGGGCGTACCCCGATTCCTCGACGGTCAGGTCCCGCAGGGTCAACCGCCCGGTGGTGCCGCTGTCGATGGCCCGTTCACCGCACGTGACCGCCACCGTGTTGCCGTGCCCCTCGATCATGAGCGCACCGCTGGTGTCGGTGTGGTCGAAGTCGCCGCCGGCCTCGTCGCACGTGCCGGCCTCGAAGCGGCCCGCCCCCGGATCCGTCAGCAGGACGATCGTGTCGTCGCCGGGGTCGACCGATGCCAGGGCGAACGCCTCACGAAGCGACACCAGCCCGTCGTCGGCGTCGACGACATCGGCGGTGGTGGTCACCTCGATCGTGGCGTTCGCCCCGCCGGCGCTCACCGGGGTCAGGGGCTGCGCCAGCAACCCGCCGACGAGCGCGCCGAGGCCCACCAACGCCGTCGCCCGGCCGCGAGTCGTCCGCACCGCCCAGAGTGTGACACAGCCCCCTTCCCCTCCCTGATCGCCGCTGCGGGAGGAGCTGGCGACCGTCAACCCACCCTGATGCAGTACGTGCCGATCCGGCCTGGGGCGTCGCCGGCCAGCAGGGGGGCGTCGATGCCCTCGCCCACGTTGACGCCGACCGCGCCCACGAGGTGCGCGCCGGGCCCGACCGGCAGCCCGGCCGAAAGCCCGTGGTTCACCCCGTCAGGCGACGGCCACACCGGGCTCGTGCTCGGCGGTCGGCTCCCCGAGCACGCTCAGGGCTCGAGCCCCGGCGACACAGGTGAGGGCCACGTCGACGAGCACCAGGATGCGCACGACGATCACCGTGCGGTACGCGGCCACGTTCAAGTAGGGGTCGAGGTCTTCCGGCGCCACGGCGAACGTGAAGGCGACGACGAGCAGGTACGCACCACACAGCACGAGCAGCGAGAGGAGCCCGGGCTGTCGCAGGCGCAGACCCGACCACCTGCCGACCGCCACCGCCAGCACGATGCCGAGGACCGCCAGGCCGACGAGCGGGCCGAGCTCACCGGCCAGATGCGAGATGGCTGTCGTGAAACGTTGGTGCACCACCGTTCCACCGTCGAGCAGGTGGCGCAGCTGCGACCAGTCGCCCCGCTCGTCCGGGGTCGCCCCGGCCACCTCCAACACGGCCTGCCACGCGGCGATCGCCCCCAGGACGCCCAGGACGAATGGGACGACTCGACGCCACGAGCGACCGGCTCGGATCACCACCAGCACCACCAGCACCAACGCGGCAACCTGGGCCTCGAACTTGACCAGCGAGCCAGCCGCGGCGAAGACGGTGGCCACGGCCACGACGCGGCGCTCGAGCGGCCCCGCCAGCGCCAGCACCGCGCCCGACACGAACAGGGCCGCCCAGGCGAGGTCCGCGAACCCGACGAGTCCCACGCCGGCGTTCGCACCCCAGCAGACGGCGGTCACCGCCGCCGCGATCACCGTTGCACCCCTCCGGTTCAGGCGGGTGACGACGGACGTGTTGAACCCGGCGGCGGCGATCGCGGCCCCGGTGAACAGCTGGCTGACCCGGAGCGCGAGCTCCCGGTCGTAGGCGCCGCCCAGGTGCCACACCGCGGCGATCATCCCCGGGAGCAACGGGGGATACCGAGATCGGCTGAACGAGAACGCCGCAGTGGTCATTCCCTCGCGGGTGACATCACCCCCGGCGCGGAACCACGCCGCGTGGAACCACCAGATGTAGCGGGCGTCGGACCCGACCGCGGGCAGGTCCACCAACAGCACGGGCGCGAGCGCCACCACCACGGCGGCGACCAGTGGCCCGTAGCCCGGCCCGTCCACCGTGCGTGCGCCGAGCCGACCTGGCGGCCGATGCGTCAGGTACCAGCCCCAGCCGACCACCGCCCACAGCAGAAGCCAGGGCAACATCGACGTGCCGAGCAGGATGCTCAACGCGACTGCCGCCGACACGGCCAGTCCTGCCGTCGCGGGAGTGGTCGCCAGCGCCCAGGGCCGCGACCGGCGGCTGAGGGCTCGTCCCGCGGGCCAACCGACGGCGACGAGCACGACCGCCAGAAGGGTGATGGCGCGGATCACGTCGCTCACGGCCCCGTCGGCTCCAGGTGGTAGCCGCCGCACTCCTTCGGACCTGGTCCCGGCACGATGCGCAGCACCACGTCGGCGTGCTGATCGGGCCCGACAAGGGTCAGGCGGGGAAAGGCGAACTCCTCGAAGTGATCGCGGAAGAAGGCCACGTCGGAGTCCACGGCCACCGCCGAACTGTCAGGAACGGCCTTCGCCCATCGCTCGAGACAGCGGTACTGCTGCTCGTCGTTCGCCGCGGTGGAGGGGCGCAGCTCCCACACCGAGATCACACCGGCGAGGGCAGAGGCGCCGATCAGCCCGGGGAGTGCGATGACGAGCGTGCCGAGCACGATCCGCCCGACTCGCTGCCGGCCCGCCGGGCGCGGCACGAGACGTTCGGCCGCGGCCCGGTGCTCGGCGGGGGAACGTCGCTCACGCCACCACGCGAGGGCAAGGCCCGCCGCCAACCCGCCGAGGCCCGCGACCAGGAACCACACGACCACCCGGGGCGACGCCGGATCGTCCGGTATCTGGGGCACCCCCGACACCGTGCCGCCGACCGCACCCATCTGATCGAGCGCCGCCTGGCGGGCGGCCTGGACCGCCTCCAACCGCTCGATGGGCGGCTCCCCCTCGGTCGGTTCGCCGCCCTGTCGAAGGCGGTCGATCTCATACTGGAGCTCGGCCACCCGGCCGCCGGCCTCCATCGCCCGACCCCAGGCGATGTAGCCGTTGGCGATCCCGTAGGCCGCGAAGAAGGCTCGCTCGGCCGAGTCGCCCTGCACCACGAAGCTGAGCGAGCCCGAGGATTCGTCGCCCGTCACCTGGTAGCTCACGGGGTAGTCGAAACCGTCGAGCACGGCGCTGCGAAAAGGCTCGCCGTCCGCCATCGCCACCTCGGCGGCGACGGCCGCTTCCGGGGTCGGCAGCGTCGCTTCGTCCGACCGCAGCCCCGCCACCTGCAGCGGCTCGATGTGCACGGTCGCGGTCGACTCCCAGTGCTTCGGGGTGAGGAGCACGACTACCGCGGTGACCATCAGGGCCAGAGCGACGGCGCCGGCGATGACGTAACGCTGCCGGAGCCACGCCATCCACGACAGAGTAGTCAGGCCCACGGCAGGCTCCGTCCGGCGATCTTCGGCGGGCTTGGGTCCGAGCTCACGGCCGGGTCGACGTGGCCGTGGCGGGAGTTCGAGGAGCTGACGACCGTCAACCCACCCTGATGCAGTACGTGCCGATCCGGCCTGGGGCGTCGCCGGCCAGCAGGGGGGCGTCGATGCCCTCGCCGACGTTCACGCCGATCGCGCACACGAGGTGCGGGCCGGGCCCGACCGGCAGCTCGGCCGAGAACCCGTGGTTCGGCCCCGCGTCGGGGTAGCTCGCAGCCACGTCGGGGCGCGGGAGCTGGGCCACGCCGATGTCGACGGCCTCGCTGTCGACCCGGATGGTGACGTGCACCGCGGTGTCCTGGTCCGAGAGGTCGATCACCCAGCCCGCCACGGCCACGACGTCGGGGGCGCGGCGGTCGGCGACCTCGAGATAGCCCTTGGGCGGCCCCCCGACCAGGTCCTGGTAGGGCACCGGCGTGCCCCCGAACACGTCGGACCAGTCGATGAGCGTGCCCTGCCCCTCGCTGGTGAAGCTGGTCAGCCCCTCGGCGATCGTGAGCGACCCGCCGCCGTCGCCGAAGGCCACGGCCGCGGCGTCGTTGGCGAAGCCCTCGGTGTACACACCGGCCACCCCGTGGTGGTCGAGCCGCTCCGGGGACGGGCCCACCACGAAGTCGTGGGCCCCGGGGTGCCGGGAGAGTCCGGCCACGTGGTCGAGCAGCACCTCGACGTCACGGCCGGCCCGGCTCCACGAGCCCAGGGTGGTCACCTGGCCCACCACGCAGACCGCCAGGAGCACCACCGCGACCGTCGCGGTGGGGATCCGTGCGTGCGCCCACGCCGTGAGGAGGATACCGGCCCACACGGCCGCGGCACCGATCGACGACACCACCAGGATGCGGTCGAACACGCCCAGCGGCGCCGCCTGCGGGTCGAGGGTGACCCACCCCAGCGCCCCGAGGGCGCCCACCGCCAGCCCCACGATCACGAGCCACGGTCCGCTCCCTGTGCGGCGCTCGCCCCGCCACCACCGCACCAGGCACCACACGATGCCGGCGAGGGTGCCGACCCTCAGCAGCGTGGGGACGAGCGGGGTGCCCTGGTCGGTGCCCAGCAGCCCGTGGCCGAAGTGCGCGTCCCAGAAGACGCCGAGCGCCGGCAGGTGCAGCGGCACGTCGTAGATGGGGTGGGCGGCGATCCAGATGCCGATGGCGCCGAGCATCGCGAGGGTGACGGCGCGACGCGACCAGGCCACCCGCGGCGTGGCCGGGAGCACCAGGGTGGCCACCGCCGCGGCGGGCAGGGTGGTCTCGTAGCAGAGCGCGGCCACGCAGAAGCACGCCGTGGCCAGCACCCAGCGCCCCGAGCCCAGGAACAGGACCCCGCCGAGCAGCAGGCACAGGGCCACGAGCGCCGGGATGATCGGGCCCCAGACCGTGAGCGACGAGTGGTTCGCCATCACCAGCCAGAGGACCGTGACGGCCAGGGCGACCGCCGGGGTGACCCACCGCAGGGCCACCCGGTAGAGGAGCCACGCGGCGGTGAGCTGCAGGAGCGTGATGGCGGCGAGCAGGCCCAGGGGATGGGCGCCGATGCCGCCGTTCACCACCGTGAGCAGCACCCACGCACCGGGGCGGCTCAGGGCGAAGGTGGTGTTGGGGTCCTGCCAGAGGCGGGCCAGGCCCCCGTTCACCACGATGCTCCAGTCGTCGAGGATCAGGCCCGCGCCACTGGCGGCGTAGAGGCCCGCCCGCACCAGCACGATGGTCCCGATCACCAGCGCGGCCAGGGCATCGGCCCGCCGACCCGGTCCGGGCCAGGCGAACGCCACGGAGGCCCGCGCCGCGGCACCCGGCCGGTCGGCCGCGCCCACGCCCGACTCGTCGTCCGACCCGTCGGCCGGCCCGCCACCCGGTCGGTCGCCGTCCCGCGGTCCTCCCGCGACACCGGTGGCGCCGGCGCCAGGCCCTCCGGCCCCACCCTCACGTCGCGGGCGGGCCCACCATCCGTCTGCTGGCGCCTGGCCGGCACCCACACCGGCACCGGCACCGGCGCCGGCGGCCGGGGCGAGGACCGGCTCGAGGTGGCCGATGGCCCGGGCCGCGGCCACGCCGACCAGCAGCGCGTCCACCACCACCAGCATGCGGGCCACCAGCACCACCCGGCGGGCGGCGGCGTCGAGGAAGGCGTCGAGCGACTCGGGCGCCATCGCGAAGGTGAGGGCCACGAAGGTGAGGTACCCCGCGACCAGCAACACGATGGGGACGACCCCCGGCTGGCGCAGCGGGCGGCCGCCCAGCCGGGCGACGACGAGCGTGACCACGATGGCCAGCGCCGCGAGGCCGACGAGCCACCCCAGCTCGCCGCCCAGGAAGTCGAGCGCGTCCATGAAGCGGTGGTGGGCCTCCGATCCCGTGTCGAGGATCTGGGGCAGCTTGCCCCAGTCGCCCCGCTGGTCGGGCGGTGCGCCGGCCGCGGCCGGCACGTAGCGCCACCCCACGATGGCGGCGACCACCGCCGCGGCCACGGGCACCGATCGCCGCCAGGCCCGTCCGGCGCGCACGGCGACGAGCACCACGAGCAGCAGCGCGGCCACCTCGCCCTCGAACTTCACCAGCGCGGCTGCGGCCGCGAAGGCGGTGCCGATGGCGATCGTGCGGCTGTCAGTGGGCCCCGCCAGCAGCAGGACGGCGGCCGCCACGAACAGGGCGGCCCAGGCCAGGTCGACGAAGCCCACCAGGCCCACCGAGGCGTTGGCACCCCAGCAGGCCGCGGCCACCACGCCGGCGGCGATCGCCGTGTCGCGGCGGCCGAGGCGCAGGGTGCGGGCGGTGAAGAACCCCGCGGCCGCCACCGCCGCGCCGGTGAAGAGCTGGCTCACGCGCAGCGCCACCTCGCGGTCGAAGGCGCCGCCCAGGTGCCACACGGTGGCGATCACCCCGGGGAGCAGCGGCGGGTACGCCGGCCGGCGGAAGAAGAAGTCGGGCAGCGACATGGCCTCGGAGGTCACGTCGCCACCGTGGCGGTACCAGGCGGCGTGGAACCACCACATGTAGCGGGCGTCGGCCTCGACCGGGGGGATGTCCACCAGGATCACCGGCAGGATCGCGACCACGGCCGCGGTGACCAGTGCGGCGACGCCGGTGGGGTCGTGGTCGGGGGCCCACCGATGACCGGTGGCGCGGCGCAGCGCGAGTCCGGCCCAGCCCAGGACGGCCATCGCGGCGAGCCACGGCACCATCGACGAGCCCGTGAGGATCGCCGCGGCCACCGCGATCGAGCAGGCGATGCCCGTGGACGCGGGCAACGTGGCCCACGCGCCCACCCGGCTGCGGGCGAGGAGCCGGGCCGCCGGCCACCCCACCGCGGCGAACACCACGGCGACCAGGGCCATGGTCGCGAAGGGGACGTTCACGGTTCGATGCGTTCGAGCGAGTAGTTGCCGCAGGACTCCTGCCCCGGGCCGGGCACCATGCGCAGCGTCACGTCGACGGGTTGGTCAGGTCCGACGATGTTCAGCCTCGGGAACGCGACCTCCTGGAAGCGGTCGCGGAAGAACACGTCGCTGTCCTCGCTCACCCCCACCGTGCTGCCGTCGGGGATGGAGGCGAGCCAGATGTCGAGGCACTCGTACAGGTTCTCGTCGCGGGGGTTGGTGAACGGACGCAGCTCCCAGACGCCGATGACCGCGGCCAGCGCCGACGCCACGACCGGGACCACCAACGCCACGGCCAGGGTGCCGATCGCGACGCGGACGACGCGATCGGACCGCGACCCCGCGCGCTCGGCCACCCCTCCCCCGCCGGCGCCGGCGCGCCCGTCGGTGTGGTCGGTGGCGTCGGCGGACACGCCGGCGTGGATGTCGGCGTCCGTGTCGGTGGGGATGTCCGTGTCGGTGCGGATGTCGGTGCGGATGTCGCTGTCGGTGGCGATGCCGGTATCGGTGCGGATGTCACTGTCGGCGGCGATGTCGCTGTCGGCGGCCGTGCCCGCGTCGGTGTCCGTGCCCGTGTCGGTGGCGATGCCGCTGTCGGTGGCCGTGGCCGTGGCCGTCGCGGTGACCGTGGCCGTGTCGACTCCGGCACGGTCGGACGAGCGGCGCTCGAGCAGCCAGGCCAGGGCCGCGCCGGCGCAGAGGCCGAGCAGCCCGGCCACCACGAGGGGCACGGCGAGGTTGGGGGCCACCGGGTCACCGGGCACCTCGGGGGGCACCACCACGGTCCCGCCCCCGCCTTCGAGCCGGCTGAGGGCGGTCTCGATGACCGCCAACTGAGCCGCCGCGTCGCCGTTGGCACCGGCGGGCGGGACGGTGGTGGGCGGCGCGCCGGCCGGCGGGATCGTGGTGGGCGGAGCCGGCGCGGCGAGCTCGGCGCGGAGCTCGTCGGCGCGGGCGACCGCGGACTGCGCCCGACCCCATCCGATGTATGCGCCCGCCACCGCGTACGCGGCGCGCACCGACCGCTCGGCGCTGTCCGAGCGCGCCACGAACCGCATGGTCCCGGTGGCGGGATCGCCGGTGACGTCGAAGTCCACCGGGTAGTCCAGGTTGGCCACGAGCGCCTCTCGGAACGCATCGCTCCGGGCCTGGGCGACCTCGGCCTGCATGGCCGCCTCTCGCGAGGCCGACGCCGCCGCCTCGGGATGCAGCCCCTCGACCGGGAAGGGGTCGAGCTGCACCGTGGCGCTGGCCTGCCAGTCCTTGCTGGAGCGGTAGGCGGGGACGGCCACGAGCATGATCGCGACGAGGGCACCGGCGACGACGATCCCCCGCCGGCGCACCACTGCGTCTCGCACCTCACCGACCACCGCGATTCTCCCCCTGCCCGCCGGGCCGGACGCACGACGCGCCGCCCCCGTGACGGTGCCGGACGAGACTACGGGACGCTGCCGGCCCGCCCGGACGCGGCGCCGTCCACGCGGCCCGGCCCGACCCGCCGTGGGCCGGCGGAACCACCGGGCCGCTACGGGAGGGTGAGGATCTCGGGGCCGTCGTCGGTGATGGCGATGGTGTGCTCCCAGTGACACGACAGCGAGCCGTCGGCGGTGACCACGCTCCAGCCGTCGTCGAGCAGGCGGGTCTGGGGGCTGCCCACGTTCACCATGGGCTCGACCGCGTACACGTTGCCCACCCGCAGCTTGGGGCCCTTGTGGGGATCGCCGAAGTTGGGCACCTCGGGCTTCTCGTGCATGGCCGTGCCGATGGCGTGGCCGACGTACTCACGCACCACCGAGAACCCGGCGGCCTCGGCCACCTTCTGCACGGCGTGGCCGATGTCGGAGATGCGGTTGCCGTCGACCATCTGGTCGATACCGGCGTAGAGGCTCTCCTCGGTGACCTTGATGAGCTCGGCCGCCTCCTCGGTGACCTGGCCCACCGGGGCGGTGAACGCGGCGTCGCCGTGCCAGCCCTGGATGATCGCCCCGCAGTCGATGGAGATGATGTCGCCCTCTTCGAGGCGGTACGACCCGGGGATGCCGTGCACGATCATGTCGTTGGGCGACGTGCAGATGACCGCGGGGAACCCGTGGTAGTTCAAGAAGTTCGAGCGGGCGCCGCGGCGCTCGATCACCTCGCGGCCCACCTTGTCGAGCTCGAGGGTGGTGACGCCGGGGCGGATGGCCGCGCGGATGCACTCGTGCATCTCGGCCACCACCTTGCCCGCCCTGCGCATGATCGCGATCTCGTCGGGCGTGCGGCGCACGGGGGTGACCTTCCTCCTCACGAACCGAGGTTGGCGTCGATCGCTTTCACGACCCGGGCGAACACCTCGTCGACCTCGCCCACGCCGTCGACGGTGACCAGCACGCCCAGGCCGTCGTAGTAGGCCACCAGCGGCGCGGTCTGCTCCTCGTAGAGCTCGAGCCGGCGGGTGATGGCCTCTTCGGTGTCGTCGGCCCGGCCCCGGGCCAGCATGCGCTCGAGCACCAGGTCGGTGGGGACGTCGAGGTTCACCACCACCGCGGGGGCGGCGATCCGGGCCAGCGCCTCGGCCTGGCCGACCGTGCGGGGGAAGCCGTCGAGCAGGAACCCGGGGGCGGCGTCGGCCTTGCTCAGCCGCTCCTCGACCACGCCCACGATGATGTCGTCGGACACCAGGTCGCCCCGGTCCATGATGGCCTTGGCCATGAGGCCGAACTCGGTGCCCTCGGCCACGGCCTCGCGCAACATGTCGCCGGTGGAGATGTGGGGGATGGTGTAGTGGTCGACCAGCAGGGCGCACTGGGTGCCCTTGCCGGACCCCTGGCGGCCCAGGATCACGAGGCGCACGGGCGCGGTCATTTCAGGAACCCTTCGTAGTTGCGCATCATCAGCTGACTGTCGATCTGCTTCATGGTCTCGAGGGCCACGCCCACGGCGATCAGCACCGAGGTGCCGCCGAAGGCGAAGCTCCCCCTGCTGCCGGCGGGCAGGACCAGGGTGAGGAAGATGGAGGGCAGCAGCGCCACCGAGGCGATGAACAGGGCGCCCGGCAGGGTGATGCGGGACAGGATGTGGGCGAGGTACTTCTCGGTCTGCGGCCCGGGGCGGATGCCGGGGATGAAGCCACCCTGCTTGCGGATGGTGTCGGCCTGCTGGGCCGGGTCGAAGGTGATGGCGGTGTAGAAGTAGGCGAACCCGATGATGAGCAGGCCGTACATCAGCAGGTAGAGCGGGCTGGTGGGCGAGGCCAGGTAGTCGTCGACCCACTTCTGCACCTTCACGCCCCAGCTGCCGGGGTCGGAGGGCAGCACCTGGCTGATGAGCAGCGGCAGGTACAGCACCGAGCTGGCGAAGATGATCGGGATCACGCCCGACTGGTTGACCTTGAGCGGGATGTAGGTGCTCTGGCCGCCGTACATGCGCCGGCCCACCACCCGCTTGGCGAACTGCACCGGGATACGGCGCTGGCCCTGCTCGACGAACACGATGCAGACCAGCAGCACCAGGAACAGGCCGAGCAGCATGGCCAGGGCGGCGTTGCCCGCCTCGACCCGCACCCGGCCGCCCTGGGCGGGGAGCTGGCTGACAACCGACGAGAAGATGAGCAGCGACATGCCGTTGCCGATGCCCCGCTGGGTGATGAGCTCGCCCATCCACATCAGCAGGGCGGTGCCCGCGGTGAGGGTGAGCACGATGAGCAGCACCCGGGGGATGGTGAAGTTGGGGATCAGGTCGAGGCCGGTGTTGTTGCCCCGGCCACCGAAGCCGCCGCCGCCGTTGTGGAACAGGAAGGCCAGGCCCGTGGACTGCATGATGGCGATGGCCACCGTGAGGTAGCGGGTCCACTGGGTGATCTTGCGCTGGCCCACCGCGCCCTGCTTCTGCCACTCCTCCAGCTTGGGGATCACCACGGCGAGGATCTGCATGATGATCGACGAGGTGATGTAGGGCATGATCCCCAGCGCGAACACGGCGAACTGGGTGAGCGCGCCGCCCGAGAACAGCTGCAGGAAGCCCAGCACACCGCCCTGCTCGGCCGAGTCCTTCAGGGCCTGCACCTGGTCGAGGTCGATCCCCGGGGCGGGGATGAACGCGCCGAACCGGTACAGCGTGAGCATGAGCAACGTGAACAGGATCTTGTTCCGGAGGTCCGGAACCTTGAACATGTTCTTCAGGCTGGTGAGCACCCGGGGGCTCCCCTTCTTCGGTGGCGCGGCGTGAGAGTCGGCGGGCACGGCGAACAGAACCGGCCCAGCTTCCGGACGCCAAACCCTATCGGCACCGGCGGCGCCTCAACCATTCGCCCCCGGCGGCGGCACCGCCCGATCGAGTTGGCGAGGGACGTCAACCAGGCGGGAACGGAGAGGACGCGAAGGAAGGCGGCGTGTCGGTGCCGTAGACGACCCGCTGCAGCAGCGTGGCGACCGCCAATGCATGAAGGCCTTCACGACTGGGCAGCGGTTCGCTGGGATCGGCGCTGCAGGCGTCTGCGTACTCCCGGAGCAACTCCGCTTCGACCCGCATCACCGCTCGCGTGAAAGGCTCGCGCAGCGCCGAGGGCACATCGATGCGAAAGCGCACCATCTTGCCCGTGACCTCCGGCCTGACGAACTTCTCGGCACGCTCGAGTACGGCGAGCGACTCACCCGCCACGGTCTTGTTTCGCTTGGTCGTGTTCATGGTTCGAACCTACGGAGGGGGTCTGACACGTATCATCAGCGGCGCGGGCGGCGAGCCACCGCCTACTCAGGTTGCCCGCACGCCTTCGGCGCGGTCGATCAAGCGGGGACACGCCGCCGCGAGCGGACAGGCATCACAGTCCGGATCGCGGGGCCGGCACCACCGGCGGCCGATGTCCCACGCCGGCAGGTCGATCGCGCCTGGTCGATCGGGATGGGCCAGCCGACCCTGCTCGACGACGTGGTCGAGGTCATCGGTGTCGGCGAGCCCGGTGCGGAGGAACACGCGCCGGATATGCACGTCGAAGGCGACATCGCTGCCGCTCAGCTCGCGTACGACCACGCCTCGGTCCCGCTCGAGGATCTCGACAGCCATGGCCGCCTTCTTCTGGCCGATGCCGTCGAAGGCCTCGAGCCGGCGGCGCAGCTCCACCGCCGTCGGTGCGTCGTTCCAGATCGTCTCCGCGTCGCCGCCGTACACGTCGAGCACCTGCTGCGCCGCCGAGACCACCCACCGAGGCACGTTCTCGACGTACCGGTGCAACGACGGCGGCCGGGCGATCGCAGCTCGGACGACATCGGGTGCGGCGACCATGCGCAGCGGGTCGAGGTGACCGAGGCGCTGCTCGAGCAGCCACGGTGCAGGCGCCGACGTCCCCGACCTTCTCGCGTAGCTGTTCGACCACCGTAACCGCCCAGAGCCGCCGCTCCCGAGACGAACGAGCGGCCAGGGCGACGTACGGCTCGACGACCGTCTCGGGCTCGACGAGGCCGTGCTTGGCCGACAGCACGAACCACCGGTCGCACGTCTTCTCGACGAACGCGCGCCGCCCGGTGAACATCGCCGACACGTAGAGGTCGCGCGCGGGTGCCGGCGCCGACCGCTTCGTCTTCACACAGCCCACCAGACCGATCCGCACGACATCGCCTCCCCGCGCTGCAAGTATTCACCCGCTGTGACCGGGGACGACGTGGAAGCCACCCAGACGACGATCGAGCGGCTCCTCGCCCGCCTCAGCGACCGCTCGAACGCAGAGCCCGCCGCCGGCTTCCCCCGTGATCGGGGCGCGGCCGACCATCCCGGGCTCTACGCCTGGTACGCCGCACCGTCGGCGCTCGACCTGCTGTCGGCGCCGTTCGACGAACCTCTGCCCGAGCTGATCTACGCCGGCCAAGCCGGCGCCACCTCGTCGCGGGCAGGGCTCGAACGAGCGGCCACCCTCCACAGCCGCATCCGCGGCAACCACCTGCGCGGCAACCTGAAGGCGTCCACCTTCCGACGCACGCTCGCGGCGATCCTTCGTGGCCCCCTCGGCCTGGAGCTCGATCGTCCCAAGGTGCTGACCGCCAGCAGCAACACGGCGCTCACGGCCTGGATCGGCGCGCACCTCGAGCTGGTCGTCGCACCGCACGACGACCGCGCCCGGTTGGCGGCACTGGAGCATGCGGTGCTACTCGCTCTCGATCCCCCGCTGAACCTGATGGGCATGCCGAGGACACCGACCCGCTCGGCCCTGAAGGCGTTGCGAGCACAACTCGCCCAGCCGGGCTGACCCCGTCAGGAGCTGTGATCGTCGGAATCCGGGCTGAGCGATCAGGTGCAGTACCTGGACCTTGAGCATCGTGAACCCGGCAACTAGTGCGGCGGCTGGAGACCGGCCGAGGTCGCCACTACACGAAGGTCGAACAGCACCTGCATGGGGTGAATCGGAGACGCCGTGAACCCGAAGCGTAGGTAGAACGCGAGTGCGTCTTCGCTGATCGCGTCGACGAGCATGACCCTGGCGCCGACCAGGCGCCCTCCGTGGACCGCGCTCAGCAACGACTCTCGGAGAAGCTCCGCGCCCCATCCCTGTCGTTGGTATCGGTGATCGATGGCGAAGCGGCCCATTCGAATGGCCGGAATCGGATCCGGTGACCGCTTCGCCATCGCGTCCGGCGCGGTGTCCCTGCTCACGGACCCAGAGGACAGGCAGTAGTAGCCGACGATGGGAACCTCATCGGAGCTCTCGTCGATCAGCAGGTAGGTGACGGCGTCACGAGACTCCATGCTCTGGCGAGCTTGAGTTGCGAGCCATCGGTTCAGCGAGGGCTCACCACAGTCGAACCCGTTGCGCTGCTCCTTCGAGGGCGAGACCTCATCGAAGCGGGCCAGGCGCACCAGTGCTGATCAGCGGACGATGCGCTGGGGCCGAGCAAACAGCTCGACCAGACGAGGATCCGGCCGGGCCGGCTCATCGAGAAGCGCGACGAACTCATCCCAAGTCGCCTCGTCGAGTACGAACTCCCGCTGATCAGCCAGCACTTCATGTGCCCGTTCGATCGCGGCCGCGGTCAAGAAATCGCTCACGCTCTGGCCAGTCTGCGCCGCGGCATGGCGGATCAGCTCGTCATCAACCGCCCGGATCCGCAGGTTCAAGCGGGCGTCCTTCGTGACAGCGCTCATCTTCTCGTCCCTCTCGTACCCTGGATGAGGGCATACTTTGTATGGCGTTACTGTACGTACATTCGGTTCACCTAGCAAACGGTTCGGCACACGGGGCTGAGATCGTGAGACTCATGCGGAGGGCAACGGGTCACGGCTGTGGCTTGCTCGCGAAGCGGGGCCGGTCAGACGCTCGCGTCGCCCACGCCCGACGCTCGAGGTCCGCATACTGAATGGCTGCCGACACCAAGCCGGAACACCACGGCGACGCACACCGCTGCAGGGGTGTTCGGTCCAGCGGCGACCACATCGACCGCGAAGAGAACCGCCAAGGCGAACGCAGCAGTTGGCTCCTTGCGCCGTCGGCAAGGCTCCTTCGCGACCAGTGCCGAAAAGGCTCAGCAGGACCCCCACGGCAACCAGCAGAGCGTCGGCTTAGCGCGACGGTGTGAGATCGTGAGCGCGGTGGACAGGCCCGATGCAGGAGCTCGAGCGAGTCGGGTGACGATGGTGTCGTGGAACATGAACGGGCTCACGGCCGGGTGGGATGAGCTGGCCGCCGACGAGACGATCGACGTGGCGCTCCTCCAGGAGGCCAGGCAGCCGCCGCCGTCGTCGCCGTTCACCGTGGTGTCCGCCGCGGCGGACTGGACCACCGGCGGCGCTCCCCGGCGATCCTTCTGCGCCGCGGTGGCGGCTCGTGCGGGTGACGGCCGGCCCACGGTGAGCCCGATCCCCACCCACCCGGTGGGCGATCTGGAGGGAGACGGACTGGCGGTCAGCGTGCCGGGCACGATCGCGCTGGCGCACGTCCTCCACGACGACTCGGAGCCACTCGTCGTGGCCAGCGTGTACTCGGCGTGGGAGTCCCCCCTGAGCGGCCGGGACGACTGGATCTACGCCGACGCCTCGGCGCACCGGTTGATCTCGGACCTCAGTGCCCTGGTCGACTCGAAGCACAGTCACCGGCTCATCGTCGCTGGCGATTGGAACATCCTGTACGGCCACGGCGAGCACGGGGACACCTACTGGGCGCGGCGCTACCGGACGGTGTTCGACCGCATGGAGGCGATCGGCCTCACGTTCTGCGGCCCGCAGCATCCCGACGGCCTCCAGGCCGACCCGTGGCCCGCCGAGCTGCCGGGTGACAGCGGAAACGTCCCGACCTACCGCAGGAACCGGACCGACCCGTCGACCGGCACCCGTCAGCTCGATTTCGTGTTCGCCTCGAGTGCGCTCGCTCCCATGATCAGCGTCCGGGCCGGCAACGGCGAGGACGAGTGGGGACCGAGCGACCACTGCCGCCTCCACATCACCGTCGACTCGCCACGGACGCCGGACCAATCAACAGCCGTGTGAACGGCCGCCGGCAGTGATGTTGTTGAACCGACTCAGATGAGTCGCCGCCCACGCTGAAGCGCAGCGCGGCCTACGCCGGACCAGGCGCCGCGGGCGAGGTGCGCCGTGGTCAGTGTCGACAGGAACCAGCGGTCAGGAGACAGGCCGGTCGGTCGGCGCTCAGCCGTCGGCCCGGAAGACGTGCCGGGCAGCCCCGAATCGGCCCACCTGGGCGCATCGCTCGGCCATGATCGCGAGGGCCCGGCCGTGAGCACCGCGGTGCCAGCCGTGGAGCCACTCGACGCGATCCGAGCGCCGCAGGCGCATCGAGGCCAGCGCGGCCATGTCGTCCGGCGCGGTGACCAGGTGGACCTCGCCGGCGGTCGAGGACCGGTGGGCCAGGTACCGCCGGGCGGTGTCGGGATCCGGCGCTATGACCACGACTCGGCAGATCGCCGTGCCCGTTCGAGGTGACCCACGCCGGCGCTTCCCGAACCACGCCCGATCCCGGGGGGCGGCCCGGTTGCCGACCGCGGGGTCGGCAACCGGGCGGTGACTCGAACCATCGGCGGGGGCTTCTGGTTCGAGACGTCCTGCGACGCTCCCGGGGCACGAACCGTGTGACCCGACCGGTTGCCGCTGGGCGCTCACGGAGCCAGTCCCGCGCTCACGGGAGTGGTGGAGCCTGCGGCCACGTCGATCGTGTCCGAGGTGGCGATGTCGTGGTGGTCGTTCCAGTACTCGTGGAGACGGACGCCGGTGGCATCGATGAACGCTGCCCGATAGCCGCCGGGCGGCAGGCCACCGATGACGTACGAGCCGTCCGGCCCGGCGACAGCGCCACCGGCCGGTCCACGAGACCCGATGGCCAGCACCCATGCTCCGCCGAGCGGCTGGCCCGAGGGAGCATCGGTCACGGTGCCGGCCACGGCGCCGGTGCCGGGTGTGAGGTCGACATCCGTCGTCGCCGGAGCGGTGACCGTCGTCGCGTCGGCGAGGTCGGAGATCGAGACGCCGTCGTACCACTCCGAGGCGTGCCGACCGGTCGAGTCGATGAACACGAGCTTGTAGTCGCCGGCCGTCACGTCGAGGTCGTAGTGGCCCGAGCCGTCGGTGACCGCGCCACGGGCCATCCCGTAGTCAGCGGCCGAGAGGGCCACGACGTGCACCCCGGCCAGCGGGTCGCCGGTCCCGCCGTCGGTCACCGTGCCGGTGAGCGCGGAGCCACCGGCGGGGGGCTCCTGGGCCAGTAGGGCACCGTTGGCGGTCGTCGTCGTGCCGGCGGTCACAGGGAGTGCCGTTGCCGAAGGAACGTCGGGTCGATCCGGCGAGAACCGTGGCGCATGTGCGCCGGTGGGGTCGATCCACCCGACGAAGTGCGAGCCGGCGGGCAGCGACGACAGCGAGAACTGGCCGGCGCCCGAGGCGACCACGACCGACTCGGGGGCGAAGGGCTCGCCGCCGAGCGCTATCGCCCATGCCCCGGCGATGGGGTCACCGGTGCCGGCGTCGGTGATCGTGCCCGCGATCGCACCCCGGGTGGAGGCGATGGCAGGGTCGGCGTGCACAGTGCCCCCTGACGGAACCGTGACCGTGGCCGGTGCCCCGTGGAACCCCCTCACGTGGTTCCCCGTCGAATCGACGACGTAGAGGAAGTACGAGCCTGCCGGGATCCCCAGGTCGTAGCCGCCCGATGCGTTGGTGAGGCCACCGCCCACCAGACGGAAGTCCGACGGTCGCAGCGCGATCACCCACACGCCGGGCAGGGGGTTGCCGGAGACGGCCTCGGTGACGGTGCCGGTGATGTGCCCGGGAGCCGGCGTGACCGACGTGGTCACCACGTTGGAGAGCGCGATCGCGTACTCGGCGCTCATCGCCGCGGCGGCGTTGCCCCGCACGCCCACGTCACCGTTGGTCGTGGTGTAGGCACAGTCGACGGTCACGTGGGCACCGACGGCCAGACTGCCGACTGGCCCCGCGCAGGCAGGCGCGTTCGGATCGATCACCGTCACGCCGGTGAGGGCGACGTCGCCCGTGTTGGAGACGGTCAGGTGGTAGTGGATGGCTCCACCGGCGACCACCGATGACTCGTCGGCCACCAGCGAGAGGGTCAGCGCCGGGTCGATCACGCGGTACCCGTGGGTGATCGAGGACTGGTTCCCGATGTCGTCGGTGGCCGTGACGGTGAACTGGTGATCGCCCGTCGTGGACGTGTCGATGACCGCCCCGTCGGGAACGGTGCCGTCGCACTCGGCCACGCCGGTCGCGTCGGTGCAGCCGAAGTCGGCATGTACCACCTGGCCGAGTCGGTACACGGCCCCGTCCGGCGGCGTGTCGAGCGTGATGGCCGGCGCGTGCTCGTCATGGTCACTGCCCATGGCGAAGTCGTCGAAGGTGACCGTCTCGCCGCCGCTGCACTGGCGCTCCCAGGTGACCGCCCCCGTGGGGCTGCAACGCCACCGCAGGGTGATGTCCTTCACGGGGAACGAGCCGGTGAAGTCCTTCAGGAAGGTGCTGGAGTGCCAGGTGCCGTCGACGTGGTAGTCCACGGTGCCGTCCGAACGCTCACCGACGTAGAGGTGGTGCTCGGTGGCCGGACGAGGCCCGACGCAGGCGCTGTCATCGGGCGGGTACACGATGGTCTCGACGGCCGGAATCGAGTGACGGGCGTACCCCAGCGTGCCGCAACTGAACAGCGAGCCCGCCTGGATGCGGGGGTCGTCGCCGGGGTTCTCCTCCGAGTCGAGGAACAGGTCGATGCCCTGCCACGAGCTGCCGTCGTCGTGGTAGTCGAAGCGCACCCAGGGGGTCCCGGCGGCGTTGACGGGCGCATCTCCTACGAGGTGCAGCGACGACTCGCCGCCGGCGAGACGAGTGAGATCCACGCCACCGGCCCCGTTGACGGTGGCGGTGCCGTTCCTCACCTCCCACACCTGGCCCTTCCACGCGAGGTTCACCACGACGTCGTCCGTGTTGCTGTTCGCCGACGCACCGATGGCGTTCAGCGCGGCCACCTTGTAGGTGTGCGCCACGCTGCTCGCGGTGGCTTCCGTGTCGGCGTACGACGTGGTCGCGCCGTCGATCGTGTCGATGACGGTGCCGTCGCGGTAGACCGAGTAGCCGGTGATGGGCGAGCCGCCGTCCTCTGCCGGCGCGTTCCACGACAGGTGCACCGTCCCGGCCGACCAGGAGGCGTCGAGGCCCGTCGGTGCGCCCGGGACGCTCAGCGTCTGACTGCTCACGGACACGTTGTCGATCAGGAAGCCCAGACCGTCAGACGCCGGCGACGGGTCCCCGCCCGAGCGGAACAGCAAGGAATCGACCGTCCGAGTCGGGTTCAGCTCGCAGTCCCGGAAGTAGTCCTCCCAACTGGTGCCCGTGTGCACGAGCGACCCGTCCACGTACACGGCGACGATGTCGTTGGCAGGCCCGTCGACGAAGTCCATGACGATCTTCACCGTGTGCGCGGTGCCGCGATCGAGGCCGCTGGCGATCGCGGCCTCGGTGAAGGCCCCGTCACCCGGGTCGTCACACTCAGGGTCGATGGACCGCTGGTAGTCGCTGAACAGCAACTGCAGGCCCGTCGGCGTGTCCTCCATCCGCACCCAACTCATACGCGCCCCGTCACCGCGATCCGGGCTCACCGTCATGCCCAGGCCCGGCTGCTCGGCCGAGGGCAGGGCGGACGCGAAGTCCCACTGGGCCACGAATCGTGTCTGCCGCGTGCCCCCGGACAAGCCGCCGCTCTCGGCTGACGACTCCCCCGCCTCGTCAGCGGCCGACGGCGAGAAGACCCAATCGCCGAAAGAACCTGTGGTGTACGCGTTCGAGATGCGCCACGACTGCGCGCCGAAGGAAGCGGGCGCACCGATGTTGGTCACCACGCCCTGGTCGATGTTCGGATTGATGGGAATGCCCTGCGCCCCCCACCCTTGTTGGCCGTCGACCGAGCCGGTCACGTACGTCGGAACCTCGAAATCCGCCACCGGCGCCCCCGTGGCGCCAGCTGGCGCCAGCACCGCCGGTGCTCCGGCAACCAGGAGGAGTACCACGGCGGTAATGGCCACCGGCACTCGGATACCCATCAAGCTCCTGTACGGGCTCATTGATCTCAAGATCGCACTCCGCCTGCTCATCATCTCCGGGAACAGGCGGCGAGATCACCACCTGGCAATGGAGAAGTAGAGCAAGGACTTCACGGACGTTCCAGAGCCACTGGTGTCACATTCTGAGACACCTCTGTACACGATGGAACGGGCAGATATACAGGCCAGTTCATTCACGTTGCAACGGTGTATACGGAATATACGCATCGGTATAGAAGTCGGGATCCAAACGTGCCGCGAGGGCCTCGGGGTCCGTCAACCGAAGTGACCGGCGTCAGTGGGGAGCAGACCGCCCATCCGGGCGCGACGGAGTCGGCCGACCGATGTCGATCGACGATGTCGGCGGGGCCTCACCCACCGACCGGGCGCTACCCGGCGTGCGAGTACGGCTCGGTCATCACCGTCACCGTGATGAGAACGGCCGACTCGAGGAGCCGGCGCGACCCGCCCACGTCTCCCGAGAGCGCCGCCTCGGTGAGGAACCCACCGATCTGCCCTCGAACCGCTCGCGCCACGTCCTCGATCGTGTGGGGCTCCGCCGGGCACCGACCGCAGGCGTCGAAGACCTCGGCGAAGGCGACCGCGAGCCGATCGATCGCGTCCCGGTGGAACTCCTCGGCCAGCTCCCTAGGACGACCGTCGCGCAGTTGTCCCATCGACAGCAGGCCCATCCGGACCGACGCGTCGGGATCCCGCCACAAGCGATCGAACTCACCGCGAACCTGGTCTCGCACGAGGTCCTCGAAGGCGCCGGAACGCTTCTCGACCACTGCCGCCCGGCGGCCCGCAGGTACGTGACGGATCGAGAACACATGCTCGAGCAAGGCGTCCACGTACTCGCCCTGAGTCGCCCAGTGACGGTAGAACGTCTGACGATGAAAACCCGCCTCGTCCGCCACGGTGCCGGCGGTCAAGCTGCGCAGGATCGTGGCGCGGCCTTCCCGGCAGAGGCGGACGCCGGCCTCGATGAACTTGTCTCGGGTCGAGTGTTCTTCTAACACGATGGAGCCCGCCTCGGACGAGTTGGCTGATTCGACCGCTCACCGGCCCAAACAGAGCCACGATCGACACACAATGAGGATCCCACATCTTGCCAGTGAGAGCACAGAGGGTACCCCGCCGACGCTCGGATGCACAGCACGACAGAGGACGCGGCAGGGCAGGAGTTCTACAGCATTGCTCTCGTGAACGGGCAGGCGAATTCCTGAATACGGTTCGACGGCCTCGGTCAGAGGCTCTTGTTCGGGCGGCTCTCCGCGGTGTTGCCGATGACGGAGAGCACCGCGCAAACGCCTGGGTTCGACCGATCCCCCACCAGCCGCAGCCCCTTTGGAGCTCGGCCTCACGTACGAAGCCGGTGTGAGGGCGTGAGCACGGTGTATCGGCCCGACGCTCTCGGTCCCGGAGCGAGCGGAACGACGATGGTGTCGTTGAGCATGAACGGGCGCCCGCTCAGCCGCCTCCGCTGATCTGCACCAGGTTCATGTTGGCCTGGTGGGGGTCGAGCCACCAGTGCGGGCCCGGCGGTTTGGCCGGGAAGACCACGCCGGCGGCGTCACAGATCGTTCTCGCCAGTGCATCGACCCGGTACTCGTTGCCGTCGACGGCCCACACCAACTCCCGCCGCCCCTCGTTCTGCCAGGTCGCCCGACCGCGGTCGTCGTCCTCGGCCAGCCAGCTGATGAGTTGATCGCGGTCGGATTCGTCGGTGATCAGGTCGGCGTTGAGCACCACATCGGCGCCGTCGGGGAGCACCCGGCACCGCCGCAGGTGGGCGACGACGTTCTCACGAGGCCTTGCCGGCGGGACCGACGGAGAGAGGGTGGTGACCACCATGGCGTGGTCGCTCCCGCCGAGGGGGCATCCGGCGTCGTGATCCCAGAGATGCTCAACGGCTCCAACTGCGAGCTCGGGAGACACCCAGAGGCTGTCGAAACGGCTGGGGGCATGCCCCGCACGACGCTTGTCGCGGTCGTGGGTGATCGCGAGCGGGCCGATGTCGCTGAGGGGCGCCGCCTCGTCGGGATGCGCGGCCAACCGCAGACGCAGGGCGTCGCGCAGCCGATGCCGCACCGCTGAGGGCGGGCCGATGAGCGCCGGCTCCATCAGCGTGTACGGCGCCTGACCCCAGCAGTAGATCGAGCGCTCGTGATCCGGGTGATCCACCGAGGGTGAGTTGGCGTCCACGCCGAGGATCGCCGGCCCGAACTGCAGCTCGAGCCAGTGGGCGACCCCGAGGGTGCTCTCGGGCTTCCCAGGCCCCGGTGCGGCGTGGTAGCTGGCCACGGTGACGGGATGACGCCACCCTTCTGCCTCCACATCGACGAACAGGAACTTCTCCGGTCGAGGCAGGTGGTCGAGCACACCTGAGCTCCTCACCCGCAACCCGGCGCGGCCGTAGACGGCGACGCCGAGCCGCTCTGCCCCTCCTGATCTGCTGAGGCGGGGCCGATGGTCGAGCGAGAGCAGCCCCCAGTCGAACTCGCCCGACGCCAGAAGCTGCACGTGGGCGTTGGCCGTCACCTCCTGCGCGCACAGCAGGTCCAGCCGCTGAGCGGCGATGACTGCCGCCCGGTCCGGGCCCCCCGAGCGGGCGATGTTCCAGGTGGCAACCCGCAGGGCCGGCTGGGCGGAGACCGGCGCGTCCCCGGTCGCGGTCATCCGCCGACGCGGCGGCGGGCGGCCTCGAACAGCGCGGCGACCCCGGGCTTCATGCCGTACCGGGTCGGTCGCTCCTGCCACCAGTAGAAGGGGTACCGGCGACCCGACGCCTGGGTCGGCTTGCTCAGGCCTTTGACCGACCCGGCGATCGCGTGGTCGTTGTCGAAGACGTCGGGGGCGAGGCGGCGGATGTCATCAGTGGACAGGCGCTGGCCCTGCCGCTCGATGAGCAGGTCGAGAAACGTCCGCGCCTTGCCGTGGACCGCCGCGTAGAACGCCTCGGCGGCGTCCAGGTCATCCGCGTGCCACTCCGGTTGGGCGGAGTGCCCCGAGCCGCCGGAGTGTCGCCTCCAGATCGGGTGATCGTCCGGGAACACCTCGCGGCCCGGGTTCGGTCCCGCGGCCTCGTCGGCGGGCCACAGCCCCGCGTCACGAAGCTGTTGGGCCAGTCCACGAGCGGTGTCGTCGTCGATGCGCAGCTCGATCTGCTCGGTCAGCCGCAGTGTCGTTGCCATGTACATGCCTTCCGTATCGCTTCAGTAGCATCACTGAACCACGGAACGCCTGCCATGTCAACGGTTTGGTATCGCTTTCATAGCTTCTGTGGATCTCGCGGCGCTTCTTCTTGCACTGGCCCTGGCCGGGCAGGTCCAGCGGAAAGAGAAGGTGCGGCCGCCCGCCGCCCAGGCGCCTCAGACCGCGACCGGATCGTCCTCCGCCGCCGCCGCCGGCGCCTCGGCGAGCAACTCGCGCACCCGGGGGATCACCTCGGTGCCGTAGAGCTCGATGCTGCGCAGCATCGCCTCGTGGGGCAGCGTGCCGGCGCTGTACTTCAGGTCGAAGCGGCTCAGGTCGAGCAGCGACGCGGTGGCGGCGATCTTGGCGGCCACCGTCTCGGGTGACCCCACGTACAGCGAGCCGCCGGGCCCGGCCATGGCCTCGTACTCGCCCGGGCGCATCGGGCCCCAACCCCGCTCGGCGCCGATGCGGTCGCGCATGGCCTTGAAGTGGGGGTAGAGCTGCTCACGGGCTTCGCGGTCGGTGGGCGCGACGTGACCGGGCGAGTGCACGCCGACGGGCAGCCGCGGCGAGCCCGACTCGGCCAGCACCCGGTGATACAGGTCGACCAACGGCCGGAAGCGCACGCTCTCGCCGCCGATGATGGCGATCATCAACGGCAGCTCGTAGCGGGCGGCCCGCAGCACCGACTGGGGGCTGCCGCCCACGCCCACCCAGGTGACCAACCCACCCGACTCGGTCGGGGGGTACACCTGTTGGTGGCGCAGCGGCGCCCGGGTGGCGCCCTGCCAGGTGACCGGCTGCTCGCGGCGCAGCTGGGCGAAGAGGTCGAGCTTCTCCTCGAACAGCTCCTCGTACTCCTCGAGGGCGTAGCCGAACAGCGGGAACGACTCGGTGAACGAGCCGCGCCCCAGGATCACCTCGGCCCTCCCGTTCGACAGGGCGTCGACGGTGGCGAACCGCTGGTACACCCGCACCGGGTCGTCCGAGCTCAGCACCGTCACCGCCGAGCCGAGGCGGATGCGCTCCGTGCGGGCCGCGACCGCCGCCAGGACCACCTCGGGAGCCGCGACCGCGAAGTCGTCCCGGTGGTGCTCCCCCACCCCGAAGAAGTCGACGCCCACCTGATCGGCGAGCACCCCCTCCTCCACCACGTCGCGCAGCACCTGGGCGGCGGTCTTCGGCCGGCCCCCGGCCTCGACCGTGACATCCCCGAAGGTGTCGAGCCCCAGTTCCAGTTCGTGCGTCATCTCACCACGTCCTCAGATTTGCTTGCGTACGCAAGTATAAACGCAGGCAGGGGGCCAGGCATTCCCCCGGTGGCGCGCCTCGACCTGCTGCTCGAGGCGACCTCGTCAGATCCGGAACCCGGTCCCCACGAGATCCTCGCTGAGGGCCCAGAGCGCCGCCGCCCGGTCGTCGTCGAGCAGCCACGGCATGAAGCCGTTGGCGCCGGGGTTGGCGCCCAGCACGCCCACGCCGCAGTCGGCCAGATAGGCGCCGTTGTGGTCGGCCAGGTCGGGGGCGGTGGCGGCCCACACCTGCGTGGCCGCCCCGGCTTCGACCGATTTCCACACGATGCTGCCGCCGGCACCCTGCTCGCCGGCGCCCTGCTCGCCGGCACCCTGCTCGCCGGAACCGCCGTGCTCGGCGGCGCGGGCCTTGGCGACCTCGACCATCTCGTTCAACAGCTCGTCGGTGAGGTGACGGCCGAGGTCGGTCACGATGGCGCCGGGGTGCACCGAGAACGACAGCAGGCCGTGGGCGCCGCCGCGGCGGGCCAGTTCGCGGGCGAACAGGGCGTTGGCGGTCTTCGAGCGGCCGTAGGCCACCCAGGCCGAGTACTCGGTGCGCTCGAAGTTCGGGTCGTCGAGGTCGACATCGCTGCGGGAGTGCCCCGCGGAGCTGAGGGTCACCACCCGCGGCCCGTCGCCCCGCAGCAACGCCGGCGCCAACAGGGCGGTCAGCAGGAAGTGGCCCAGGTGGTTGGTGCCGAACTGGGTCTCGAACCCGTCGGCGGTGTGCCCGAACGGGCAGGCCATCACGCCGGCGTTGTTGATCAACACGTCGAGGGCGTCGTGATCGGCCCGCCAGCCCTCGGCGAAGGCCCGGATCGACGCCAGGTCGCCCAGGTCGACGGCGCCGGCCGCGACGGTGGCCCCGGGCACCAGCGCCTCGACCGCGGCCGCTCCCTCCGCGGCCCGCTCGGGGCTGCGGGCCAGCACGGTGACCTCGGCCCCGTGGGCGGCCATCGCCCGTGCCGTCTCACGACCGAGACCACCGGCGGCGCCGGTGATCAGCACCCGCCGGCCGGTCAGGTCGACGCCCTCCAGCACCTCGTCGGTGGTCGTGGCACTCCCGAACTCGCTCATCGGACCAGCATCCCAGGTCCTCGGTCGACGCACCGACCAGCGCGACGCGCCACGCCCTTCCGCCAGGTGGTCGTGCGCGCCGAGAGCCGGTGCGGGCGACCGACGCTCGGACCCTGCGGCACTGACATGACAGGTGCGGGAGTCGGGCGTGGCGGCGACGCGTGTCCTCACGGCAGTGAATGACCCGGGGCGAGAGCGGGCCGTTCGGCAGAATATCGAGTACAGACTCGGCAGTTTGTCGAGTTCGTCCGCGAACCCCCTGGCTCGTGCCACCCATCGGCCCAAGCTGCACATCGTCGACAGCGGACTCGCCGCCAGCCTGCTCCACGTCGATACCGAGGCACTCGCCTCACCTACGGCCACGACGACCGGGCGACTCATCGAGTCATTCGTTGCGGGAGAACTCGCCCGTCTCATCAGCTCAACCGACCAGAGCATCTCGCTCTCCCACTACCGGGACCGCGACAGCCGCGAGGTCGACCTCGTGCTCGATCGGGGCGACGGCGCCGTCGTCGCCATCGAGGTGAAGGCGACGGCGTCGCCCACCGCCGGCCAACTGCGCCACGTCGCTTGGCTGCGTGACCGGATCGACCAAGCCGCGCCCGGCGCGTTTCGGGCGGGGCTCCTTCTCCATGCCGGAACCCAGTCCTTCACCGTGGGTGACCGCCTGCACGTCCGCCCCATCAGTACCCTCTGGTCAGCGTGACCGCCACCGTGCTGATCACCCTGCAACCATGGGATCTGTTGGTGGGTTCGGCGTGCTCACAACATGGGGAAGCCCGCGTTCTCCGACGTGGGCGCTGTGTACGTCCTCGAACGCAGCGCCGTCACTGCGCTCCCTGCGTCTCTCGACGCGCGCACCTCGTCGACTCGGCGTCACAGCGCGGCGTCGGCGACCTCGCCGTGGTCGGTGACGTCGATCACGGTTGACGTACCGAATGCCGGGCTGTCGTCGAAGAACTCGTACCGGCCGTCGGGAGCGAGGAAGATCAGGCGGTAGCCCCCGGGCGCGAGGTCGGAGAACACGTAGTGGCCCGAGGCGTCGGTCACCGCGCTGTCGACCTCCGTGCCGTTGGCCGCCAGCAGCACGCCCAGCGCACCCGCGAGCGGCGTTCCGCCCGACTGGTTCGTCACCGTTGCCATGGTTTTCCTCGAGTGTCACTCGGCCATCGCCGGCTGTTGTGGTTGCAGCAACCATAGGCGCTGCGCCCTGCACCGTGCCTTGGTCGAGCGGTTGGTCAGGGCGTCGCCCTTGCCTCGGGCCCTGTGGCCCTGGGCAGGCCTCGCAGCCATGGAAGATGATGAGGAAGAAGTCTCTCTGCTAATCTTCCTTCCATGGCGCTCAACATCAAGGACGGCGACACCGATCGACTGGCTCGCGAGCTCGCCGAGGTCACCGGTGAGTCGATCACCGACGCGGTCCGGGTTGCCCTCGAGGAGCGGCTCGCTTCGCTGCGCCGGCGCGCCACCGTCACCTCGGCATCCGATCTCCGAGAGATCATCGCCCGTGGCAGGCAGCGACGGACGGTCGATCACCGGTCCGAGGAGGAGATCCTCGGCTACGACGAGGGCGGGCTTCCCGCGTGATCGCCGTCGACACCTCGGCACTCGTGGCGGTGGTTCTCGGCGAGGAGGATGCGGAGCGGCACCTCGCCGAACTGCAGCGGAACGTGACCCGGCTCTCGAGCGTCTCACTCGTCGAGGCCAGCATCGTGGTGCACGCCCGCCAAGGGCCCGACGCCGAGCGTGACCTGGGCCTGCTCGTCGAGGCGACGATCGACGACCTCGTTCCGGTGGACCTCGACCAGGCGCGCGCGGCGATCTCCGCCTGGCGACGGTTCGGGAAGGGCCGCCACCCGGCCTCGCTGAACTTCGGTGACTGCTTCGCCTGCGCGGTGGCGGGCATGAGCGACCTACCCCTGCTGTACAAGGGCGATGACTTCTCCCAGACGGACGTCCGGTCCGTCTGACCGCCACCGGCGAGCCACGGCCACGGACCCCCAGGGAGGGCGCTGACTACCGGTTGGTGAGGGCGTTGCCCTTGGCCGGCGGGCGGCGGTCGCCCCACGGGAGCGGGATGATCTCGACGGAGCCGCCGGCGGCGGTGATGGCGGCCTCGGCCGACTTCGAGAAGCCGTGGGCCTTCACCGTGACCTTGCGGTCGATCGAGCCCCGGCCCAGCACCTTCACGAGGGCGCCCTTGTGGGTGAGGCCCTTGCTGTGGAGCGCCTCGGGGGTGATGTCGTCGAGGCCGCAGTCCTGCAGCGTGTCGAGGTTGATGGCCTGGTACTCGACGCGGAACGGGTTGTTGAAGCCCTTGAGCTTCGGCACCCGCATGTGCAGGGGCATCTGGCCACCCTCGAAGCCGACCCGCACGGTGTTGCGGGCGTGCTGGCCCTTGGTGCCACGGCCGGCGGTCTTGCCGCCCTTGCCGCCGATGCCTCGGCCGACGCGCTTGCGGGCCTTGGAGGAGCCCTCGTTGGGCTTCAGGTCGTGGGCCTTCATGACTCGTCCTCGTCCTTCGCAGTGTCGGCGTCGGCAGCGTCCGCCGCCTCGTCCTTCGCGGCCTCGTCCTTCGCCGCCTCGTCCTTCGCGGCCTCGTCCTTGGCCGCCGCCTTCTTCGCCGCCGGAGCCTTCTTGGCGGGCGCCTTCTCGGCCGGCGCGGCCTCGACCTCCTCCACCTTCACCAGGTGGGGGACCCGGGCCAGCATGCCGCGGATCTCGGGACGGTCGGGCAGCTCGTGGCTACGGCCGATCTTGCCGAGGCCCAGGGCGCGGAGGGTGCCCCGCTGCTTGGGCTTCGAGCCGATGGCCGAGCGGTACTGGGTGACCTTCAACATCGCGTCAGCCATGGCCTACCGAACCTCTTCGGGCTTGGGCGCCGGGCCCCGCTGGGTCTCTTTGTAGGCGTTCAGCAGACCCTTGGGCACGAAGTCCTCGGGGTCGAGGCCGCGCAGCCGGGCGATGTCGTCGGGCCGCTTCAGCGCCTTGAGACCGGCGATGGTGGCGCGGGCCACGTTGATGTGGTTGGCCGAGCCGAGCGACTTGCAGAGCACGTCGTGGATGCCGGCCTCTTCGAGGATGGCGCGGGCGGCGCCGCCGGCGATCACACCGGTACCGGGGGCGGCAGGCTTGAGCAGCACCCGGCCGGCACCGGTCTCGCCGATGACGGGGTGGATGATGGTGCTGCCGGCCAGCGGGACGGTGAAGAGGTTCTTGCGGGCCTCTTCGGTGCCCTTCTGGATGGCCAGCGGCACCTCCTTGGCCTTGCCGTAGCCGAGGCCGACCCGGCCGTGACCGTCGCCGATCACCACGAGCGCGGTGAACGAGAAGCGGCGACCGCCCTTGACCACCTTGGCCACGCGGTTGATGTTGATGACGCGCGACTCACGCAGGCCCGAGTCGCTGCTCTGGCGAGGGTTGTCGCGGGGCGGCCGATCGCGGTCGCGGGGGTTGGCGTTGCTCATCGTGTCCTCGTCCTGTTCCTAGAATTCCAGCCCGGACTCGCGGGCGGCGTCGGCCAGCGCCGCGACCCGGCCGTGGTAGCGGAAGCCGCCCCGGTCGAAGGTGACCTTCTCGATGCCGGCGGCCTTGGCCCGCTCCGCCACCAGTTGGCCCACCTTGGTGGCGGCATCGATGTTGCCGGTGCTGCCGGTGCGCAGGTCGGCCTCGACCGTCGACGCCGCGGCCAGGGTGACCCCGGCACGGTCGTCGATCACCTGGGCGCTGATGTGGCGGGTGGACCGGAACACGGCCAGGCGGGGCCGCTCGGCGGTGCCGAGGACCTTCTTGCGGACGCGACGGTGCCGGCGCTGGCGGTCTTGACGCTTCTTCTGCGGGCTCATGCTCATGCTGCTTGCGCCTCCTTCGTCGGCGCCCCTTCGGGATCCGGTACAGCGCGCGGAGCTGCTCCGCTCCGCTGCGCAACGTCGATACTCATACGGGTAGCCACCTCAACCGACACTGGCGGCCTTGCCGGCCTTGCGCTGGACGTATTCGCCGACGTAGCGCACACCCTTGCCCTTGTAGGGCTCGGGCTTGCGGAGGGCACGGATGTTGGCGGCCACCTGGCCGACGACCTCCTTGTTGATGCCCACCACGTCGATGCGGGTGGCGGAGGGGACCTCGAAGGTGATGCCCTCGGGGGCGGTCACCTTCACGGAGTGGCTGAAGCCGAGGGCCAGCTCGAGCGCGGTGGGCCCCTGGGCGGTGGCCCGGTACCCGACGCCCTGGATCTCGAGCTCCTTCTTGAAGCCCTCGGTCACGCCCACGACCATGTTGTGGACCAGGGTGCGGGTGAGGCCGTGCAACGAGCGGCTCTCGCGCTCGTCGTCGGGGCGCTCGACCAGCAGCTCCTCGCCCTCCTGGCGCACGGTGATGGTGCCCGGGATGGGTCGTGACAGCGTGCCCTTGGGGCCCTTCACGGTGATCTGGCGATCGTCGATGGTGACGTCGACCCCGCCGGGGACGGCGATCGGGGCCTGTCCGATTCTGCTCATGACGGGGCTCCTCTCACCACACGTAGCACAGGATCTCGCCGCCCATGCGGCGCTTCCTGGCTTCTCGGTCGGTCATCAGCCCGGCGCTGGTGGACAGCACGGCGACGCCGAGGCCACCGAGCACGCGCGGGATCTTCTCGGCCTTGGTGTACACCCGCAGGCCGGGCTTGGAGATGCGCTTCACACCCGAGATCACGCGAGCGCGCTCGGGGGAGTACTTCATCTCGATGGTGAGCACGCGGCCGGGGCGGTCGACGGCATCGGCCACGGAGTAGCTGCTGATGTAGCCCTCGCTGTGCAGCACGGCCGCCAGCGACTCCTTGAGCTTCGACGAGGGCATCAGCACCTCGTCGTGCATCGCCACGTTGGCGTTGCGGATGCGCGTCAGCATGTCGGCGATCGGATCGGTCATCGTCATCGTTGAGCGCTCCTCACCAGCTGGCCTTGGTCAGCCCGGGGATCTCGCCGGCGTGGGCGAGCTCGCGGAGGCACAGTCGGCAGAGGCCGAACTTGCGGTAGACCGCACGCGGCCGGCCGCAACGGCGGCACCGCGTGTACCCGCGCACCTTGAACTTCGGGGTGCGTTGCTGCTTTTCGACAAGTGCTTTCTTTGCCATTACTGGTTCCCCTCACGGCGGAACGGGAAGCCGAACGCAAGGAGCAGTGCCTTGCCTTCGGCGTCGGTGCGGGCGGTGGTGACGATGGTGATGTCCATGCCCCGGGTGTGGTCGACGGAGTCGTAGTCGACCTCGGGGAAGATGAGCTGCTCGGTGACGCCGAAGGTGTAGTTGCCCTTGCCGTCGAACGAGTTGGGGGGCAGGCCGCGGAAGTCACGGATGCGGGGGATGGCCAGGCTGATCAGCCGGTCGAGGAACTCCCACATGCGATCGCCCCGCAGGGTGACCTTGGCGCCGATGGGGTTGCCCTCGCGCAGCTTGAACTGGGCGATGGACTTCTTGGCCCGGGTGACCAGCGGCTTCTGGCCCGAGATGGTGGTGAGGTCGCGGACCGCACCGTCGAGCAGCGACGAGTTGGAGACGGCCTCGCCGACACCCATGTTGATGACGACCTTCTCGAAGCGGGGCACGTCCATGACGTTGTCCAGCTCGAGCTGCTCCTTGAGCGTCGCCTTGATCTCGTCGTGGTACCGGACCTTGAAGCGAGGGATCTCGCGGGTCGTGGTGTCGGCCATCACAGGTCACCTCCACACTTCTTGCAGGTGCGGATCTTGGTGCCGTCCGGGTCGAAGCGGAAGCCCACCCGCGTCGGCCCGCAGGCCGAGCAGATGACGGCCACGTTGGCCACCGGGATGGGCATGTCCTTGTCGATGATGCCGCCCTGCATGGTGGCGCGGGTGGCCTTCTGGTGCTTCTTGGCCACGTTGACGCCGTCGACGATCACCTTGTTGACCGACGGCAGGGCGCGGGAGACCTCGCCCTCCTTGCCGCGGTCCTTGCCGGTGAGCACGCGGACGCGGTCACCCTTGCGGATTCGCATGCCTGCCATCACAAGACCTCCGGGGCCAGCGACACGATGCGCATGAACTTCTTGTCCCGCAGCTCACGGCCGACCGGGCCGAAGATGCGGGTGCCGCGGGGCTGCGCCTGGTCGTTCAGCAGCACGGCGGCGTTCTCGTCGAAGCGGATGTAGGAACCGTCCGGACGGCGCTTCTCCTTCTTGGTGCGCACGACCACGCACTTCACGACGTCGCCCTTCTTCACCGCGGCGCCGGGGATGGCGTCCTTCACGGTGGCCACGAACACGTCGCCGATGGAGGCGTAGCGCCGCTTCGAGCCGCCGAGCACCTTGATGCACAGCACCTCTTTGGCACCTGAATTGTCGGCCACCCGCAGGCGGGACTCTTGTTGGATCATCGGGCCCGCTCCAGCACTTCCACGACGCGCCAGCGCTTGTTCTTCGACAGCGGGCGGGTCTCCTGGACACGGACGCGGTCACCCACGTTGAGGTCGTTGGCCTCGTCGTGCACGTAGAGCTTGGTGGTGCGCTGCATGGTCTTCGAGTAGCGCGGGTGGCGCACCCGATCGGTGACGGCCACGACGGCGGTCTTGTCCATGGCGTTGGAGGTCACCAGGCCGTCGCGCACCTTGCGGTGGTTCTCGCGGCCGGCCGGCTCGGCCGGCGCCTCAGTCGGGGCGGCCGCGGCGGGCGCGGCCTCCGCGACGGCGGCGGTGTCGACCGCATCGGTGGCGCCGGCGGCGGTGTCGACGGTGGTGGCGTCGTCGGTGGTGGTCTCGTCGGTGGTGTCGTCACTCATGACGCAACGTCCTCGTTCTGGGTGTTCTCGAGCGCCTCGGCGGCGGCGATCTCGCGGGCACGGCGCTCGGTGTGCAGGCGGGCGATCTCCCGCTTGAGGTCCTTCAGCCGGGCGTAGTTGTCGAGCTGGCCCGTCACGTGCTGGAACCGCAGGTTGAACAGCTCCTGCTTGGTCTCGGCCAGACGGTCGACCAATTCGTCGTCGGACAGGTCGGGGATCACCGAGGGCGCCATCAGAGGGCCTCCTCACGTGACACGAAGCGGGCCTTGATGGGCAGCTTCTGGATGGCCCGCTCGAGCGCCGCACGGGCGATCGCGGGATCGGCGTAGGAGAGCTCGAACATGATCCGGCCCGGCTTGACCACGGCCACCCAGTGCTCGGGGTTGCCCTTGCCCGAGCCCATGCGGGTCTCGGCCGGCTTCTCGGTGACGGGCTTGTCGGGGAAGACGTTGATCCAGACCTTGCCGCCACGCTTGATGTGGCGGGTCATGGCGATACGGGCGGCCTCGATCTGGCGGGCGGTGATCCACCCGGGCTCGAGGGCCTGGATGCCGTAGTCGCCGTGGCTGACGGTGGTGCCGCCCTTGGCGACACCCTTCATCCGACCACGCTGCTGCTTGCGGTGCTTGACCTTCCTGGGCATCAACATGGCGTCACTCGTCTCCCGGGCGGAAGTGCGGGGTCTCGGAGTGCTCGCGGGTGGAGCGTTCGATCTCCTCCTCCTCGGCGAGCAGGCGCTCGAGCTCGGGGTCGGCCTCTTTGACCAGCGGGGCGACCTCCTCGGGCGCGGCGACCACGTCGGCCTCGTCGGCGGGACGGCGTCGGGCCGCCGACGACGACACCACCTTGCGGGCCTCACCGGGACCGGCGGCCTCGCCCACCGCGAGCGCCGCCTCACGGGCGATCTTGTCCTCGACGACCGTCTTGTAGGGCAGGATGTCGCCCTTGTAGATCCACACCTTCACGCCGATGCGGCCGTAGGTGGTGCGGGCCTCGCGGAAGCCGTAGTCGATGTCGGCCCGCAGCGTGTGCAGCGGCACCCGACCCTCGCGGTACCACTCGGTGCGGGCCATCTCGGAGCCGCCGAGCCGGCCCGAGCACTGGACCCGGATGCCGAGGGCGCCGGCCTTCTGGGCGCTCTGCACGGCCCGCTTCATGGCCCGGCGGAACGCCACCCGGCCGGCGAGCTGGTCGGCCACGCCCTGGGCGATGAGGGCGGCGTCGAGCTCGGGCTGCTTGATCTCCTGGATGTTCAGCTGCACCTGGGCGTTGCCCGAGATGGCGGTGAGGCCGGCCCGAAGGCGATCGGCCTCGGCGCCGCGGCGGCCGATGACGATGCCGGGGCGAGCGGTGTGCACGTCGATGCGCAGGCGGTCACGTGAGCGCTCGACCTCGATGCGGCTGATGGCGGCGTGGGGCAGCTGCGTCATCAGGTAGTCGCGGATCTTCCAGTCCTCGATGACGTAGTCCGCGTACTCGTTGCGGTTGGCGAACCAACGCGACTTCCAGTCGGTGGTGACACCGAGGCGGAACCCGTACGGGTTGACTTTCTGGCCCATCAGTCCTGCTCCTCGGTGTCGCTCTCGGCGTCGTCGGCCGCTTCGTCGGCGGCGTCGTCGACGGCCGCGTCGCTGGTGTCGTCCTCGGCCACCGCCTCGGCCTCGTCGGTGCCGGCCTCGTCGGTGCCGGCGTCGTCGGTGCCGGTGTCGGTGTCCGTGTCGGTGTCGGTGGCAGTGGTCTCGTCGACCTGCTCGTCGCCCGTCGCCTCGACCACGGCCTCATCGGTCGGCGCCTCGACGTCGGCCTCGCTGGCCTTCGCGTCGGCGTCCTTGGCCTCCGCGGCCTTGGCCTCGGTGACGTCCTCGCCCTTCGAGCGCGCCACCCGGCGCCGACGCGACGCGGCGGCGTCACGGCCCCGGCTGCGACCGCCGCCGGCGGCACCCCGGGCGTCTTCGCGCCGACGGATCTCGCGGAGCTGGTCGTCGGAGTAGCGGCTCACGATCACGGTGATGTGGCAGGTGCGCTTGCGGATCCGGGTGGCCCGGCCGCGGGCGCGGGGCCGCCAGCGCTTGAGGGTGGGGCCCTCGTCGGCGTAGCAGGCCGACACGTACAGCTCGTCGGCGGGCAGCGAGTCGTTGTGCTCGGCGTTGGCCACTGCCGACGCCAGGCACTTGCCGATCACGATGGCGGGATCGCGCTCGGTGAACTGCAGGATCTCGAGGGCCCGGTCGACGGGCTCGTCACGGATGAGGTCGAGCACCTCGCGCGCCTTGTAGGCCGAGAAGCGCACGTAGCGCACCTGGGCGCGGGTGCCCGGGCGCTCGTTGGTCTTCACGCCGAACGCCATCAGCGACCCGACCGTTCCTGACCGGCGTGGAACCGGAAGGTGCGGGTGGGCGCGAACTCGCCCAGCTTGTGGCCCACCATCGACTCGGTGATGTAGACGGGCACGTGCTTGCGCCCGTCGTGCACCGCGATGGTGTGGCCCACCATCTCGGGGATCACCGTCGAACGGCGCGACCAGGTCTTGATCACGCTCTTTTCGTTCTTGGCGTTGAGGGCGTCCACCTTCTTCAAAAGGTGATCGTCCACGAACGGGCCCTTCTTCAGGCTGCGTGGCATGGCCAACTACCTCCGGGAGCCGCGGGTACGTCGGCGGCGGACGATCAGCTTCTGGGATGGCTTGTTCTTGTCGCGGGTGCGACCTTCGGGCTTGCCCCACGGCGACACGGGGTGGCGACCACCCGAGCTCTTGCCCTCGCCACCACCGAGTGGGTGGTCGACGGGGTTCATGGCCACGCCGCGGGTCTGGGGGCGGACGCCCTTCCAGCGGTTGCGGCCGGCCTTGCCGATCTTGACCAGCTCGGCCTCGCTGTTGCCCACCTCGCCGACTGTGGCGCGGCAGTCGATGGGCACGCGGCGCATCTCGGTGCTGGGCAGGCGCAGGGTGGCGAAGTCGCCCTCCTTGGCCACCAGCTGCACGCTGGTGCCGGCGCTGCGGGCCAGCTTGGCGCCGCCGCCGGGCTTCAGCTCGATGGCGTGCACCGTGGTGCCGACCGGGATGTAGCGCATCGGCAGCGCGTTGCCGGGGCGGATCTCCGCGCCGTGGCCGCTCTGCAGCATGTCGCCGACCGTGACCCGGTCGGGGGCGAGGATGTAGCGCTTCTCGCCGTCGACGTAGTGGAGCAACAGGATGCGGCAGTTGCGGTTCGGGTCGTACTCCACCGCGGCCACCTTGGCGGGGACGCCGTCCTTGGTGCGCTTGAAGTCGATCACCCGGTAGCGCTGCTTGTGGCCGCCGCCCTTGTGACGGGCGGTCTTGCGGCCGACGTTGTTGCGCCCACCGGTGTTGTGCTTGGGCGCGAGCAGCGAGCGCTCGGGGGTCGACTTGGTGATCTCGGAGAAGTCGGACGCCGTCTGGAAGCGGCGACCGGCACTGGTGGGCTTGCGTTTGCGAATGGCCATCGGTCTTCTATCCCTCGAACAGATCGATCGAGTCACCCTCGGCCAGGGTGACGAGGGCGCGCTTGGTGGTGGGCCGCTGGCCGTAGGTGAACGTCTTGCGGTTCCGCTTGCGCTTGCCCTTGCGGTTGAGCGTGTTGACCTTCACCACGGTGACCCCGAAGATCGCCTGGACCGCGTCGCGGATCTCGGGCTTCGAGGCACTGGTGTGGACCTTGAACGTGTACACGTTGTCCTCGAGCAGGCCGTAGGACTTCTCGCTGACCACCGGCTCGAGGATGACGTCGCGGGGATCCTTCACGATGCCTGCTCCTCGTCGGTGTCGGCGTCGGTGTCGTCAGCGGCGGCGGTGTCGTCGGCGGCGACGGTGTCGGTGTCGGCATCATCGGCGTCGTCGTCACCGGCGGCGGCATCATCGTCGGCGGTGCCGGCGGGGGCCTCGCCGCTCGACGGCTCGCTGGAGGGAAGCGTGGCGGTGGTGAAGATCACCCAGTCGGCCACCAGCACGTCGTAGGCGTTGAGCTCGCCCGGGCTGATGGTGTGCACCTCGCCCAGGTTCCGGAAGCTCTTCCAGGCGGCCTCGTCGCCGGGCTCGATCACCACGAGCGAGCGCCCCTCGACGCCGAGGTCGGCCAGGGCAGCACGGGCGGCCTTGGTGGAGGGGCCGTCGAAGCCCCAGCTGTCGATGACGATCACCTTGTCGTCGGAGGCCCGGTCGGACAGCGCCGAGCGCAGGGCCAGCCGCACCATCTTCTTGGGGGTGCGCTGGGCGTAGCTGCGGGGCTTCGGGCCGAGGGCCACGCCGCCACCACGCCACTGCGGCGAGCGGATCGATCCCTGGCGGGCCCGGCCGGTGCCCTTCTGCTTCCAGGGCTTGGCGCCACCGCCCCGCACCTCGGCGCGGGTCTTGGTGCTCTGGTTGCCACCCCGGCGGGCGGCCAGCTGAGCGGTGACCACCTGGTGGAGCACCGCCTGGTTGGGCTCGATGCCGAAGATCGCCTCGTCGAGGTCGGCCTTGGCCGGCGTGATCTTCGCGGACTTGGTGGCGGCGGCCATCAGCTCTTCACCCCGGCTTTCACGGCGTTGCGGATGAGGACGATGCCGCCCTTGGGCCCGGGGACCGCGCCCCGCACGAGCAGCAGGTCCCGGTCGGGATCGGCCTCGACCACGGTGAGGTTCAGGGTGGTGACCCGCTCGCCGCCCATGCGACCGGCCATCCGGGTGCCCTTGAACACACGGGCCGGCGTGGCGCAGGCGCCGATCGAGCCGGGCATGCGATGCACGCGGTGGGCGCCGTGGCTGGCCCGCTGGCCCTTGAAGCCGTGGCGCTTCATCACGCCGGCGTAGCCCTTGCCCTTGCTGATCGCGGTGACGTCGATCAGGTCGCCCTGGGCGAGCACGTCGACCTTGATCTCCTGGCCGACCGAGTACTCGCTCACGTCGTCGAGGCGCAGCTCGACGAGGCGGGCCCCGGGGTCGACGCCGGCCTTGGCGAAGTGCCCGGCCTTGGGCTGGCTGAGCTTGTTCGGGTCCCGGTGGCCGAAGGTCACCTGCAGCGCGCTGTACCCGTCGGTGTCGGGCGTCTTGATCTGCACGATGCGGCAGGGCGCGACCTTGACCATGGTCACGGGCACGACGCGGTTGTTCTCGTCCCAGACCTGGGTCATGCCGACTTTTTCGCCGACGATTGCGGTTGTCGCCATCTGCGTGTCTCTCTCGGTCGGACGGGCGAAGGGGTGCCCGTTCACGCGAACGCTCCGCAGGAGGTCAGACCCCCGGCGGAGCGCGGTTCAGGTTGTGCCACGTGGTCCCTGCGAGCAGGCGCACGCGGACGTCAATTGCGAAGCTGGGTTACTCTAGCGGCGCCGCGAGCGTTCCCGCCAAACGGGCGGTGGACGGGTGGTGGCCCCCGTCACAACGCGGGGTTGTCCGCCAACGTCGCGTTCAGGGTGGTTCACACCCGATACCGCAGGCGGAACCCGACACTCAGAGTGTCGGGTTGTCGGCCAGCGTGACGCTGAGCGGGGTGGAGACACCGGCGAAGAGCGAGACCGGGGTGGCGTTGGCCAGGTCGACCTGGATGTGGTTGTCGAACCACTCGGCCAGGTTGGCGTTGGTCGGGTCGATGAACAGCACCCGGTAGCCGTTGCCCGGGTGCAGGCCGGTGATCGTGTACCCGCCCACCGCGTTGGCCTGCGTCCCCTTGGACCGGCCGGTGTTCAGGTCGACCGCGTACACGAACGCCCCAGGCACCCCACCCGCGGCACCCGTGACCGTCCCCGTCAACGTCGCCCCATTCACCGGTGGCGCAACGCCGTTGGCCACCACGGCGGCATTGGCGAAGACCCCGCCGCCGGCCGGCACCGTGACGAAGTCGCTCTCCCCCACCTGCGTGATGTCGGCCTTGTCGTTGAACCACTCGAACGTGTGCGTGCCGAGGGGGTCGACGAATCCCACGATGTACCGGCCCGGGGGAACGGTCATGACGTAGGCGCCCGCGCCGTCGGTGAACGCACCGCGGGCCAGGCCGAAGCTGCCCACCTGCATCACCACCACGTACAGCCCACCCAGGCCACCGCCGGTGACCGTCCCGCGGAGCTGGCCGGAGGTGGCGAACCGCTTGATGCGGTTGTTGCCAGTGTCGGCCACGTAGACGTTGCCCCGGCTGTCCGCGGCGACCCCGACCGCGCCGGAGAAGCCCGACTGGTGGGACTTCAAGACCCCGCCGAAGCTGAACTCCTGCAAGCGGTTGTTGACCGAGTCGATCACGAGCACATCGCCCTGCGGGTCGACGGCGACGCCCCGTGCCGAGAGGAACTGGCCGATGCCCGGGCCCGCCGTCCCGAAGCTGCCCAGCAACGTGCCGGTCGCGCTGAATCGGTCGATGCGGTCGGCCTCGGAGGAGACGTAGAGGAGGCCGTTGGCATCGACCCCGATCCCGTCGACCTTCGCGACGGCCCACTTGCGGACGAAGGTGCCGCCGTTGGTGTACTCCCGGACCAGGCCGGCATCGAAGTCGGTGAAGTAGACGTCGCCGTTCAGGGGGCTGATGATCACGCCGTTCGGGGTCTCGAGGCTGTCGGCCGCACCGATGGTCCGGATCAGTGCTCCCGAGGGCGAGAGAACCCTGACCGCTGCGGGCATCGCCACATAGAGGTTCCCTGACGACGGTTCGACGGCCACCGCCGTAGGCGTCTGGTCCGCGCTCGCCGCCACCGGGATGTGGGCCAGCAAGGTCCCGTCGGGCGCGTACTTGTCGATCGAGAGCCCGCTGGGCACGTAGAGGTTGCCCGCGGCGTCCAGGCCGGGTTGTCGCGGCGACGAGCCCGACGCCCAGGTGGCCACGAGCGGAAGCGGGGCGCCCACGGCGCCGAATCGCTCGATGCGGTTGTTCATGGAGTCGGCCGCGAACAGGTTGCCGAAGGCGTCGACCACCAGGCCCTGCGGGCTGGCGAACTGCCCGTTCCCGCTCCCGGCGGCGCCGACGGCCTCCTTGAACACACCGTTCTGGTCGAAGCGCTGCAGGCGGTTGTTCAGCGAGTCGGCCACGACGACCTCGTGGGACACGGGGTCGACCGTCAGCGCGCGGGGGCTGTCGAACTGGCCGGCACCCGCCCCCGCGGTCCCCCACTTCGTCTCGAAGACCCCGAGGTTCGAGAAGCGCTGGATCCGTTGGTTGGTGACATCGGCGACGTAGACGTCGGCGAAGAAGGGGTCGAACACCACATCACGCGGCGACTGGAACTTGCCGTCCCCTGGTCCGGTCGAGCCCCACTTGCGGAAGAACGTGCCGCTCGCCGAGAGGTGCTGGACCCGGTTGTTCCCCGTGTCGGCGACGTACACGGAGCCAGAGGCCCCCACGGTGATGCCCATCGGGTCGGAGAACTGGCCGTCCCCGGTCCCCACCGTCCCGAACTTGCGGACGAAGGTGCCCGTGGTCGTGAACACGTCGATCCGGTCGTTCAAGGTGTCGGCCACGAAGACGTTGCCCGCGGCGTCGACCGCGACGTCGTTCGGGGCGTTCATCTGCCCGTTGGCCGAGCCCTGGGTGCCGAACGTTCGGATGAACGCGCCGCTCGGGCTGAACACCTGGATCCGATGGTTGGTGCGATCGGCCACGAACACGTTGCCGGTGGCGTCCACGGCCACGCCACGGGGACTGTTGAACTGGCCGTTGCCGCTCCCGAGAGTGCCCCACTTCAGGTTGAACGGCAGCGTCAGCGCCGCCGCGGGAGCGGCCGTCGTGGTGACGACGAGCGTCGTCGCCAGCGAAACGAGCACGGCCCCGACGGTGAGCAGTCGTCGCGCTCGCATGGGGCCACCGGCTCTCTCCGGTCAGACGACCGGCTTGGGCCGAGCGTACTCCTCGTGTCCCACCGACGACGGGGGTGCGCATCCACCGACCGGGAGTGTCGTCGGTCACCGGACCGACCAGGGCCTCACCGGTGCGGTCCATGACCGGGCGCTGATCCTCGGGGCACACCGCCCCACCCACCTTGTCTATATTTGCAATCCCTCAACTAGGAAAGGTTGACTGGAGGGATGCACGACACCGAGCCGCCGGCCGTCGCCCACATCCACGGCATCGAACTGCCCGACGAGGACGTGGTCGTCCCCCGTTCCCGTGCCCTGGGCCTGCTGTTGAAGCTCGTGTACCTGGTGGTCGGCATCGGGCTGTTCGTGGTGGCCCTGGGGCTCATGAAGAAGGGCGCGGCCGAGCTGATCCCCGCCCTCGAGGGCTCGATCTTCACCGACAACGCCTGGAGCACGCTCGGCCTCGGGTGGATCGGCGCCTGCATCGTGCTCTCGGGCTCGCCGGTGGCGGCGTCGGCGCTGACCCTGCTCGACGGCGGCGCCATCGACGTCACCCAGTCGTTCACCATGCTCACGGGCTCCCGCCTCGGCGCCGCCTTCGTGGTGCTCGTGGTCGGCACGATCTACGCCCTGCGCAACAACGGCACCACCGGCCGCCGGGCGCCCATCTCGATCGGCGTGCTGTCGCTGCTGATGACCATGATCACCTACGTCCCGGCCGCCGTCGTGGGCTACCTGCTGTTGGACCGCGGTGTGTTCGACGGCATGGACATCGGCACCTCGCCCCGCTTGACGTCGCTCACCGACACGCTGTTCGGCTGGCCCGTCGACCTCGCCGTCGACCACCTGCCGGGGTGGATGCTGTTCCCGCTCGGCCTGGCCACCCTGCTCGTGGGCTTCTGGCTGTTCGACAAGGTGCTCCCGAGCGTCGGCGGCGAGGAGCTCGAGCACCGGCCCGAGCAGTGGTACGAGGCCAAGTGGCCCATGTTCCTGCTGGGGTGCGGCGTGTGCCTGCTCACCCTGTCGGTGTCGGTGGCGCTGACCGTGCTGGTGCCGCTGGTGGCCAAGGGCCAGATCCGGCGGGCCAACACGCTGCCGTACATCGCGGGGGCGAACATCACCACGTTGGCCGACACGCTGGTGGCGGCGATCCTGCTGGGCAACCAGGACGCGGTGCGGGTGGTGGTCGCCGTCACCCTCGCGGTCACGGTGTGGACGTTGTTCCTTCTGACCTTCTGCTATCCGGCGGTGCGGCGCTTCTGCCTGGGTGTGGCCCGGCGCGCCCTCGAGTCGCCCCAACGGCTGGTGGCGTTCGTGGCGGTGCTCTTCCTGGTGCCGATGGCCCTCATCGTCGTCTGACCGCGCTGGTGCGCCGATGCAGCCGGCGCCCCGTGCGCGCGTGAGTGACCCGGAGGGGGCACGGTCGCGCGCGAGCTCGGGGGTCGGGGTGGCAAGCTCGCGGCATGAGTGAGGTCATGCCGGCGGCGTTCCTGGGCCACGGCAGCCCGATGAACGCCCTCGAGCACAACCGCTACACCGACGCCTGGCGCCTCCTGGGCGACACCGTGCCCCGACCGCGCGCCATCCTCGCGATCTCCGCCCACTGGTACATCAACGCCACCGCGGTGACCGCGATGGCCGAGCCTCCCACCATCCACGACTTCTACGGCTTCCCCGAGGACCTCTTCGCCATCGAGTACCCGGCCCCCGGCGATCCGGCGCTGGCCGACCGGGTGGCCGCGGCGGCCGACCCCGTGTGGGTGGGCATCGACCGCGACAGCTGGGGCATCGACCACGGCACCTGGTCGCTGCTGGTGCACGCCTTCCCCGACGCCGACGTGCCGGTGGTGCAGCTGTCCATCGACGCCACCAAGCCGTGGGACTACCACCTCGACCTCGGCGCTCGCCTCCACCCGCTCCGCGCCGAGGGCGTGCTGATCGTCGCCAGCGGCAACGTGGTGCACAACCTGGGCCTCATCGAGTGGGGCAAGGCCGACCACGGCACCGACTGGGCCCACCGCTTCGACGACGCCGCCCGCGCCGCCATCATCAGCGACGACCCTTCGGCCGTGTTGGGCCTCGCCGACCACGCCGACCGGGCACTGGCGGTCCCCACCCCGGACCACTTCCTCCCGTTGCTCTACCTCGCAGGCCTGGCCCAAGCCGCCGGTGAGCCGTGCGCCACCCTGGTCGACGGCTACGCCTACGGCAGCCTCAGCATGACCAGCTACACCCTCGGCCTGTAGCCGCGGCGGTTGCGACCGCCTGCATCCGACACCTCGGCACCACATCTGGCCGCCGCACCGGGACGCCACCCGTGGGCGGAGGGCGCGGTGATCGCCGACGGAGGCCCGATCAGTGGCAGGCCTCCAGGAACCCCTTCAGGGTCTCGCGGAGGCGCCCGTCGGTGACCAGGTCCACCCGGATGGGGGGCGCCCCGTCGAGGCGGACGAACGCGGCGAAGGTGAACGACTTCTTGCTCTCGGTGAGCGCGTGCGAGTCGCAGCGGGAGGCGTTGAACGTCACCCGCTCGACGTCGTGGTCGGTGCCCGGCTCGATGGCCACCGCCGGAGGGCCACCACCTCCCGCCTCCAGGGTGAAGATGATGCTGCTGCGCACCTCGTCCACCTGCACCTCGTGGTCGCCGCTGCCGCGGTCGATCTCGAGCGTCGTCTCGACGGCGTAGGGCCCCGAGGGGGTGAGGTCGTCGCCGAAGCCGATGTCGGCGGCGTCGAACACCTCCTGGACGCCACACTGCTGGCGGTTGAGCCTCGTCAGGGCGTTCGCGGGGTCCGGCACGAGCGGCACCTCACGGTGCTCGCCCTCGATGGTCACGACCAGCGTGGTGGGCTGCTCGCGTGCCGCGTCGAGCTCGGCGCCACACACCGGGGCGCCGTAGTCGATGGGCATGCGGACCGCCCGTCCGGGCTGCAGCTCCGAGTGGCGCACCTGGTCGGGGACCCTGGTGAACAGCGGCGAGCGCAGCTGCAGGGTGTCGAGGACGATCACCTCCCGATCGTCGTCGCGCAGCACGAGCTCGAGCTTGTGCTGCGCCTCGAAGACGCGGGACTTCTGGATCACGGCGTGGATCGGCGGCCCGCCGGCGATCGTGGTGGTGCCCGACGCGCCGGCGTCGTCGTCGCCCGACCCACAGCCGGCGATCGCCACCGCGGCCAGGGCGACCGCGGCCAGGGCAACCGCGGCGACGACGGGCCGGCTCACGCTCGCATCTTGCCAGTCCCACCGACACCGATCCCGGCGAGGTCGCCACCGGCGATCCGAGGTGGTGCGACGATCAGGTCCCGGCGGTGCGCTCGGCCACCAGCCACTCCAGCATGGCTGCGTAGCGGGCGAGGATGTGGCGCCCGTAGTCGGGGTCGCTGGCCCACACACCAGCGAGCTCCGACCAGGTCTGACAGCAACCGCGTGGGCCGTCGAGGGTCGGGGCCGCACGGGGACGGTCGTAGATCGGGTCGGCCTCGGCGTAGGACTCGAGCAGCTGGATCTGGGCCAGCACGCCCATGTCGGCGGTGGCGAACGGAAAGCCTGCGGGGCACGCCGAACAGTGGCCGATCCCAGCGAAGTTGTTGGCCGCGATCGTGTCGATGTTGGCGAACCAACCGGTCTCGTGGATCGACTGCGCGAACGCCACGTCGCCGCGGATCCCTTCCGCCGTGCCCTTGTTGACGAACGAGCGGGTCAGGTGGGCGATGGGCACCGTCGCCTGCGAACCATGGCCCTGTGCGTGGTACCACTGCGCCAACTCCTCGGCGGTGAACGCACTCGGCCCTTCGATCGAGAGCTGCCACGACGTCGACCCCGAGGGAAGCGCCTCGTCCGCTCCCGCGGCGCGCAACTCGTCGCTCGCGTCACCGAGCGCGCTCGCGGCCGCCGCGACCTGGCGGTCCCGATCGGCCGCGTCCTGCCGGGCCCCGTCGAGCACCCGTCGGGCCGCGTCGAGGTCGCCTCTGGCGCGATCCAGGGCGTCCTGGTCGGCGGCGAGTTGGCGTTCGTGGTGACCCACCGAGGCCGCGAACAGCTCCCGTTCGCGACCGCTTGCGGTGGCGTCGCCCTGCAGCGCCGACGGAAGGTCGCCGCCGGGCGCGTGCATGTACGCGTACACGGCCGTCGAAGCGAGTTGACCGCGGGTCGCGCTCACACGGCGTTCGGCGTCGGTCACCGCCTGCTCGGCCCGGTCGACCGCCGCCTGCGCCTCGGCCTTCTCGTCGCGGGCCACCTCGGCAGACCGCTGCTGGTCGGTGAGTGCGGACTGGGCAGCGATCACCTCGATCCGGGCCAGCAACACCCGTATCCGAGGCGACGGATCGACGGCAGGCAACCCGGGCGACGTCGGCGCCTGATCGGTCAGCGGCGTGGTCGCCGGAGGGGTCGGAGGGGTCGCCGGCGGATCCGCGGTTGCGCTCAGGCGGGCCGTCGTCCCGGCCGTGGCCCCGTCCGCAGGAACGGCCGCGCCGGCAACCGAACCGACCACGGCCACCGCGACCGCCACCCTGCCCAGCACCAGACCACACCGCCTTCCGCGCCCGGGAGGGATCCCCCGTGGTCGCACTGAGGCCATGGTCTGGTCGACGCGGGCGATGATCATGCGCCACGTCCGCGCGGGAGCGTCGCCGCCGAGTCACCGGCCGCGACGACCAACGTCATCTGGAGACAACTGAACGACATCACACGATTCACCTGGCAGTGCAGGAGCCCGAGACAGCCGGATGCAACGGTCCCGGTGGGAGTCCGGGACCGTTGCACCGACTGCCGGAGCTCATCGAGCCCCGATGCTGACGGTTACCGGATGGCGGTCACCTTGGCCGCGACCACGTCCTTCTTCGTGGTGTTGCCCACCGAGATCGCCTTGATCTTCACGGTCTTCGTCGCGTTCACGGTCGCGTTGGCGGCGACGGTGACCTTGACCTTGAGGTTGCGGGTGCTGTTCGGGGCCATGTCCTCGAACACGAACGTCCCGGCCACCACGGCGGCGGTCACGTCGGTCGTGCCCTGGAGGTACTGGACGGTGAACCCGGTCGTGTTGCCCGGGCCCTGGACGGTGATCGAGTCCGTGACGTTGGCCTCGTTGCGGATCCGGACGACGAACGACGTGGTCTGGCCGCGGTGCACGCTCACCGAGCGCGACTGGTTCGCCGCGGTGCTGTTGTACACCCCGTCGCCCACGAAGGCGGTCTGCGACGCCCGGCGGATCTCGCCGTCGACCTTGTAGACCGGCAGGATCGGCGTGCCGCTGACCACGTTGCTCTCGGCGCTGTTGCCCACGCCGTTGGTGGCGTGGACGGTCACGTTGTACGACGTGCCGTTCGCCAGACCGTCGATGGTGATGGGCGAGGTCGCCCCCGTCTCGGTCACGGCGGCGCCGCCACCGGTCGGTGTCGCCGTCGCCGTGTAAGCGGTCACGACCGGGTCGGGAGTGCCGGGTTGGGTGAAGGTCGCCGTGAGGCTGCCGTCACCGATGCCCAGCGGCGAGATCAGCACCGGCGCCTGAGCGGCGAAGCCGCCGACCCAGGTGAACTGGGCCGGGCCGCCACTGCCGACACCGGTTGCCGCGACCGTGACGGTCCTGGCCCAGTACGACTGGAGCTGGCTCGGACCGGCCGCACCGAGCGTGCAGGCGATGCCGATCTTGTACTGGCCCGCCGGCACCTGGCCGGGGGTGAACACCGAGCCCCAGTTGAACTGGGGAAGGCCGGAGATGCCGCCGGTCGTCGCGGGCGGCACGGCCAGGTCGGTCAGCTTGTTGACGTACGGGCTGCTGCTGGCGTCGAACAGCGGCTGGCGGAACTCGCCGCTCACCGCCGTCGGCCCGTTCGAGCCGAACGTCAGGGTGCTGTCGATGTCGGCCGACGCCGGGATCATGAAGCTCTGGATCCGGTAGCCACCGGTGGCCGAGTCACCCGGGCAGGCCGGGTTGGCACCCAGACCGATGGTGAAGTTCGTGCCGCTGGTGCCGCTGTTCGGGCTGGTCGTGGCCACACCGTTGTCGGTGGCTGCGAACGCCGGGGTGACACCGCCGATGAACGGGCTGACGGTGGCGAGGACGGCGAGCATCGCGGTCCCCGCGAGGGCTTTCCTGAGAATGGATCTCACTAAGGGTTCCTTTCGAGAGGTTGGGATCTGGAGCCGCGGTGCGGCTACTGGATGCCCGTGAGGAGCGAGCCGGTGATGGTCGTCACGCCGCAGTTCGGCGCGGTCAGGAACCCGAACGTGTTCACGATCGTCTGGGCGGTACCCGAGCAGAGCGACGACGTGGGACCGACGAACATGCTCTTGAGGTCGTTGTTGCCGAAGCCGGTCACCCGGGCGGTGTCGAACACGTTGTAGACGTTGCGGCCGAAGACGCTGTCGCTGTAGAAGGTCGAGCTCGGGACCAGGTTCGGGGCGGTGCCGGAGTAGGGCTTGCCCAGGTTCACGCTCGAGCCGTTGTTGCTGATGGCACCGAGGTCGATGCCGGCGGGGATCGTCTGTGAGCCCACGCCGTTGGACTTGGCGATGAAGTTGGCGGCCGAGAACCCGACGATGACCTGGCTGCCGGAGAGGGCGTCGCCCTTGGCCTTCAACGCGTTCCCGTTGTTCTCCTCGATGCGCCCGTCACCGGTCGACGTGGTCGTGGCGGCGTTGCACGTGGCGGTGGCGGCCGCCTCCTGGCCGGCCGTGGCCGTGGTCACCGTGTTCCAGAAGCTGTAGGTGCCCGAGCCGAGCTGGATGCCACACGGGATCACGTTGACCCCGTTGATGTTCTGGGGACCGGTGGTGAACAGCGAGGTCAGCTGCGCGCGCGTGAGCGAGGTGACGGGGTTGGCCACGCCGTTCGCGTAGTACGCGAAGCTGACACCGTCCCGACCGAAGGGGATGTAGGTCAAGGCCGTGCCGGTGTCACCGCTGGCCGGACCGGCCGAGGAACGGGCGAAGTCGATCAGACCGGCGACCGGCTTGGAACCGCCGCACTGGGCGACGGGGCCGTAGGCACCACCGTCGATGGCCCGGCTGAGGGCCCGGCGGCCCTCACTCGAGCCGAACGAGCGGTAGATGGTCGGGGCCTTGAGCTTCGGCGTGATGCAGTTGTCCGAAGAGCCGGGCACGAGCGCGTCGAACGAGGCGACCTGCTTGTAGCCGGTGGCGGCGCTGCTCTGGAGCGGCGTGTAGTTGTGACCGTTCGCGAAACCGGCCTGCGCGTTCATCACGTCCTGGGTGGTGTCGGACCCGACCCCGACGAACGCGTTCACGAACTGGGGATCGGCCCCGGCGGAGCTGAGGCCGATCGTCACCACGGCGCACGCACCGATGGCAACGAACGCGGCCACGGCAGCCCCCTTGGCCACCCTCGCTTTCAACAGTGATGTCGTCATCTGCAGTCGTGCTCCCTCTTGGTTTGGGTTCGGAGCAGCGGTTCGCGCCCTCCGGTACGGTTCGCTGATCGACCCGACGACGGCGATGGTTTCAATGCCGATCGTCGCTCCGTCGTCCGCACGGTGACCACGAGGTGAAGGCTTCGCCGACGCGTGCCGATTTCACCTGCCGTCTACCCGAAACGCCCGTTCACGTAATCGTTCGTCCGCTCGTCCTGCGGCGACTGGAACATGACGTCGGTGGGCCCGTGCTCCACGATCACGCCCGGTGTTCCCTGTTCGGCCAGGAAGAACGCGCACTGATCCGACACCCGTGCCGCCTGCTGCATGTTGTGCGTCACGATCACGATGGTCACTTCCGAGCCCAACTCGGTGATCGTCTGCTCGATGCGACGGGTGGAGGTCGGATCGAGGGCCGAGCACGGCTCGTCCATGAGCAACACCCGGGGACGTGTCGCGAGGGCACGGGCGATGCACAACCGCTGCTGCTGCCCCCCCGAGAGGCCGCCACCGGGCATGCGCAGACGATCGCGGACCTCGGTCCACAGTCCCGCCTTCGTGAGGCAGGACTCGACGACCTCGTCCTTGGCCTCGCTGCCCATCTTCACCCCGGTGAGCCGGAAGCTGGCCACGACGTTGTCGTAGATCGACATGGCCGGGAACGGGTTGGGCTTCTGGAACACCATCCCGATGTGGCGCCGGGCGTCGGCGAGCTTCTTGTTGGCGTCGTAGATGTCCTCGCCGTCGAGCAGCACCTCGCCCGACAGCGACGCCGTCGAGATCATCTCGTGCATGCGGTTCAGGATCCGCAGGAAGGTGCTCTTGCCGCAGCCCGACGGCCCGATGAGGGCCGTCACCTGACCCGCGGCCATCTCCAGCGACACCCGGTCGAGCACGTGATGGTTGCCGAACCAGGCCGAGATCTCCCTGGCCTCGAGCGTGGCCAACGGCGGGGGCGAGTCGAGCGTGGTCGACGTCGAGACCCGACGACGCGCGCGACGGGCCCGCGATCGCGGACGCAGCCGCGCACGGGCCGGTCCGGACCTCGTGGGGGCAGGCTCACCGGCCCCATCGGGCACACCCTCGGGATCGCCGGCGATCTCGACCGCACCGGACACATCGACCGCATCGGACACATCGATCTCGCCGGTCACATCGATCTCACCCGTCAGATCGGGCTCACCCGTCAGATCGGGCTCACCCGTCAAACCGATCTCACCCGTCAAACCGATCTCACCCGTCAGATCGGGCTCACCCGTCAGATCGGGCTCACCCGTCAGATCGGGCTCACACGTCAGACCGGGCTCACCGGCCCCCTCGATGTCACCTTCGAGGTCGTCGGCCTCGCCCATCGCCCGGGTCAGGACCCGGCGGAATTCGGCGAGGTCCTCGGCCCGCACGCTCACCCCGTGATCGCTCACCCCCGGGACCGCGACGACCGTCCACCGCTCGTCGCCACCGTGGTGCACGGCCTCGATGTCGTCGAGGTACCACTCCCACTCGAGGTCGCCCTCGACCGCCACCAGCCGCTCGGAGGTGACCACGACGGTGGCGGGGTACACGTCGACCACGGTGGCGTCCGGCCCGCTCGGATCGCCCTCCACCAGTTGCACGACCGATCCCCCAGCGAACGAGGCGCGCTCCACCTCGGCGCCGACGAGGCGGAGGGACGGGTGGGGTGCTTCCACATCGGACACAGCAGGCTCCTCGTTCGTCACGGCAGGGTCGTCACAGCAGGGTCGTCACAGCAGGTTCGGCATGAGGTGAGCCGCCTCGTTGGACACGAGCACCCCGACGAGCATCACGGGCGGCAGGAACACGACCCAGGTCTTGGCCCGGCTCCAGCGATGCCAGGCCCAGATCGCCACGGCGACCAGGGCGATCAGGAGTTGGAGCCAGAGCACGAGGGCGAACAGCGTGCCGGTGTCGGACGCCATGAACTGCTCACCGGCGGGGAGGTCCGCAGGACCGAGGAGCCGGGCCGGGCCACCGACGGCTTCCGCCTCGAGCTTGGCGTCGACTCGCACGACACCGTTGGGAACGAAGGCCGCGCCGTCGGCGGTCGCCAGGAGGAGGCGGCTCCTGCCCGCGGCAGGCGGGTTGGGGGCCGGATCGCCGTCGTGGCGCACGCCGAGGACCTCGTAGTCGAAGGCGCCCTGCCCGGTGGTGACCCGGATGGGGTCACCCTCCTGCAGATCCGAGAGCCGGGAGAACGGGCCGCCGAACGACGCCCGCCTGCCCATGATGATCGAGGTGCCCTCCTGCCCGGGCAACGGAGTGTCGCGTCGGTGCCCCGGTCCGTCGAACAGCGTGCTCGGGAGGGAGCCCTCCACGACGACCTGGCGCAGGCCGATCGAGGGTGCTTCGAGGTACGCCACCGGATCCCCCAACGCCAGCACGTCGCCGTTCAGGTCCGTGGGGCCGGTCGGGGCGGTGCCGAGGGCCAACTCGGCACGGAAGTGGTCGAACAGGCGCTGCTGGGCGGCCCGCTGCTGGAGTCCGCTCATCACCAGCAGCTCCAGCATCAAGCTGACACTCAGCACCACGATCACGATCAGCACGCCCCGGGCCAGTTCGGCTCGGGGGCTGAGCGGTGGGAGGGGGACCACGGGATCCCGGCGCGTACGGTCCGGGGTGTCACCCCGGACCGTGGCGACGGGGGTGGTCATCCGCCGGGTCGCGGCGGCGCCTTCGGCTGCCGGCCGAGGAGGACGGCCATCCTCCCGAAGACGATGAGGCAGAGCCCCCAGGCCACGAGGTGCCCCGGCGAGGATCCGGTGAGCGGAAGGTCGCCGACGGTGCTGGACACCGACGGGTCCGACGGATCCGACGCGCCGAACGAATAGGTCGTCGTCGTCGTCGAGTCACCGGTGGTGGTCGTCGTCGAGTCACCGGTCGTCGTCGTCGTGGTCTCACCGGCGGTCGTCGTCGTCGAACCGTCGGTGGTCGTCGTCGTCGAACCACCCTCGGTCGTGGTCGTGGTCGGCGTCGTCGTGACCGTCCAGGTGATGCCGGCGGGGAGATCATCGGCACGCTCGGTCACGGCGACGGTGACGCTCCAGAACGTCTTGAGCTGGTCGGGTCCGGCCGAGCCGAGGGTGCAGGCGATGCCGATCGTGTAGTCGCCGATGGGGACGTCACCCGGGGTGAACACCCCGAAGTTGAACGCCGGCAGCCCCGAGATGCCTCCGGTGGTCGCCGGCGGAACCGCCAGGTCGGTGAGCTTGTTGACGTACGGGCTGCTGTTGGTGTCGAACAGCGGCTGGCGGAACTGGCTGCCCACGGCCACCGGTCCGTTGGCGTCGAAGGTCATCGCATCGATGTCCGCCGACGCCGGGATCATGAAGCTCTGCACCCGGTAGTTGCCGCTGGCGCTGTCCCCCGGGCACACCGGGTTGGTACCCAGGCTCAGGTTGAACTCGGTGGCGCTCCCCCCGCTGGTGAGCGGTTCGTGCGTGCCGCCGGCACCGACGATCGACGCCGCGCCGTTGTTGGTCGCGGCGTCGGCCGGCGAACGGCCGGCGATCGCCACCGTCCACAGGCTGAGCAGGAACATGCCGGCCGACATCACCGCACCGGCCCGTGCCGCGTGACCGGCCAGTCGCCGTCGCTGCGGGGTCAGGGTCATTGTGACTTCTCCTTGGGGCGCGCCGCCGCAGAGCGACGGCGACGGGTCAGGGCGAACGCGGCGATGAGCACCGCGAGGACGACGACGCCGATGGCGAACGAGCGGACGCGGGACGACGACGAGCCCGACCTCGCCGGGGCCCCGGGGACCACCCACGTGAGGTGGGCGGGCGAGTCCCCCGGGGTGTTGGTGAGGACGACGTCGGTGTCCCAGTAGCGGACGGTCTCGTTGTAGAGGGTGCAGGCGATGCCGATGTGGTTGACGCCCTCGGCGAGGGTTCCGGGAGGGAACACCGCGAAGTCGAGTGCGGGCAACTGGTCGATGACGCCGGGATCGCCACGGTCGGTTGCGACCGCGGTGAGGCCCTGGACGAAGGGGTCGCTGGTCGTGGCGTAGAGCGCCCAGAGCCCCTCACCGGCGGGCTTGGTCGACTCGTAGGTGAGGTCGCCGGGGTCGACGTCGGCCGGGACGACGAAGCTCTGGATCCGGTAGCCGTCGTTGGCGCTGTCGCCGGGGCAGGCCGCGCCGGACGGGAGCTGGAAGGTGAACGGTGTGGCGCTGCCGCCGTGGTCGAGCGTGCTCCCACCGGGAGCGGTCACGGTGCCCGAGCCGGCTCGCTCCCCGTGGGCGGCGACGGGGTCGACCCACAGCCCGGACACGACCGAAACGGCTGCGACGACCGCGGCCGTCGCCACGACCCGAGGCCCCACCCGACGACGCGGCCGGGTCACGACGGGCCACCCGTTGCCACAGCTCCCGTTCTCCCGCTCTCCGGCCCCGCTCGGGCCCCTCGGCGGTTGCGTTTCGTGATCTCCAGCGCGCCGAGCGCCGCGGCGACGGCCAGCACCACCAGCACCGGAAGCACCAGTCCGCTGCGCGCGAACGCCACGATCGGTGTGAGCAGGCCGTTGTCGGTGGGGGTGCCGGCAACGGTCTCCGCCGGTGCCGCCGTCTCGTCGGCCGCCGGCGCGGTGGTGGGCGTCGTGCCAGAGGTCGGCGAGCCGGAACTGCTGCTCGCCACGGGTACCGGCGACGCCACGGGCTCGACGACGTCAGGGGTCGGCTGGAGGTTCCGCACCGCCGTGGCGGCGGCGGTGGCCTGCGAGCGCAAGGCCGGCGGCAGGGGTGCGTAGCCGACGGGCAACTGGCCCAGCTCGAGCCCGGCCACCTGGCCCGGGCCCGCGGCGTAGTCGATGAAGGCGGCGTAGTCCGAGCGCGCCTCGCCGTCGAGCTCGAGGGGCCGGATCGCGGCATACGTGAGTGCTGCCAGCGGGTAGGCCCCCGGCTTGGCGGCCGTCGGGTCCGGCGCCAGCACGGCAGGTTCGGTGCTCGGGCGCATGGCGGCCACGCCGGCGGTGAGACCGGCGGTGTCGGGGGCGATGAAGGTGCGGTCTGGTCCGTTGTCGCCGGCCCGGCTCAGCCGGGCAGCCTGCACGCCGTACTGGGCCGCCGAGGCCGTGTCGGTGAGCGACAGGATCGCCCGACGGCCCAGGTACTGCGGCTGGTCACGGACATACACCTGGTCCGACGAGATCGCGAACGGGTTCTCCACGGTCTTCGAGAGGTCGTCGGCGAGTCGAGTCTGGCGGGCCGCGGCTCGCATCGACTGGGTGTACGGAAGCCAGTCCGTCCCGCACAGCGGTGGCGGCACGATCGAATTGTCCGGGCCCCGGGGTGCGCCCTGGAAGCAGTACGGGTCGGCCTTGGGGAACGAATCAGGGATCGGCGTGCCAAAGGCAGTGCCGTTGCTGTTCGCCGCGGCGGTGGTGGCATAGACCGGGTTGACCTCCATGCCCCACGGGTCCGGGTTTCCGTCGAGCCAAGCCCTGGCCTCCGGATCGGCCAGCACCCATTCCCATACCTGGTGGGCGACGTCGGAGTTGCCTCCGGGCAGCATCAAGCCGCCGAAGCTCCGGCCCCCCGCGATCTGAAGGAGCGCGAACTCCGGGTTGAACTGGAGGAAGTCCGGATCGAGGCCCATGTGGGCCGGGTTCGAGGCCATCCAGGGATAGTCCGGCGCGCGAACGATGGTGACCTGCTCGCGATACGACTGGGTGAGGAGCTTGGCCACCAACCGGGGCGTGAGGTTGATGGTGGCGACGCGAACGCCGCTGAGGTCCTGTTCCTCGTCGGGGGCGTCGACCCTCGGGTTGCGCTCGACGTTGAACCCGATGACCGCCCCGGACAGGCTGACCGGTGCATACACCACCGGGCTCGCGTCATCGATGGTCGCGGGGTCGATGGCCCGCTGCGTGATGGCCATGCCGGGGGCACCGACCTCCGGCGCCACGATCTGTTGGCGCGCGGCTGCGTCGCTGACGTTGGCGTAGCTGTAGGGCGGTTGTCCCGGAGTGGCACAGAGCTTGGGCTGCCAGCTCGTGATCGCCGGCGACGCCAGCTCGGTGCCGACGATGCGTCGGTCGGTCGCCGACAACGAGCACGGGCTGTCGACGGGGTTGAATTCGATCGGGATCGCGATCCGGTTGCTCCACGCCTCGGGCGTGAGCGGCGACGTGAACACCCCGAACTGGGAGGACTCGTCGGCATACGGCGTCCCCGCGTTCTCCTGGGCCGCGCTCCCCCGCGGCACGACCACGATCCAACACTTCGGTATGCGCGGCTCGCCGCCTCCGGCCGGCACGAGGCGTTGGCCGCAGCCGAGGCCCGAGGACTCGACACCGGTGTCGACGGTGAAGAGGTCGGCGCCGGTCCCGTTCGGTCCGGTGGCGGATGCCGCCAGCTCGTTGGTGGTGATGCTGTTGAAGTACGGGTTCAGCCAGAAGTTGCCGCCGACGGCAGCGGGGTTGAACGCGGGGTCGACGTGGGAGTTGACCACGGTGCCGTCGACGGCCCGGAAGGGCCGCCAGACGTTGCCCGTGGACTCCTCGAGGAAGCCGATGTCCGGGTCGAAGTTCTCCCAGGACCGGCGACTGATGACCCGGGTCATGGCGAAGCCGCCGGGGTAGATCCCGCCCGGGAGCCCGCCGTACACCCCGGCCCTGGCGCCGGCGACGCACTGTTCGGGTGGTGGGCCCGGGTTCTCCGGATCGGGTCCGTCGTCATCGCTCCAGCACTGCATGACCTGCAGGTACTCCGCACCGAAACGACCGGGGCCTTGTGCGGTCGGGTGGCCGCCGGTCCAGGTGATGGACACGGCCTGGTTGACGAGGTTCCGGGTCTGGTTGACCGTGACCCGCAGGGTGGAGAAGTCGCCTCGGCCGCTGACCGTCACCTGCGATGGCGTGGCCGGGAGTGAGGTGTCGGTGCCGGCGCTACCGGGCACGGAGCTGGCGTTCGACGGGGCCGACGAGAGGAACGACAGTGCCAGGACCGATGCGAGGGCGACCGCGATCGCCCGGGGGCGCCGGGGAGTCCGAGCGGCGCCGCCGAGCGGGGAACGCGAGATCGGGCGGGTCACGGTCTCCCGTTCCCCTGCTTCGTCGACAACCTGCGCCACAGGTACGCGGGCACGAAGACCAGGGCCAGGATGAAGGACGTGACGAGGAGCATCAGGGTCTGTGTCGACGACCATCCGTTCGACCCGGCCAGCACCGTCGGCGTGGCAACCGCCAGCTCGCTCGAGTTGCCCCTCGCGCCGGAACAGACACCGGTCTCGGGATCACACGCGGTGTCCGTCGTGGTTCCGGCACCACCGCCGCCGCCACCACCACCGGCACCGGCACCGGCACCGCCCCCACCGCCGCCACCGCCCCCACCGCCCCCACCGCCGCCGCCCCCACCGCTGGCGCCGGTGGAGACAGGGGTCGGCGTGTCGGCCAACCCGCCGCTTCCTGTCGCGCACTGGGTGGGTCCCTGCTTGTCGCAGTCGGCTGGGAACGGCGCGTTCTGGGCCAGCAGGTTCGTGCCGTCGGGCGAGAACGTCGGATTGTCGCACTCCTGGACGTTGATGCGTTTCACCTCGGCCCCGGGTATCCGGCGGATCTGGTCGAAGCTGGCCTGCACCAGGTTGATCGGAATCGGGGAGTAGCCGAGCGACGCCGACTGCTGCTGCGCCTGGCACATGGCGTAATAGGTGAACGCCCCGAGGGTCCGGCCCTTCGCCTCGTTGAACTGGCCCTGGACCCTCGTCGGCAAGATGAAGTAGGAGTAGGACGAGAGCGGGTAGTTACGACGGTCCGTGTCGGTGTAGACACCGTCGAGCACCTGCGTGAGGTAGTTGGGTCCCTGCGTCGTGTTGATGCGGGCCTTCAGGAGCGAGACCGCCACGTTGGCTGGTGTGGGCTCGGTGTAGTAGCCCGCGTTGTTGAGGACCTTGACCACCGGGAACTGCGAGCCGAGCGCGTAGGAGTAGTTCACATACCCGATGGCGCCCTCGGCGAAGCTCTGGGTGACGTAGCCCGTCACGCCCAGGTCACCCGACTGGGCGATCATGCCGGGGATGGTCGGGTAGTACGACGTCTGACCGCAGGCCGGGGCGCGGCCCGACCGTTCGCAGTAGGCCTGCCAGATCGCGGCGTGCTGCCTGATCATCCAGAGCGTGAATTGAGCGGTCGAACCCGATCCCTCCGACCGCACGACGGGCACCACCCTGCGGGCCGGCATGGTGAGGCCCGGGTTGTCGGCCTGGATCGCCGGGTCGTTCCAGGTGGTGATGGCCCCCGTGAAGATCTTGGCCACGTTCTCGCCCGAGAGCCGCAGGTTCGTGACCCGCTGCCCGTTGATCTTGAGGTTGTAGATGAACGCGGTTCCGCCCGCGGTCACCGGGATGTAGGCGTAGCTCCCCGGGGCCGGGTTCTCCGGAGCCGAGCCGTCCTCGGGATCGAACTGGAACGGGATGTCCGACGCCGCGAAGTCGACCGTGCCGTTGAGGAAGTTCTGGCGACCGGCACTGGAGCCGCTGGGGGTGTAGTCGACGGTGATGCCGAACTGCCGGACGTTCACCCGCATGGCGTCGATCGCGCCGGCTGACCACGACGAGCCCTCGCCCGAGATGCGCTGGTAGCTGGGCGCGGCCTCCGCCCGACGCACCGGTGCCCCGGTGGCGGAGATCAGGGCGAGGACCAGGACGAACAGCAGCACGAGGCGCCGACCAGACAGCGACTGGCGGGAGGTCATGTGGCTGGCTCCTCGAGGTGCCCGGGCCCGAGCGGCCCCACAGAGCGGGACTGCCGGGTCTCGAACCGCTGCACGTCTCGGGCCGATCGGGCCCGGATGCGCTTGGCCTGGCGCGTCCCGAGCTGGCCGGCCTGGCGGCCGCCGAGGATCCGGGCGATGGCGAACAGGACCAGCACGAGCACCATGAGCACCGCCGCGGTGGCGAAGCCGCGAGCCACCAGGGCGGGCTGCGGTGACTTCACGAACTCGAAGGTGGCCAAGGGCAGCGACACCATCGGGTTCTCGGTGGGGTTGACGTTGAGCGACGCCGCGTAGCCCGAGGTGAGCAGGACCGGGGCGGTCTCGCCGATGCCGCGGGCGATGCCGAGGATCACCGCGGTGGCCAGGCCCGACCGGGCGGTCGGCAGCACCACGTGGCCCACGGTGCGCCACTCCGGCGCCCCGACGGCAGCCGATGCCTCACGGAGGTTCCCGGGCACCAGACGAAGGACCACGTCCGCCGACCGGATGATGATCGGCAGCATCATGATGCTCACCGCGATGGCCGCCGCCATGCCGGACCGCTCGAAGCCGAGGATCAGGATCCAGGTGGCGAAGATGAACAGGCCGGCGAGGATCGACGGGAGGGCCGTCATGGCGTCGACGACGGTGCGCACGAAGCGGGCGAACCGGTTGTGCATCTCGTTCAGGAAGACCGCGCAGGCGAGGCCCAGCGGCACGGTGAGCACGATGGCGATCCCGATGATGATGAGCGTGCCGACGATGGCGTGGCCGATGCCGCCGACGGTGATGGGGTCGGCCGGTCCGGCCCGGCTCATGTCCTGCGTGTAGAGGTTGACGGTGAGCAGCGCCTCCTTGCCCTTCCAGAGGGTGAAGACGATCACCGACACCAGCGCGCCCACCGCGACGGCCCACGCCGAGACGAGCACCGCGGACATCACCTTGTCGACGACCACCGGTCGGCTGTCGTCCATCGACACCAGGAGGGCGTAGATCGCCAAGAAGGCGCACCAGGCGACGAGGACGAACCCGAGTGGGCCGGACAGCGGCGCGACCCTGCCGAAGAGCAACAGCGTCAGGCACACCGAGCTGAGCACGGCCCCGCCGAGGTTCATGAGGTCGGCCCGCGACAGGTGGCTCAGGGTCCGCAACCGGTTCGGAGGGACGGCCGTGGCGACGATCTGGGGCAGCACGGTCGTCGGCGGCGCCGCGGGCTCCGCCGATGCTGGTCGTTCGAGGATCGTCGTGGTGCTCATGCTTCGCTGTCCGCCCCGGACCGCGATCGGGCCACGAACCACGACGCCACGAAGTTCACCAGCAGCGTCATGGCGAACAGGGCGAGGCCGGCGGCGAAGAGGGCCGAGAGTCCGAAGCCGGATGCCTCCGCGTACCGGAGGGCGATGAGGCTGGCCACCGAGTTCCCGCCGGCCTCGAGGACGTGGAAGTTGATGTCGAAACGCGGCGAGATGATGAGGTACACCGCGATCGTCTCGCCCAACGCCCGGCCCAGCCCGAGCATGGTGCCGCCGATGATCCCGCCGCGTGCGAACGGCAGCGAGACGATGCGGATCATCCCCCACCGGGTGGACCCGAGCGCGAAGGCGCCCTCCCGCTCACCGATGGGCACCTGGGAGAACACCTCGCGCATGACCGAGCACTGGATGGGCATGACCATCAGGGCGACGACGATGCCGGCGATGAAGGTGGACGCGGTGAACACGGTGGTGTTCGACAGCGGGTCGCTCGGATCAGCCCCCTCGACTGCGAAGATCGGGATCCACCCCAGCCAGGTCGACATCCAGCGGGACAGCCCGATGACCGCGCCCTGGAAGAAGAAGAGGCCCCACAGCCCGTAGATGACACTCGGCACGGCGGCCATCAGGTCGACCAGCGACACGAGCGAGCTCCGCAGCCGCGCCGGGGCGATGTCGGTGATGAACAGCGCGGTTCCCATCGAGATCGGGACCGCCACCGCAACGGCGACAAGAGCGATCAGCCCTGTGCCGAGCATCACGGACGCGATGCCGAACTCCCCACGATCCGGCTGCCACTCAGCAGTCGTGAGGAAGCTGACGCCCTGGCTCTTCAACGCGCTGAAGGCCTCGATGGACAAGAACAAGCCGACGGCGGCCATGATGGCGAGCACGCTGCATCCCGCCAGGTAGGAGCCACCACGGAAGATCTGGTCACCGCGGTCCTTCTTCGCCTTCAGACGGCGGGGGTCGGGCGGGCGCGGCTCGGGAGGTGGCCCCGAGCGAACGGTGCTGGCCGGCGGAGCGATCGCTACTGCCACGACGTCACCGCAACAACGCGAGCAGCAGGAGCAGGAAGATCGCGACCTCGACGAGGGGCAAGCCCACCTCGCGGTGCAGCAGCCGCTCCACGAACGACGGCTGAGGTTTCTCCGCCACCGGGGCGGGCACCACGGTCGGCGCCGCGACGCCAACCACCGGCGCGACGCCAACCACCGGTGCACCCGTCTCGACCGGCGGTTCGATCGGTTGCGGTGGGGACGACCCATCCAACGTGGCCACCGCGACGGCGAGCTCGATGCTCGCCGCCCGAACCACCTCGGCCGCCGCGGTGCGGGCAGTGTCGATCATGTCGGTGGCCTCTGCTCGGGCGCGTTCGAGCTCGAGGTCGAGTAGTCGCCGATGCTCTGCCCGCTCGTGCTGCAACTGACGGCGGAGCGCGCTCAGGTCCTCCCGGAGCGCCACGAAGTCCAGCGAGCCATCGGCGTCGACCAGCGCCTCAGCCCCTAGGGCCCGGCGGTTGGCGGCGCCGAGGCGAAGCCTGAGCGCAGAGAGATCGGCGCCAGCGCGGCGTAGCAGCGGCTCGACGTCGCGGTCGTCGGCCACCTCGACCGTCACCAGAGCGGGACCGGCCCCGCTCGCCAGGGCCGCGGCTCGGCCGATGGTGGCCGCTTCCTCAGCCGGCATGGCGCGGCTCCTGCGACACCTGCTCGACGGCCCCACTGCCGGGCGATGCGGTCTCGTCGCCCTCGGACGACCCGCCCTGAGCGGCGGTGGCGGTCATGGAGGCGACCACCTCGCGCACGGCAGCCGCGTCGGCCTGCGCCCGGTCACGGATTCGGGCGGCCTCCTCCTCCGCCTGCACGCGAAGGGCTGCCGCCGTCGCCCGGTGCTCGGCGTCGATTCGCTCGATCTCGTCGCGGGCCGCCAGCACCAGCGCCCCCAGCCGTGCGTCGCGCTCGGTCGTGCTCACGCGGTGCCGCTGCTGGGCGGCGGCCGCCCGCTCCTCGGCGACACGGATCTCGGCGAGCAACCGCGCCTTCTCCACCTCGACCGCGGCGAGGTAGCGGTCGACGCTCTCGCGGTCGTACGACTGGCGCCAGTCCACGTCGCCGAGGCCGGCGATCGGCTCGTCATCGAGATCGTCGACCTGCACGACGATGGGCTCGTTGCCACCTGCGCGAGCGGCGCGGCCGTTGCTGTGCGACCTCCCGCTCACAGGTGCTCCTCGGTCGCCCGGCGGAGCAGCCGGTCTCGGATCGGGTGTCGGCTCTCCACGTCGCCCCAGAACACGTCGAACAGCTCCGGTCCACGCCAGAACTCGTCGAACAACTCGGCGTCCTCGGCATCGCGCGGCCGCGGTGCGTGACCGACGCCCACATCGTCCGGGCCGGGGAACTCCCGTGCGGCTCGTTCGGGATCGGGCCACCGCGACGGGAAGGCGCTCAGCGGCAGCGGACCGTCGAGCGCAGGCCACTCGATGCTCGGCGCCATCACACCGGCCATCGAGCGGGTCGCGGAACGTCCGAGGGCGGCCGGCACCACGTGATCGACAGGGCGCCTGTCCGTGGCCCGTCCTGGCCCGCCGCGCCAGTCCCCGTCGTCGCGCCAGTCCCCGTCGTCGCGCCAGTCCCCGTCGTCGCGCCAGTCGCCGTCGTCGGCGCCTTGCAGTCCGGACGTCTGAGCGGCGTGGCCATCGGTGGCGCCCACGCGCGCGTTGGCGGCGTGCTCGGGCTCGGACCACCGGGCGTGAACAGCGCCCATCGATCCGGCGTGGTCGGCGTCAGGTGGGGCGGTTCCCGGCGCTGTCGCGTCAACCGACACGGCTGCTGTTCGGCCACCGGGGCCGGCCGGCTCGATCTCCGCACCGAGGTCGCCGGCGGGTTCGACCTCCGCATCGACGTCGCTCACAGGTTCGGCGCCCGCACCGACGTCGCTCACAGGTTCGACCTCCGCCCCGACGTCGCTCACAGGTTCGGCCCCCTCGCCCAGGTCGCTCCGCGGCTCGGCGCTCGGCCCCATCGGTTCTGCGCCCCGCGCCTCAGCCACCGGCACGCGGGCGCGGTCCCCGCCATCGATGCCTTGCCAGAGCGCACGTGCCGCGGCGGGTCGGCCGACGTCGGGGATGGTGCTCGGCGCCCATCCGGTCGGACCGAGCGACATCAGGGGATCGAGCCCGAGCGCCCGCAGCTCGGCCGATGCCCGCTCGTACTCGACGACAACCAGGGATGCCGCCTCGCGTCGGGCGGCCTCGACCGCCAGAGCGGCCTCCTGCACGGCCTCGTCGAGCATCGAGTCGATGACGGACAACAGGTGCTCCGGCGCCTCCGCCCCGGGGGGCGCGTCACGTTCGGCCTGCTCGGCCTTCACCTGCGCACTGCGCACGGCCAGCGAGAGCCGGCTCAGTTCAGCGCGCTGGCGCGTCGCCCACTGCTCGACCCTTGCGACGTCCCTGTCCCCGACCGCCAGGACCGGCGACGGCTGCATGAGGTCTGGGGAGGTCACAGACCGGACGCTACGAGCCGAACCTTTCGACCGACCGAACGGCGGATTAACGTTTGCCGGCCACGAGCCGACATGCCTCCACGGCAGATCTCCGGGTCGCGGACGATCGCCGGGAGGCCCACGAACCGGACGTTCGGCCCCCGGCACCGCTCGGCCCGGTGGCCATGGCGCAGCGTGTCGTGGTCCGTCCCGAGGCGACCGCCGGCGGGGGCGTGCTCGCCAGTTCGCACGACCTGGCCCTCCCCAGGTGGCCCCCGACCTGGTGCCGGCCCGACGCCGGCACCGGGGGCCGACGGGTCAGTGGAACGCGCCCGTGGCGAGGGCGATCAGCACGAGCAGGATCGCGAGGTGCACGGCGATCTCCACCGGGCGGGCCCAGCCCCCGCGGCGAGCCGGTGCCACCGCTCGGACCCCGATCGGGCGGTCCTCGAGGTTCGGGACCTCGACTGCGGACGCTGGGTGGGCAACCCGCTCCACCCGCGGCGTCTCCACGTCGGCCCGGGCCGCGTCGACCACGTCCACGGCCTGCGGGCGGGCCGGCGCGACCGACGCCAGGACGGGCGGTTCGTCCCGTGCCGGCTCGGAGCCCGCGTCGGCGAGGCCACGAAGCACCATCGCCTCGGCGACCCGCCGGGCCAGCGCCTCGGCGCCGGCCGCCCTTGCGGAGGGGTCCTCGCCATCGACGCGGCGAGCGTCCAACTCGCCGATGCGGCGCTCGATCGCCTCCAGTTCGGCGTGCAGGGCCTCGATGTCTCGCAGGAGGCCTCCCAGCCGCAGTTCCTGCTGGCGGACGTGGTCGAGCGCCATCGTCTCGGCGGCCATCGTCACGGCTGCCGCGGCGATCCGGGTGGCACGGCGAGGGTGTCGGCGGCCGGGGCCCGCCCGTGTTCGACGCGCCGCTCGGCCTCGGCGACGATGCCGCCGAGGCGCCTGAGGAGCTCCGGGGGCGTGGAGGCCCTCGACTCCGCCTCGTTCAGCCTCTCGCGCGCTTCATCGACCTGGAGCATCAGCCTCGACCGGATCCGCTCGGCGCTGGCGATGCACTCCTCGAGGGGGCGGCCGGGAGGCACCGAGATGATGCCACCCGTGGTGCGAAGGCGGATCTCCTCAGAGGGCACGAGGTCGGACGGTAGGCGTCGTACGTTGCGCCGAGCTGAACCGTCCGTGAAGTTTGGGAAGCGATGCCTTACGGGTTGGCGTCGATGGCCCCGTGGATGGTGTCGGCGAGGCGGGAGGCGCCGGCATCGGTGAGGTGGACGGTGTCGGGGGCTCGCAGCGGGACGACCTCGCCACCGGGTCCGGTGACCGAGTCGAGGTACTCACCGCTCGGTCCTGCCAGCGCGTCGTTGGCGTCGATCAGGTGGATCCGAGGCCAGCGCCCGGCCAGCTCCGTGTACACCTGCCGCAGTCCGGTGGTGATCTCGGCATTCTGAGGGGTGAACTCCGGGGGCGGAAGCACCCAGTACACGTCGGCATCCGACGACTCGAGCACCTCCATCACGCGGTCGGCCTGCGCCGCCCACAGGGAGAAGAAGGCCAGCGAGTCCTGCATCACGGGCTGACCGTCGTCGGCGATCCAGTAGTCCGTGTCCGTGTAGTTGCCGATGAACAGCACCACCACGACATCGGGGTCGTCGTCGACGACCAGTTGCTGCAGCCGGGCCACCCAGTCGACCTGCCCGGGGGTCAACAGGCCAGAGCCGTTCACGGCCTCGTTGGCCACCGTGACGCCCGGGCCGAACAGGCCCTCGAGCGCCGGGCCGGTCTGGCGCATGATCGAATCGCCCGCCAGCAGCACCCGCGTCGGCTCCGGCGCAGCGCCGGTGGTGGCGGTCGCGTCGGCGGCACTCGGGTCGGCTCCACCCGCGTCGGCGCCGGTCGCCTCGGCGTTCACGTCGGTCGGATCGGCGACACTCGCGTCGGCGGCGGTCGGCTCGGTGGTCCTCGGCTGGCCGGTGTTCGGCTCGGCGGTGCTCGACTCGGCCGCCCCCCACCGGGTGGCGATCACCAGCACCAACACCACCTCGGCAGCGATGACGATCGTGCGCATGAACCGGCTCATCGCTGACGCGGCCCTCCGTGCCCGACCATCGCGGCGGTCTCGTCACGCGGCACATCCGGAACGTAGGCGCCGCAGGTGACGGGCAACTGAACCAGCCATGAAGCTTGGGCGCCCCCGACAGCAACAGCTGTTCGGCTTCATCCTCACCCAGGCGGCACCGCTCATGCCCCGTCATCCTCACCACCCGCCCCTCACCGACCTCAGCAGCGAGCCGCCCATCCAGAGATCGCCGCCGAAGTGAGGGCACCGCAGGCCGTGATCACCGCCTCCGGAGAGGCGCCCCCCGACTCCCAGATCCCGTCAAGGGCTGGGCCGCAGGCCGCCAGGGCTCGGCCGGAGGCGGAGGGGTGGCGCCGATCCGGAGGGTCCGAAACATCGCCGCATGGTTTTCGCGGCGATTTTCGGATACCGGATCGGGGTCAGGACCCCGTAGCCGCAGGCCGAGATCAACCCGGCCCCGCGAGAGAACCGTGACTAGGCGTTCTGGATCTTGATCTCGATGTCCACGCCGGCGGGGAGGTCGAGGCGCTGGAGCGAGTCGACCGTCTTCGGCGAGGGATCGAGGATGTCGAGCAGGCGCTTGTGGATGCGCATCTCGAAGTGCTCGCGGGAGTCCTTGTCCTTGTGGGGGGAGCGGATCACCGTGTAGCGGTGCTTGTCGGTCGGCAGCGGGATGGGTCCCCGGATGTCGGCCTGGGTACGGAGCACGGTCTCGACGATCTTCTTCGTCGACTGATCGATGATCTCGTGGTCGTACGCCTTGAGACGGATCCGGATCTTCTGTCCTGCTGCCATCGTCGCTGCCTGTTCTCTGGAGTTCTGGGCTACTTGAGGATCTTGGTGACGGAGCCGGCGCCCACGGTACGGCCACCCTCACGGATGGCGAACCGCAGACCCTCG
>JBGAOY010000017.1:0-89933 GCA_044221555.1 Acidimicrobiales bacterium
GTCAGCAACCAGAACCCTCGCGAGGGGGATGCTGCGCGTCGAACGCCTCGACTCAACCTCTACCGGGACTTACTAGGTTCGCGCCGGCCCCCGCCGCGGCATCACCGCCGGAGGTCAGGCCTCCTCAGCCCAGGCTCGGGTGCGGGCGTCGTCGGGCAGCTGCACCACCAGGCGGACGTCGGGCGCGCCGGCGGCGATCAGCACCTGGTAGTTGAAGGTGAGCTCACCGCCCTCGGGGTGGTGGAAGCGACGCTGCCGGGTGGAGAAGCCGGCGACGTCGTGGCGGGGCCACCACTCGTCGAACTCGCGACTGGCGGCACGGAGCCGGTCGACGAGGGCGATCACCGCTGGGTCGTCACGCCGCGGGGTGACGTCGGCCCGGAATTGGGAGAGCACACGGCGGGCCTCGTCCTCCCAGTCGACGATCAGGGCACGGGCGTCATCGCGGGCGAAGACCACCCAGACCAGGTTGCGCTCGTCGTCGGGCAACGTGTCGAGGACCGGGTACAGGCGGGCCTGCGCCCGGTTCCACGCCAGGTACTCCCAGCGGGGCCCGAGGAAGTACGCGGGCGCGGGCTCGAGGGCGTCGAGCAGCGCGTCGGTGCCGGCGGGCAGCGTCGCGTCGCCGGTCCGGGCCGGGACGCCCTGGGCGGTGTGCCCCGCCAGCTCGAACAGGTGGTCGCGCTCGACCGCGTCGAGGCGGAGCACGCGGGCCACGGCGTCGAGGACGTCGGCGGAGGCGTTGATGGGCCGGCCCTGCTCGAGCCACGTGTACCAGCTCACCGACACGCCGGCGAGGAGGGCCACCTCCTCGCGCCGGAGGCCGGGCGTCCGGCGGCGGCCCCCGGGGGTCAGGCCGGCGTCCTCTGGTGACACGGCGGCGCGCCGGGCCGCCAGGAACTCGGCCAGGTCGCTGCGCCGCACCCGGGTAGTGGACCACACCCGGGCCCCGGCGTGGGTGGTGGTGGCGGTCCCCGGATGGACGCGCCCTTCCGCCGGGAGCCGGCGCGGGTGAGGCTGCCCGGATGACGCTGCTGGGGGACCACGATCTCGCGTGCACCACGCCGGACGGCGGCCGCGGGGCACACCTGCTGAGCGCCGCGGGGCGCACCGCCTCCTCGTCGGTGATCCGCGACCTGCTGGACTGGACGCGCCGACCGGGGATGCTGTCGCTGGCCGGGGGCCTTCCCGCCGCCGAGCTGCTCCCGGTGGATCGGCTGGGTGCCGCGGTGGAGGCGGTGCTCACCCGGTGGGGCAGCACCGCCCTGCAGTACGGGCCGACCGACGGCGAGGCCGCGCTCCGTGAGCTGGTGGCGCCGGGGCGGGCCGACGACGTGGTGATCACCACCGGGTCGCAGCAGGGCCTCGACCTGCTGGCCCGCACCCTGATCGACCCGGGCGACACCGTCGTCGTGGAGGCGCCCAGCTACCTGGGCGCGCTCAGCGCCTTCCGGGCGGTGGGCGCACGCCTGCTGGCCGTCCCCGGTGACGGCGACGGCATCGACACGGACCGGCTCGAGGCGGCGCTGCTCGGGGGTGCCCGTCCCAAGCTGGTCTACGTGGTGCCCGAGTTCGCCAACCCGACCGGGGCCACGTTGAGCGAGGCCCGGCGCCATCGCCTCGCGGCGTTGGCCGACCGCCATGGGTTCGTGATCGTGGAGGACGACCCCTACGGTCGGTTGCGGTTCCGGGGGCCCACCCTGTCGTCGTTGGCGGAGCTGAGCCCGATGACGGTCCGCCTGGGCACCGCGTCGAAGATCCTGGCCCCGGGGCTGCGGGTGGGTTGGGTCACGTTGCCGGAATGGCTGCGGGGGCCGGTCGTGCGGGCCAAGCAGTCCGTCGACCTGCACACCTCGACGCTCGATCAACTGGTGATCGCGGAGTTGCTGGGCGACCGGGACTTCCTGGCGGCACACATCGGCCGGGTGCGGCGCCTGTACGCGGGCCGGGCGACCGCCCTCGTGGCCGCGATGGCGGCGGCGACGCCGGGCCGCTTCGAGTGGCGCGACCCGGACGGCGGGATGTTCCTGTGGGCCCGCCTCGCCGGCGGCGCCGACGCCGACGCGCTGCTGCCCGCGGCGCTAGCGGCCGGCGTGGCCTACGTGCCCGGCTCGGCGTTCCGCGTCGACCGCGCCGTCCCGGGCGGCCCGGGGCCCGCCGGTGACGGCGGTGGCCAGGACCGGTTGCGGCTGTGCTTCGCCACGCTGCCCGAGGACCGGTTGACCGAGGCCGTCGAGCGCCTCGACACGGCCGTCGACACCGCCCTCGGCGCCACCATCGACCGTCGCTGGTGCCGGGCGGACGACCGGGCCGCCGGCAGGGACGAGACGGCGGATCGGTAGCAGGGCCAGCCGCCGTCGCACGCGGGCCTCGCCCACCATCGCCACCGCGAGGATGCCGACGGCCACGATGCCGTCGAGCCACCAGTGGTTGGCGGTGACCACCACCGCCCAGCAGGTGAGCACCGGGTGGGCCACCACCAACCAGCGCCATCGACTCCTGCCGGCGACGATCACCGCGACCGCCACCAGCACCGCCCAGCCCACGTGCAGCGACGGCATCGCCGACATCTGGTTGGCGGCCCCGGTCCCCAGGTCGGTGTAGACGGACTGCCCGTACAGGTGGGCGGTGTCGACGAACCCGAGCTCGGGCAGGAACCGGGGGGGCATCACGGCGATCAGTTGCAGGACGAGGCACGCGCCCGTGAGCAGGGCGAGCACGTTGCGGATGGGCGGGTAGTCGTCGCGGTGGCGGACGAACAGCCACAGCAGGACGATGATCACCGCCGGCACATGGGCGACCGCGTAGTAGACGTTGGCCGTCTGGACGAGCCACGGGTGGGGGAGGGTCCACCGCTGCAAGATCTGCTCGTCGGGCAGGTGCAGCCACCGCTGGGCGTCGTAGATCCAGAGCGCCCGCCCCTGCGCACCCTCGACGTGGCGCACGGAGAGCTTCCCCGCGATCCGCCACAGGGAGTACAGCGACAGCACCAGCGCGGCCTCGAGCGCGAAGGGTCGCACCGCGGCACCCACCCGGCTGCGGGGCCGGACGAGCCACGCCGCCGCGGCCAGCACCACGGCGGCCACCATCGTGTACGGCCAGGGGACCCACATCGGCTGAGCGCGCACCGTCCTTGTTTCGAGGTGCCCGCGACGCTAGCCCGGCCCAGTGGCCGGTCGACGCCGGGCCGCGGCCGAACTGGCGCCCGATCCTGCTGCCCGGACGACCGAATCGGGCGCCAGTTCGACGCCCTTGGGCGTATGGGAACGACCGGCGACCGGCGACTGGTCAGCCGGGGTCGATGCGGCTGGCGGTGCCGTCGTCGCCGTTGGTGACCCAGACGGCGTCGTTGGTGGCGGCGACGGCGGTGGGGTTGTGGCCAACGGCGATGAGCTCGCCCCGCACGTTCGTGCTCGGGTCGACGGGGGCCACGACCCCGTTGTCGTTGACCCCCGTGGCGGTCACCCACACGGCATCGTCGGTGGCGGCCACGCTGTTCGCGCCGAGCGTGATGTCGATGGTCTCGTCGACGGCGTCGGTGGCGAGGTCAATACGAAGGAGCGTCCCCGTTCCGGTGGGGCTGGCGGCCCACGTGGCGTCGCCGTTGACCGCGAGACCCGACATGGGGCGGGTGTCGGTGTTGTTCGTGAGCTGGTTCGTCGCCGGATCGATGCGGTCGAGCGACCCGACCCCGGCGCTGGTCGAGTCGGTGGCCACCCACACGGCGTCGCTCGTCGCCGACACCGCGGTCGGGTTGGGGCCGGTGAGCGTCACCGTCTCGATCACGGTGTTGGCCGTGTCGATCAGGGTCGTGTTGGGCGAGGTGGTGGGGGACGGCCCGGGGTCGTCGGGCTCGTCGCCGCCGCTGAGGACGGCGGCGGCGCCCCCGGCCAGCGCGAGCAGTGCGACGACCCCGACGATGGCGCCGACGAGCTTGCCCCGCTTCGGTGATGCTGCGTCGGGCGATGGCGGCGAGTCGGGGGCGCTCGGGGTCGGCGGGGGTGGCGTAGCGGCTTCGTCCGGTGGTGCCGGCGCCGGTGCCGGTGCCGGTGTGGGGGCGGCGGCGGGCGCGACGTGGATGGTGGCGTTGGGATCCTCCCCGGTCGACTCGCCGGGGCCGTGGTGGACCGTGGGCTCGGAGCCGCCCGGCGTCGCGGTCGGAGCGACGGCAGCAGCTCCGGTACCGGCGCCGGTCCGGGACGTCGGTCCGGAGGCGGTGCGGGCGAGACGGAGGTCGGTGACCGGCTCGCCGTTGGCGGCCTGCACCGCCTGGAGGGCCTCCCCGAGCTCCTTCGCGCTCTGGGGCCGGTCGTCGGGCTCCTTGGCCAGCGAGCGCTGCAGCAGGTCGGCGAGGTCGTCGGGAACGCCTTCGAGGCGGGGCGCGGGTGCCTGCAGCACCCTGGTGATGACCGCGGCGACCGCCTCGTCGCGGTCTCCCGCGAACGGGGGCGCGCCGGTGAGGAGGGTGTGGATCGTCGACGCGAGCCCGTAGACGTCGGAGCGCGCGTCGGGCCGCTGCCCCCGCAGCACCTCGGGGGCCACGTGGGTGATGGTGTACGACGCGTGCCCCGTGGCGGTGCGGGCACCCCCCTCGACGGCGGCGATGCCGAAGTCGCCGAGCTTGGACTCGCCGAAGGGGCCGATGAGGATGTTCTCGGGCTTGAGGTCGCGGTGCAGCGTGCCGGCGGCGTGCGCCGCGCCCAACGCGCCGGCCACTTGGATGCCGGCGCTCACCGCGTCGGGCCAGGCCAGTGGGCCGTCGGACAGCTGGTCGGCGAGCGAGCCGGCGTCGAGGAACTCCATGGCCAGGTACGGATGCCCGCTCGCGGTGATGCCGGAGTCGTGCACGGCCACCACATGGGGGTGCCACGAGAGATTGCCCATGGCCCGGCACTCGCGCTCGGAGCGCTCGCGGTCGTGGTCGTCGAGGTTCTCGACGGTGAGCACCTTGAGGGCCACCACGCGGTCGAAGCGGTCCTGGTGGGCGCGGTACACGACGCCGAAGCCGCCTCGGGCCACCTCGACCACGTCCGAGTAGCCCTCGATCTGGGGATCAGCCGCCACGCCACCACCCTCTCCGTCACCCAAAGGGATTCGAGGACTGTAGGGCACCGGTGACGCCGCCCGCCGGGGGAGGCGGCGCGTTGCGGCACTCTCGTCGGCGCGCCGGCTGGGCCGCCTGCAGTCGGGATCCCTCCGGCAGGGATGACGGACGCGGTGGAGCGTTAGCTTCTGGCGATGGCACTTCGGGTGGTGGTGTGGGGGACGGGGAACGTGGGGCGGCCGGCGATCCGGGCGGTGGTCGCCCATCGCGACCTCGAGCTGGTCGGCGTGGTGGTGGCCAACCCGGACAAGGTGGGCCGCGACGCCGGCGACCTGGCCGGCATCGGGCCGGTGGGTGTGCCCGCAACGGACGATCGTGCGGTGGCGCTGGCCGACGATGTGGATGCCGTGGTGTACGCCGCCACCGCCGACACCCGCCCCGAGGAGGCGTTCGGCGACCTCGTCGACTGCCTGCGGGCCGGCCGGAACGTGGTGTCGACCGCGTTCTACCCGCTGCTGCACCCGGCGTCGGCGCCCCGCGAGGTGCTCGACGTGATCGAGCCCGCCTGCACCGAGGGCGACTCGTCGGTGTTCGTGTCGGGCATCGACCCCGGCTGGGCGCTCGACATCCTGCCGGCGCTGGTCAGCGGCGTGGGCGCGGGCATCACCGAGGTGCGGGTGCAGGAGCTGTTCAACTACGCGCTGTACGACCAGCCCGACGTGGTGCGCGAGGTGATCGGCTTCGGCGGGCCCATGGACGAGCTGCCGCTCATGCTGTTGGACTTCTCGCTCGACATGGTGTGGTCGCCCATGCTGCGCATCCTGGCCGACCTGCTGGGCGTGGTCGTCGACGACATCGAGATCGAGGTCGAGCGCCGCCCGCTCGAGCGAACCGTGGAGGTGCCCGGCATGGGCACCTTCGAGGCCGGCACCCAGGGCGCGTTCCGCTTCGAGCTCCGGGGCCTGGTCGGTGGCCAGCCGCTGCTGGCGGTCGAGCACGTCACCCGCATCGACGACGCCTGCGCGCCGGACTGGCCCTCGTCCTCGTCACCCGGCGGCGAGCACCGGGTGCTCCTGTCGGGTCATCCGAACCTGGTCGTGTCGGTGCACGGCACCGAGCCCGGCGAGCCGGGCGCGGCCGGCGGCGGCAACGCCACCGCCGCCAACCGCGTCGTCAACGCCATCCCCGCGGTCGTGGCCGCGCCGGCCGGCCCCCTCAGCCCCGTCGACCTCCCGGCCATCACCGGGGCGGCGCAGTTGCGGCGGCGCTGAGGCCGGTCCCCCGACCCGGTCGGTCGGCGAGCGTCGTCGCGCCGAGCGCCGGTGGGCTCCGAGCGCTCGCTAGGAGGAGGTGATCTCGTCCACGAGGGCGGCGATCCCCTCGGCGTCGACCTCACCGACGTGTCGTGCCGCAACCCGACCGTCCGCATCGAGCGCCACCAGGGTGGGGAACCCATCGACGCCGTAGGCCGAGGCGGCGTCGTTGCTCGCAGAGTCCACCAGCACGTCCTCCTGCCAGCCCACGCCCTCGAGCCACGCCTGTGGTGGGAAGTTCGGCCTCGTCTCGTCCGCGAAGGTGCTGACCGCGACGAGGTCGATGGACTCCGGGATGGCGCCGTCGGATCGGGCGGCGAGCACGTTCTCCATGGCCACCTCGCAGTGCGGGCACCAGTGGGCCGTGAACATGACGATGCTGGGACGGTCCCGGGCGCCCCCGATGCTGACCGGTGCACCGTCGAAGTCGGCGCCGTCGACGGTGGGTGCGGTGACCCCGACCGCGGCGTCGGCACCCCCCACGCCCGGGGGCTCGAGGGCCTCGCCGACCACCTGGATGTCGCCGACCACCGCGACGTCGACCGGCTGGGTCGTCGTCGTCTCGACGTCGCCCCCCTGGGCCGCCTCCGGGTCGCCGCCGCCGGACCCGTCGATCGCCACCCACACGGCGACGAGGAGCACGACGGCGATCACCGCGAGGATCGAACCGGCGACGACCCAGCGCCGGCGACCTGACGGGTGGCCGGCGGCCCCGGACGGTGCCGGTGGGGCGGTCCCCGCTGGTGGCGCCTGCATGCCGACGGCGGCGGGTGGTGGGGGTGGTGGCGGAGACGGCGGTGGTGGTGGTGGTGGCAGTTGTGGTTGTCGAGAGGGCGGCGGGGGCAACGGCCCGCCCACCATCCTCGTAGGGTTCGCATCGCCGGCCGCCGCCGCCGGGGTCGGGAACGCCCCGACCTCCGGGTCGGGCGAAACAGGTCCCCCGATCAGGGTCGGTCCGGCGACCGTCGGTGGGGAGCCACCGTCGGTGACCAGGGGGCCGGTCGGACCGGTGGCCCGGGCGAGGCGCAGTTCCGTGCGTTCGAGCCCATGGGCGCGCTGGATCTCCTGGAGCGCCCGGCCCATCTCCGGGGCGCTCTGCAGTCGCTGGTCGGGCTGCTTGTCGAGCGATCGGACCAGCAGGTCCCCGAGCGCGGACGGGACGGCATCGAGGTGCGGTGGTGGCTCGGTCAGCACCCTGGTGATGATCGTGGCCATCAGTTCTTCGTCATCGCCGCTCGAGAACGGGGGGTGACCCGCAAGGAGGGTGTGGAGCGTCGAGGCGAGGCTGTAGACGTCCGATCGCTCGTCGGGTCGTTGGCCCCGCAGCACCTCGGGGGCCACATGGGCCACGGTGTACGACGCCCGTCCGGTGGTCGTGCGGGCCGACCCCTCGATCGCGGCGATCCCGAAGTCGCCGAGCTTCGCCTCGCCGAAGTGCCCGACGAGGAGGTTCTCCGGCTTGACGTCGCGATGCAGGATGCCGGCGGCGTGGGCCGCTCCCAATGCCCCCGCGACCTGGACACCGAGCGCGACGACCTCCTGCCACGGAAGGGGGCCGGCGGCTCGAACCCGATCGGCGAAGGTGCCGGCTGCGAGGTACTCCATGGCGAGGTAGGGATCGCCGTCGTCGGTGAGCCCCGAGTCGAGCACGATGACCACGTTCGGGTGCCAGGCGAGGCCACCGGCCGCCCGGCACTCGCGCTGGAAGCGCTCGCGGTCCTGGTCGGTCAGCGACCGCTGTGGGAGGACCTTGACCGCCACCTCCTGGTCGAGGGCATCCCGTCTGGCCCGGTAGACCACCCCGAACCCTCCGCGCGCGATCTGGACGAACTCGCTGTAACCGTCGATCGTGGGCACCTGCGCCATCGGGATCTCCTGGACCGGCAGATCTCGCAGCGTAGACGTGGCCCGGTGGGGAGGATTCGTCGGGTCGTGGCCGGCGCGCCGGTCGTCAGTCGGTGTCGCCGGCGGGGTCCGGCGCCGCGAAGGAGACGGTGACCGTGCGCTCGTCGGCACCGCGTACGACGGTGAGCTCGACGGTGTCGCCGTCGACCGCGTCGAGCGCCGCGGCCAGGTCGTCGACCGAGGTGAGGGCGGTGTCGCCGACGGCCACCAGCAGGTCGCCCTCGGAGACGCCGGCGGCGCCCGCAGGCCCGTTCTCGTCCACGGCCCGCACGAGCAGGCCGGGGCGCTCGTCGTCGAGGCCGACGGCCCTCCGGAGCCGCGCCGCCACCTCGGGCGGGGCCACGGCCACGCCGAGCAGGCGGCGGCGCACCGAGCGGCCGGCCAGCAACTCGTCGACCCGGGCCCGCAGGGCGGGGTCGCTCACCCGGGCCAGGTAGAAGCCGTCGCCCACCCGGTGGGTGTTGACGCCGATCACCCGGCCGTCGGCGTCGAGCACCGGCCCGCCCGACGAGCCCCGGGCCAGGGGCGCGGTGTGCTCGACCGCGCCGCGCACCACCCGACCCCGTGGGCCGCGGAAGGCACGGTCGCCGCCGCTCACGAACCCGACGGTGGCGCGGGGGCGGTGGCCGCCGCGGCTCAGGGCAACCACCGTGGTGCCGACCGCCGGCGGGGCGTCGGCGTCGAGGTCGGCGAGGGCCAGCGCGGGGGCGTCGCCCGTGGGCACGTCGAGCACGACCAGGTCGCCGTCGTGGTCGTCGCCGTGGACCGCACCCTGCTCGGCGCGGCCGTCGGCGAAGGTGACCGCCACCGTGCGGTCGCGGAGGTTGTGGGCGCTGGTGAGCACCCGGTCGGGCCCGATCACGAAGCCCGTGCCCCGGCCGTTGCGGCCGATGCTCACCACCGCCGGCCCAGCCGTCCCGGCCAGGCGCCCCACCGTCTCCTGCAGCTCATCCAGCATCTCGACTCCCTCGTGTCGCTAGTCACTTCGTATTTGCAAGTGACTCTACCGACGGATCAGCGGGGCGCAACCCCGGACACGCGAGACTGACGAGGTGGCCACCCCAGGGATGCGTGAAGCGGCCGAGTTGGCGGGGGACCGCTGGGTGCTGCTGCTCGTCGCCGCGCTCGCCGACGGGCCGCGTCGCTTCGGCGACCTGGCCGCCGACGTCGAGGGCATCGCCCCCAACGTGTTGACCGACCGTCTCCGCCGCATGGAGGCACGCGGCCTGGTCACCGCCACCGCCTACCAGCAGCGCCCGCCCCGCTACGTGTACGAGCTGTCGGAGTCGGGCCGCGAGCTCGCCGACCTGCTGCCCGCCCTCGCCGCCTGGGGCGCCCGCACCGCCGGCATCATGCCGGCCACGGCGGCGGGCACCCCCGCCGACCCACCCGACGACGGCGAACCGCTCCTCTGGGTCTGACCCTCGGCATCGCCATCCCGCCCGAACTGGCACCGGATCTCGGTCCCCTGGCACCGAAATCCGGTGCCAGAACGAGGGAGGGGAGGGGGCGCTGGCGGGAGGAGCGGTCAGTAGGAGCCGCGGTCAGTAGAACCCGCGGTCAGTGGGACCCGCCGTCAGTAGGAGCCGCGGAGGAGGCGGCCGTAGCCGGGGGCCTTGCCCAGGTCGGGGGCGGCCTCATGCCCGTCCCAGGCCAGGCGGCCGTTCACCAGCACGGCCCGCACGGCGTCGTCGTTGCGACGCACCAGGCGCTCGAGCCCGGGGAAGCCCGGCATGGGCACCTCGTGGATGTCGTCGAGGGTGGCGTCGAGACCGGCCGGGTCGACCACCACCACGTCGGCGCGGTCGCCTTCGCGCAGGTGGCCGGCGTCGATGCCCAGGTAGTCGGCCAGCTCGCCGGTGACGCGGTGGACGGCCTGGCCGGTGCGCATGATGGGCCGCCCTCGGCGGTCGGCGTCGCGGGCCAGACGCAGCATCTGCAGGGCGAAGTTGTAGAAGCCCATGTTGCGCAGGTGGGCGCCGGCGTCGGAGAAGCCGATCAGCACCTGGGGGTGGGCGGCGATCCACTCGAGCTCGCGCAGTCGGTCGTTGCCGATGACGGTGTGCCAGCGCAGGCCCGTGCCGTACTCGGCGATGAGGTCCATGAAGCAGTCGAGCGGGTCGGTGCCGCGCTCGGCGGCCACGTCGGCGAAGGTGCGGCCCACCAGCGCCTCGTCGGGCGCGCCCATGATCCGGGCCTCGGCCAGGTCGCGGTGGTACACCCTGCCCCGCACCTTGTTGGTCCACTGGGAGCGGAAGCGGCGGCGCCACCCGGGCTCGCTCATCAGCTCGCCGCGGTGCTCACGGGTCAGGTGCAGGGCCTCGGTGCCCGCGCCCAGCTCCTCGATCACCGGGTTCTCGAGGCCGTCGATCCACATGTCGAACACCATCGGCAGCGACTGCATGCGCAGGTCGGCGCCCAGGAAGCGCCGGCCCAGGGTGAGGAACGCGCCGACCGCCCGGTGGATGCCCGGCGCCGCCTTCGCGTCGACCATGGAGATCAGCATCGTGCGCAGCGGAGCGTGCCGGATCTTCGACGCCATGGCCATGAAGAGGGCCATGTTCCAGCGGGTCTGGATGTTGGGCACCGCCTGGAAGACGGCGTCGCGGCGTCGCACCGGCTCGACCAGCGCCCGGTACTCCTTCCAGGTGGCGAACACCGACGGCGTGGGTCGGCTGCGGTAGCGCGTGCCGTCGAGCTTGTCCCAGGGCAGCGTGTTGATCGACAGGCCCAGGTACCCGGCGTCGAGCGCCTCGTCGATCATGGTGCGCATCGTCGTCAGCTCGGCGGCGGTCGGCTCGACGCCGTCGGCCACCGAGCGGCCGAATCCCATCACGTGCGACCGGATGGCCGAGTGGCCGAGCAGGGAGACCACGTTGGGGCCCAGCGTGAGGTCGGCGAGGTGGTCGAGGTAGCCGGCGGGGGTGTCCCAGTCGACGATCTGGCGCAGCATGGGCAGCACCTCGTCACGGGGGATGCCCTCGACCCGGCAGAACATGTCGGCGAGGTCTTCGGGCTCACCGACGGCGAACGACAGGCCGCACGACCCCACCAGCACGGTGGTGATGCCATGGCGCACCGACTCGGTGAGGTCGGGGGCGAACTCGAGCTCGGCGTCGTAGTGGGTGTGCAGATCGATGAACCCCGGCGTGACCCAGCATCCTCTGGCGTCGATGTGCTCGGCCCCGTCCGGGACGGGGAGGCCCGGGGTGATCGAGCGGACGACGCCGTCCTCGATCAGGACGTCGGCCCGCCGGCCGTCGGCACCGCTGCCGTCGAAGACCGTTCCGCCCGAGATCACCGTGGTGCGCACGTCCCGACGCTACCGCCGGCTCGGCGGCGCCGAGCAGCCCAGGCGCGCCGCACCGACCCGGCCACGGTGCCCGGGCTCCTCGGCGCGAGAGCGCCCCACACGGGCCCGGCCACCGTGTCCTAGGTTCAACGGCGATGGGCCGCCCCGACACCCTCAGCGCCGCCCAGGCCCGCCGCGTCCATCTGGCCGCCCAGGGCTTCGCCGCCCCTCGGCCGACGGGACGGGTCGACCGCCGTCACGTCCGGCGGGTGTTCGAGCGGCTCGGTCTCATCCAGATCGACTCGGTCAACGTGCTGGTCCGCAGCCACTACCTGCCGTTGTTCTCCCGCTTGGGGCCCTACGACCGAGGCCTGCTCGACCGCTACGCCTACCGCGACCACGAGGCCTTCGAGTACTGGGGCCACGAGGCCTCGCTGATCCAGGCCGAGCTGCATCCGCTGCTGCGCTGGCGGATGGCGCAGGAGCACCGGTGGGCGGGCATGCGGGAGTGGGCACGCGAGCAGCGGCCGCTGATCGAGTCGGTCCTGGCCGACGTGGCGTCACGGGGCCCGATGAGCGCGGGCGAGCTCGACGCCGCCGAGCGTAAGAAGGGGCCGTGGTGGGGATGGGGCGACACGAAGCGGGCCCTCGAGCACCTGTTCTACGAAGGCCGGCTGGGGGCGCTCCGCCGCGACAGCTTCGAACGGGTCTACTGCGACCCCCGCCTGGTGGTCCCGGCCGACGTCGCCGACCGGCCCACCCCGTCCGAGCGCGATGCCCTGGTCGGCCTGCTCGAGCGCTCCGCCCGCGGGCACGGGGTGGGCACGGCCAAGGACCTGGCCGACTACTTCCGCCTGCCCATCACCGTGGTGCGCCCGCTGCTCGACGAGATGGCCGCGGACGGCCTCGTCGAGCGGGTGGACGTCGAGGGCTGGAAGGACCCGGCCTACCGCCACCCGGACGCGGCGCTGCCGCGCTGGGTGCGGGCCTGCGCGCTGGTGTCGCCGTTCGACTCGGTGATGTGGGAGCGCGACCGGGTCGAGCGTATGTTCGGGTTCCGCTACCGCATCGAGATCTACGTGCCGAAGCCGAAGCGGGTGCACGGCTACTACGTGCTGCCGTTCCTGCTGGGTGACCGGTACGTGGCCCGGGTCGACCTCAAGGCCGACCGGGCCGACTCCTGCCTGCTCGTGCAGTCGGCGTTCGCCGAGGAGGGGTTCGACCGGGCCGAGGTGGCGGGGCGGCTGGCCGGCGAGCTACGGACGCTGGCCACGTGGCTGGGCCTCGACGACGTGACCGTGGTGAACCGGGGCGACCTCGCCCCGGCGCTGCGGGCGGCCGCTCCCTAGCTCGGCCCGCCTCGAGCGCGGCTGCGTCCCGCGCCCGCGCGACCATGGGGAGATGACCGCCGCCGCCGATCCGACCCCGCAGCAGATGCCGGACACCTGGAGTGCGGTGGCCACGGGGTACGACGCGGAGTTCGCCCGGCTCACGGGTGGCTACTCCGACGAGCTCCTCGACCTGGTGGGTCTCGAGCTCGACGAGCAGGTGCTCGACGTCGCCGCGGGGTCGGGCGCGTTCACCGTGCGGGCGGCGCACCTCGGTGCGGCCGTGACCGCGACCGACTTCGCGCCGGGCATGGTCGAGTTCCTCCGGCAGCGGATCGTGCGGGAGAACCTCAGCAGGGTGACCGCCGAGGTGATGGACGGCCAGGCGCTCGAGTTCGCCGACGCCACCTTCGACCTCACCGTGTCGATGTTCGGCGTCATCTTCTTCCCGGACATCGACAAGGGCCTCGCCGAGATGGCGAGGGTCACCCGGTCGCGCGGGCGGGTGTGCGTGTCCACCTGGGACCTGGCCGGCTTCCGGCTCACCGAACTGGTGCACCAGGCCTTCGTCCGGGCCCGGCCCGAGTTCGACTCGGCGCAGGAGCCCCCGGCGTGGGCCCGCATCGGCGACCCGGAGGGCCTGCGTGGCGCGTTGGCCGACGCCGGCCTCGACCCCGTGCACGTCCATGTCGTCACCCGGTCCTGGACGTGGGACGACCCCGCCGAGTTCTTCCGGCGCATGCCCGGCTGGTCGCCGCCGGTGCAGGCGCTGTTCGCGGCGATGGACGCCGCCACCATCGACGCCGCGGCCCAGGCCTTCGCCGACCTGGTGGCCGAGCACGCCGGGCGTCGCCACGGCGTCGAGGTCAGTGCCCTCATCGGCATCGGGACGAAGCCCTGATGGCCCGGAACGTGCTGGGGGGCGAGCTGGCCTCGTGCAGCGAGTCACCGATGACCGGCTACTACCGCAACGGCTGCTGCGACACCGGCGCCGGCGACCTCGGGGTCCACACCGTGTGCGCCCGCGTGACCGCCGAGTTCCTGGAGTACTCGAGGTCGGTGGGCAACGACCTGTCCACCCCGCACCCCGAGCTGGGCTTCCCGGGCCTCGTGCCGGGCGACCAGTGGTGCCTGTGCGCGCCGCGCTGGCAGGAGGCGCTCGAGGCGGGCTCGGCCCCTGCGGTCGTGCTCGAGGCCACCCACGTCGGCACGCTGGAGTGGTGCGACCTCGCCGACCTGCAGCGCCACGCGATCACCGACTGACCCCAGGGGCCCGCGCCCGCGCGCTCGGGCCCACCGCGGCAGGCCCCTGAGCGCCGCCGGTGTCAGCGTGGGGCGGGCGTGGCCGGCACCGGGATCGCCACGGCGCGGCGGTCGCGGTCGCAGGCGGTGCGGACGTGGCAGCCCTTCAGGTGGTCGTTGACCAGGCCGAGCGACTGCATGGCGGCGTAGGCCGTGGTGGGGCCCACGAAGCGGAAGCCCTGGCGACGGAGCTCCTTGGCCAGCGCGGTGGACTCGGGGGACGTGGGGGGCACCTCACCGAGGCGGGTGGGCACGGGGCGTCCCCGCCGGACCGGCTCGAACGACCACACCAGCGCGGCCAGCGAGCCGAGGCGCTCCTGCACCGCCAGCACCGCCCTGCTGTTGTCGATGGCGGCCTCGATCTTGCCGCGGTGGCGCACGATCGAGGCGTCCTGCAGCAGGCGCTGCACGTCGTCGTCGCCGAACGCCGCGACCTTCTCGGGCTCGAAGCCGGCGAAGGCGCGGCGGAACCCCTCGCGCTTGCGCAGGATCGTGAGCCACGAGAGTCCCGACTGGAACCCCTCGAGGCACAGCTTCTCGTACAGGCGGACGTCGTCGGTCACCGGCCGGCCCCACTCGTCGTCGTGGTAGGCCACGTACTCGGGGGTGCCCGTGCACCACGCGCAGCGCCGCCTCCCGTCCTCACCCTTCTCGACACCCACCTCGGCCCAGTCGCTCATGCGTCCTCGTAGGTCCAGTCGGGGCGCTTGCGTTCCTGGCGGGCGTCGTAGGTGACCACGCCACCGGCGAGGTCGCTCACCTTGGGCGGGGGGATGTGGGTGCGTTCGGACGGGCAGTAGCCCTCGAGGTGGGCGGCGACGTCCTCGGGGAACGAGCGCAGCACGCTCGACACCAGGATCTGCTCCTGCACGGGCAGGTAGCAGCGGTTGCCGTCGGTGACCATCCGGAGCCGCTCCTCGATCCGGCCGAGGTCGGCGTCCTCGCCCTCGCCGGAGCGGATGCGGTCGAGTGTGAGCGTGATGTCGCCCGTCCCGAGCTTGCAGGGCGGGCACTGGCCGCACGACTCCACGTACAGGAACCTCGACAGCGTGGCGATCACCTCGACCATGCAGGCGGTGTCGTCGTAGACGATGAAGCCCCCGGCGCCGAGCCCCGAGCCGGCCGCGGCCATGGCCTCGTAGCTGAGCTCGGTGTCGAGGTCGGCGTCGGTGAGCACGGCGTTGGCCACCCCGGGGAAGACGGCCTTGACCGTGCGGCCCTCGAGGGTCCCCCCGCAACGGTCGAGCAGGGCGCGCAGCGGCGTGCCCATCGGCACCTCCGCCACGCCGGGACGGGCCACGTCCCCGACGACGGTGGTGAGCAGCGTCCCGGGCGAATCGTCGGTGCCGACGGTGCGGTACGCCTCGGCGCCGTGGCTCAGGATCCACGCCGCCTGGGCCAGCGTCTCGGCGTTGTTCACCAGGGTGGGGTTGGCCTCGTGGCCCCGCCGGTGGCCCTCCTCGGGCTCGTGGGCCTGCCAGCCGAGTTGGGGAGCGGTGGCGAAGAGCCCGTGCAGGTAGGGCGGCAGCCAGCGGGGGAGCGGTTCGTTGCCCTCGATGACCTCGAGCAGGGCCTTCTCCTCGCCGAACAGGTACTCCTCGGGGCCGGTCACCAGCGTGATCGTGCGATCGGCCAGCCAGCCCGCGGCCTCGATCTCACCCAGCGCCCGCCGGATGATCGCGATCTCGGTCTGGAAGCTGGCCTTCACCGCCACGTAGGCCTCGCGGGCGCCGACCGCCTCGGCCGCGATGAGCAGGCCCTCCAGCACGGCGTAGGGGTTCGCACGCAGGAGGGCACGGTCCTTGAACGTGCCCGGCTCGCCTTCGGCGGCGTTGCAGACCACATAGCGGTGGCGGCCCTCACCGCTGGCGACCGACCGCCACTTGGTGGCCGTGGGGAAGCCGGCGCCGCCGCGTCCACGGAGTCCCGAGGTGGCGAGCTCGGCGATGATGTTCTCGGGCCCGATGGCGCGGGCGCCGACGAGGCCCCGACCCCCGTCCCGATCGAGGTGGTCACCGAGCGATGCGAGCGGCGGGTCGTGCAGGAGGCGGGGTGCGGTCGACATGGCGGACTGCTCTCTGGCGTGGACCCCCGACGTTAGAGCGCGACGCCGCGGGTGGGGAGGGGCGGGGCCGTGCGACCGGGGTCACCAGCGGTTGCGGGCCTCCTCGGCGAAGCCCACCACGCCGTCGAAGGCGACCTGCTCCCCGTCGTCGGTGGTGAGGCGCCCCGCCCAGGTGCCGAACACCTGGTGCACCTCCATCGACAGCACGCCCAGGCTCGTGCGCGAGTGCTTGTCGTGGACGGGGGTGAGCACGGCGTCCACCCGCCCGTCGACCGGGTCGTGCACCCGCCACGGCCGGGTGGGGTGGTCCCAGTCGTAGTCCCAGGTGAGCTCGTGGTGGAGCTTCGAGAGGCGGCCGTCGATGCACAGGCCGTTCTCGGTGTGGCCGGTGCCCTCGGTCCACTTCCCCCCGAACTGCAGGCCGACCAGGCGCCCGTCGCCGGCCCGCCCCGAGGCCGCCGCCCAGTTCCACCGGATCCGGTACGGCCAGATCCCGCGGCCCAGGTCGAGCGTGCCGAATGCCTCGTCGGGCGATCCCTCGTCGCCGCCGACCCCGTGCACGGTGTCGCCGAGGCGCACCTCACCGTGGGCGGGACGGGTGTTCTGCTTCGAGGTGTACTGGAAGCGCCGGTCGGACCAGGGGATCACCACGTTGAGCGACTCGTGGCCCGCGGGCTTCTCGACGAGGAGCTCCACGTCGAGCGGCCCGTGGGGCGTGGACGCGGCGCGGGCCACCAGGCGGGTGTGGCCGGCCGCGGTCTCGTCGACGGTGACGGCCAGGCCGCCCCGCTCGATGGCCATGCGGCCGGTGCAGGGCTGGTCGGGCAGGGTGAGCCCGCGGGCGAAGGGCACCGCCCGGGTCAGGTCGACCTCGATGCCGGTCGAGGGCTGCAGCAGCCAGACCCCGGCCAGCCCGAGGTAGTCCACGTCGGCATAGGTGATCGACACGTAGAGGTCGGGGGCGGTGACGCACCAGTAGTCCCACCGCTTCTTGCGCCCCGGCGACCCGTGGAGGTTGGCCCGGTGCAGGGGCCGGCGCGACCAACCGCGGGCGGCGGGCGACAGGCGGCCGCGTCCGTCGCACAGGTCGACCGGGCCGGTGAGCTCGCGCTCCACCACCGGGCCTGGTCCGGCATCACCCTGCTCACTCGGGCCCGGCGTCGCCCTCACCGTTCCCGTCACCCTCACCCTCCCCGTCGCCACCGTGCTCGCCGGCCGAGGTCTCGGGATCGTCGCCGTCCCCGGTGTGGCCGCCGTCGCCTCGCAGGCCGAGGCGGCGCAGCGTGTCGTTGGCCCACATGGCCGGCCCCACCGTGACCTCGAGGGCATCGACCAGTCGGCGGACCTGGTGGGTCAGCTCGCCCACGTCGCCGAGCGTGTCGGCCATGCCACCCCGGAGGTCGTCCACCCCCACCACGACATGGCTGAAGCGGTCGATGGCGCCGTCGAGCTTGGCGATGGTGCCGTCCAGGCTGCTCAGCGTGGCGTGCATGTGGTCGACCGTGGCGTTGAGCCGGTCGAGCGTCTCGTCGACGGAGAGCACGGCGTCGGCCACCCGCCGGGCGCGCGACGCCGGACGGTCGCTGGTCATGGTCGGTGACCGTACCCCCAGCGGGCGGGCCCCGGGCCCGTCGCGGTCAGCCCGTCACCGTGAACGGGGTGATCATGCCTTCCTCGACGTGGCTCACGACGGTGCCGTCGTCCTCTTCCTCGAGGATGTTGCACAGCAGTGTGTAGTCGCCGGCCTCGAGGGCGAAGGTGCCGGCGCAGGTGGAGTCGGCGGGGAACGGTGCGATCTCGCCCACGAAGGCGTCGTCGCCCAGCGCCTCCTCGTCGACGCGCCCCTCCACGATCTCGAGGCTGTCGGGGGTGCCCTTCACCACCAGCATCTCGTGGGGCTCGGTGCCCTCGTTGCTGGCGTCGAACTCGACGTTGCCGGCCGCCACCTCGTCGGGGTCGGCCGTCACCGAGAACTCGTCGAGGGTGACCGCAACCTCGGCGTCGGCGGTGAGGTCGTCGCCCACCGGGGAGCACTCGGCGGTGGCGGTCGAGCCGCTCCCACTCCCACTTCCGCTCCCCGACGCGGAGCCGTCGGAGCGCACGCCGGCGCCGTCGTCGGTGCAGGCGGCGGCGAGGCCGAGGGTGAGGACGACGGCCAGGCCGGCCAGGCCGACGCGGGCGGCACGGGGCGCGGTGCGGATGGGTGGTGTGGCCATGGCCGACAACGTTAACCAAGCGGGCAAATCAAGTAAAGCTGGCTTTACAACCTCGGGGCAGGCCCCTCGCACCGGTGGGCGACCTCGTGTCAGGGTCGGACCTCGTAGTAGAGGTTGGCGGGATCGTCGAAGTCGTGGAGGGTGAAGCGGGTGAAGCCCGCGTCCCTGGTCATGGCCTCGGCCACCTCGGTGCTGAAGCCGACCGTGCCCAGGCCCGCGCCCCCCGGCTCCGACAGCGCCGACGACATGCACGACGTGATCGAGAACCCGTAGAACATGGCCAGCATGGGGTTGCGGCGGTCGGCGGGCCAGGAGCCGCTGCACCGGATGTCCTTGATGAGCCAGGTGCCGTCGTCGGCGATGGCGCGCCGGATCGCGGCGATGGCGTCGGCGGGCCTGGTCATGTCGTGCAGGCAGTCGAAGGTGAGCACCAGGCCGAACCCGTGGTCGGCGGGCAGCTCCTCCGCTCGCTGGGGGTGGAGGGTGACGTTGTCCAGGCCCAGCGCCTCGACCCTCCCGGCGGCCCGCTCCAGCGCGTGGCGCGACAGCTCGTAGCCGTGGAAGCGCGACGCTGGGAAGGCCTCGGCCAGGGCGGTGAGGGCCACGCCGGCGCCGCAGCCCACGTCGGCCACCTCGATGCCGGCGCGCAACCCGTCGACCACGCCGTCGAGGGCCGGGATGATCTGGGGCACCAGGGCGATGCGGGCCCACGGCCCGAGCATGCGCTCGGTGCGGTGGGCGCCGGCCGGTCCCAGGCGGTCGTAGGGCAGGCCCACGCCGGTGCGGAAGGCGTCGGCGAGGTCGTCGACGACGGACGCGTCGATCGGTGCGGTGAAGGCGCCGGCCGCGAAGGCCAGGCTCGTGTCCTCCGCCACCAGCACCTCGGCGCCCTCGGGCGTGAGCTCGAACCACTCGCCGTCGGCCGACGAGAGCAGGTCGGCGGCGGCGTTGCCCCGCAGCCACTCGAGCACCCAGCGCTCGTGCAGGCCCGTGGAGGACGCCAGCCCCGCGGCCGTCACCGGGCCCGCGCCGGCGAGGGCGCGGTAGAGGCCGAGGCGGTCGCCCAGGTGGATCAGCAGCGACACCATCTCGCCCTGCTTGTACCCCCAGACCCGGAACGCGAACAGGCCGACGGCCTCGGGATCAGGTGTCGTCATCGCCATGGGGTACCACAACCACCGGGCACGGAGCGTGCTCGGCGCACTGCTGGCTTACCGAGCCCAGCAGCAGGCCGGCGAAGCCGCCCCGTCCCCGGCTGCCCACCACGAGGAGCCCGGCGCCCGCGGCGCGCCGCAGGAGGCCGCCCGTGGCCGGCGCCTCGATCGGCTCCAGCCCGATCTCGGCCGGCCGGGGGTCGACATCGGCCAGCACCCGCTCGGTGACCTCACCGAGCTCGTGCCGGGCCTGCTCGACGAACGCGCCGGCGTCGCGGGGAGCGATCGCCACCCCTTCCGGCGGGACCGCGATCGGCGTCCACCAGGTGCGGACCACCGCGAGCCGGGCCTGGCGCCGGCCCGCCTCCTCCGCGGCCCAGCGCAGCGCCGCTTCGGCGCCGGCCGACCCGTCGACGCCCACGACCACGTCGCCGGCACCGGGTGGCGGTGCGTCGCCCGGGACGACGGCCACCGGGCAGGGGGCGTGCTCGGTGCACTGCTGGCTGACCGAGCCCAGCAGCAGGCCGGCGAACCCACCGCGTCCGCGTCGGCCCACCACCAGGAGGTCGGCGGCGGCGGCGGCCCGGGACCGCAGGACCGTCGACGCGTTGCCGAGCACCGCCTCGCTCGTGACCGACGGCGGTCGGGCGGGAGCGGCCGCCAGGACGAGCTCGGTCTCCTCGGTCACGATCCGGTGAGCGGCCTCCTCGAACGCAGCAGGGTCGATCGTGCCGGCCAGCGACCCGATGTCGGCGACCAGCACCGGCGGTTCCCAGGTGGTGAGCACGGTGAGCGGTGCCTGGCGGACCACGGCCTCGCCGATCGCCCAGCCGAGGGCATGGCGAGCGCCGTCGGAGCCGTCGATGCCGACCACGATGCCGCCTGCAGGTTCCATCGCGACAGCGTGGCCCCGTGCTGACGCGCAGGCAAGGGCCGGAGGTCCTCCGCGTGCGCGTGCGCTTGCACCGGCGTGTCGGGTGGGGGATGGTCGCGCCATGCGTGCGTGGGTGGTGCGGTCGCCGGGCCCCGTCGACGGGCATCCCCTCGAGCTCATCGATCGCGAGCCGCCGTCGCCGGGCCCGGGCGAGGTGCGGGTGCGGGTGTCGGTCTGCGGCGTGTGCCGCACCGACCTCCACCTGGCCGAGGGCGACCTCGCGCCGCACGCGGACGCGGTGGTGCCCGGCCACGAGGTGGTCGGGGTGGTCGACGCGCTCGGGCCGGATGCCGAGCGGTTCTCACTCGGCGAGCGGATCGGCATCGCCTGGCTCCGGCACACGTGCGGCACCTGCCGGTTCTGCCGCCGGGGCGCCGAGAACCTGTGTCTCACCCCGCAGTTCACCGGGTGGGACGCCGACGGCGGCTACGCCGAGCAGGCCGTGGTGGACGAGCGCTTCGCCTACAGCGTGCCCGACCGCTTCGACGACGCCCAGGTGGCGCCGCTGCTGTGCGCGGGGATCATCGGCTTCCGGGCCCTCCGCCGGGCCGACCTTCCCGCCGGCGGGCACCTGGGCATCTACGGGTTCGGGGGCTCGGCGCACCTCGCCGCGCAGGTGGCACTGGCCGAGGGGGCCACCGTGCACGTCATGACCCGATCGGCCGACGCCCGGCGCCTGGCCCTGGACCTGGGCGCGGCGTCGGCCGGCGACACCTTCGACCGGCCCCCGGTGCCGCTCGACTCGGCCATCGTGTTCGCCCCCGCCGGCGAGATCGTGCCCGCCGCCCTCGAGGCGCTCGACCGGGGCGGAACCCTGGCCATCGCGGGGATCCACCTCAGCGACGTCCCGTCCCTCGACTACGCCCGGCACCTGTTCCAGGAGCGTCAGGTGCGCAGCGTCACCGCCAACACCCGCGCGGACGGCGAGGAGTTCCTGGCCGTGGCCGACCGCATCGGCATCTCGGTGCACACCGAGCCGTACCCGCTGGAGCGAGCCGACGAGGCCCTCGCCGACCTGGCCCACGACCGCGTCACCGGCGCCGCCGTGCTGACCGTCTGACCCGCCGCCACCGGCGCCCCGCCACCGACGCACCGCCAGATCGTTCTGGTGGCTGGATCGTGACGCTCACGACAGGTGCGAGCCACCGGAAGCGCGCTTCGGCCGACGCCCCGCCGGGGGTAGGGTCGCCGCGCCATGGACTACCCAGAGGCGGTCGCCACCGTCACCGCCCCCGGCACGCCGTTCGAGACCACCACCATCGATGTGGACGGCCAGCGGCTCACGGCCTTCGCCAACGCGCCCGCCACGCTCCGCGACCTGGTGCGCACCACGGCGGCGCGGGGGGACGCCACCTTCCTGGTGTACGAGGACGAGCGCTGGAGCTTCGCCCGGTTCAGCGAGGAGGTGGCCGCGCTGGGAGCGGCCCTGGTGGAGCGCTACGGCGTGGCGAAGGGCGACCGGGTGGCCATCGCCATGCGGAACTTCCCGGAGTGGGTGGTGTCGTTCGCGGCGGCCACCGCGGTGGGTGCGGTGTCGGTGTCGTTCAACGCGTGGTGGACCGAGGAGGAGATGGACTACGCCCTCGGTGACTGCTCGCCCCGCGTCCTGATCGCTGATGCCGAGCGGGTCGAGCGGGCCCGGGCCTCGTGCGCCGAGCGCGACGTCGCGCTGGTGGGCGTGCGTTGTCCCGAGGCCGCGCCCGGCGTCGACCACTGGGCCGACGTGGTGCTGCCCGGCGCCCCCCTGCCCGACGTCGAGGTGGCCGCCGACGACGACGCCACCATCCTCTACACCTCGGGTACCACGGGTCACCCGAAGGGTGCGGTGTCGGTGAACCGGGCGGTGGTGCAGGCCCTGTTCGGCTTCGCCTGCCGCTCCGCTGTCGACCGCCTGCGGGCCGGCGGCGCCGCGCCGCCCGCCGGGCCACCGGTGTTCATCCTGGTGGTGCCGCTGTTCCACGTGACCGGCTGCGTGCCGGTGATGCTCAGCTGCCTGGTGGGTGGCCTGAAGCTGGTGATGATGCGCAAGTGGGACCCCGACCGGGCCCTCGAGCTGATCGAGCGCGAGCAGGTGACCAACTTCGTGGGGGTGCCCACCCAGAGCTGGGACCTGCTGGCCTCGCCCCGGTTCGCCGAGTTCGACACGTCCAGCCTCCGGGGCGTCGGCGGTGGCGGTGCGCCGGCGCCGCCCGAGTTGGTGAAGCGCGTCGCCGGTGGCTTCCCGACCGCCAGCCCGGGCATCGGCTACGGCATGACCGAGACCAACGCCTACGGCCCGCAGAACGGCGGCGCCGACTACCTGGCCCACCCCACCAGCACCGGCCGGGCGACGCCCATCCTGCAGGTGGAGGTCCGCGACCCCGACGGCCGGGCCGTCCCTGTCGGCGAGCGCGGCGAGATCTGGTTCCGCGGCCCCAACCTCATCCGGGGGTACTGGAACAACCCCGAGGCCACCGCCGAGGTGCTCGTCGACGGCTGGCTGCGCAGCGGCGACATCGGCCGCATCGACGAGGAGGGTTTCGTCTACGTCGAGGACCGGGCCAAGGACATGGTGCTGCGGGCCGGCGAGAACGTGTACTGCGCCGAGGTCGAGGCCGTCCTGTACGAGCACCCTGCGGTGCACGAGGCCGCGGTGTTCGGCGTGCCCGACGAGCGACTGGGCGAGGAGGTGGCCGCCGCGGTGATGCTGCGGGCCGGTGCCAACGCCACGGTCGAGGAACTGCAGGCCCACGTGGCCGAGCACCTGGCCGCGTTCAAGGTGCCCACCAAGGTCGTGCTGTGGTCCGAGCCGCTGCCCCGCAACGCCAGCGGCAAGATCCTCAAGCGCGAGCTCCGCGACCTCGTCGCCGACGCGTGACGCCCGACCTCGACGTCCCGTGAGCGTCCAGCTGATGATCCGGCCGCCCCGGCCGGCGGAGCTCGCCGCGGTGCAGCAGGTGGAGATCGCCGCCGGCCGCCTCTTCGCCGACGTGGGCATGGGCCTCGTGGCCGAGCACGAGCCGTTCACCACGTTCGAGCTCCAGGGCTTCCTCGACCGGGGTGCCTTCTGGGTCGCCACGCCCGTCGGCGGCGACCCTGTCGCCTACCTGCTGGTCGAGGCGGTCGACGGCTGCGCCCACGTCGAGCAGGTGTCAGTGCATCCGGACCACGGCCGCCAGGGCATCGGCGCCCGGCTCATCGACACCGCCGAGGGATGGGCCGCGGCCCGCAGCCTGCCGGCGCTCACCCTCACCACCTTCTCGGAGGTGGCGTGGAACCGCCCCTACTACGAGCGCCTCGGGTTCCGGGTGCTCGCCGACGACGACATCACGCCGGGCCTGGCCGCCATCCGCACCTACGAGGACGACATCGGCCTCGACGCCTGGCCCCGGGTGTGCATGCGCCGCGACGTCGGCGCTCCGGGAACTGGCTGAACTGGCGCCTGATCCTGTTGCCAGGGCCACCGAATCGGGCGCCAGCTCAGGCACTGGCTGAACTGGCGCCTGATCCTGTCGTCAGGGCCGCCGAATCGGGCGCCAGTTCGAGGACGTTTCGGCTCGGTCAGACGTCGGCCGGTTGGTCGACCAGCTCCACCCGGCCGTCGGGGTGCTTGGCGAAGCGGCCCTGGTCGCGCTGGTGGACCGGGCCGTCGTCGGGCCAGGGCCAGCCGCCGAAGCCGGTGCGCTGGTAGTCGGCGATGGTCTGGCGGATACCGGCCTCGTCGTTCATCACGAACGGCCCGTACTGGGCGACCGGCTCGGCGATGGGACGGCCCTGCAGGATCAGCACCTCGGCGCCGCCGGGGCCCGCGTGCAGGGTGACGGCGACCTCGGCGTCGAGCACCGCGCCGGTGGACGGGCCCAGGGCCGTGCCGTCGACGGTGAGCGAATCGCCCTCGTAGAAGTACAGCGTGCGGGCGGTCTCGCCCCCGGTGGTGGGCAGCGTCCACGAGGCGCCGGGCTCGAGCGAGGCGTGCCAGATGGCCACGTCGGCCTCGGGCCGTGCCGCCCAGGAATCGGGCGGCGGCGGGGGCGGCCGGTGGCCGTCGATCTCGCCGGCGATCACGGTGATGCGGGTGAGGTGGCCGTCGTCGTCCTGGTGGGCGAGGTGGGGGACGTCGGCGTCCCAGAACATGGTGAAGTACGGGTCGGTGAGCTTGTCGGCCGCCGGCAGGTTGAGCCAGATCTGGAACAGCTCGAGCGGGTTGGGGCGATCGGGGTCGAGCAACGGGAACATCTCGCAGTGGACGATGCCCCGGCCGGCGGTGAGCCACTGGGTGTCGCCGGCGCCGAAGCGGGCGGTGGCGCCGAGCGAGTCCGAGTGGTCGATGACGCCCTCACGCACGAAGGTCACGGTCTCGAAGCCGCGGTGTGGGTGCTGCGGGAAGCCGGGGACGACGTCGCCGTGGTACATGTTCCAGCCGTCGACGCCGGCGAAGTCGGCCCCGATCTCACGGCCGGCCAGCGAGGCCCGCGGTGCCAGCCGATCGTCGCCGGCGGGGTAGTCGTCGTGGTGGTGGGCACAGAACAGGAACGGGTCGAGCGTCGGCCAGTGCATCCCCAGGGGCACGGTCTGCAGGACCGCGCCCCCGCCCGGCGCCGGCTCGTCGCCGGTCCTCTTGTCGGCCCCCCGGATCGTCGCGTCGCTCATGGCTCCAGGCTACGAGTGGGCCCGGCCTCCGCCTCCGCCCGAGCGCTCACCCGCGGGTGCTCGGATCACGGGCGAAGCGTCGTGGTGCGATCTATGCTCCGGCCGACAAACGTCGGCAATGGATCGGGGGGTCCATCATGTCGTTCCAGAAGATCGCCGGGATCTCCGGCATCGTGTTCGCCGTGCTCCTGGTGGTGAACTTCCTCGCGCCCGGCACGCCCGAGGCCGCGGATGCGTCCGCGGCCGACATCGCCAAGTACCTCGCAGACAACGGGGGCGGCATCAAGTTCGCCCAGGCCGCGGGCATGCTCGGCACCGTGCCCGCCGTGTTCTGGGGGGTCGGCCTGCTGGCCCGGCTGCGGGCGGCCGGCGGCGAGGGATCGGCCTGGGGCCTGGTGGGCCTGGTGGGCCTGGTCATGTCGGGGGTGTTCGTCACCATCGCGGGGTTCATCCAGATCCCGTTCGTCGTGAGCGAGACGCTGCTCGAGGACACGGTCATGGTCGTCAACATGTGGCAACTGGCCTTCGTGCTGGGGGCGGCGGTGTTCATGGGTCTCGCCGTCCTGCTGCTCGGGTACTGCTGCGGAGGTCTGCGGTGTGGTGTGGGCGCGAAGTGGCTCAACTACCTCGGGATCGTGGGCGCGGTGCTCGCGCTGGTGGGTGGCATCTGGCCCGCCGGCAGCGCCGAGGCGTCGCCGGTGAGCCTGGCCGGGCTCGTCGGCTTCCTGGTGTTCATCGTCTTCGCTCTGGTCAGCGGCATCGAGATGGTGCGCTCGCCGGCAGCGGTCGACGCAGGTACCTGACCGGACGGCACGAGGCTCGTCGTCGTCTGCCGGTCCCGTGCGACCGGTCTGACGGCCCGCGGGCGCGGGCCACGTCGAGCGGCCACGATGGTGCGTCGGCATTCGTCGGTCCCTGTCCGCGTCGGAGGTGGTGTGGTGAGCACGCGATCCCCCAAGGTCACCGCCGGGTTCTTCTCGTTCACCGAGGTCGAGGCGGGCGAGCACCACTCGTACAACGAGTGGCACCTCTACGACCACCAGCCGGAGCAGTTCGTGCTGCCGGGGATCGCCTGGGGCCAGCGGTGGGTCCTGCCGCCGGCGCAGCGAGCGCGGGCGTCGGCGTCGTCGCCCCTCGACCGCACCCACTACGTCACGCTCTACCTGCTGGCCGAGCCGCTCGACCAGACGTTGGCGGACTTCATGGCGCTGGGGCGGCGCCTGGCCGAGGCCGGTCGCTTCCACCTGAAACGGACGTCGCACCTGGCCGGACCGCTCGCGGTGTCGTCCCTGCACGCCGCACCACGGGTGGCGGTGGGCCCCGAGGCCGTGCCCTACCGCCCCGGGACCGGCGTGCACGTCCGCGTGCTGCCCGCCGGGGCCGAGGCGGGGCGTCCCGAGGCCCTGATCGAGGTTCCCGGCGTGGCCGGGGCGTGGACCTTCGCCGGCGGCGCGGCGGCGGCCGGGCCCCTGGCCGACCTCCAGGTGGTGTGGTGCTGGCTCGACGGCGACCCGACGGAGGTTGCCGCCGCCCTCGACGAGGTGGCGCCGCCGCCACCCCACGACGCGCCGGTCTGGTTCACCGGCACGCTCGAGACGGTCGATCCGAGCGGCCCGTGGGACTGGTTCGACCGTTAGGGTCACCTCGCCGCCGGCGCGCCACGACCGGCACGCCACGACCGGCACGCCACGACTAGGGGGATACGCATGCGCATCAGCATCAACGCGTCGGGACAGACGTTGTTCGCCACGCCGATCGACCAGTTCGAGCAGCACGCCCGCACCGCCGAGGCCGACGGCTTCGAGGGGTACTGGGTGAACCAGCTGAGCGGCACCGACACCATGACGGTGCTGGCCCTGCTGGGCCGGGTGACCGAGCGCATGGAGCTCGGCACCGCGGTGGTCCCCACGTGGGGCCGGCACCCCGAGATGCTCGCGGGTCAGGCCCTCACCGCCCAGGCGGCGTCGGGTGATCGCATCGCGCTGGGCATCGGCCTGGCCCACAAGCCCAGCGTGGAGGGCAAGTACCACATCCCCTTCGAGCGGCCCGTTCGGCACATGAAGGAGTACCTCGATGTGTTGTTGCCGCTGCTGTCCGAGCGGTCGGTGTCGACCGTGGGTGAGATCTGGTCGTGCACCACCGACTTCGTGGCGCCGCCCGCCGCGGCGCCCCCGGTGATCGTGGCCGCGCTCGGCCCGCAGATGCTCGAGCTGGCCGGGCGCCGCACCGACGGCACGATCCTGTGGCTGGTAGGCCCCAAGACGGTCGCCGAGCACATCGTGCCCGGCATCGGCGCCGCCGCGGATGCGGCGGGGCGAGGCACACCCCGGGTGATCGCCAGCGTGCCGGTGTGCGTCACCAGCGATCCCTCCGGAGTGCGCGACACCGTCGCCATGATCCTGGCCAACTACAACGACCTGCCCTCCTACCGGGCGATGCTCGACCGCGAGGGCGCCGCCGGTCCCGCCGACGTGGCCATCATCGGCGACGAGGACGAGGTGGCCGCGGGCCTGGCCCGGTTCGCCGACGCCGGCGCCACCGAGTTCGCGGCGGTCGAGTTCACCCTGAACGACGAGGACGCGGCCCGGACCCGCGCCCTGCTGAGGCAGGTGAACGCGGCCTCCACCTCCTGAGCTGTCCTGGATCGATCGCCCTGACGTGCCCCGCCTACCGGCTGACGGCGGGCGCTCACCGGCCGGCGGCCCAGAGGCGCTGCAGTTCGGGGGCGAGGTCGGTGTAGAGACAGCCGCTGATCACGTCGGCCCCCAACTCGTTGTGATGGGTGTCGTCCCAGTACACCTCGCGGTCCAGGTCGTCGAGGCAGTCGGCGATGTCCACCACGCCGGGATCGAGGAGGGGCCGCACCTGGTCGTACAGCTGCCGCTGATAGGGGGCGTTGGTGATGCCGTGGAACGCGAGCACCGCGTCGTCGACCGGCAGGTCGCGCGTGTAGAGGAAGGGCTGGAAGTAGGTGCGCACCGGCACGCCGAAGCTCTCCACCAGCCGGTGTGAGAACGCGACGCCCTGGTTGTAGAGGCGGGCGGCGTTCTCCGGCGAGTCGCTCTCGATGGTGTCGGGCCTCGCGTCGACATCGAGGAACCGCACGCCGCCGCGACCGAGTGCCACCGCCACCTGGTCGGCGAAGACCGTGGACAACTCGGCGGGCCGGCCTCCCAACACGTAGGTGCCGACGTCGTTCTTGCCGTCGTAGAACACCACGAGATCCGGGGCGGGCCGGGACGTCAGCAGTTCGGCCGCCCACTCGGCCTCCTGCCAATTCGTGTACGCGACGACACCGAAGTTGCGGGCATCGATGGCGATCCCGTCGGCCTCGGCCCGGCGGACCACCTGCGACACGATCGTGTGCTCGTCGCGCTGGCCGTAGCCGAACAACGTCGAACCGCCGAAGAACCAGACCTCGAGGGGCGGCCGACCGAGGTCCTGGCGGGGGGCGTAGGACGTCCGCGCCCGGTCGACGATGTTGACGTACCGGCTGGCGTAGTCGATCGGGTTCCGCCACAGGAGCAGTGGGTCGAACTGAGCGGTCGCGCCGCCCTCGTCGCGGGTCAACTCGGGACGCCACGGCTCGTCGGCGAACGCTCCGGGGTACTCCGCCGCCGCGATCGGCCCGTTCCCGCCCGGGCCGGGACGGGGCGGGGATGGGCGGAACACCACCGTCACCACCAGGAGGTCCAGCGCGAGGATCGGCACCAGGACCACGGCCCATGCGTGCGCCCGCGTCCAGCCGGTCGGCCGGTACTCCCGGGTGTAGACGCGGGTCTCCAGGCGGAAGAGGCCTCGACGCGGTCGCTCCCGCCACCGGCCCCGCTCCGAGCGGTCCGGCTCGAGCGCGTCCCACCGCAGGACCCGGCCGATGACCCAGACCGGGACCACGACGATGAGGGCGACAACGGCGAGGAGCACGACGCTGAGCACGACCCCGACCGCGTGCGTGATCGCGCCGAGCACCCGCTCGACCCACCGCTCCACCGCCGGTGAGAGCACGCGCGCCAGGGTCATGGCCAGGGCGACAGTGACGATGATCAGTGCCGCCCAGGTCAGCCCGCGGGCGACGAAGATGCCGGCCACGAGTGCGGCCGCGATCAGCCCGACCAATCGTCCGCGCCCCTGGGTGGGTCGAGACGTGACAACGACTTCACGCCACCGTTCCGTCACCCCGATGTCACCTCCGCCCGCGCTCGCGCCGCCGGAGGCGGCTGAGGCTCGACGGGCGAACCTAGCAGTCGAACTCCGTGAGGGAGGTCGCTCGAAGGCGCGGTCAGCGCGCTCGCAACGCCCGGCGCCGGCCCTGAGGCCCGCGGCGGGGACGGAGACGGGGGGGTTGACCTGAAGTGCGGTCGAGGTCTTAGGGTCGGGCACCATGGCCGTCCCCGCTGATGTCGAACCCGCCACTGATGTCGAACCCGCCGCCACCGCCCTCGTCCCGCTCGAGTTCGTCCCCTACGCCGACCTGGCCGGCCGCCCCAACGTGGTGGTCGACGGGTCGGCCACCGACGGCACCGTCCTGTGCCTGTCACACTGGCCGGGCACGCCCACCCCGCCCGAATTCCAGGCCGACCTGAGCGCGCAGATGGTGTTCCGCTACCTGCGGCGCTTCGACCGCCACGACGGTGCCGCGTTCGTCTCCAACAACCACTTCGACCAGGACGGCCTGGTGTCGGTGTTCGCGCTCACCGACCCGACGAGCGCTCTCGAGCACGAGGCCCTGCTCACCGATGTCGCCGCCGCCGGCGACTTCGGCACCTACCGCTTCCGCGACGCGGCCCGCGCGTCGATGGCGATCTCGGCCTACGCCGACCCGGCTCGCTCGCCCCTGGCGGAGCAGATCGCCGCCGCCGCCGACCCCACGGGCCTGCTCTACGCCGAGCTCCTGCCCCGGCTCGTGGAGTTGGCCACGCAACCGGCCCGCTTCGAGGCGCTGTGGGCCGACGAGGACGCCGCGCTCACTGCCAGCGAGCGCTGGGTGGCCGAGCGCGTGGTGGTCGACGAGGTGCCCGACCTCGACCTGGCCGTGTTCGAGGTGCCGTCCGACGCCCCCGACACCGGTGGGCACCGCTTCGGCGGCTCGTGGTCGGCGGGACTGCACCCGATGGCCCTCAACAACGCCACCGAGCGCCTCGCCCTGCTGGTGCTGCGGGGCCGGCGCTACGAGTTCGTGTACCGCTACGAGACGTGGGTGCAGCTGCGGTCGCGGCCCCCGCGCCGGCGGGTCGACCTGGCGCCGCTGGCCCAGCGCCTCGACGCGCTGGAGACGGGCGGGGCCACCTGGACGGCGGACCGCCCCGGCAGCCTGCTGGCGGGCCTGTCGACCGACGGCGGCGCCGACAGCTCGATCGACCCCACCCGGTTCCGGGAACTGGTGGAGGAGCACCTGGCCACCGCGCCGGCCGCCTGGGACCCGTATCCCGCGCCCTGACCTCACACGTGGTCGGGGCGCAGCAGGGCCTCGGTGCCCCCGTCCACGAACAGCACCTGGCCGTGGACGAACACCGCATCGGGCCCGAGCAGGAAGCAGACCGCGCCGGCCACGTCGTCGGCCGAGCCGGTGGCCTGCACCCCCGTCGGGAAGGCGTCGATCCCCGCCGCGATCAGTGGGTCGCCCCGCATGCCCTCCAGCATGGGCGTGTCCATGCGGCCGGGCGCCACCGCGTTCAGGCGCACCCCGGCCCGGCCCCAGTCGACGGCCCGCTCCCGCACCGCCAGGGCCAGCGCGCGCTTGGCGCTGGAGTAGGCGAAGGCCGACCGGTACCGGCTGGCGTCGGCCGCGGCCGCCCGGGCCGCCTCCTCGTCGTCGGTCCGCAGCACGGCGAGCAGGTCGTCGTTGGCCGAGCCGTCCACCGCGCCGATGCTCGAGATCGCCACCGCGGCGGGGGCAGCGCCCTGCTCCAGCAACGGCAGCAGGCCGTCGAGCACCGCCAACGCCCCGAAGTAGTTGACGCTGACCACCGTGGCGGGGTCGGGGTGCATGGGCGAGGCCGCCGCGCACGAGACCAAGCCGTCGAGGGCACCGCCGGAACGGGCCGTGATCTCGGCGACAGCGACCGCCCGCCCGTCGGCCGTGCCCAGGTCGGCCACGACGTCGGCATCGTGGCGGTCGATCCCGATGGTCGGACGGTCTCGGTCCGCGAGGCGGCGCACGATCGCGGCACCGAGGCCCGACGCCGATCCGGTCACCACCACCGGGTTGGTCATGCGGTCGCGCCGCCGACGGGCACGTCCGACCCCAGGAGGTGCCGCGAGGGAGCGATCAGCCCGTGAAGCCCGGCTGCTGCTGGACCACGTCGGCCGGCTGCGCGGCAGGCGGGGTGAAGTCGTTGGTGACCGTCTGCGTGCAGTCGGTGGGATCGACGATGGCGAAGTCGCCGCTGGGTCCGACCGCCTCCGCGGCCGGCGCCGAGTCGGGGCCGAACACGCAGTCCTCCCCGGCGATGGAGGACGTGACCGCCCCGCCGTCGTCGGTCTCGCTGACCGTGCAGTTGCCCGGCTCGTACGACACGAGGTACTCGCTGCCGCCAGAGGCGCCGAAGGTGAGGTCGACCAGCAGCGCCGTCGGGACCCCCTCGGTCGACCCGTCGAACGACTGACGGGCGCCTCCGGTGGTGCTCTCGCAGGCGACGGAGACGGCGAACTGGGCGTCGGCCGGGGCGTCGCCGGTGACCACCTTGTCGACGTTCACCGACGCGAAGGCGAAGCCGCCGGTGCCGGTGATGGTGGTGCGACCGTTGCTGCACTCGATCTCGAGGTCGTAGAAGTTCCCAGGGGTGCCCACCGGCAGGGTGACGGTCCCGGAGTTGGCGTCGGCCAGGTCGACGACGGCGTCGGGCACGTCGGGGATCGTCACCACGGTGTCGGACACGCACTCGTCGCCGGGGATGTCGAAGTCGAACACGACCTGGTGGGGGTTGCCCGACGGTGAGACCGTGATGGAGAAGCCCGACCCGGCGCCGGCCGGGCTCAGGAAGGCGAGCGAGCCCGCAGCGACGACCGCCGCGGCGAGGGCGATCCGGAACGAGGACAAGGCGGGCGCGCGCATCCCCGGAACCTAGCCGGTCGGCCGACCGCGGCGCCGAACCCGCCCGGTTGGCCGGGCATCGCTCTGGCCTGCTTGCCTGAGGACCATGGCCACCACTCCGCTCGACGCCGCCCGCGACCTGTTCGAGGTGCTCGACTCGGCCGCCTCGGCCACCCCGGCGGGGGCGCCGATGCCGCAGTCCTCGCTCGACCTGCTCGAGTCGGCGGGCCTGTACGGGCCGATGGTGCCCCGGGCGGTCGGTGGCCTCGAGCTGCCGCTGGCCGACGTGGTCGACGTCTACGCCGAGGTGTCCCGGGCCGACGGTTCCACCGGGTGGTGCTACTTCGCCGCAGATGTGGCCGCGGCGTTCTTCGGGGCCTGGCTGCCCGATGCCGGTGTGGCCGAGGTGTTCGCCGACGGGGTGCCGGTGGTCGCCGGCCAGTTCGCCCCCAACGGGGTGGCCACCATCGACGGTGACGACCTTGTGCTGAACGGCGACTACCAGTTCGGCAGTGGCATCGCCCACGCCGCGTGGGCCGGCGCCGGGATGATGACCGCGCCCGATGACGGCAGCGACCCGGCCTTCCTGCTGGGCTGCTTCCCCGTGGGCCAGGCCGAGATGAAGGGCAACTGGGACGTGCTCGGGCTGCAGGCCACGGCCAGCTGGGACTACGCGGTCCGCGACGTGCGGTTGCCCCGGCACCGCACCTTCGACTTCTTCGCGCCCGTGGTGCACCGGGGCGGGCCCATGTACGCGCTCGGTGTCTTGCCGCTCACCGCCGCCGGCCACGCCGGCTGGGCCCTGGGGATCACCCGGCGGGTGCTCGACGAGGTCGCGGCCCTGGCAGCGGACACCCAGCGCATGGGGGCGCCCAGCACCCTGGCCGAGTCCGAGCGGTTCCTGTTCGAGTTCGGTGCCCTCGAGGGCCGCTACCGGGCGGGCCGGGCCTGGGTACGGGAGGCGGTCACCGAGGCCGAGGCCGAGGCCGCCCGTGACGGGGTGGTGTCGGCCCGCACCGCGAACCTCGTGCGGGAGGCGTGCCGCCACGTCAACCAGGGCGGGGCCGACATCGCCCGCCAGGCCTACCTGCTGGCCGGCACCAAGGGACTTCGGGAGGGGCCGATCCAGCGGGGGTTCCGCGACCTGCACGCCGGCGCCCAGCACTTCTTCGCCAGCCCGTCGGCCGCCATCGACCTCACCCGCTCGCTGCTCGACGACGCTTGACCTACCGACCCCCGCCGGGCGCACCCCGTCGCGAGGGCGGGTCAGCGGGCGAGCGCGGTGAGCAGGCCCACGTAGTCGTCGATGGTCTTGGTGGCCGGCTCGGTGCTCTTGGCCCGGTCGTCCCAGCGTCGCAGCTGCACGCCGGCCTCCCACCCGTCGCGGGCCTCGAACGCCGTCACCTCGTCGGGGCTCATGGGGCCGCCCTGCACCGCCAGGCTGCGAACCGACACGGGCGAGAGCGTGTCGGCGTAGGCCGGCTCGACCGCGCAGAGGTAGCGCTTGGCGGCCACGTGCATCCCCACCGGGGCAGTGACCTCTGGCCCGAACCAGCGGGCCAGCAGCCGCTCACCCACCGAGTCGTGGGCCCGGTCGGCGGCGACGAATGCGCCTTCGGCCGAGTCCCACGCGATCGTGAGCCGGCCCACGTCGTGCAACAGGGCAGCGGCCACGGTGGCGTCGTCGGCGCCCTCGGCCTCGGCCAGCGCCGCGGCCTGCAGGGCGTGCTCGCGCTCGGTGACCACCTCGTCGTACATGGCGGTGGCCTTGTCGCTCCGGTACAGGTCGAGCAGCTCGTCGAGGCCTTCGGGTGTGCCGGCCCGGGTGCCGCGGCCGGTCACGGCGTGCTGGTCGGTCACTCGTGCCCCGCCGGTTCCACGGGGCGACCCAGGAAGTCGTCGGTGATGCTCAGGCGCACTCGCTCGGCGGGACCGTCGATCCCGCCGAACTCCGCCACCTTGTCCTGGTAGTAGGTGCTGCGGAAGTCGCCCGCCGACGCCGCGTTGTAGGTGAGGTACAGCGCGCGCCGGCCGGTGGCCGTGGTGTTGGTGTCGCTGTAGTGCGGCGCGTAGGAGTCGAACCACAGCAGGTCGCCGGGGGCCAGCTCGACCGGCTGCCACTCGAGCTCGGCGACCACCGCCGCGCTGAGGCCTCTCAGGCCGTCCATCGCCAGCAACCCCCGGTCGTGGCCCCGCGCCACCCACAGGCAGCCGCTGGCCCTCGTGGCGGGGTCGACGGGGATCATCACGCTCACGTGGTGGTCGACGAAGCGGTAGGCCGGCGCGTCCTGGTGCGGGGCGAAGCCACCGCCACCGGGCTGCTTGTAGTTGATCTTCTCCTTGTAGAGCACCGCAGGCTCGCCGAACAGCTCGCCGGCCAACTCGGGGACCAGGCCCTCGGTGAGCAGTGCCCGGAGGCCGCTGTGGTGGTCGATGAGATCCTCGCTGCGAGCGATGGTGGGACCGGCGTCGGTCTGCTCGAAGTGGTGAAGGCCGGGGCCGTCGGATCGGCCCCAGGCCGCGACCTCGTCGACCCAACCACGGATCTCGTCGACCTGTTCGGCGGTGAGGGCGCCCTGCAGCAACAGGTAGCCGTCACGGGCCCAGGCCGCTCGCTGTTCGTGGTTCAACCGCATCGCCACACCACCGTTCCCGTCGTCGCGCCGTCCGCTCCGATCACGCTACCGAGCAACGGTCTCGGTCCCGTCCGGGCGCCTTCGCTCAGCCCCGGGCGAGGATCTCACCGTGCAGGACGGCGAAGAAGGCGTCGGGTGCGGCGGCCCACGCCCGGAACGCCTCGGCCAGCTCGGCCAGCTCGGCGGCGTCGGCCAGGCCGTACTCCACGGCCTGGGTGGCGAACGCGGACTGGGTGACCCGGTCGGCCCAGAGCGATCCCCACCAGTCGCGGCTCTCCGGATCGGCGAAGGTCCACGTGGAGGTCGACGACGTGATGTCGGTGAAGCCGGCCACCCCGGCCCACCCGAGCAGGAAGCGCCCGGCATCGGCCTCGGCGCCGTTGCGCCGGGTGATCTGGTGGTACAGGTCGAGCCAGCGGTCGAGGCGAGGGTCGAGCGGCGCCCACACCATGGCCGCGTAGTCGCTGTCCCGGACCGCCACCACACCGTCGGGACGCACCACCCGCCGCAGCTCGCGGAGGGCGGCCACCGGGTCGCTGAGGTGCTGCAGCACCTGGTGGGCATGCACCACGTCGAACGAGTCGTCGGGCTCGTCGAGCGCGTAGACGTCGCCCACCCGGAACGTGACCGCCGTGTCGGCGCCGGCGTCGGCCCGGGCGGTGGCGATCACGTCGGCCGATGCGTCGACACCCACCACCCGCCCGGGACGGACCCGTGCCGCGAGGTCTCGGGTGATGTTGCCCGGACCGCAGCCCACGTCGAGCAGATCGAGGCCGGGGGTGAGGTGTGCCAGCAGGTACCCCGCCGAGTTCTCGGCGGTGCGCCACCGGTGGCTGCGCAGCACGCTCTCGTGGTGGCCGTGGGTGTACGTGTCGGCGGGAGTGTCCGTCATCGAGGGCCACTGTGTCATCACGCGGGTTCGGAGGGAACTCTGAGGGACCTTTCAGCGTCCTTTAAGCGGTGGGCGTCAAGGTGACCTCGTGACCGACACCGACCCCCGTTCCCGCAACAACCCCGGACCGGACGGCGCGGCCAGGCAAGCGCCCGCCCACCGGGCCCGCCGGATCGCCGCCGCCGTCAGCGCCGGTGCGTTCGCGGGCATCGGCGTGGGCCTGGTCGTGGCCAACATGGCCGACGACGCATCGTCGACGCCTGCCACCCCGGTGGTGGCGGACGGGGCCGGCCCCGCGCAGCAACAGCCCTTCGCCCCATCGGACGGATTCGGCGGCACCGACCAGTTCGGTGGGGCCGACCAGTTCGGCGGCACGGACCAGTTCGGCGGCACGGACCAGTTCTCGAGCCCTGACGACCAGTTCGGCGGCGCCACCCCGGCGCCGTTCGGCGGTCAGACGTCACCCGACACGAACAGCGGAGGATCGTGATGGACCAGCTGTGGTGGTACGTGGCCCGGTCGGCCGGCATCGTCTCGTGGGGCCTGCTGGCCGCCAGCGTGCTGTGGGGCCTGGCCCTGTCGACCAAGGTGTTCGGCAAGCGCCCCCGCCCCAACTGGCTGCTCGACCTGCACCAGTGGCTCGGCACCCTCACGATGGTCTTCATCGGGGTCCACATCGCCGGCCTCGTGCTGGACAACTACACCCACTTCGGCCTGAGCGATGTGCTCGTGCCCTTCGCCTCGGACTGGGACCCGTCGGCAGTGGCGTGGGGTGTGGTGGCGTTCTACCTGCTGCTGGCCGTCGAGGGCACCGCCCTGGCCCGACGGTGGCTGCCCAAGAAGGTGTGGCGCAGCGTGCACTACCTGAGCTTCCCGGTGTTCGTGCTGGCCACCGTGCACGGCGTGGCCGCCGGCACCGACGCCACCACCACGTTCGCGGTCGCCACGGTGGTCGTCGTGGTGGCCATGGTGGCCATGCTCTCGTTCGTCCGCCTCGACCAGGCCGCCCGCCAGGCCGACCTGGCCGCCCAGGGTCAGGGGGGCGCCGGCGTCCCTGCCAGGCCGCCGGCACCGGTCCGGGCCCCGCAACCCGCGAGCCGGGTCCCGGTGGCGCCGCCTGCCCCACCCGTGAGGCCGCTGTCGGCACCACCGGCACCACCAGCACCACCACGACCACCGGTCCCGCCACGACCACCGGCCCCGCCACGGCTGCCGTCGGCGCCACGCCCGTCCCCCGAGGTGGTGCTGCACCCGGTGGGGCAGGCGCCGGCCCCGCCGCCGCTGTCCTCCGAGGTCGTCCTCCACCCGGTGGGCCAGGCGCCGGCCGTCTCGGCGCCACCGGGCCGGCCCCGGACCTGATCCGACGGGAGGGCCCGATCCGACCGGATGCGGCGATCCGACCGGATGCGCCGATTCGAGCGGGGTGGGTCTGATCGGACCGGGCGATCGGACGCCTGCAACACGAGCGTTCCCGGACCGTCGGTGTCGACGCGGGTGACGCCGGTGACGCAGGTGACGCGGGGCGGGCCCGTCAGCCGGTGTGGCAGGTGAAGAAGGCCTCGGCCCGGCGGCCCTCGGGCAGGCCGCCCTCGGCCGCGGTGGCCGCGGTCCAGCCGCCGAGCAGCGTGTCGAGGTCGACGTGGCTCGTCTGGCTGGCGTGGGCGCGCAGCGCGGCCAGCTTGCGGTCGAAGGTGTCGGTGATGTCCACGTAGCGGTTGGCCTGCGGGTGGGCGAACACCCAGACCTCCCGCACGGTGTGGGCCCCGAGGCCGCCACGGGCGAGTTCGGGGTGGGCGTACGGGTTGCGGGCGTCGGGGTACACCGCCCGAAGGGTGGCCTCGCCGGCGGCCAGGTGATCGGGATGGCTGGCGAACACCCGGTCCCAGCGGCGCTCGGGCGACTGGCACAGCACCACCTCGGGCTCGAGCTCCCGGATGACACGCGACAGGTCGCGGCGCAGGTCGAGCGTGACCTCGAGGCGCCCGTCCGCGTAGCCGAGGAAGTGCACGTCGTCGGCGCGCACGCCGACGGCCTCGGCCGCGGCACGCTGCTCGTCGCGGCGCAGGGCACCGACGTCGGCGCGGTCCACGCCGTCGGGCGCCTCACCGGCGTCGCCGTCGGTGACGATGCAGTAGCTCACGTCGGTGCCCGCGTCCCGAAGGCGGGCCACGGTGCCGGAGGCGCCGAAGTCGACGTCATCCGGGTGGGCCGACACCACCAGCGCCCGCTTGGGCACCTCCGGCTCGGCGTTCAGGTCCATGCCCGTGATCGTGATCATCGGGGTCCAGGCTACGGACCGGCCCGCGTCGGGCCTCGCGCCGGCCTCGGATCAGACATCACTCGCCGGAGCTCGCGAACGCGTCGAGGTCGACCCGCACCTCTCGGTGCACCTTCACCACCAGCAGCTGGGCGGCTGCACGCCGAAGTCGGTCACGTCGAGCTCGGTGTGCCCGGTGAGGTGCAGGCCGCCGTCGCCGCCGGTGACCGACAGCTCGCCCGTGATCCGGCGGGTGACGCCGTGGAAGGTGAGGTCGCCCGGGCACCACGCGCGAGCGGGTCGACCGCCCGGTTGCCCGGTGCGGCCGACCCGCTGGTGGGAGTGGGCCGCCGTCCCCCGCGGCCCACCCGGTGTGGTGTTCAGTGGCCGGCCCCGGCCGGCATCTCGACGTCGCCGGCCTGGAAGAGTCCGAGTGCCCCGAGGCCCACGTTGGCGAACTTGTGGGTCACCATGGGGTAGAACCCGTCCTCGGCGAAGCTGAACTCCACGAACCCGCCCTGCGCCGGCTGCAGGTCGAGCACCTGCGAGCCGCCGTGGGTGGCGTCGGGCTGCAACTGGTAGTGGCCTTCCTTCCACACCGTGTCGAACACGGTGCCGACGATGTGGAACGCCGAGTTCTCGTTGGGGCCGTCGTCGATGACCCACACCCGGATGCGCTCGTCGGCCTCGACGCGGATCGGGGAGAACTTGTACTGGTTGTAGTACCCGTTGAACACCACGGCGTCCCAGTCGGCGTCCATCATCTTGGTGAGGTCGCCGGGCTGGCCCTGCTCGCCCAGGTACAGCTCGGACTGCACCACCACGTACTCGTGGTCGACGGCGGGCAGGTTCGGCGGGTCGATGATGATGGCGCCGTACATGCCGTTGCCGATGTGGTTCAGTGCGGGGGCGGTACCGCAGTGGTACATGAAGGCGCCGGCGTAGTCGGCCCGGTACTGGTAGACGAGCGACTCACCCGGCTCGATCGTGCGCATCTCGTCGTCCCAGGCCACCCGGCTGGCGTGGAAGTCGATCGAGTGGCCCATCGAGCCGTCGTTCACCAGGGTGATGGTGAACAGGTCGCCCACGTGCCCACGGAGGATCGGGCCACCCATCCGAGGCGTCCCCTGGTCGTTGCCGTCGCCCTCGACGAAGGTCCAGGCCTGCTGGGTGACGCCGGGGGCCACCTCGACCTCGGCCTCCACCGCGTGCAGGGTGATCTCGTGCTCGGTGGCCCCGTCCGCGGGCTCGAGGGTCGGGTCGAAGGCCTCCCAGTCCGCCTCGGGCGTGGCCGCGGGATCGATCGTGGCGCCTGTCGGCGCGGCCGCGGCCGTGGCGGTGCTGTCGCCGGCGGACCCGCCGGTGACCATGATCATCATCTCCATGCCGGCCTCACGGTGTCCGGGCACGGTGCACCAGGCGGAGGTGGCTGCGTCGATCACGCCGAGGCTGACGCCCTCGACGGTGGCGCCGGGATCGAGCATGTCGGTGCCCTCGGTGCCGTCGACCTTGAGGTCGTGGGCCATGGTGCCGTCGTTGGTCACGTTCACGATGAGCTCGGTGCCCGGGTCCACCTCGATGTGCGCCGGGTCGATGGCGAACTCGGTGAGGGTCACGTCCACGGTCTGGCTGGTGCCGGCCCCGGACGCGGCCGCGGCCGTGCCGGTGCCGTCGGGGCGGCTGACGAGGGCGACGATGCCCATCGCCAGCGCGAGCACCGCCAGCACCGAGACGACGGCGAACCAGCCGGCGTCGGAGCGGGGTGGCGGGCGATCGGTGTCGGATGTCATGAGGTCCTCCTCAGTCCCTAAGTTCTATAGTCAGAGACTAAAGAACTAGGCCGGGACGGGTTAGGGCCGTTGGTCCCTTTCAACTCCCTCGGCGAACGACCTCGGGGTCGGGTGCGGTGTCGCCGAGCAGGTAGCGGGGGCCGCTGCCGAGGGTGCGGGCCCGATCGTCGGGGTTGTAGAGGGCGCAGCGGTCGAGCGAGAGGCAGCCGCAGCCGATGCACGAATCGAGCTCGTCGCGCAGCCCTTCGAGCAGTGCGATGCGCTCGTCGAGCAGTGGGCGCCACGAGGCGGAGAGCCGCGACCACTCCTCACCCATCGGGCCGGCGTTCGCGGGCAGCGTGTCGAGCGCCTCGCCGATCTCGGCCAGGGTCAGGCCCACCCGCTGTGCCACCGAGATGAACGCCAGCCGTCGCAGGACGTCGCGGTGGTAGCGGCGCTGACCGCCGTCGGTGCGCTCGGCGGTGATCAGGCCCCGGTCCTCGTAGAACCGCAGGGCCGAGACGGCCAGCCCGGAGCGCTCGGCGACGGCGCCGATCGACAGCTCCTCGTTCGTGGTCACGAACCTCGAGGTTACTTCAGCTCTCACCGGCGTCAGAGGCGACGTCGGCGACGACCGCGTACGCCCGTACGGGGAACGTGCCCATGCCGGCCACCAGGGGCGGGGCGGCGTGGAAGCGGAAGCCCGACGGCGGCAGGGACTCGAGGCCCCGCAGGTGCTCGACGATCGGGATCCCCGCGTCCAGCAAGGCGGTGTGCACCGGCCGCTCGCCCCCCGAGTCGGGACCGATGTCGTCGATGTTCACCGAGTCGATGCCCGCCAGGGCGACCCCCTGGTCGACGAGTGCCCGGCCCAGGTCTGCGGTGACGAAGGGCGCAGCGACGGCGTAGGCGTCGGTCTCCCAGTGCCGGTCCCAGCCGGTGCGGAACAGCACGGCCCGCCCGGCCACGTCGGTGCCGTCGAGCAGGTCGACGTCGAGCGCCCGCGTGGCGAGGCCGGAGGCGTCGATCAGCACGCCCTCGAGGTCGGCGAGGCGCTCGAGGCCCACCATCGACAGGTCGTCACCGCCCTCGAAGCGGTGGAACGGCGTGTCCAGGTAGGTGCCGGTGTTGGACACCATCGTGATGCGCCCGATCTGGAAGGTGGTGCCGTCGGCGTAGTTGGCCACCGCGTCGGCCCGGCTGAGGTGGTCGCTGATCTCTGGTCCCGGCAGGCCGGGATAGGTGACCATGCCGTCACGGATCGGGTGGCTCAGCTCCACCAACCGTCGCTCGCCCACGGGGTGCCTCCTCGCTCGTGCTCATCGGTCGTGGCCAGTGGCCGGCGGGTGGTTGCTCAGGCGGCGTCGTGGCGCTCCTGGCGATGCCGACGGGCCCGGCGCGGTGGCCGGGGGGCCACCAGCGTGACCTCGATGCCGCCGATCAACCCTCCGAGCTGATTGTAGAAGCAGGCGGCCGCCACCGTCAGCAGCGTCGCCGTGACCACCACGATCCCCCCTGCGGTGGCCGAGGCTCGCGCCAGGGTGGGGCCGTCCACCGTGGCGTCGGAGAACCCGATGTCGACGAGGAACCCTGTCCAGCCCGTGACCCACCCCTGCTCGTTGGCCATGCTCCACAGGATGGTGCCGGCGATCGCGACCACCGCCCACACGCACAGGTAGAACGTGAGCGCCACCTTGGCGACCGATCGCAGGCGCATCCGCCGCACGACGAGCCGGTCCGTCGCCACTCGGCCCCGGTCGTCGCCGTGGCGGGCCGCGGCCGTGTCGCGACGCTGACGGCGGCGTCGGCCGAATCGTCGACCCGCGGATGCGCTGGTCGCCTCGACGGCCGGCGTCGTGGCCGTGCCCGCGTCGTGTGGTGGGGGGGCGTCGTGCAGGTGTGCGGTGCGGTGCAGTGGTGCGCCGTCGACGTGGTCGGTGCCCGGGAGCCCGTCGCCCGGGCGCCGGCGGGCCTCGGCGTCGGGGAAGAGCCCGGGCGCCTCGGTGGCCGGGCCGCGCGTGGCTCGCCCGGTCGGGGCCTCAGCCGGAGCGATGCCGTCCCGCTCCAGCACGTCGAGTGTCTCCACCTCGAGGAAGGGCCGACCGCGAGGCACCTCGTCGACCGACGGGCGCACCGGGCGGTCGCGGTAGGCGCGCATCCGGGCGTCGGGCTCGCGTGGCACCCCACGGCTCTGGCGGTGGCGGACGGGCGGGTCGCTGCGCAGGTCGATCACCGCGCTGGGGCGGCGGACCGGCCGCCGGTCGTCGGAGGGGGGCTGATCAGCCAACGGTGACCTCCGCACGGACGGGCTCGGCGGCCTGCAGCGCCGCCTGTGCGTCGAGTCGGGCGAGCGCCTCGCCGGTGAGATCCCAGTAGTCGCGGGCGAGGCCGGCGGCGTCGTCGTCGAACGAGTCGGTCCCGGCGGGGAGGTCCCGGTCCTCCCAGGTGTCACGAGCCGCCCGCAGGTACTCGCTGGCGGCCAGGCCGTGGCGGCGCAGATCGCGGGCGGCACGGGGGCGGTGGCGGATCGACGACTCGAACACGGGGGCGGCCCCGTCCAGCTCCCACTCCACGTCGGCCCGCACCTCCCGGTGGAGGCGGGGCTGGGCGGGGTCCATGCCGAACAGCACCACGCCCAGTGGTTCGAGTGCCGGGTTGAGCCCGCGGCTACGGGTCACGTGGTAGCGGTCGGACACGAGCTCCAGACCGTCGAGGCTGCCCGTGTCCACACCCACCGGCATGATGAGGAAGCGGGCCACCGCGAAGGCGATGTCGAGGGCCTGGGCGTGGCCCGGCGGCGTGTCGAACACCACCACGTCGTAGCCCGCGCCCAGGCGCTCGAGCGGGCCCGTGACATCTGCGACGTGGCGCTCGTGGCCCGCCAGCCGCGCGTACACGGCCTGCGTGAAGTCGCCCGCGGGGACCGCGTCGAGCCCCACCCGCACCTCGGCCAGCGGGCTGAGGGGAACGTCGTCGACCACGGCCCGGTACAGGGCCCGGCCGTCGTCGGACTCGCCGCTCTGGCGGTAGCCGAGGTCCTGGTCGACCGAGCCCATGGGGTCGAGGTCGACGAGCAGGGTGCGACGGCCGGCGGCCGCCGCGTTGGCGGCCAGCGCGGCCGCGATCGACGACTTGCCCACGCCGCCCTTGCCGTTGCAGATGACGAGACCTTGGTCGAGCATCCGCTTCTCTCCTTCGCCGTTTCCTGCGTCGCCCCTCCTCGCCCAGTTTCGAGAAGGTGACTCACCGTAGCATTTCTGACCACGGAAAGTGAAGTAGTGAGTCACGATTCTCGCGTGGGCGCACGCATCGGACGTGGGCGCGGCGATCTGGGCCGGTGGGCGTGCTCAGAACGTGGCGGCCCGCAGCGCGGGGAACACCCTCGACACCTTCGCGGTCAGGTAGTCGCCGTAGGTGCCGGGGATGCCGGGGACCTCGGCGTCCCAGCTGGGATCGAGGAACAGCGGCGCCGAGATGCGCCCCGCGCCCGTGGGCGGGTGCACGCGGTGCGGGGTCGAGCGGTACCGGCCGCCGCTGATGCGCTCGAGCATGTCGCCCAGGTTGCACACCAGGGCCCCCGGCTCGGGGCGGACCGCCTGCCAGCCGCCGGCCCCCCGGACCTCGAGACCGCCGCCGGCGTCCTGGTGGAGCAGCGTGAGCAGGCCGTAGTCGGTGTGCTCGGCCACGCCCCAGGGGCCGGTCTCAGGCTCGTCGGCACCGGGCCCGGGGTAGTGGAAGATGCGGAACAGCACCACGGGGTCGCGGCAGATGGTGTCGTCGAACCAGCGCTCGTCCCGGCCGAGGCCGACCGCCATCGCCCGCAGGATCTGACGCCCCAGCCGGGTGGCGCCGTCCAGGTAGTCGAGCACCGCGGCGCGCAGGCCCGGCGGATCGGCCGGGAACAGGTTGGCCCCGTGGAGCGGCACGCCACGCCGCACGCGCTCGTCCTCGGGGCCCAGCTCGGCACCGAAGTAGAGGCCCTCCTTGCGATCGGGGACGCCGTCGGTGAGCTCGTCGCCCACCCCGAACCAGCCCCGCCAGGCCCGTCCGCCGTGGATCATGGCGATCCTCGCCTTCTCCTCACGCGGTTTGGCGAAGAAGGCGCGGGCGTCGTCCTCGAGGCGCTGCTGGAGCGCCGTGTCGATGCCGTGGTTCACCACCGTGAAGAACCCGTGCTCGGCGCAGGCCGCGTCGATGGCGGTGGCGACGGCCCGACGACCGTCGGTCCCCCCGCCGCCGTCCACCAGCGGCCCGACATCGATGCGCGGCACGTCGCCCACGGCATCAGTCTGGGCCGTCGGGCGCCGCGGTGCTCGAACCCTGGTCGACCGTCAGTAGACAGCGCTGTACAGGGGCAGCGGTGGCGCCTACTGTCGAGTCAGTAGCCGGTGGAGCGGGGGGCAACCATGCAGGCAGTCCGGGTCTTGCGATTCAGTGGGCCGTCGTCGCAGGTCGGCGCGGTGCTGGCGTTGGCGGAGCGGTCGGGGGTCGGCGCGCGGGAGATGGTGGAGCGGGCGGTGGCGGGCGACTCGTGGATCGAGCTGTCGATCCCGCTCGCGTGCAGCTCGGGCGTCGACGGTGACCAGGTGGTCCGTTCGCTCGAACGGTCGGTCGAGCGCCTCGGCGCGGACTTCCGCCTGCGGGAGTACGTCACCGAGGTGCGCCGCAAGGACCGGGTGTCGTAGCCGAGCGGCGCTCAGTCGTCCGACCTGGTCCACTCGGGCCGCGGCCCCGGCCGGGGCGTAGCCTGGGTGTCGTGGAGCTGCCCTTCGATGCCTTCGACGCCGACAACCACTACTACGAGGCCCTGGATGCGTTCACCCGCCACCTCGACCCGGCCTGGGGGCCGCGGGTGGTGCAGTGGTGCGAGATCGACGGTCGGCGGTACCACGTCGTCGGCGGCAGGGTCAGTCGAGCGGTCACCAACCCCACGTTCGACCCCGTCGCGCCGCCGGGGGCGCTGCACGACTACTTCCGGGGCAACCCCGAGTCGAGGTCGCCCATGGACTTCCTGCGCGAGCGGGGGCCGATCCGACCCGAGTTCCGTGACCGCGACGCCCGCCTGGCGGTGATGGACGAGCACGGCCTCGAGGCCATCTGGCTGTTCCCCACCCTCGGCGTGCTCTACGAGGAGCCGCTCAAGCACGACCCTGCCGCGGTGATGAAGATGGCCCAGGCGTTCAACCGCTGGCTCGACGACGACTGGGGCTTCCACTACCGCGACCGGATCTTCGCCGCCCCGTACCTCTCACTGGCGGTCGTCGACGACGCGGTGGCCGAGCTCGAGTGGGCGCTGGACAAGGGCGCCCGGGTGGTCTGCATCCGGCCCGCAGCGGTGTACACGCCCACGGGCCCGCTGTCGCCCGCCGACCCCGCCTTCGACCGCTTCTGGGGGCTGGTCAACGAGGCCGGCGTCTCCGTCGTGGTCCACGCCGGCGACAGCGGCAACAGCAGCAACGGCTACGCCGAAGAGGGCTTCAGCGCCTCGTTCAGCACCACGTCGACCGGCCAGTTCCGGCCGACGATCAAGTCCTTCAACATCGAGCGGGCCGCGTTCGAGTTCCTCATCACCATCACCTTCGACAAGCTGTTCGACCGCTTCCCGAACGTGCGCATCGCGTCGGTCGAGAACGGCTCGGAGTTCCTGGCCGACCTGTTCGCCAAGCTGCGCTCCACCGCCCGCAAGACACCGGGCTACTTCACCGAGGATCCCGTCGACACGTTCCGGCGCCATGTCTGGATCAACCCGTTCTGGGAGGACGACGTGCACGAGGTGGTCGAGCTGATGGGCGCCGACCGGGTGATCTTCGGCTCCGACTGGCCCCACATCGAGGGCATGCCTCGGCCGCTCGACTACGTCGTCGAGCTCAAGGAGTTCAGCGACGCCGAGCGGCTGTTGATCCTGCGCGACAACGCCCGTTCGCTCAACGCGCTTCGGTCGGCCTGACGCCGGCCACGTCGCGCTCGTCCACGAGTGCGGCGGCGGCCTCGAAGGTGAGGGGCCGGTCGAACAGGAAGCCCTGACCCAGCCGGCAGCGCTCGCTCACCAGCTGGTCGAGCTGGTGGGGCTGCTCGATCCCCTCGGCCACGGCGTCGAGGTCGAGGGTGCGGCACAGGTCGAGCACGGCCCGGATCAGGCCGGGCACCTCGTCGTCGCGGGTCAGCGCCTGCACGAACGATCGGTCGATCTTCAAGATGTCGACGGGGAACTGGCGCAGGTAGCCGAGCGACGAGTACCCCGTGCCGAAGTCGTCGACCGCGAGGCGCACCCCGAGGTCGCGGAGCTCGTGGAGCCGGGCGGTGGCGCTGTCGGGGTCCTGGACCAGGTAGCTCTCGGTGAGCTCCAGGATGACCGACTGAGGAGGGACGCCCGAGTCGGCCAGCGCCTGTCGGACCATGTCGACCACACCGGTGCTGGCCAGCTGACGGGGGGACAGGTTGACCGACATGGTCAGGGCGGCGCCGTCGGCGTGACGGTCCTGCCACTCGCGTGCGGTCGCGCAGGCCATGGCCATCACCCACCCGCCGATCGCGACGATGGTGCCGTTGTCCTCGGCGACGGGGATGAACCGGTCCGGTGGCAACAGGCCGAGCGTGGGGTGGTTCCAGCGGAGCAGCGCCTCGAACCCGGTGAGCCGGCCCGTGGCCAGCTCGACGATGGGCTGGTAGTGCAGCTCCAACTCGTCGCGCTCGAGCACCGAGTGCAGGTCGGTGTCGATGCGGAGGCGCTCGACCGCCGCGGCTCGCATGCCGTCGTCGAAGACCACCCAGCGGCGCTTGCCCGCGGCCTTGGCCTGGTACATGGCCACGTCGGCGTTGCGCAGCAGGGCCTCGCCGTCGGCGCGCCCGATGGCGACGCCGATGCTGGCGCCCACGTTCAGCTGGGTGCCGCCCACGTCGACGGGCTCGGCCAGCGCGGCCAGGATGCGGGTGGCCACGGCCTCCGCGCGGGTCGAGGCGTCCTCGCCGGGCTCCACCAGGACGCCGAACTCGTCGCCCCCCAGGCGGGCCACCGTGTCCTCGCTGCGCACCGAGGCGAGCAGGCGCTGGGCGATCACCGTCAGCACCGAGTCACCGGTGTTGTGCCCGAGGCTGTCGTTGATGGTCTTGAAGCCGTCGAGATCGAGGTAGAGCACCGCGGCCTCGTCGCCGGTGCGCACCGTGCGCTGCACCGCGTGCTCGATGCGATCACGGAAGAGGGCCCGATTGGCCAGCCCGGTGAGCGTGTCGTGGAAGGCCTGGTGGCTGAGCTCCTGCTCCATGTGCTTGCGGATCGTGATGTCGTGGATGTTGACCACCACGCCCTTCACATCGGGGTCGTCGATGAGGCTCACGGCTCGCACCTCGACCCACCGGACCGACTGGTCGGCGTGCGCGACCCGCAATTCGCCCGTCAGCACCTGCCCGGGCCGCGACAGGGCCCGGTCGAGCAGCGCGGCCGCGGCGGCCTGGTCATCGGGTGCGATCAGGCCGAACAGGCTGTCGCCCCGGATGCTGGCGGCGTCGTGGCCCAGGAGCTCCAGCAGTGCCGGCGCCTCTGCCGTCACGACGCCCATCGCGTCGGTGACCAGCACCGCGTCGGCCGAGTTCTCCGCCAGCAGCCGGTGGAACCGGTCGCTGCTGCGCAGCGCCGCCTCGGCGGAGTCCTTCTGGCGCAGCAGCCTGATCGACCGGGCCAGCACCAACGCGGCCAACAGGAGGGTCGCGGCCAGGAAGGCCAACGCGCTCGCGGGATGGTCGGTCAGGTCGGCGAGGGCCATGGTGAGCCCGGGGACGGTCACGCAGGCCACGCCCACCGCGAGGCGGTAGGGCCGGGCCACGCGGGGCTCGGCCCGGTCGTCGGTCAGGGCCGCCATGTCCGGGTGCAGCGCGGCGCCCGCCATCAGGAACATCCCGAGCAGCCACACCTGGTCCAGCCAGGCGGTGCCCCCGAACGAGTAGGAGTCGGTGGCGGCGAGCACCGAGTAGGCGGCGTCGGCGAGCAGCCAGAGGCCCAGCGCGGTGGCCAACATGATGGTGGCGGCACTGCGAAGACGGGTGTCGAGCAGCAACCGGACGAGCAGGGCCAGCACCAGCACGTCGGCGGCCGGGTACATCGCCAACGTGGCGTTGGCCAGCAGGGTGCTGGCCGGGTCGATGGTCGGCCGGATCAGCAGGTCCCAGGTGAGGAGGAGCGCGGCCACCCCGACCGCGGTGGCATCGAGGAGCGCGTCGAGGTCGCCCTCGGGCTTGCGGGCCCGGACCACCTGCACCAGGCCCACCACCACCGCGGCGTAGCCGAGCAGGTAGAGCAGGTCGGCCAGCGAGGTCTGCGGGTCGGGGTTCCCGAGCCAGCCGTAGGCGGCGTAGGCCACGTCGGCCGCAGCCCAGGCCGTGATCGCCCACGCCAGCCAGTGCCACGGGCGCACGGTGCGCGGCCGGTGCACGTGGATCCCGACCCACATGGCGACCGCCGAGCCCACGCTGCCCAGCAGGTAGGCGCCCTGTACGAACCCCTCGCCGCCGAACGCCGGCGCGGCCAGCCACGCGGCGATCACGACAGTGGCCCCAACGGTGGCGGCCGCCCGCACCCGTCCCCGCCGAGGCGCGCAACGCGCGACCTCGATCATCTGCTCCACATCGGCCGCCGGGCCGGCATCTGTAGCGATGGCCCCGACTCGCGGGTCAGCCGGTGCCGGTAACGTCCTCGCGTGTTCGCCGATCGGGTCGCCCGTCCGCCGAGTGTCGCGGTGCCGATCGGGCAGGCCCTGATGGGCCGGATCACCCGGGTCGACCCGGCCGACCACCACCTCCAGCCCGACCGACCCTCTTCGGAGGAGGCCTTGTGACCGACCTGCACGCGGGGCCCGTCCCCGTCGACCTCTTCGACCCCGACACCTACATCGATGCCCCACCCCACGAGTACCTCGCGCACCTCCGGGCCACCCGGCCCGTGTTCCGCCAGGCGATGGCGGACGGGGGCTCGTGCTGGGCGGTGCTGCGCCACGCCGACGTGGTCCACGTGGCCCGCGAGCCGGTGCTGTTCTCGGCGTCGGCTGGTGGGGTCGTGGTCGAGGACCTCGACCCCGAGCAGCTGGCCATGATGCGCCACATGCTGCTGGCCATGGACCCACCGCCTCACGCCGACTACCGCAAGCCGCTGGCGCCCACGTTCGGTGCCCGGGTGATCGGCGCGCTGGAAGGCCAGGTGCGCGAGATCTGCCGGCGGATCATGGCCGACGCCGCCGTGGCGGGCGAGGTCGAGTTCGTCCACGACGTGTGCGGTCGGCTGCCCTCGCAGGTGGTGGGTGAGATCATGGGTCTCCCCGAGCGCGACTGGGACCAGATCCAGCGGTGGGCCGAGCAGCAGACCAGCAGCCAGGACCCCGACCTCGCCGGCGAGGACAGCGTCGACGAGAACCCCAGCATGGCGATGGCCATGTACTTCATCGCCTTCGGGGCGCAGCGTCGCTCCGAGCCGATCCGCGACGACCTCACGTCGCTCATCCTGGCCACCGAGTTCGGTCGCGACGACCGCCCGGCCGAGCCGATGAGCGACATCGACTTCGGCAGCTTCTGCGTGCAGTTGGTCACCGCCGGCAACGACACCACCAAGACCATGTTGTCGTCGGGGCTGCTGGCGCTGTTGCAGCACCCCGACCAGCTGGCGGCGCTGCGGGCCGACCCGTCACTGATCCCCGGCGCGGTGGAGGAGATCCTCCGCTGGGCCAACCCGCTGCACTACTTCCGGCGCACGACCACGGCCGACACCGAGCTGTCCGGCGTGGCGATCGCCGCGGGCGAGAAGGTGGCGATGATGTACACGTCGGCCAACCGGGACGAAGCGGTGTTCTCCGATGCCCAGGCCTTCGACATCCGCCGCGACCCCAACCCCCATCTGTCGTTCGGCATCGGTGAGCACTACTGCCTGGGTGCCCACCTGGCCCGACTCGAGGGTCGTGTGTTCCTCGAGGAGCTGCTGGCCGCGTTCCCCACCATCGAGCAGACCGGCGAGGCCGTGCGGGTGCGCTCGAACCTGAACAACGCGCTCAAGCGCCTGCCGGTGCGCCTGTCGCCAGGCTGATCCCGCGCCCGGCCGGCTGCGGTCGGGCACGCGTGGCGAACGCCCGCCGCCCCGGTGGCCGACGGCGCTAGTGGGGGGCGAGGCCGCCGTCGACGAGCACGACCTGGCCGGTCACGAAGCTGCCGGCGTCGGAGACCAACATGAGCGCCGGCCCGATCAGCTCGTCGGGGTGGGCGGCCCGTCGCAGCAGGTTCGCCTCGGCCATGCGTCGCTGGGTGTCGGTGTCGTTGGCCCGGACCATGTCCGTGTCGACCGTCCCAGGAGCGAGGGCGTTGGCGCGGATGCCGAAGGGGGCGAACTCGGCGGCCATCGACCGGGTGTACGACAGGAGCGCAGCTTTGGCGCCGGCGTACATCGAGGTGTGGGCCGAGTAGAGGAACGCGCCCACCGAGATCACGTTCAGCACCGCGGCATGGTCGCTGGCCTTCAGGTGGAGGAGCGCCGCCTGCACGAGGAACACGGGGCCACGGAGGTTGACGTCGTAGACCTTCTGCCAGGCCTCGGGCGTGATGTCGCCGATGGACTGGGCCAGCGCGGTGGCGGCGTTGTTCACCACGATGTCGATGCCGCCGAAGCGCTCGACGGTGCGGTCGACGAGCGCGTTCAGGTCGTCGAGGTCGCCGAGGTGGGTGGGGACGCCGAGGGCCTCGCCGCCCCCGGCCTGGAGGGCGGCTTCGGTCTCGGCGCAGGCGTCGGCCTTGCGGCTGGCCACCACCACGCTCGCGCCGGCCGCCGACAGCCCCTCGGCGATCGACCGGCCGATGCCCCGCGTGCCACCGGTGACGACGGCGACCCGTCCCGTGAGGTCGAAGAGGCGTTCGAGGGTGGCGCGGTCCATCCCCCCGTCCTAGCAGGGCGCTCGTCGACCGGCTGTGACCGACCGGTTGTGACCAGGCTGTTGTGACAGGCGCCGCCGCAGGCCGTAGCGTTGAGGCCGATGGACGACGTCGCCGCCGCCACGATCGATGCCTCCGACCTGGCCGGTGCGGCCCGCTGCCCGGTCGACCACGCGGCCCCGGCGCCCGAGCCGGCCCCCGCCGCGTCGCGGTGCCCGGTCGACCACGCCGCCATGGCGGCTGAGGCGCAGCGCCAGGCCACGCCCCGTTCCGCGGCCGACATGTTCATGCGGCGCCTGCTGCGCATCGACCCCAACGCCCCGAAGGTCAGCCTGGTCGATGCCCACAACGCCTTCTCGCGGTCCGTGCTGGTGTCGGCCATCCGGTGCACCGCCACCTACATCGTGCTGCCGCTGCTCGCTCCGATCGTCGGGCTCTCGGGCGCGGTCGGCCCGGTGGTGGGCATCCTGCTCAGCGTGGTGTCGGTCACCGCCATCACCATCTCGGCCCGCCGCTTCTTCGGCTCCGATCACCCGTGGCGCTGGTTCCACGCCACCCTCGGCTCGGCCATCATCCTGCTGCTGTTCGTGTCGGCCGTGCTCGACCTGTTGAACCTGGCCAACATCATCTGACCGCCGGCCCCAGGGGGTCGGTCGCTCCGACGGGGCGGGGGCGTGGGTGCCGTCCCGGGCCCGTCGGCCTCAGGGCTCGAGCACGACCTTGATGGCGCCGGCGGCACGGTCGGCGGCGACCCTGAACGCCTCGGGCGCCTCGTCGAGGCCGAAGCGGTGGGTCACGAGCGCCTGCGTCAGCTCGGGCCGCCTCGCGAGGAGCGCGGCGGCGACCTCGACCTCGCGGTGGCCGCCGTGGTGCCCGTAGGCCAGGCAGCCGACGACGTCGAGCTCCTTCAGCGACAACGCCATGGCGGCGACGGTGAGCTCGTCCCAGTACGTGCCCAGGATCGCCACGGTGCCCCGCACCCGTGCCAGGTCGGCCGCCTGGGCGAACGCCGACGCCGTCCCGGCCGCTTCGATCACCACGTCGTAGTGGCCCTCGGCCGGTCCACCGCCGACCGCCTCGACGGCGGCCGCCTGGTGGGCGTGGCGGGTGATCGAGCCGACCTCGCAGCCGGCGTCGGCCGCGGCGGCGACCGCCGCCACGCCCAGCGTCCCCCCGCCGATCACCGCGACCCGCATGCCCGGCTCGACCTTCGCCCGGGTGAGCGAGTGGACGGCGCACGCGACCGGCTCGACCAGCCCGGCGTCGCGCACGTCGAGACCGGCGGGGAGCGGGACGAGGCACTCCGGGCCCACGACCAACTCGTCGGCCATGCCGCCGTCCACCGAGATGCCCACCGTCAGCGCGGTGTGGCACAGGTGGGTGTCGCCGGCCAGGCACCGGTCACAGGTGCCGCAGCGGCGTACCGGCTCGACGGCCACGGGCGTCCCGTCGTCGAGCCACCCCGCCACCTCGTGGCCGAGGGTGACCGGCAACGCGCCCCAGGTGACCAGGTGCACGTCGGAACCGCAGATCCCCGAGGCGGCCACCCGCACCCGCACGTCGTCGCCGGTGGGCTCGGGCCGGGCCACCTCGCTGACGACCACCCCGTCGGCCGTGCTGCGCACCGCTCGCATGCGATCCCCCTCGTCTCGTGTCGGGCCAGGACTACCACGGTCCACCCTCGGCGGGACAACGGCCCCGGGCTCAGGTTCCCCGCTCTTGTTCGCTTCGCTCCTACGCCGTTCTGCCACGGAGGCGGCGGGCCGCTCGGGCCCCGCCTGGATTCCGTTCGGCCACGTAGGCGGCGTTCCTCGGGCTCAGGCCGCCTTCGGCGGTCCCGGGAAGAACGCGTTGGTGCGGCGCACGTAGTCGTCGTAGCCGGGGCGGCGCCGGCCGATGGTGCGCTCGAGCATGGGGACGCCCGACACCCGCATCAGGAACACCGACATCACCAGCGGGCCGATGATCGACAGCACCCCCACGCCCGTGGCCGCGGCGACGAGCCAGATGCCCCACCACACGCAGAAGTCGCCGAAGTAGTTGGGGTGACGGGTGTAGCGCCAGAGCCCGCGGTCCATCACCCGCCCGGCGGTGGCGGGGTTGGCCTTGAAGCGGGCCAGCTGCCAGTCGCCCACCGATTCGAAGAACAGGCCGACGGCCCAGACCAGCACGCCGATCGCCTCCACCGGGCCGAGTGACGACGGTGACGTCGGCACCGAGCCCACCTGCACGGGCAGGCTGACCGTCCACATGACCACGGCCTGCAGGCCGAAGACCATCCAGAGGCTCTGCCACGCGAAGCGGTCCCCGGCCTTCCTGCGCATGGCCACGTAGCGGGGGTCCTCGCCGTGGCCGGCGTTGCGCCACAGCAGGTACAGCGCGAGGCGCGACCCCCAGACCGTGACCAGCACCGCCAGCAGCAGCCGCCGGGTCTCGAGGCCGTCGCCGACCGCGAACGACACCCACCCCACGAGCACGAAGCCGGCGCCCCAGACGATGTCGACGATGCTCGCGTCGCGCAGTGGAAGCGACACCACCCAGGTGCACACCATCAACACGGCGATGGCGGCGGCGCAGGCGGCGAACACGCTGAGGTAGTCCACGAGGCCACGGTACGTCGGCGGCGCGGCCCGCTCCCTGCCCAGCTCTCACGGGATTCTCACGCGGGCCTCAGGTGGCCCTCAGGACGGCGATCGCACCATCACCCCGTCCGAACCGCCGACGAGAGGACGACCCGTGTCCCCGACCAGCCCGCATCGCCGCACCGCGCCGATGGACACCGCCACCGATCCCGGCCCACCCGCCTCCGGCGCCGATGCGGCTGCCCCGGCGCGCGGCATGAGCCGTCGGTCGCTCCTGAAGGCCGGGGGTGCCGGGGCCGCGTTGGGCGCGGTCACCCTGCCGCTGGGGCGGCTCCCCGCGGCGCTGGCGACGAGCGCGGCGAGCGGCCAGGCCGACGACGAGGCGACCGACGCCGCCGACCCGTCGCTGGCGCTCGACAACATCCAGGGCAACATCATCGGTGGGTTCAACAAGGACTACCAGCGCTTCGTGTTCTTCCGGATCGGCGCACGCCGGCGGGCTCGCCGCTGGCTGGCAGGGTTGGTGGACGACGTGGCCACGGCGGCCGAGGTGCTGGCCTTCAACGACCTGTTCCGCCGGAGCCGCGCCCGCCGGGGGACGGAGGCGTCCGCTCCCAGGGCCCGCTGGGTGAACGTGGCGTTCACCCACGCCGGGCTCGACGCACTCGGGGTGGTCGCCGACGACCTCGACCGCTTCCCGGACGCCTTCCGTGCGGGCATGGCGGCCCGTGCCTCCGTCATCGGCGACGTCGACGCCAGCGCGCCGGCGCGCTGGGTGGGCCCGTCCGATCGCGGCGAGGGGCTGCACGGCGTGGTGCTGCTCGCGGCCGACAGCGCCGGCGACCTGCGCGCGCTGGCCCGCGACCACCTCGCCCGCATGCGGGTCGCCGGCGTCGAGGTGGTCTTCGACCAGGAGGGGCGCACGCGGGCAGACGAGCCCGGCCACGAGCACTTCGGGTTCAAGGACGGCATCTCGCAGCCAGGGATCCGCGGGGTGACGGCCCGACAGAACCCTGACGACGACGGCCAGGGCCTGCCCGGGCAGGATCTGCTGTGGCCGGGTGAGTTCGTGCTGGGCCAGGCCACGCAGGTCAGGGAGCCCGAGTCGGCGGACGAGCCCGAGAACGAGTCCCCGGGGCCGGTGTCGACATCGGGCCCCGCCTGGACGGCCGACGGCTCCTACCTGGTGTTCCGCCGCCTCCGCCAGGACGTGCCCGGCTTCCGGCAGTTCGTGAGCGACGCGGCCGCGGCCCAGGGCCTCACCGAGGACCAGATGGGCGCGAAGTTCGTCGGCCGCTACAAGAGCGGCGCTCCGCTCGAACGCACCGAGGACCAGCCCGACGACCTCGACACGACCGCGGCCGACCCCTCGATCGCCGATCCGTCGATCCTGGACGAGACCCGGGTGAACCACTTCGAGTTCGGCGACGACGTCGACGGCCTGGTGGTGCCCCGGGCGGCCCACATCCGCAAGGCCTACCCACGTGACGACACCACGCCCACCGGCACAGAGGCCGACACCCAGACCCATCGGCTGCTCCGCCGAGGCATTCCCTACGGGCGCTCCTACCGGGCCGGCGCGCCGGTCGGCTCACCCGGCGCGGCGGCCGCCGACCGGGGGCTGCTGTTCCTCTGCTACCAGAGCGACATCGAGCGCCAGTTCGAGTTCGTGCAGTCGCGCTGGGTGAACAACCCCGACGCACCCGGAGCCGGCGACGGGCACGATCCGGTCATCTCCCAGATGTCGGGCGATCGGACCTTCGCGCTCCCCGGAGGTCGTCCCGACCACGTCGCGCTGATGGAGCGCTTCGTCACCACCACCGGTGGCGGGTACTTCCTCCAGCCGTCGCTCGACGCGCTCCGCCGTCTGAGCGGCGCCGGACGGGGGACCGGCGCCGGGGACCCCGACAGCGGCGGTGGCGGTGACGCCGATGGGGGTGCCGATGACGACGCGGACGGGGACGGGGGCGGTGGGCCCGGACGTCCGGCGGGTCAGGGAGGCAGAGGCGGCCGGGACGCCGGGCCGGGTGGTCGGGACGAGGGGCCGGGCGGCCGCCGGGTGTGACCTCGGCGCCGCGCCCGGGCCGCTACCCGGGGGCCAGGCGCCACCCTCCGGCGGCCCAATTGCCCCCGTCGACGTGCACGGTGGTCCCGGTGACGAACCGGGACTGGTCCGACGCGAGGAAGAGGGCCGCGGCGGCGACGTCGTCCGGGGTGCCGAAGTGGCCCAGCGGTGGCCTCACGGCGGGCTCGAAGCCCTCCCCGGCCGCGGCCGCGAGGACGGACTCGCGCAGGCCGTCCTCGCCGGCGGTGGGCACCGCGTCGGGGGCGATGGCGTTGACGCGGATCGCCCTGGGGGCCAGCTCGAGGGCGAGCGATCGAGTGAGGCTGGCCACCGCGGCCTTCATCGCGGCGTAGACCGCGAAGCCCGGCGCAGCCTGGTGGGCCTCGATCGAGGTGACGTTCACGATGGCGCCACCGTCGGCCATGAGGGGGACCGCACCGCGGATCAGCCCCGTGACCTGCCCGAAGTTCTCGGCCACCAGCGTGCCCTCGCCCTTCGGGGTGACGTCGAGAAAGGGCGCGTGGAAGCTGCCGCCGGCGTTGTTGACCAGCGCGTCGAGGCGGCCGGCCCGCTCGGCCACCGTGTGGAGGAGGTCGGCGACCGCCTCGGGGTCGCGCACGTCGAGCACCGCGGCCGTGACCGCCCGGTCGCCGGCGGCCGCGGCCAGCGCCGGGAGCGCGCCGTCGAGGGCATCGCCGTCGCGGTCGCAGACCACCACGTACGCCCCGAAGCGTGCGAAGGTCTCGGCGATGGCGAACCCGCAGCCGCGGGCGGCCCCGGTGACCAGCGCGACCCTGTCGGTGAGCAGGATCGACTCGGGGGCGAAGGCCATCGCGGCACGGTAGTGGGGGGCGCTGGGTGCCGGGGTGCCGCGTTAACGTCCGGGGCCATGGCGACGGGGACGCAGCGGGACCACTACGACGTGCTGGTCATCGGCAGCGGCTTCGGGGGCAGCGTCACCGCCCTCCGGCTCACCGAGAAGGGCTACCGGGTGGGTGTGCTCGAGGCCGGTCGCCGGCTGGGCGCCGGCGACTTCCCCAAGACCAACTGGAACCTCCGGCGGTTCCTGTGGATGCCCAAGCTCGGCCTACGGGGCATCCAGCGCATCAGCATGCTCCGCGACGTGATGGTGCTCTCGGGCGCCGGTGTGGGCGGCGGGTCGCTGGTGTACGCCAACACGCTCTACGAACCGCTGCCGCCGTTCTACACGGACGACCAGTGGGGCCACATCACCGACTGGCGAGCCGAGCTGGCCCCCCACTACGACCAGGCCAAGCGCATGCTGGGCGTCAACGAGGTGCCCTTCGACACCCCCGCCGACGCGGTGATGCACGAGCTGGCCGACCGCTTCGACGTGGCCGACACCTACCACCGCACCCCGGTCGGGGTGTTCTTCGGCGAGCCTGGCGTGACCGTCGCCGACCCCTACTTCGGGGGCGAGGGCCCGGAGCGGACGGGCTGCAACCACTGCGGTGGGTGCATGGTCGGCTGTCGCTTCGGCGCCAAGAACACCCTCGACCGCAACTACCTGCACCTCGCCGAGAAGAACGGCGCCGAGGTCCACCCGGAGCGCCAGGTGGTCGACGTGGCCCCCCAGGCCGGTGGTGGGTACCGGGTGCGCACCGCCCGCCCCGGTGCCTGGGTCCGCAAGCGGCCGAGGACCTTCACCGCCGACCAGGTGGTGTTCTCCGCCGGCGTGCTCGGCACGCTGAAGTTGTTGCTGAAGCTCAAGGACGACGGGCGCCTGCCGCACCTGTCCGACCGGCTGGGCCACGTGGTGCGCACGAACTCCGAGGCCATCCTCGTGTCGGTGGCGAACACGACCGACGTGGACTACTCGCAGGGCGTGGCCATCACGTCGTCGATCCACGTCGATGACCAGACCCACATCGAGCCGGTGCGCTACCCCCCGGGGAGCAACGCCATGGGCACCCTCACGACCATCCTCGTGGACGGCGGTGGCCGCGTGCCCCGGCAGGTGCGCTTCGCCTACCAGGTGCTGCGCCACCCAGGTGCGTTCCTCCGCTCGCTGTCGGTGCGCCGGTGGTCGGAGCGCGGCGTGGTGCTGCTCGTCATGCAGACGCTCGACAACAGCCTGCGGGTGTTTCGCAAGGGTGGGCTCCTCACCACCCGTCAGGGCCACGGCGACCCCAACCCCACCTACATCCCGGTGGCCAACGAGGCCGCCCGGGCCGCCGCTGAGATCATGGGCGGGGAGCCGCGTGGCGCCTGGAACGAGGCGCTCCTCGACATCCCCACCACGGCCCACATCCTGGGTGGGGCGTGCATCGGCGAGTCGCCCGAGACCGGCGTGATCGACCCGTACCACCGCCTGTACGGCCATCCCGGCCTGCACGTGGCCGATGCGTCGGCCATCAGCGCCAACCTGGGCGTGAACCCGTCGCTCACCATCACGGCCATGACCGAGCGGGCCATGTCGGCCTGGCCGAACAAGGGCGAGGACGATCCCCGGCCGGCTCTGGGTGACGACTACACGGCGGTGGCGCCCGTTGCGCCCGTCGCCCCGGCGGTGCCTGCGGGAGCGCCGGCGGCGCTGACGCGACGGTAGGGGCGGCGTCCGTCGCCGACGGGCAGCGGCGGCGCGGGGTACTGCTGGCCCCGGCCGGAGGTCGACCCTGTCAGGGGTCGCTGGGGATGCGTCGGACGTAGTCGGCCATGCCGGCGACCGTGTGACCCAACGACGCCTACGTAGCACGAGGAGGGCTTCTAGTAGCACTGAGTGTCTACCAGTAGGACCACGCGAGTTCGGGCCCCGTTGGTTCGGCCGCCCTGGGTTCAGGGCCGTGTTCGTCGGCGCCGCAGCTGGGCGGTGACCCACTCTTTCCAGAGGTTGTGACCCTTACACCGGGGGCGGAGGTTGGCGATGTCGGTGAGGCCGCCGTCGATCCAGGCGAGGAGGTGGTCGATCTCGCAGTGGACCGAGCGGATGTCGCAGCCGTCGTCCTCGCAGGTGGGGAAGGCGATGATGGCGGCGTCGCGTTGGCGGCCGACGGCGAAGCGGCGGCGGTCGCTGTAGTTGAGGGGGATGCCGTTCTCATCGACGGCGAGGACGTCGAACCACCCGGCGATGGAGGCCCAGACGGCTTGTTCGGGGGTGGCGGGATCCCCGTTGACCCACTCGCAGCGCCGCTGGAGGGGGTACGGGAACTGGGTGGGGTCGCCGCCGCGGAGCTCGGCCAGGATGCGGGCCAGGGCGGTGAGGTAGGTGTCGTGGTCGCACACGATGGTGGTGCCCACCGACGGTTCGGCGCCGATCCCGGCGTGGGCTTTGGAGGAGCGGGCCATCTCCCGGAGGGCGTCGTGGCGGCGCTGCCCGGGGGTGCGGGCCAGGTCGAGGGCGGTGGCGGCGTCACCGAGGCGGGATCGGGCTTCGGCCCAGTCCTGGTCGAGGAGGCGTTGGTAGTGGCGGTCGAGCTCGGCGCGAACCTCGTGGTAGCCGTCACGCGACAGCCACCCGTCGAGGCGGCCTTGGCCTTCGAAGCTCTCGGAGAGGTGCACGGTGCGTTCGTCGTCGTGGCGGGCGGCGCGTTCCTCGGCGTCCTCGGGCGCCACGATCGCGGTCCAGATCTTGACCTCGGTGGCGAACCCGTGGAAGGTGCGGGTGCGGGCGTAGCCGACGAGGAGCTCTTCGTCGCGGGCGAACAGCTCGGCCAGGCGCAGCGAGTTGGCCCTGGCCAGGGTCTCGACGTGGTCGAGGGAGATGTCGCCGGCCGCGAACGCGGCTTGGGTGTGGGGCATGGCGCGCAGCTTGCGGGCCACCTTCACCAGACGGGCCACCGACTGGTGACGGACCCGGCACCGCCGGGCCAGATGATCAGCAGCCGAGAAATCACCGCACGCCTTGTGCTCCTTCGACGCGTCCAACGCCCCCACCGCTTCGATGGTGATCGCGTCGACGATCGACCCGGCCTGCACCAACGCCACCGCGTGGTCGCCGTGCACCGACGCCGGCTGGTTGGCCCACACCACGGTGCGGAGCTTCTCGAGGGCCTCGAGGTAGTTCGACAGTTCAGCGCACACGCAGACCACTCCCAACGACACACCGACGACGACACAGCAAACAACGTGGTGGGGAAGAGGCAGTCAGACCAGCCGGGCGCACTTCCGAACCCGGTGATCCAGGGCTCGGTGCACTCCTTCAGGACTGCGAACTGATGTTCGATACCCTACCCGGGCCCACCCGCCGACGCAAGGACCAAATCCGAGAAATCGGCCGTCGCCGGATGCGGGGCTTCTCTACGCCGGTCGATCCGCATGGCGATCCGGTCCGCTCCCCCGACCGCAACGACAGCTTCCTGCCGATGCCCGGCGTCCCCGACCGGCTCAGTCGCTCGGCTCCTGTGGGTTCGTGCAGTCGATCGCGTTGGCACCGGTCGCTTCCGCGAGTTCGGCGATCACGGGTCCGCTGGACCGAACCTGCCAGTTGTCGAGGGTCGCGTAGTAGACGTAGGAGGAGTCGACGTCGGCCGCCGCGACCTCCGGTGTGACGATCTCGCACACGGAGTACGCGTAGACGCCGCCCTCGCTGTCCGAGAGGCGTTCCTGCTCGGACAGGTAGCCGTTGAAGTCGAACCCGCCGTCGTCGTCCCCGCAGGAGCCGCGGGTCTTCGCCACGACCTCGTTGCTGCCCTCGGTGGGCTCGAACTCGGCAGTGCAGTCCACGATCGGGTCGAGGATCTGCGTGGACAATTCCTCGGCGGTCGACACACTCGGCACCTCGATCACCGTGGGCGTCGATGTGGCGCCGGGTTCGGCGGCGTCTCCGCCAGACGGGGACGTCTGCGCAGGGCGGTGGCGCCATCGGTGCCGCCGTCGTCGTTGTTGACCACGATGGACACGACGACGCTCGCGGCGGTGTGCCGTTCGGCAAGGGACCCGCGACCGGGCCACGCTGAACCGGCCGGGACCCCGGACTGCCGCTGCGCCGTCCCGGCTCCAGGGCCGCCTCCGGATTGCCGCCGGCCCGCCATGGCGGCCGTCAGGCCCGGCGGGTCACGAACTTGACGGTGTCCCCATAAGAGGAGTTGCTGTTGGACTTCGCGATCAGCGCCGCGGCGAGGCTGGATCCCGCGGGTGCGCTGGTCCTGACCTTGACCACGACCTTCACCGACAAGGTCGCTCCTGTCGCGAGGGTGGGCGTCACGTACGTGCCGGCCACCACCGCAGCGGTCACGTTCGTGGCGCCGACCGTGTAGGTCACCACGAACCGGGCGTCGGAGGCGGTGCCCGTCAGCCGCAGCACGTCGGGGGCCTGGCTGTCGTTCTGGACCTTGACGGTGTAGGTGACGGACGAGCCGCGAGGGGCCGACCCGGACCTGGTCTGGTTCAGACCGGTTTCGTTGTAGATGTTGTTGCCGATGAAGGTGCCGCTGCCCTTCTTGATGCGCCCGTCGGGCCGGGGGACGGCCACGGTGTAGCTGTGGGTGTCGAACGCCGTGTTGGCGGCGTTGTCGGTGGCAGTGACCGTGAAGTCGTGGCTGCCGTAGGTGACGGTGTTGACGGCGGAACCGTCGGCCACGGTGCCCACGCAGGTGGCGATCCCCGAGCCTCCCACCTCGTCCGCGCACGAGAAGTCCGCGGCGACGGCCTGGTTCCGGGCATAGACCGCTCCATCGGGCGGGGTGCGCAGATCCACCGTGGGGTCGGTGGTGTCGGTGACGAACCCGAACTTCTGGATGCGGTTGTTGCTGCTGTCAGCGACGAAGACGTTGCTGTCACCGTCGACGGCCACGCCCTGCGCGTTGCTGAACTGGCCGTTGCCCGACCCGACGCTGCCCCACTTCGTGAGGAACGTGCCGGTCGACGAGAACTTCTGCACCCGGCGATTGTCACGGTCGACCACGTAGACGTTGCTGTCGTCGTCGACGGCCACCCCCCACGGGTAGTTGAACTGGGCGTCGCCCGCGCCATAGACCCCCCACTGGGCGAGGTAGGTGCCGGTGGACGAGAACTTCTGGATCCGGTGGTTGTCCGTGTCGGCCACGTAGACGTTGCCGTCGCCGTCGATGGCCACCCCCCGCGGGTAGTGGAACTGCCCGTTACCGGTTGCGTAGGTGCCCCACTGGGCGAGGTAGGTGCCGGTCGACGAGAACTTCTGGATCCGGTGGTTGTCGGTGTCGGCCACGTACACGTTGCCGAATCCGTCGACTCCCAACCCCTGGGGGTTCACGAACTGGCCGTTGCCGGTGCCGTAGGAGCCCCACTTGGCCAGGAACGTGCCGGTCGACGAGAACTTCTGGATCCGGTGGTTGACGGTGTCGACCACGTAGACGTTGCCCGAACCGTCGAACGCCACCCCCCGCGGGTTGTTGAACTGGCCGTTCCCGCTCCCAGCGGTGCCCCACTGCGTCAGGTAGGTGCCGTTGGCGGTGAACTTCTGGATCCGGTTGTTGTAGGAGTCGGCGACGTAGACGTTGCCATCACCGTCGACCCCCACCCCGTACGGGAAGCTGAACTGGCTGTTTCCACTCCCGCCGGTCCCCCACTTGGTGACGAACGGTGGTGGGGTCTCCGTCGCCCCGACCGGAGCTGCCGCGACGACCCCCAGCATCGACACCAACAACGCGATGACCACCAGGAACACAGCATCGAAGCGGAGTCTCTTCGTCATGATCTCAACGTCGCGCTGACCCGGCCCACACGACAGTGCCGAAGGTCCCCGGCTCGGCAGTGTGTAGGCGCCGGCGCCTGCACACGTCGGCAACGTCGCTGGTCGCCGAGTCGCTGAGCCGCCGCTCGTCCGCCGCGGGTCAGGGCAGGCCAGGGCAGAGGGGGCCGCCTCTGGGAGATGTTCCCCGTGGCCACCAGAAGCTGGTCGAGCCGCCGAATTCGGGGCTGTTGCTCGACGGCCACGGGCCGAGGGCACGACGCCCGGACGCCGACGTATCCTCGTGCACGACGAACGGGAGGCCCACGAATGGGTCGGCGTGACGAGACGAGCACCAGGGCGCGGGTGGGGATGGGCCTGGCCGCTCTGGTGGCCGTGGTCGCGGTGACGCCGGTGACGCCGGTGGCCGCCGACGGGAACGAGGCGCCCGGCAACCCGGCGGTGTTCCGGTCGATCTCGGGCGGCTACAACCACACCTGCGCCGTGCTGTCCACGGGCCAGGTGAAGTGCTGGGGGAACAACAACGCCGGTCGCCTCCTCCAGGGCGACCTCCGCAACCGGGGCGACAACCCGGGTGAGATGGGCCTCGAGCTCCCCCCGATAAACCTCGGCACCGGCCGCACGGCCACCGCCGCCGTCGCCGGCGGCTACCCGACCTGCGCGATCCTCGACAACGCCACGCTCAAGTGCTGGGGCGGCAGCAACATCGGCGGGCCCGACATCGGCGACGTGCCCGGCGAGACGGGCGACGGCCTCTCGCCGATCAACCTCGGCCCCGGGCGCACCGCCATCGGCGTCGCCGCCGGGTACGGGCACACCTGCGCGCTGCGGGACAACGGCACGGTGTACTGCTGGGGCGACAACCTGTCCGGCGACGTCGGCATCGGCAGCCCCGGCTACGGCGCCAGCGGCGACGTCGACCTGGGCACGGGGCGCACCGCCACCGCCCTCGCAGCCGGGTACCGACACACCTGCGCGCTGCTCGACAACGGTTCGGTGAAGTGCTGGGGCCTCAACGCGTCCGGTCAACTGGGTGTCGGCGATGTCGCCGTGCGCGGCAACGGCCCCGGCCAGATGGGTGACAACCTCCCCGACGTCAAGCTGGGCACCGGGCGCACCGCCACCGCCATCACCGCCGGCGGCGCCCACAGCTGCGCCCTGCTCGACAACGGCACCGTCAAGTGCTGGGGCGCGGGAGCCGACGGCCGGTTGGGCCTCGGCGACGCACTGGACCGCGGCGACGCACCCGGCGAGATGGGCGACGCCCTCCCGGCCGTCGACCTCGGCACCGGCCGCACCGCCACCGGCATCAGCGCGGGCAACGGTCACACGTGCGCCCTGCTCGACAACGGCGCCACCAAGTGCTGGGGCGACAACACCACCGGACAACTCGGGCTGGGCGACACCGCCGACCGCGGCGACGGCCTCGGCGAGATGGGCGACAACCTCCCGGCCGTCGACCTCGGCACCGGCCGCACGACCGCTGCGGTCACCACCGGCTACGAGCACACGTGCGCCATCCTCGATGACACAACGATCAAGTGCTGGGGGGCGAACAACACCGGCCAACTGGGGCTCGGCGACACCCTCACCCGCGGCGACGGGCCCGGCGAGATGGGCGACGACCTCCCGGTCACCCAGGTCACCGGCAGCGGCGTCTCCGGCACGGTGACGACCGCGGGCACGGGCGCAGTGGCATCGTCGGTGTGGGTCGCCGCCCTCGACACCAACGACTTCTCGGTTGCCGCCGGCCGGATCGCCAGCGGCACCGGCGCCTTCGGCATCTCTCTACCGCCGGGCAGCTACTACCTGTACCTGCTCGATCCGAACGGGGCGCGCCGCCCGGGCTTCTACGGCCCACCCACCACGGTCACGGTCACCGCCGACCAGGTGACCGCGGCCAACCCGACGATGACCCTCGCCACCGGATCCGTCACCGGCACGGTCGTCGAGGACAACACCCTCACGCCGATCCCCAACGCGCAGGTCGTCGCCCTCAACAGCGCCACGGGTAGCCCCGAACTGGCCACCAAAGCCAACGCCTCCGGGCAGTACACGCTGGCGGGCCTGCGGCCCGGCAACCACTTCCTGGCCTTCATCGATCCCGCCGGGAACCACAGCGTCACCTTCTACCCGCACAACCCCGACGTCCTCAGCGCCACACCCGTCGCCGTCACCGCCGGCGGCACCACCACCGCCGACGGATCGCTCCCCGCCCAGGTGGCCACCGGTACCGGTGCGCAGGTGTCGGGCACGATCAGGGACAGCCTCAGCTCCTCGTCGCTGGTCCCGAACGTCCTGGTCATCGCCCTCCGGGCCAGCGACCTGCGCCTCGCCCGCGTGGCGGTCTCGAACAGCCAGGGCGGCTGGTCCATGCAGCTCGCTGCGGGAGAGGGCTACAAGCTGGGCTTCGTGGATTCCTCCGGCCACTACCTCATGGAGTGGTACGACAACCAGCCGTCGACCGGCCTCGCCGCCGCCACCACGGTCACGGCACCCGCCTCCTCCCGCCGCATCTCGATGGTGCGGGATTTCGGGACGCTCACCGGCCAGGTCACCGACGCCCCGGGCAACGCGGCGCTCGCCGACGCCTGGGTGTTCGCCATCAACTCGCACGGCGCCACCACCGGCGGCGTCACCGTGGGCAACGGGGGCTACCAGATCCGCAACCTGGCCACCGGCACCTACCGGGTCGCCGTCATCAACCCGTTCACGGGCGAGGTCGAGTTCTGGCAGGACGCCCCCGACTACGCCGGTGGCACGCCCGTCGCCATCACCAGCGGGGCCACCACCACCGTCAGCCCCAACCTGTAAGAACCAGCGGTCGAAGGCACCGGACGGCGCCCCGCCTGGGTCAGGGGGCGCCCCGCCCGGGTCAGGGGTGGGTCAGGGCCTGGGTCGGGTAGGGGTCAGGGATGGCTCAGTGCGGCGCTGATGGTGGTGTTGCCACCAGCGGTCACCGAGAAGCTGGTCGAGCCGCCGAAGTCGGGGCTGTTGTCCCAGTACTCCTGGGTGCGACCGCCCAGCGGGTCGGCGATGGTGGCCCGGTACGTGCCCGCGGGCAGGCCCGACAGCGTGTAGGTGCCGTTCGGCCCCGTGACCGCGCCGCCGGCGATGCCCTGGTTGTTGATGGCGATCACCCACGCACCCTCGATCGGGGCACCGGAGCCCTGGTCGGTGACGGTGCCGCTCATGGCGCCCGTGCGACGGTCGAGGGCGGCGTTGGTGGTGGTCGGCGCGGTGACCGACGCCGCCGAGCCGATCCCGTAGAACGGCTGGTTGTCGTGCCACTCCATGTCGTGGGTGCCCGTCTGGTCGATGAAGACCAACTTGTAGGCGCCGGCCGACACGTTGAGGTTGTACTGGCCGGATGCGTTGGTGGTGGTGGCGCGGGCCAGGCTGTAGTCCGCCGCGTGCATGGCGATCACCGACACGTTCGCCAGCGGTGCGCCGGTGCCCTGCTCGGTGACCGTGCCCGTGAGCGACGAGCCACCCGGATCGAGCGGCTTGGTGGGTAGTGCCCCGTTGGCCATGGTGACGTTCCCGGCGGTGACCGGCACCGGGCTCGAGTTCGGCACGTTGGGCGACGCCGGCGCGAACTGGGTGACGTGCCCGCCGGTCGGGTCGACCCAGCCCACGAAGTGGTTGCCGGGCTTGAGGTTCGTCAATCCGTACTGGCCGGAGCCGTTGGCCACGGTGACGATCTCAGGACCGCCGGTCTGGCCGCTCAGCGAGATGGCGAGGGCGTTCGGGATGGGCGTGCCCGAGCCTTGCTCGGTGACCGTGCCCGCCACCATGCCGCGGGTGGGCGCCAGGGCAGGGTCGGCGTCGGCGGTGTTGCCGGCGGTGACGTTCACCTGCGTCGGCGCCCCGAAGAAGCCGGCGGTGTGCAGGCCCGCGGGGTCGACCGCGTACACGAAGTAGGACCCCGGCGCGACGTCGGCGTGGTAGTCACCGGACCCGTTGGCGACCGCGGCCCCGGCGATGGAGAAGTCACCGGTGCGCAGGACCGCGATCCACGCCCCGCCGATGGGAGCCCCCGAACCGGTCGCCGTCACGGTGCCGCCGACGGTCCCGGTGACGGCGGCCGAGTTCACCGTCACGTTGACGGTGTTCGAGCTCACCGGCGCGGTCTCGTTCGAGTCGGCCGTGGCCGAGTTGGAGAACGTGGGGATGTTGGCCGCCGAGGTGGTGACCGTGCACTCCCGGGTGGCCGACGCTCCCACCGCGATGGTGCCGACCGAACCGGAGCACCCGGGGGCGTTGGGGTCGTTCACCGAGACCCCGGTGAGCGCCATGTTCCCGGTGTTGGTGACGGTGACGTCGAGGTGTATCGGTTGGCCCGCGTTGACCGAGCTCTCGTCGGCCGTGGCGGCGACGGTCATGGCCGGGCTGCCGATGAGGGTCGACACGACGGTCTGGTTGGGGTTGTCGGGGATGCAGGGGGTGTTGACGTCGTTCCAGTTGATGTTGATGAGCACGATGATGAACTTCTTGTAGAAGATCTTGGCGTTGATGCTCGGTGGCTTCCAGTCGATCGTGCTCCCTGCTGCACCGTTGACCGTGCCGTCGACGTCCACGCTGGGGATGATGGTGATCGGCACCCAGGTGCCGTTGGTCTCCTGCACCTCGATGGTCGTCGGCGTGACGTCGGCGTTCACCCGGATGCGGCCGTTGGTGTCGTTGACCACGTTGTAGGCCGACTTGATCTGGATCACGATGTTCGACCCGACGCGCGACACGCTGGCCCACGAGGGGTCGGGGCTGAGGCTCACGGTCACGCTGTTGGGATCGAGGCCGGCGGGGATCGGCTGGGTGATGTCGATCTGGCGGATGTAGACGTAGCCCAGCGGGAAGCCGAGGTCGGGGAGGTCGCCGGTGAGGTCGGGGAAGGGGACGTCGAGGTCGTAGTGCATGGTGGCCCCCGGCGCGACCGGGTCGGGGGTGTCGTTGATGGAGATGTCGTTGTTGAGCGGCACCGTGTCGGGGATGAGGCTGGCCGCCACACCGCCCTGCGCGGCAGGGAGGTCACACGTGAACGGCACCGCCGTGGTGTCGGCGCCCGCCGGGCCCGGCGGCGTCACCGCGGTCAGCACCGTCAGCACCATGGTGGCCGCGACTACGCCTGCGATCATCCGCCGCATGTGAATCCCCCCAGGACCCTCGCCTCGTTCGACGCATCGACGCTACCCGGCCGTCCCCGTCGAGGCGAGATTCCCGGAGCACCCGGCCGTCGGTCGAGTCCCGCCACCGTGCCCACGGGCCGCACCTTCGGCTCAGGCCCCTCGCCGGCTCAGCCGGGCGCCGGCGCCAGCCGGGGGTTCACCGCGGCAGTGCGCCCCGGGGCCACCGCCACTGAGTCGGCCGAGGCGAAGTCGGCCCGGTCGTGGTCGAACTCGAACCCGTTCGCGCCGGTCGGGTCGACGATCGCCACCTTGTAGCTCCCCGCCCCCAGCCCGCCGATCACGTACGCCCCCGCCTCGTTCGCCACCGCGCCGCCCACGACCGTGCCCGTCGCCGCGTCCACTGCCACCACCCACGCACCGCCCACCGCGGCCCCGCTCCCGTCACGGGCGACCGTCCCCGCGATCGAGCCCGTCGGCCCGGCCGGCGCCAAGGCCGCGCTCACCGTCGCCGGCGCGCCGCCGGAGGCGGTCACCAGCGCGGCACCGCCGTAGTCGCCGAGTGGCCGGTCGTCGAAGAACTCACCGGTGTGTCGACCGGACGGGTCGAGCAACTCCAGCCGGTACTGGCCCGGCGCCACCGCCAGCGTGTACGAGCCGTCGGCGACCGTCGCCGCACCCCCGGCCAACGAGCCGTCGCTGCCGATGGCCAGCACCCATCCGCCGGCGACCGGCGCTCCCGACACCGCGTCGGTCACCGCTCCCCTGATGCTCGCGGTCCGCGACGGGGGCGCCGGCCGTGCCGCCAGTCCCACGTCGACCGGGGTCGTCCGCCCGGCGGTGACGGTCGTGCGGTCGGCCAGGGAGAAGTCGGCCCGGTCCCGCTGGAACTCGAAGGCGTGGGCGCCGGTGGGGTCGATGATCGCCAGCTTGTAGCTCCCCGCCGGCAACCCGCCGATCGCGTACACGCCCGAGCCGCTCGCCACCGCGCCACCCCGCACCGTGCCCGTCGCCCCGTCGAGCGCCACCACCCAGGCACCGCCCACCGCGGCCCCACTGCCGTCTCGGGTGACCGAACCGGTGATCGACCCGGTGGGCCCCGCCGGCGCCAGCGCCGCGTTCACCGTCGAGGACGACGCCGCGGCGACGGCCACCACCCTCGCGGCCTCGAAGTCGCCGAGGGCGCGGTCGTCGAAGAGCTCGCCGGTGTGTCGACCGGACGGGTCGAGCAGCTCCACCCGGTACGGGCCCGGCGGGACCGCCATCGAGTACGTGCCGTTCGCAGCCGTCACCGCCCCGCTCAGGGAGCCGTGGGCGCCGATGGCCAGGACCCAGCCACCGGCGACCGGTGCGCCCGACACCTCGTCGGTCACCACCCCGGCCATGGTGCCGGCGGCCAGCGCCCCCACGTGGATGGCCAGCGCGCTCATGGCCGGGACGGTGGCGGTGAAGCGGCCGCTGGCGTCGACGGTGACCGTGTCGCTCGAGCAGGCACCACGGGTCACCGGGACGACGGTCACGTTGCAGTAGGTGCCGGCGGCCATGCCCGTCTGGAACGTGCGGGTGACGGGAGCGGTCTCGGCGTTGACCACCACGTAGCCCAGCGACCCGCGGCCGAAGGCGATCTGGTCGTTGCCGTTCGTCCACCAGTTCGTCACCGACGGGTTGGCCGCGGTGGCCGAGCGGAACCCCACCATCCCGGCGATGGGGCGGTGGCGGTGCTCGCACATCCACGGGCCGTCGCAGTCGGCCACGCCACCCTGGAACACGCTGGTGGTGGTGCCGTTGGCGTCGGAGGGCGGGCCCTGGTCGGTGTTGGTGAAGTCGTAGCTCGACATCACCGACGGGTGCCCGTAGGGCCATCCCAGCGCGAAGACGTTGGCCAGGTCGTGCACGGCGCCGTTCTTGAAGGTGACGATCGACCCGCCGCTGCCGTGGCCTCGCTGGTTGTCGTGGTTGTCCGTGAAGACCTGGGCGTTGGCGCTCGGGAGGAACCCCCACGACGGCCCGAAGTTCGACAGCCACGACAGCTGCCCGCTGAGGAACACCCGGCTGATCTCCCGGCTGTAGGCGAACTCGGTGACGTCGCCGTTCCCCACGTACTCGCTGGCCCGGATCGGCTCGCCCGAGCCCTCGATCACCTCCTGGTACACGTACGGGTCGCCGTGGAGACGGGACTCGATGGCGGCGATGTCCGCCGCCGCCATGTGCTTGGCCGCGTCGATGCGGAAGCCGGCCACGCCCAGGTCGACGAGGTCGTTCAGGTAGGCGGCGATGCGGTCGCGCACCACGGCCGAACCGGTGTCGAGGTCGGCCAAGTTCAGCAGTTCGCAGTTCTGCACCTCGTAGCGGTCCTGGTAGTTCGCGATGTCGTCGGTGCCGTTGCGCCCGCAATGGTGGAAGTCGGCGGTGGCCCACAGCCCAGGGAAGTTGTAGGGCGTGTAGGTCGACCCCCCGCTGCCGGTGCCCGAGCCCACCGCGGCCATGTGGTTGATCACCGCATCCACATAGATGTCGACACCGGCCGCCCGGCAGCGGCCGACCATCGACGCGAACTCGGCCCGGCTGCCGCTGCGGCTGGTCAGCTGGTACGACACCGGCTGGTAGCGCTGCCACCAGGGCCGGCCGGCGACCAGCGCGTGCTCGTTCGGCGGCGACACCTGCACCGCCTCGTAGCCGTTCGGCCCGAGGAACTCCTCGCACTCGCGGGCGACGTCGGCCCACGTCCACTCGAACAGGTGGACGATCACGCCGCCCGGGCGCTCGACCGACGTCGCCGCCTCCGTCGCCTCGGCCCCACCCGCTTCGGCGCCCTCCGTCGGCCCGCTCGCGGCGGCGCGCGCCGCGGCCGCGGGCACGGGCGGGGTGGCGACCGCACCCGAGGCCGCCAGCACACCCACGAGCGCCAGCACCCGCACGGCGGTGGACGTCGCGCACCACGGCCGTTGCTCCCCCACCGCATCGAGCCTACGGAGCCGCGTACCGACCGTGCCGTTCCCGCCACGGCGCTCGGCCGCCGTGACCGCCGAAGCGTCGCCCGGCACGAGCGGTACGGTGGCCACGCCGTCGGAGTCGGGGAGGCTGTCGTGGTGCGCAGGGTCCTGGTCGCGGTGCTCGTTCTCGCCGGGGCACTGGCCGCGGTGTCGAGTGCCGCCCCGCCGGGGGGTGCCGACGGCAACGAGGCCCCGGGCGCGCCGGCGGCGTTCCGCTCGATCACTGCGGGTGGAGCGCATGCGTGTGCGATCGTAACCGCTGGCCGGCTCAAGTGCTGGGGGAACAACCCAGAGGGACAATTGGGCCAGGGCGACCGGGTCAACCGTGGCGACGGCCCCGGTGAGATGGGCGCCGACCTTCCCGCGATCGACCTGGGCGTCGGGCGCACCGCCACCGCCGTCACCGCCGGCAGCCAGCACGTGTGCGCCCTGCTCGACAACGGCACCGTCAAGTGCTGGGGTGACGGCAACAACGGCGCCACCGGGTACGGCGACACGTTCGACCGGGGGGTGGTCGCGGGCCAGCTCGGCGTCGGCCTGGGCCCCGTCGACCTCGGCACCGGCCGCACCGCCACCGCCATCAGCGCCGGCGCCAACCACACGTGCGCGCTGCTCGACAACAGCACCGTCAAGTGCTGGGGCAACAACGACAACGGGCAGCTCGGGCTCGGCGACTCCTCCACCCGGGGCGACGGCCCCGGCGAGATGGGCGACAACCTGCCCGCCGTCAGCCTCGGCACCGGCCGCACCGCCACCGCCATCAGCGCCGGGTTCACCCACACCTGCGCGCTCCTCGACAACGCCACCGTCAAGTGCTGGGGACAGGGCACCGACGGACGGCTCGGCCTCGGCAACATCACGAACCGCGGCGACAGCACCTCGCCGGGGCACCAGATGGGCGACAACCTGCCCACCGTCAGCCTCGGCACCGGCCGCACCGCCGTTGCCGTCAGCGCCGGGTTCAGCCACACCTGCGCCCTGCTCGACAACGCCACGGTCAAGTGCTGGGGCGCAAACCAGTTCGGTCAGCTCGGCCTCGGCGACACCACGCCGCGCGGCGACGCAGGGGGTGAGATGGGCGACAGCCTGCCCGCCGTCAGCCTCGGCACCGGCCGCACCGTCACTGCAATCAGCGCCGGCGCCGGCTACGACTGCGCCCGGCTCGACAACGCCACCGTCAAGTGCTGGGGCAGCAACTCCTCGGGCCAACTCGGCCTCGGCGACACCGTGAACCGCGGTGTTGCCGCAGTGGAGATGGGCGACAACCTGCCCGCGGTCCAGCTCGGCGCCGGCCACACCGCCACCGCAGTCACCACGGGCGACTCCTTCGCCTGCGTGCGCCTCGACGACGCCACCTTGAAGTGCTGGGGCCAGGGCGCCAGCGGCCAGCTCGGGCAGGCGGGCACCGCCAACCGGGGCGACGGCGCCGGCGAGATGGGCGACAACCTGCCGACGGTGCCGCTGGAGGGCACGGGCATCGAAGGCACCGTGGAATCGACGACCGGGCCGTTCCTGCCGGGCGTGCTGGTGGCGGTGCTTCGGCCCGGCGACTTCTCCATCGCCGGGGGCGGATCGGCCAACGGCAACGGCGACTTCAGCATCGCCGTGCCCGCCGGGCAGTACTTCGTCTACGTCGTGGACCGCACCGGCGGCTTCCAGCCCGCGTTCCTCGGCGGGCCGACCACCGTCACGGTGACCGCCAACCAGATGACGGTGGCCAACCCGACCATGGCACCGACCACCGGGTCCATCGTCGGCACCGTGACCCAGACCGGCAACGGCGCCCCGGTGTCCGGTGCGTGGGTGCTGGCGCTGAACGCCACGACGGGTGCGCCCGAGACCGGCGTGGTGGCCGACGGGTCCGGCCAATTCACCCTGGCCGGCCTGCGTCCCGGCAACCACCTCGTGGCCTACCTCGACCCAGCCGGCGGCCACGGCACGCGCTTCCACCCCAGCGCCACCACCACGGCCGCGGCCACTCCTGTGGCCGTCACCGCCGCGGGCACCGCCACCGCCAACGGGTCGTTGCCCGCGCAGACGGTGACGGGCACAGGGGCCGCCATCACCGGACGGGTGGGTGAGCCCGGCAGCAGCAGTGGGTTGCCCGGCGTCCTGGTGCTGGCCCTCCGGGCCGGCGACCTCACCATGGCCCGGGGGGCGGTCACCAACGCCACCGGCAACTACATGCTCAACGTCGCCTCCGGCGACTACAAGCTGGCCTTCCTCGACCCCACGGGGCGCCACGCGATGGAGTGGCACGACGACCTGCCCTCGAGCGGGATCGCCGGCGCCACCTCGGTCACCGCTCCCGCGTCGGTGAACGCCACCCTCGACCAGACCATCGGCGCGATCTCCGGCACCGTGCGGAACGCCCTGAACCAGCCGTTGACCAACGCCTGGGCCATCGCCATCGGCCCGACCGGCGTGGCCGGCGCGGCGGTCACCACGACCGGCAGCTACACCATCTCGAACATCCCGGTCGGCACCTACCGGCTCGCCCTCGTGTACCCACCGACCGGCGCCTTCGAGTACTGGCAGGACGCCCCCGACTACGCCGGCGCCACCGTCTTCGTGGTCACCGCCGGCGACACCACCGGCATCGACGCCACCATCGGCGGTCCCTGAGGCCTGGGGCACTTCGTCGGCGGCCGCTCGGAGTGGCGGCGGTCGGGAGCGGCAGTCGAGCCTGGCGACGGTTTGCCGGTCGCGGCACGGCCGTCGCCTAGCGTGGCCGGATGCCAGAACCGGCGGCCCTCACCATCCCGGCGCGGTGCTACAGCGACCGCCAATGGGTGTTCACCGAGAACGAGAAGCTGTGGCGCAAGGCCTGGCTGCTCGCGGGGACGGTCGAGCAGGTGGCCGAGCCCGGCGACTTCGTCGAGACCCGCTACGGCCTCGCCCCCATGATGCTGGTCCGCGGCCAGGACGGCCGGTTGCGCGGGTTCGAGAACGTGTGCCAGCACCAGGGCGCGCCGCTCTGCCTCGGCTCGGGCCAGGGCCTCACCGAGATCGAGTGCAAGAACCATCGCTGGTGCTGGGACCTCGGCGGCCACCTCACCGCCGTCGACTTCGGCCAGCCCGTCGGCGACGGCAACGACATCCCCCTGCGACCGCTCGTGGTCGAGGCCTGGGGCCCGTTCGTGTTCGCCACCTTCGACCCCGGCGCCCCGCCGCTGGCCGACGCCATCACCACGCTCGTCGCCACGCTCGACACCGCCGGCGTCGACCCCGACTCGCTGCGCTGCCGGTCGATCGTCACCACCCTGGTGGGCGGCAACTGGAAGTCGCTGCTCGACGGCGCCACCGCGGTGGGCGCCGCGCCCGACCTGGGGGCTCGGCAGTACCCCGACCTCACCGTCCGGGTCGACGGCGGCACCGTCACCATCGTGCGGGCGCGGCCCTACGTGTCGATCGACCGCGCCCAGTTCGACGTGTTGGTGTTCGAGCCCCGCCCGGCCGGCGACGCCGATGCCGGGCACCGGCCGCTCGAGGTGACGCTGAAGGGCGACGCCGAGCTGCCGCCCGAGACCGGCGTCGACCCCGCGCTCATCGACTTCGCCCGCCGCCAGGTCGGGGCGGTGCCGCCCACCGACGACCTCACCGCCGACACCGGCACCCCGGACCTGCTGGCGCTGCACACCTGGCTCGACGCCTTCGGCGTCACCGCCGGCTGAACGCCGCCCGCAGGCAGGCCACCGATCGAGGAGCCACCGTGTTCGAGAAGCGCCTGAAGAAGAGCGGCACCCGCTGCGACGCCGTGGTGGTGAGGAGCACGCGCACCGCCTCGTCGGTGGGCAGCACGCCGGCCAACACCCGGGTGCTGTGGAAGGTCGACGTCGAGGTGCGCCCGCCGGGGCGGGCACCGTTCGGCGACGAGGTGACCGTCAAGGTGCCGCCCGGACAGAGCGGCCCAACCGCCGGCACCGTGTTCCCCGCCTGGGCCCACGCCACCAAGGACAAGGCCTACGTCGAGACCGGGGGCGCCGAGGCCCTCGAGGCCGGGATGAACGCCCGGCTGGCCGCGTCGGGCATCCAGGTCGACGTCCCCGAGGGGGTGACCGACCCCGCCGAGATGACCCGCATCCTCAGCGAGCAGATCGAGCGCCAGCAGGCCGAGCAAGCCGCACAGGCCACCGCCCCCGACGCGTCCGGCGACGACCCCTCCGCGGCGGGGTGACGCCGGCCGGATCCGCCGACGGGGACCGTTCTGGTGGCTCGAACACGACGGTGACCACAGGATCCACCCACCGGAACGAGCGGTGGGCCCCGATGGACCCGGCCGACGTCAGCTGACCAGGGCGAGCACGTCGGCCGCCGCCGCGGCGCCGTCGAAGATCACCTCGCCCTGGCGGAGGGCGATGCAGCGCTCGGCCCGCTCGACGTAGGTGGGGTCGTGGGTGGCCACCACCAGCGCGGCGCCGGCGGCGTGGCGCTCGTAGAGCAGCTCGACCAGCGCCGAGCGGCCGCTCAGGTCGAGGCCCACGAAGGGCTCGTCGATCAGCAGCAGGTCGAAGGGCCGGGCCAGACCGAGCGCCAGCGAGGTCTTCTGGCGCAGGCCCCGGCTGAAGCGGGCGGGCAGGTCGTCCACCCGGTCGGCCAGGCCCAGCCGCTCGACCAGGTCGGCCTCGGCGTCGCCGTAGCCGTCGGTGCCGTGCAGGCGCCCGAGGTAGTCGATGTGCTCGCGGACGCTCAGGTCGTCGTAGAGCACGGGCTCGTCGGGCAGGAACGACACCGCGGCCCGAGCCTCGAGCGATCCCGCCGGGAAGCCGTCGATCTCGACGTCGCCCTCGGTGGCGTCGAGCAGGCCGGCCACCAGGCGGAGGAAGGTGGTCTTGCCCGAGCCGTTGTGCCCCACGAGCACCACGCTCTCGCCGGGAGCGACCTCGAGGTCGAGCGGGGCCAGGGCCTCGACGTCGCCGTACGACTTCATCAGCCCGTCGGCCACCAGCACGGGCGTGGGCCCCTGCGGCTTCTTCTTGCGCTTGGTCACGATCGCTCCAGTCGGGTCTTCACCTTGCGGGCGGCGGGTTTGGTGGGTGCCGGCCGGCCGGCCGCGCCCGAGGAGCGTCCGCCGCCGGCCGATGGTCGGTTGGGCCCCGACGAGCCCCGGTCGGCGTCGGCGGCCGCCTGCCCGGCCGTGGCCAGGCCCTGCATCTCCTGCAGGTTGCGCCACCACGCCTTGATGGCCTCGCGCTGGTGCACCCAGGCCACGACGAGGCCCACGATCACCAGCACCACGAACCCGGTGGCGAGGGCCGCGTCGTAGGGGTTGCCGCCGTTCTCGTGGGCGGTGCGGGCCAGCGCCACGGGCAGGGCGCCCAGCGTGGCCACCAGCGGCGGCCACACGGTGCGGAAGGCGGTGCGGCTGCCCTGCACCTCGGGGGGCAGCAGCTGCCAGTTGTCGGACGGCTCCGGGGCGCCCATCACCACACTGATCACCGCGCCGGCGCCGCCGGCGAAGGCCAGCGGCAGCAGGCAGATCGCCGCCAGCTTCACGCCGTCGACCGACGGGTCGACCAGCACCGCGGTGGCGCCCGCCACGATGCCCACCTTCACCATCACCAGGGCGGCCACCGGCAAGTGGCGGACCATGACGTAGCCGACGGTGAGCGGCAGGGCGTCACGCCGCCCGGGGTGATCGGTCTCCTGGGCCAGTGGCTCGATGGCATCCAGGCCGGCGATGAACATGGCCAGGCCGGCCACCACCACGAGCGCGATCGTGCCCTCCCACACCCCTCGCAGCGCGAGCCCGGCCACGACGGCCACGATGACCAGGCGGGCGATGCGCGCCGCCGGCCAACGCAGGATGCCGCGCAGCCCCCGGTGCCAGATGGGGAACCGCCCGTGGTGGCGCTCGCGCACCCACGGCGTGAGGCGGGGCAGCTCCATGGCCAACTGGCGGCGCAGCACGATGACGGTGCGCAGGTCCTGCAGGGTGGCCGCGAACTTGAGCTGGCCCACCAGGCGGGTGCGGCGCTCCGCCGCCTCCAGCGACACGCCGCCCACGCTGGCCAGGCCGAACCCCAGCACCACGACGGCGACCACCAGCGGCACGACGGCGAGCACTTCGAAGTCGATGGGCCAGAAGGCCAACTCCCCCAGGTAGGCCGTGGGCGAGGTGGGCAGCACGTCGAACGCGTCGGCGATGGCCCAGGCCAGCAGGCCCCCGCCGACCACGGTGGCCACCCACGACGGCAGCCGGCGGCCCGACGCCAGGAACGCGCACCCCAACCCGAGCGCCACCGTGGCCGCCGCGAACAACGCCCCGCAGGCGATCCAGGCCAGCGGCGAGCCGCCGAGGCGGCGCACCGCCAACTGACCCACGATGGCCCCCACCACGACCGAGAGGAACATGGCGAACCGGAGTTGGCGGATCGCCGGGCCCCGCAACGCCGCCGCACGGGGCACAGGGGCGAGCAGCACGTGGCGGACATCGGGGGCCTCGAGCGCGATGGGGCCGCCCCGCGCCCCCGACCGCAGGCCCAGCGCCACGGCGGCGGCCACGATCACCCCGAGCAGCGCGGGGCCCTCGGCCAGCACTCGGTCGATGCCGGCCTGGTCCAACCGCGGCCCGCTGGTGAGACCCGACAGGAACAGCACCGCGCCGCCCCCGAAGATGGCCGCGAGGTACACCTGGTAGAGCGCGTCGATCCAGTGGATCTTGGCCACGCGCCGCTTGCGTCGAGCAGCCCGCAGGCCGGCCAGCGCGGCGATGCTGACGGTGGGCTCGGGTGCCAGCGTGGTGGTCACGCGGACCGCTCCGGGCACCTCATGCGCGCGGCACCGCGCCGACGCCGGCAGCGCTCGGAGGATCGGGCATGCAGGCCGCTCCGGCCGGGCGCCACCGTCGTCATCACGCCCGGCATCGTACGCTCGCGCTGTGCCGGGACTCCCATCGCCCCAGGCGCTGCTGTTCGCCGCGGCGGACGCCACCGCCGACGGCCCCGTGCGGCGCGAGGCGCTGTACGCCGCGGCCGTGCTCATCGGGGCCACCGCGTTCCTCCTGCTGGTCACCGCCGCGCTCACCCGACCCCGTCGGCCCGATCCCGGCGAGCCCACGATGGATCTCGGCCCGGAGCCGCCCGCGGTGGTCGACCTGCTCACCGACAACTTCGAGGTGACCTCCGAGGCGGTGCCGGCCACGCTGCTCGACCTGGCCGCGCGCCGGTGGGTCGAGCTCGAGGCCTACGGCGACCAGACGCTGTGCCGCCTGGCCTCCGCCGGCACGGGCCCACTGCTGCCCTACGAGCAGCGGGTGCTCTCCCACCTGCACGACCTCGCCGTCGGCGGCGTGGTGCCGGCCGAGGCGCTCACCACGGGGCCCGAAGCCGTGTCGGCTGCGTGGTGGCGCTCGTTCCGCCGTGAGGTGATCGCCGACGCCCGGAGCCGGGGCCTGTGCCGACGACGGTGGCCTCCGTGGGTGGCGGGCCTGGCGTGGGTGGCCGTGCTGGTGTCGACGGCACTGCTGTGGGCGTCGGGCGTCGACTCCAACGAGGAGGGCCTCGCCGCCACCGCCGTCGCCGTGCTGGCCGCGATCATCGTCACCGGATCACTCGCCGGCCGCATCACCGCGTCCGACCGACAGCGCGACACCCCGGCCGGGCTCGAGGCGGGCGGCCGGTGGCTGGGGGTCCGGCGCTACCTGGTCGACCACGGCGACTTCGCCGACCAACCGGCCGCGGCCGTGGCGCTGTGGGACCGCTACCTGGCCCACGCCGCCGCCATGGACCTGGCCGGCCTGGCCGTGCAGCAACTGCCGCTGGGCGCCGAGGACGACCGCCATGCGTGGAGCGCGGTGACGGGCGAGTGGCGGCCGGTGATCGTGGACTACCCCCGGTTCAAGCCCGGTTGGGGCCGGCACCCCACCGCGGCCATCACGCTGGGGCTGCTCGGCGCGGCGGCGTCGGCCGCGGTGGCGTGGGGCTCGTTCCGCTTCGCCCACGACACCGATCTGGACGGCCGGCTCACGCTCGATCCCGTGCTGCTCGAGCGGGCCGGGTGGGTGGCCCTGCTGGTGTGCCTGGCCATGCTCGTGCCCCTCGGCTACGCCGTCGCCGAGCTGTGGCGCGGCCTCGCCGACGCGTTCAGCCGGCGCACCGTCACCGGGCTCGTCCTGCGCACGCGCGCACGGGCCGGCGGCATGCAGGCACCTCGCGTCGTGCGCTACTTCACCGACCCGCAACGGCGGGGCAGCACCGAGCCCGAGCCCCGGTGGTACGTGGCGGTCGACACGGGCGAGCTCGACCGCTTCGACGCCTGGCGCGTGCGGCGCCGCCACTACCAGCGGGTGCACCAGCACCAGCGCGTGCAGGTCGAGCTGACACCGCGCCTCGGCTACGTGCGCTCCGTCACGCCGCTCGACGCCTCGGGCCGCGCCGTGGGCGCGCCCGCGGTCGAGTCGCTCCCGGCGCTCACCCCCGACCAGGCGGCTGCTGCCTCCGCCCTGCTCGCCGCCGCCCGCGCCCTGTCCGAACAGCGGTAACCGCCGAAAATCCGAACGGGGGGTCGGTTGACACAGGCAGGTGTGGACCCCACCGGCACCGAACCGAGCGACGGCGCGCTCCTCGCCGCCGTGCGCGACGGCGACCGGCGAGCCCTGGAGGTGCTCTACCGCCGGCACGCCCCGTGGCTGGCGCTGCGCCTGTCGCACCGGTGCGCGGACCCGGGCATGGTGGACGAGGCCCTCCAGGACACGTTCGTGACCGTCTGGCGGAAGGCGGGCTCGTGGTCGGGTGAGGGCGAGGCGGCCGCCTGGATCTGGGGCGTCGCCATCCGCACGCTCATGAGCCGCATGCGGCCACGGGCCCCCTTGCTGGCCCGTCTGGCGGCCCGGCGCGCCGAGCCGCTCGACTCGGCCGAGGATCTCGTGCTGACCGGGATCCAGCACGGCGAGCTGGGGCCCGCCATCGACAACCTGTCCCCCGAATTGCGCTCGGTGGTCCAGGCCACGGTGCTCGACGGCCTCACCACCCGGGAGGCCGCGCAGTTGCTCGGCATCCCCTCGGGAACGGTCAAGACCCGCATGCGCCGGGCCCGCCACGAGCTGCGAGCGGCGCTGGCATGACCCGTCCCGACCGCGCCGTCCGACCGCTCTCCCCGTCGGTCGTCCGAGCGCACCCCCCGTCCGTCCTCCGCACCCGAAAGGCCCCGTCATGACCGCCGGCCCCTGGCACCTCGACGCCGACCTGCTCGACCGCTACGCCGCGTTCACGTTGGCCCCGTCCGGGCGAGCCTCGGTCGAGTCCCACCTCCAGGCCTGCAGCACCTGCCGTGCCGCGGTCGCCGAGAGCCAGGCGGCGGCGCTCGGCCATCGCCTCGACCACGTCTGGGCCGGCACGCTCGATCGCATCGACGTTCCCCGGCGCAGCTGGTTGCACCGGTTGGCGGCCGCGTTCGGGGTTCCCGACCACATGGCCCGCCTGCTCGGGATCACCGCCGCGTTCCGAGCCGCGTGGGTGGCGTCGGTCGCGCTGGTGATGGCGGCCGCCGTGGCCATCGAGCGGGGCGGCCTGGGGCCGGTGCCCTTCCTGTTGCTCTCACCGCTGGTGCCGGTGGTGGGCGTCGCCGCCGCGTACAGCGGCGGCACGCGCGATCACAGCTGTCGCCCCTTCGAGGGGGCCACGCCCTTCGGCGAGCTGCGCCTGGTCCTGCTGCGCAGCACGGCGGTGACGGTGGCATCGATCGCGCTGCTCGCCGCGGTCTCGCTCCTGCTGCCCGGTGTCGGCCTGGAATCGGTGGCGTGGCTGCTGCCCGCGCTCGCCCTCACGGCGGCCACCCTGGCGCTCACCACCCGCGTCCCGCCCGAGCGGGCCGCCTGGGTGGTCGCAGTCGGCTGGCTGGTCACCCTGCAGGTCGGCGGCACCCTCGCACCGCGGGCGCAGCGACCCACGGCCACCGATCTCGGCGCCCTCGGCCTGCCGCTGCAACTCGTCGCGCTGATCGTCCTCGCCGTGTCGACGACGGCCTTCGTCGCCCGCCGCAACCAGATCGATCTCCCCACCCGGTAACGGAGGATCACCATGCCCATCACGGTTCGCATCGACGACCTCGAGAAGCACTTCGGCCGGGTCCGGGCCGTCGACGGCGTCTCCCTCACGCTCGAGCCCGGCATCATCGGGTTCCTCGGGCCCAACGGCGCGGGCAAGACCACCCTGCTCCGCATGATCGCCACGGTGCTCGCCCCCGACCGTGGCGGCCTGGAGGTGCTCGGCCACGACCCGCGCGGCGCGGCCGACCGGGAGGAGATCCGCCGCCGGCTCGGCTACCTGCCCCAGGAGCCCGGCTTCCACCGCAGCTTCACCACCTTCGACTTCGTCGACTACATCGCCATCCTGAAAGGCCTCACCGACCGCAGGCGCCGCCACGACGAGGTGCGTCGGGTGCTCGACCTGGTGGGCCTCGACCAGGTGATGCACAAGCGCATCCGCGCCCTGTCGGGCGGCATGCGCCGGCGGGTGGGGATCGCCCAGAGCCTGCTGGGCGACCCCGACCTGCTGGTGCTCGACGAGCCGACCGCGGGCCTCGACCCCGAGCAGCGCCTCCGCTTCCGCGAGCTGCTCACGGGCCGCGACCGCGACCGTACCGTGGTGCTCTCCACCCACCAGACCGACGACGTGGCCGCCCTGTGCCAGCGGGTGGTGGTGATCCTCGACGGCCAGGTCCGCTTCGACGGGCGCCCCGCCGACCTCACCGCGCGGGCCGACGGCCACGTGTGGGCGGCGTCCGAGCGCGACCCCTCGGCCCAGTTGGCCTGGTCGGGCCCCGACGGGCGGGTCCGCCACATCGGCACGCCCCCCGCCGGCGCGGAGCTGACCGCTCCCACGCTCGAGGACGGCTACCTCCTGCTCGTCGGCTCGTCCGCGCTCTCGGACGCCTCGGGCGCCACGGCCGCATCGCCGACCGGCACGGCCGTCTGATGGAGCTCCTCGTCCTGGCTGCGTTGGTGGGCGGAGCCGTCCTCGTCTACCGCTTCGTGTCAGCCGACAACGGCGGCCCCGACCTGGCCTGGGGCGGCCCCGGCCTCGCGACATCCCCCGGCCAGGGCCCCTCGGGGACCGCGGCGGTGCCGGCCGTATCGCCCTACCGGGCCGAGGAGGCGCCGGCGGCGCGACCCACCGCGCTGGCGCTGTCGCGGATCGAGGCCCGACGTCTGCTGGCCAGCCCCCTGATCTGGGTGGGGGTCGGGCTGACCGCGTTGGAGTGCCTCGCGGCGATGGACTCCGGGCTACCCGACCAGTCCGAGTGGCTGAGCCTCGGGGGCCGCCTGCTGCCGCTCCTGATCTTCCCCCTGTGCGGCATGGTCGTGATCGCCGCCAACCGCGCTGCTCTTCGACCCCGCCGCGACGGCACCGACGAACTGCTCGACACGCTCCCGGCGCGGCCGTCGATCCGCACCCTGGGTCTGCTGCTCGGCCTGCGGGCACCCCTCGTGGTCGGGGCCGTGGCCACGGGCGCACTGGCCACCTGCGTGTGGTTCGGCGCAGGGAAGGCCGACGGGCAGCCGCTGCTGGAGGCGTCCACCCTCGACCTGCCCGTCACCGACATCGGCCCGGGCAACCTCGTGATCACGCTCACGCTGGTGCTGTGCGCCGGCGCCCTCGGCATCGGCCTGGCCCGCCTGCTGCCGTGGTCGTTCGTCCCCATCCTGGCCCTGGTCGCCGTCGGCGTGGTCTCGGCCGGGCTCGGCCGGGAGGACCTCTCGTCCACCGTGGGCGGGATCAGCCCCCTGGTCAACGCCGCCGGCGACCTGCCCGCGTTCCTCGCCCCCTACCCGGCCGGCTGGCACGTCGCGTACCTGCTCGGGCTCGCAGGCGTGGCCGCAGGGGTGTCGTTCCTGCTCGACGGCGACCGCCGCTGGGGAGCGTGCACGCTCACGGTGGCGTCGGCCCTGATCGCCGTCGCGATCGTCGGCCACAGCCGGACCTACGCCGGCGACACGCCCGAGCGGATCGCCGACCTGGTCACCGAGCCCGGCGACCACCAGCGCTGCGTCCAGAACGCCTCGGCCGAGGTCTGCGTGTACCCCGACCTGCTGGCGTTCGCGCCAGAGTGGCTCGACCTCGTCACGGCGGTGGTGGATGCGGCACCCGCCGCTGCCGTCGAGGGCCGCTTCCCCGTGGCCCAACGCCTGTCGGCCGACGAGATCTCGGCGTTGGATCCAGCCGTGCAGGCCGAGATCGAACGCCGTGGCGACGCCTACGACTGGGCCGACCAGCCCGGGCTGCACCCCGACCTGCGTTGGGGGGCGGCCGGCACCCTCGATTCGCGGGGCCTGCAGGTGGCCAACGACCTGGTGGGCTTCCCCGAGACAGGTACCGACGCCGACACCCCCTGTTACGCCGGCGGCCAGGCCCGGGCCGCGATCGTGGTGGCACTGGCCGGGCGGGCGGCACCCGACACCCCGCGCCGCGCCTTCGCGGCGCCGTCCGCCGGGGGCTACACGCCCGACAGCGGGGCGGGCTTCGCCGCCGGCGACGTCACCGCGCTGGCCGAGGACAACTGGGAGATCGACGCCGAGCCGGTGGTGGTGCACAGCGAGAGCGACCTGGCGGTGGGACGATCCCTGCTCGCTCGCCCCGTGGACGAGGTGCGGCGGGTGCTGGCCGCCGACTGGGAGCGGTGGATCGACCCGGCCACCCCGACGAGCGAGTTGGCCGAGGCGTTCGGGCTCACGGCCTCGGCGACCGCCCCGGCGCCCCAGGGGCTCGAACCATGTCGGTGACCCTCGACCTCGTACGACCCACCGCACGGGCGGCGCGCCTCGTGGTGGTGGGCGCCGGGCCCGTGACGGGATTGGCGCTGCTGGCCCTCCTCTCGGTGACGTCACACCCGCCGGCACCGCTGCTGGTGCTCGTGGGCCTGGTCGTGGCTGCACCGGCAGGCCACCTGCTGGACGACCCCGCCGCCGACGTCTTCGCCCCCTCCCCCACCACGCTCGGTCGCCGGCGCCTCGAGCGCCTGGCCCTCGGCGGGCCGTTGCTGGCCGTGGGGTGGGCGCTCGTGGTCGACAGGGCACGGTTCCTCGACGGCTTCCAGTCACTCCCGCTCGGCGCGCTGACGGTCGAGGTCGCGACGTTCGGCCTGCTGACGCTCGCCATCGCCGCCGTCGCCGCCCGCCACGGCGACTACTCGCCCGGTGTGACCGCCTCCGTGGGCCTGGTGATGGCGGTCGCGCTGCTCTTCGTGGCCTCCCAGGCGCTTCCGGCGTCGTGGCCCGTCCCCCAGATCGATCCCGGTGCCCACCCCCGCCGCTGGTGGTGGGTGGGCGCCCTCTCGTTGGCCGTCCTCGCCTGGTGCAGCCGCGACCCCGGCGCGGTCGCTCCCCGCCTGCCCCGACGCCCACATCGCCGGATGACGGCCTTCTTGGAGGAACCCGGCGCCGTTTAGCATCTCACCGTGCCCAACCCCGGTGACCTGTTGTTCGACGGCGTGAGCGCCGCCGCGGATGCGCTGGCCCGCGGCGACGTGTCGTCGGTGGAGCTGGTGGAGGCCTCGCTCCGGCGCATCGAGGAGCTCGATCCGCACCTCAACGCCTTCCGGTGCACCTGGTCGGCCGAGGCCCTCGAGGGTGCCCGCTCGGCCGACGCGGCCCGGGCCGCGGGCGACGACCGTCCGCTGCTCGGCGTTCCGCTGGCGGTCAAGGACGAGATCGACATCGCCGGACGCGTCACCGGCTACGGCAGCCGGGCCTGCACCGAGCCCGCCGCCGGCGATGCCGAGGTGGTGCGACGCCTGCGGGCCGCCGGGTGCATCTTCGTGGGCAAGACCAACATGCCCGAGTTCGGGCAGTGGGGGTTCACCGAGAGCGACCTGCACGGGATCACCCGCAACCCGTGGGACCTCGACCGCACCCCGGGCGGCTCGAGCGGCGGTTCGGCGGCGGCGGTGGCCGCCGGCATGGTGCCGGCCGCGCTCGGCGGCGACGGCGGGGGCTCGATCCGCATCCCGGCCGCGTGCTGCGCGCTGTTCGGGATGAAGGTGACGCGGGGGCGGATCAGCCCCGCCCCCGAGGCCGACCTGTGGAACGGGCTCGCCGTGGTCGGCCCGCTCACCCGATCGGTCCGCGACTCGGCGGTGCTCACCGACATCCTGCGGGGCAACCTGCCCACCGACAAGTACCGCTGCGACGACCCGCCGTTCTCGTTCGTCGAAGCGGTCGACGCCCCGCACCGCCCGCTGCGGATCGCCCTGTCCACGCGGAGCGCGGTCCCGGGGCAGCGCGTCGCCCGCGTGATGGTCGCGGCCGCCGAGTCGGCGGCGGCCACGCTCACCGAGTTGGGCCACCAGGTGGAGGTGGTCGACCAGCGGTGGCCCGAGCCGCTCCTCGCCTTCGCCACCCTCGGCAACGGCGGGATCCGCGAGCACGTCGAGCAGACCGCCCATCCCGAACGGGTGGAGCGCGCCACCAAGATCCACCTCGGCCGCGTGCCCCTCCCCGCGGCGGCCGAGCGGTGGGGCCTGCACCGCGCCGGCGTGGTGTCACGGCAGGCCAACCGAGTGTTCGAGCACCACGACCTCCTGCTCACACCGGTGATCGGGTCGCTCCCCAAGCGCGCCGGCGGCCTGGGTCACGCCGGCGCCGCGATCACCTCGTTGCGCAACCTCTGGGCGGTGCCCTTCACCACCCTGTGGAACGTGGCCGGCAACCCGGCGGCCACCATGCCGGCGGGCTTCACCGACGACGGGGTGCCGCTCGGGGTGCAGTTGGTCGCCCCGATGGGCGACGAGTGCACCATCTACACGGTGGCCTCCCAGTTCGAGCAGGCCCGCCCCTGGGCCCAGCGGCGCCCCGTGCTCACGACCTGACCCGCTGACCGACTGACCGGCACGGTGTTCTGGCACCGGATTTCGGTGTCAGAACACCGAAATCCGGTGCCGGTTCGCCAGAAACGCCGACTCCGCTTGCCTGGATGGGCACGTCACCTACCCTGTGGCGGTGGGGAGCCGCGAGTGGGCGGGACTGGTGCGCTGGGCCGCCGCCGTGGCGTGCGCGCTCACGCTCGCGGTCGGGGTGGTGTCGGGCGACCGCGAGACCATGGTGATCGCCGGCGCCCTGCTCGTGGCCAACGGCCTGCTGCGCTGGCGTACCGGCGTGGCCGGCACGGTGGTGGCCGCCCTGCTGGCCGCCGACATCGCCTTCTGGATGCTCCCGGCCGCGATCACCAACCTGGTCAACGGCGAGCGCGTCGGCGCCGTGCTCGTCCCGGCCACGCTCGCGTGCACCTCGGTGGTGCTGCTCGTGGCCTGCGGGTTCGCGCTGGTCAGCCGCCGGCGCCCGGCCGCCGCGGGACGGGGACCGGCGATCCTCGTGGGAGCCGGGGCGGCCGTGCTCGGCGTCGCCATGCTGGTCGGCCTGCTCGGGGCCACCGACGGGCCCGAGCCCGGCGACGTCGTGATCCGCGCCCACGACACCGCGTTCGAGCCCGACCGTCTCACGGTCGACGCCGGCCCGGTGTCGTTCTACGTGACCAACGACGACCTGTTCTGGCACACGTTCACCATCACGGGCACCGACGTCGACGCCCGCCTCGCCACCCGCGGCCACCAGCGGGTGGCCACCGCCCTCGAGCCCGGGATCTACCAGTTCGTGTGCGCGATCCCCGGCCACGAGTCGCTGGGGATGACCGGCACCCTCGAGGTGCGCTGATCCAGCCTCGCCGATCAGGTGTCGAGCAGGGCCTCGGCGATCTGGACGGCGTTGAGGGCCGCGCCCTTGCGCAGGTTGTCGCCGCTCACGAAGAAGGCGAGGCCGTGCTCGACGGTGGGGTCGACGCGGATGCGGCCCACGTAGGTGGGGTCGTTCCCTGCCGCCATCAGGGGCGTGGGGACGTCGACCAGCACCACGCCAGGGGCCCCGTCCAGCAGGGCACGGGCCCGGTCGGGGGTGATGGGGCGATCGAACGCGGCGTTGATGGCCAGCGAGTGCCCCGTGAACACGGGCACCCGGACGCACAGCCCCGACACGGGCAGGTCGGGCAGCTCGAGGATCTTGCGGGCCTCGAAGCGCAGCTTCTGCTCCTCGCCCGTCTCCCCCAGGCCGTCGTCGATGAAGCTGCCGGCGTGGGGCAGCACGTTGAAGGCGATGGTGTCGGGGAACACGTGGGGCTCGGGGAAGTCGACCGCCCGGCCGTCCAGCGCGAGGCCCGCGGCCCCGTCGGCCACCTTGCGCACCTGCTCGTCGAGCTCGGCGGTGCCGGCCAGACCGCCGCCCGACACGGCCTGGTAGGTGCTGATGACCAGGCTGCGCAGCCCGGCCTCACGGTCGAGCACCTTGAGCGGTGCCATGGCCACCATCGTCGTGCAGTTGGGGTTGGCCACGATGCCCTTGGGGATCGACGCGAGGGCGTGGGCGTTCACCTCGGGCACCACGAGGGGCACGTCGGGGTCCATGCGCCACGCGGACGAATTGTCGATGACGATGGCGCCCTGGGCGGCCACCGTCGGGGCGAGCTCCTTCGAGGTGGCCCCACCGGCGGAGAACAGGGCCACGTCGACCCCGCGGTAGTCGGCGGTGGCGGCGTCCTCCACGACCACCTCGGTGTCGCCGAACGCCAGCGTGCGGCCGGCGGAGCGGCTGGAGGCGAACGCCCGCAGCGAGCGCACCGGGAAGCCCCGCTCGGCCAGGATCTGCAGCATCACGCCGCCGACCTGGCCGGTGGCCCCGACCACGCCGACGTTCACACCAGCATCCGCGTCGAACATGGCCCCAAGGGTACGGCGTCGCCCCTGCGCCGACCTCCTCGAATTCCTCGTTCTGGTGGCTGGCACGTGTCGTCACCGTCGCATTCGAGCCACCAGAACGATCGGCGGTCGGCGGGATCAGTCCTGGGGTTGGGACAAGCCGTACGCGTCGTGCAGGACCACGACCGCCTGCTCGAGCTGGTCGGCGGCGATCACACAGGAGATGCGGATGGCCGACGTCGAGATCATCTCGATGTTGATGGCGTTGTTGGCCAGGGTCTCGAACATGGTGGCGGCCACGCCGGGGTTCGACTTCATGCCCGCGCCCACCACGCTGACCCGGGCGATGGCGGCGTTGGACGTGACGCCGGTGGCGCCGATCTCGGCGGCCACGGCCTCGGTGATGGCCAGGCTGGTCCCCAGGTCCTCCTTGGGCGCGGTGTAGGAGATGTCGGTGACGCCGTCCTCGGAGACGTTCTGCACGATCATGTCCACGTTCACGCCGCTGTCGGCCAGCGTGCGGAACAGCGAGGCGGCGATGCCCGGGCGGTCGGGGACGCCGGTGATCGTGACCTTGGCCTCGGAGTCGTCGTCGACGACCGCCGAGATGATCGCCTGTTCCATGGAATCCTCCTCGGTGACCCAGGTGCCCACTTCCCAGGTGAAGCTCGAACGGACATGCAACTGCACGTGGTGGTTGCGGGCGAACTCGACCGACCGCATCGCGGGCTTCGGGCAGCCCGCCGCGGTCATCTCCAACAGCTCGTCGAACGACACGTGGTGCATCTTGCGGGCGTCGGGCACGAGGCGGGGATCGGCGGTGAACACGCCGGACACGTCGGTGTAGAGCTCACAGACGTCGGCCTCGAGCGCCTCGGCCAGCGCCCCCGCGGTGGTGTCCGACCCGCCGCGGCCGAGGAAGGTGACGTCGCGGTCCTCGGACACGCCCTGCGACCCGCCCACCACCGGCACCCGCCCGGCCGCCAGCGCCGCAGCGACGCGGTCGGGGCGCACCTCGAGGATCTTTGCGTTGGTGTGATTGGTGTCGGTCAGGAACCCCGCCTGGCTGCCGGTGAACGAGTCGGCCGGCACGCCCAGGGCGTGCAGGGCGATGCACAACAGGGCGGTGGCCTTGCGCTCGCCCGCGGTGATGAGCATGTCCATCTCGCGTCCGGGGCGGTTCTCGCCCGATACCTCCTCGGCGAGGCGCAGCAGGTCGTCGGTCTCCTTGCCCATGGCGCTGACCACCACGATCACCTCGTCGCCCCGACGATGGGTACGGGCGATCTGGTCGGCGACGGACCGCATCCGCTCGGGATCGGCGACGGACGTCCCGCCGTACTTCTGGACGACTCGCATGAGGCGCCCATCTTGGCCGCTGCCGCCCTGTTCCACACCTTCGAATCGTGCGCCCGTCCGACTGCCGAGCGAGGCGCCGATCCGAGGGTTAGCGTGGCGCCGACTAGGGAGACCGCGATGACACGAGGTCGGCTGCAGCGTCTGCAACTCCGTGCGTGGGTGCCGTGGGTGGCCGCACTCGGACTGCTGGTCGCGGTGGTGGGCCCGGCCGGCCCGGTGGCCGCCGCTCGGCGCCCCGTCGCGCCCGGGTGGCCGTCGAGCGTCGCCTCGATCGACATCGGCACCCGTCACGCGTGCGCCGTGCTCGACACCGGCCAGGTCAAGTGCTGGGGCTACAACAACAACGGCGACCTCGGCCTGGGCAACACGGCGCGGCGCGGCGACGGCGTCGGCGCCATGGGCGACAACCTGCCCGCCGTCGACCTCGGCAGCGGCCGCACCGCCACTGCGGTGGCGGCGGGCGTCGGCACCACCTGCGCCGTGCTGGACGACGGCGGCGTGAAGTGCTGGGGCTACAACAACAACGGCGACCTCGGCCTGGGCAACACGGCGCGGCGCGGCGACGGCGTCGGCGCCATGGGCGACAACCTGCCCGCCGTCGACCTCGGCAGCGGCCGCACCGCCACTGCGGTGGCGGCGGGCGTCGGCACCACCTGCGCCGTGCTGGACGACGGCGGCGTGAAGTGCTGGGGCTACGGCGGCAACGGCCGGCTGGGTCAAGGCGACTCCTTCAACCGGGGCCACACCGCCGGCCAGATGGGCGACGACCTGGCCGAGATCGACCTCGGCACCGGACGCACGGCCACGGCCGTCGCGGCCGACTGGAGCACCTGCGCGGTGCTCGACGACGGGCAGCTCAGGTGCTGGGGCCTGAACGACCTCGGCCAACTCGGGCTGGGCGACACGGCCGACCGCGGCGACGCCGCCGGCGAGATGGGGAACGCCCTCCCGCTCGTCGACCTCACCGGGCACCCCGCCTTGGCACTCACCGCCGGGGTCGACGCGACGACCCACGTCACCGGCGACCAGATCACCTTCGGGCTCGACCTCGAGAACACCGGCGACGTCGACCTGACCGGGGTCGGGCTCACCGGCGTCACCGGGCTCACCTGCGACCCGGTGGGCTCGACCCTCGCGGTGGGCGCCAACGTCCACGCCGACTGCAGCCGGACCCTCACCAGCGCCGACGTCGATCGGTGACCGTGGCGCGGGACCGGGCCCCCGACGGCGAGATCAAGAAGGCCGGCGGCACCTACGTCGGCGCCGGCATCCAGAACGCGGACGGCACCGACCAGCGGGTCCGGGTGGGGCGCTCGCGCGGCGGCTCCGTCACCTTCATCGCCCGGTTCACCAACGCCGGTGACACCCCGGCGCGGTTCACCATCCAGGCGACCACAACCACCAACGGCCTCGCGGTGCGCTACGTAGAGGGCCCGTCGGCCACCGACGTCACCCGGGCGGTCAGGCAGGGGACGTACCAGACCCCCCGGCTGCAGCCCGGGCAGTCGGCGACGATCCGCCTGGCGGTCACCGTCAAGCAGGTCGCGCAGCACCTGGTCGAGCACGACATCACCGTGGGCGCCACGTCGACCGCGGCGGCGCCCCAGGTTGATGCGGTCGTCGCCCGGGTCCACGTGAACTGACCCTCTCGCGATCTCGCGGTGCGAGATCGCTGCGTCCGACGGGGGCGACCCGTCGGCGCCGACCGGCATCTCCCGTCCCCGCGCCGGGCAGGCATCTCCTCGGCGCCGACCTCGCCGGGCGAGCGACCACGACACCGCCTCACGCCCGCGAGACAGACTGAGGCCATGACGACGATCACCTCGTACAACCCG
>JBGAOY010000018.1:0-87696 GCA_044221555.1 Acidimicrobiales bacterium
CGAGTCCTCAAGCTGACGAGGACTCCCTTCTGGCACCTCTGGTCCCGAAGAGCAACCCCTTCAGGAACTCATATCAGGTCAGCCGGTGGAGCTGAGGTCGAGGAGTGACGCCGCGTCGCGGGGGTGGGCGGGCTCCCGGGAGATGCGGCGCAGCGCGACATCGACGGCGAGCGCCTCGAGGACCGTGCAGTCGTCGGCGAAGATGACGAAGCGATCGAAGGCGCGCATGAACCACCGGTCGTGGGTCACGCACACCGCGGTTCCGGTGAAGGCGTCGAGCGCGGCCTCGAGTGCTTCCGCGGACGCCAGGTCGAGGTTGTCGGTGGGCTCGTCGAGGAGCAGGAAGTTCACCTCTCGCAGCTCGAGGTGGAGGATCTGCAGCCGGGCCCGCTGCCCGCCGGACAATGTCTCGACCGGCCGGTCGGCGCCGTCGGCCAGCCCGTACCGGGCCAAGGCCTTCATCGATGACTGGAGGTCGAGGTCGAGTGCCCGCACCACCTCCAGTGGGGTGCGCCCGCGGAAGGCGTCGATGTCGTCGGTCTGGTGGAACAGGCCTGGCGTGGTGCGCGCGCCGTAGCGCCACTCGCCGGCGTGGTCGACTCCGTCGCCCGCCAGCAGCCGGAGGAAGTGGGACTTCCCGGTGCCGTTGCCGCCGAGCACCGCGATCCGGTCACCCATCCGCACGTCGAGGTCGAACGGCTCGGTGAGACCGCTGATCTCCAGGCCCTCCACGGTCAGCGCCACCTTGCCGCCCCCGGCACCGCGCAACTGCATGCGCACGCCCCGCTCCGGTGGTGGCGGGGGCGGCGGACCCACCTCCACCCACCGGCGCCACCGGTGCTCGGCGACGTCGGCCTTGCGGGCGTTGCCGTCGTTGAGCGAGGCCCACTGCTTCATCTGCTTGAAGGTGGCGAACAGCCGGCGCTCCTCCTCCTTCCACCGCCGCACCGCGTCGCCGAGTGCGATGTTGCGCTGCCGGCGGGCCTCGTCGTAGGTCGCCCACGGCCCGGGGTGGACCCAGCACCCACGGGCCTCGAGGGTGACGATGGCGGTGGCCGCCGCGTCGAGCAGCGCTCGGTCGTGGGTGATGAACAGGATGGTCTTCGTCGATGCCGCGATCTGCTGCTCGAGCCAGCGCTTGGCCGGTATGTCGAGGAAGTTGTCGGGCTCGTCGAGCAGCAGGATCTCGTGATCCGAGGTCAGGAGCATCTCGAGGACGAGGCGCTTGCGCTCGCCGCCGGAGAGCTGCGAGATGGGCCGCGTGCCCACCCGCGACAGGGGCTGGCCGAGCACCGCGGTGCAGCAGCCGTCCCATCGGGTCTCGTGCTGGTAGCCGTCCACCTCACCCCAGCGGATGACGGCGTTGGCGAGGGCGACACCCGTCCGCTCGGTCGGGGCGATCTCGTTGGCGTGCTCGGCCCGGGCCAACGCCTCGCCCGCGGCTCGGACCGGCGGCGACGAGAACGACGTGAGCAGCTCGCGCACGGTCGTCGCCGCGTCGCCGTCGACGCCGATCGCCTGGGGCATGTACGCCACGGACCCGTCGACGGTTGCGGTGCCGGCGCGCAGCGGCAACTCGCCCGTCACGCAGCGCAGCAGCGTGGTCTTCCCGACCCCGTTGGGGCCGACGAGGCCGACGTGTCGGCCACTGGCGACGCGGAAGGTGACGTCGTCGAACAGCTCAGAGCCGCCCGGATGGGCGAACGTCGCCCGCGACAGCGCGATGACCGCCATGGACGTGCAGGATGGCACCTGCGGCGGGAACGAGCGGGGTGTTTCACCGTCTCCACCCCGGCAGGGACGACGGGGGTGGCCGTCGGCGGGCCTTCGCCGTCAGTGCGTGCGCTCGAGGGCGGCGAGCACGTCGACCTCCTCGGAGGTCGATTCCGGTCCGTAGTTCAGGACCAAGGTGCCTTGCGCACCACAACGCGGGCACCGCAGCGCGACGACGTAGAGCATGTCGGCTGGATCGGACACGCCCTCGAGGCGTCGTCCCTCGGCGAGGTCGGCGTCGCCGGCGGGGAAGGCCCGACCGCACGTGAAGCAGTGGACGCCACCGTCCTCCTCGGCCCGGAATTGTCCGGGGTAGCCCTGGGCAGTGAGGGCGTCGACCACGGTCGCCAGGGAGGTGTTCGACGGCATGGCCGGGTCGTTCACGACATCGGGTTCGAGAGGCTGCGCTGCGGTCATGGGCCGCTCCTACCCACTCGGGCGCCAACCACCCGCCACCACGCCGGCGTTCCGAGGGTGGGCCCGGATCCCGACACACGTCACATCTCGAACCTGTTCGTGGTGGGTAGAGGGCTGAGGACCGACAATCACGAACGAAGGAGCACACCATGGGTGACACTGGACCTGAGGCCGCGGCGAAGGGCGTCGTCGAGGACGTCAAGGGCAAGGTGAAGGAAGCGGTCGGTGCCGTCGTCGGCAACGACTCCCTGGAGCGCGAGGGCGAGGCCCAGCAGGACAAGGCCGAGGCGAAGCGCGACGTCGCTCGTCACGAGGCCGACGCCGAGGCCGCCCGCGCCGAGGCGGAGGTCCACGAGGCCGAGCAGCGCGCCAACCAGTAGGACGGGCAACAGCACGACGCGGTCGAGCCGCTCCATCCCTCCGGGGTGGGGCGGCTCGGTCGCGTCACGGCTCGGTCGCGGCGTGCTGCTGGGGGTGCCGGGCGGGTGCTCCGCCGTCAGGAGGCGAGGGTGACGACGGCGAGGGGCAGGCCCCACGGGTGGCGCAGGGAGGTGGCGCCTCGTCGCCACGACGCCAGCACCATGTCGGTGAAGCGACCCTCGACCGCCATCAGGGCGCGGGCCCCGAACAGCACCTCGGACGCGAGCGCGGGCTCGTCGTCCACGAGGCCCTGGGCCAGATCCCGCGCCGCCACCACCTGATGGTGCGCATCGGCCTCCACGTGGATGTCGTAGAACGGGGCGGCACGGTCCAGGCCGAGTCGCCGCATGCCCTCCGCGTACCGGCCCATGGGCCCGACCGAGGTCATCTCGAACATCGCCAGGTGCCCGATCAAGGCCCCCCGCAGGCGGCGCTGCCGGCCGAGCAGGCTGATCAGGTTGACCGTCGCCAGGGTCGCCCCGGGCACCGCGTCGAGGTACGCGCCGTAGGTCGGATCGAGGCCGAGGGCCTGCATGGTGTCGGCGAAGAGCTCGGCGTGCGCAGCTCCGGGCCGACCCTCGCCGTACTCGTCCATCTGGATCTCGATCAATGCCGACTTGGCCCGGCCGCTGAGACGGGGGATCGCCCAGCTGTGGGGATCGGCCTCCTTGCGCTGGTACAGCGAGCGGTGGACGCCGAGCTCCTGGGCCTGGCTCAGCGTGGCCCGCTCGGCCACGTAGCCCGACAGCGACGGGCCGCCGTCGCTGCGCGCGAGACGCTGCAGCGCCTGTTGCACCATCGACGGCTGGGTCACGCACGGCCCGACCTCTCGGCGCAGCGCCTGTTCGAAGCAGTCCTCGAGCAGCCACGTGACGCGCGCCACCTCCGGGTCGCGCTCCCAGCGCTCGTCCACGCCGGCGAAGCCGCGGTAGTGGAGCTCGTAGCAGGCGTAGAGGGCCAGGTGGAAGTCGTCGCCCGTCAGCGGGTCGTCCAGCAGATCGGGGCCGCGGACACCGCGGTCATCGCACTGCCACGCCGTGAACAGGGCTGCGGTGAGGGGCCCGCGTGGGCAGGGCAGGGGAGGAGGTGCATCCGCTCGCATGGACTCCTCCTACCCCGATGAGCGGCCAGCAGTGCCCGATGGGGCGGCACGGGCCACCATCGGGCCGCCGGCCTCACGAGGTCGGTTCTGCGGGTGGGGCGACGCGGCAAGAGACCAGTGATGCGCATGACCTTCATGGGAGCGACCGCGGGCGAGCCCTTCGAGCTGATCTGGGAGGACGGCTCGCTGCGCGGGCCGCCGCGGCTGATCGAACGGCTGACCGAGGGTGCTGCATGCGAGCCCCACGATCCGGTCGACTTCATCCTCCACGTCGAGCGCGTGCTCGGCTTCCGTCCCCACCTCGTGGTGTGGCCCGAGCCCGACAGCGTGTCGACCGGCACCGACCCCGTCGGCTGAGCGAGCCCGGCCCGTCGGCCCGAGGGCGGTGCCTGATCGCCGGTCGCACCGCCGGTTCCCGTGTTCTCGTGGCACCATTTCGCGGACGGCCACCCTCGACCAGGCAGGTGCGATGCCAGCCACGTCGCCTTCGAACACCGAGCTCCTCAGTGCCGGCCTCACCGCGCTGCTCGACGGGTCGTGGGCCGATGCCCGCGCCGCGTTCGCGCAGGCGCTGGCCGACGAGGAGTCGGCCGAGGCACTCGAGGGCTTCGCCGCCGCGAGCTGGTGGCTCGACGACGTCGATGCCGCGATCGAAGCCCGGGAGCGGGCCTACGCGTTGCGCCGAGCTGGCGACCAGACCGCGGAGGCGGCCATGGTCGCGGCGCTCCTGGCGTGGGATCACGGGGCCATGCGGGGCGCGAACGCCGTCGCCAACGGCTGGCTGCAACGGGCGCGTCGCCTGGTGAGCGAACTGCCGCCGTCCGGCGAGCACGCCTGGCTGTCGCTGATCGAGGCGTCGTTCCACCTCGACACCGATGCCGAGGCGGTGCTGCGCCTCAGCACCGAGGCGGCGGAGCTCGCTCGGGCCCACGGTGGTCACGACGCCGAGATGACGGCCTGGACCCTCCAGGGCCTCGCACTCGTCAGCCTGGGGCGGGTCGAGGAGGGGACCCGCCTGCTCGACGAGGGCACGGCCGCGGTGACGGGGGGCGAACTGCACGACCCCATCGCCATCGGGTCGTGCTGCTGCAACATGATCATCGCCTGCGAGCGGGTCCGTGACTTCGATCGGGCCGGTCAGTGGTGCGAGCGCCTGGCCGCGTTCTGCGAGCGGAGCGGGCAGCGCCCGCTGCTGGCGCTGTGCCGGGCCCACCTCGGGACGGTGCTCACCATGCGGGGCGAGTGGGGCCCGGCGGAGGACGAGCTGGCGTGGGCGGCGGGCGAGCTGGCCACGCTGCGCCCCCCGTTGGCCGGCTACGCCCGGGCCCGGTTCGCCGACCTGCGGCGACGGCAGGGACGCAGCCAGGACGCCCGGGCGCTGCTGGCGGAGGCCGACGGTCACGTGCTCGTCGGCCTGGTGCGGTCGGCGCTGGCGCTCGAGGAGGACGACCCGTCGTCGGCGGTCGGCCACCTGGAGAAGTACCTGCGGGTGTTCGGCGACGATCGCCCCGTCGAGAGCGCACCCGCGTTGGAGCTCCTGGTGCCGGCCCGGCTGCGCCTGGGTGAGCTCGACGGGGCGCGGGACGCGCACGAGCGCCTGGCGGCGGTGGCGGACATGGTCGGCACCGACTCGCTGAAGGCCGCGGAGCGCGCCACCGCCGGCGCCATCGCGGTCGCCGAGCGCGTCCCGGTGCGTGCCCGGTCAGCGCTGGAGGACGCCGTCGACCTGTACGAGCGGTGCCGATCGCCCTTCGAGGCGGCCCAGGCGAGGACCGACTTGGCCCGCGTCCTCGCGGCCGACGACCGTGTCGACGTCGCGCTCGAGTTGGCCCGGGCGTCGTGCACGGTGTTCGAGGATCTCGGTGCGAAGCGCGCCGCTCGACTGGCCGATGCGTTGGTGGCCGAACTGGGCGGGCCGCCGGCCACCGCCCGGCGGGCAGGGCTCACCCAGCGCGAGGTCGAGGTGCTCACCCTGGTGGCCCAGGGGCTGTCCAACCGAGAGGCCGCCGACCGCCTCTTCGTGAGCGAGCACACGGTCCATCGCCACCTCTCGAACGTCTACACGCGCTTGGGTGTGTCGTCGCGGGCCGCCGCGGTCGCGGTCGCCGCCGAACGCGGCCTGCTGGCCTGAGGGCGGGGGCCGTTCCCGGGGCCATACCCGGGCCCGCTCCCGGGTCATCGCCTGGCCGCAGCGTGCCCGTTAGGGTCCGAGCGGTGGCACGCGAAGTGGTGACGGGGTACTGCTGGCCGCAGTCGGTCGAATCGGGCCAGCAGGTGGGCCTGCACCTGTCGTCGTCGGGCGGGCGCCCGGTGCGCGTCGAGGTGGCGCGGGTGGGCGGACGCCGCGAGGTCGTGTTCGCAGACGGCGCGGTGGCGGCTGACGAGCACGAGACGCCGGCGCACGCGTCGTCGGAGGGCTGTGGCTGGCCGGTCGCACTCACGATCGACGTCGACCCGACCTGGCGGTCCGGCTACTACGAGGTCGTCCTCGAGATCGACGTGGGCGAGAAGGTGCGGCGCGATCGAGCGTTCTTCGTGGTGCGCCCGACGTCCGGCGCGCGCATCGTCCTGGCCCTGGCCACCAACACCTGGCACGCCTACAACGACTTCGGCGGTCCGAACCTGTACACCGGCGGCACCCAGGTGGCCCTGAAACGTCCGATGGCGGCCGGCTACCTGTTCAAGCCCCCGGGCAAGGGCCGCCGGGTCACGGGCACGGGCGACCCCGACCCGCAGAACGCCGCGCACGTGGGCTACCTCACCCTCAACCACCTCTCGGGCTTCGCCGGATCGGCAGGATGGCCCGACTGGGAGCAGCCGTTCATCGAGTGGGCCGAGCGCGAGGGGTTCGACATCGGGGTGTGCAGCAACGCCGACCTCGAGGAGCACCCCGAGGTGCTGGACGGGGCCCACCTCTACCTGTCGGTCGGCCATGACGAGTACTGGTCGGCCGGCATGCGCGACACGGTCGAGGCGTTCATCGCCCGAGGCGGCAACGCCGCGTTCTTCTCGGGCAACACCTCGTTGTGGCAGGTGCGCCTCGAGGGCGACGACCACGACGTGATGGTGGGGTACAAGGGGTTCTTCAAGAACGACCCGCTCATGGGCACCGACCGCGAGCCGGAGGTGACGACGTTCTGGTCGGACGTGATCGTCGACCGGCCCGAGAACCACATGACGGGGGTGTCCTTCACCCGGGGCGGCTATCACCGCATCGGTCGCAACGTCACCGCCGGCCTCGGCGGCTACACGGTGCACCGCCCCGGCCACTGGCTCTTCGACGGCACCGGCCTCGGGTACGGCGACGTGCTCGGTGCCGGTGCGACCGTCGTGGGCTACGAGTGCGACGGGTGCGTGTTCACCTACCGGGACGGGCTGCCGTACCCCACCGGCGAGGACGGCACGCCCGCGACCTTCGAGATCCTCGGCACGTGCCCGACGCAGCACTTCACCCGGGAGACCGCGCCCCGGCCGCCCCGGCCGGGCGAGCCCAGCGAGCTCGAGTACATCGCCGCCCGTGTGTTCGGGACCCGCGCGCCCGAGGCGATGGAGCGCATCCGCCACGGCCACGCGGTGTTGGGTGCCTTCACGACCTCGGCGGGCTCGTCCGTCGTCACCTCGGGATCGACCGACTGGGCCCACGGCCTGGCTGCGCGAGACCCTCAGATCGAGCAGATCACCCGCAACGTGCTGTCGCGGTTGGGCGCACCGTAGGGACCGACCTCGACGCCCGCTCTCGGCGCCGGCCGCGTGTGCGGGGCGGGGCGAGCGGCTGGTCAGCGGCTGGTGGTGAGCAGCAGGCAGCCGGCGATCGGGCCACCGCCGGCGGCGGCGACGGCGACCTCGGGGGCAGTGGCGACCTGGCGGTCGCCGCCCTGGCCGCGCAGCTGCACGCACGCCTCGTGGAGCAGCCAGTAGCCGTGCATCCGGCCGGCGGAGAGCTGGCCTCCATAGGTGTTGAGGGGGAGCTCGCCGTCGAGGGCGATACGGGTGGCGCCTTCCACGAACGGGCCGGACTCGCCGTCACCGCACAGCCCGAGGGCCTCGAGCCAGGCGAGGGTGAGGAAGGTGAAGCCGTCGTAGAGCTCGGCGACGTCGACATCGGCGGGGGTGAGCGAGGTCTGGCTCCACAGGTCGGCGGCGGCGTCGACCGAGGCCATCTTGGGGTAGTCGGGGCGGTCGACCCATCCGCCCGGGGTGGCGCCGGGGGCACCCATGGCCTCGATGCGGACCGGGGGGCTCGGGCAGTCGGGGGCGTGATCGGCGGCCGACACGACGAACGCGATGGACCCGTCCACGGGCACGTCGCAGTCGTAGAGCCCGAACGGGGTCGAGATGGGCCGGGCCGCGAGGTAGTCGTCCAGGGTCATCGGGTCGCGGTAGACGGCCCGCGGGTTCAGAGCGGCGTTGCGGCGGCTGTTCACCGCCAGCCACCCCAGCTGCTCCTTGGTGGTGCCGTACAGGTGCATGTGGCGCCGGCAGTGCAGGGCCAGCCAGTTGGCCGCCGAGTAGGCGTGGGCGGCCATCAGCTGGTCGAGGTCGCCCATCACCCGGACGGTGGCGTCGAGCGCAGGTTGGTTGACCATCGGGGTGCCGCCGCCCAGCATCGTGCCGCCGAGCATCGACACCGTCCGGTAGACGAGGACGTGGCGGACACGGCCCTCGGCCACGGCGTGCACCGCGGACATGAACGGGGAGAGCAGCCCCCCGGCGGTGTGGTCCTCACCGACGTTGACGGGGTCGATCCCCAGGACGGCGCTGGCGTCAGCGATCGGGGTGTCGCCGAGGGTGGCGACGCCCTCGATGGCGACCGGCGCCAGGCCGGCGTCGGTGATGGCCTCCCGGCCGGCCTCGGCCGTGAGGTCGATGTCGGGGATGCCGGTGCGGCGACCGATCCGGGAGATGCCGATGCCGGAGATGACGACCGGCCGCAGCGGGGCGCTCATGACGCCGCCACCCGGAACACGGGCACGTGGTGGTCGCCGTCCTGCTCGAACGCCACCTGCACGCCGAGGCCGCAGCGCAGCTCGTCAGGGTCGGCGTCGACGATGTTGGCGACGACCCGCAGGTCGTCCTGCTCCTCGAGGGCCAGGATGGCGATCACGTAGGGCGGTGGCACCTCGGGGCGGAACTCCTGGTGGTTCACGGTGAAGGTGAAGATGGTTCCCCGGCCGCTCACCGGCTCGGCGACCAGCTCGCCGCCACAGGACGGGCAGCGGTCGACCGGCGGGTTCACCCAACGCCGGCACGACCCGCACCGCTGGAGGTGGAGGCGCCCGTCGGCGCCGCCGGTCCAGTACGCCCGGTTGATGTCGGTGAGGCGCGGCAGCACCCGCGGGGCGGTCACGGCGACAGCCTGCCCCATCCCGGCTTCTGGCTCCCGATTCGACCGCCATGACGGTCGAATCGGGAGCCAGTTCGCGACGATCCCGATGGTGGACGTCGACGACGCCGTGGCCGAGATCCGCCGCGCCGCGTCGGACGGCTTCGCCTGCGGCTTCCTCCCCGTCTTGCCGCCGCTCGGTCGCCCCGACTGGCACGACGAGGAATGGGACCCGATGTGGGCCGCGTTCGCCGAGACGGGCATGGTGATCGGCTTCCACATCGGCACCGAGCCGCACGAGCCCACCGAGCGGACCGGCATCTACTACCGCGGCCGCGGGGGTGCGGTGCTCAACTACGTGGAGACCACCTACGGCGGCCAGAAGGCGGTCACCAAGCTCATCGCCTGCGGTGCCCTCGACCGCCACCCCGAGCTGCGGGTGCTGGTGTCGGAGGGGGGCGCCACCTGGGGCCCGTTCCTCGCCGACCGCATGGACGAGGGCTATCGCCAGCACGGCGAGGCGGTGAAGCCGACGCTGTCGAAGCCGCCCAGCGAGTACCTGTACGAGCAGGTCTACGCCTCGTTCCAGCACGACACGTCGGCGGTGGCCGCCCACGTCGCCATGGGGTGGCAGAACGTGCTGTGGGGGAGCGACTACCCGCACTTCGAGGGCACGTTCGGCCACACCCAGACGACCCTCCACGACCTGTTCGACGACGTCGACGAGGCGGCCAGCCACCGCATCCGCATCGGCGCCTTCCAGGAGCTGTTCCCGCACGTGCCCGCCCCACCCGCGGACGGCGACGGGGCGGACGGCGAGGTGGACGCGGGCAGGCCCGAGGAGGTGGCGCAGGGCCCGGCTTGAGGACGGTCTGCTCTGCCCTAAGCTCGCCGGCCATGGCTGAGGCTGAGTACGACACGCTCCTGGTGCGCAAGGACGACGGCGTGGCGTGGGTGTCGTTGAACCGCCCCGAGGTCCGCAACGCGGTGAACCAGCGGATGCAGGACGAGTTGCACGAGGTCTGGACCGGCTTCCGCTACGACGACGACGTGCGCTGCGTGGTCCTCACCGGCGAGGGTCAGTCGTTCTGCACGGGCATCGACCGTGGTGAGGCGGTCTCCGACGAGAACAACGCGTCGATGGCGGCCGGGAACTACCCCGGCTACCCGACGCCGTGGATGTACGACGACCCGGGCCGCGACGTGGGCCCGAAGAGCTGTGACCTGTGGAAGCCGGTGATCGCCGCCGTGCAGGGCATCGCCTGCGGCGGGGCGTTCTACATGCTCGGTCAGACCGAGTTCATCATCGCCAGCGACGACGCCGTCTTCTTCGACCCTCACGTGACCTACGGCATGACCGCCGCCTTCGAGCCCATCGAGATGCTCTCCAAGATGCCGTTCCCCGAGATCATGCGGCTCTCCCTCCTCGGCGCCCACGAGCGCATGTCGGCCGAACGGGCACGCGAGATCGGCATGGTCACCGAGGTGGTCCCCCGCGACGACCTGCTGGAACGGGCGGCCTGGGCGGCGCGGGTGATCGCCGACTCACCCCCGCTGGTCATCCAGGGGACCATGCGAGCACTCTGGACCGCGCTCGAGGTGCCGCGGACCCAGGCCGTGGGCATGGCCAACCTGTTCACGCGGATCGGGTCGGACGCGGCCGCGTTCAAGGCCGGGCAGGATCGGTTCGCCTCCGGCCAGCGGGTGGAGTGGCAGCTGCGCTGATCGGGGTCACGATCGATCGTCGGGGCGCCACCAGTCCGCCAACTCGTCGTCGGTGGGGACGGCCAGCAGCGGGTAGTCGAGGGTGACGTGCAGGTTCGCCATCGCCAGCACGTAGGCGTGACGGAGCAGGGACAGGGTGTCGGCGCGTCCCAGCGCCCGCAGCACGGTCTTGATGTCGGCGTTGTGCTTCGCGGTGTCCTCCCACGCGACGCGGGTCGCCTCGTCGTCGCCGAGCGCGGCGATGACCGCCCGGGCCCGAGCGGCGGCCTCGCCCTGGTGGCCGGCGAACCCGTCGGCGGTCACGAACGGCGACTGGGGGATGTGCACGAGCGCACCCTGCTCGCCGTGGCCCGCCCGCCACCGGTCGATGAGCTCGCGCCGGCGCATGCGCGTGCTCAGGTTGTAGAGGACGCCGGCCGAGCGGCTGATCCCCTCGATCTCGCGGCGGAGCAGGTGGTGCCTCGGTAGCGGCTGCCACCCCCACCCGCCCGACGCGTTGGCGACGATGAGCTGGTCCACGGGCGGCGCCACGTCCGGGAGCTCCGGCCAGGCCTCGGTGCGGTCGGCGTAGCCGAGGAACCACTCGTCGCCCATGTTGTCGTAGACCCCGCCGTCGTTGGCCACGATCTCCGTGGGGAGGTGCTCGGGCTCGGACACTCCGGCGACCCGCCGGAAGCGGTGGCGGGCGGTGGGCAGGCGGCGGGGCGCGAACGCCCCGGGGAGGCAGGCCGAGGCCTGCACCGCGGTCGACAGGGGCAGGTCGCCGGCCTCCCCGATGCCGAGCCGGTAGCAGTAGGCGAACCGCGGTGAGAAGTACACCTGGTTGCCGGCCTGCAATTCGGTGGCGCAGAAGACGTGGGTGGTGCGGCGGTTCACGTCGCGGAGCAGCAGCGGCCGCCCGTCCGCGGTGAAGTGGACGTCGCCCATGGCCCGGTCGGCGACGAGGCTGCGGCGGGAGAACGCGATCGCTGTACCGATCAGGAGCACCACGCAGGCGACGGCCAGCACGAGGCCCGCAGCCCGTTCGCCGAGCGCGAGCAGCACGATCGCCGCCACCGCCGACAGCACCGACACGATCGCCGCCCCGAGAAGGCCGTACACGTACCGGTTGGTCGGCCGGCCGAAGAAGAAGAGGCCCTCGTCGGCGATGTGTCGGAGCGTGGGCGCGACGGCTGCTCGAAAGCCGGCCGGGTCCATCTCGCCGAACTCGCCCTTCGACGCCACCACACCGTTGGCGATCGACCCGCCCGACACGGAGGTGATCGTGGTGACCTGCTCGTTACGACCGGCATCGACGAGGTAGAGCAGCACCCCGAGCGCCCAGACGGTGGCCCGGTGCCCCCCACCCGACAACGCCACGCCCACTCGTTCCATCGTGCCCCCCGGACCACGACGCTCGGTCGCAGGTCACCGTACTCGTGCCATTGTCTCGCCGGCTCAGGTGAAGTCGGAGCCGCCGTCGACGTTGATGTTGGCCCCGGTCATGTAGGTGTTTCGAGCCGACCCCGCGAAGGCGATCACCGGGCCGATCTCGGACGGGTCGGCGGCACGATCGAGGAAGACGTGGTGGCCGAAGCCCTCGCCGATGAAGCGCATGATGTCGTGGAGGTCGTTCACGTCGACGCCGCCCATCTGCGAGAGCGCCGCTTTGAAGGAGTCGGATGCGAACGTGCCCGGGCTGACGGTGTTCACGAGGATGCCGTCGGGGGCCAGGGTCTGGGCCAGGTTCTTGGTGAGGCTGGTCAGCGCCGACTTGGCCGCGGTGTAGGCGATCAGCGGCGGCGACTGGCGCTTGGTCGACATGGCCGACACGTTGACGATCCGGGCCCACTCGGCCGTGCGCAGGAAGGGCAGGGCGGCCCGTACGGTGCGCACCGCGCTCAACGTCAGGCCGTCGAACACGCCCAGCCAGTCCTCGTCGGTGTAGGTCTCGAAGGACTTCAGCCCGCCGGCCATCGGACCGGCCGCGTTGACGAGGGCGTTGATGTGGCCCCAGCGCGCACCGAGCGCGGTGATGGCGGCATCGACCGACTCGTCGTCGAAGAGATCCGTGGCGATGCCGATGGCATCGGGGGCGCCGAGCTCGGTGAGGGCCGCGGCGGTGTCGTCGAGGGCGCGCTGCGACCGGGCCAGCACCGCGACGCGTGCGCCGTCGGCGGCGAAGCAGTCGGCCGCGGCCCGGCCCATGCCGGTGGTGCCGCCGGCGACGACGACGGCCGCGCCGGCGAGTCCGAGATCCATGTGTGGTGTCTCCTCTTGTCCTGTTGCTCGTCTGGTTGGTCGTCGTTCGGGTCGTCTGGTTCGGGTCGTCGTGCTCGGTTCGGGGCGTTCAGGGCGGCCCGCCGGGCGCGAAGCGCTCGTCGTAGAAGGCGAACTGGGCCCGCAGCCCCTCGAGGTCGATGCCGTACTGCTCCGGGGCGTAGTCGTGCGTGCCGTGCCTGTCGGCCGGGTTGTCGTCCCACCAGGCGCGCATCCTGGCCACCACCTCGTCGGTGAGCTCGACGTCCAGCCAGGCGTACAGGCGCTCGACGGCGGGGATCGGGTCGGGGCGCATCTCGGCGAAGCCGATGTCGAAGAAGCGCTCGTCGTTGCCCGCGTCGCGGTAGGCGACCGTCTTGCGGAGCGCTCGCTCCCAGTAGGCGGCCTGGTTGGCCGCGAAGTCCGGTGCCAGCGGGCCCGTGCGCAGGAGCTCCGACGTGGCATCGAGGAGGCTCACGACCGAGGGGATCACCTGGGCGATGTCGCGGTGGGTCATCACGAAGCGGGCCTCGGGGTACACCTCGAGCAGCGCCGGCAACGAGTCCATGTGCGGTGGCGCCTTCAGGCGCCACGGCCTGGTGGGGAACCTCCATTGGAGGAGCTTCAGCACCCGTTCGTGGTAGCGGTAGGCCGAGCCCATGTCGCACGTCGCCAGCCACGCTTCGTAGTGGCGGTTGTCGCCCAGCGCGCCGAACATCACGGTGCGGAAGTCCAGGGCCATGATCTGCAGGCACTCGGTCGGGCTGGTGGGCGAGGTCGGCAGCATGGTCTTGAACTTGGGCGCCATCTGATCGATGAGCGACATCGCCACGGCCGTCGACTCGATCCGGGGATCCGTGTGGTAGGTCGCGGGATCGGGTGGGGGAGTGGGCGAGCCGCTCTCCCAGGCGAGCAGCGATCGGGCCCGGGGGTCCTCGCCGAGCAGGCACGCGAGCGCGGTGGAACCGGTGCGGGGCAGTCCCAGGCCGAACAGCGGCGGCAGGATCACCTGGTCGCCGATCTCGGGGTGGCGCCGGTACCAGTCCTCCACCTCCAACCGGGTGACGAGCAGCCCGACCGCCTGGTCGCGCAGCACCGCCATGCCCAGCTCGTTGTAGGTGCCCGCCGCCTCGGCCCCCTCGATCAGCGCCACGAGCCCGTCGTGGAAGGACTCGTCGCCCAGGTCGGTGAGCCCGGTCCTCGCGCGTGCCTCGGCGATCAACTCGTCCGCGGTCGACATCGGATCCCCCCGGTGGTCGTGATTGGTCGGTGCCGGCTCAGCCGGCGGCCGCGGTGATGGCGCGGGTCGACATCCCGGTGAGGCTGCGCAGGTTGGCGAGCAGCACCTCCGGCTCGGGATGCGGGAACAGGAAGTGCGAGTAGGCGAGGCGGAGGAAGAGCTCGGCGGCCTCGTCGGGCGCGAGGTGGCCCAGCCGGACCGCGGGGACCGCGTACAGGGCGTCGTCGAGGATGCGGACGAACGCCTCGGTCTGTGGCGCCAACGATGCGCTCAGCGTCTGGAGGGCGAACGCGGGGTCGGCGCCGATGGGGTCGGGCCCCATCAGGCCGTCGAGGTAGGTGACGAGGCAGCGGAGCCCCGCGTCGAGACGAGGGGCCCGGCCGCGTTGCGCGGCGACGGCGGCCTCGAGGCGCGAGACGTAGAGCTCCTCCTCGTAGGCGGTGAGCGCTTCGAGGAGGTCGTCCTTCGACGGGAACCACCGGTACAGCGTGGGGCGCGACACCCCGGCCGCGGCGGCCACCGCCGACATCGTGAAGCGCTCCGGGCCCCGCTCGGCGATCACCCGGCGCGTCGCGGCCAGGATGGCGTCGACGCTCGTGGTGCGGCCGCTCGGCCCTTCACCCACGCGACCGGCGCCGTTCGAGTTCGCGGGAGTCGAGCGCCATCCGTGTCACTCTTAACACTCTGGATGAGAAGTGTAAAGGATGGGCACCCGTCAGCCGGTGGGGCCGAGCGAGTACGCACCCGTCTGGGGATGGTGGTACCAACCGCCGGCCGCCTGGGTGCCGCCGTCCACGTGGATCGTCTGGCCGGTGACGTAGCTGGCCATCTCCGACGCGAGGAACACCGCGGCACGGGCCATCTCGTCGACATGGCCCGGCCGTCCCATCGGCACGGTGTGGGCGATGCCCTCCTCGGTGCCCGGGGGCATGATCGCCCGGATGCCTTCGGTCATCGTGATGTCGGGGGCGAGGGCGTTGACCCGGATGCCGTGGGGGGCGAGCTCGAGCGCCGCGGTCTTGGTGTAGTTGATGACGCCGGCCTTGGCCGCGGCGTAGGCGGCGTAGCCGGGCGCGGCTCGCACGCCTTCGATCGAGGTGACCGAGATGATGCTGCCGCCGACCTCGGCCGCGACCATCGTGCGCGCCACCCGCTGGGTGCACAGGAGCACGTGGCGGAGGTTCGAGCGGTAGAGCGCGTCCCAGCCGTTCTCGCTCGTCTCGAGGATGCCCGACCAGAAGACGCCTCCGGCGTTGTTCACCAGGATCGACACCTGGCCGAGCTCGGTGGTGGTGCGCCCCAGCGCCTCGTCGACGGCGGCGCCGTCACGCACGTCGGTGGGGATCCCGAGCGCGCCGATCTCATCGGCGGCGGCGGTGCAGGTGTCGGGGTCCTTCTCCCAGATCGCGACAGAGGCACCGAACGCGGCCAACCCCGCCGCGATCCCGCGACCGATGCCCGAGCCCGCGCCCGTCACCACCGCCACACGGCCGTCGAGCATCACATCCGAGGGGTGGATCGCCATGCGCGAGAGGCTACTCCGAGCATCCTCTTGCCTTTACAGGAGCGGTCGATAGTGTCAAGGCAGAGCCGCATCGTGCAGGTTGGGGAGGACAGGGCCTGATGGGGGACATCACACAGGACGATGCCGCACGGGACGAGATCACGCGGCAGGTCGTGGACGGCACCGCCTGGCGGGAGTTCTGCGGGCTGCTGGCCGACGCCGGCGAGTCGATCCTGGCCACGGGCAACCCCGACGACCCCCTCGACCGCGCCGAGGGGTTCCGCATGCTCACCCGCCTGATGCGGGGGTCGCTCGAGAGCTTCCTCGAGCACGCCGACCCCCTGAGCCCCCAACTGATCTGCACCTGCCACGAGACCATCAAGATCGTGGGCGAGAACCCGGACAACCACTACCTGGGAGCGTCGGTGGACGGGCGCCACGACTACCGGATCTGGGGCACGCGGGGTGAGGCGAAGTGGATCAGCATCAACCTCTTCTCGGGCGCCGGCTTCGGCGGTGGTGGGCCGGGCACCGGGGCCACCCTCCACGAGGAGAACATGCTCATCGAGCCCGACGGCTCGTTCGAGGTGATCATCTCGCAGCGGGAGCACCCGGGGAACTGGCTGCGGTCCGAGGCCGACACCCGGTCCCTGGTGATTCGCCAGACCTTCCTGGACAAGCGGGGCCAGGAGCACGCCGACCTGCACATCGAGCGCATCCGCGGCGAGGGCCCGGGCCCGAGCGGCAGCGCCGAGGGGGACGCCGACGCCCCGGCGCCGCTGACACCCGAAGCGCTCCACCGGGCCCTGACGATGGTGGGCCACTACGTGAAGATCGTGGCGGGCATCGGCGCGCAGTGGGCGGTGCGCCAGGCGCAGTGGCCCAACCAGTTCACCGACGAGGCCGAGGACGACCTCACGGACAAGTTCAAGGACCCTCAGATCAAATGGCACCAGGCCTACTTCGACCTCGCGGTGGGCGAGGCGCTGGTGGTGGAGGTCACCCCTCCCGAGTGCGACTACTGGATGATCGCCCTGCACAACCACTGGATGGAGACCCTCGACTACGTGAACCACCAGTCCACCCTGAACTGCCACTCCGCGGTGCTCGAGCCCGATGGGAGCGCCCGCTTCATCGTCGCCGACCGCGATCCTGGCCTCCCGAACTGGCTCGACACGGCGGGACACCGACACGGCACCGTCGGTGTGCGGTGGGTCGGCCCCGACGTGGTCGACGTGCTCCCGGCGGCTCGGGTGGTCCCCGTCGCGGAGCTGGCCTGACCGCGAACCGGCCCCCGCTCGGCTACAAACTGACGCAAACGTTAGCTACGGTGGGGGCAGGATGAACCGAGCGGGTGGGCCCACCGACTACGACCCCGAGGCAGTGCGCGCCAGGTACCTGGCCGAACGCGACCGCCGGTTGGTGCCGGGCCGCGCCGACATCCGCGACCTGCGCCACGACGACCGGTTCGCCCGCTACCGCACCGACCCGTTCACGCCGCACACCGACCGCGAGCCCGTGGCCGAGGAGCTCGACGTGGCGATCGTCGGCGGCGGCATCGCCGGCATCCTCGCCGGCGTCGAGCTGCGCAAGGCCGGCATCGACCACGTGCGCATCGTCGACCAGGCCGGCGGCATCGGCGGCACCTGGTACTGGAACCGCTACCCCGGGGTGATGTGCGACATCGAGTCGTACATCTACCTGCCCATGCTCGAGGAGATGGGCTACGTCCCGAAGGACCGCTACGCCTCGGGCGAGGAGATCCGCCTCCACCTCCAGGCCATCGCCGACCGCTACGACCTCGTCGGCGACGCCCTCTTCCACACGGGGGTGACCGAGGCCGCCTGGGACGAGGACTCGGGCCGTTGGCACGTCCACACCGACCGCGGCGACGAGCTGCGCCCCCGCTACTACGTGCTCGCGGTCGGCATCCTCAACCTGCTCAAGCTGCCCGCCATCCCGGGCATGGACGACTTCGCCGGCCAATCGTTCCACTCGGCCCGCTGGGACTACGCCTACACCGGCGGCGGGCCGGGGGAGCCCCTCACCAGGCTCGGCGGCAAGACCGTGGCCCTGATCGGCACCGGCGCGACCGGCATCCAGGTGCTGCCCCCGCTGGCGGCCGCCGCCGAGCACGTCCACGTCTTCCAGCGCACCCCGTCGGCCATCGGTGTGCGGGGCAACCGACCGACGCCGCCGGAGTTCGGGGAGGCGCTCGAGCCGGGGTGGCAGCAGGCCCGCATGGACAACTTCCAGGCCGTCATGTTGGGCAAGCCGGTCGACGAGGACCTCACCGACGACGGCTGGACCCACCACTACGCCGCCGTCCAGCACCCACCCCGCCGCAAGGACATGACCCTCGAGGAGTACCTCCGCGGCGGTGAGGAGCTCGACTTCGCGGTCATGGAGGAGCACCGGCGACGGGTCGAGGAGCTGGTCGAGGATCCCGCCGCGGCCGAGGTGCTGAAGCCCTGGTACCGGTACCTCTGCAAGCGACCCTGCTTCCACGACGAGTACCTGCTGGCCTTCAACGAGCCCAACGTGACCCTGGTCGACTGCCCGGCCGGCATCGAGCGGGTCACCGAGAAGGGGCTCGTGGTCGACGGCCGTGAGTACGAGGTCGACTGCATCGTGTACAGCACCGGCTTCGAGGCCGAGCTCACCCCGCTCCACCGCCGCGCCGGCCACGAGATCATCGGCCGAGATGGCGTCCACCTGGCCGACAAGTGGGCGGATGGCGCCGCCAGCCTCTTCGGGATGATGAGCCGGGGCTTCCCGAATCTGTTCGTCATGCCGGCGCCGGGCCAGCAGGCGGTGGTGACGGTCAACTACACCCAACTGGCGGTGCTGGGCGCCTCGTTCGTGGGCCGCACCATCGGCCACCTCGCGGCGGAGGGCGTAGCGGTGTTCGACGTGTCCGCCGATGCCGAGGCGGACTGGACGCACAAGATCGTCGAGTCCTTCGTGGACGCGAGCAGCGTGATGGCCGCCTGCACCCCGTCGCGCATCAACCTCGAGGGCCATCCCGAGGCCATGAACCCGCGCAACGGCAACTACGGGCGGGGTCTCGGCGACTACTTCGGCTACCGCAGGCTGCTCGAGGAGTGGCTCGACGCGGGCGAGTGCGCCGGGCTGGAGCTGGAACGGCGCGCCGGGGCCGGGTGACCCGACGGCCCGACCTCGTGGCGCCGGCGCCCGGGGGCGGCGAGGATGGGGACGGGCGACCCTGCCCGAGCGAGCCGTAGGAGGGGGAGTGGCGAGCGCAGCAACCAAGGGCCGCCAGCGGGTCGCCGTGGTGACCGGCGGCGGCAACGGCATCGGCGCCGCGATCGCCACCGAACTGGGTCGGGCCGGCGCGTTCGTGGTCACCGTCGACCCCTTGGTGTCGGTCGACGGGGTCGAGCAACTTCCCGACCCCGAGGAGACCACCGCCGGCCGCATCGTCGCTGCCGGCGGCTCGGCTCGGGCGTCGAACCTCTCGGTCACCGACCGCGACGGCGTCGTCGCGCTGTTCGCCGACCTGGTTGCCGAGCGCGGTGGTGTCGACGTCGTGGTGAACGTGGCCGGCATCACCCGGCAGATGAGCTACACGGAGGGCACCGAGGACGACTGGCGCAGCGTCCTCGCCGTCCACCTCGACGGCTGGCGCAACGTGCTGGACGCGGCCCTGCCGCTCATGGCCGCCCAGGGCCACGGGCACGTGCTGGGCGTGACCTCCGGCTCGGGCTGGCGCCCTGCCGACACGGGCGCCTACGGCTGCGCCAAGCGGGCGGTGGCGTCGCTGGTGTGGCAGCTCGGTGGTCTCGTCCCCGCCGGAGTGGTGGTCAACGCCATCTCTCCCATCGCGGTGACGCGCATGGTGATCGCCGCGATGGAGCGCCAGCGCGCCGCGAGCCCGCAGCAGGCGCAGGCGAAGACCAGCGGCCTCGCTCTGGGCAGCCGCATGCCGTCACCCGACCAGCTCGGTCCGATCGGGGCCCACCTCGTCGGCGACGGCTTCGACGCCTGCCGGGGCCAGGTGGTGTTCGTGGCCGGCGCCGAGCTCGCCCTGGTGGAACGGCCCCGGCTGCTCGAGGTGGTGGGCACCGACGGCGTGGCCTCGCTCGCCCACGCGCTGGAGCTGGTCACGGCGAACGCCCTCGCTCCCGCAGAGGCGGGGCAGGCCAGCACGGGCGGTGGCAACCCCCGGCTGGCCGCCGCCCTGGGGGGTGCGCCAGAAGGTGAGCTGCCGGCGCCGTCGGCCACCTCGTGCCTCGTGGTGTCGGACCGGCCCGACGTGGCGGAGGCGGTGACGGGGGCCCTCGGGGCCCGCGGCGTCGTCGTGCGCCACCTGGACGCCCGCGGCCTCGCCCACACCTTCGACGGCACCGCCGGCGCCTTCGCCGAGGCCGCCGCGGCAGGGCCCATCGACGCGGTGGTCGTCGCCCTGGCGGGCACCCCGGCCGCCGCCGACCTCGGCCCCGGCTGGGAGCGCACCCTCGCGGAGCACACCGGCATCACCGACCAGATCTACGCCGACGCCGCCTGGTCCCGCACCGTCGCCGACCACGCCAACGCCACGGGCCTGCCGCTGCGCCTCGTCACCCTCACCGACGCCGCCGGCGCCGGGGGCCGTAGCCGGGCCCAGGCGGTCGCGCAGCACGCGCGGTCGGCGAAGGGCGCCACCGCCGCCCGCCTCGCCGCGTTCGCGGTGGCGCTCGAGACCGCCGGGCCCGCCGACCTGCCGGCGGTGGCCGAGCTCGCCGCCCACCTGGTGGGCAGCCCCGAGGCGCCGGCGCTGTCGGGCGCCGAGCTCGTCGTCGGCCCCGGCTGGCTCGGCCTGCGCAGCCATCCCCGCGTCGCGGTCAGCATGAGCTTCCACGACCACACCGTCGCCCCGTGGCTCGACGACGTCCTCGCCGAGCTCGCCGGCGGCGGCGGCCGACCGGAAGGCGCCCACGTCGGAGGTGACCAGGCGTGACCGACCGGACCGATCCGACCGACCCGACCGACCCGACCGACCGCCCCTCCCGCATCGTCGACGCCCACGTCCACCTCTGGGACCCGGCCCGCACCGACTGGTACCCCTACCTGGGTGGGCAGCAGGACGTGGGCCTCGGTGACGTGACGGGCATGGCCCGACGCTTCGACCTGGCCACCTACCGGGCCGAGTCCCCGGGCTGGAACGTGGAGGCCTGGGTGCACGTCGCCGCCGCCACCGGCGTGCACTCGATCGAGGAGACCCTCGAGCTCGACGCACGGGCACAGGCGGACGGCCACCCCGACGCCCTGATCGGCGGCGTCACCCCGACCGAGACGGTGGCCGAGGCGGTCGAGCAGCTCGACCGCCAGCTCCGGGCCGGCCGCTTCCGCGGGGTGCGGCCCATGGGTCGGTTCTCGGGGCCGCTCCCGCACCTCGACGTGCTCCGGGCCCTGGCCGACCGGGGCCTGCTCTTCGAATTGATGGCCCACCCCGACCAGCTGGCCGAGGCCGCCGACGGCCTGGCGCAGGTCGACGGCCTCGCCGTCGTCGTGGAGCACGCCGGCTGGCCCCGCTCCCCCGACGCCGAGGAGCGCGCCCTGTGGCACGCGGGCATGAGCGCCCTGGCCGACCTGGGTGACCGGGTGACCTGCAAAGTGTCCGGGCTGGCCATGCCGCTGGGGTCGATGGCACCGGATGTGCTGCGACCCTGGGTGGAAGAGGCGCTCGCCCTCTTCGGCACCGACCGCTGCTTCTTCGCCAGCAACTTCCCCGTCGACGGCCTCCACGGCACCCTCGACGAGCTCTGGTCGTGCTACTCGGCCCTCACCGCCGGCCTCGACCCCGCCACCCGCGCCGCCCTCTTCGCCGACAACGCCGAGCGGATCTACCGCCTCTGACGGCCGCAACTGAAACGTGTTCTCGTTTGTCGCTACGGTGAGCGGATGATGCTCGAGGGCAAGACCGTGCTGGTGACGGGGGTGGGCAGCGGCCTGGGCCGCGAGTGCGTGGCCGCCGCGCTGCGGGAGGGCGCCAACGTCGTCATGGCGGCGCGGACCGCCGAGGTGCTGGAGACGACCGCCGCCGAGCTCGACCCGAGTGGCGAGCGGATCCTGGCGGTGCCCACCGACATCACCGACCCCGCGGCCTGCGAGGCCCTGGTGTCCCTGGCGGTCGAGCGCTTCGGGAGGGTCGACGCCCTCGTCAACGTCGCCGCCTTCGAGTACGTGTTCGGCGGCCTGCACGAGACCAAGGACGACGACTGGCGCCAGGCGTTCGAGACGAACGTGATCGGCGCGCTGACCGTGCTGCGCCCGGTGACCAAGGCCATGGTGGCGGGCGGCGGTGGGGCCGTGGTGCTGGTCGGCTCGCAGTCGATGTTCAAGCCCGCCCTGCCCCAGGCCGGCTACGCCGCCTCGAAGGGCGCCCTGCTGAGCACGATGTACTACCTGGCCGACGAGCTCGGCGCCGACAACATCCGCTGCAACATGGTGGTCCCCTCGTGGATGTGGGGACCGCCGGTCCAGATGTTCGTGGAGGGCACCGCCAAGCAGAAGGGCATCTCGGTGGAGGAGGCGCTGCACGAGATCGTGGGCGACTTCCCGCTCCAGCGCATGACCGAGGACGGTGAGGTGGCCGACGTGGCCATGTTCTTCGCGTCCGACCACGCCAAGGCGGTGACCGGCCAGCACCTGATGGTGAACGCCGGGGAGATGATGCGGTGACGTCGGTGAACCCGCCCAAGCGGGTCGTGGTGTGGGGGACGGGCTTCGTCGGTCAGATGGTGATCCCCGAGGTCGTGCGCCATCCGGCGTTCGACCTGGTCGGCGTCGGGGTGAGCAACCCCGACAAGGTCGGCCGGGACGTCGGCGAGCTGTGCGGCACCGAGCCGATCGGCCTCGCCGCCACCGACGATCTCGAGGCCCTCGTGGCGTTGGAGCCGGACGCGCTGGTCCACTACGGGCCGACCGCGGCCAAGGCCGACGACAACATCCACGACATGGGGGCGTTCCTGCGAGCGGGCATCGATGTGTGCTCGACGGCCATGACGCCCTGGGTCTGGCCGGCCATGAGCCTCAACCCGCCGATGTGGATCGAGCCGATCACCCGGGCCTGCGAGGAGGGCGGGTCGTCGTGCTTCGCCACGGGCATCGATCCCGGCTTCGCCAACGACCTGTTCCCGATGACCCTCATGGGGCTGTGCTCGGAGGTGCGCCTCGTCCGTGCCCTCGAGATCCTGGACTACATCAACTACGAGGGCGACTACGAGGACGAGATGGGCATCGGCCGCCCGCCCGAGTTCCGCCCGATGCTCGAGCACCCCGACATCCTCACCATGGCCTGGGGCGCCACCGTGCCGATGATGGCCCACGCGGTCGGCATCGAGCTCGACGAGATCACCACCACCTGGGACAAGTGGGTGACCGACACCGTCATCACGACCGCCAAGGGCGTGATCGAGCCCGGTCAGGTGGCCGCCATCAACTTCACCATCAACGGCGTGCTGGACGGCGAGACCCGCATCCAGCTCGAGCACATCAACCGGGTGGGCCCCGACGCCGCGCCGGACTGGCCGCGGGGCGGCCAGGACGACGTGTACCGGGTGGAGATCGAGGGCACCCCGTCGATCACTCAGGAGACGGCGTTCCGCTTCACCGACGGCAGCGGCCGTGACGCCGCCGCCGCGGGCTGCCTGGCCACGGGCCTGCGCGCCCTCAACGCGGTCCCCGCGGTCAACGACCTCCCGCCCGGCTGGGTCACGGCCCTCGACCTCCCGCTCATACCCGGCATCGGCACCATTCGCTAGCGCCGGCGCCCACGCCGTCTACATGACGGAGATGTTAGATTCGACGGATGACGACGTTTCGCGCCATCGCCGCCTCCGAACCGGGGCCGGCGAGCCTGCAGGAGCTCACCGACGCCGACCTGCCCGACGGTGATGTCACGGTGGCGGTGGCCTGGTCGTCGCTCAACTACAAGGACGGGCTGGCCGTCACCGGCAAGGGCAAGATCATGCGGTCGCACCCGATGATCGCGGGCATCGACCTGGCCGGCACCGTCGAGGCATCGGCCTCGCCGGACTGGCGGGTGGGCGACGAGGTGCTGGTCACGGGCTGGGGTCTGTCCGAGACCCGTTCGGGTGGCTTCACCCAGCGCCAGCGGGTGCCGGCCGAGCTCCTCACCCGCAAGCCCGACGGCCTCACGCTCCAGCAGACGATGGCGGTCGGCACCGCCGGCCTCACCGCCATGTTGTGCGTGCTGGCCATCGAGGGCGCCGGCGTAACGCCGGGCGACGGCGAGGTGGTGGTCACCGGCGCCGGCGGGGGCGTGGGCAGCGTGGCCGTGGCGGTCCTGGCCGGACTGGGCCACCACGTGACCGCGTCGACCGGTCGGCCCGAGACCCACGACTACCTCCGCTCGCTGGGCGCCACCGAGATCATCGACCGCGAGGTGCTGGCGACCGCCGGCCGACCTCTGGACAAGGAGCGCTGGCTCGGCGGGGTCGACACCGTCGGCAGCCAGACGCTGGCCACCGTGCTCGCGCAGACCCGCTACTGCGGGGCGGTGGCCGCCTGCGGCCTGGCCGGCGGCAACGACCTCCCCACCACGGTGCTGCCGTTCATCCTGCGCAACGTGTCGCTGCTCGGCATCGACTCGGTGATGTGCCCGGCCCCTGTCCGCGAGGCGGCGTGGGCCCGGCTGGGCACCGACCTGCCGACGGACCTCCTCGATGCGATGACCACGGTGGCGCCGCTCACCGAGGTGCCGGCCCTGGCCGAGCAGATCCTGGCGGGCCAGACGCGCGGTCGTGTCGTCATCGACACCTCGGCCTGAGGCGGGCGACCGACGTGGAGCTCGCCCTCACCGACGACCAGGAGTTCTTCCGCGACACCACGCGGCGGTTCCTCGCCGCCGAGTGCGACATCGCCAGGGTGCGGGCCCTGGCCGACACCGACGACGGCTTCGACGCGGCGTACTGGCGCCAAGGGGGCGAGCTCGGCTGGACGTCGCTGCTCGTCCCCGAGTCGCTCGGCGGTGGCAGCGTGAGCGGGAACGGTGTGATCGACCTGACGATCGTCGCCGACGCCTTCGGCCGCCACGTGGCTCCGGGTCCTCTCGGGCCCACCAACGTGGTGGCGGCCGCCCTGGCCGGCGCCGATGGCGGCGAGCACCGTCCGCTGTTGGACGGGTTGGTGGCCGGCGAGGCGGTCGCGACGTGGTGCGGTGCCGAGCACGCGCTGGGCCGCGGCACGCTCACCGCCGTCCGCACCGCCGACGGCTACGTGCTGTCCGGGCACTCGACGCCGGTGGAGGCCGCGGCCCAGGCCGACGCGTTGCTGGTGACGGCGCGGCTCGACGGCGGTGGCGACGACCTGGTCCAGTGCGTCGTTCCCGCCGCCACCCCGGGCATCACGATCACGGCGCTCACCGGACTCGACGTGGTGCGGCGGTACGCACGCGTGGACCTCCGTGAGGTCGCGGTCCCCGCCTCGGCCGCACTGACGGGCGGCGCGCCGGTGGCGGCCGACGTCGAGCGACAGCTGCAGCACGCACTGGTCATCCAGTCGGCGGTCCTGGTGGGGGCCGCCGAGCGCGTCTTCGACTTCACCGTCGAGTGGGCGTTCGACCGCTACTCGTTCGGGCGCCCGTTGGCGTCGTACCAGGAGCTGAAGCACCGCTTCGCCGACATGAAGATGTGGCTCGAGGCGAGCCACGCGTTGGCCGCCGCCCTGGCCCGCGAGGTGCAGGAGGCGGCGCCGGGGGTGAAGGAGACGGCCAGTGTGACCAAGGCCTACCTCGGCACCTACCTCGTGGAGCTCCTGCACGACTGCATCCAGATGCACGGTGGCATCGGCCTGACCACCGACCACGACCTCCACCTCTACCTCCGGCGGGTGGTCACCGAGCGGTCGTCGTTCGGCACGCCCGCCGACCATCGCCGGCGGGCCGCCCGACTCGCCGCGGGGGTGGCGGCGTGACCGCGGCCGCAGAGATGGAGTCCGTCGAGTCGTTCGTCGCCCGGGCCGAGGCCTGGTTGCCCGAGCACCTGCCGCCCGCCGACACGACGAGGATGGAGAACGGCTTCGGGTCCGACGAGGAGGAGCTGGCCGCGGTCGCGAGGATGCGCGCCACCCAGCGCACCCTCTACGACGGCGGGTTCGCAGGCATCTGCTTCCCGGTGGAGTACGGCGGCCTCGGGCTGACGCCGGCGCACCAGCGGGCGTTCAACGAGGTGAGCGCGCCCTACGACATGCCCACGCTCATCAACATCCCCACGTTCGTGCCCTGTGGGGCGGTGCTGCTCGAGTTCGGCACCGAGGAGCAGAAGAAGGCCCACCTCCCCGCGATGTTGAAGGGCGAGGAGCTGTGGATGCAGTTCCTGTCCGAGCCCAGTGGGGGCTCCGACGTCGCCGGCGCCATGACGACCGCGGTCCGGGACGGCGACGAGTGGGTCGTCAACGGCTCGAAGGTCTGGACCACCGGCGCCTGGTGGTCCGACTACGGGCTCTGCCTGCTGCGCACGAACTGGGAGGTGCCGAAGCACCGGGGCCTGTCCGTGTTCATCATCAAGATCCGCCAGCCCGACATCGAGGTGCAGCGCATCGAGATGATCAACGGCTCGCGCGAGTTCTGTCAGGAGTTCATGACCGACCTGCGGCTCTCCGACCGTGACCGCGTCGGCGACGTCGACGACGGGTGGACCATCGGTCGGCGTTGGATGTTCCACGAGCGCAGTGCGATGGGCGGGGGGTCGCCCTACACCAGCGGCAAGCCGCCGAGCCACGGCGCGGCCTCCACCGGCCGCGACCACCTCGTCGAGCTGGCGCGCGACACCGGTCAGCTCGACGACCCGCTGGCGCTCGACCTGATCGGCGAGGCGCGGACGCTGCGCCGCGCCGCCAGCGAGCTGTCGGAGCGGATCGGGGAGGGCATCGGCGCCGGCGTCGTCCCCGACACCGCGGCGGCGGTGGCCCGCCTCATGAGCGGGGTGGTCAACGAGCGCATCCGCACCATCGGCCTCGACCTGGCCCAGTCGTCCGCGGTGGCGTGGGCCGACGACGACCCCGCCGCGCTGTTCGGCACCGAGTTCCTGATGCGCCAGTCGGGCAGCATCGCCGGGGGCACCCTCGAGATGGCCCGCAACAACATCAGCGAGCGGGTGCTGGGCATGCCCCGCGAACGCACCCTCGACAAGGACATCCCGTTCCGTGAGGTGCCGAAGGGGCCACCGGCCGCGGGTGGCGCACCGCGATGAACCCACGATGAGCGATGACCCCACGATGAGCGATGACCCCACGATGAGCGACGAGCGCACGATGGTGCGACGACCCCATGATGGTGCGACGACCTCATCGAGGAAGGTGCGCCCGTGAAGTACTCCGTCACGTACCCCCTGGTCACCCATCCTCACGACCCCGCCCTGGTGACCGGCGAGGCGATCACCCGCTTCGCGGTGGCGGCCGAGCGGACCGGGTTCTCGGGCGTGGGGTTCACCGACCACCCTGCCCCCACCCATCGGTGGCTGCTGGCCGGCGGTCACGACGCCCTCGACCCGTTCGTGGCGCTCACCTACGTGGCCGCGGTCACCGAGCGGATCCGCCTGATCCCGAACATCCTGGTCCTGCCGTACCGCAACCCGTTCGTGGTGGCGAAGGCGGTGGCCACCCTCGATGCGTTGTCGGGGGGCCGGTTCACGCTGGCGGTGGCGGCCGGGTACCTGAAGGGCGAGTACCGCGCCCTCGGTGTCGACTTCGAGGAGCGCAATCTGCTGTTCGACGAGGCGATCGAGGTGATGCGGGGCATCTGGACCACTGACGACTTCGCCCACGAGGGCCTCCACTTCACCGCGTACGGTCAGACCGCCAATCCCAAGCCTGCGGCGCCCCCGCCGATCTGGATCGGCGGGAACAGCAAGCTCGCCCGCCGCCGGGTCGCCGAGTACGGCCACGGCTGGCGGCCGTTCCCGGCGCCGCCGGGCGTCGCGACGACCGCGAAGACCCCGCCGCTCGAGAGCGTCGACGACCTCGCCCGGATGCTCGACCACCTCTGGCAGGTCGTCGACGAGGCCGGACGCGACCGCGCCGACATCGACGTGTCCTACGGCACGGGGGCCGGTGGGCACCTGGGTCGCGACGACTTCGACCCCGACGCCAGGCTCGAGGCGCTCGACGGGCTGGCCCGGCTGGGAGTCACCTGGGCTGACGTGCACATCCCCGGCGATTCGATCGACCACGCCATCGAGGCCATGGAGCAGTTCGGCGAGACCGTCATCCGGCCCGCGGCGGCGAGCGGGCGCGCCCCCTCGCCCGACGATGGGACCTGAGCCCGCGACTGCCGCCACCGCCGCGGCACTGGTCCGCGCGCGAGCGGGCGACGCCCGCACGGGGCTGCGCTTCGACGGCGACCGCTGGACGTGGGGCGAGGTCGTCGCGGAGATGGAGGCGCGGGCGCGGTGGCTCGAGACGGCGATGGGCAGCGGGCCGCCCCACCTCGGGGTGCTGCTCGACAACGTGCCGGAGTACCTGTTCCTGCTGGGCGGCGCCGCGCTGTCCGGGTGCGTCGTGGTCGGCATCAACCCCACCCGGCGCGGTGACGAGTTGGCCCGCGACATCCGCCACGTCGACTGCCAGCTGATCGTCACCGACGCCGAGCACGCCGGCCTGCTGGAGGGCCTCGACCTGGGCGCCGCGACCGGTCGGGTGCTGCGCCTCGACGCCGCGTCCTGCGCCGCCGGCCTGGACGAGCACCGAGGCCCGGATGCCCCACCGGTCGCGGCCGCACCGGCGGCCACCGACCTGTTGCTCCTGCTGTTCACGTCCGGGTCGACCGGCGCACCGAAGGCGGTGCGGATGACCCAGGGCCGGGCCGCCGGCAACGACGGGCGGCGCATGGGGTTCGGCCCCGACGACTCGCTCTACTGCGCGATGCCGATGTTCCACGGCAACGCGCTCAGCTCGATGGTCTTCCCGGCGATGGGCACCGGTGCGTCGCTCGTGCTCAGGCGCCGGTTCTCGGCATCGGCGTTCCTCGACGACATCCGCGAGCACCACTGCACGTTCACCAGCACCGTCGGGCGCGTCCTCACCTACGTCCTGGCCACCCCCGAGACCGACCACGACCGCGAGCACGACCTGAAGTTCATCCTCGCCCCGGAGTCGTCGGCCCGGGACATGGCTGAGTTCGAGCGGCGCTTCGGCGTGCCCGCCTTCGGCGGCTACGGCTCCAGCGAGAACGCGGTCGTGCTGGCACCACGGCCGGGGCAGCCGGCCGATGCGCTCGGTGTGCCCGTCGGCGGCGCCGACGTGGCGGTGGTCGACCCGGCGACGAGCGAGGAGTGCCCGCGGGCGCGGTTCGACCCTGACGGGAGGCTGCTCAACGGGCACGAGGCGATCGGTGAGATCGTCGGGAGGGACACGCTGGGCCGGTTCGAGGGCTACTACGACAACGACGAAGCCACCGCGGAGCGCACCCGGGGTGGGTGGTACTGGTCGGGTGACCTCGGGTACCGGGACGAGGCGGGCGTGTTCTACTTCGCGGGCCGCAACGCGGACTGGCTGCGGGTCGACGGTGAGAACTTCGCGGCGGCACCGGTGGAGCGTGTGCTCGAACGGTTCCCCGACGTGACCGGCGCCGCCGTCTTCGGTGTCCCCGACGAGCGCACCGTCGACGACCAAGCCATGGCGGTGATCGAGATGGACCCTGGGTCGTTCGATCCGGTGGCCTTCGACGCGTTCCTCGCCGCCCAGCGCGACGTCGGCACGAAGTGGGCGCCCCGCTACGTCCGCGTGACCCCCGCGTTGCCCGTGACCGCGACGAACAAGGTCGACAAGGCCCCGCTGCGCCGGGACCGGTGGACGCCCGCCGGTGGGGATCCCGTCTACTGGCGCCCCGACCGACGCGACCCGCTCCGGCTGCTCACCGACGCCGACCGGGCCGCGCTCCGCGAGCGCTTCGCCGCCAGCGGCCGCCAGTCGGCCCTGGAGCGGTAGATGGCCTCGGAGGACCGCGGCGCCCGTCGTGGTGACGAGGTGGTGGCCGGGTTCGTCGCCTGGCTCGGCGAGATCACCCCGGGCGCCACCTTCGAGGTGGTCGGCCTGGAGCGGCCCGCCGCCGGCTACTCGAGCGAGACCATCCTCGTCGACCTCCGGCGGACCGACGCCGGCGGTGGCCACCAGGAGCGGATGGTGCTGAAGCTGCCGCCTGCGGGCCCGGCCATCTTCGACCGCTACGACTTCCCGGTGCAGGCCGCCGTGCAGCAGGCCGTGGCCGCCGCCGGGATCCCCGCGGCGGTGCCGGCGCTCGCCGAACCGGACCCCCGATGGATCGGTGTGCCCTTCCTCACCATGCCGGCTGTGGACGGGCACATCTTCGGTGCGGTGCCGGCGCTCGACCGCCGGCTCTCCGGCGCCGATCCCGACGCCAACCGCTCGCTCCATCTCACGTTCCTCCGACTCGTCGCCGACATCAACCGCATCGACTGGGCATCGGCCGGACTCGACGGGGTGGTGCCGCACCGCGACAACGCCGCGGAGCTGGCGTACTGGCGGGGCTACCTGGCGTGGCTCGCGGACGGCGAGGTGATCGTCCCCGCCCTGGTCGCGGCGCTGGACTGGTGCGAGGCCCACCGACCGGCCATCGAGCCCGCGCCCTCCCTGCTCTGGGGCGACGTCCGCCTCGAGAACGTGATCGTCGGCGACACGTGGGCGCCCCGTGCGGTGCTCGACTGGGAGATGGCCACCGTCGGTGCCGCCGAGCACGATCTGGCCTGGCTCCTGACGCTGCAGGCCACGCAGGACGCGCTGGTGGGGCGAGCGGTCGCCGGCTTCCTCGGCCACGACGCCGCGGTGCGCGCCTACGAGGCGCGCCTCGGCCGTCGGGTGCTCGACCTCGACTGGTACGAGGTGCTCGCCGCCGTGCGATCGACCGCGATCCTGTCGCGGATCGCCCATCTGAACGAACGGCGGGGCGAGCCCAACTACTTCCCGATCGCCGACAACCCGATCCTCGACCTGCTCGCCGCACGGATGGAGGCCCGGCCATGACGGGAACGCTCGATCAGCTCCACATCGACCCGACCGTGCCCGGGTTCTTCCTGCGCCCCGACTACTACGAGGTCCTCGCCCGGCTGCGGTCGGAGGCGCCGATCCACCAGGTCGCGCCCGGGATCAGGACCGTGGCGCGCTACGAGGACATCCGCGAGATCAGCCGTGATCCCGGCCGGTTCTGCTCGAGCCGCGGGGTGCTGGTGAACGACCCGATCCGTGAGGGCCGTCCGGTCGAGGGGTCGATCCTGCACATGGACCCCCCGACGCACAACAGCTGGCGCAAGGTGCTGAACCGTGACTTCACCAGTCGGGCGCTCGGGCGGATGGAGCCGCGGGTGCGCGAGCTCACGGTCGAGTTGCTCGACGCCTTGCCTCGCGGCGAGGTGGTCGACCTGGTGGAGGTGCTGACCGCCCCGCTGCCCGTCCTCGTGATCTGCGAGCTGCTGGGGGTGCCGGACCACGACCGATCGCAGTTCCGGCGCTGGTCCGACGCCACCATCGTGGCCTCCGACGGCCGCGCCGCCCTGTCGCCCGACGACACCGCGGCGCTGCTCGAGATGGTGACGTACCTGGGGGAGCTGGCCCGGGCGAAGGCGGCGGCGCCGGCCGACGACATCGTCTCGCTGCTCGTGAGCGCCGACATCGACGGCCACCGGCTCACTGGGGGCGAGCTGCTCACCTTCAACATGTCGCTGGTGGTCGCCGGCAACGAGACCACCCGGCACCTCATGTCCGGCTCGCTCATCGAGCTGGCGGCACGCCCCGACGACCGGGCGTGGCTCTACGGTGATCCGGGGCGCATCCCCGGCGCGGTCGAGGAGTGCCTGCGGTGGGTCACGCCCATCCAGCAGTTCGCCCGCACGGTCACCGCCGACACCGAGCTCTCGGGCGTCGCGCTGGCCGAGGGCGACTACCTGGTCATGCTCTACGCGTCGGGGAACCGCGACGAGGCGGCGTTCGGGCCCACCGCCGACCGGTTCGACCTGGCCCGCGAGGCGACCACCCCGAACCTGGCCTTCGGGTTCGGCGAGCACTTCTGCCTCGGCGCGGCACTGGCCCGCATGGAGGCCCGGGTGCTGTTCGAGGAGCTGGGGCGGCGCCGGGCCACCTACGAGCAGGCCGGCGACGCCGTGTACCTGCCGTCGAGCCTGGTCCGGGGGCCGGACTCGGTGCCGTTCGTGTTCACCTAGCGGCGACCCCTTGAATCTAACAGTGGCGTCAATTAGGATCGAGCCATGCCGTCACGAGTGCTCGACTTCCCGGTCTTCGACGTGGACAACCACATGTACGAGACGCCGGACGCACTGACGAAGTTCATGGCTCCCGAGTACGCCGGGACGATCCAGTACATCCAGGCCAACGGCCGCACCAAGATCGCGGTGAAGGGCCAGATCAGCGACTACATCCCGAACCCGACCTTCGAGCGGGTGGCGGCGCCGGGCGCGCAGGAGGAGTACTTCAAGGTCGGCAACCCCGAGGGCAAGCCCTACCGGGAGATCCTCGGGCGTGGCATCGACGCGCTGCCCGCGTTCCGCGACCCCGCACCCCGCCTCGAGCTCATGGACGAGTTGGGGATCGACCGGGCCCTGATGTGGCCGACCCTCGCCAGCCTGGTCGAGGAGCGCCTGCGCGACGACCCCCTCGCCATCCACGCGGTGGTGCACGCGCTGAACCAGTGGATGCACGAGCACTGGACGTTCAACTACGAGGACCGCATCTTCCCCACGCCGGTCATCACGCTGCCGATCGTGGACAAGGCCATCGAGGAGCTCGAGTGGGTGCTCGAGCGGGGCGCCCGGGTCATTCTCATCCGGCCGGCGCCGGTCCCGGGTTTCCAGGGCCCGCGGTCGTTCGCGCTGGCGGAGTTCGACCCATTCTGGGAGCGCGTGCAGGAGGCCGACATCCTCGTCGGCATGCACGCCAGCGACAGCGGCTACCAGCGCTACCTCAACGAGTGGGAGGGCGTGCGTGACGAGTTCACGCCCTTCACCGGCCAGTCGGGCTTCGACGCGATCGTCGGCCACGCGGGCCGCCCCATCATCGACACCATGGCGTCGGCGATCGGCCACGGGCTGTGTACGCGGTTCCCCCGGCTCAAGATCGCGCCGGTCGAGAACGGGTCGGCGTGGGTGCGGTACCTGCTCGAGGCCATGGAGTCGGCGTACCGCTTCAACCCCCATGTGTTCGACGAGGACCCCGTCAAGGTGTTCGAGCGCAACGTGTTCGTCCATCCCTTCCACGAGGACGACACGCCGGGCCTGGTCGAGATGATCGGCGTCGACAACGTGCTCTTCGGCTCGGACTACCCCCACCCGGAGGGGCTGGCCGACCCGATCTCGTACGTCGACGAACTGCAGGGCCTGTCCGACGACGACATCGCCAAGGTGATGGGCGGCAACCTGGCCCGGCTGATGAACGTCGACCCGGTCAAGGTCTGAGGTGCCGCACGTCGAGATCGACACCGACCGCTGCAGCGGTCACGGTCGCTGCTACGCGTTGGCGCCCGAGGTGTTCGCCCCCGACGACGAGGGGTACGGCCGGCTGATCCCCGTGACGGGGCCCGACGGCGCCACGCTCGAGCGCGGTGCTGCTGAGGGTGGCGCGGTGGAGGGTGGCGCGGCGGCGGGAACGGTGGCCGACGAGCACGCCGAGCCGCTGCGCCTGGCCAGCATCAATTGCCCCGAGTACGCCATCACCATCACCCCCACCTGATGCCCCGGCGGGCGCTCGTCACCGGCGGCAGCAGCGGCATCGGCCTGGCGGTGGGCACGATGCTGGTCGAGCGCGGCTACGAGGTCGTGCTCAACGCCCGGCGCGAGGAGCCGTTGGCCGACGCCGCCGCGGCGATCGGTGCCTGGTACGTGGTCGGCGATTGCTCGGTCGAGGCCGACGCCGCCGCCGTCGCCGACGGGGCGGGCCCCGTCGACCTGCTGGTCCACGCCGCGGGGATGATGGCGGGGACCTTCGTGCGCAAGGAGTCGGTGGCCACCTTCGACGCGGTGCTGGCGGCCAACCTGCGCTCGGCGTTCCTCGTCACCAACGCCGTGCTCGCCGGGATGCCGGCGGGCGGTCGCATCATCTTCCTGTCGTCGTCGTCGGCCCACGCGCCTCAGCCGGGCAAGGCCGCGTACACGGCGTCGAAGGCCGGCCTCAACGCCTTCGCCCTGGCCCTGGCCGGCGAGGTCGAGCGCGACGGCATCGCCGTGCACACGGTCACACCGGCGCCCGTGGCCACACCCATGCTCGACGACGTCCACTTCCCCATGCACGCCCTCGACGCCGAGCACGTGGCGACCGCGGTCGTGTGGCTCGACACCCTCGACCCCTCGATCGTCCTCCCCGAGCTCGAACTGCGGGCGGCCACGGTCGGCCCCTTCGCCCCCGAGCTGTTCGTCCCCGAAGCGGCGCAAGCCCTGGGCCGCACCGAGGCGCCCTGAGGCCGGAGCGGGCTCCTACCGACTCCTGGTCCCTGTTGCCAGCCGTTCACTGCCTCGTGGCGACGGCCACTCGCCGGGCCACCATGGCACAGCGTCGAGAGCGCTCGACGGCCTTTGCGGCGACGGCCGGCGCGGTGTCGTCGGGTTCGTACTCAGCCTTCGTCTCGGGCGGCAGGAGCCGACAGCGCCGCCGCGGTCGCCGCCAAGGCGCGGCGGTCGGGCTTCTGGCTGGTCATGTAGGGGACGTCGGCGGCGGCGATGGGGAAGATCCGCGTCGGCACCTTGTAGGACGAGAGCAGCTCGCGCAGCTCGGCCTGCAGATCCTCGGGCACACGATCCGAGACGACGAGGGCCACGACCTCCTGCTCGTGCACGGGATGGTCGACGCCGAAGACGAAGGCGGCCCGCACCCCGTCGAGCGACATCAGGGCCTTCTCGACCTCGGCGGGGGCCACGTTGGCGCCCTTGGTCTTGATCAGGTCGGACTGGCGGCCCGTGAAGAAGAACCAGCCGTCCCGGAACAGGCCCCGGTCGCCGGTGTGGTACCAGCCGTCGGCGTCGAACACCTCCGAGCGCTCGCGCTTGTACAGGCCGAGCATCACGCTGTAGCCCCGCACCCACACCTCGCCCTCGGCCCCCTCGGCGGCGTCGTTGCCGTCGGCGTCGACGATGCGGTGGGTCACCCCGGGCACCTCGTGGCCGAACGTGCCCCGGTACTCCTCGGTGGTGCCGTGCAGGTCCTCCTCGCGGGTCCAGAAGGTGTGGGGGCCGGCGGTCTCCGACATGCCCAGCGACGTGACGCCGAGCCCTGGGTCGCGAGGGCGGGCATCGGCGGCCCGCCCCTCGTAGAAGGTGCCGAGCCGCAGCGCGGACAGGTCGGTGCCTGCGAATTCGGGGTGGGCGATGAGGGTGGCGCCGATGTTGGGCCAGGCGCTCACGCAGGTGACCCGCTCGCGTTCCAGCAGGCCGAGGGCGGCGCCGGCGTCCATGCGGTCCTGGGTGACGAAGGCGCCGCCGACCGACAGCGCCCGGAGGAGGGTGAACGAGAAGCCGCCGACCCAGCACAGCGGCATCGGCGTCCAGATCCGGTCCGTGGGCTCGATGCCCGACATCGCGGCCAGGTTGCGGGCGTGGCGCAGCAACGGTCCGTGGCCGTGCACCACCCCCTTGGGCTCGCCCGTCGATCCCGAGGTGTAGGTGATCAGCATCGGATCGGCCGGGGTGACGTCGTCCTCCATCGCCGTCACCACCGCGGCCAGGGTGGGGTCGGCGGTCGTCCGGGGATCAGCGTCGAGGGTGGCCCCGATGCCCGTCGGCGCCCAGGTCACCTCGGCGTCGTCCCAGAACAGCACGCGCCGCAGCTGCGGCAGCTCGGGCACCAGGTGGGGGGCGTCCGGGTCGCCTCCGGCCAGGCCGGGGGCGATGTCGAGCAGGCGGGCCACGTAGTCGTGCGGGGCGAAGCCGGGCGTGGTGATGAGCACGGCCACATCTGCGTGGCGGAGCATCGTGGCCAGCTCGGGCGTCTTGTAGAACGTGTTGACGGGCGTCGACACCGCGCCGATCCGGGTGATGGCCGCCCAGGCGACCACCCAGCCGACACCGTTGGGCAGCAGGGTGCCGACGTGGGTGCCCTTGCCCACGCCGAGCGCCACCAACTGCGACGCGAGCGCCGCCGAGCGGCGGTCGAGGTCGGCGTAGGTCAGGCGCTCGTCCAGGTCGGCGACGGCCAGGTTCTCGGGGTGATGGGCGACGGCGTGGCGCAGGAGGCCCGGCACCGTCGGCAGGTGCTCGGGCCACGTGGGGTGGTCGGACCCGGCCCAGGCCGCCCCCGCGGCGCGCGTGGCTGCCATCGCGGCACCGTAGCGCTCGGTCATCCGGCGATGATCTCCGCCACCGCGGCGCGGTCCACCTTGCCCATGGCGTTGCGAGGCAGCGCGTCGACGATCACGACCCGCTCGGGCACCTTGTACCCGGCCAGCTCGGCGCGGCACCGCTCGACGATCGCCGCCGCCGTCACTGCGCTGTCGTCGTCCAGTTCGACGGCGGCCTCGACCCGCTCGCCGAGGCGCTCGTCGGCCACGCCGGTGACCGCGCTGCCGGCCACGCCGTCGATGGCCTGCAGCACCCGCTCGACCTCGGCCGGGTACACGTTGGCGCCACCGCGCAGGATCACCAGGTTCTTCCGGTCGCGGATGTGCAGCCAGCCGTCGGCATCGAGCAGGCCCACGTCGCCCGTGTGCACCGTGTCGCCGGGGAACGTGGCCGCGGTGGCCTCCGGGCGGTTCCAGTAGCCCAGGGCGGGGCGGTAGACCCCGGCGTAGGGGCCGTGGGTCGTCGGCGCCAGGCAGATCTCGCCCACCGCACCGGGCGCCGACGGCTGCCCGTCGTCGGCCACGATGCGGACGTCGAGGTGGGGGAGCACCTGCCCGCTGGCCCCGGCGACGTGGGTGCCGTCGGGCGGGTCGATGCTGACCACCGTGGGCGCCTCGGACAGCCCGTAGGTGCCCACGATGGGCAGGCCGAACTTGGCGCCGAACCGGGTGCGCAGCGCCTCGGGCAGCTCGGCGCCGCCGGACCACACCTCGTGGAGCGAGGCCAGTGCCTCGGGGGCGATGGTGTCGTCGTGGGCCAGGCTGTGCAGGATCGGCGGCGGGCCGTTCCAGACGGTGACCTGCTCACGCTCGATCCAGTCGGCCACCCCCGCGGCGTAGAGCTGGTCCATGACCACCGTGGTCCCTCCCGACTGGGCGACCAGCAGGGTCGTGAGCACCATCATGTTGAGGATCGTGAGCGGGAGGCAGTCGCCCTTGCGCAGGGTGTCGTCGTACCCGCGGCTGGCGACCAGCACCGCCCCGGGGACGAGCAGGTTGTACTGCGAGTGGACCGCGGCCTTGGGCCGGCCGGTGGTGCCGCTGGTGTAGGCCAGCCCGGCGGGCGCGTGGACGTCGACCTCGGGCACGTCGTCGAGTGGCGGCGAGGACGCCGCCGCGTCCCGCCACTCGCCCGCGTCGACCACGCGGCGAAGACCGGCCAACGCACCCCGGTGGGGCGCCAGCGATGCTGCGGTGTCGGCGTCGCAGAGGAGCAGCGACGCGCCGGAGTCCGCCAGCAGGTACGCCTTCTCCGGCGGCGCCAGTGCCTGGTTCACCCCCACCCAGACGGCCCCGAGTCGCATCGCGCCGTGGAAGGCCACCACGATGTCGGCCTCGTTGGGCAGCGTGGCCGCCACCCGGTCGCCCGGCCGCACGCCCAGGTCGCGCAGCGCACCGGCCGCTCGGGCGCAGGCCTCGTCCAGCTCCCGGTAGGTCCACCGCCCCCGCCGGGTCACCAGCGCCTCGTGGTCCGCGCCCGCGGCCAGGGTCTCGGCGAAGATCCCGGCGATGCCGTCCCGCCTTTCGAACACTGGCGTCATGTTCGTATGATCGTCCATCGGGAGCCACCGGTGCACGCAGGGCCGGGCGTCAGACGGAGGGGAGGGCTGTCGATGGACGAACACCCCGGGCCCGGCATCGCCCGCGACCGGTTCGACCGCGGCCGCGCTCGACGATGACCACGTTCAGCGGCCCCCCGCTCGACGCCCTCGACGGCGTGGGCGCGCTCACCCTCGGCGGCTTCGTCGACGAGGTGGCGGCGCTCCACGGCGATCGCGAGGCGCTCGTGTGCGACGACCCGCTGCTCGACGGGCGCACCGTGCGCTGGACCTACGCCGACCTGGCCCGCGCGTCCCACGCCGTCGCGGCGGCGCTGGTCGAACGGGGTGTCGACCTCGGCACCCGGGTGGCGGTCGTGATGGGGAGCCGCCCCGAGTCGGTCGCCGCGCTGTTCGGCGTGGCCCTCGCGGGCGGGGTGGCGGTGCCCCTGTCGACGTTCTCCACGCCGACGGAGCTGGTCGACCTGCTCGCCGGCTCGTCGGCGGCCGGCGTGCTGACCCAACGCACGCTGCTGGGCCGCGACCTCGGCACCGAGGTCGCGGCCCTGGTGGGCGACGAGCGGCTGCCCTACCTGCGCTGGAGCGCGGCGGTGGGCGATCCGTCGTGGGACGCCTTCCTCGCCGGCGGGGCGCCGCACGGTGAGGTGGTTGGGGCCCGGGCCCGCGCCGTCACACCGGGTGACCCGGGCCTGGTGCTGTTCAGCTCGGGCACCACCAGCAGCCCGAAGGGCATGCTGCACCTGCACCGGGCCCCCACCCTGCAGTTCTGGCTGCACGCCGACATGTTCCGGCGCACGCCCGAGTCGCGGGTGTGGGCGCCGTTGCCGCTGTTCTGGACCGCGGGCCTCACCACCGCGCTGGGCGGGACGTTGGCCGGCGGTGGGTGCTTCGTGATGCAGGAGACCTTCGAGGCCGGCGGTGCCCTGCGCCTGCTCGAGCGGGAGCGGGTGACCGAGCCCTACACGTTGCCCCACCAGGCGGCGGCGCTGCGCGAGCACCCCGACTGGGAGTCCACCGACCTGTCGTCGCTCCGTGAGGTGTACGGCAAGTCGGTGTTCACCCGCCACCCCACCGTCGACGGCGACACCACCTGGACGATGCCGATCGCCTACGGCATGTCCGAGACCTGCGCCAGCATCGTGAGCCACCGGTGGAGCAACACGCGCGACGAGATGAAGGCCAGCACCGGACGGCTGCAACCAGGGGTCCGCCTGCGGGTCGTCGACCCCGACACCGGGGTGGCGCTGGGAGCGGACCAGGACGGCGAGTTCGCCGTTGCGGGCCCCACGGTCATCGACCACTACCTCGGGTCCACCCGGGATCAGGACTTCGATGCCGACGGGTTCCTGCACACCGGCGATGTGGGCTACGTCGACACCGACGGCGGGGTGCACTGGACCGGTCGGCGCACCGAGGTGATCAAGACCGCCGGCGCCAACGTGTCGCCCGCCGAGCTCGAGTTCACGCTGCGGGCCTTCCCCGGGGTCCGGCGGGCCCGCGTGGTGGGCCTGCCCGACGAGCGCCTCGGCGAGGTGGTCATCCTGTGCGTCGAGCTGGCCGACGGCACCGAGGCCAGCGCCGATGCGCTGCGCTCGTTCCTCGCCGAACGGGTCGCCACGTACAAGGTGCCGCGCCACGTCCTGTTCTTCGACCAGGGTGAGCTGCCCACCACCGGCAGCGACACGAAGGTCCGCGACGATGCCCTGATCGCGATCGCCGCCCGCCGCCTCGGGCCCCCCGCCGCCGCGCCCGCAGAGTCCGCCGGCCCCGGCGCTGCCGACCTGCCCGCCGCCGACCCGCCCGCCGCCGACACGCCGTCCCCCCGATCCCCCGCAAGCGAGGAAGCCTCATGACCGACGCCCGCTCCGATGCCAGCACCGACACCGACGCCGGTGCCGAACCGGTGCTCGACACGTCCGACCTCGATCGCCACATGGGTGTGCCCATGCGTGCCGGCGAGCTGAACGACGACGTCGCCGCCAGCGACATCCGCCGGTGGGCCCAGGCCATGCACTACCCGAACCCGCTGCACTACGACGCCCGCTGGGCGGCGGAGAGCCGCTTCGGGGGGTTGGTCGCCCCGCAGTCGTTCACCGTGGCCACCGACACCAGCCACGGCTGCTCGCCGGCCCAGGTGGGGCGCATCCCCAACTCGCACCTCATCTTCGGCGGCGACGAGTGGTGGTTCTTCGGCCCCCGCATCTTCCCCGGCGACCACCTCGTCTGCCACCGGATGCCCTACGACTACAAGGTCACCGAGACCAGCTTCGCGGGGCCGACCTGCTTCCAGCGCGGCGACACGCTCTACATCAACCAGCGGGGCGAGCGGATCGCGCAGCAGCGGTCCACCGCCATCCGCTACCCGGTGCGCGAGGCCAAGGAGAAGAAGGTCTTCGACGAGCAGAGCGACCCCGAGTGGACCGACGCCGAGCTGGCCGACCTCGAGGCCGCCAAGCTGGCCTTCATCGACCAGATCCAGACGCTGGGCCACGACAAGCGCCTGTTCTCGTCGGTGTCGGTGGGCGACCGTCTGGCCGGGCACGTGCTCGGCCCCCACAGCCTGGCCAGCTTCACCACCGAGTGGCGGGCGTTCCCGATGACCATCTGGGGTGGCACCAAGACCGGCCCGACGACGGTGAGCGCGCTCGAGCTCGGGTACACCAAGGAGATGGCCGGCCACGAGGGCGACAAGCGCATGGAGCGCATCAACCCCGAGCTGACCGACGGCGCCTACTACGGGCCGTCGCGCGGGCACCTCCAGCCCCGGTGGGCCCAGCACGTGGGCATGGCCCGCGGGTACGGCTACGGCGCCTCGATGGGCGCGTGGATCATCGACTACGTGGCCGCGTGGGCGGGGGAGTGGGGCGAGATCGTCCACTCCGACGCGCAGTACCGCAACCCCGCGTTCACCGGCGACGCCACGTTCCTGGCCGGCGAGGTGGTCGACACCCGGGTCGAGCGCCGCCAGAGCCTCGCCATCGTCGAGGTGCAGCTCACCAACCAGGCGGGCCGCACCATGGCCAAGGCGACGGTCGACGTGAAACTGCCTGTCGAGTGACGGAGGCTGAGTCCGCCGACGAGCTGCGGGCCGCCCTCGTCGAGTGGCTCGACGAGGCGCTCACGCCCGAGATCGTGGCGCTCGGCCAGGGGATGCCCACCGACGACACCATCGAGGCCATGCAGGACTGGAACCGCCGGCTGGCCGACGCCGGCTGGGCGGCGCCGGCGTGGCCGGTCGCCCACGGCGGGCGGGGTGCCGACATCGACGGCCAGCTCGCCTACCTCGAGGTCATGAGCGACCACGAGGCGCCCGGCCCGGTGAACACGATCGGTGTGGCCAACATCGCCCCGGCGATCATGCACTACGGCACCGACGAGCAGAAGGAGCGCTACCTGCGCCCGCTGCTCCGGGGCGACGAGATCTGGTCGCAGGGGATGTCCGAGCCCGACGCCGGGTCGGACCTGGCCGCGCTGCGGACCAGCGCGGTGGCCGACGGCGACGAGTTCGTCGTCAACGGGCAGAAGACCTGGAACAGCCTCGGCCATTGGGCCGACTGGTGCCAGCTCTACGTCCGGACCGACCCGACCTCATCGAAGCACAAGGGCCTCAGCTGCCTGCTGGTGGACCTGCACTCGGATGGTGTCGAGGAGCGACCCATTCGCACGATGGCCGGCGGCGAGTCGTTCAGCGAGCTGTTCTTCACCGACGTACGAGTGCCCCGGTCGGCGCTGCTCGGGCCCCAGGACCAGGGGTGGACGGTGGCGATGACGACGCTGAGCTTCGAGCGTGCCGGCGTCGCCCGCCTGCACCTGGGCCTGGCCCGTCGCCTCACCGAGCTCCTCGCGGCGCCGGCCGTGCGTGCGGCGATGGCCGATCCGGGGCTGCGCCAACGGGTCGCCGAGGTGCACAGCGACATCGCCTGCATGCGCTGGATGACCAACCGGTCGTTCGCCCAGATGCGCCAGGGTCAGCCCTCCGGCGCCTCGGGCAGCCTCACGAAGCTGGCGTGGGCCCGGGCCGATCAGCGCCTGGCGTCGCTGGCGGTCGACCTGCTGGGCGCCGAGGGCATGCTCGACGGGCCGTGGCCGACCAACCTGGCCTCGTCGCGGCAGACGTCGATCGCCGGCGGCACGACCGAGATCAACCTGAACATCGTCGGCGAGCACGGCCTCGGCCTGCCCCGGGAGCCGCGCCCGTCAGGGGCGGGCGGAGGCTGACGGCCCCGTCGTCGCGAGGATGCCCCGCTCGATGAGGTGCCGCGCCGCGGTGATGGCCGCGGCCTCGTCGAGTTGGTTGAGCACCACCACGGTGTAGGGGACCCGTTCGATCACCGCGAGGAGCGCGAGCGCGTCGACGGCGGTGTCGCCGAACCCGCGGCGGTGCACCAGTCGCCCGAGGCGGTCGAAGAACACCAGCATGATCTCGATCGACATCGCCGACAGCCCGGGGTCGCCCTGGTCGATCTCCTGCCACGCGCTGATGACCCCGCCGTTCGAGCGGTAGCTGGCGAACCACGCCGCCAGCCAGGGCTCGAGCGCCGCGTCCGGCGCCGCAGGGAACGCGTCGACGAGCGCGGCCAGGTCCCGCCCGGCGTCGAGCGCGAGCGTGCGGAACAGGTCGTCGGTGCTGTCGAAGTACTGGTAGAAGGTGCCGTGCGAGCACCCGGCCTCCTCGACGATGTCGTCGACCCGGGTCTCGTGGTAGCCGCGGCGGGGCAGCACCGAGCCGGCGGCGTCGAGCAGGCGCCGGCGGGTGGCGATGCCCCGGGGGCGCATGGGGCGATCGAGCTCCGTCGAGACGGGGCCGTCCGGCCAGGTGGGCACCGTGCGCGGGGGCGGGTCGACCGACGGGCCCGTGTTCACGCCGGCCACCGGCCCGTAGGCCACACGGTGCAGCGTCGCCGCCAGGGCCCTGGTGAAGCGCGGCCGGGGGATCGAGAACAGGCCGAGCAACCAGTAGTGGATGCTGCGGAGGATCATCGCGACCGTCGCCTCCGAGGCGGCGCGCACGTCCAGGCCGACCGGCAGCCCGCCGTCGAGGCGGGCGGCCTCGTCCAGGACCGTCTGCAACCGGATCGTCAGCGGCCGGGGCAGCGGCTGGTCCGGGCGGGTCTCGCGGAACGCGGCCGGGAACGACAACAGCACCGGCTGGTACGCCTGGTGCACCTCGACCACGCCATCGATCCAGCGGTCGAGCGCCTCGACGCCGGCGGCATCGGGGGTGGGATCGGGAAGCGCCGCGACCAGCACCTCGAGCTCGCGCCCGAGGTGCCCCGCCAGCCGCCAGAACACGTCCGCCTTGCTGGCGAAGTACTGGTAGAAGGCCGGCCGCGAGCACCCCGCGGCGTCGGCGATGAGCTCGACCTTGGCGTCGTGGAACCCGTGCTCGGCGAACACGGCCAGGGCCGCGGTGAGGATCGACCGTTGGGTGGTCGCCCCCCGGAGACCCACCTCGGGGTTGTCGCCGAAGGGTGGCCGGCGGACGACCGCGCCCTCGTCCATCGACGGGGGCTCCGGCTCGGGGGTGCTACCCGACGGCACCCGACTCCTTGAGGGCGATCAGCTCGTCCCACCCCAGGCCCAGCTCGAGGAGCACGTCGTCGGTGTGCTCGCCGTGGCCGGGGCACCGGCTGATCTCGGGCGGCGTCTCGTCGAACTGGGCGGGGCTGGCCACCAACTGCACGTCCTGGCCGTTGGCCGCGGTCATGGTGGGGAGGTACCCGTTGGCGATCACCTGTGGGTCCTCGTACAGCTCGTCGAGGGTCTGGAACGCCGTCCAGGCCCCCGAGAACCCGTCGAGCACCTCCCGCCAGTGGGCGAGGGGATGCGCGGCGAAGGCCTCGTCGAGCAGCGTGATGCAGTCGACGCTGTTGGCCGCACGGGCCGCGGCGTCGACGAAGCGCTCGTCGTCGGCCATCTCGGGCTTGCCCAGCAGGGTCACCAGCTCGGCCCAGAACCTGTCGCTCTGCAGGAGCATGAGACAGACGTAGCGGTCGTCGCCGGTCCGGTAGGTGCCCACCCCCGGGTTCGAGAACTTCTTGCGGTCACCGCCCTGGGGGATCTTCGAGAACCCGAAGAGCTTCGAGGCCACCACCAGCGGTGAGATCTGCCACATCGACGTGCCCATCAGCGACACGTCGACGATGCTGGTCTCGCCCGTGCGCTCGCGCTTGAACAGCGCGGCGCCGATGGCACCGGCGATGGCGAGCCCGCCCATCACGTCGCCGAAGGCCGGCGCCACCTGGCCCATGGGCCAGCCGTCCTTGTCGGGCATCACCGAGGCCATCCCCGCCCGGGCCCAGTACGACGTGCCGTCGTAGCCGGCCTTCTCGGCGTCGGGGCCCTTGCTGCCCTGGCCGCTGCCCCGGGCGATGATGATGTCGGGGTTGCGGGCCCGGATGTCGTCGGTGTCGATGTGCAGCTTGCGGCGCACCTGCGGCAGGTAGCTGGTGAGGAAGACGTCGGCGGTCTCGACCAGCTTCAGTAGGGTCTCGCGACCGTCGGGCGTCGAGAGGTCGATGGCCACCGACCGCTTGCCGTGGTTGGGCTGCTCCATCATGAAGTTCACGCCCTCGGCCCCGCCGGGCAGCAGGCCCGACGTGACGAGGCCCCGCTGCGGGTCGCCGGTCTCGGGATGCTCGACCTTGATCACGTCCGCGCCCTGGTCGACCAGCACCGCGCCCGCCGACGGGACGAACATCCAACTCGCGACCTCGACGACCCTGACGCCGTCCAACGGTCCAGCCATGACCTACCTCTTTCGATCGGTGTGCTCGGGTGATACGTGGCGCGGGCGGTGGCCTCGGCGCCGGGTCAGCTCCCCGACCGGCGACCCGCGCCGCTCACGGCTCGGCCCGCACGGTGGTCTTCTCCGCGGGGACGACGGGCGGGGCGCTGCGCCAGTCGGCGATGCCGTCGTCGACCCTCGCCGCGGGGAACCCGTCGTCGTGCACCTCGGCCCAGTGGGCGTGGTTGAGCTGATGGAGGGAGAAGCAGGCGTTGAGCGCGTTGTGGAACCCCTGGTTGTCCTGGGTCTGGTTCACCGACTCCTTGATCATCAACGCGGTGACCGTGGGCAGGGCGGCGATGCGCCGGGCGAAGTCGAGCGTGTCGTCGGCCAGACGGTCAGGGCCGAACACCTTCGACACCATGCCGAGCGCGTGGGCCTCGTCCACGTCGAGGCAGTCGCCGGTGAGCAGCAGCTCCTTGGTCTTTCGGGCGCCGAACTCCCACGGGTGGGCGAAGTACTCCAGGCCGCACATCCCGAGGCGCACGCCGACCACGTCGGCGAAGGTGGTGCCCTCGGCGGCGGTGATCAGGTCGCACGCCCACATGAGCATGAGGCCGGCGCCGTACACCTTGCCGTGCACCTGCGCCACGGTGATCTTGCGGAGGTTCCGCCACCGGCGCGTGTTCTCGAAGTAGTAGTGCCACTCCTGGAGCATCATCTGCTCGGCCCCGTCGCGGGTGCCGCCGTTGATGGCCCGGGTCGGGTGCGACCGGTACTCCTCGACCGCGACCGCCGAGCCCATGTCGTGGCCCGAGGAGAACATCGGCCCCTCGCCACCCAGGATCACCACCCGGACGGTGTCGTCGGCCTCGGCCCGCAGGAACGCGTCGTCGAGCTCGACGAGCATCCCCCGGTTCTGGGCGTTCCGGGCATCGGGTCGGTCGAGCATGATCCTGGCGATCACACCGTCGTCGAGGGTCTCGTAGTTGATGAACTGGTAGTCGGTCATGACGTCTCCCTTGCGCGTGGGTCGGGTGGTCGGGGATGGCGCGGGTGGTGCCGGCCGGCGGGCTAGGTGGCCGCGGGCCGGGCCAGCGTCATCGGGAACTCGTCGATCGACCGGACGCCGCCCGTGTACTGCAGCTCGACGCCGTCGGCGATGGCGTAGTCGGGGATCCGGCGGTGCCACTCGCGCAGGGCGATGCGCAGCTCGAGCCGGGCCAGGTGCGAGCCGAGGCAGCGGTGGATGCCCCCGCCGAAGGCGATGTGGCGGTTGGACTCGCGGTCGAAGCGCACCACGTCGGCGTCGTCGAGGAAGTCCTCGTCGGTGTTGGCCGAGCCGAGCAGCGCGATGACCGTGTCGCCCTCGGCGATGGGGCAGCCGCCGATCTCGGCGTCCGCCAACGCGCTGCGGACGATGCCCATGACCGGTGTCTCCCAGCGCAGGAGCTCCTCGATGGCGGAGGGGATCACGTCGGGGTCGTCGACCAGTTGGCGGCGGTGGTCGGGGTGATCGGCCAAGAACGCGTACATGCAGTCGAGCGTGGCGGTGACCGTGTCGAGCCCGGCGATGAGGAACAGGAAGCAGATGTCGAGGATCTCGTGGCGCGTGAGGCGGACGCCGTCCACCTCGGTGGCGAGGAACTCCGTGAGCAGGTCGTCCCTGGGCTCCCGCGCGCGCTCGTCGAGCACCGCGTCGAAGTAGTCGTAGATCGACTGGGCCGTCGCCTTCTGGTGGGCGACCGCCTCGACGGTGCCGAAGGCGGTGCCGACCACGTGGCTGGGGCGGATGATGCCGTCCTTCATGGCGAGGAAGGTCGGCAGGTCGTCGAGCGGCAGGCCGAGGATGGTGAGGAACACCTGCGTGGGGAACCGGGTGGAGAAGTCCTTGGCGAAGTCGATCTCGGTGCGATCGCCGAACCGGTCGATGAGGTCGTTCACCAGGTCGGTGACCGGCTGCTCGAGGTCGGCCACCTTGCGGGGGGCGAACAGCGGATCGAGCACCTTGCGGTACTTCTTGTGGTCGGGGGGGTCGATCTGCAGGGGGATCAGCGGCCGGATGTTCTGCAGGTCGACCGCCGACATGTTCGAGGAGAAGACCTCGGCGTCGCGCAACGCCTCGTCGATCTCGGCCCGGCCGCCCAGCACCACGCTGCCCTCCATGGGCACCACCCGCATCGCCGCCCGCATCTCGCGGTACACCGGCTGGGGGCACCGGGCCATCTCGGGGTCCATCTGGCTGAACGGGTCTTCGTCCGCCGGCTCCTCGACGCTCGGGGCGGTGCCGTCGGCCGGTGCGGCGGTCTCACTCATCGTGGCGACGCTACGACCGTCTAACGCGAGCGTCAACCAGCGGGCCGCCGGCCGTCCGCGGCATCACCGGCGACGGTCACCACCACGGCCCCCCCACCGTCGCTCTCGGCCCGCCCGCCCCTGTGATCAGGCGAAGGGGTCGAGGCTGGCGCCGACGACCCACATGCTGAAGTACTGCGCCGAGGCGCCGTAGGCCTGGGCCACCGCCACCTTCGCGCCGTCGACCTGGTGCTCGCCGGCCGCCCCGCGCACCTGCAGGGCGGCCTCGGCGAAGCGGAGCAGGCCCGACGCCCCGATGGGGTTCGACGACAGCACCCCGCCCGACATGTTGACCGGGAAGGCGCCGTCGAGCGCGGTGGCGCCCGACTCGACGAGCCGCCAGCCCTCGCCCGGCTCGGCCAGGTGGTGGCCCTCGAGCCACATCGGCTCGTACCACGAGAACGGCACGTAGAGCTCGGCACAGTCGATCTGCTCGCGGGGCCGGGTGATGCCGGCCTGGCGGTAGACGTCGTCGGCGCAGTCGGCCGCCCCCTGGGGAGCCACCGGGTCGCGGCCGGGGAAGCCGTAGGGCTCCGAGCGCATGGCCGAGCCGAGCACCCACGCCGGCGGGCGACCGTCGGCCGCGGCCGCCTCGCCCCCCTCGCGGTCGGTGATCACCACGGCGCAGGCGCCGTCGGACGACGGGCACGACTCGAGGTAGTGCACCGGGTCCCACATCATCACCGAGGCCTTCACGCTCTCGACCGAGATGTCCTCGAGGCGCAGGTGGGCGTAGGGGTTCTTGAGCGCGTTCTGGCGGTCCTTCACCGCGACCATGGGGCCGACGTCGAGCGGCGCGCCCGAGCGGTGGATGTAGGACCGGATGAAGGGGGCGAACGCGCCGCCGGCGCCCAGTGAGGCCCCCTTGCCCGACCCGAGCGCGAACTGCGCGTTGCCCTCGGACTGCTTCTGGTAGGCCACGGCCAGCACCCGGCGGTGGCGGCCGGTCTCGACCAGGTGGCTGGCCACGATGCCCGTGGTGCCGCCCACCGAGCCGGCGGTGTGCACCCGGAACATCGGCTTGCCGTGGGCGCCCAGGGCGTCGGTGAGGTAGAGCTCGGGCTTCATCACGCCCTCGAACAGGTCGGGCGCCTTGCCCAGCACGACGGCGTCGATGTCGGCCCAGTCGAGTTGGGCGTCCTCGAGGGCACGCGAGGCGGCCTCACGAACGAGCCCGCCGAGGGACACGTCCCAGCGGCGGGACTTGTGGTGGGTCTGGCCGATGCCCACGATGGCGGCGGGTTGATGCGCCATCAGGCCGCCCCGCTTCCCGCTCTGGGGGGCCGCTCGGGCCCTTGCAGGACGCACACCAGGTTCTGCTGGAGGCAGGGGCCCGAGGTCGAGTGGCCGAGCGTGCGGGTGGCGCCGCCGTCCCGGATGGCGCGGGCCGCTTCCGCGATGCGCACGAGGCCGGTGGCCATGATGGGGTTGGCGGCCAGCGGGCCCCCCGACGGGTTGATGCGCACCTCCGGGCCGAGACCGAGCGCCTCGGCCAGCACGGGCTCCTCGTGGGTGAAGGCCGCCTGGAGCTCGGCGACCTCGATGGGGCCGTCGCCGACGCCCGCCGCCTCGCCCGCCAGGCGGGTCGACGACGAGTGCAGCAGGTCGCGCATGCCCGGATAGTGCAGCTCGGCGCAGTGGGCGATGCCGCTGATCCAGACCGGGTGCTCGCAGATCGCCTTGGCCCGCTCGGCGCGGGCGATCACCACGGCGCAGGCGCCGTCGGTGATGGGCGGCAGGTCGTGACGGCGCAGCGGCGCCCGCACGTGGTCCTCGGCCAGCAGGGCCTCGACGTCGAACTCGCCGGCCACCTGGGCGTGCGTGTTCTCCTGGGCATCGCGGCGGCAGCGCACCGCGATCTCGGCCAGTTGGCGTTCGGTGACGGTGCCGGCGGCCAGCAGGGCCTGCGCCTGCAGCGCGGCGAGGCTGAGGGCGTCGGCGCCGAGCGGGGCCAGGTAGAAGGGGTCCATCTCCATCGGGTAGATCAGCGCCGGGTCGGCGGTGGACGAGCGGCCGGAGCCCATGGCGATGGCCACGTCGATGTCGCCCAGCAGCAGCCGCACGTAGGCCTCGTAGAGCGCCCACGCCCCGTCCATCTCGACGTGCGAGTCGCGCTTGGGGGGCCACGCGCCGATGGCGTCGGTGTTCTGCACGAACGAGAAGGCCTGGCCAGCCACGTAGTCGCAGCTGCCGGCGCAGGCGAAGTCGACGTCGGCGCGGGTGAGCCCGGCGTCGTCGAGCGCGCCCGAGACCACCTCGAGCAGCAACTGCGTCTCGGTCTTGTCGGTGTGGCGCACCATCGGTGTGGTGCCCCAGCCGATGATCGCGATGTCGTCCGGGTGGTCGCCGAGGGCGTGGTCGGGCGGTGCGGTGGCGGTCATCAGCAGAGCCGGTTCACGAGGTCGGGGTCGCCGTCGTCGGGCTCGCCAGTGGGGATCCACCCCACCAGGCCGCTCTCGCGGTTGGCGACCGCGTCGGGGTCGTTCTGCTCGGCCTCCGACGCCCACACGGGGGCGAGGCGCATCCCGATGCGGATGTCGTCGTTGGGCACGTCGACCAGCGGTTGGTAGCTGAGCACCACGTCGGTGCCGTCGAGCAGCACGTGCACCCGGGCGAAGGGCTCGGTCTCGGTCTGGCCCGGGTACTGGATCGGGGTGACGACGGTGTAGTTGGTCAGCACGCCCCGCTGAGGCAGGTCGACCTCGTCGTCGGGCGTCAGCTCGAGCGAGTCGACCGGGCAGTAGCCGCGCCCACCGGTGTAGGTGCGCTCGCAGGTGGGGCACCGCAGGCCGAGGAACCGGCCTTCGGCGGCGGCTCGCTCGGCCCGCACCACGTTGTCGGGCACCGGCGTGGTGTAGGTGATCGACGCCGCGTAGTCCATCATCGTCACCGGCTCGCCGGTGCCGGCTCCGGGTGCGGTGCCACTCTCGGGTGTCGCACCGGGGATCGGCGTCTCCCCGGGGACGAACGCCTCGAGGTCGGTGAGGTGGCCCCGTCGCTCGGCCTTCCACCGCGGCGCCACCCGCATCCCCACGCCCATGGCGTCGGGTGTGCCGGCGTCGACCACGTGGACGAGGGCGGTGTCGGCCCCGTCGAGGCGGACCGTGGCGAACGCGAACGGGTGGTCGAGCGGGTGCTGCTCGGTGGGGTCGGCCACCCAGCACCAGGACTCGATGGTGCCGGCGGGCCCGACGTCGACGAATTCGTGCGCCAGCTCGGCGCCGGTCTCCGGGTCCCACTCGAGCGGCGGGCACAGCACCCGGGCGCCGCTGCGGATGCCGATGAGGCGCTCCTGGGTCAACGCGGTGAGGAAGGCGCCGAGCACCGGGCCCAGCGACCGCTTGTAGGGGAACGTGATGGTGCTCTCGACCACCGTGCTCATCGCGGCATCACCTCCCCGGGGCCCCGGCGCGGGCCGTCGGGACGGCGGCGAGCATAGGCCCCTGTGGAAGCGCCGGCCGGACAGGTGTCCACACGCCTCGCCGGCCGAGGATCAGTCGTCCGCTCGCACCGTGCGTTCGAGGATGCCGAGGGTCGCCTTCAGGGCGGATTCGGGGATGATCGGCCAGCGGCCGCTCTGCTTCCAGTCCTCGCCGATCTGCGACCAGTCGTAGATCGACGTCACGAGGGTGCCGCCGTCGGCGGGCTCCAGTCGGTAGCCGTAGTAGTGGCCGATGCTCGGGAAGCCCTCGCCGGACACCTCCCAGGTGAGGTAGCGGTCCGGCTCGAACGCGGTGAACGTGACGGTGACGTCGTACTTCCCCAGGTCGATGTCGCCGAGCGCCTCACGGTCCATGTGGATCGTGAAGGTGTCACCGGCCGCCCGGGCCGGCTCACCGCTGTAGCCCTGGAGCATCCCCGACGCGTCGATGGCCACGTGGCCCTTCGGGCTGCTGACGACGGTGAAGATCCTGGCCGCGTCAGCGGGGATGAACCGTTGTACCTCGAAGCGCTCGGTCATCGGTCGAGTGTGGCAGGGTCTCGGCCGCGTGCCCACAACGAGTGACGGCACCTCCACGGCTGTAGGGCCGGCGTGGCGCGCCTCGCGTGCTGGCCACTCAGGTGCGGATGGTGAGGAACGTGACCACGTCTCGGCTGGTGGGATGGGTCGTCGACCTGACGGTGAGGGTGCCCCGCAGGCCCGACCCGACCCGCGCGCCGGCACCGGGGACGACGACCGCCTTCAGGGTGAGCGAGGCCCCCGGTTCCAGGGCGGGGGTGAGGTAGGTCCCGGCGGTGACCGCGGCCGTGACGTCGACGCCGGCGACCCGGTACCGCACGCTGAACGCCGGGTCCGGCGGCGTGCCCCGCACCCGGAGCACCTCGGCGAAGGGGGCGTCGTTCTGCACCGTGATCCGGTAGCGCTGCGGGGTGGATGCCGGGGCCGTGCCCCCGGCCGTCTGCCCGGTGCCGGTGGTGTTGTAGACGTCGTCGCCCCGCACGGGCCCGCTGGGACCCCGCTGGATGACAGCGTCCGGACGAGGGTCGGCGTCCGACAGCGTGAAGCGGTCCTGGGTCACCCCGTCGACGCTGCGGAAGCCGGCGCTGAGCTCGGTGGCGGAGGCGTCGAGGAACAACGCACCGAACTGCGCGTTGTAGCGCACCTGGCTGCCGCCGACGGGCACCGCGTCGAACTGGTGGACGCCCTCGCCGCCGAGGCCGTTGACCACGTAGGTGAGGGGAGCACCGTCGTGGTCGTCGTCGCGCACGACGCGCTCATAGGTGTGGACGTGGCCGGACACCACGAGGTCGGCGCCCCAGGCCTCGAACGGCCACTGCAGCGCCTCCTTGTTGCCGGGCGGTAGCGACCAGGACGTGTAGGGCGAATGGTGGAAGAGCACCACGTCCCAGCGCGAGTCCGAGGCCGCGAGGCCCTGCTGCAGCCACATCGCCTGCGGTGACGTCTGGGTGTTGCCGTCGGGCTCCAGGACCGAGCTGTCGAGGAGGAACAGGTGCACTGGGCCCTGGACGACGTCGTAGTAGCGCTCGTTCCCGGACGGGTGGGCCTGGACGATGCCGGCCCCGGGCAGGGTGAAGTAGGCGAGGTAGGCGGGCAGTCCGCCCCCGTCGGTGTGGTCGTGGTTGCCGAGGGCGGGGAAGAACCGGTTCACCACGCTGCCCGTGCCGTGGCTGCCCTGGTAGTCGCAGATGTAGTTGCCGAAGTACTGGCCGACCGCCGTGTCGAGGGCGTGCGGCGCGTACGCGTTGTCGCCGACCGTGGCGATGAAGGCGGGGTCGGCGGCATCGACCAGGGTCGCGACCGCGGCCTCACCTGGGTCGTTCGAGCCGTAGTCGCCGATCACCGCGAAGCTGACCGTCTGGGGCTCGGGTCCGCCTTGGGCGGCGGCGGGCCTCGTCGGCGCGGCGGCGAGCGCCACCGCCAGCGCCGCGACCACCGTGGCCGCGATCGCTCTCGGCCGCCCGCCGTGCATCATCGGCGGACGGTAGTTGAGTGGGAGCCGTCGCGCGGCGTAGGGCCCGCACCGACGTGAGTCGGAACAGCGGACTCCCTTGTCATGACATATGCCAATAGGCCATAACAAGGAGAGGTGTGGAGCGCCCTCAGGTTGGCCCTCGTTCGAGTACGAGACGCTGCCCGGCCCGCCGGCTGCTCTGCGAGACTCCCGACCGTGATCCTCGAGGCTGCGAACGGGCTGACCGTCGATGTCGCGGATGACGGGACGGTGCGCATCGGGTGGGGCGAGCCCGACTGGTTCGGACCCGGCGCCACCACCGGCGTGACGTTCGGGCACGGCGCCACGACCGAGACCGCCTGGGCGGACGACCTCGGCGCGGCCCGATCGGTGGTGGTCGTCGACGGCCCGGTCCGCTGTTCGGTGCGGGCCTACGGCGACCGTCCGATGCTGGTGTTCCGGATCGAGGCCACCGCCGACGTGACCGACATCGCCACAGGCGCGTTCGACCAGCCGTCGGTGGGCTGGCCGGTGTTCACGCCCGCGTCGCGCCGGAACGGGGGAGTGGCCCACGGCGCGCGGGCCCTCGTCTTCCAGCACTGCGAGTTCGGGCTGCCCAGCCAGGCCGGTGCCGACCTCGACGGCTTCTTCCTGCTGCCGCACCGCCCACCCACGGGTTGGCCTCTGCTCCTCGCCGCCCCCGACGGGCGGACGCTGCTGGTGGCGCCGCTCGACAACTTCCACGAGCAGACCATCGGGCTGAACGGCGGCACCGCCCGGTGCGGGTGGCACGGCGACCTCGAATCGGTCGACGCCGGCTTCGCCACCGAGATGGCGGTGATCGCGGGCGACGGCCCCCGGGCGTGCCTCGATGCGTGGGGCCGGGTGCTGCTCGAGCGGGCGGGCACCGTGCGCCCCGGACGCTGGGCCGACGCGCTGGCGTCCCGCCCGTCGTACTGGACCGACAACGGCGCCGCCTACTGGTACCGCACCGAGCCCGGGCACGACCAGGCCGGCTCGATCGTCGCCGCGGTCGACGACCTGCGCGCGCACGACGTGCCGCTCGGCAGCGTGCAGCTCGACTCGTGGTTCTACCCCCACGTCGACCTGCGCCCGTTCGACACCGACGAGTGGGTGGTCCCGCCGTCGGCCATGGTGGCGTGGGAGGCGCGGCCCGACGTCCTGCCCGACGGCATCGCCGATCTACGTTCCCGCCTGGGCGAGCCGCCGCTGGTGGCCCACATCCGCCACCTCTCGGCCGACGCACCCATCACCGGCGAGGTGCCGGTGGCCACCGACGGGCCCTACTCCGTGCCCACCACGCCCGAGGGCTACGAGCGCTGGCTCGACCAGTGCGTGGCGTGGGGGGTCGAGACCTTCGAGCACGACTGGCTGGTCGAGGTGTTCTTCGGCGTGCGCTGGCTCCGGGCGGCGCCGGGCCGGGCCCGGGCGTGGCAGGAGGGCATCGACCGTGCCGCCCGCGACCGGGGCATCACCCTGCAGTGGTGCATGGGCACGCCCGCCGACTTCGCCCAGACCGTCACGCTGTCGCAGGTGACCTCGGTGCGCACCTGCGGCGACCACGGCTACATCGCCACCGCCGGCCAGCTGTGGGCCTGGTTCTGCACCACCAACGCCCTGGCCCGAAGCCTCGGCCTGATGCCGTTCAAGGACGTCTTCCGCGGCGACCCCGAGGTGGCCGGCACCAACGGTGAGCCCGAGGCGCTGCTGTCGGCCCTGTCGACGGGCCCCGTGGGCCTGGGCGACCGGGTCGGCCGCCTCGACCCGGTCCTGGCCAGGCGCACCTGCCGCGCCGACGGCATCCTCGTCAAGCCCGACGTCCCCATCGCCGCCACCGACGCCTCGATGGTCGGCGCTCCCGCGTTCCGCAGCGAGCTCCTGGTGGCGGAGTGCTTCTCGGATCATCCCGCCGGGAGGTGGTCGTACGTGCTGGGCCTGCACGCCAACCCCGCGGAGGAGGCGGTACGAGGCTCGATCGACCTGGCCGCACTGGGGGAGAGCGCTCCTGTCGGTGACGTGGTGGCGTGGAACTGGCGGACGGGCACGGCGACCCGGTTGCCGCCGGATGCGGTGATGGAGGTGGAGCTGGCCAAGGAGGACTGGGAGTACCTGGTCCTGGCCCCGATCCTGCCCAGCGGCCTGGCCGTCATCGGTGATGTCGGCACGTTCGTCACCGCCGGCGATGCCCGCCTCGAGGTGACGGCGACGGCCGCCGGCGCCCGGCTCGTGGTGAAGGGCGCCGGGGAGACGGTGACGATCACGGGCTGGGCGGAGGCGGCGCCCACCGCCGGTGACCGGCCGGTCGTCCACGACGGCGCGACGGGGCGGTGGACCCTCGAGGTCGACGTCCCGCAGCGGGGCTGGGCGACGGCTGCCGTTGCCGCAGGTTGATCGCGAGCCTCGGCGCGGACCTCCCGCCTGCACCCCGCCCACCGACGATCTCGGCGGAGGCAAGAGGGTGCAGTGGTGACGTCCTGGTCTGGTCACCGACAGACCGGGTAGGGAGGCCTGGGTCGTCGAGTGCGGCCCCGCAACAGGCGGCGAGAACCGGCGGTTGGGGATCGGTCCGCGTCGTGGATGTGGGGAAGGTTCGCGGGTCACATGACGGTCACACAGAGCGAGGGCGTAGACGTCGCCACCTGCCCGCCGGCGATCGAGCGGTGCGGGCTCTCGGCGCGGCACGCGGAGATCGCCGAGATGGACGACGTCATGCTGGTCGACGCGATGACGCGCCGCTGCGCTGATGCCTACGCCGAGATCCACCGCCGCTACATGAGCTCGGTCGTGACGATGAGCCAGCGGTTCGTCTACGACCGGGGGGTGGCCGAGGAGGTGGCCCAAGAAGTGCTGTTGGGCCTGTGGCAGCGTCCCGAACGCTTCGATGCCGCCCGAGGCACCCTGCGGGCCTACCTGGGCACGATCGCCCGCGGGCGAGCGATCGACCGGGTTCGCTCGGACGGTGCCCGCCACGCACGCGAGCTCCGCCAGGGCCGTGAGGAAGCGGCCGGTGAGGGCCTCGACGACACGGTGATCCGAATCCTCGACGCGCAGCGCGTCCGCGGCGCACTGGCCGGGCTGCCCGCAGAGCAACGCGTGCCACTCGAGCTGGCCTTCTTCGAGGGTCACAGCTACCTCGCCGCCGCCATCGTGCTGGACCTGCCGGAAGGGACGGTGAAGAGCCGCGTACGCGCTGGGCTGTCCAAGCTCCGCGCGCTGCTCGCGGTCGACGGCCCGAGCCTCGCTCCCCCGGCCCGCCCATCGCCGGACTCGGTGGTGTCCGTGCAGTACCGCATCGACGCCGCCGACCGGGTGACACCGATCGGCGCCGGGTGGGCGCAGTTCGCCCACGACAACGGTGCGCCTGAGTTGGCCGCTCCGTCCGTCACCCGCACCCTCTGGGGGTATCTCGAAGGCGACGCCCTGGGCGCGCTGTGGGAGCTGCTGGTGCTGCGGGTACGCCTCACCCAGACACCGGTCACGCTGCCCTTCCGATGTGACGCGCCCGCGTTCCGCCGTTGGTTCGAGATGACGCTCACACCGGAGCCCGAGGATGCGATCCACTTCTCGTCGGTGCTCACGCGTGAGGAGGCGAGAGAGGCGGTCGACCACACCGTGGCCGGTCCCGTCCACGCCGCACGGGCGGTGATCCTGGTGTGCAGCTGGTGCAGTCGGTGTGACGACGGGCGGCGGTGGACGGCGTTCGAGGACTACGCGCGCTCGCGGAGCGTCATGGGGCAGACGGTGGCGCCCGTGATGACGCACGGTGTCTGCCCGAGCTGTGCGGACATGGTGCGCGCCGAGATCGTCGAGGGCTGACGAGTGCGCGTCTGGGTCACCGATCGGTGCGCTCGACCTGGCCGCAGACGAACTGGCGGGGCGGTGACGGGTGGTCGGCGTCGCAGGTGAGCAGGCGGGGTGTCACGTCGGAGGCGCGGCGCACGGCGACGGCGTAGGTGGCGCCCGCCAGGTCGATGGCGACGTGCCATCGCCCCTCGCCGGTGGCCTGCAGGCGCCACCCGGTGAGGGCGTCGACCGCGTGCTCACCGACCTCGCGGCGCACCGCGATCTCGGCCGCCTGGGCCGGCATCGACAGGGCACTGCGGCCCCGGTAGTGGTCCATGGGCAGGAGGCCGGCGTGCAGGTCGGCCAGGAACCCCTCCAGGGCCTCGGGCGTGACCCGTCCGAAGTAGAGGCCGTGGGGCAGGACCAGCACGTTGCCCGCGAAGCGGTCGCCCCCGATGTGCGAGCACTCCCACACCGGCTCGTCGAGGGCGCGCAGCGCCCGGACGAGGGGGCGCCCCAGGTTGGCGCAGCACTGGTCGTGGCGGCCGTTCGTGCACACGGCGAGGAGCAGGGGGTCGCCGGGCGTCCACGGCGCCGGTGGTCGGTCGACGAGCGCGGTCACCTCGTCCACGAGCGCCTGGGGGGCGAGCGTCTGGCGTTCGACCGACTCGCCGTCCGGGTCGAGCGCATGGTGCTCGATCCGCTCGTCGCCCACCGTCGAGCGGGCCCGCACCACCGCGATCGGTCCGCCGTCGGAGGCGACCGTGCGGCGGACGAGGACGGCCTTCGTGCGGGGTCGCCGGTCGGTGGCCCGGAGCAGGGCGCCGACGGGCTCGGGCAGGCCGCTCTCGGTGAGTGCCTGGCGGCCCCACGCGCCGTCGCGGCGGTAGAGCACCCACTCGTCCACCCTCGAGGCGGTGGCGCCGAGGGGCTCGTCGTCGTCCCGCGAGCGGATCGCGCAGGGCGGGGGATCCGACATGTCGGTCAGGGCGAGACAGGACGGACGAAGTTCACGACGCCCTCACGGTAGAGGCGCCGGACGACCACCAGCGCCGAGGTCTCGTCGAGCCCACCGGGCTGGTCCGCGGCACGCACCTCATCGCCGGCGAGGAGGGCGTCGACCAGCCCGGCCGCCGCCACCGGCAGGCAGATGGTCCGGTCGCGCAGCACGAGGCGCACCTCGCCCTCGTGCTCCTCGTCGACCTCGTCGACCTCGTCGACCTCGTGGTGCTCGACGGCACGGGGTCGCAGGGCCACACCGTCGAGCGGCCCGGGCACCTCGGCGGTGAACGCCCTGGCCAGGGTGGAGGCGTCCGGGCCCGGGTGGGCCGCCCACAGGTCGGCCCGCAGCCGGGCCAGCACGACGTCGGGGTCCGCGTCCCGGATCGTCGCGCCGACGTGCTCGCCGAAGGCCCGCCACGCGGTGCGGAACGCCTCGTCGTCGCCGGTCAGGGCCCCCGGGGGCAGCGCGCGGCGCAGCTCGACGTCGTCCTCGGGCAGCAGGTCCGCCAGGGCGCGCAGCACCGTCCGCCAGGTGGTCACGAGGATCCCGATCGTGAGGTGTAGCGACCGGCTGTCGCTGGTGCGCGCCGAGTGCCCGAACCCGCGGGGCAGGTACAGGCAGTCGCCCGGGGTGAGCACACCGGTCCACACCGGCCCGCCGTACGCCGGGGCGGGCGCCCCGTCGGAGGTCGGTGGGCGCCGGTGCGGGAGCAGGTCGGCCGGCGCGTGCACCGTCCACTCCTTGTGCCCCTCGACCTGCAGCACGAACACGTCGTGGGTGTCGTAGTGCAGGTCGAAGCCGTGCGCGTGAGGGGGCGACAGGTAGGCGTTGGCTTGCACCCGGTGGCCCATCTCGTCGGCCAGGGCGTCGCAGTAGCCCGTGAGTGGGGGCCACAGCCGCTGGAGGCCCTGGCCGACCAGCGATGCCCCCTCCCACACCTGGGCGGTGATCCGGCCCAGGTCGCCGAGGTCGTGCACGGTGGTGTGGCCTACGCCGGCCGAGCGCAGGTACGACGACCGGTCGACGCTCGTGCCCGCCCGGATCAGCCGGAAGAACGGGTGGCGCAGTCCCCGGGTGGCGACCAAGCCGACGAGGTCGTCGGTGGAGAGCAGCGCGGCGAAGCGCTCCGCCCGCGCCGGCGTGCCTCGGCGGACGACGTGGTCGCGCTCCCACCGACCGTCGAGGAAGCCGTCGACGTCACCGACGAGGTCGTGCAGCCGCGGGCGCGCCGGGCGCGGCGCAGACGGGCCCGGCACGCGTTGGTCGGGGGCTGCTGCAGCGGGAGTGTGCGTCGGGGCCTAGTCGCCGTCGGTGCTGTCGGACGAGTCGCCGTCGGTGTCGCCATCGGTGCCGTCGGTGTCGCCGTCGGTGCCGTCCGAGTCGCCATCGGCGCCGTCGGCGTCGCCGTCGGCGTCGCCGTCGGCCTCGTCGGCATCGGCTTCCATGACCAGGGTGGCGTCGTGGGTGAGCGTGGTGTCCCAGCGGGTGGTGATGTCCTCGTCGGTGATGGCCATGGCGAGGAGTTGAGCACCCGCGCCCAACGCGGTCAAGGGTCGCGTGGCGCGGGCGTGGGTTGCCGGTCGCGGCAGTAGCCTCGGCGGACCGCCGTCGAAGGAGCCCTGCATGCCCGAACCGTCGTCACGTGCCGTCGTCCTCGGCGGGGGAGGCCCCGTCGGGGTCGGGTGGGAGCTGGGCCTGGCGGCGGGCCTGGCCAAGGCCGGCGTCCACCTGGCCGACGCCGGCCTGGTGATCGGCACCTCGGCCGGCTCGCTCACCGGCGCCATGCTCACGTCGGGCGAGGACCCCTCGGTGCTGGTGGCCGAGGTCGAGTCCATGTTCGAGCAGGGGGTCGGTGACAGCGGGGTCGACCAGGTCGACATGGCCGGGATGGCGGGCCTGCTGGAGACCATGCTCGGCCCGGCGAGCCAGGCCGACGCCGACGTCGACGCCCCCGCCGAGCACGAGCGGCTGGCCCAGGTGGGCCGCATCGCCCTCGACGCCACCACGGTGAGCGAGGAGGCCTTCGTGGGCACCATGGCCTCGGTGCTCGCCGGGCGACCGTGGCCCGCGCCGTTCGCCTGCACCGCGGTCGACACCGCCACCGGCGACCTGCAGGTGTGGGACGCGGGCGCCGGTGTGCCGCTCGAGCGGGCGGTGGCGTCGAGTTGCAGCGTGCCGGGGCTGTACCCGCCGATCACCATCGACGGTCGGCGCTACATGGACGGCGGGGTGCGCATGATGCACAACGCCGACCTGGCCGAGGGCCACGCCGCGGTCGTGGTGGTGTCGGTGATGATGACGAAGCTCCCACCTGGCATCAGCGACCCCCGCATCGAGGCCTTCTTCGCCCACCAGCAGGCCGGCATCGACCACCTGCGGGCCACGGGCTCGGCCGTCGAGGTGATCGAGCCCGACGTCGAGTTCCTCACCCTTTCGGGCATGGGCATGGCCCTGATGGACTTCACCCTGGTGGCGGCGGCGGCCGACGCCGGCCTGCGCCTCGGCGAGCAGGAGGCCGACCGCATCAGCGCCATCTGGTAGCGGCCGCGTCGCTGTCGACGCCGCCTCGTAGGCTTGACGTTCCGAGTCCCTGTGGGCGAGAAGGCGCGAACGTGACCACGACGACCCTCTTCGACTTCGACAACTCCTTCCGGCGCGAGCTGGCCGAGCTCGGTGTCGACTGGCAGGCGGCGCCGGCCCCCGAGCCGGCGGGACTGGTGCTCAACGACGGGCTGGCCGTCTCGCTCGGCGTCGACCCGGCGGTGCTGCGATCGAGCGAGGGCGTGGCCGTGCTGGCCGGCAACGTGGCGCCGCCGGGTGCCGAGCCGTTCGCCATGGCCTACGCCGGCCACCAGTTCGGCGGCTACTCCCCTCGGCTCGGCGACGGTCGGGCGCTGCTCGTCGGCGAGGTGGTCGACCGCGACGGCATCCGCCGCGACGTGCACCTGAAGGGCTCCGGCCGCACCCCGTTCGCGCGGGGCGGCGACGGCAAGGCGGTGCTCGGGCCGATGCTGCGCGAGTACCTGTTCGCCGAGGCGATGCACGCCCTGGGCGTGCCCACCACCCGGGCACTGGCCGTCGTGACCACCGGCGAGCGCGTGTTCCGTGAGGGATCCGAGCCCGGCGCCGTGCTCACGCGGGTGGCGGCCAGCCACCTGCGCGTCGGCACCTTCGAGTACGCCGCCCGCCTCGACGACCCGAGCCTGGTGCGTCGGCTGGCCGACTACTCGATCGCCCGTCACTACCCCGAGGCCGCGGAGTCCGACGAGCCGTACCTGGCGTTCCTCGACGCCGTGGTCGAGGCGCAGGCCGCGCTCGTGGCCCAGTGGATGCTGGTCGGGTTCGTCCACGGCGTGATGAACACGGACAACACCACCATCTCGGGCGAGACGATCGACTACGGCCCCTGTGCCTTCATGGATCGCTTCGACCCCGCGACGGTGTTCAGCTCGATCGACCACGGTGGCCGCTACGCCTACGCCAACCAGCCGGGCATCGTCCAGTGGAACCTGGCCCGGCTGGCCGAGACGCTGCTGCCGCTGATCGGTGACGACCTCGACGCGGCCGCCGAGGCCGCCATGGAGGTCCTGGTGGCCTTCCCCGACCGCTACCGGCGGCACTGGGCCGGCGGCATGGCGGCCAAGCTCGGGCTGGCCGACCCCGCCCCGGCCGGCGCCCCCGGGCCCGACGGCACCCTGCCCGACGGCACCCTGCCCGACGACGCGCTGTTCGACGACTTCCTGGGCCTGCTCCACCGCCACCGGGTGGATCACACGTCGAGCTTCCGGGCGCTGGCCGACGACCTTCGTGGCGACGGCCAGCCCCTGGCCGACCTCTTCGACGACGGTGCCCCTGGCGACAGGGCGGCGCTGGACGAGTGGCGGGCCCGCTGGCGCCGGCGGGTCGACGAGGGCGGCCGCGACCCGAGGGCGGTGGCCGACGGCATGGACCGCACCAACCCGATCTACATCCCCCGCAACCACCTGGTCGAAGACGCGCTGGCGGCGGCCACTGCCGGCGACCTGGGCCCGTTCGAGCGCCTGCTCGCCGTGGTCACCGACCCCTACGTCGAGCGGCCCGGCTCGGCGGCGTTCGCGGCCCCGGCACCCGACGGGTTCGACGACACCTTCCAGACCTTCTGCGGCACCTGACCGCCCGACGCGCCGCGGGTGCGGGACCCCTCGCACCTCCGGAGCGGCGAGGCCCAGGTGACGGCCGACCAGTGGATGCACGACCGCTGGCAGGTGCGTCACTCCGCACACCTTCGGGGCGTCCAGCCCCCCCGGGTACCCTGGCCGCGTCCGTCCCTGCGACCGGAGCGCGCGATGCCCACCTCGGACGCCAGCGAAGACGAGGGGCGCCCCGAGGCCTCGGTCGCCCTCGCCGCTGCCGCGCTCGACCTGGCCCGGCGCTTCGCCGGCGGCGCCACCCTGTGGTGCTGGGCGCCCGACGCCACCCGGCATGCCCGGCACGTCGCGGTCGAGTTCGTCCACCCCGTGGTCACCGGCACCCGCGCGCTGCCCTCGGTGGCGCTGGTGGACCGCGATCCCACCGAGGCCGCCGACACCCTCGGCGCGATGGGTCGGGATGGGGATGCCCTGCTGGTGATCGCCGGCGCGGGTGCGCCGGTGGCGTCGATGCTGCGCCGGGCCGAGGCGGGGGGCGTGACCACCCTGTGGATGGGGGCGGGACCACCCCCCGACGGGCCGGCGGTCGACCACCTGCTGTGGCTGGCCGACGACGACCGGGCCTGGTACGACGGCCGCCTCGTGCTCGGGTACCACCTGCTCTGGGAGCTCACCCACGTGTGCTTCGAGCACGCCGGCCTGCTCGCCGACGCGGCCGGCGTCGACCGGGCCGACCGGGTCGCCGGGGGCCGAGGCGGGGGCGAGGGGTGACCGACTTCCTCTATCCCTTCCTCGAGCGCGACGAGCGCGACGAGCGCGACGAGCGCGGCGAGCGCGGCGAGCGCGGCGAGCGCGGCGAGCGCGGCGAGCGCGATGCCGACTCGCTGCTGGTCGACCTGGCCCGATCGGCCGACGAGAAGCGCACGGCCAGCGCTGCGCTGCGCCGGGCGACCCTGGTCGAGCGGGCGGCCGACCTGGCCGCCGCCGCCGAGGCCATGGCCGGTCGCTTCGGCCGGGGCGGTCGGCTCTTCACGTTCGGCAACGGCGGCAGCGCCACCGACGCCGACGGCGCCGCGGCCCTGTTCCGTCGCCCGCCCCACGGTCGGGGCCTCCCGGCGCGCTCGTTGGCGGCCGACCCGGCCGTCGTGACCGCCCTCGCCAACGACGTCGGTGTCGAGCTGGTGTTCTCGCGGCAGCTGATCGCCGCCGCCGGTCCCGACGACATCGCCCTGGGGCTGTCCACCAGCGGCAGCTCGACGAACCTGCTGCGGGCGTTCGGCGAGGCCCGCCGCCTCGGGCTGCTCACCGTCGGTGTGGCGGGCTACCACGGCGGCACGATGGGGTCGGGGGACGCGGTCGAGCACTGCGTCGTCGTAGGGTCCGACAGCGTGCATCGCATCCAGGAGACCCAGGCCGCGCTGGTGCTCGACCTGTGGGAGCGGGTGCAGGGCCTGCTCGGCGACGGCCCGATCCGCCCGACCGGCCCGCATGTCTCGACCGGCCCGCATGTCTCGACCGGCACGGCCGACCCGATCGGCCCGACCGGCTCGGCCGACCGCGACGATCGATGACCACCGGGCCGCGCGAGGACGAGGTGCTCGAGCGCATCGAGGCCTTCCGCCGGCGCCGCCCCCGGTTCGACGACACCATCGTCACCCTGGCCCACGGGGCCGGTGGCAAGTCCTCGGCGGCGCTGGTCGACGCGGTGTTCCTCGAGGCGTTCGCCAACGACGAGCTGGCGGTGCTGGCCGACGCAGCCCGCCTCGACGTGCCCGGCGGCGGGCGGCTGGCGTTCAGCACCGACTCCTTCGTGGTGCGGCCGCGCGTCTTCCCCGGGGGGTCGATCGGCCATCTCGCCGTGCACGGCACGGTGAACGACGTCGCGATGCTGGGGGCCCGGCCGCGTTGGCTGTCGGCGGCGTTCGTCCTCGAAGAGGGCCTGGCGGTGGACGAGCTGCGCCGGATCGTGGCCGACATGGCCGAGGCTGCCGCCGCCGCCGGGGTCACGATCGTCACGGGCGACACCAAGGTGGTCGACCGCGGTGCCGCCGACGGCGTGTACATCACCACCACCGGCATCGGGATCATCCCCGAGGGCCGCACGGTGGGGGCCGACCTGGTGCGAGCGGGCGACGTGGTGCTGGTGTCGGGCACGATCGCCGACCACGGCATGGCGGTGATGCTGGCGCGGGGCGACCTGACCCTCGAGGCCGACATCCGGTCCGACACCGCACCGCTCGGGGGCCTCGTCGAGGCGCTGTTCGCCGCGGCCCCGTCCACACGGTGGCTCCGAGACCCCACCCGCGGTGGCCTCGGTACCGTCTGCAACGAGCTGGCCCAGGCCACCGACCTGGGCGTGCTCCTCGACGAGGCCCGGCTGCCGATCGACCCCGCCGTGGGCGCGGCCTGCGACCTGCTCGGCATCGACCCGCTCTACGTCGCCAACGAGGGCAAGCTCGTGGCCGTCGTCGCCCCCGACGAGGCCGCTGCCGCGGTCGCGGCGCTCCGGGCGCACCCCCTCGGTGAGGCGGCGGCGGCGGTGGGCGAGATCGTGGCCGACCCGGCGGGCATCGTGGTGCTGCTCACGTCGTTCGGGGGCACCCGGATCGTCGACATGCTCGTCGGCGACCCGCTCCCACGGATCTGCTGAGCGCGGCCGTGGCCGACCTCGCACCGGTGCGCCGCCGGATCCGGGTGACCGGCACCGTGCAGGGGGTGGGCTTCCGCCCCTTCGTCCACCGTCACGCCACCCGCCTCGGCCTGCGGGGTTGGGTGCGCAACGATCCCGACGGCGTGCTCATCGAGGTGGAGGGCGACCCCGATGCCCTCGACGAGCTCTGCCGCCTGCTCACCGACGATCCGCCGCCGTTGGCCCGGGTCGGCGCCGTCACCAGCGAGGCGATCCCGGCCGAGGGTGCCGAGGCGTTCGCCATCGCGCCCAGCGCGGTGGGTGGGCCGCCGACCGCGCCGGTCGGCGTCGACACGGCCACGTGCGCGGCGTGCCTGGCCGAGGTCGACGACCCCGCCGACCGGCGCCACCGCTACCCGTTCACCAACTGCACCGACTGCGGGCCCCGCTACACGATCGTGCGGTCGGTGCCCTACGACCGGGCGGGCACGACGATGGCGGGGTTCACCATGTGCCCCGAGTGCCGGGCGGAGTACGACGATCCTGGCGGCCGCCGCTTCCACGCCCAGCCCAACGCCTGTCCCCGCTGCGGGCCTCGTCTCCGCTGGCAACCGACCGGCGGGGCGCTCCGCCACCAGCCGCCGGCCACGGGGGAGCGGGCGCTCGACGCCGCCGCGGCCGCGCTGCGGGCCGGCAGGATCGTGGCGGTCAAGGGAATCGGTGGCTTCCACCTGGCCGTGGACGCGACGTCGCAGCACGCGGTCGGGGAGCTGCGCCGGCGGAAGGCCCGCGACGACAAGCCCTTCGCGGTGATGGTGGCCGACCTCGACGCCGCCCGGGCCCTGTGCGCCCTCACCGATGCGGCGGTGGCGACGCTGACCGCGCCCGCCCGCCCGATCGTCGTGGCGCCCCGACAGCCCGACGCTCCGGTGGCGGCCGCGGTGGCCCCCGGCTCGCCCGATCTCGGCGTGCTGCTCCCGTACACCCCGCTGCACCACCTGCTCCTGCAGGAGGTGGGCGTCGCGCTGGTGATGACCAGCGGCAACGTGAGCGACGAGCCCATCGCCCACGACGACGCCGACGCCGCCGAGCGGCTCGGGCCGCTGGTCGACGGCATCCTGGGCCACGATCGCGGCATCCACATCCGCGGCGACGACTCGATCGTCCGGGCCACCGCCGGCGGTGGCACCCAGGTCCTGCGCCGCTCGCGCGGCCTGGCGCCCCAGCCCGTCACCCTGCCGGTGCCCGCGTCGCGGCCCGTCCTGGCGGTGGGGGCCGAGTTGAAGAGCACCGTGGCGGTCACCCTCGGCGCCGAGGTGGTGGCCAGCCATCACCTCGGCGACCTGGAGCACCTGGCTACCTACCGATCGTTCCTGCAGGCGATCGAGCACCTGTGCGCTCTCTACGCGGTGGTCCCCGAGGTGGTCGCCCACGACCTGCACCCCGAGTACCTGTCCACCAAGCTGGCGACCGACCTCGATCTGGCCACCATCGGTGTGCAGCACCACCACGCCCACGTGGCGGCGTGCCTCACCGAGCACGGCCGGTCGGGACCGGTGCTGGGCCTGGCCTTCGACGGGCTGGGCTACGGCCCCGACGGCACCCTGTGGGGCGGCGAGCTGCTCGTGGCCGACCTGTGGGGCTTCGAGCGTGTCGGCCACCTCGCGCCAGTCACCATGCCCGGGGGCACGTCGGCCGTGCGCGAGCCGTGGCGCATGGGCGTGTCGTGGTCCCACGCGGCGGGGGTGCCGCACCCGTTCACCGACGATCGCGCCGGCGCGGTGGGAGATCTCGTCGCCCGCAGGCAGGGGCCCTTCACGACGAGCATGGGGCGCCTCTTCGACGCGGTGGCCGCGCTGCTGGGTGGCCGGCCGGCCGTCACCTACGAGGGCCAGGCCGCCATCGAGCTGGAGGGGCTGGCGCGGACGGTGCCCCGGGCGGCCGCGCCGCAGTGGGCCGTCGAGCTGGGTCGCCACGACGACGGGATGATCGTGATCGACCCCGCGCCGCTGGTGGCCACCCTCGTCACCGAGCGGGGGCGGGGAGCCGACCCGGCGCTGCTGGCCGCGGGCTTCCACGAGTCGATCGGGCGGGCGGCCGCCGCCGCGGGCATCGCGGCGGCGCGCGATCGGGGCCTGAGTACCGTCGTCCTCACCGGCGGCGTGTTCCAGAACGTGCGGCTCACCGAGGTGGTGGAGGAGGCGCTGAGCGGCGCCGGGCTGGAGGTGCTGACCCACCACGTGGTGCCGCCCAACGACGGTGGGATCAGCATCGGCCAGGCTGCGGTGGCGGCCGCTCGCGCCTGACCGCCGGCGAGGTCGCCCCGACGAGGCCGCGTGTGATGACCTTGAGCTGCGGCCCCGTCCGCAGAGGAGACCCGCATGTGCCTCGGCATCCCTGGACAGATCGTCGAACTGGTGGCCGGCGACGACCAACTGGCCCGCGTCGACGTCACCGGTGTCCGGCGCCTGGTCAGCATCGCCCTGCTGGAGGACCAAGCCCTGGAACCGGGTGAGTGGGTGCTCGTCCACGTGGGGTTCGCCATGTCGAAGATCGACGAGGCCGAGGCCGAGGCGGCCCTGGCCTCGCTGAAGCTGATGGGCCCGGGCCTCGACGACGAGCTCGAGGCGTTGCGGGGGAACACGCCGTGAGGTTCGTGGACGAGTACCGGGACCCGGTAGCGGCCCGCCGCGTCCTGAGCGCCATCGGCGAGCGGGTCGACCCCGAGCGCCACTACAAGTTCATGGAGGTGTGCGGCGGCCACACCCACACCATCTACCGCCACGGCATCGAGCACGTGCTCCCCCAGAACGTCGAGTTGGTGCACGGCCCGGGCTGCCCGGTGTGCGTCATCCCGATGGGCCGCATCGACGACGCCATCGCGGTGGCGGAGACGCCGGGCGTCCTCTTCACCAGCTTCGGCGACATGATGCGGGTGCCGGGGAGCAACGGCACCCTGCTCCAGGCGAAGGCGCGGGGTGCCGACGTCCGCGTCGTCTACTCGCCACTCGACGCCCTGCAGGTGGCGGTCGACAACCCCGATCGCGAGGTGGTGTTCTTCGCGGTGGGCTTCGAGACCACCGCGCCCTCGACCGCCGTCACCCTCCTGAAGGCCCGGGCGCACGCCGTCGCGAACTTCAGCGTGTTCTCCAACCACGTCACGATCGTGCCGCCCATCAAGGCCATCCTCGACTCGCCCGACCTGCGCCTCGACGGCCTGCTCGGCCCCGGTCACGTGTCGACTGTGGTGGGCACCCGCCCCTACCGGTTCGTCAGCGCCGACCACGGGCTCCCGCTGGTCGTCGCCGGGTTCGAGCCGCTCGACATCCTCCAGGCCATCGCCATGCTGCTGGCCCAGCTGGACGAGGGCCGGTGCGAGGTGGAGAACCAGTACACCCGCATCGTCCGCGAGGAGGGCAACCCGCGGGCCCTGCGCGTCCTCGCCGAGGTGTTCGAGCTGCGGCCCCACTTCGAGTGGCGGGGCCTGGGCTTCATCGCCCAGAGCGCACTGAGGCTCCGCGACGAGTTCGCCCCGTGGGACGCCGAGCGCCGCTACGACGTGCCCGGTGTGCGGGTGGCCGACCCCAAGGCCTGCCAGTGCGGCGAGGTGCTGAAGGGCGTGATCAAGCCGTGGGAGTGCAAGGTGTTCGGCACCGCCTGCACGCCGGAGACGCCCATCGGCACGTGCATGGTGTCGTCGGAGGGGGCGTGTGCGGCGTACTACAACTTCGGTCGCCTCCACCGTGAGGCGGCGGTCACGCTCGGTCGGGCGTCGGCCTGAGCGGTGCACGAGCTGTCGATCGCCCAGGCGATCCTCCACACGGTGGAGCAACGGGCCGGGGGCCGGTCCGTGCGCCGGGTGGACGTGCGCATCGGGCACCTCCGCCAGGTCGTGCCCGACTCGCTGGCCTTCGCGTGGGAGATGGTCACCACCGACTCGCCCCACGAGGGCTGCCTGCTCGAGATCGAGCACGTGCCCGCGGTGGTGCGGTGCCGGGCCTGCGCGGCCGACACCACGCTCGACTGGCCCATCCTCGTGTGCGGGGCGTGCGAGGGCCACGACGTGGAGCTGGTGAGCGGCGAGGAGTTCCAGCTGGTCTCGCTGGACGTGGAGGAACCGGCCGACGTGGTGGAGGAGGTGCGCTGATGGGCCGCTTCCACCGCCACACCGACGGCGCCGGCCACACCTACACCCACGAGCACGAGCACGACCACCCGCACGAGCACGAGCACGACCAGGGCTCCCGCGACGTGGGCGACCACAGTGGCTACACCGAGACCGGCACGGCCAGGGTGTCGGTGCTCGAGTCGCTGCTGTCGGAGAACGACCGGGTGGCCGACGCCAACCGCACCGACCTCCGCGGCCACGGGGTGCGAGCGGTGAACCTGATGTCGTCGCCCGGCGCGGGCAAGACCCTGCTGCTCACCCGCACCCTGGCGGCGCTGGGCGACGAGTTGGCGGTGGGGGTCCTCGAGGGCGACATCGCCACCAGCCTCGACGCCGACCGGCTGGAGGGCCTCGGGGCGGCGGTGGCACTGGTGAACACGAGCGCCGGCTTCGGCGGCGAGTGCCACCTCGACGCGGTGATGGTCCGTGCCGGCCTCGGGCGCCTGCCCCTCGACACCATCGATCTGTTGCTCATCGAGAACGTGGGCAACCTGGTGTGCCCGGCGGAGTTCGACGTGGGCGAGCACGCCAAGGCGATGGTGTACTCGGTCACCGAGGGGGAGGAGAAGCCCCTGAAGTACCCGGTGATGTTCCGCGCCGCCGACGTGGTGGTGGTCAACAAGGTCGACCTGTTGCCCCACCTGGAGTTCGACCTCGACCTGTTCCTCGCCAACCTGGCCGACGTCAACCCCGGCGCCCACGTCATCCTCGCCAGCGCCAAGACCGGCAACGGCATCGACGAGTGGTGCGCCTGGTTGCGCGCCGTGGCGCAGGCCTAGCGCCACGGCCCGGCGCCGCCGCCGGTGGCAATCGGAGGCGAGCGTGGCCTCTCGGCGCATCCGGTGGTCAGGTTCACCGCGGCGATGGCCGAAGATCCTGGGGGGCGGCTTCGGCCGCTTCGGCGGCGTGACATCGGGATCGGACGCGTTAGCGTCGTCCCGGCGGTGCGGGGAGGTGCGGGATGCGGGACAGCGGCGGTTCCGGGCGGCGGCCGAGGAGGGCGGTGTCGCCCGTTGCGCTCGCCGCGGCCCTCGCCGTCGCGTCTCTGGCGGTGCCCGGACCGGTTGCCGCCGCCCCACCCCCGACCGCACCCGTGCCCGACTGCACCCAGGTGATCACCGACCTCGTCGGGGGAGTCGGGGCGGACGCCGGTTGTGACGCCGCCGCGCCGCGGCCCGGGCCCGCCGCGCCGGTGACGGCCGGCGCCGTTGCCCAGGCACCCGGTGCCGGTGCCCCGGCACCCGCCGACGAGGCCGCCGCGCAGGCGGCGGCCGCCCCCGGGGCCGTGTCGGGCCGGGTGACCGAGGATGGTTCCGGCGAGCCGGTGGCGGGAGCACTGGTGGTGGCGGTCTCGGCCGCGGGGGTGTTCACGAGGGGCACCGTGGCGGACGGGACGGGGCACTACACGCTGTGGTTGCCGGCGGGCAGCTACCGGATCGAGTTCGTCGACCCGTCCGGCCGGCACCGCAGCGAGTGGTTCGACGATCGTTCGGTCGACGATCTGGCCCACGCCGTCGCCCTGGCCGTCGATGCCGCGGCGCCGCTGACCGCCGATGCCGCCCTGGCGCCGACCGGCCCGAGTGGGTCGATCGGGGGCCGGGTGACGGAGTCGGGCACCGGGACGCCGGTGGGAGGTGCCTGGGTGATCGCGGTCCGGGCCCGCGACGGGGCCATCGTCGGCGGTGTGGCGACCGCGGCCGACGGCACCTATGTGGTGGACGGCCTCGACGCCGGGGACTACCGCCTCGCGGCCATCGACCCGAGCCTGCGCCACACCTACGACCTGTTCTTCGACGACAGGGCCGACTTCTTCAGCGGTGACAACATCGCGGTCTCGGCGGGGACGACCACCGTGGTCGACCCGGATCTGGATGCGGCGACGCCATCGGCGGGCAACGCCACCATCACCGGGACCGTCACCGACGCGGGGTCCGGCGACGCCGTGGCGGGGGCGTGGGTGGCTGCGGTCGACGCCAACACGGGCAGGTTCAGCGGCGCCGCGACCGCCGACACCGACGGTCGCTTCCGCCTCACGGTGCCGGCCGGTTCGTGCAAGGTCGAGTTCCTCGACCGCACGGGCGGGCATCGCGGCGAGTGGTTCGACGATGCCGCCCTCGGTGACTTCGGTGCCGCCAGGCCCGTCGCGGTGGGCCCGACCGGCACCGCGACGGTCGACGAGGATCTGGCCCCGCTCTCCGGCGCGATCGCGGGAAGCGTCACCGAGAATGGGTCGGTCGTGCCCGTCGGCGGCGCCTGGGTGATCGCGTTGCGGGCGTCCGACGCGGCGCCGGCGGGCCTGGCCGTCGCCGATGCCGCGGGCACCTTCCGGATCGGGGGCCTGGCGGCGGGCGTGTACCGGGTGGCGGTCGTCGATCCCTCCGGGACCCATGACCCGGAGCTCTTCTACCGCGACCGGGTCACCTTCGCGGCGGGGGACGCGGTCGCCGTCGTGGCCGGAGTCACCACCCCCCTCGCGCCGGATCTCCGCTCGCTGGCGCCCACCGTGCCGCTCTTCACCGCGACGGTCAGCGACACCAACCTGATCACGCTCACCTGGCGGACCGAGGGTGGCGACGCCAGCAACCTGGCTTACCTCTACGACGACACCGATCCGGCCAACCCGGCCACGGGGTTCCGCGCCCAGAACGGCACCACCTCGTTCCGCGTGTCGTCCGCAGGGGTGCGTCGCTTCCGGCTCGCGGTCAACAGCGCGGCCGGGGCGCGTGTCGTGGTGCCCGCGTCGGTCACGGTGCCGCCGCTGCCGCCACCCGTCATCACGAGCACGACCCCGGCCCTCGTCGACGAGCTCGCCAAGCAGGACGTGACCATCACCTGGCGGCACGGCACGGGCGGCTTCGCCCGGATCACGCGACCGAACGGCACCACGGTCGATGTCGCCGGCACCGTGTCGGGCTCGACGGTCACCGGGTCGTACCTGGTGACCGCGGCGAGCCAGGCGCGGGGCTCGAACGTCTACCGGGTCGCGTTCTGCAAGCCCACGTCCGACCCCAACGTGCCGCTGTGCTCGGACGGCGCGCGCGCCGAGGTGCGGGTCGGGCCGCAACGCTTCACCGGCGGCTATCGCCGTTTCGTGACCCCGGGCCAGACCGTGACGCTGGGTTGGACGGGGAGCGGCAACGGTCGTTTCTTCAACGTGTCGTCCCCCCGGCTCGGCCTGAGCACGTGGTCGGGCGGCTCGAGCCTTCCGGTCACCCTGCCGGCCGATGCGAGCGGCGTCTACGACCTGACGCTCACCACCTGCGCCACGCTCGCCAGTGGCACGGTGTGCGCGAACCGTGATGATGTCACCACGCCGTCGGCGGGCACCGTGGCCTGGGTGGCACCGGTGGGCACCGCTGTCGCTGCGGGTGCCGAGGTGGCACGGGTGACGACCGCCACCGCCACGGTATCGCTCACGGCGCCCCGGGCCGGCAGCGTGTCGCTGGTGCTGGCGGCGGCCGGCACCGCGGTGGCGGCAGGAGCGCCCGTGGTCGCCGTCGTCGTGCCCGATGACGTCGACCACCAGCAGCTGGTGGTGAGCAGTCGGCCCTGGACCACGCGCAGCATCCTCGCCGACTTCGACTCGGGCGCCGGCGACCGCGTGCCCGTGTGGAGCCATCGCGAGGCGGGCATCCCCCTGGACCTGGCCTTCTCACCCGATGGCGGCCTGTGGTCGGTGGGCGAGTTCGGTGGGGCGCTGGCGGGATGGACCGACTCGGGCCTCGAAACCTACGAGGTGCCGTTGCGGACCACGCTCGACAGCAACTTCCGCCTCATCCCCGTCAACCCGTTCAGCTCCCGGGGCCACCCGTCGGCCTGGAGGTACTCCACCCTGGTCGAGCGGGTCATCACCGCCGACGGCAAGGTGTGGTTCACCCAGGGAGGCGAGCTCTTCGGGCCGGCGACCGGCAACCACAGCCGGATCCTGAGCTTCGACCCGTCGGCGGTCGACCTGCCCTCCACCGACACGGATGACCGCTACTGCGCGGTGAACGTCCCCAACGACGGGGCCGAGGTGACGGGCCTGGCCTACGACGGTCAGCGCATCTGGTTCACCGAGGAAGGTGTGAACCGCCCGACGTCGGTCGACTCGTTCGATCCCGACGAGCTCCCCTGCGACAACCTCCTCGATTACAGCGACCCGGTCGCGCTGGCCAACGCCGTGCACCACTACTGCACCCACCCCGGCGAGGAGGGATGCATCCGCCGCATCGAGCTGCCGGGCGCCCTCGGCGCGGCCATGCTCACCTTCGACCCCAGCGACAACGCCATCTGGATCACCGAGTTCTACGGCGCCGCCCTCGACCGGGTCGACGTCGTCACCGGCGCGACGCAGCGGTGGGCCGAGCCGCCACCGGACCGCCCCTACGGCATCGGCTCGTTGTTCGGCGGGGCACCGTGGCAGATCCGCGCCGACGCCGACTACGTGTACCTCATCGACTGGGGCGACCTGGACCTGGTCCGGTTCCACAAGGACACCGGAGTGTTCGACGAGTTGCCCCTCCCCATGGCCACGACCGGGCTCGGCGGCCACTCGATCGAGTTGGTCGGCACGAAGCTGTGGTTCACCGTGTTCGGCCTCGAGAGCACCGACGCCGCCACCATCGGCTACGTCGACACGGCCGATTGGGGCCCCGGCGTGGTCTACACCGGCCTCTCGGCCCTGGTCGACAGCAACCGGGCCGGCATCGGGCCCGCCGCCCCCGCCGGCATCGCAGTGAGCCCCACGGGCACCGTCGCGTTCGCCGACTACTGGCGTCGCCAGCTGGTGCTGCTCCGACCGAAGCCCTGACCAGGACCCTGGCGATCCCAGTGTGGAGCCGTGCTCAGGCTGTCGCCAGCGCCCGCTCGAGCTCCTCGACGAGCAGGGGCAGCGCCTCCTGCCAGGTGGCCACCACGCCGATGTCGGTGTGCTCCCACACGGGGGCGTCGGGGTCGGGGTTGACCGCGAGGACGGTGCCGGCGGCCTGGACGCCGGCCATGTGGTTGAACTTGCCGCTGGTGCCGACGGCGACGTAGAGCCGGGGTGACAGCGAGCGGCCGGTGATCCCGATCTGGCGGGCGTGGGGCATCCAGCCGTCGTCGGTGACCTTGCGGGTGCAGCCGATCTCGGCGCCCAGTAGGCGGCGCAGCCCCTGGAGTTGGTCGAGGTCGGTGGGGGCTACGCCCCGGCCGATCCCGATCACCACCTCGGCCTCCTGGAGGCCCTCGAGGGTGTCGTCCTGGCGCCGGTGGCGGATCGTGATCCGGTGGCGGGGCTCGACGGTCACGGTCGACACCTCGGCCTCGTGGGCCCGGGGCAGGGGGCGGGGGAGCACCCCGGCCCGCACCGTGGCCATCTGGATCGGCGTGGTGGCCCGGATGGCGGCGACGAGCTGCCCGCCGAACGCGGGCTTCCAGGCCACCAGCCGGTCGTCGACCACCTCCAGGTCGATGGCGTCGCCGGTGAGGCCGGCGCCGACCGCGGCGGCGACCCGTGACGCGATCTCGCGCCCGTAGGCGGTGGACCCGGTGAGCAGGGCCCAGGGTCGGTTGGCGTCGGTCCACCGCGCCACCGCGCGGGCGACGTCCTCCTCGGCCTCGGCGCCGGCGATGCGGACGAGCCGGTCGGCGCCCCACGAACCGGCCTCCGCCGCGGTCGGCTCGTGGGGGGCGAGCAGCGCGACGGCGCCCGACAGCTCGGCGGCGAGGCGGGCGGCCTGCCCGCACAGCTCGAGGGCCAGGGAGTCGCGGCCCGGTTCGGCCAGCACCGCCACGAGCGGCCCTGGGCCGCCGGTCGGGGGGAGGGGCGAGGCGGCGCGGGCGCCACCCGGCTGCAGCGCGCCGCGCTCGACCAGCACGCGGACGGCCTCGGCGACCTGGGCGGGGACCGTCGCGCCGGGCGTGCGCCGGCGGGCGCGGGGCGTCGAGACCACCCGGGTCTCGCCGACGGTGGTGAGGCTGGAGTCGCCTCCCCACGGGCCGGGGCCCAGGGCGGCCGCGTCGACGGTGCGGACGAGGTGCGCGGGAACCGCGTCGCGCCCGGCCGGCGGGACCTTGGCCGGCTCGCACAACCGCTCGGCGCACGACAGCACCGCCGGAAGGCGCACCTCGGCATCCACCCAGGTGTCGTCGAGCTCGCAGCCGAGCGAGAGCACCCGGTCGTCGAGGGCGAGGGTCTTCACGCCGGTGGCGAAGGGCAGGTCGAGCAGCTCGGCGAGCTGCGGCGGCACCTGTCCCGTGTCGGCGTCGAGCGAGTTGCGCCCGGTGAGGACCAGGTCGAACGGGCCCGCGAGCCGGAGGGCCGCGGCCAGCGCGCCGGCGGTGGCGATCGTGTCGCTGCCGGCGAGGGCGGGGTCGCTGACGAGCACGCCCCGGATGTCGACCCCGCGGTCGAGCCCCCAGGCGACCGCCTCGCGCAGCACGTCGGCGGCGGGCGGGGGGCCCAGGGTGAACACGGTGACCGCGCTGCCGGGATCGGCCGCGGCCAGCTCGACCGCTTTGCTCACCGCCCGCCGGCAGTAGGCGCTCATCTCGAGCGCGGTGCCGTCGCGCACCAGGCGCCCGTCGGGGTCGAGGCGCAGCTCCTCGGCCGCGGGAACCTGCTTGACCAGCACCGCTATCTGCAAGGGCATCCGGTGGCAGGGTAGGTGCTCTCCGGCGAGGTGGGGTGCTCCGTCGGGGCGCGGGCCCCAGGAGTCGGACCTGCTCCCACCCCTCACCCTGCAGGATCGCCGCGGTGGTGGGCGAGTCGCGCCTTTGTAGCTGCGTGAACGCTTGGAAACGGGTGGGGATGGGCCGACCTGTCGCGCCCCTTGACGTGCTCTCGGCGGGTCAATATGGTTCCGAGAACTAAGTTCTGATGCTGTGAGAATTTCATTTCGGGCGCACTGGGCGCCACGGTCCCGGGGGATGCAGATGTCGAGCCAGCAGCGATCGGCGCGGCCGCGGTGAGCGCCACCAAGGCGACCGACGCGACCACCGATCCCGCCGCGCACGCGGCCGCGCTGGCCGAGGCGGTGCTCGACGCCGAAGCCGAGCGCCAGGCCGAACAGGAGCAGAAGGAGGTGCTGTTCGCCGACGACCTGCTCCCCGGGGTCGGCGACGAGCCGCTGACCCTGCGGCAGGGCCTGGCCGTGGGTGGCAGCTTCACCTTCGTCGTCCTCCTGCTCCTCAACGCGCTCGAGCAACTCGAGGGTGCGGCCCTCAGCGTGCTCGCCCCCGACATCCGCGACTCGTTCGGGGTGAGCAGCGGGGTGATCGTCTTCATCAGCGCCGCCGCGGGTGGCTTCCTCGTGCTCGGAGCCGTCCCCATGGGCTGGCTGGCCGACCGCTACAAGCGGGCGCCGATCGTGGGGTGGGCCAGCGTCGTCTTCTCGTCCATGGTGTTCGCGTCGGGCCTCACCCTCAACGCCTTCACCCTGTTCCTGGCCCGCTTCGGTGTCGGGATCGCCCGCTCCAACACGCTGCCGGTGCACGGCTCGCTGATCGCCGACACCTACCCCATCGGGGTCCGCGGCCGGCTCAGCGCCACCACCATGGGCGCGGGACTGCTGGTCGGCGCGCTGAGCCCGGTGGCGGTCGGCGGCATCGCCGCACTGGCCGGCGGCGACAACGGCTGGCGGTGGGCGTTCTTCGTCCTGGCCGTGCCGGTGCTGCTGGTGGCGTTCCTCGGCTTCCGCATCCCCGAGCCGCCCCGCGGCCAGTTCGAGATGATGGACGTGCTCGGTGAGGTGATCGAGACCGACACGGCGCCGATGTCGATGGAGTCGGTGTTCGCCCGGCTCAAGCAGATCCGGACGCTGCGCACCGCCATGTTGGCCTTCGCGGCACTGGGGTTCGGGCTGTTCACCGGCCCGGTGCTGGCCAACCTCTACCTCGAGGACCGGTTCGACCTCAGCGCGCTCGAACGCGGCCTGCTCGGCAGCCTGGGCGGCCTGATCACACTGGCCATCCTGCCGTTCGCCGCGCGCGGCTACGACGCCCGCTTCCGCGAGGACCCCGAGAAGGCCCTGCGTCTCGTCGGGCTCCTGATCCTGCCGGTCGCGGTGTTCGTGCCCGTCCAGTACGCGATGCCCAGCTCGCTCCTGTTCGCGGTCTTCGGGGTGATCCCCCAGGTGTTTCTGTTCACCGCCTTCACCATGGTCGGCCCGGTGCTGCAATCGGTCACCCCCTACCGGCTCCGTGGCATGGGCAACGCCCTCGGGGCGATCTACATCTTCTTCGTGGGCGCCACCGCCGGCGCGCTGCTGGCGGCGTTCTTCACCGACGCCATCGGCCCCCGGGCCGCGGTGATCCTGCTGATGGTGCCGTCCTCGCTGCTCGGCGGCTACCTGCTGCTGCGCAGCTCCCGGTACATCAAGAACGACCTCTCCCTGGTGGTGGCGGAACTGCGGGAGGAGATGGACGAGCACGAGCGCCAGCGGGCCGATCCGGGGGCCGTGCCCGTGCTGCAGGTGAACGGCGTCGACTTCTCGTACGGGCACGTCCAGGTGCTGTTCGACGTGGGGTTCGAGGTGCGCCGGGGCGAGGTGCTGGCCCTGCTCGGCACCAACGGCGCCGGCAAGTCGACCATCCTGCGGGTGATCGCCGGCCTGGGCACCCCCTCGCGGGGGGTGGTGCGGCTCAACGGCCACACCGTCACCTACGTGTCGCCCGAGAAGCGTGGCCCGTTGGGCATCCGGTTGCTGCCCGGCGGCAAGGGGGTGTTCCCCCAGATGAGCGTGCGGGAGAACCTCGAGGTGGCGGCGTTCACCTACCGCAGGGACGACGCCGACTTCGAGCGCCGCATCGGTCGCGTGCTCGACCTGTTCGACGCGCTGGCCGAGCGCCAGGACGCGCCCGCCGGCTCGCTGTCGGGCGGTCAGCAGCAGATGCTGGCGCTGGCCGCCACCCTCCTGCACGACCCCGAGGTGGTGCTCATCGACGAGCTGTCGCTCGGGCTGTCGCCCATCGTGGTCCAGCAGCTGCTCGGTGTGGTCGAGCGGCTCAAGGCCGAGGGCACGACCATCGTGATCGTCGAGCAGTCGCTCAACGTGGCCCTGGCCGTCGCCGACCGGGCCGTGTTCCTCGAGAAGGGCCAGGTGCGCTTCGAGGGCGACGCCCAGGAGCTGGCCGAGCGTGACGACCTGGCCCGCGCCGTGTTCCTCGGGCGCGAAGGCGGCTGAGCCCGTTGTTCCCGAGCGGCGTGCCCGACCACACCCTGCTGCCCACCACCCTGCTCCACAACACCCTGCTGGCCACCACCCTGGTGACCCGGCAACTGGTGGTCGACGGCATCACCACCGGCATGGTGTTCGGCCTGGTGGCCATGGGCATCGTGCTCATCTACCGGTCGACCCGGGTCATCAACTTCGCGGTCGCCAACCTGGGCCTGGTGGGCGCCGGCATGTTCGCGCTGCTGGTGGTGCAGTGGGGCGTCCCCTTCTGGCCTGCCGCGGTGCTCTCGATCGCCCTCGGCACCGCCTACGGCGCCATCGTCGAGCTGGCGGTGATCCGGCGGCTGTTCACCGCCCCCCGGGTGATCGTGCTGGTGGCGACGATCGGCATCGCCGGCGTCTCGCAGGCGATCCTGCTGTCGTACCCCGACGTCGACGTGCCCGGTGCCCGGTACCCGCTGGCCATCGGCGCCGTGCGCGAGGTCGCCGAGGTGCGCCTGGTGGGCCCGCAGGTGGCGATCCTCGTCGTCGTCCCGCTGATCGCCGTCGCGTTCGGATGGCTCCTGAACCGCACGGCGCTGGGCAAGGCGGTCAAGGCCTCGGCCGACAACCCCGACCTGGCCCGGCTGGCCGGGATCAGCCCGAAGATGGTGTCCACCGCGGTCTGGGCCATCGCCGGCGGCCTGGCCACGCTGTCGCTCGCCCTGCTGGCCGGCCAGGCCGGCTCGGCCTCGAACCTGGTCACGCTGGGCCCCAGCACCTTGGTGCGGGCCCTCGCCGCCGCCGTCATCGCGGGCATGTCGTCGTTCTGGCGGGCCTTCCTGGCCGGCATCGCCATCGGTGTGGTCCAGGCGGTGATCAGCTTCAACTTCCTCGACCAGCCCGGCATGATGGACTTCCTGGTGTTCATCGCGGTGGTGATCGCGGTGAACTGGCAGAGCCGCCAGGGCCCGAGCGAGACCCAGACGTTCTCGTTCACCGCCAAGGCCCGCCCCATCCCACAGGCCCTCCAGGGCGTGTGGTGGGTGCGACAGATCGATCGGGGTGGCCTCCTGCTGCTCGGCGTCGTCGCGGTGGTGGCGCCGCTGATCGTCGCCCAGCCCTCCCGGCAACTGCTCTACACCACGATCCTGGCCTTCGCGCTGTGCGCGCTGTCGCTCACCGTGCTGACCGGCTGGGCCGGCCAGCTGTCGCTCGGGCAGATGGCGTTCGCGGGCATCGGCGCCATGCTCATGGCCGCGTTCACCCGTGGGCTCAACGTCGACCTCCGCATCGGCGACGTGCGGTTCCTCAAGGCGGGCATCCAGCCGCTCACCTTCGCCACCTCGATCACCCTGGCCGTGGCCATCACCGCCGGCCTCGCGGCGCTGGTGGGCGCCAGCGCGCTGCGGGTGAAGGGCCTCTACCTGGCGGTCACCACGTTCGCGTTCGGCCTCGCCGCCCAGCAGTACCTCTACCGTCAGCCCCTCTTGAGCGGCGGGTTCAACGACTCGGTGCCGTACCAGCGCACGAACCTCTTCGGCCTCAGCCTGGCCACCCAGAAGGCCTTCTACTACCTGGTGCTCGGGTTCCTCGCGCTGGCGGTGCTGGTGGTCGCCCGGCTCCGCGGCACCGGCATCGGGCGGGTCACCGTGGCGGTGCGCGACAACCCCGACACCGCCGCGGCCTACACCATCTCGCCCACCCGGACCAAGCTCCGGGCCTTCGCCCTCGCCGGGGGGCTCGCCGCCCTCGGTGGTGCCCTCATCGCCGGCAACATCCAATCGGTGCCCACCACCCGGTTCTTCACCGTGGCCGATTCGCTGCTGCTGGTGTCCATCGTCGTCATCGGTGGGCTGGGCTCGGTGGCCGGTGCGGTGCTGGGGGCGGTGTGGGTGATCGGCCTGCCCGCCTTCTTCCCCGACAACGACATCGTGCCGCTGCTCACGTCGAGCGTCGGCCTGCTGGTGCTGCTCCTCTACTTCCCCGGCGGCCTGGTCCAGATCGGCCACGCCACCCGGGCCGCGATCCTGCAGTGGGCGGAGCGGCGCCACCCTGCGGTGGCCGAGAAGCGCCACCACGCGGTGCCGGTCGCGCCCCGGCCGTCCGAACGCCCCGTATTGGGTGACGGGGTCCCCGCCCTGCGCGCCACCGACGTCACGGTCCGCTTCGGTGGCATCGTCGCCGTCGACAAGGTGTCGCTCGAGCTGCGCGACGGCGAGATCCTCGGCCTCATCGGCACCAACGGCGCGGGCAAGTCCACCCTCATGAACGCCATCGGGGGCTTCGTCCCCGCGTCCGGGTCCATCGAGGTGGTGGGCCAGACGGTCACCGGCCGGTCGCCGGCCGCCCGCGCCCGCCTCGGGCTGGGCCGGACCTTCCAGTCGGCCACGCTGTTCCCCGAGCTCACCGTGCGGGAGACCGTGCTGGTCGCCCTCGAGGCCCGCCGGCGGACCGGCCTGGTGGCCAGCGCGGTGTTCTGGCCACCGGCGATCCGCGTCGAGCGGGCGCGCCGGGGCGAGGCCGACGAGATCATCGACTTCCTCGGGCTCGGCCGCTACGCCGACGCCTTCATCCAGGACCTCTCCACCGGCACTCGGCGCATCGTCGAGCTGGCCGGGTTGCTGGCGCTCGACGCCCGGGTGCTGTGCCTCGACGAGCCGACCGCCGGCGTGGCCCAGCGCGAGACCGAGGCCTTCGGCCCGCTCATCGTCGAGATCCGGCGCGAGCTGGGGGCGGCCGCGTTGATCATCGAGCACGACATGCCGCTGATCATGTCGATCAGCGACCGCGTGCACTGCCTCGAGCTCGGTCGGGTCATCTCCGAGGGCGACCCGGAGACCGTCCGAGCGGACCCCGCCGTCATCGCCAGCTACCTGGGCACCGACGAGCGGGCCATCGCCCGCAGCGGCGCCGTCGGCACGACCACCGGGAACTGACCCGCCCGTGTTCGACCAGCCGTACGTCGACGTCGACGAATGGCGCGACGTCCCGGTGGGTCACCGGTACGTCCACGGCGGGTTCGCGGGGACCGAGACGCGGTTCTCCCTCTACCTCCCGCCGCCCGACCGGTACGAGGGGCGGTTCTTCCAGCACATCACCCCCGTGCCCGACAACGAGTACCTCGCGCAGGGTGCCACCGGCGAAGAGGACAAGATCGGCTTCTCGATCGCCAGCGGCGCCTACTTCGTCGAGACCAACGGCGGGGGGCCGTCGGGCACCCCGGGGTCGTCGGTCGACCCCACCATCGCCGCGTACCGCGCCAACGCCGCAGTGGCCCGGCACTCCCGGGTGATCGCCGCCGAGATGTACGGCCGCCACCGGGCCTTCGGGTACGCCTACGGGGGCAGCGGTGGCGGGTACCGCACGATCGGCGGCGCCGAGAACACCAGCGGCGTGTGGGACGGCTTCGTTCCGTACGTGATCGGTTCGCCGATGGCGATCCCGAACATGTTCACCGTGCGCATGCACGCCCAGCGGATGCTGCGCCACCGCTTCGACCGGATCGTCGACGCCGTCGAGCCGGGCGGGAGCGGCGACCCGTTCGAGGGGCTCGACGACGAGGAGGCCGACGCCCTCGCCGAGGTGACCCGCATGGGCTTCCCGCCCCGCTCGTGGTTCGGCCACCGGACGATGGGCATGCACGCGTTCCCCGTGCTCTACGGCGGCCTGCGCATGGCCGACCCCACCTACTTCGACGACTTCTGGTCGGAGCCGGGCTACCTCGGGCATGCCCTGCCGCCCTCCCTACAGCGCGACATCGTGCGGCACGCCTGCGAGGTGGTGGCGCTGATCACCGATCACGAGGCCGCGGCACTCGGACTCGCGGTGGGGGCGCAGCCGGGCCAGGCCCGGGCCGGGGTCGACGCCTCGTGGCGGGGGGGCGAGGCGCCGGCCGCCGTCCCCGTGGCGGTCCGGCTCAGCAGCGCGCCGCCCGAGTTCCTCGGTGCCGAGCTCGTGGTCGGCTCGGGCGCCGCCGCCGGCACGCGGCTCCTGCTGGTGGACAGGGCGGACGACGTCGTCGTGTTCGGCCCCGGCGACCCCGACCTGATCGCCTCGCTGGAGGCCGGCGACGCCGTCGAGGTCGACAACCGCGGCTTCCTCGCGGCGCAGACCTACCACCGCCACCAGGTGCCCACCGCCGACTTCCCCGTCTGGGACCAGTTCCGCAACCCCGACGGCACGCCGAGGTACCCGCAGCGGCCACTGCTGCTGGGGCCCCTGTTCGCGGCGGCGGCCGCGGGGACGGTGCAGACCGGCGGCTTCGAGGGGAAGATGATCGTGGTCGCGTCGCTGCTGGACCGCGAGGCCGTGCCGTGGCAGGCCGACTGGTACCGCGCCCGGGTGATCGAGCACCTGGGCGACACCACCGACGAGCACTTCCGGCTCTGGTTCACGGACAACGCGTTGCACGGTGACGACGAGGCCCAGGAGCACCCGAGCCACTCGGTCAGCTACCTGGGGATGTTGCACCAGGCCCTTCGCGACGTCAGCGCGTGGGTCGAGCGCGGGGTCGCCCCGCCGCCGACGACCGCCTACGACGTCGTGGACGGGCAGGTCGTGGTGGCCGCGTCGGCCGACGAGCGGGGCGGCGTCCAGCCGGTGGTGACCCTCACCGTCGACGTCGACGTCGACGTCGACGTCGACGGCGGCGTCGACCGCGTCGACGTGGTGCCGGGTGCCGAGGTGACCCTGCGGGCCCGCGCCGCCGCGCCCCCCGGGACGGGCGAGATCGTGTCGGTGGCGTGGGACCTCGACGGCACCGGCACGTTCGCCGTCGAGGACGCGGTGGCGCCGGCGGAGGCGGTGGCGGTCGAGCGCCGCCACGTGTTCGGCGACCCGGGCACGCACTTCGTCACCGTCCGGGTGGTGGCCCAGCGCGAGGGCGACCCGACCACGCCCTACGCCCGCCTCCAGAACCTGGCCCGCGCCCGCGTGGTGGTGGCCGAGGCGTAGCCCGCCGTTCTCGACGACATGACGCGCTGGTTGCGCGCGCTATGTCGTCGAGTTGGTGGGGCCGCTGTTCTCGATGACATGACGCGCTGTTTGCGCGCGCTATGTCGTCGAGTTGGTGGGGCCGCTGTTCTCGACGACATGACGCGCTGTTTGCGCGCGCTATGTCGTCGAGTTGGTGGGGCCGCCGTTCTCGATGACATGACGCGCTGTTTGCGCGCGCTATGTCGTCGAGTCGGTCCGGTGCAGCTGGGCGTGTCGCTCGCGGCGGATGGCGGCGACGGTCGCCGCCTCGCCGTCGGGGTCGGCGTGGATGTCCTCGGCCAGGGGTCGGTGAGTCAGCCAGCCGTGAACGGCGGCCTCGGCATCGCGTGCGATGTCGCGCTTGCGGTCCGATATCCGGAAGTGCCAGGAGCGGCTGTCCACCTCGACGATGAGTTTCTCGCCGGGATAGGCCGAGTCGACACAACCGGCGGTGAACTGACGTCCCGGGAAGGGGTACTGCCGGCGCGGCTCGGGCTCACCGGCGCGCTGCAGCGCTTCGAGCAGCACCGCCTCTGCGTTCGAACCAGGCGGTACGTACGTCGGGCCGCGCACGTCGAGTACCGCAGTGAGCTTGCGGACGCCGGGCTTGCCGCGGCGAGCCACGCTGCGCAGGCACTCGCCGACTTCGTTGAACCGCACGTTGCGCTCGTTCAGCTCGTGGTCGAGCACGCGCGCCAGGCGCGCCGGGCTGGCCACCGCGGCGAGGTCGACGATCGTGCGGGCCCGAGTGGTGACCGGCAGGCGCGAGATCGTCGTCCGGTGCTCCGGCGCCACGTCGCTGATCTGATGGACGGTGAAATCGGTGAACCGTTGCCACCCCGAGTGTGGCGTGGTGAGCACGACACGATTCGGGGGATAGCCGACGAACTCCTCGAGGGCCGCGGCCGCCTCGAACGACACGGTCGACTCCGGGCCGACCGCGAGGTGAGCGATCCACAGTCGTCGCCGGAAGCTCGGGGGCGCGGGAAGGCTGTACACGCCGGGGTACTCCTGCGTGAGCCGACCCGGCCGAAGTCGGCGTTGGATGTTCGCGTCGTTGCCCCCTAGGGCGAGGATCTGCCAGCGGGCGATCGCGTTCTCCTGGGTCACGGCCAGCGCGTCGATGGCGGCGTCGAGGTCTCGTCGAGTCATAGGTCATGAAAAGTATGCAAAGATCAGCAAATGTCAACAGGTGATCTATTTTCGACGACTGGGCGCGCGCATTCCGCGCGCTATGTCGTCGAGAACGGTGGGTGGGGGCCCTGAGCCGGGTGTTGCCCGGCGGGCTGATGGCTGCGAACCTTTGGCGTCCTGCTCGATCCCGACCGACTCCTGCCCGCCGATCCCGGCGTCCGTCGCATCGCGAGGGCGCTGTACGCGCAGACGCGGGCGCTCCCGATCATCAGCCCCCACGGGCACTGCGACCCGGCGGCGTTCGCCGACGACACGCCCATCGGCGACCCTGCCGTCGAGCTGGTCACGCGCGACCACTACCTCCTGCGCATGCTGCACAGCCAGGGGGTGGCGCTCGAGGCGCTCGGCGTCGCCCCGATCGCCGGCGGCCCCGCGGAGACCGACGGTCGCCGCATCTGGCGCACGTTCGCCGACGGCTACCACCTGTTCCGGGGCACGCCCTCGAAGGGGTGGCTCGACCACACCCTGGTCGAGGTGTTCGGGGTGGCGGAGCCGCTGGGGCCCGACACCGCCGACACGATCTACGACCATCTGTTGGACCGGTTGGCCGGCGACGACTTCCGTCCCCGCGCCCTCTACGAGCGCTTCGGCATCGAGTTCCTTGCCACCACCGACGGCGCCCTCGACCCCCTGGGCGCGCACGACCGGCTGCGGGCCGGGAGCTGGGCGGGGCGGGTCGTCCCCACGTTCCGCCCCGACGACGTGGTCGACCCCGATCGCCCGGGGTTCGCCGACAACCTCGGCCGCCTGGCCGACCTGACCGGTGAGGACACCTCCACCTGGCCCGGCTACCTGGCGGCGCTCCGGGCGCGCCGGGCCACCTTCATCGCCGTCGGGGCGACGGCCACCGATCACGGTCACCGCACCGCGGCCACCGCCGACCTGGCGCCTGACGAGGCGGCGGCGCTCTTCGCCCGCGTCCGGGGCGGGGGCGCCGCACCGGACGAGGCGGAGCGGTTCCGGGCCCAGATGCTCACGGAGATGGCGGCGATGAGCCTGGACGACGGGCTGGTCCTGCAGTTGCACGCCGGCTCGTGGCGGGGGCACAACCCGTCGGTGACGGCGCGCTTCGGCCCCGATCGCGGCGCCGACATCCCCACCCCCATGGACTACGTCGGCGCGCTGAAGCCCCTGCTCGACCGCTTCGGCAACGAGCGCGGCCTCACCGTGGTGGTGTACACGCTCGACGAGAGCACCTACAGCCGCGAGCTGGCCCCGCTGGCGGGGCACTACCCGGCGCTGCGCCTGGGCCCGCCCTGGTGGTTCCACGACAGCCCCGAGGGTCTGCGCCGCTTCCGCCGCCGCGTCACCGAGACCGCCGGGTTCGCCAACACCGTCGGGTTCAACGACGACGCCCGGTCGCTCCTGTCCATCCCCGCCCGTCACGACATGGTGCGGCGGGTCGATGCCGGCTTCCTCGCCGGCCTGGTGGCCGAGGGGCGCCTGCGTGACGACGAGGCGGCCGAGGTGGCCGACGACCTGGCCCACGGGCTGGCCCGCCGCGCGTTCCACGTCGACGGGGCCGACCGGTGACATCGACCCGACGCCACCGTTCTCGACCACATGGCCCCCGCAAAGCGCGCGTCATGTCGTCGAGAACGGGTGAGGGGGCCGACCCGTGACCCCGGTCGTGCTGGTGGGGCTGATGGGCGCGGGGAAGTCGACGGTGGGGCGCCTGGTGGCCGAGGCCACGGGGCGCCACCTGGTGGACGTGGACGCAGCCATCACCGCCCGGACGGGCAGGTCCGTCCGCGAGCTGTGGGAGGAGGGGGGCGAGGCGGCCTACCGGACCCTCGAGAGCGACGAGGTGCGGCGCGCCCTCGGGCGGCCCGACGTGGTGATCGCGGCGCCGGGTGGCGTGGTGCTCGACCCTGCCGTCCGTGCGGCCCTGGGCGGGGCGTTCGTGGTGTGGCTGCGGGCCCGGCCCGCCACTCTCGGCGGGCGCGTCCGGCCCGGCGACCACCGGCCGCTGCTCGGCGACGACCCGACCGCCGACCTCGCGGCGATGTCGGCCGACCGGGCCGACCTGTACGCCTCGGTGGCCGACCACGTCGTGGACACCGACGACCTGAGTGCCGAGGCCGCCGCGGCGACGGTGCTGGGCCTGCTGGCTGACCGGGCCCGCTGACCCGTCGGTGATGTCGGCCGACCGGGCCGAGCTGTACGCGTCGGTGGCCGACCACGTCGTGGACACCGACGACCTGAGTGCCGAGGCCGCCGCGGCGACGGTGCTGGGCCTGCTGGCTGACCGGGCCCGCTGACCCGTCGGCGACGACGATCGCCCTCGACCCCGACCCGACCCGATCCGATCCGATCCGCCACGACCTGACCTGATTCGGCTCGACCTGATTCGGCTCGACCTGATCGGAACCGACACGACCTGACCCGAACCGACACGACCTGACCCGATCCGTCGACCTGATCCGACTCGGTCCGATCCGACTCGACCTGATCTGACTCGGTCCGATCCGACTCGGTCCGATCCGACTCGAGCTGATCCGACCCGACTCGAGCTGATCCGACTCGACCTGATGCGACGTGATCCGATCCGTCCGACTGGGCCTGATCGGCCTGATCGACCTGATCGACCTGATCGACACGATCGACACGATCGACACGATCGACACGATCGACACGATCGGCCAAACCTGATCCGGGCCGAATGGAGGGCCCCGGTCGGTCACCGACCGGCGGCGGCGTGCGGCCCGGCGGTGGCGCATCATGGCCGGCGTGAGCGAGCGGCTGTCGGTGGCAACGGTGGGTGGGGTGACGGCCGGATCGGTGCCGACCTACGACCGTGGCGGCGCGCCCCGGATCGTCCATCTCGGCGTGGGGGCGTTCGCTCGGGCCCACCTCGGGGTGTACGCCGACGACCTCCTGGGGCAGGGTTGGCCGGCGATGATCGGTGGCGTCTCGCTCCGGAGCGCGCGGGCCGAGCAGCAGCTCGCGCCACAGGACGGCCTCTACTCGGTGACCGAACGCGAGCCGGACGGGCCGCAGCCGTGCCGGGTCATCGGCGCGTTGTCGTCGGTCGCGACCGGGTGGGAGGCGGCGGTCGCAGCCATCGCCGCGCCGACCACCGAGCTGGTCACCCTCACGGTCACCGAGAAGGGCTACGACGTCGATCCGCACGACGTCGACCGGTTCGACCTCGGTGCCCACGTCTTCGATGGGCGCGGCGTCCATCGGCGCGACGTCGATCGGCGCGACGTCGATCGGGTCGGCCTCGACGGGTTCGGTATCGATCGGGGTGACCTCAGTGCGCGCGTGTTCGATCGCGGTGACCTCGCTCGGCTCGACGTCGATCGGGTCGGCGTCGATCGGGTCGACACCGATCGGCTCGACCCGGAGCGGCTCGGCCCGGAGCGGCTCGGCCCGGAGCGGCTCGGCCCGGAGCGGCTCGGCCCGGAGCGGATCGACCCTGCCGATCATGGCGGCCCTCCATCGGCGCCGGCGGTCGTCGCCCTCGGCCTCCTCGGACGGTACCGGTCGGGCGCCGGCCGCTCGGCGCCGGTGGTCGCCTCGCTGGACAACTTGGTCGACAACGGCCGGGTGCTGCGCGAGCGGGTGATCGAGGTGGCCGAGCGCGTCGAGCCGGCCTTCGCCCGGTGGGTGGGCGAGGCGGTCCGGTTCCCCTGCTCCGTCGTCGACCGGATGGTGCCCGCGACCACCCCAGCCGACCTCGACGACGTGGAGCACCGGCTCGGCGTGCGTGACGAGGCGGCGGTGGTGGCCGAGCACCACCGGTCCTGGATCATCGAGGCGGCGGACGGCCTGCCGCCGCTCGCCGACGTGGGGGCGCGGGAGGTCGGCGACATCGGGCCGTTCCAGCGTCGGAAGCTGTGGCTGCTCAACGGGCCCCACTCGGCCCTGGCCTACGCGGGCCTGCTGGCGGGCTGCGACACCATCGCCGAGGCGGCCGCGGACCGGCTCGTGTCCGCCTTCGTCGGGCGGCTGGTCGACGACGTGCTCCAGGTGGCCGACCTGGCGCCATCGGCCGAGCCGAGGGGGTTCGCCGGCGAGGCGCGACGGCGCTTCGCCAATCCTGCGCTGGGGCACACGTGCCGCCAGGTCGGGGCCGACGGCTCGCAGAAGCTGGCGCAGCGGACCCTCCCCGTCGTCGCCGCCCGGCAACGGCGCCGGCTGCCCACCGGGCGCTTCGCGGTGGTCGTGGCCGTCTGGGTGGCCGCCGTGACGGGGATGGCCCTCGACGGTGGTCGCGTGCTGCCCGCGGTGGACGACCCCGAGGCGGCCCGCCTGTCGCGGCTCGCGGCGGCCGGCGACCTCGATGCGCTCGCCGGTGCCGCGGTCGGGCCGCACGCCGACCGCTCCTTCGCCGCCGAGGTGGCGGGCACATTGGCGCGGGTGCGGCGGGACGGGGTCGATGTGCTGCGGGACGCACCGTGACCCCCGGGGTGCTCCACCACGCGCCCGCTCACCCGGCGTGGCGACCCTGGGCGGGTGGCGGGTGGCGGGGTGGCGCGGCGGCCGGATTCGGGGCCTGCGAGGTGGCGGGGCGGTCAGGATGTCGGGGCGTGCGGGTTGGCGGGGCGTGCGGGGTGGCGGG
>JBGAOY010000019.1:0-78200 GCA_044221555.1 Acidimicrobiales bacterium
GCGGAGGGAGCGGGATTCGAACCCGCGGGACCTTGCGGCCCACTGGTTTTCAAGACCAGCGCATTCGTCCGCTCTGCCATCCCTCCGGCGACGAGGCTATCGGCGTCGCTCTGGTTGCCCGACGGCGTTCAGGTGAACGCCGCGAACAGGATCGTCATGACCCCGACGCCGATGCCGGCGAGGGTCAGCATTCGGTGGAAGGTCTTGTCGCTCTCGGCGGCGATCTGTTGGGCGACGTCGACCCGCAGCTCGTTGATCTGGCGGGCCACGTCCAGGCGCAGCTCGACGACCTCGGCCCGCAGGTCGTCGAGCTTGCGGTTGACCTCGGCCCGCAGGTCATCGAGCTTGCGGTCGAACTCGGCCCGGAGCTCGTCGAGCTTGCGGTCGAACTCGGTGTTCTGCTCTACGAAGCGCCTGTCGACGTGGGCGTTCTGTTCGGTGAAGCGCTGGTCGATGTCGGCTCGGATGGCGATCAGTTGGGCCTCGACGTGGGCGTTCTGTTCGGTGAAGCGCTGGTCGATGTCGGCTCGGATGGCGATCAGTTGGGCCTCGATGCCGGCGTTCTGCTCCGCGAAGCGCCGATCGAGGTGCTCCCGGCTGACCGACTCCTCCACGTCACGGGCCGGGAAGTGCGACAGCACGGCTTCGGTCACCTCCTCTCCCAGCAACGGGACGAACGCGTTGTAGACGGTGTTGCGGTGCTTCTCCTGCAGCGCCATGGGCGGTGCTCCTGACGGGTGGTGCCGGACGGGTGCGGGGAAGCGGCCTCAGGCTACCCAGGCCCACCGCCGGTGGACAGTCCCTTCGTCTGGAGCGGACGGTCCCTTCGACCGGATGGGGTGCGGAGGGCCGTGGGCCGCCGCCATGGGCCGCCGGGATGCGGTAGGCGGCGACGGTGGTGCCGAGGGCACCACGGCCTGGGAGACTGCGGGGCATGGTGCGGGGCGTGGTCGCCGTCGGTGGGGTGAGGGCCCTGGCCGGCACCCTCGCCGCCGTGGGGGGCGGCGCCTCGACCGTCGGCGCCGAGACGTTCTTCACGGTGCGCGAGCGGGCCAGCGTGACGTCCGGAGGCGTCGAGGGGGACGACCTGTCCACCGCCCCGTTCGTGTCCGCCGACGGCGACTCGGTCGTCTTCGTGTCGGATACCACGAACCTGGTGCCCAGTGACGCCAACGCCAAGCGCGACGCGTTCCTGCACCGGCGGTCGACGGGAGCGACGTCGAGCGTGTCGGTGGGCGACGACGAGCAGGAGGGGAACGGCGAGGTCGAGAGCGCCGCGGTCTCCGCCGACGGTCGTTACGTGGCGTTCGCCTCGCATGCCTCCAACCTGGTGGTCGACGACACCAACCACGCGGTCGACGTGTTCGTGCGGGACACGCAGCTCGACACCACTCGGCGGGTCAGCCTCACCGACGGCGGCGCCCAGGCGGGTGCGTACAGCGGCGGGCCCTCGATCTCCGCCGACGGGCGGTACGTGGCCTTCACCACCGACGCGGCGCTAGCGCCGGGCGACACCAACGCCCGCACCGACGTGTACGTCCGCGACACGGTGGCCGCATCGACGACCCTGGCCAGTGTCTCGAGCGGGGGCACCCTCGGCGATGGTTCCTCGGCCTGGGCGGCGATCTCGGCGGACGGTGAGCGGGTCGCCTTCATGTCCGACGCCACCACCCTCGTGGAGGACGACACGAACCACCAGGCCGATGTCTTCGTCCGAGACCTGTCCGAGGGCAGCACCAGCCTGGTCAGCGTGGCCGACACCGGCGCACAGGGGGACCTGCGCTCGGAGCAGCCGGCGATCTCGGTTGACGGCATCGTCGTGGCGTTCCGCTCGGCCTCCACCACCCTGGTCCCGGGCGACACCAACCGGGTGCCCTCGGGTGGCTCGGAGAGCGGCATGGACGTCTTCGTGCACGATCTGGCCGCAGGCCACACCGAGCGGGTGAGCGTGTCGTCCAGCGGCGGGGAGGCCCACGGGCTCTCCGCCGGGCCCTCGGTGTCGAGCGACGGTCGGTACGTCGCCTTCGACTCGAGCGCCGCCGATCTCGTCGCCGACGACACGAACGGCGCGGTGCAGGACGTCTTCCGCCACGACCGCCAGACCGGCGACACCGTGCTCGTCACCCGCACGTCGGACGGCGCCCAGGGCGCGTACAGCTCCACCGAGGGTGCGTTGTCCGCCGACGGCGCCACGGCGGCCTTCTTCTCCTTCGCGACCAACCTGGTGCCCGGCGACTCGAACGAGAAGGGCGACGTGTTCGTCGCCCGGGCCACGACCGCGTCGCTCAGCCTCACGAAGACGGCGGACGAGGCGGCCGTGGCGGTGGGCGACGACATCCACTACGGCCTGACGGTGGAGAACACGGGCGATGTCGTGCTCACCGGCGTGAGCGTCACCGACCCGGCCGTACCCGGGTGCGACACGGTCGTCGCCACGCTGGCCGTCGGCGCACAGCAGACCGTCGAGTGCGTCCACACCGCGGTCGAGGCCGATGCGGGCACGTTCTCGAACACCGCGAGCGCCGACGCCGACCAAACCGCACCTGTGGCGTCGAACCAGGTGGACGTGTCGGTGACCACGAGGCCGCGACCCGACCTGGTGATCCGGCGCAAGGGTGGCCCGCGGGCCGGCGCCGGGATCGTCGATGCCGACGCCGCCGGCCAGACCGTCACCGTCGGCCGGACACGCGGCGGGCGAGGCGTCTTCTACGTCCTGGTCGTCAACGCCGGGCTCGAGCCGGGCACGTTCCGCGTGGTGCGGGTGGGGGCCGCCGATCCCCACGTGTCCATGCGGGTGTTCCAGGGCCGGTCGAGCGTCGAGGTCACCGATCAGATCCTGCGCCACGCCTACCGGACGCGATCGCTGGCGCCAGGCGAGGCCATGACGCTGCGCATCGAGCTGTCGGTCGGCGCCGGCGCAGCCCATGGCGCCACCGTGGTGGCGTTGCTGCGGGCCCGTTCGGACGGTCCGACGGTGCACAGCGACACCGTGGGCGCCGCCGTGCGCGTGCGCTGAACGGCGCGGCGGCACCGGTCATCCGCGGTCGAGCCGGGCAACGCGGGTCGGGCGACAACACGACCTCCTCCGAGCCCGCTCCAGCGACCGAGTGCGCCATTCGTTCTGGTGGCTGGCGTGTGTTGTGACGGTGGCGTTCGAGCCACCGGAACAGTCGGTTGTTCGTTCTGGTGGCTGGCGTGTGTTGTGACGGTGGCGTTCGGGCCACCGGAATGCATTGGGCATTCGACGGTGACGCGCCGCGCTCGCGGGAGCGGGGCGTGCGCCGTGCTCACGCCGGCGGGGCCACCTCGACCCGCACGACGGGGGTGCGCGGCGACCAGGGGACGCGGCCCAGGTGGCGGAGGCCGGGCGCCTCGGCGCCGACCCGGCGGCTCGTGATCCAGAGGCACTCGCCCTCAGGAGAGGTGAGGAGCTCGTCGAACGCCGCCTCGTGCCGGTCGATCTGGGCCAGCACGGGGTCCAGCGACGCGCTCACCGAGATCGTCCGCAACGTGGGGTCGGAGCCGCCCACCAGGTCGCCGAACGCCGCCGGCGGGCCCAGTATCAGGAACCGGGTGATCGAGCCGGACAGGTCGTCGACCTCGCGCTCGGCCACCCGCAGCCCCAACGCGGTGCCGCGTTCGGCGCCGGCCAGCGCCACCATCGACTCGCCGGCGGCGGCCACCAGGGCCAGCGCCTCGGTGGTGGAGTCGCAGGCCACCGGCTCGAGCTCCCAGCGGCGGATGAACGCCGAGCACTGCGCCAGCCCCTGCGGGTGGCTGAGTGCCTTCGCGCCGCGGAGGTCGGCGAGGCTCTCGTCGGGGCGGACGTAGGCGTCGAAGCGGACGGCCACGTCGACCACGCCGCCGGCCACCACCTCGCCCCGGTGGCGGAGCAGCGACCGGGCGGCCCGCGACACCAGGCCCGACGCCGAGCTCGAGATGGGCAGCACCCCAAGGTCGCCGGCGTCGATCCCGGCGAGCACGGCGTCGAAGTCGGGCTGGGGCACCAGCGTGGGTGCGTGCATCCCCACGGTGCGGGCGGCGTGCACGGCCGCGTCCTCCGAGAAGGTGCCCGCGGGCCCGAGGTGGTGCAGGCGGGCCGGCGCCGGCGCCGGCAGCGACACCCCGGGGGGCCACACGTAGGCCCGCTGCACACGGGTGCGCAGCGCCTCCACCATCTCGTCCACGTCGTGGTCGGCCCGGATGCCCACCCGCACCACCACGCTGCGCTGGCCGGTCCGCACCACCTCCGACACCACCTCGGCGTCGCGGATGCCGGCGCTGCTGCCCACCACGTCGAGCACGCCGGCGCCGGCCACCGACTCGGGCACGAGGAAGCGGATGTCGCGGCGGATGTGCGCCAGCCAGTCGTCGAGCTCGTCCTCCAGCTCGTCGCCCAGCACCACGTCGATGTGGGCCAGGCCGAACACGGTGTCCTTGGGCTTGCCGCCCCGTCCCACCCGAGCGGCGTTGCGGCGCCCGGGCCCCTCGAGGAGCGTGGCCGTGCCCCGAGTGCCCACCATCACCTCGCGGAGCGCGACCGAGGTGGGGGTGACATCGACGATGTGGCCGACTCGCAGCGAGTCGGGGCGGTTGACCGGTCGCACCCCGACGAGCGCGCCGGTGCGCCCCCGGCGGGCCAGCTCGGCGCGCTTGGCCTGCGCCGCCGACACCGCGGCGGCCGCCGTCGCCTGGATCGCCTCGAAGAGGGCGCCGCTGAACCGGTCGCGGGTGGCCCGCACCAGCCGCGAGACCTCCTCGGTGGAGCCCGACCCGACGGCGGCCGCGGTGCGCTCGGCGGCGGCCCGCAGCTCGTCGGCGACCCGGTCCCCGTCGAGCGCGGTCTGGATCTCGGCGGTGGCCTCCTCCCTGCTCTCGGCCACCACCCGGGACGCGAGGCCGAACAGCGCCTCGAACAGCGGCGTGCGGACCTCCCAGACCTCCTCGAGGTCGAGGCCCGAGCTGGCCACGGCGTCGATCAGGTTCAACAGGGTCTGGTGCGCCATCGTCTGCACGTAGGACATGTCGCGGTCGTGGGCCTCGGCCGACACGAGCTTGGCGATGCCGCCGGCACGGTGGATGTCGGCGCTCAGCCACAGGTGGTCGTCGCCGCCCCGGCCCTCATCGGGCACGACCAGGATGGTCTGACCGTCGAGGCCCCGGGCCGAGCTGTCGAACAGGGGATGGGCGCCGAACACCGCCCGCCCCGGCCACTGGCGGCGCAGGTCGGCGAGCGACGGCCCGAGGCTCGCCGACACGTGCAGCAGCGGGGCGCCGGGGGCGACGAGTGGGTCCAGCCAGGTGCCCACCTGGGGCAGGGCCGACCGCGGGACGGCCAGGCACACGACCAGCCCCGACGTCGCCAGCGCGATGTCGCGACCGGTGAGCAGGTCGCGCAGCCGCGCGGGGTGGCCGTCGGGCACCGCGGCGGTGGCGACCGGGCACGAGAAGGCCCGCCCCACCTGGGTCAGCGCCTCGGACGACCGCGAGGTGTCGACGAGCACCACGTCGGTCCACGGCCCCGCGGGGAAGACGTGCTCGGCGAGCCAGCGGCCCATGCCCGCCGCCGCGCCCACCACCAGCAGCGACGTGGGGCGGTCGTCGGGCTCGGGCCAGGAGGTGTGGGGCTGGCTCATCCGGCGCCGGCGTGACCGACACCGAGGGTCGTCCGGCCGCTCCGGTCCCTGCGGCTCGTCCGGCGTATCCCACCGGTCCGGCATATCCCGCTCATCCGACCGGTCCGGCCTATCCGGCCGGTCGGGCGTGTCCGGCCCATCCGACATGTCCGGCTCGTCCAGCCCGTCCAGCCCGTCTGGTTCGTGCGGGTCGTCCGGCCAATCCGAGATGTCCGGCCTGTCCGCTCTGTCCCGCCCATCCGGCCTGTCCGGCTCGTCCCGCCGGTCCGGTTGGTACAGGTCGTCCGGCTCGCCTCGCCGGCGGTCGGCTGCCCGGACGCACACCGGGGCGCCCCCCGCGCCGAGATCGGCGACCGTTGCCCCGCGTGCGGTCCTGATGGGGCGGGCGGGACCATGAGCGGTCAGGATAGTGAGGTGGACGAATCGGCCCTCCGGGCGTTGATCGACGACCTCCGCGGCGGGCGCCTCGAACCCGACGACGCCGTCGCCCGCCTGCGTCGCCTGCCCTTCGCCGACCTGGGCTTCGCCCGGGTCGACCACCACCGGGCCCTGCGCCAGGGCATGGCCGAGGCGGTCTACGGCCCGGGCAAGACGCCCGATCAGTGCGTGGCGATCGTGGCCGAGCTGTTGCGGGCCGAGGGCTCGTCGCCGGTGGTGCTGAGCCGGGCCGACGACGCCCAGGTCGACGCGGTGCTGGCCGCCCATCCGGGCGGTCGGCTGTCCGGCGGGCAGCCCGCCACGGTGGTGTGGCGGGCCGCCTCAGCACGCCCGGGCCGGGTGCTGGTGGTCACCGCCGGCACGTCCGACCTGCCGGTGGCCGACGAGTGCGCCGCCGTCCTGCACGCCCACGGGGTGCGCCCCGAGCGCCTGGCCGACGTGGGCGTGGCCGGCATCCACCGCCTGCTGGCCGCCGCCGACGAGTTGGCCGCCGCCGATGCGGTGGTGGCGGTGGCCGGCATGGAGGGCGCCCTGGCCAGCGTGATCGGCGGCCTCACCGCGGCGCCCGTCGTCGCCGTGCCCACGAGCACCGGCTACGGCGCCGGCCTCGAGGGCGTCACCGCCCTGCTGGCCATGCTGGCGTCGTGCGCGTCGGGCATGACCGTGGTGGGCATCGACAACGGCTTTGGCGCCGCCTACGCCGTGGTGCGCATGCTCGACCTGGCCACCCGACTCGACCGGGCCGCGCCGACGACGCCCGTCGCGCCCGCCGACCCCGCGAACTCGACGCAATGACCGTCGGATTCCGACAGGTGGCGCGTCGAGTTCAGACGGTGTGCGCCTTCGGGGGTGACGGGTGACCCGCCTCGCGTGGTTCCACTGCTTCTCGGGCATCGCCGGCGACATGGCCCTCGGTGCGCTGGTCGACGCCGGCGCCGACCTCGACGAGGTGCGGGCCCTGTGCCAGCGGGTGCCGGTGTCGGGATGGGGGCTCGAGGCCGAGGCGGTGATGCGCAACGGCATCGCCGCCACCCACATCAACGTGCTGGCCGAGGCCACCACCGTCGTCCGCACCGCGTCGCACATCACCGGCCTGCTGGAAGAGGCCCGCCTGCCGGACCGGGTGCGCGAGCGCGCCGTGGCGGTGTTCGGCGCGCTGGCCCGGGCCGAGGGCAAGCTCCACAACCGGCCCCCCGAGCAGGTGCACTTCCACGAGGTGGGCGCCCTCGACGCCATCATCGACGTGGTCGGCACCTGCGCCGCCCTCGAGTTGCTCGACGTCGACCAGGTGCACGCCAGCCCCGTGGCCCACGGCATCGGCATGATCCGCAGCGCCCACGGGGCCCTGCCCAACCCGCCGCCGGCGGTGGTCGAGCTGCTGCGCGACGCCCCCGTCTACGGGCTCGACATCCCCCTCGAGCTCACCACGCCCACTGGAGCGGCGCTGCTGTCGGCCCTCGCGGTGGGCTTCGGGCCGATGCCGGCCATGACCGTCGACGCCAGCGGCTTCGGCGCCGGCACCGCCGAGCTGGACGATCGCCCGAACCTCACCCAGGTGGTGCTCGGCACCGAGGCCGCCGACCTGGTGCCGGGACAGCCCGTCCAGTTGCTCGAGGTGAACGTGGACGACGCCACCGGCGAGACCCTGTCGCACACGCTCAGCGCCGTGCTCAACGCCGGCGCCCACGACGCGTGGATCACCCCGATCCTGATGAAGAAGGGGCGCCCGGGCCACACGGTGAGCGCGCTGGCCGACGAGGCGGTGGCCGCGCAGGTGGCCGCTGCCCTCACGAGCGAGACCGGCTCGCTGGGTGTGCGGGGCCAGTCGTTGCAGCGTTGGCCCCAGGCCCGCCTGTTCGACGAGGTGACCGTCGACGGCCTGCCGGTGCGGGTGAAGGTGAGCGCCGGCCGGGTGAAGGTGGAGCACGACGACGCCGCCCGCGCCGCCCGGCGCCTGGGGCGCCCCGTGCGCGAGGTGGTGTCGATCGCCGAGGCCGAATGGCGGGCCCGCCCGAGCGCGGCGACGGGCCCCGAGGCGGTGCCCGATCTCGAGCCGGCACCGCACGAGCTCGGCCACGTGCACGGCCACGACGAGCCCACCCACGTCCATCCCCAGGGTCCCGACCCGGCCACCGACGACGACGTCAGCTGACGCCCCGCCGGTCCTGGCCGCGCCATCGCGTCGTGGCCGACCACACCAGGGACGACGGCAGAACGACCGTTGCCGGCGTCGAGCCCCGCTCGGGAAGCCGACGGCGGCGCGTTCTCGAGGCAATACCTGGCGGGTTCCGGGGGGCCATTGCCTCGAGAACGTCTGGGCCCGGATCTCGAGGCAATACCTGGCGGGTTCCGGGGGGCCATTGCCTCGAGAACGTCTGGGCCCGGATCTCGAGGCAATACCTGGCGGGTTCCGGGGGCCATTGCCTCGTGAATGGAATCCTCGCCTCGCCTCGCCTCGCCTCGCCTCGCGTCGCCGAGCGTCATGATCGACGCGGATCGGAGCGGATCACCGGCGCCGGGCGGCCAGCGCACCCTCCTCGCGGCGGGGTCGCTCGACCAGCGAACACCCGAGCGCCGCCGAGAGCGTGAGCATCTGAGGACCACTCGCGGTGCCGCCCGCGGCGGCGTGTGCGACAGGCAACACGGGAGGTGCGGGCCGAACGGGTGCGTCAGGCGGGTGCCGGCGCCGCCTCGCGGGACGCGAGGGCCCGCCACAGCCTCACGTAGTTCGGATAGGTGAGGTCGGGGGTGATCCAGCCGGCGTCGACCAGCTCGCGGTGCAGCGCCGGCAGGTGGTGGAAGGGGATGCCCATGTCCACGTGGTGGGCCAGGTGCCAGCCGGTGTTGAACGGCGCGATCCAGAAGCGGGCCGGCCAGTGCTGCTCCACGTGGTGGGTGGTCTGGCGCCGGTCGGGCGAGCGGGTCATCCCACCGTGCTCGGCGATGGCCCGTAGGCGGTTCAGCACCCGCCACACCGTCATCCAGGGGGCCAGCCAGAGCAGGACGTACAGCTCGGGCCGGCCGACCAGGGTGAACCCCACGAGCAGCACCGCCTGCGCGCCCAGGATGCGCAGCGCGACGGGCCGGGCGGTGGGGCTGCGGACGGCGAGCAGCAGGCCCTTCAGGTTCTTCCAGCCCGAGTTGCCGTAGGCGTCGCGGGTGAGCTTGCGGCGCATCGAGGCGCGGGTGATCGGGTAGCGGGCGTAGAGGGCGAGGTCGGGCTCGTCGGGCCCCAGCTCGTCGCGGTGGTGGGCGAAGTGCGAGCGGCGGTAGGCGTCGAAGGGCACGAAGGCCGGGTAGGCCAGCAGCCAGCGCCCCACGCCGTCGTTCAACCAGCGGGTGGAGAACAGCAGCCGGTGCGCGGCCTCGTGGGCCAGGATGGCGTAGAGGGCGAAGGCCCGCCCCATCAACAAGAAGGCGGACACCCAGGCCAGCGGGTGGTCGAGCCAGACGGCGAGGGCGATGACCCCGAACGACTGCACCAGCACGCCCACCACGTTGGCCACGTTGCGGGCGTTGGGGATGCGGCGCAGCTCGGCGCGGAGCGCCGGCACCGGCTTGCCGCCGGCGAGGAGGCGGTCGGTGGGCAGCACCCGGGGCAGGCGGTCGTCGTCCGGCGCCATGCCGGCCAGCCCCAGGGCCGCCTCACGCTCGGGGTCGCGTGCCTTCGGGGCACTGGGACCCGTGGCCTCGGTCGGCTCGGCGGTGTCGGCCCCCGCGGCGAGGACGTCCGTGCTCGACCCGCTGCGGTCCGAGCGCGTGGGCCGGTCCGTCGATGCCATGCCGCCATATTACACTTCTCGATCACATGAGCAAGATCGGTAATAGCCACGCCACCCGCGACGCCACCCGCGACGCCACCCGCGACGCCGCCGACGGCGAGCGCCCCCTCACGGCCCGTTCGGTGATCGCCAGCACCCTGCTGGGCACGTCGCCGCCCACGCTGCCCGGACGCCTGCTGGTGCGGGCGGGGGCGCTGTTCGGCATCACCGAGGGCACGGTGCGCACCGCGCTGTCCCGCATGGTGGCCGCCGGCGAGCTCACCACCACCGCCGGCGACTACACACTGGCCGGGGCCCTGGCGGCCCGCCAGACCCGGCAGGCCGAGAGCCGGGGGGCCGCCCTGCGGCCGTGGGACGGCTCGTGGGCGATGGCCGTGGTGCACGGCGACCCCCGCACGTCCGACCGGCGGGCCGAGCTGCGCGCCGCCACGGCGGCGCTGCGGTTGGCCGAGCTGCGTGAGGGCGTGTGGCTCCGCCCCGACAACCTCGACCCCGCCCGTCTGCCGGGGGCGACCGCAGTGCTCGAGGCCCAGTGCGCCCGGTTCTCGTCGCGACCTGAGGCGCCGCCGGACTTCACGCTGGCCGCCACCCTCTGGGACCTCGACGGCTGGGCCCGGCGGGCCACCTCGTTGCGCGAGCGCATGGCCGACGTGGTGGCCCAGCTCGAGGCCGGCGACGTCGGCGCCCTGGCCCCCGGCTTCGTCCTGTCGGCGTCGGTGCTGCGCCTCACCCAGGCCGACCCGCTCCTGCCCCCCGAGTTGCTGCCCCGCGGCTGGCCGGGCACCGCCCTCCGCACCGACTACGACCGCTACGACCGGGCCTACCAGTCGCTCCTGCGCACCTGGTTCCGCGCCCAGACGTGACCTCGGCGGCGTGTGTGCCCGGATGCGGCTCGCGTCTGCCCGGGCCGACGGGTGCCACCGACGGCGACGACCGCTGGACGACGGCCCACCGATCAACCTCGACGACATGGCGCGCGGAAAGCGCGCGCCATGTCGTCGAGTTCGCGGCCCGAGGGGAGCGGGGAAGCGTCGACCTGACGCGAGCGCGGCCTGGGGCGGCTCCGGCCCGGGGCCTTCGGTCGCCGTCGGCCTCCCGGGCACGCCGGCGGGGCCGGTAGCGTGGATCGGTGCCCGAGAGCCGCTTGTACTTCCGCCAACTGCTGGCCGGCCGCGATTTCGCCACCGGCGACCCGGTGGCCCGCCAGATGGTCAACTTCGTCTACCTGGTGGGCGACCGCGAGACGGGCGAGGCCGTGGTGATCGACCCCGCCTACGACATCGACGGCCTGCTCGACCTCCTCGCCGCCGACGAGATGCGCCTCGTCGGGGCCCTCGCCACCCACTACCACCCCGACCACGTGGGCGGCGACATGATGGGCTACTCCATCGAGGGCGTGGGCCGCCTTTTGGAGCGCACCTCGGTGCCCGTGCACGTGCAGGCCGACGAGGCCCCGTGGGTGCAGCGGGTGACCGGCGCCGCCGCCACCGACCTCGTCGAGCACGCCAGCGGCGACATCGTGCGGGTGGGCGAGGTGCCCATCGAGCTCATCCACACCCCCGGCCACACGCCGGGCAGCCAGTGCTTCCTGGTCGACAACCGGCTGGTGGCCGGCGACACCCTCTTCCTCGAGGGCTGCGGCCGCACCGACCTGCCGGGGGGCGATCCGGCCGCCCTGTACGAGAGCCTCACCCAGAAGCTGGCCAAGGTGCCCGACGACGCCACGCTGTTCCCCGGCCACCTCTACTCGGCCGAGCCGTCGGCGTCGATGGCCGACACCCGGGCCCACAACTTCGTGTTCCGCCCCCAGAACGTCCAGCAGTTCCTCGCCATGTTCGGCTGACCGGCATGGGCCTGTCGGTGGTCGGCGCCGGCTTTGGTCGCACGGGCACGCGGTCGATGAAGGCCGCGCTCGAGCAGCTGGGTGTCGGGCCCTGCCACCACATGGTCGAGGTGTTCAGCCGGCCGTGGTCGGAACCCGGATGGGCAGCGGCGGTGCGGGGTGACGACGTCGAGCTGGCGCCGCTGCTCGACGGGTTTCGGTCCTGTGTGGACTTCCCCTCGTGCGCGGTCTGGCGCCGGCTCACCGACGAGCACCCCGCGGCCAAGGTGGTGCTCACCGTCCGACCCGCCGAGCGGTGGTGGGCCAGCTTCGACGCGACCATCGGGCCGCGGCTCGGCGGCGGCACCAGCGCGCGGGAGGGCGGGGACGACCTGATGAGCGCCCTTCGCGACCACGTCTTCGGCGGTCGCACCGACGATCGCCTCGCCGCCATCGCCGCGTACGAGGCGCACAACGCCGACGTCATCGCCACGATCCCCGAGGAGCGCCTGCTCGTGTTCGACGTGAGCGAGGGCTGGGCGCCGCTGTGCGCGTTCCTCGACGTCCCCGTGCCGGACACCGAGTTCCCCCACTCGAACACCACCGAGGAGTTCCAGGCCCTGGTGGCGCAGCTCGAGGAGACCGAGCGCTGACCGCGGGCCGGCGGTCACGCCGGTTGCGCCGGGCGATCGTCGCCCCCGATGGGCCGCACACGGGCCCGGAGCGACGCTGATGGTCGGGAGCGCCCGCGGGCCTGCCGGTCGGCGGGGTGGTGGGTCAGCCGGTGCCGGCCGGCTCGGTGAGGGTGGGTCCTGCCGGTCGGTGGGTGGCGCGTCAGCCGGCGCAACGGAGGTCGGCGAGCGCCGACAGCAGCGCGGGTTCCGTCCACGCGCCGGTGGCGCCCGGATGCGAGCACAGGTAGTCGACGACGGCCGCGTCGTCGAGCCCGTGGGCGTCGCGCAGGCCCTCGGCCAACATGTGCAGGTAGCCGGCGACGGGCGCCGCGGTCGTGTTGGCGCGCATCGGCGCCGGGTGGGTGAACGTCACCATCGTCACGCCGTCGCGCTCGCCCACGACCACGAGCTCGTCGTAGCGACCCGGTCCCACCGTCGACCGGCCCTCGCGCCGGAGCGCGACCCAGTCGACCGGGGCGTGCGCCCGTTTGCTCTCCTGGGCCACGAGGTCCTCGAACTGCTCGCCGGTGATGACGTAGCCGCGGGCGTAGGTGCGTCGGCCGTCGGCGTCGCGGCGCTCGGTGTGGTCGAGGAAGGCCACGCCGCCGCCCCACACGCGACTCTCGCCCGAGAAGTACATCGGGAAGCGCAGGTGGAGCGCCGCGTCGGCCCGGGGCGGTGACGGGTCGCGGCAGCCGGTGTCGGCGCGGCGGCCCCCCGGCATCACGCCGCCACGGAGGTAGGACAGGAAGCGAGCCCGGTGGAGGTTGGACCCGTAGCTGACATACCACACGAGGTCGGGCGGACCGCCACGCACACCGACAGCCTACGGTGATCACATGGACGACGGGCGGGGACAGGCGAGCGGATCGGGCCAGGGCGCGGCGGGGGCCCGGACGGAGCTCGCCCACCTGCCGACGCCGCTCGCCCGCATGGATCGGCTGGCGGCGGTGCTGGGCCTGCCCGAGGGCTCGTTGTGGATCAAGCACGACGACCTCACCGGGGTGGCCGGTGGGGGCAACAAGGTGCGCAAGCTCGAATACCTGGCCGCCGCCGCGCTGGCCGCGGGCGCCGACACCCTGGTCACCGGCGGCGGCCGCCAGAGCAACCACGTGCGCCTCACGGCGGCGGTGGCGAACCGGTTGGGGCTCGCCGCCACCGTCGTGCTGGCCAGTGATCGGCCCGAGCAGCCCACCGGCAACGTGGTGCTCGACGAGGTGCTCGCGCCCCACTTCGTGTGGGCCGGCGACCTCGACTACTACGGCCTCGAGGCCGCCATCGCCGACGCATCCGACGTGGTCGCCGGCCAGGGCCACCGGCCCTACGCCATCCCGGTCGGTGGCGCCTCGGCCACGGGGGCCCTGGGCTACGTCGCCGCGGCCGACGAGTTGACCGCGCAGCTCGCGGCCCAGGCCGGCGACGACCGTGGCCGGCCCCTGGTGGTGGTGGCCGACGGCTCGGGCGGCACGCACGCCGGCCTGGTGGCCGGCCTGGGCGACCACGACCGGGTGCTCGGGGTCGACGTGGGCACCCGTCCCGATCTGGACGACGCGGTGCCGGCCATGGCCGCGGCCACGGCCACGCTGGCCGGCCGCCCGGCCCCCGTGGGGGCGGTGCGGCTCGACCACGACCGCATCGGCGACGGCTACGGCGCGCCCAGCGACGCCTGCCGCGAGGCCCTCGACCTGATCGCTCGGTCCGAGGGGGTGCTGCTCGACCCGGTGTACACGGGCAAGGCGCTCGCCGGCCTGATCGCCGCGGTGCGCGACGGGCGCATCGACGGCTCGGCACCCACCGTGTTCCTCCACACCGGCGGCCTCCCCGCCCTCTTCTCCCCCCGCTACGCCGACTGGGCCCGCACCCGCCCGACCTGAGCGAACCGGCCGGCAGCCGTCCCGGGGGCCGAACCCGCTGCGGCGGTCATGGCGTCGGTCGGGGGGCGCTGGTCGGGGGGCGGTGAGGCAGCGGAGCAGCGGTGGGGGCGAACCGGATGGCGGAGCCGCTGCGGCGGTGAGGGGGTCGGTCGGGGGGCGCTGGTCGGGGGGCGGTGAGGCTGCGGAGCGGAGCGGAGCAGCGGTGTGGGCGAACCGGATGGCGAAGCCGCTCCGACGAAGGAGGAGCAAAGGCATAGGCCGTTCGGCCCAGACGAGCTCCTCAAGGTCGCCGCTCAGCTGCCGACGAATGGGTGGAGAACGCCTCACCCTCCCGAGGAGCGCAGCGGATGTCCGACACTTCTGTGGCAGTCCCCATCGCCGACGAGCGAACCCGACGGATCTTCGGCGACCTCGCGTTCAGCTCGGCGAAGCGCGGCTTCGACCCCGCCGAGGTGACGGCGTTCCTGGTGAACGCCAGCGGCGCGGTCGAGCGGATGCTCACCCGGCTCAAGGACGCCGAGCAGCGTGCCGAGTCGGCCGAGGCGCAACTGCTCGAGGCCCAGGCCGCGCCGGTCGCGCTTGCCGTTCCGACCGCTCGCACCGAGGACAACTCGGGGCTGCTCGAGCGCACCCTGGCCCTCGCCGAGAAGACCGCGGTCGCCGCGGTGTCCGACGCCCGGGCGCGGGCGCAGGCGATCCTCACCCAGGCACAGGAGCAGGCCCGCGAGTACTTCGCCACCGAGCGCGCCGCCATCGCCTCGGAGTGGGAGCGGGTGCAGCTCGAGGCCAGCCAGCTCGAGACGCTCCGGCTGGCCGTCGCCGCCGAGACCGTGGCCCTGGAAGGCGTGCGGTCGCACCTGCGGGCCCGCATCTCCGCGGCCGCCACCGAGCTGGCGGGGATCGCCGACGATCCCGACCTGCTCAACTACGCGATCAGCCGCAAGCCCGGTGAGTCCGACCTGACGATCGCTCCGGGCGCTCCGGTCACCGACGGCATGGGTGCCATCGGGTCGGCGGCCGAGCCGTCGTTGCCGTCGGCGCCCCCCGTGGACGCCATCAACGCCTCGTCGGTGAGCGCGCCCGAGAAGAGCTTCGGGGCGGGATGGGCCCACGAGGAGGACGACGCCGCCGAGGAGGCGTTCGACCGCTTCTTCAGCGCCGACGTGGAGCCCGAGCCCACCCAGCAGTGGATCCTCGCCGGCTGATTCCCGTGCACGAGGGCCCGGGCGGCCTGAGGCCGACCGGTCCCGCTCCGCAGGGTCCCGCTGTCGACCGCTCCCGCTGGACACGGTCGATGGTTGGCCCCGGTGGCCGGGAGTGGCGTCAGGTCAGGAGCTGATCGACGGTGGCCCGGACCTGACCCCACGCCGGGCTCGCCGGTTGGAGCACCGTGAAGTGGTTGGCGTCGGCCTGCTCGGTGAGCGCGGCGTCGTCGCCGGCGGCCTGCGCCGCCGACACGTAGGCACGGCTGTAGTCCAGCGGCACGACGTCGTCGACGGTGCCGTGGAACAGCCGCTGGGGCACACCCAAGGGCAGTCGCTGCTGGGGTGAGGCGACGGCGTAGCGCTGGGGAACCTGGTCGGGCATGCCGCCGAGGAAGGCGGCGCAGCTGCCCTCGGCCAGGCCCTCTGTGGCGCACCTCGCCAGGTCGGCGACGGGTGCCAGCGCCACGACAGCCCGCGGCGCCGCGCGCGGTGCGGCCACGGGGGAGCCAGGGGACAGGCCGTCGCCGGCACCGGCCCACAGGGCCAACTGGCCGCCGGCGGAGTGGCCCAGGAGCACCAGCCGATCGGTGTCGACCTGCACCTCGTCGGCGCGGCCCACCAGGTCGTCGATGGCGGCGGACACGTCGGTGAGGGTTCCGGGCCAGCCGCCGCCGCGCTGGCCGAGGCGGCGGTACTCGATGTTCCAGACGGCCACGCCGTGGTTGGCCAGGTCGCGGGCCACGTGGTGCATGAACGTGCAGTCGGTGCTCTCGCCCCAGGACCCACCGTGGATCATCACCACCACCGGCCAGGGGGACGGGCCTGACGGGCGCCACAGCTCCGAGAACTGCGACGGGTGGTTCCCGTAGGCGATGCGCTCGGGCCCGTCGTCGTCGAACAGCCCGCACGAGGCGGCGACGCCCACCACGCCGAGGGCCATCCCACCGACCAGCAGCCGGCGCCGGGTGAACCCGCCCAGGGGGCCCACTCGATTCCCGTCGTCACCCATCGCAGCGACCGTACCGTCGCCGTGGGAACGGGTGCGGGCGGGGGCGTCGGTGGCAGTGGCGCGGCCGCCTTCGGGGACCGTCACGTTACGATCTCCCACCTACCGTGGCCCGCTTCGCCGAGCTGCGTACCGAGGACAACGATGGGCGAGCAGCCACCAGGGCCACGAAGGCCCCCACCCTCCACGCGGGCGCAGCCGTCCGGTGAGGGCGCGCGCCCGGCCGTCGACCGCGCTCGCCCGCAGGTGGTCGTCGCGCTGGCGGTGGTCACGATGCTCATCCTCGGCTTCCTGGTGTTCCGGTCGGTGTCGTCGTCAGGTGGGCCTACCCACCTGGCCGAGGCCGATGCCTACCTGGCCGCCTGGACCGCCGGCGACCTCGAGGCCATGGCCGCGGCCGTGGCCGACCCGCCGCCCGGGTTCGTGCTGACCCACCAGCAGATGCAGTCCGCGCTGCAGGTGCGCGACGCCGTGTACGAGCCCGGTGCCGCCGAGATCACCGACGACCGCGCCACGGTGGCCTTCACCGCCGAGCTGACCCTGGCGGGCCTCGGCATGTGGCGCTACGACAACACGCTCGACATGGTGCGCCGAGACGGTACCTGGCTGGTCGACTGGTCGCCGGCCACGCTCTACCCGGGCATGGTGGAGGGCCAGCGCTTCACCCGTACCCGGACCGCCCCGGTGCGGGCCGCGGTGGTGGACCGCAACGGCCAGCCGCTGGCCGAGGGCACGGCTCCGCTCATCGTGGGCACCACGGCCCCGGCCACCCCCGAGCAGGCCGCCACCCTCGGTCCCCTGGTCGAAGCAGGTGACACCGTCGGCACCCAGGGCCTGCAGGCCCGCTTCAACGACGTGTTGTCGGGCGAGCCGTCAGGGCAGGTGCAGCTGGTGGGGGCCTCGGGCGTCCCCGAGGTGATCCACGTGTTCGAGGGCGCTCCGGGCGATCCCCTCGTCACCTCGTTCGACCCGGTCATGCAGGCCGCGGCCGAGAACGCCGTCGCCGTCGCGTCGGGCCCCGCCGCCTTCGTGGCGATCCAGCCGGGCACCGGCGAGATCCTCGCCGTGGCCCAGAACCCCGACGACGGCCTCAACCGCCCCATCAGCGGCGCCTATCCGCCGGGGTCGACGTTCAAGATCGTCACCACCAACGCCCTGCTCGGGGTGGGGGTCGACCCCGACGTGCCGGTGGCCTGCCCCGCCACCGCCAACGGCTTCGGCAACTACGCCGGGGAGGCCTTCGGCACCATCCCGTTCCGTGAGGCGTTCTACCGGTCGTGCAACACCTCGTTCATCATCCAGGCGGGGCTGCTGCCCGACGGGTCGCTCGAGGCCTCGGCCGACCAGTTCGGCTTCAACATGCCCTACGACATCGGCATCGATTCGGTGGGCGGCAGCTTCCCGGCCCCTGACGGCCAGGCCGACCTGCTGGCCGCCGCCATCGGCCAGGGGCGGGTCACGGCCAGCCCGCTCCACATGGCGTCGGTGGCCGCGGCCGTGAAGGACGGCTCGTGGCGGGCGCCCACCCTGATCCACGGCGACCAGGCCCCCGAGCGTCCCGAGCCCATCCCGTTGGACGAGGGCATCGACGACACCATCGCCGAGCTGATGCACGAGGTGGTCACCCTCGGCACCGGCACCAACGCCGCGGTGCAGGGCCGCGACGTGGCCGGCAAGACCGGCACCGCCGAGTTCGGGGCCGAGGACCCGCCCGAGACCCACGCCTGGTTCGTGGGGTTCGACGAGGACGTGGCGTTCGCCTGCCTGGTCGAGGGCGGTGGCAGCGGGGGCTCGGCGGCGGCGCCCCTCGCCGCCCGTTTCGTGGCCGCCACCCCGGCACCACCACCGCCCACCACGACCACCACCGCCGGCGACGGCTGAGCTGGGGGGGCCCAGCCGCCGTCCGATCCCCGCACGAGGCGGCCGCGCGGGCGAGAATCGGGGGGTGCGCCGTCTCCCGACCACACTCCGCTGATGGCCGCCGCCCCCTGTGTCCCGTGGTGCCATGTCGGTGACGCCGTCCGCGCGGGGGACGACGGGGTCGCGCAGCAGGGCCTGCGCATCTCGCCCCAGGTCAGCTGCGGCGACGGGTGCCAACCGGCGTTCACCGTGGCGTGGCTGTGCCTGGGGGCCGACAACGTCGACTGGAAGTCGGGGTTCGCCGGCAACACCTACCAGCCACTGCGGATCATCGATCCCGACCAGGCCGCCCAGGTCCAGGTGACGGCCACGGTGACGGTGTCGTGCTCGCCCGACGGCGCGGCGGCCCAGTGCTCGACCACCTGGCTCGTGGCCTGGTCCCCGGGCGCGCTGCTGCACTCCATCACCGAGCTCGACAGCACCTGCCCCGGGTCCTAGGAGGGCCTTCCTCTCGGCTCTTCGCCTGACGGCTCATCGCATCGTCAGGGCTCGCTCGTCCCTCGCTCGCCGCGCCATGACGCGCGGGTGGGTGGCCACTGCCGGCCGCGGTCCCCGCGCGCTGCATCTCGCTCGGCGCCGTGTCGTCGGTCAGAGTGCTACAAGAGGAGCGATGCACGAGACCCCCGACGAGCTGGCCCGCCTGCAGGCGGTGCTGGACGACAGCTACGCCCACGCCGGCGCCCACCTGCAGCGGGTGCACACGCCCGACCGCCGCCTCGACGCCGCCCAGGTGGTGGAGCGGTTGGGGGGCATGTGCCTCCTCACGCTGGCCACGACCACCGCCGACGGCCGGCCCCTCGCCGGCCCGGTGGATGGCTTCTTCTATCGCGGCCGATTCTGGTTCGGGTCCTCGCCCGACTCGGTGCGCTTCACCCACCTGCGGTCCCGGCCGTCGGTGAGCGCCTGCTTCCTGCCGGGTGAGCACCTGAGCGTCACGGTGCACGGCGAGGCCCACGAGGTGCCCGCCGACGACCCCGAGGTGCCCGGGTACCGCGACTACGTGCTGGGCCACTACGGCCCGGACTGGTGGGACAACTGGGAGTGGGGCGTCACCGCGTCCTACGCGCGCATCACCCCCCGCCGCATGCTCACGTTCCACATGGACCCCGACACGGGGGCCGACGACACCCAGAGCGGCGAGGACCGGGCCGACGGTTCGGCCGGCTGAGCCCGCTCAGTCCGACGGGCGGTCGCGCAGGCCGTCGTTGAACGACCGGTAGAGGTCGTAGACGTCCTTGCAGGCCTGGCACAGCGGCAGGCTGCGGGGGTCGCGGGACGGCACCCACACGAACCCGCACAGGGCCTCGATGGGTGTGCCGTTGATCCGGGCCTCGAGCACCTTGGCCTGGGCGTCCTCGCCGGGCTCGACCTTCACGATGTGGGCCACGACCGGCGGCCCCTCGTCGAGCTCGGGGTCGGACGGGCGGACGGTGATGACCGGCGTGGTCTGGGTGGTGGTCGACATGGCCGACGGCGATCGTATCGGGGCGGGCGGGACCGGGCCTCTCGCCGGAACGGCGACTCGCAGTCGAAGGTGAACTGGGGTTTGGCGCCGGTGCGGGTGTCGTCCACCGTCGCCGGCTTGGATGGTGTCGCCCGTGGCCGAGCCCTCCAGGTCAGAGGGTGGTCTCGCAGGCGGCAGTGTCGTCGCCGTCCGGGATCGCCCCCGTCGCGGTGTCGTCGCCGGCCGCCGCAGCCGGCATCCACGACGTGGCGAGGAGCAGGGCCATCCCCGCCACCCGGGCGCCAACCTCGGTCATGGGACCACGGTCTCGCAGCTGGACTGGAAGATGTCCTGGGAGCCCAGGCAGGTGTCCTCACCGTCGCCGCCGTTGGTGATGTCGGAGTCGTTGGCGCCCGTCGGGCTGCCGCCGTCGAGGTAGTCGTCGTCGCCATCTCCGTTCAGCGCATCCTCGCCCCCGAGGCCGAAGATCAGGTCGTTGCCGCCGGCGGCGTCGATCAGGTCGAACCTCGAGCCGCCGATGATCACATTGGGCCCGTCGTTGCCGCCCAGGTAGCTGGTGCGGGCGTCGGGGGCCCGGATGCTCTCGATGCCGTCGAAGGTGTCCTCACCGACGCCGACCGAATAGGGCGGGTCCCCGAAGCGAGGGTCGGGGGCGAGGAAGGCCTCGAAGTCGGGTGTGGCGGGATCGACGGTGTCGCCCTTGTACGACACCAGGTCGCCGGGGGCACCGGTGCCGGTGACCGGGTTGTTGGCCCCGCCGTCGACGAAGTCGTCGCCGGGGCCGGGGAAGAGGGTGTCGTCACCCCCGTTGCCCCCGAGGATGTCGTCGCCGCCCTTGCCCTTGATGACGTCGTCGCCCCCGCCGCCGGCCAACTCGTTGGTGTCGGTGGACCCGAGCAGCCGGTCGTCGAACCGCGTGCCGGTGACGTTCTCGGCAGCGAGTGCGTCGGTCGCGGTCTGGCCCCCGACGGTGACGACGGCCGAGCCCGTCGCCAGGTCGACTCGCACGGGGCCGCCGGCGGTGGCGTAGGTGCCGCGGTCGCGGCCGGCGCCTCCCACGAGGATGTCCTCGCCGTCACGGCCGTCGAGGAGGTCGTCCCCCACGCCGCCGTACAGGCCGTCCTCGCCTCGACCACCGACGAGCGTGTCGGCGAAGCGTGTGCCCCGCACCTCCTCGATACCGAGGATTCCTCCGGCCACGCCGCCGCCTGCGGACTGGACGACGCCGGTCGACTCATCGACCCGCACGCCGACGGCCGCGCTCGAGTAGTCCGCCTCATCGAGGTCCCGGCTGCCGCCGGTGAGCAGATCCTGGGCCAGGTCGGCACCCTTGAAGGTGTCGCCGTCGCCCTGGCCGAAGAGCTCGTCGCGGCCCGGCCCCCCGTCGATGCTGTCGAAGCCGTCGCCGCCGCAGACGTCGTCGTCGCCACCGCCGGCGTTGATCGTCTCGCTGCGGGGCCCACCCTGGATGACGTCGTGCCCGGCGGTGCCGTTGATGGTGGTGGTCCCCGGAGGCAGGTTCTGGAACGAGATGGTCACGGCGTGGCCGTTGCAGGTGGCGCCCGGCTCGCCGTCGGCCTGCGCGGCGGGAGCGACTCCGCTCAGCACCAGCACGACCAGCCCCGCCACGCCCGTCAGGATCCGCCCCATGGTTGAGGGTCGCGCCGTCCGCCCGATCGCGCAACGGCCAGGGCCGGCCGTCAGCCGTCCTCGCAACGGGTGGTGAAGGCGGGGAGTGCCCCGACACAGGTGTCGTCGCCGTCCCCGCCGTCGTTCAGGTCGGCGTCGTCGGGGCCGGTCGGCGAGCCGGCGTCGAGGAAGTCGGTGCCCGGGCCCCCGTCGAGGGCGTCGTTGGCCTCGAGCGCGAAGAGCAGGTCGTTGCCGCCGAAACCCTCCAGCGAGTCGGTCCTCGGCCCGCCGATCATCACGTTGGGGCCGTCGTCGCCCTGGAGGACGTTCGTCTTCGTCTTGACGCCACGGATGCTCTCGACACCGGTGAACTCGTCCTCGCCCACGCCGAAGGCGCCCGGGGGCTCGCCCAGGAACCCGGGACCGAGGTAGGCCTCGAATTGGGGGAGCCCGGGGTCGACGGTGTCGCCCTGGTACGAGACGAGGTCGCCGTGGGCGCCGCTGCTGGTGACTGGGTCGTTGCCGCCGCCGTCGACGAAGTCGTCGCCGGGGCCGGGGTGGAGCACGTCGTCGCCCCCGGTGCCATCGAGGATGTCGTCGCCGCCCCTGCCCTTGATGGTGTCGTCGCCGCCACCGCCGGTGAGCGCGTTGTCCCCCTCGTCGCCGTTGAGGCGGTCGTCGAACCTCGATCCCACGATCGCCTCGATCGTGTTCAGGGTGACAAGTGGCGGGTCTGCGCCGTCCCCGATGGTGGCGAAGCCCCCCGCCAGGCTCGCCTGCACTCGTCCAGCGGCGCGTGCGAACGTGACCCGGTCCGCGCCCGGGCCACCGGTCACGAAGCCGTCGCCCCCGCGCCCGTCGAGCACGTCGTCGCCGCCCCCGCCCGCCAACACGTCGATGCCCGAACTTCCGATCAGGGTGTCGTTCAGGGGTGAGCCCACCACTGTCTCCACACCGAGGATTCCACCGTTCGCCGTGCCACCAGTGACCAGCCCGGTGGTCTCGTCCACCTGCACCGCCACGGGTGATTGGCCGTAGTCGACGATGTCGTGGCCGCGGCTGCCCCCGGTGATGACGTCCTGGGCGAGGTCGGCACCCCGAAACATGTCGTCGTCGCCTTGGCCGAGCAGCTCGTCGCGGTCGGCACCACCGTTGAGGACGTCGGCGCCGCCGCCCCCACACACCACGTCCGCGCCGGCGGCGGCGTTGATGGTCTCGTTCCCGGGGCCGCCCTGGATGACGTCGGGCCCCGACGTCCCGGTGATGGTCGGGCCGACGCCCGGGTCGTCCCACGAGATGGTCACCGGGTGGCCGGCGCAGGTGCGGGCCGCCTCCTGAGCGTGCAACGGCGCCGCGCCCGACGCGACGACCCCGATCACCAGCGCCGCAGCTCCGATCCGTCCGGCCGTTCGCATCATGCCCACCGCCCTCCCACCGGTCGACGGGTCATCTGTCGGTCAGAAGACCGTCTCGCAGTCGTACATGTAATTGGGGTCGTTCACCGCGCCGGTGCAGGTGTCGTCGCCTCCGCCAGCCACGATGAGGTCGGCGTCGCCACCACCGTTGCCGTCGGGCGGCCCGCCCGTCGGGGCGCCCCCGTCCAGGTAGTCGTCGCCGAAGATGTTCGGATTCATGCCGCCGGGGTAGTCGCCGCTGATGCTGTCGACTCCGGCGAGGCCGTAGACGAGATCGTTGCCGCCCCGGCCGGCCAGGGCGTCCTGCCGGTCGCCGCCGATGATCACGTTGGGCCCGTCGTCGCCACTGATGGTGTTCTGCCGGTCCTTGACCCCGCGGGCGCTCTCGATGCCGGAGAGGAGGTCGTCGCCGACCCCCTCGGCGTAGGGCGGGTTGTTGGTCGGTGCGAAGTAGTAGAGGACGATGCCCAGATGGGTCGCACCCGGGTCCAGGGTGTCGCCCTGGTACGAGACCAGGTCGCCGTGCTCGCCGCTGCTCGTGACGGGGTCGTTGGCGCCCCCAGCGACGTCGTCGTCGCCGCTGCCGGGGAAGAGCACGTCGTCGCCGTTGCCGCCCTCGAGGATGTCGTCGCCGCCCTTGCCCTTGATCGTGTCGTCGCCGCCTCCACCCGCCAGCTCGTTGGCGTCGCTGTTGCCGACGAGGCGGTCGGGCTGGGGACTGCCGGTCGCCCCTTCGATGCTGACGAGGGTGTCGGTGGGCCCACCGAGCACCTTGGCCAGCTGCTGGGCGAGGTTGACCGCAACGCCTGCTGAGGAGGCGGCGAACGACACGCGATCCGCGCCGGGGCCGCCGTCGAGGACGTCCTCGTCGCCCCGGCCGTCGAGCACGTCGTTCCCCGTCCGGCCGTACAGCTTGTTCTCACCGGACCCACCGATCAACGTGTCGGCGTAGCGCGTGCCCCGGAGCACCTCGATCCCCAGGATCCCGCCGTTCACGCCGGCGCCGGTGGCGTGCACCCCGCCCGTGGGCATGTCGACGGTGACCCCCGTGGTCAGCGAGCCGTAGTCGGCCTCGTCCCGGTCGCCGCTGCCGCCCGTGACGAGGTCTTGGCCCAGGTCGGCGCCTCGGAACTGGTCGCTGTCACCCTGGCCGATCAGTTCGTCGCGGCCGGGCCCGCCGTCGATGCTGTCGAGCCCGTTGCCCCCGCACACCACGTCGTCGCCGCCGTTGGCGTTGATCGTCTCCGACTGCGGGCCACCCTGGATGACGTCAGGGCCGTTGGTCCCGTTGATGTTCGTCCCGACGCCGGGGTCGTCGAAGGCGATGGTCACGGCCCGGCCGTTGCACGTTCGGCCCGGCTCCTGGGCGCGAAGGGGTGTCGCGCCCCACGCCGTGAGCCCGATCACCAGCGCCGCCGCGCCGCCGATTCGTCGAGTCGTTCGTGTCATGGCTGTCGCCCTCCGTGTGCGCCGCCCGTCACCGATGGTTCAGAAGATGGTCTCGCAGCTGTCCATGTTGTCGCCGTCGGGGATGGCGCCGGTGCAGGTGTCGTCGCCGCCGTTGCCGTGGACGCGGTCGGGGTCGCCGGGCCCGTCGGGGTCGCCGCCGTCCAGGTAGTCGTTCCCGAAGACGAGGGGGTTCTCGCCGGCGGCGTAGTCGCCGTTGAGGATGTCGGCGCCGCCGAGCCCGAAGACCAAGTCGTTGCCGCCGCGGGCGTTCAGGAAGTCCTGGCCGTCGCCGCCGATGATCACATTCGGGCCGTCGTCGCCCTGGACGTGGGTCTTGCCGTGCTTCATCCCACGGACGCTCTCGATGCCGCTGAGGGAGTCGTCGCCGACCCCCAACGCGTAGGGCGGGCTGTTCAAGGGGGCGAAGAAGTAGAGGCCGACGTCGAGGAAGGTCCGACCGGGGTCCAGGGTGTCGCCCTGGTACGAGACCAGGTCGCCGTGCTCGCCGCTGCTCCTGACCGGGTCGTTGGTGCCCCCGTCGACGAAGTCGTCGCCGGGGCCCGGGTGGATCACGTCGTCGCCACCGCCGCCCTCGAGCACGTCGTCCCCCAACCGACCCTTGAGCACGTCGTCCTGGCCGCCGCCGATCAGGTGGTCGTTCTCGTCGGTGCCCAGCAGGCGGTCGGCGAAGGGGCTCCCGATGGCGGTCTCGAAGTCGGTGATGAGGTCCTCCGTGTGCGCGCGGGTGACGTGGTCGTTGGCCAGGTCCACCCGGACCTTCTCGCTGGACGACGCGTAGCTCACGGTGTCGTCTCCGGGGCCACCGTCGAGGTCGTTCGAGCCCCCGCGCCCGTCGATGGTGTCGTTCCCCCGGAGGCCGAGGAGGACGTCCGCGCCCGATCGGCCGAGGAGCTGGTCGTCGAAGGGGGTGCCGGCGACCGTCTCGACGCCGAGGATGCCGCCGTTCACCCCCGCACCGGTCATGTGGACCAAACCCTGGGACAGGTCGATCTGCACCCCGGCCGGCAGCTGGCTGTACCGCGCGACGTCCGAGTCGCGTCTGCCGCCGGTGATCACGTCCTGGCCGAGATCGGCCCCGGTGAACGTGTCGCTGCCGTCCTGGCCGAGCAACTCGTCCCGGCCGGCGCCACCGTCGATCGTGTCGAAGCCCCCACCTGCACAGACCACGTCCTCGCCACCGCCGGCGTCGATCGTCTCGGAGTCGTCCCCGCCCAGGATCACGTCGGGCCCACCGGTGCCGTTGATGGTCGTCCCGACGCCCGGGTCCCGCCAGGAGATCGTGACCGCGTGGCCCAGGCAGGTCGCCCCACCCTCGGTCTGGGCGCTGGCGGGGAGGATCCCGCCCATCACCGCCACCAGCAACCCCAGCACGGTCGATCTCAGCACCCCGCCGCCTGCCCGTCCCATACGCTCACGATCGCACCGACCGCCCGAGGGCGCAACCGTTGGGCGCCGGTCGGTCAGTGCAGGATGACGACCGCCGCGCCGACCGCCGCGGTGTTGACACTGATCACGAGCGTGGCGATCCCGATGATCAGGTGCACCGTCTGGCGGTGCGCCTCGGCCAACTGATGTTCAACGTGGGTGCGGTGCTCGGCCATCTCGGATCGCACCGCGGCGAACCCCTGCTGCATCTCGGATCGCACCGCGGCGAACCCCTGCTGCATCTCGGATCGCACCGCGGCGAACTCGCTGGTCATCTCGGATCGGACGGCGGCGAACTCCTCCCGCGTCTCGGCGCGCGCGGCGGCGAACTCGGCCGCCGTCTCGGCGCGGAAGGTCGCGAACTCGGCCCGCATGTGATCGCGGGTGATGGGCTCGTCCATGTCGCGTGCCGGGAACTGGGCCAGCAAGTCGTCCACCACCTCCTCGTCACCGACGATGGGGCTCAGCTTGTCGAACAGGGTGCTGCGGGACTTCGCCTTCAGCGCCATTGCGGTACCTCTCGGGACGCGTGGGGGTCGTGAAGGGAAGTGCCCGAAGCGTACCGGCGCCGCGCGGTGCTGTCATCGGCCAGACTCGGACCATGAGCCAGTGGCGTGACGACGGCGTGTCCGCCGACGACTACGACGAGGACGCGCCGCTGCGCCGGACCTGGGGGCCGGGCATGGTGGCGCTGGCGTGGCTGGTCGTCGTGGCGATGTTCGGCTCGGCGGTCGCCGCGTTCGTGGTGCTGGTGTTCGGCTGATGGAACCGGGCACCGCGGTGGTCAGCCCGCTGCAGGCGACGGTAGTGGCGCTGCCCGTGGCCTCAGGCGACCTGGTGGAGCCGGGCACGATCGTGGCGGTGCTCGAGTCGATGAAGATGGAGCACCCGGTGCCGGCCGCGGTCGCCGGCGTGGTGGGCGCCGTCAGCGTGGGGGTGGGCGACCTGGTGCAGGCCGGCGACCCGCTGATCACCGTCGTCCCGGGTGCAGCCGCGCCAGGGCCGCCGGATCATGCATCCGGTCCGGCCGGACCGGCCCGTCCGGCCGCCACGGCGGCGGGTGGGGACCAGGGTGAGGGGGATCGGGTCGCTCCCGGGCTGCGGCCGGATCTGGCCGAGGTGCTCGAGCGCCAACGGATGGCCACGAGCGACGAAGTCCGCCCCGACGCCGTGGCCAAGCGCCACGGCCGTGGCCACCGCACGGCCCGGCAGAACCTCGACGACCTGGTCGACCCCGGGTCGTTCGAGGAGTACGGCTCGCTCGTCATCGCGGCCCAGCGCAGTCGCCGCCCGCTCGACGAGCTGATCCAGCGCACGCCGGCCGACGGGCTCATCGGTGGCGTCGCCCGGGTGAACGGCCGTCGCTGCGCGGTCGTCTCCTACGACTACATGGTGCTGGCCGGCACCCAGGGCCAGCAGAACCACCGCAAGAAGGATCGCCTGTTCGAGCTCGTCGAGCGCCTGCGCCTGCCGGTCGTCCTCTTCGCCGAGGGTGGAGGTGGACGGCCCGGCGACACCGACTCGCCTGTGGTGGCCGGCCTGGACTGCATGGCGTTCGCGCTGTTCGCCGGCCTCAGCGGCCTGGTGCCCACCATCGGGATCGTCAGCGGGCGGTGCTTCGCCGGCAACGCCGCGCTGCTCGGCTGCTGCGACGTGATCATCGCCACCACCGACGCCAACATCGGCATGGGTGGGCCGGCCATGATCGAGGGTGGCGGCCTGGGATCCTTCCCGCCGGAGGCGGTCGGCCCCGTGTCGGTGCAGGCCCCCAACGGGGTGGTCGACGTGGTGGTGGCCGACGAGGTCGAGGCCGTCGCCGTGGCCAAGCGCTACCTCGCCTACTTCCCCACCGAGGGAGACGGCGAGCTGGCCGGATGGGACTGTGCCGACCAGGACCGGCTGCGGGGGCTCATCCCCGAGAACCGCCGCCGGGTCTACGACGTGCGCGAGGTGCTCACCACGCTCGCCGACACCGACTCGGTGCTCGAGCTCCGGGCCCAGTTCGGGGTCGGCATCGTCACCGCGCTGGTGCGGATCGAGGGTCGCCCGCTCGGTGTCGTGGCCAACAACCCGCTGCACCTGGGCGGCGCCATCGACGCCGACGCCGCCGACAAGGCCGCCCGGTTCCTGCAGCTCTGCGACGCGTTCGACCTGCCGGTGCTCTTCCTGTGCGACACCCCGGGCTTCCTGGTCGGGCCCGAGGCCGAGGAGCAGGCCCAGGTGCGCCACTTCAGCCGCCTGTTCGTCACGGGGGCGGGCCTCACCGTGCCCTTCTTCACCATCGTGCTGCGCAAGGGCTACGGCCTGGGCGCCCAGGCCATGGCCGGGGGCAGCTTCCACCGGCCGCTGTTCACCGTGGCCTGGCCCAGCGGCGAGTTCGGCGGCATGGGCCTCGAGGGTGCGGTGCAACTGGGCTTTCGCCGCGAGCTCGAGGCCATCGCCGACCCCGACGAGCGCCGGGCCGAGTTCGACCGTCTCGTGGCCCGGGCCTACGAGCACGGCAAGGCCCTGAACATGGCCACCCACTTCGAGATCGACGACGTCATCGACCCCGCCCACTCGCGGCGGCGCATCGTCAACACCCTCCGCTCGTGCCCGCCGCCCCCGCCCCGAACGACCCGGAAGCACCCCGTCGACCCCTGGTAGGTGCGGTCGCGACCGCTCCTCCGGCTCGGCGCTCCGCCGACCCCGTGATCGCGGTGTCGTCGCGGGCCAGCGTCAGGTCTGGACGCCCATGGTGATCGTGCCCTTGTAGCCGCCACCGGCGGGCCGGGTGATGGCGAGCTTGGTCTGGTCGCCGTGGGACCCGTTGTAGATCCCGTCCTGGTGGTTGGCCACCCGGTTCCCGGTGTGGCGGTAGCGGGCCTGGGCGTACACCTGGTTGCTCACCCGCTGGGGGAAGTAGAGCTGGCCCGTGTGGACCGCATCGCCGCCGACGTGGACCTTGACGTGGATGTGGGCGCACCGGCCGGGGTACCAGCCCGGGTAGGTGGTGACGAAGCGCACCAGCCCCGACGCATCGGTGACCTGCCCGCCGCGCAGGAAGGTGTGGTTCGAGGTGGTGGCACCGAACCCCGAGTAGTTGCCCTGCCGATCGGCGTGCCAGATCTCCACCGTCGCCCCTTCGATCGGCTCGCAGGTGGTGGCGTCGACCACGCCCAGCACGAGTCGCAGCACCTCGCCGCCGCGCCCTTCACGGATGTCGCGCCGGATGGCCTCGTCCGCGAGGTAGTACGGGCCCTGGGTGGCCTCGGGGGTGAGCACGCAGGTCGCCCCGCGGCTGGCCCCGATGGCGCCGTCGCCGTCGACGGTGGTGGGCTGTGCTCCGGCCAGGTCGACGAGCGGCCTGAGGCCGCCGAGCGCGACGGTGGCCCCGGCCGCGCCGGCCAGGCCGAGCATCCTGCGTCGGGTCAGCGCAGGGGTGGGTTCATCGCTCATGGGAGAAGTGTGGCGCACGCACCGAGTGGAGCCCTGGCGGGTGGGCCCCGACGGGCCTGCAGGTCACACCGTCCGGCGTCGGGCCGTTCGTCAGGCCATGAGCTCGCGTTCGAGCGGCGTGGGGAACCGCCCCTTCACCCGGACCTGGCCCAGCCAGGTCCGGACCTCGGCCGCCTGTGGTCGATCGCGGCCACGGCCTCGGTGCCCACGTCGTCGAGCAGGCGGACGACCACCTCGCCGTCGGGGCGCTGCGCCCACCCGCCGACGACACGGCCGTCGCACCAGATGGTGGGGCCGACGTTGCCGTTGCGGTCGAACAGCCGCGGGCGGTGGGGCCCGAGGTACCAGTCCCGCCCCGCCCAGCCCATGGGAGTGGGGTCGAGCGCCGGCAGCAGGGCCACCCACGGCTCCGGGGCGGCCACCGGCGCGGCGTCGTCGGCCAGCAGCAGGCCCGGGGCACCGTCACCGTCGCCCCTCCCGTCCAGCGCGACCTCGGCGAGGTCGAGGCCGGCCAGCGCCTGTCGCGTGTCGCGCTTGGTCCAGCCCGTCCACCACGTGAGGTCGGCCTCGGTGGCGGGGCCGAAGGTGTGGAGCCAGCGCCGCACCAACTCGACGCGGGCATGGTCGGCCGGCCACGGGTCGGGAGGCGCGGCCAACCACCGATCCGTCGCCACCCACTCGTACTGGCTGCTGATCAGCGACCCCCGAGGCCGACCCCGGACGATGTGGCCCTCGGCAGAGAGGATGGTGAGGACCCGGGTGGTGATGCTGGTCGACCCGCCCCACGACCGGCCTTCGCCGTAGGTGAGCTGGTGCCGCAGCGCGGGGACGGCCGCCGACACCTGGGTGCCGGTGGCGGGACCGCGGGCTTCGAGCGCGGCCAGCGTGTCGGCCAGCACGCCGTCGAGCCACGCCTCGGCCGTGTCGCCCAACTCGCTCTTCGACAGCTCGGTCACGAGCCGGCGGCGCTGCTGGGCGGCGATGGCGTCGGTGCACGCGGCCTGGAGCACCGGGACCAGGTCGAGCGGCACCACGAACATCGTGCGGCGCATGGCCAGCACCTTGAGCAGGCTGCGATCGTCGTAGAGGGCCGTCTCGATGTCGCCCACCGTGACGCCGGGGCATCGCGCCCGCAGTGACAGGTACACCGTCGCGGGATCGGTGGCGTGCAGGCCCACCAGCCCCCCGGCCACGGCCACGATGCCTTGGCTAAGGTCTCCGGCGAGGAACTGGCGTCGTCCGAGTCGGGCCCGGCGTTCATCGTCGTCCAGCCGTCGCACGGCTCGATCCTGGCAGGTCCTCAGGGGGTCGGTGCGTTGGACCGATGGGGTGAGGTGTCGACGGAATCGGCGACGGTGGCCCAGTCGCGCGCCGAGGGGATGGCCCACCTCGAGCAATTGGCGGCCGGACTCACCCGGCCCCGCGTGTACGCGGTCGATCCGGCCACCATGCTCGAGGTGGCGGCGCCCCCGGCCCTGGCCGCGGTGATCCCCGAGCGGATCGACTTCCTGGTCGCCGACCTCGAGCCGGCCGATCAACCGCTGGCCATCACCTGCTTCGAGGAGGCCTGCCGACTCGGCACCGCGCAGGTCAGCGTGCGGTTCAAGGGCGACCAGGAGCCGACGCTGTTCAGCATCGTCGACCTGTCGAGCGACATCGGTGTGCTGGCGTACATCTTCTCGGCCGATGCCGCGTCCGTCGGGCCGACGCCCGAATCGCCCCCCGTGGCTGACGCCGACGCCGACGCCAGCGCCTCGGTCGTCATCACACCCGGCGGCAAGATCGTCGAGGTCTACGGCGCCATCCCCGGGGTGTTGGACGACCGGACCCCCGAGCTGTTGGGCGCCTCGTTGGCCGCGTTCATCCATCCCGACGATGCCGCCGAGGCCCTCGTCGCCTTCGCCGGCGCGCTGCGCGACCACCGCATGGGCCGGCGCCTCCGGGCCCGGCTGCGCACCCACGACGGCGCCTGGCGCTGGCTGGAGGCGACCCTGTTCGCGGGGACGCCGAGCACCGACGGCGAGGTGTTCGTCAGCTGCTCCCTCACCGATGTCGAGGCCGACGTGCGGGCCCGTGCCGCGCTGGCCGAGAGCGAGGATCGGTTCCGCATGCTCGCCGAGTCGATCCCGATCGGGGTGTTCGGCGCCGACGGCACCGGGCGCATCCGCTACGCCAACGAGACCTTCCGCGCCATCACCGGCCTCGACAACGTGGGCGACTGGCTGGCCCTCGCTCATCCCGACGACCGCGACGAGGTGGCCGCCGCCATCGAGCGGTTCGGGGAGGGTGGCGAGGTGCTCGACGTGGAGTTGCGCATCCTGCCGCCCGGCGCCGACGACTACCGCACCACCCACGTGCTGGCCCGGGCCCTCCGGGCCGACGACGGCACCCTGGTCGACGTGGTCGGCTCGATGGAGGACATCACCGACCGCAAGGCCATGCACCTGCGCCTGGCCCACGACGCCTCGCACGACGCCCTCACCGGCCTGGCCAACCGGGCCCACCTGGTCGCCGAGCTCGAGCGGCGCCTGGCCGCGTCGTTCAGCGGACGCGACCCGTTGGCGGTGCTGTTCGTCGACCTCGACGGCTTCAAGCGGGTGAACGACTCGCTGGGCCACACCGCCGGCGACCAGTTGCTGTTGACCTTCGCCCGACGATTGCGCGACCAGGCCCGCACCGGCGACCTGGTCAGCCGGTTCGGCGGCGACGAGTTCGTCATCGTGGCCGAGCAGACCGGAGGGCCCGACGGGGCCCTCGGGATGGCCCACCGGGTGCTCGAGGCCATCTCGGAGCCGGCCGACGTGGGCGGCACCCAGGTGCGGCCGCGCGCCAGCATCGGCGTGGCCCTGGCGGTCGACGCCGACGCCGACCCGGAGACGCTGCTGCGCGACGCCGACGCGGCCATGTACGAGGCCAAGGCGCGCGGGCCCAACGGGGTGTGGCTGGCGGACGCCGCGGTCCGGGGTCGGGCCGACCGCCGCTTCGGGCTGGAGGCGGCCCTGGCCGACGCGCTGGTCGCCGACGAGTACCGCCTCGACTACCAGCCCATCGTGTCGCTCGCCACCGGCCAGATCCTCGGCGCCGAGGGTCTCTTCCGCTGGGACAGCGAGCAGTTCGGGAGCCCGTCGCCCATCGAGATCGTCCCCCTCGCGGAGGAGACGGGCCTGATCCACGCGCTCACCGACTGGACCGTGGGCCGCGCCGGGCGCGACCTCCACACGCTGCGCGGTGCCCCCGACGTGGCGATGCGCGACAGCTTCCAGCTCGGCATCAACCTGTCGTGCACGCAGCTCAGCTCGCCCACCTTCGTCGACCGCTACCTGGGCGGCCTCGACGCCCTCGGGCTCGCCGCCGCCGACCTGGTGGTCGAGGTGACCGAGACCGAGTTGGTGGAGGAGTCGTCGGTGGCCGAGGCGTCGCTCATGGCACTGGCCGCCGCCGGCGCACAGCTGGCGGTGGACGACTTCGGCGCGGGCTACTCGTCGTTCGACTACCTCACCCGCATGCCCGTCACCTTCCTGAAGATCGACCGGCGCCTCACGCGGGCCCTGCCCACCAACGCCCGGGCCCGTCGCGTGCTGCGGGGCCTGGTGTCGATGTGCCTCGACATGGGGGTGGCCGTGGTGGCCGAGGGCATCGAGACCGCGGACGAGCGCGACGCGTACCTGGAGATCGGCATCGAGTTCGGCCAGGGCTACCTGTACGCGCCGGCCCTGCGCATCGAGGCGCTGCTCGCCGCCCTCCGGTCGGGTACCCCCCTTCGCGCCACCACCTGACCCACCTGAGCCACCTGAGCCACCTGACCGACTCACCGGCGGTGCGGCCCGCGCCGCGGCCCGGTGCTCTCGGCTCCAGGCGCCGTCGAGGTCAGGCGCGCTCGGCGACCGCCGCGACCGAGTCCAGCAGCCGGTCGATGTCGTCGGCGTCGTTGTAGCGCACGATGCTGGCCCGAACCGCGCCACCCCGGTCGGTGAGGCCCAGCGCGTCGATCAGCTCGAGGGCGTACGAGTGGCCGTGCCACACGGCAACTCGGTGCCGGGCCAGGGCCGCGGCCACCTCGGCGGGCGCGCGGTCGGCCACGTTGAAGATCAGGGTGGGGGCACGCTCCGTGCCCGCGGTGGGGGCGTAGAGGTCGACGCCGTCGAGCGCCGCCAACCCGCGCTCGAGGCGCTCGAGCAGGCCGGCCTCGTGGGCCAGTGTCTCGGGGCTGTTGGTCTCGGCCAGGAACGCGGCCGCGCCGATCACGCCGGCGAGCGACTCGAACGCCGGGGTGCCGGTCTCGAAGCGGGGCGGGCCCTGGTAGTCGGCCGGGCGCACCCGGTAGGGCTCGACGGTGGCGAGCAGCTCGTCGGCCAGCACCAGTGCCCCCACGTGGGGGCCGAACCACTTGTAGGCCGACGACATCAGCGAGTCGACGCCCAGTCCTCGGTGGCTGGTGGGCAGGTGGGGGACCCGTGCCACCGCGTCGAGGTGGACGCGCGCGCCGGCGGCGTGGGCCCGCTCGACGATGCCCGCCAGAGGCGGGACCGCGCCGGTGAGGTTGGAGGCGCCGGTCACCGCCACCCAGCGGACGGGGCCCGCGGACGGGTCGACGAGCAGGGCGTCGAGGTCGTCGAGCACCAGGTTGCCGGTTCCGGCCACGGGCCAGAGCACCACCTCCGCCCCCCGGTCGGCCGCCATCTGCATCCAGGTGGACACGTTGGCGTCGTGGTCGAGCTGGGTGCACACGATGCGGTCGCCCGCCTCGATGGTGCGGCCGAGGGCGCGGGTGTAGCCCATCATCAGCGTGGTCGAGTTGGGCCCGAAAACCACCTGGTCGGGGTCGGCGCCCAACAGGGTGCCCACCGCCTCACGGGCCTGCGCCACCAGCGCGCCGCAGGCGTCGCTGGCCGCGAACGCACCACCCAGGTTGCTGGTGGCGGGCGAGCGCAGGAACTCGGCCATCGCCTCGATGGCCAGGTCGACCGGCAGCGTGCCGGCGGCGCCGTCGAGGCGGGCCCAGCCGTCGGACAGCCCCGGGAACCGGGCGCGGATGCTCGTCGCGGTGCTCATGGCCAGATCATGCCGTGCGGCGCGCCCGCCGGGCCGCCGACGGTGGCCCACGCCAGAACGGCGCCCCGGCCCGGGAGGCCCCGGCCGTCCCGTCGAGGGTCTGGGTGCGGGTGGCCCGACTCGCCTCGTGGGACCGGCCGGCGGTGGCGGCGACGCTCGGCGGTCCGGCACCGCGGTTGCGCGGTGCGTCAGCGCGCCCGGGCGGGCAGGTAGCGCAGGGCGAAGACCGATCCGATCGCGACGACCGCGGCCGCCACCAGGCAGGCCACGCTCAGGCCCGACAGGAAGGCGCTGCTGACCTCGGCCAGGTAGGCGGGGGCGGCGGCGCCCAGTTGATGGGCGACGACGCCCGCGGCGCCCACGGAGTCGGCGGTGGCGGTCTGGGCGCCGTCTGGCAGCGTCGAGAACACCGATCCGCCCTGCAGGCTCGAGGCGTAGATCGAGCTGAACACGCTGCCGATCACCGCCACGCCGAGGGTGCCGCCCAGCTCGCGGGTGGTGTCGTTCACCGCCGAGCCGACGCCGGCCTTGTCGGCAGGGAGCGAGCCCATGATCGACTCGGTGGCCGGGGCGGTGGTGAGGCCGAGGCCGGTACCCAGGAACAGCATCTGGCCCACGATCTCCACGTACGGGGTGGTTCCCGACACCGTCGACACCCAGGTGAACCCCAACGCCATCGATGCCAGGCCCGCGGCCACCACACGGGTGGTGCCGAAGCGCTGCACCAGCAGCGGCGACACCACGGCTGCCGCTGCGATCGACAGGGCCACCGGCAGGGTGCGCATGCCGGCCTCGAGCGGGGTGTAGCCCCGCACCAGCTGGAAGTACTGGGTGATCAGGAAGATGAAGCCGAACAGGGCGAAGAAGGCCGACGTGATCGAGATGCTGGCTGCGGAGAAGCGCAGGTTCTCGAAGATGCGCACGGGCAGCATCGGGTACTCGATCCGGAGCTCCCAGCGGACGAACGCCACCAGGAGGACGGTGGCGGCGGCGAAGCCGCCCAAGGAGGCGGCGCTGAGCCAGCCCCACTCGGGCGCCTGGATGATGGTGAGCACCAGGGTGGCGATGGCCACGATCGACAGGCCCAGCCCCACCTTGTCGAGGGTGGGGGCGTGCTCGTCGCGCGACTCGGGCACCAGGGCGATCGTGGCGATCACCGCCACGGCGACGACGGGCAGGTTCACGAAGAAGACCGATCCCCACCAGAAGTGCTCCAGCAGCCAACCGCCGGCGATGGGGCCCGCGGCCACCGCCATGCCGCTGGTGGCGCTCCAGATGCCGATGGCCTTGGCCCGCTCGACGGGGTCGGCGAACACGCTGGTGAGCACGGCCAGGGTGGCGGGGAAGATCAGCGCCGCGCCCACCCCCATCAGCGCCCGACCCGCGATGAGCTGCCCGGCGCCGTCGGCCAGGCCGGCGTAGGCCGAGGTGAGGGCGAACACCACCAGGCCCGTCACCAGCACCCGCTTGCGGCCGTAGCGATCACCCAGGCCGCCGGCGGCCAGGAGTAGGCCGGTGAACACCAGCAGGTAGGCGTCGACGAACCACTGCAATTGGCGGGTGCTGGCGCTGAGGTCGAGCGACAGAGAGGGCAGGGCCACGTTGACGATGGTGCCGTCCAGGACGGTCACGAACATGGCCAGGCAGACGACGGCCAGCACCGCCCATCGCCGGGGGTGGCCTGCGGTTGCGGTGGCCGCGGGCGAGGGCCGGGGTGAGGTGGTGGTCATCGGGGCGTCTCCTGACGGGATCTTTCCAGTGGTAAGTAGCCAAAGTAAAGATCAATCTGGACAACGTCAAGACGTAGAGCGACACTGTGACCGATGCCACCGCAGGACGCGCCCCGCTCCTACCACCATGGGAACCTGCCCGACGCGCTGCGTTGCGCCGCCGCCGAGGTGATCGTCGAGAGGGGCCTCGGCGGCTTCAGCCTGCGCGAGGTGGCCCGGCGTGCAGGTGTCTCGCACACCGCGCCCGCCCACCACTTCGGCGACACCACCGGACTGCTCACCTCGCTGGCCACCGAGGGCTTCCAGCACCTGTACGAGGTCACCAGCACCGCGGTGGGCCAGCACGACGACCCCGCCGAGCGCCTGGTGGCCCTCGGCCAGGCGTACGTGGCCACCGGGGCGCTGTTCCCCGCCCACTGCGAGGTCATGTTCCGCCACGACGTCATCGACGAGGACGACCACGCCCTGCACGCCGCGGGCACCGCCGTCCACCAGGTGCTGGTCGACACCGTCGCCGCGTTGTGTGACGCCGAGGGCCTGGCCGTCGACCGGGACGACGCGGTGAAGCTCTGCTGGGCGTCGATGCAGGGACTGCTGGTGCTGCACCCGTCGATGAGCCACCTCGACCTGGTCGCCGGCCTCGAGCCCGTGGACCGCGACGTCTTGGTCACCCGTTTCACCCATCTGCTGATCGACGCATTCCGTGCCCACCCCGCTCCGGGGTGAGCGCCGGGTCGTTCCGTCTGCGTTCCCGACGTCCGCACGCGGTCGACGCGGTGCGCCTCCGAGGTGCGTCGCCGTCGGGCCCGGCGCGATGGCCGGTTCGACCCGTTCGACCCGTTCGACCCGTTCGACCCGTTGACCCTGGTGTCGGGCAGGCATTTCCTGGACAATGGCACGATGAGGATCGGGCGGGTGACGGTGGTCTTGGCAGTGGTGTTGACGGTGGCCACGTCGGGGGCGGGTCGGGCGGGCGCGTCGGGGCCGCCCGCCACCGATCCGGGGTCGACGGGATCGCCGTCGGCCGGCGTCGCGTCCGATCCGTGCCCGGGAGCCCTGCAGGTTGTCGGTCGGTCGGGCGACGGGCCCACCATGTGCACCGCCGGCCCCGCGCCCGTCGAGGCCTCCCGGCCACCGGGGAGCGCGGCCGTGCCCGAGGTGACCAGCGGCATCCAGTGCTATGGCAACGGCACCGACGGCGCCCGGGTGCAACTGCTGTACGCCCACCCCAGGTCGATCGACCGGTTCGCGACCTTCGCGCCCTCGATCGCGCGTCGGGCGGGCCAGATCGAGGCCATCTACGACGCGAGCGCCGTCCAGACCGGCGGTCGGCGCCATGTCCGCTGGGTCACCGACGCCAACTGCAACGTGGACGTTCGGTCCGTGGAGGTCCCGGCCACTGCCATCGCCCTCAGTGGCTTCGATGAGCTCGTCCGCACGCTGGCCGCCCAAGGCTTCTCGAGCAACGATCGCAAGTACCTCGTGTGGGTCGACACGGGGAGCGCCACCACCACCAACCCCGCGTCCTGTGCGGGCCTCGGCACCCTGTACCCGGACGAGAGCGACAGCCCGCGGAACTCGAACAACGTCTTCACCGGCGTGGCCCGAGTGGAGGAGCGATGCCTGTTCGCGGCGCTCGACTCGGTCGCCGCGAAGGTCGAGGCCCACGAGTTGGCCCACACGCTGGGTGCGGTGCAGGGCGGCACACCGCACCACAGCATCTCCAGCCACTGCACCGATGATCACGACCTCATGTGCTACGACGACGGCGCCGGACTGCGGATCGTCTGCGCCAGCACGTCGAACGAGATGCGCCTGGACTGCAACCACGACGACTACTTCTCCACCAACCCGACGGCCGGCGGCTACCTCGACACCCACTGGAACCTGGCCGACAGCCGGTGGCTGGAGCCCGGGCCGGGCATCGCCTTCGCGCCGGGGCCCCCGACGTCGGTCAGCGGCGTGCCCGGGAACGAGCAGGTGCAGTTGTCGTGGTCGCCGCCGTCCTCGGACGGCGGGGCCCCGGTGTCGTCCTACCGGGTGTACCGCGACGGGCAGTTGGCCCGGGTCGTCACCACACCGACGACCCGTTCGTTCACCGACACCGGCCTGGTCAACGGGACGACGTACGCGTATCAGGTGACCGCGGTGAACTCGGTGGGCGAGGGCCCCCGGTCGGTGTCGATCTCGGTGATGGCCGGCACCCCTCGGCCCGATGCCCAGGTCGCTCGGTCGAGGTCGGGGCCGTTCGTCGGCGCCGATGTGTACTCGACGTCGGTGACGCCGGCCCAGACCCTGAGCCAGAACGTGGCCAGGGGTGGCACCGCGACCTCGTACGTCCGGGTGCAGAACGATCGGCCGGGGGTCGACTCGCTGACGGTCAAGGGGGTGGACGGTGGGTCGGCGGGCTACCGGGTCACGTACCTTCGGGGCACGACCGACGTCACCGCCGCGGTGGAGGCCGGCACCTACCGCGTCGACGACCTCGCCCCTGGCGGCTCGGTGCAGCTGGTCGTCGAGATCACAGCGACCTCGAGCGCGGTGGCCGGTGGCACCCACTACGCCACGGTCACCGTGAAGTCGGCGACCACGACGACGATCAAGGACGTGGTGCGCTCGCAGGTCGTTCGCTCCTGACCGTCGGGCGCTGCCGGGCGCACGAGGCGGCCCCGTGGATGCCCTGGCCGGCGAGCGTCACCGGACACGGCCCTGCTGACCAGCGTCTGGCCGTGGCCGGCGAGCGTCACCGGACTCGGTCCTGCTGACTAGCGTCTGGCCGTGGCCGACCTGCGCACCGGTCAGCGCGTCGTCGCCGAGTCGGACTGCGAGCGGGTGCGCCCCGGCCTGGTCGGCCAACCGGTGAACACCGCCACCAGCCTGGCCTACGTGGTGGCCGGTGGCGTGGTGGCCCTGCGCGGTCGCCGGGCCGGTGTCGACGGTGGCGTCGCCGGCGGGACCGCTGGGCCACTGGCCGTCGCACTGGTGCTCAACGGCGTCGGCAGCGTGGCCTACCACGGCCCGGGGGGCCGGGCCGGCAAGTGGTTGCACGACACGGGGTTGGTGGCCATGAACGTCACCCTCGCGGTGGGGACGGTCGCCCGTCTGCGGAGCTGGCAGCCGCGGCGGACGCGACTCACCGATGCGGCCTTGGTGGCCGCGGCCGGCGGTGTGCTGGCGGTCCGACCGGAGGCCGAGCTGGCCCTGGTGGCGCCACTGGCGGCCGCCGCCGTCGGCCTCGAGCTGGTGCGGCCCTCGGGCCGAGGCGGCGGGCGGCGGCTGCTCGGGGGCGTGGTGCTCGGCGCCGGCGCGGTGGTGCAGGCCCGATCACGCACCGGGGGGCCCTGGTGCCGGCCCGACGGGCCGTTCCACGGCCACGGGCTGTGGCACGTTCTGTCCGCCCTCGGGCTGGCGCTGGTGGCCGACGCCGCGCTGGCCGCCGCCGCCGACGGTCCCGTGGGCCCGACGCACTGACCACCGATTCGACCACCTATTCCCGGCAAGGACCGCCGGACCCAGCCCGGGCCGCCGCCGAGAAGGCCGTTCTGGTGGCTGGATCGTGTTGTCACACACGGCAGGTTCGAGCCACCAGAACGGGGTTCGCCGCCACCGGCCGCCACCGGCCGTCGCCGGCCGATGGTGGCGGCGGTGCTCGCGGGGCGGCTCAGCCGGCGAGGGCCTGCGGCTCGTCGGCCGCGGCCGCGGCCCCGCCGGGCGGGTCGGTGTCGGACACCTCGCTGGTCCACCGTCCACCGTCCCAGTAGCGGCGCTCGTGGCCGCCGCCGGGATCGGGGTACCAACCCGGTGCGGGAGCGCCCGTCGCCGGTGCCGCTGCAGGCGAGCCGGACGGCGGCACCATGCCGGCGGGACCCGCCGTCATCGCCGGGGCGGTCATCGCCGGGGCGGGGGCCATCGTGACCGTCGGCGGCACCGCAGTGTCCCGGGCCCCGGTCAGGGGCTCGACGCCGTCGACCATCAGGCGGCCGTCGGGCAGCAGCGTGACCGTGGGCCAGTGGGTCCAGGGTGTGGTGAGCAGGACGCCCGCGATCGCGGCGAGCCCGCCGACGATGCACACCGTGGGCCCGAGGCCTCGGGTGAACCCGTCCTGGATGGGCAGGAACGCCGCCAGCGCGGTGACCGCGGCGGCGATCACGCCGGCGATCACCAGCCGCACCTTCGCGCCGGCGGTGAGCAGGCCGGTGTAGCCGGCGGCCCGCAGCTCGGCGCGCATGCGGACCCGCTCCTCGGGGGCCGACCAGCGGAAGCTCACCAGCTTGCGTTGGGCCTTGCGGATCGGTCCGGCCAGGCCCTGGTTGACCGACAGCAGGAGCAGTCCGGCGAACAGCAGGATGCCGATCAGGAGCGGGGGATAGCCGAACTCGATCAACCGGGCGCCCGCGCTGCCGCTGATGCGGTACTGCCAGGCCACCAGGTGGAGCTGGCCCTCGTCGGGTGGGGTGATCGTCCACGTCGACTGGGACCCCAGCAGCTTCCCCGAGGCGAGCACGAGGTAGATCAGCGGCGCCCCCAAGCTGATGCTCGCGAGGTTGACGCCGATCCGCTGGCGGGTTCGGGCGGCCCGACCACGCCACGTGGGCGGTGGGGTCGGCGCGGTGGCTGTGGTCATGGGTGCCGTCTGCGTCTGCGTCATCATGACTCCTCCTCGCATCGGCTTCTCCCCTCACGGTGCGCCCGGCGGGCCGGCAGCGACAGGGTCGGTGGTCCCTTCCTCCCCCTGCGCGAGCGCACCGGTCGAGGGCTACGCTGCCCGGCCGTGTCGGCATGGAAAGAGATCGTGCAGGCGGAACCGGCGTTCGCGGCACGGGTGCGCGCGATGTTCGATGCCGGCCGCCACAAGACCATCGCCACGCTGCGCGCCGACGGCGCACCCCGGATCTCGGGCATCGAGTGCGAGTTCACCGACGACGACCTCCGCTTCGGCTCCATGAGCGGCGCCCGCAAGGGGGCCGACCTGGCGCGCGATCCCCGGTTCGCCCTGCACGGCCCGACCGTCCACCCCGAGGAGGGCAAGGAGGGCGAATGGCCGGGGGAGGCCAAGATCGCCGGTCGGGCGGTGCGCGCCGGCCCGGTGGCCGCTGCCGGCGACGCTGGCGGCCCTGACGGCCCTGACTCGGACGGCCCTGACTCGGACGGGGAACCGGACGGGGAGCTGTTCGTGGCCGACATCACCGAGGTGGTCGTCACCGGCCTGAACGCCGAGGCCACCCTGCTCGTCATCGAGTCCTGGACGCCCGAGCGAGGGCTGCGCCGGATCGAGCGCGCGTGAGCGGCGCCCGCGCTGCGGGCCAGTCGGCGGAGGCCCTTGAACAGGCCGTGGGGACGGGCCACCATCGTGGGTGCCTCCGTGGTCGGCGACGAGGGCATCGGGAGGTGCCCGGGGCGGGCGCGGGGCGGGGTGCCGGGACGGGTACCCGGGAACATCGGGGGCGGGTGCGGCCTCGAACCAGGTGAGACCGATCGTGGCACCGGTGCACGATCTCGACGACAGGAGACACGGGCCATGTGGGACGACACGGACGACTTGGACGGACTGGACGACCACGGTGGTGCCCACGACCCACTGAGCCCGGCGCATGACGGGGGGCTCGACGGCGCCACCGTCTCGAGCGTCGGCCTCTACGACACCGATGGTGACGGCGTGGTCGACGCCGTCGCCGCGGACACGACCGGCGACGGCTGGATGGACGCCCTCGAGGCCGACACCGATGGTGACGGTGTGGTCGACGCGGTCGCCGCGGACACCACCGGCGACGGCTGGATGGACATGGTGGGCGTCGACACCGACGGTGACGGCGTGGTCGACGTGGTGGGCGCGGACACGACCGGCGACGGTGTGGGCGATTGGTGGGTGGCCGACAGCGACGGTGACGGCACCGCCGACGTGGCCGTGACGGTCACCGAGGTCGGCGCCGCCGACCCGTCGGCGGGCCCCACCTGGGACACGACCACCACGCCCGGCTCGGACTACGAGGCCGTGCCCGGCCCAGACCCGATGACGTCGGTCGACACCGCCATGTCGAGCGACACCGCGGCGGTCCTCGACTCGGTGAACGCCGGCATGGGCGACGCGTCGGCGATCTACCACGACGCCATGGATCCCGGCTCGGTCGACCAGGGGCAGGTGGACGAGGCCTACGCCGACACTGGCAACGTGGCGCAGGCGAACATCGTCAACGACGGTCTGGTGACGGGCCAGGAGATGCACAACGACGCCATGAGCGACATGTCCAGCATGCAGGACACCTGGCACGCGGAGGAGGCCGCCGCCGAGGTGGCCCTCGACGCCGACCGCGCCAGCTGGGCCGCCGACGACGCCCTCGGCGACGCCTGAGCAGCGCCGATCGTTCCGGAGGCTGGAACGCTGCGTTTCACAGCTCGATCCAGCCCAGAACCGAGGTGCAGGCGGCGTCGGTGCGGTTCCCGCCCGTGCCGGCGGGTGTCAGACTCGGCGTCCGCCGCTGCCCCTGCCCACCCGACCGGCGAACCCTGGAGCCCTGATGGCCACGACACCGTTCGAACAGCAGCTCGCCTGGGTGCGGGCCGCGCACGACGAGGTGCTGGCGTGCCTCGACCGGCTCCCCGACCCGGCCTTCGCCGGCCCCTCGCTGCTGCCGGGCTGGACCCGGGCCCACGTGGCCGCGCACCTGGCCCACAACGCCGACGGCCTCGGCAACCTGGCCATCTGGGCGGCGACGGGCGTCGAGACGCCGATGTACCCGTCGGCCGAGGCCCGGGCCGCCGACATCGAGGCGTCGGCCCGCAAGCGACCCGCCGACCTGCGGGCCGAGGTGGCCCGGGCGTCGACCCACTTCGTCGAGCGCCTCGAGGACCTGACCCCCGAGGCTCGCCTGGTCGAGGTGCACGCGTTGTTCCCCCCGCCGTTCCCCGCCGGCCTGCTGGCCTGGCAGCGGGTGCGCGAGTGCTGGGTGCACCTCGTCGACATCGACGGCGGCGTGGGCTTCGAGCACCTGCCCGCCGACGTCGCCGTGGCCCTGCTCGACGAGGCGGCTGAGCGCTCCTCGCACCGCGACCTGCCCGTGCCGTTCGTGCTCGTCGATGCAGCATCGGGCCGTCGGTGGGCCCTCGGCGACGGCACGGCCCCGGTCACCCTCACAGGCGCTCTGCCGGTGCTGGTGGGCTGGCTCACCGGCCGGGCGGCGGGTGGCGGCGCCCTCCAGTCGTCGGGGCCCGCGGGCCCGGCACCACCCGAGCCGCCACAGTGGCCGTGACCGACACCACCCGCTGAGTCCTTGGGGGTCTCAATGCACCAGTGACCGCTGGGGACTCCGGCGGTGGCCGGCGCGCACTCTTGGGTGCCAGCACCACCATCGAAACGCCGGTTGGCCCCGTCGCCCGGCACGGCGGCCGGGCGTACCGTCGAGCCATGAGCCTCCCCTTGGGCTCGGGTCGGGCCGCCGCCGGCTCGTGGGCACGAGCCGACCGGCGCGCCCGGTGGCGGTCGCTGGTGGCACTCGGACTCCTGGCCGGCATCACTGCCGGCATCGCGCTCGCCGCGGTGGCCGGCGCGATGCGCACGGACTCGGCCCTCGACCGCCTCCGCCAACGTGAGCGGGCCGCCGACGCCGTCGTGTTCCCCAGCCAGGTGGGCCAGTTCCAGTCCGATTGGCAAGCGTTGGCCGCCGCCCCGGAGGTCGACACCGTGGCCCCGTGGGCGCTGGTCTTCGGTGCGTGGGGCGGGCGCCTGAGCGCCGAGAACGAGGACGGTCCGGCCGTCGTGTTCGCCGGCGTCGACGGTCGGTACCTGGGGGCCACGAACCGGCCGGTCGTGGTCGAGGGCCGGATGTTCGACCCGAACGCTCCCGACGAGGTGGTGATCGACGAGAACATCCCTGCCGATCTGATCGATGTCGGCGACGTGATCCCGTTCCACGCGTTCGGCGCCGGCCAGGAGCCCGGATCGGGCGCGGCGACCGGTCCCGATCTTCGACTCCGTGTGGTCGGGCGGGTGAGGACCATGGCGCAATTCCTCTTCGTCACCGACGGCCAGGTCATGGCGTCGCCGGCGTTGCTGTCGCGTCACGAGGGGCAACTGGTCGCGATCGAGAACGCCGACGTGCGCCTCGTCCACGGCGCCGGCGACGCCGCTGCGCTCGAGCGCACGGTGACCCGGGTCATCGCGCCGGGCGTGCCCATCCTCGACCTGGACGAGACCGCGCGGCGGATCGAGACCACGATGTCGGTCGAGCGGACCGCGCTGATCGCCTTGGCTGCCGTGGTGGCCCTCGTGGGCCTCGTACTGATCGGCCAGGCCCTCGGACGTTCGGCCGCCACCATCACCGACGACGGCCCGGTGTTGCGGTCGGTCGGGATGACACGGTCGGAGCTGACCCTCGCGGCGACGCTGCCCCATCTCCTCGCCGCGTTGGTCGCGGTCGTCACCGCGTTCGTCACCGCGATCGTCGCCTCGATCTGGTTCCCCGTCGGGATGGCGGGCCGGGTCGACCCCGACCGCGGCGTGCATCCCACGTGGGTCGTACTCCTGCCGGGCCTCCTGGTGCTCGTCGTTGGGTTCCTCGGCGCCGCGGCCGTGCTCGGTGCCTGGTCGCTGCGCACCGGGCGGGCGGCCCAGGGCGGTGGCACGGGGAGCCGCCTCGTGGCGCGGGCACGGGCCCACTTCCCGCTGCCGATCGGCATCGGCACCACCATGGCGCTGCACGCCGGTGTCGGTCGTGCCCGGGTGCCCGTGCGCCCGGCGCTGATCGGCGCCATCGTGGGGGTGCTCGGGGTCACCGGTGCACTGACCATCGACCACGGTCTGCAGGACGCGCTCGACCACCCCGAGCGGGCCGGCGTCGTGTGGGACATCGACGTCGTCCCGCTGCACCGGCACGTGACCGAGCACGGGATCGACCGCAGCTACGTCGCCGCCGTGACCGCGGTCGACGGCGTGGCGACCGCCACGGTGGCCACGCGCACGCTGGTGGAGCTGGAGGGCGCCGGCGTGCAGACCTACGCACTCGGGACCCCCGGTGACCACTCGCCGCCGCCGGTCGGCCTGACGCTGATCGCGGGTCGAGGCCCCGTCGGCCGCCGGGAGGTGGCGCTGGGACCCAACACGGCGTCGCGGTTCGGCGTCGACATCGGCGACTCGGTCGCGGTGGGCGACGGCGAGGTGTTCCGTGTGGTCGGGCTCACCTTGTTCCCGACCGACGTGCACGCCGCGTTCGACGAGGGGATGTGGCTGTCCCCCGAAGGCCTCGAATCGGTGTTGCCGCCACCTGACTCGCCGGATGCGCCCGAGATCGGCCGGGAGGTTGCGGTCGCGGTCGACGACGGCCACGAGGTCGACGCGGTGGTGGTCGGCGTGCAGGCCGCGGTCGGCGATCGCTCGGAGCTCGTGGCCAGGTCCGAAGTGCCCCCCGAGCTGGCGAACCTGCGGAACATCCGCACCCTGCCGGTGGTCGTGGCGGCGTTCCTGGGGCTGGTGGCCATCGCCGCGCTCGCCCACGTCCTGGCCACCTCGGCCCGGCGCCGAACCCATGAGTTCGCGGTGCTCCGGGCGCTGGGGGTCACTGGGCGGTGGACCCGTACGGTCCTCAACGCCCAGGGCTCGACGGTGGCATTCGTCGGCCTGGTGGTGGGCGTGCCGCTGGGCATCGCTGTGGGTCGAGCCGGGTGGCGCCTGGTGGCGGAGCAGGTTCCCCTGGCCACCGTCGCGCCGTTCGCGGTCGCGGCCCTGCTGCTGGTGATCCCCCTCACCGTGCTCATCGCCAACCTGGCCGCCGTGTGGCCCGGCCGGCGCTTGGCCCACCAGCACCCCGCCTCCGTCCTGCGCACCGAGTAGCGGGCTGCGCCCGCACGAGCCCCGGCGTCAGGTGAGTCGGACCGCGCCGCCGAGGCGGACGGTGGGCAGGTTGTCGCCCATCTCGCCGGGCCCGTCGCCGCGTGTGGCGGTGTCCCCGTAGCCCAGCTCGCCCTGCCCGCTGGCCCCCCAGCACTTCAGGGAGGCGTTGTCGAGCCGGGCGCAGGTGTGGGCGCCGGCGGACAGGGCGACCACGCTCCGCCCGCTGCCCACCCGCACCGCGGGCAGGTTGTTGCCCATCTCGCCCGGCCCGTCGCCTCGGGCGTTCGTGGTGCCCAGCCCGAGCTGGCCGCGGGTGCTCGAGCCCCAGCACTTGATCGTGGCGTCGTCGAGGCGGGCGCAGGTGTGGCTGGTGCCGGCGGACACCGACCGGGCCGTGCGACCGGTGCCGAGGTTCACCGCGGGCAGGTTGTCGCCCATCTCACCGGGGCCGTCGCCGCGCGTGGTCCCGTTGCCCTGGCCGAGCGCACCGTCGCTGCCGCCGCCCCAGCACTTGATGGTGGCGTTGTCGAGCAGCGCGCAGGCGTGCACCGTGCCGGCGCTGATCGCCCGCGCGGAGCGGCCGGTGCCCAGGTTCACCACGGGCAGGTTGTCGCCCATCTGGCTGATGCCGCCGCCACCACGGTTGGACGTGTCGCCGTAGCCCAACTGCCCGAAGATGTTGTAGCCCCAGCACTTGACGGCGCGGTTGTCGAGGATGGCGCAGGTGAAGAGCGAGCCGGCGCTGACCGAAGCGACCGTGCGGCCGGTGCCGAGCCTGATCGGGGGCAGGTTGTTGCCCATCTCGTTCGATCCGTCACCTCGGTTGACCAGGTTGCCCTGGCCGAGTTGGCCGCCGATCCCACCACCCCAGCACTTGAGCGACCGGTCGTCGAGGATCGCGCAGTTGTGGGTCTGCCCGGCGCTGATGGCCACCGCGGTGCGCCCGGTGCCGAGGCTCACGGCGGGCAGGTTGTTGCCCATCTCGCCGGGATCGTCGCCCCGGTTGGACGTGCCCCCCAGGCCCAACTCACCCTCGAAGTTGTAGCCCCAGCACTTGACGGTGCCGTTGTCGAGCAGGGCGCAGGTGTGCCACTGGCCGGCGGCGATGGCGACCGCGGTGCGCCCGGTACCGAGGTCGACCGTGGGCAGGTTGGCGCCCATCTCGTTCGGGCCGTCGCCCCGGTTCGACCGGTCGCCGTAGCCCAGTTGGCCGAAGGCGTTCCAGCCCCAGCACTTGACGCTGCCGTTGGCCAGGATGGCGCAGGTGTGCGACCCGCCGACGGAGATGGCCCGGAAGCTCGCCGGGTTCCCCGGAGCGTCGTTGCCGTTCGCGGTGGCGGGCGCGGCCGAGGCGACGAGCACGAGGCTCACCACCAGGCCCGCGACGGGGATCACCCGCGCCACCGAGTCGCCCCACCGCCGTCCGTGCGCCCTGCCGCCTCGACCCACCGTCATGCCCTGTCCACCGCTCATGCCGCGTCCACTGCTCATGCCGCGTCCACCCCTCATGCCGCCTCCACCGCTCATGCCGTCGGCCCTGCCCTCGTCGTCGCCGTTCGACCTGTCGCAGCGCCGCCCGGGGACAGGTCACCGATACCAACTGCCCCGGTGCCTGTCAACGGGCCGCCTGGCCGAGTGCTGCGAGCGGCGGTTCCGTCACCTTCGCTCGGACGCTCGCCCCGACCGCTCGTTCCGCGAGCTACCGTCCGGCCACGAGCGAGGGGGCGCCATGACGACCGCACCGATCACCATGTCCGAAGCCGAGCGCCAGGCCTTCCTGGCCGAGCCGCACATCGCCATCGTCTCGATCAACGAGCCGGGGCGGGGGCCGCTCACCGTGCCCGTCTGGTACGACTACGCGGCCGGCGGCGAGGTGTCGTTCATCACGCCGGCCGCATCGCGCAAGGCCGCGCTGCTGGCGGTGGGTGACCGGATGACGCTGTGCGCCCAGGACGAGGCGCTGCCGCCCAAGTACGTCAGCGTCGAGGGCCCGGTGGTGGCGATCGAGCCGGCCGGCGTGGACGAGCACATCACGCCGATGGCGGTGCGCTACCTGGGCGAGGAGATCGGCGCGTTCTACGTGCAGACCACCCGCGCCGAGGACCCGCGTGAGGAGGTGATCGTGCGCCTCCGTCCCGAGCGCTGGTTCAGCGCCGACTTCGCCAAGCGCCTGGCCTGACCCGCCCGCCATGGCCGCCCGCACCGTCCTGGGCACGTGCCACCACGATTGCCCCGACACGTGCGGCTGGGTGGCGACGGTGGACGAGGGCCGAGCCGTCCAGCTGCGGGGCAACCCCGATCACCCCTACTCGCAGGGCGAGCTGTGCCCCAAGGTCAACCGCTTCCTCGACCGCGTGTACGCGCCCGACCGCATCCTGCACCCGCTCGTGCGCCGCGGGCCGAAGGGCGAGGGCGCCTTCCGCCGCGCCACCTGGGACGAGGCGCTCACCCTCGTCGCCGACCGGGTGGGTGACGTCATCGACCGTCTCGGTGGCGAGGCCGTGCTGCCGTGGTGGGACGCCGGCACCCAGGGGCTCATCCAGATGTCGTGCCTCGACCGGCCCTTCTTCGCCGGCCTCGGCGCCTCGCGCTCGGTCGGCTCGATCTGCGGCCTCGCCGCCGGCGCCGGCTTCGCCGAGACCTACGGCTCGGGCCGTGGCGCCGACCCCACCGACCTCCGTCACGCCGAGCTGGTCGTGCTGTGGGCCACCAACACCCGTCTGACCAACCGCCACCTCTGGCCCTTCGTGGAGGAGGCCCGGGCGTCTGGGGCGACGGTGGTGGTCATCGACCCGCTCCGCACGGTCACCGCCGACGCCGCCGACTGGTTCGTGCAGCCCCGGCCCGGCACCGACACCGCGCTGATCCTGGCCATGCTGCACGTGCTGGTGCGCGACGGGCTGGTCGACCACGACTACGTGGACCGCCACACCACGGGCTTCGACGAGCTGGCGGGACAGGTGGCGGGCTGGCCGCCCGAGCGCGCCGCCGCGATCACCGGCCTGGACGCGGGCGAGATCGAGCGGCTGGCCCGGCGCTACGGCGAGGCCCGCCCCGCCTTCATCCGCACGCTGATCGGCGCCGAGCACCACGAGCACGGCGCCCGCTTCTTCCGCACGCTCGGTTGCCTGCCGCTGGTCACCGGCTCGTGGCGGCACCGCGGCGGCGGACTGGCCCGGTCGGTGTCGGCGTGGACCGAGGTGGCGGTGGACGAGTCGGTGTTCGGCGCGCCCTCGTCCACCCGGTCGTTCACCATGGCGCAGCTCGGCCGCAGCCTCACCGAGCCACCGGCCGACGGCGGGCCGCCGGTGGCGGCGCTGTTCGCCTGGTGCGGCAACCCCGCGGTGTCGCTCCCGAACGCCGGCGCGGTGCGCCGCGGGCTGGCCCGCGACGACCTGTTCTGCGTGGTGAGCGAGCAGTTCCTCACCGACACCGCCCGGTACGCCGACGTGGTGTTCCCGGCCACCACCCAGCTCGAGCACCTCGACGTGGTGCCGTCGTGGGGCCACCTCTACCTGGGCTGGAACGAGCCGGCCGTCGAGCCGCTCGGCGAGGCCGTGCCCAACACCGAGCTGTGGCGGCGGTTGGCGTCGGCCATGGGCGTGGACGACGCCCGGTTCGCGCTGGACGACGAGGCGCTGATCCGCTCGGCGCTCGTGGACGTCGACGTGGACGAGTTGCGGCGCACGGGCTTCGTGCGGCTGCCGGTCGCCGACCCGCTGCTGCCCTACGCCGACGGCGGGTTCGCCACCGCGTCGGGCAGGGCCCGGCTGTGGGCCGACCCTGGCCCGGACGGCGGTGCCCCCGACCGGGTTCCCGACCACCTCGATGCCGGCGAGGGCCCGTCGGGCGACGAGAGCCTGGCCGCCCGGTTCCCGCTCGTGCTGCTCACCCCCAAGACCCACGTCCGCTTCCTCAACACCACCTACACGCACCACCACGCGCCGCTCGAGACGTCCGGGGGGCCGTGGGTGGAGCTCGACCCGGCCGACGCCGCCGACCGGCGCATCGTCGAGGGCGCGCCGGTGCGGGTGCACAACGAACGCGGGCACCTCGACCTGCCGGCGCGCATCAGCGATCGCCTCCGGCCCGGCGTGGCCCTCGTGCCCTGGGGGTGGGTGGGCGACGGCGCGGTGAACGTGCTGACCAACGACCGGCTCACCGACTGGGGCGGCGGCGTGGCCTACACCGACACCCTGGTCGAGGTGGGGCTGCCCCCGGCGCCGGCGCCGGCGCCGGCGCCCACGGCCGGCTGACCTCGGTCGTGAGGAGTCTCCGTGCACCGTCCCGGTACCGGTGCGTAATCATCGACTGGTCGTTGAGTGCTCAACGATAGAGTCGGGAGATGGACGCCGCCCTCGACACCCTGCTCCGGCTCTCGCGCACCACCACGGCGGTGGTGCGCGACGTCGACCGTGAGCTCGGATCGCTCCACGGCATCGGCCTGAGCGACCTGGCCCTGCTCCTGGCCCTCCAGGCCAGCCCCGAAGGCCGGGTCCGGCGGGTCGAGCTGGCCGAGCGCCTCGGGGTCACCCCTTCGGGCATCGCCCGCCAGTTGGGCCCGCTCGAGCGCATCGGCGTGGTCACCCGCGAGAGCCACCCGAAGGATGCCCGGCTGGCGTTGGCGGTGCTCACCCCGGCCGGCGACACCCTGGCCACCGACGCCGCGGTGACCGCCCGGCAGGCCGCGCAGCGGGTGTTCGACGAGCGCTTCACCTCGGCCGACCAGAGCACGCTGCAGCGGCTCCTGAGCTGACCGGCTCCGCCCGCGGCAGGAGGGGACCGCGCCGTGTGGCACCGGGCGGTGGGGCGGGCCGGCGGCGGGGGGCAGGATGGGCGAGTGCGAGGTCTGGTGCAGCGGGTCCGTCACGCCCGGGTGGTGGTCGATGGCGAGGTGGTCGGCGAGATCGGCGCGGGCCTGTGCGTGTTGGTCGGCGTGCACCGCGACGACACCGAGGCGCGAGCGGTCGCGCTGGCCAGGAAGATCTGGGGGCTGCGGGTGATGGCCGACGCCGACGGGGTGATGAACCTGTCGGTGGCCGACACGACCCGGGCGGTGCTGGTGGTGAGCCAGTTCACCCTGTACGGCACCACCGATCGCGGCCGGCGGCCGTCGTGGATCGAAGCGGCCCCGCCCGAGCGGGCCGAGCCGTTGGTCGACCTGGTGGTGCAGGAGCTGCGGTCGCTGGGCGCGTCGGTGGCGACGGGCCGCTTCCGCACCGACATGGCGGTGGAGCTCACCAACGACGGCCCCGTCACCCTCCTGCTCGAGGTCTGACCGATCCGGCCGGCCTGCGTCAGCCGTCCTGGTGGCGCGTCACGGTGTGACGGCACCCCCGTCGTGACCCCGCTCACCGCGGACGCCGTCGCGCTGGGCGCTGGGCGCTCAGCCCGTCGGCCCGGCGGCCCGTCGGCCCGCGGGCGACGGCGGCTGCGACGAGGTCGCCACCACGACGACGCTGGTGGCTACGACGGTGGTGGCGGCGATGCCGGTGGTTGCGATGCCGGTGGCGGTGGTGGTGGCGGGGTGGCGAACCAGCGGATCATCGCCTCGAGCTCGGCCCAGCCGATGTCGGCCACGAGCAGCGACCCCGACTCGGCGGTGGCCCGCACCCGGCCCAGCGCGGTCTCGACGTCGATCCCGTTGGCCTGCTGCAGGGCCACGAGGGCGACCACCAGGCCCTGGGTTCCCGGCGACATGGCGATGTTGGCGAGGTTCATCGCCCCAGCGTCCCACGATCGGCGGTGACGAGCTCCGGCGGCGGCGGACGCCGTGAGGTGCATTCGGTCAGCCCTCCGGTCGGGGGTACGACACCTCCACGACGACGGGTCGCACCCTCGGGTGCTGCCGAAGCGGGCGTGGCCACCACGTCTGCCGGTCAGGCCTGCCCGTCCTGTGGTTCCGCCGCAAGGACGACCGCCGCGGCGCCGGAGTCCGCCGGATCCGTCGTGGGCCGTGGCCGCTGGGGGTTCGGTGGTGCGCCGGCGTCGTGCCGGAGTGCGCCGGTGCGCCGGTCGCCCGAGCGTGGGGACCGCCGGGGTGCCGGCGCGGTGGTTGAGTGTGTCGGATCTCTCGTGGGCGGCGACCGCCGAGGTGTCGGCAGCGCGCCGGTGTGGTGCCGGAGCGCGCCGGGTCAGCCGAGCGCGGCGGGGTCGCCGACCCGGAAGCAGACTGTCGATGGCGGCGCGTCCTGGAGGGCGGGGGTCCACGCCGCGGCGGTCATCGCCAGGCGGTGCAGGGCCACCGCGGCGCGACCGCGGTCGAGGGGCGCGGTGGGCGAGAAGCGCGTCCCCGTGCCCCGCACGATGCCGTGGGCCGCGGCCCAGTCGGCGGCGTCGGCCAGGGCACCGGTACCCACGTCGGTGTAGCCGGCGTCGGGGGCGCCCGCGGGAGCGCCGGCCGCGTTCCATAGCTGGGTGACGAAGCGGCCCCGGGTGACCGCATCGGCGGGTCGCGTCGGCACGGGCGGGCCGGCGGTGGGTCGGTCGAGCAAGGACCAGACCGCGGCGTCGGCGTCGGCCCGGGTGAGCGGGTCGGCGCCCCGGAAGCGACGGGGACCGCCGACGAGGAGCGACGAGCGCACCGCCCAACCGGCGGCGTGCTCGTGACCCCGGCCCACCGTGTCGACGAAGGCAGCGGGAGCGCCGACCCGACACGAGAGGAACTGGAGGGCGGCGTCGCGATCCTCGTCGTCGTACGCGGTGATGTCGTGGCCGGCGCCCTGATGGGTGTGGAACAGGCAGTCCACGCCGCCGGCGCGGATGCGCTGGCAGGTGTGGACCGCGTCGAAGCCCTGGCCGGGAGTGATGGTGTGGTCGTAGCCCACGACCGCGTCGGCGGAGCCGTGGAACATGATCGCGGGGGCCTCGCCGGCGTTGGGCTGCGCCGTGCTGGCGCCGCTGAGCGAGATGGCGGCCGAGATCCGTGAGGAGTAGCCGCCGTTCGGGCCGCCGGGGGCCACCACCGCGTAGGCCGACTGGAGCGAGGTCACCGCGCCCGCCGAGATGCCGCCCATGGCGATGCGGCCGGCGTCGAGCCGGTGCTCGGTGGTGTGGGCCCGCAACCAGCGCACGGCGGCACGGGCGTCCTCGAGCGCGTTCATGATCCCCCGACCCCAGTGGACGTCGTCCGCGGGCTCGAGGCGGTAGTCGATGCTGGCCGTGACGTACCCGCGCCGGGCGAACTCCTCGGCCCACCAGCGCATCAGGGTGCGGTCGCCCCGCTGGAAGCTGCCGCCGTGGACCCACACGACCACCGGGCGGGCGGCGGCGGTGTCGCCGGTGGGCTCGTAGAGGTCGAGGCGGAGGCGCTGCTGCTGGCCGAGCACGTCGGTGACGGTGGCGAAGCCGATTCCCGCGGTGACGGAGACGTCGGCGAACACGGGGTCGACGTAGCGCTGGGGCGCGTCGAGCACCTCGACGGACTCGGGCACCGATGTCGTCGCCTCCGCGGGCACCTGGGTGTGGGCGGAGGCGGCGCAGGGCACCAGGATCGCGGCGACCAGCGCGAGGCCCACCTTCAGCGCGCGCTCCCTGCTCCGTCGAGCCGACCGCTCGCCCATGGTGCCCCGCTCCCGCTCGTCCCGCTGACCACCCGGAGTGTCGCGCGTCGTGACCGCCGGCACCCCCCTGATGCCTCTGCCGCGGCGGCTCCACCGTGGGCCCACCCTGGTGGGACCATGGGGTGATGACGGCGGATGAGGCCCCGAGCCGCCTGAGCCGCAACGTCTACGTCGTCTCCGTGGTGTCGTTCCTCCAGGACACCGCGTCCGAGATCCTCTACCCGGTCCTCCCCTTCTTCGTGACCGGGGTGCTGGGTGCGCCGCCCGCGGTGCTCGGGCTCATCGAAGGCCTGGCCGACGGCACCGCCTCGGCCATGAAGCTGCTGTCGGGCCGCCTGGCCGACCTGCGCCGGCGCCGACCGTTGGTGGGAGCCGGCTACGGCATCTCCGCGGTGGGCAAGTTGCTGCTGGCGCTGGCCTTCGGCTGGCCGATGGTCCTCGCCGCCCGGGTGACCGACCGCGTGGGCAAGGGCCTACGGGGCCCGCCCCGCGACGCGATCATCGCCGACGAGACCACGCCGGCGAACCGCGGCCGGGCCTTCGGCTTCCACCGCGCCGCCGACACCGCGGGCGCGGTTTGCGGACCGCTCATCGGCCTCGCCCTCTACGAGGCCGTCGGCCAGCAGTTCCGGCCGTTGTTCTGGATCGCGCTGATCCCGGCCGCGGGGAGCGCGCTCTTCGTCCTCGCCATCCGGGAGCGACCCCACCCCCACCGCCGGGTCGAGGCGACGTGGGCGCCGCGCCAACTCCCGCGCCGGTACTGGCGGGTGATGGGGCTCGTCGGGCTGTTCGCCCTGGTGAACTTCCCCGACACCCTGCTGCTCCTGCGGGCCAAGGACCTCGATGTCGGGTTCGCCGGCGTCACCGCCCTCTACGTGCTCTACAACCTCACCTACGCCGCGCTCAGCTACCCGGCCGGTCGCGTGTCGGATCGGCTCGGGCGCCGGCGGGTCTTCGCCGTCGGCATGGTGGTGTTCGCCGTGGTGTACCTGGGGTTCGGGCTCACCACCACGGCCACCTGGCTCTGGCTGCTGCTCCCGCTCTACGGCTGTTACACGGCCCTGACCGACGGGGTGAGCCGGGCCTGGGTGGCCGACCTCGTGCCCGCCACCGACCGGGCCACCGCCCTCGGCATCCACGCCGCGATCACCGGTGTGGGCCTGCTGGTGGCGGGGGTGTGGGCCGGCCTGGCGTGGCGCGGCACCGGCCACGTGCCCTTCGTGATCTCCGGCGTGGCGGTGGCGATGCTCGCGGCCGTCCTGCTCGCCGGTGGGAGGCGCTTCGACGCGGACGCGGACGCGGACGCCGACGCCGACGATGCGGACGCGGACGCCAACGCGGACGCGGACGCGGACGCCGACGCCGAGGGCGAGGCCGACGTCGTCCAGTGAGACCGCTGGCGCAGGGGCCGCGGTCCCAGGGGCCGCTGTCGCTTGGGGGCCGCTGTCGCTGAGACCGCCGATGCGGAGGCCGCGATCTGTGGGGCCGCTGTCGCTGAGACCGCCGATGCGGAGGCCGCGGTCTGTGGGGCCGCTGTCGCTGAGACCGCCGATGCGGAGGCCGCGGTCTGTGGGGCCGCTGTCGCTGAGACTGCCGATGCGGAGGCCGCGGTCTGTGGGGCCGCTGTCGCTGAGACCGCCGATGCGGAGGCCTCGGTCTGTGGGGCCGCTGTCGCTGGGGGCCGCTGTCGCTGGGGCCGCCATCCCTGGGAGCAGGCCGAGTCCCGCCGGGTGCGGGCCCCGCCCTCGGTGGTGGGCACCTCTCGCCGGGGGCCGAACAGGTGCGCGCATCGGTCGGCCGCCACCGCGGCGGGACCGTCGTGACCGACCTCTGAGCCGACGCGGGCGGGAGCTCCTGCCCTGTCGTGCCCGTCCCGCCCGGCCCTCACCCGGCTACCGGTGCGCGTTCCCGACCGGTGTGAGCTAGACCGGGCGTCGACCGGGCGCCGGGTCGGGTCGGCAGGGAGGGCGGGAACGTGTTCGTCGAGGTGAACGGACAGCGGCTGCAGGCGGTGAGCTTCGGTTCCGGCGAGCGCACCCTCGTCGCCCACGGGGGCTGGGTGGGCAACTGGGAGCTCTGGCAGCAGCCCTTCGAGTTGCTGAGCCCGACGTGGCGCTGCCTCTCCTACGACCACCGCGGGTCGGGCGAGTCGGTCACCGACCCCGCCATGATCACCCCTGACGCGCTGGTGGACGACCTGTTCGCGGTGCTCGATCTCTACGACATCGAGCGCTGCGTGCTCGCCGGCGAGTCGCTGGGGGTCGTCGTGGTGCTCGAGGCCGCCCGCCGCGCACCCGAACGCTTCGAGGGCCTGGTGCTCGTCGACGGTGGGCCCGGCATCGTCGCCGACATGGTGCAGCACCTCATCGACGGCAGCCGGTCGGACTACCCGGCGACGGTGGCTGCGTTCGTCGACGAGTGCCTGCCCGACGGGGCCCCGGACCACCTGCGACGGTGGGGCCGGGATCTGCTGCTGCGCGCCGAGCCCGAGGCCGCCGCCCGGCTCTTCGAGTGCTACCTGGACCCCCCGGCGCCGTTCGTCCCCCTCGACGAGATCGCGGTGCCTGCCCTCGTGGTCCACGGCACCGACGACCGCATCGTCCCCTTCGCCATCGGCGAGTGGGTGGCGGGGGAGCTGCCCGACGCCACCCTGGTCGCGCTCGACGACGCCGGCCACGTCCCGACGATCACCCGTCCCCACGACGTGGTGGCCGCGCTCCTCGACCGCTTCGGCTGAGGCTCCCCGGGATCGTCGCCGAAGGTCGACCGGGCCGCTCTCGGTCGTCCGCCGACGAAGCCCCACCGAGCGCGAGACGCCGGCGTGCGGGCGGCGCTCGGACGAACGCCGGGACCGCGCGCGAGGCGCCGCCGTGAGGACGGCGGGCGGGCGAGGCGCGCGTGAGGACGGCGGGCGGGCGAGGCGCCGTCAGGCGTCGGCGTCCTCGAGCTCGCGGCCTCGGGTCTCCGGCACGAGGGGGAGGAGCAGCGCGGCCAACGCCGTCGGCAGGAACACCGCCGCGCCGGCCACTGCGAACCGGTCGCCGGCATCGGCCACCAGGCCGAACAGCACGAGCCCGGTGAAGGCCCCGAGCACGCTGGCGGCGAGGAGCCAACCCGCGACCGCGGCACGCACGGGCGTGGGGAAGAGCTCGGCCTGCAGGGCACCCATGGCCGGGAGGAACGCAGCTCCCGCCATCACCGCGACGAGGTACCCGGCGATCGCAGCGGGCACCGAGCCGCTGTAGGTCACGGTGCCGGCCAGTGGGACGATCACCACCGCCATGGCCAGCGTGGGTCGACGACCCAGGTGGTCGGCGCCGGCGCGCCCGAGCAGCAGCCCGATCAGCCCGGCGATGCCGGCACCCACCACCATCGCCGCAGTGGCTGTCGAGGTCAGGTCGAGCACGTTCTCGGCGTAGACGAAGAGGAAGCTGTTGGCCGGGCCCGTCACGACGCTGATCGAGAACAGCACCACCACGAGGACCGCGAGCCGTCCCCGGAACGGGGCCGCGACGGCGCCGAGCACCGGGACGACCCGATCGCCGGCCCGTGACGCCACCCGGAAGCGGTCGGTCTCGGCCACGTGGCGTCCCAGCCAGAGGACGCCCACCAAGGGGAGGAGGGCGAGGCTGAAGACGGCCCGGAAGCCGAGGGCGTCGCCCAGCACCCCTCGCAGGATCGCCACCACCCCGGCGCCGACGCCGTAGGCCGCGGCCACCAGCGAGAGGGCCCTGGCCCGGTCGTGGCTGGCGGTCTGTTCCGACGCCGCCACCCCGGCGACCGTGTCGGTGGCGCTCATGAACGGCCGCCCGAGCGCGAAGACGAGCACGAACACGGCGTAGGTGGGGCTCAGCGCGACCAGCGTGGTGAGCGCGAGGCCGATGGCCGCACACCAGCGCAGCGCAGCGCGTCGGCCGACGCGGTCGGCGGCGGCGGCCAGGGGCAGGGCGAGCAGCGAGGCGAGGCGGATGACGGCCAGGCCCACCCCGATGGCTGTGCCCGACAGCCCGGCCTGATCGGCGATCGAGCCGCTGTCGCCCACCTGCCCGAAGGAGCGGGCCACGTCGCCGAGCGCCGCGACCACGCTGAACTGGCTGAACCCCGCGGCCGCGGCGAAGCCGGCGAGGGCGAGGACGGCCGGGTCGGACCACCGGTGCAGGTGCAGCTCCGGCGACGGGTCGGCAGCCTCCACGCCCGCCAGGCTCGCACCTCGCCGCCCCGCCGTCCGCCGTCCGCCGAACTGGCGCCCGATTCGGTCGCCCTGGCAACAAGATCAGGCGCCAGTTCAGGTGATCTTCCGAGCTGGCGCCCGATTCGGTGGCCCTGGCAACAAGATCAGGCGCCAGTTCAGGTGGGATCGCGTGATCGGGGTCGAGGGAACCGTCCACAGAGGTTCTGCTATCCGGGCGTCACGATCGCACCGCCGTTCAGGGGTGTCACCGGCGAGGGGGCTGCCCCTTCTTCGCCTTCGAGAGCTCGAGGGCCGTGCGCAGCCCCTTGTCCCGGATGGTCGCCACGGCGAGCCGCGTGACGTCCATGGTGAAGAAGCGGTGCCCGTACTTCCGCAGCGCGCGCCGGTCGATCTCGAAGCCCAGGCCGGGGGCGGTCGGCAGCTCGATCTCGCCGTGATCGCTGGTGAACGGGGTGGCGAGCACCCCGTCACGGGCCTCGACGGTCCAGCCCGGCGGGTCGATCGGGTACTCGAGCAGCCCGTCCTCCCGGTCGCCGCCCACGGCCATGAGTTGGAGGTTCACAGCGAAGCCGATGCCGTTGGTCCACGTGTGCGGCGTGTAGCGCAACCCGTTCTCGCGGCAGAGCCGGATGACCTCGAGCGTCTGGGCGATGCCCCCGCTCAACATGGCGTCGGGCTGGAAGATGTCGTAGCACCGCCGCTCGATCATCATCTGCAGCTCCGGGCGGCCCGAGGAGTGGTTCTCGCCCCCTGCGATCGGCAGGCGGGTGCCCGCGGTGAGCTTGGCGAGGTCGTCGTAGGCGTCCATGGCCAGGGGCTCCTCGAGCCAGGCGACGCCGAGGTCGGCACAGGCGTCGGCGAACCGCTGAGCCCGGTCCAGGTCCCAGAGCGGCGCGTCGGCCACGGCGGTGACCCGCCACGCCTGGTTGGCGTCGACCGCCACCTTCATCCGGTCGCCGACGGCATCGACGGTGCGGGCGACCTGCTCGAGGTCCACGGCCTCGTCGAAGTCGTGGACCCGGATCTTGATGGCCCGGAACCCCTCGTCGTACCGGCGCTCGGCCTCCTCGACACGCTCCTCGGCCGTCCTCACCTGGCCGGTGGACGCGTAGAGCTTGATCCGACCGCCCGCGGCCCCGAGCAGCCGGTAGAGCGGTTGGCCGGCGAGCTTGGCCGTGATGTCCCAGAAGGCGGGTTCGATCCAGTGGTTGCGGAGGCCCAGGTAGCCCATCTCGCGCAGGCGCTGCTGCATGAGATCGATGTCGGTCGGGTCGAGCCCGACCAGGTAGGGGCCGATCAGGGCGCCGATCCCGCGCCGTTCCCTGCCCATCGCCGGCCCGGCCGACCATCCCTCGACACCGTCGTCGGTGATCACTCGGATGAGGTCGAATCGGTTCTCGGTCTGGGGGTAGCCGGGGATCCAGCTCGGGTAGAAGGGGGCGGGGAGGGGCACGGCGACGTGGAACAGCTCGATGCGGGCGATGGAGGTCATGGCTCGGTTGTACGGCGGCGGCCGCCCGGCGTCATTGACACCGGCGCGGGCCGACCTCGACATCTGGCGCCATCTGCGGTCGTGCCGTGGCGGGACGGACGCCACCTGGCAACGGGTCGTCCGGGGGCGCCGGCCATCTGCGATCGTGCCCGTGGCGGGACGGACGCCACCTGGCGGCGGCTCGGCTGGGCGCGCCCGCCCGATCAGCGAGCAGAGCGGGCGGCGTAGGCCCCCGGGGTGGTGCCCTCCCAGCGCTTGAACGCCCGGACGAACGCACTCGGCTCGCTGTAGCCCAGCGCCGCGGCCACCTCGGCGAGGGTGGGTGCCCTGCTCCCGGCGGCGCCTCCCGGCCCACGCCCCGCCAGCAGTTGGGTGGCGCGCGTGTGGCGGATCTCGTCGAGCAGAGCCTGCCAGCTCGTCCCCTCCGACGAGAGGGCTCGCTGGAGCGACCGCAGGCTCAGGTGGAGGCTCTCGGCGACGGCCCGCTGGTCGGCGCCGGCCACGTCCTCGCGGATTCGTCGGCGCACGTACTCGGTGAGCGCTCCGGCCGCCGGCAGGGTGGACACCAGCCGATCGGCGTACTCGCGGTGGAGATCGAGCAGGGCCGGATCGGCGAAGGGGATGGGCTCGGCCAGCTGCTCGGCCGCCAATTCGATCTCGTCGTCCACCGCTCCGAAGGTGATCGGGCACCGGAAGATGCGCCGGTACTCGCCCGTGCCGGTCGTCGGTGCGTCCCGCCTGAACCGGACCGCCGCCGGCGACAGGTCGGCTCGGGTGATCCACCGGCCGACCGTGAGGATCGCGGCGAAGACCGCTTCGGCTCGCTGCGGCTCCTGCTCGGCGGCGGCGGGGTGGAAGCTCAGCACCGCCCGGGCGCCGCGTCGGTCGAGCGAGATGGTGCTGACGTCGTTCAGCAGTCGCTGGTAGCCGACCAGGAGCTCGGCGGCGTCGCCCAGCGTGCGGCAGTTGGCGACCGCCTGGCCGAGCACCCGCAGCAGGGGTGGCCGCAGCCGCTCACCCACGTGCAGGCCGAAGTCCGGGTCGCCCGACAGCGCGACGGCACGTCGCCACAGGCCCAGCACGGTGTCGGCGGGGAGACGGCGGTCGGGGGCGCCGAGATCCGCCTCGGTGATCCCGGCGCTGCGGAGCAGCTTCTCCCGGTCGACACCCCCCGCTTCGGCCGCCTCCACGATCGCCGCGGCGTAGGGGGCGACCATGGTTCGGTAGTTGGGGTCCGCCACCGTGCCCACCCAACCCGGGTTGGCACGAGATGTCAACCGCCGGGAGCGGCGATGTCAGTGACTGCCGCCGCGACGTCGTCGTACGTTCGCCACCACCGAGGAGCGGCCGGCCACGAGGGGTCGGCCGCCCCGAGCTTGGGAGGACATGCCCGTGCCCCACTCCGCGCGCCCCCGACGGATGCACACCGCCGACTCGACGCTGCCGATCTCCCGACCAGGCGGGCTGCGTCGTCGTCGGGTCCCCGTCGTCGCCCTGCTCGCCCTCGCTGTGGCGTGGGCCCTCCTCGGTGTCGCCCCGGCGGAGGCGGCGGAGGAGGCGCCCCCGCCGCCGAGCGCCGCCATGGCTCCCACACGGCCCGTGATCATCGTGGCCGGCACGACGGCGGCCCAGCCCGTCGCCGACGTGGTCTACGCCCAGATGGCCGCGCGCCTGGCCCGCGACGGCTACGTCCCCTTCATCTTCGGGTTGCCCGGGGGCGGCCTGGGCAGCCTGCGCGCCAGCGCGAGGTCGCTCCACGAGTTCATCGGCCACGTCGTCGGGGTCACGGGCGCCACCCGGGTGGACCTGGTCGGCCACTCCCAGGGCGGGCTCCTCGGCCGTTACACCATCAAGTACCTGGGCGACGCGTCGAGGGTGGGCACCTTGGTCAGCCTCGCCGCACCGAACCACGGCGCCACCTCGCGGCGCCTCGAGCAGATCTTCGGTGCGGGCAATTGCGTCGGTATCCCTGCATGCACCCAGATGGCGCCGGGTTCGTCGTTCCTGAACAGCCTGAACGCCGGTGACGACACCATCGGGGCCGTGCGCTACGTGAACATGGCCAGCACCGGTGACCGCCTGGTGCGACCGACCACCACGGCCTTCCTGGACGACGACGGGAACAACACGAACGTCCTCCTCCAGTGGCAGTGCCCCAACGTGACCACCGACCACCTCGGCTTCCCGGACAGCGGCACGGTGTACAGCGGCATCCGCCGAGCGCTGGCCCGCCAGTCCATCCAACTGGACTGCGCCGCCGGCTAGCCCGCGCCATCCCGACCGCGGCTCGCCCGCCTCGCCCCGACCGCCGGCGGCCCCGGCCCCGCACCCGGGCCCCGTCCGCCGGCGCCGGACGCCGTGGTTCGCGGGGTCGGATCAGTCCTGCTGCCCGCGGCGCGGGGGTGGCGCGTGCGTGGTTGACGGTGTGGAGCGAGCCCGTCACGCCGTGGTCGGTGGGTGGGAAGGCGTCTCAGCGCTCGAGTGCGTCGGTTGGCCACGGGTAACCGGCCGGTAGGCGCCGGCGCTGACCATGCCCGCAGAGCACACGGGAGGAGTGGATATGCGTCGCGCGGTCCAGGTGGCGCCATCACCCTTGGCATCTACAGCGACGTCGCGCCAACGCTTCACGACGAAGCCGCCGAGATCGTCGCTGGCCTGGTGATCCCTGGCGGGTGAGGCCTGCCACCGCCAGGACAAATGGTAAGACAAAAGAGGTTGTCGTGCCTCCTAGTCTCGGGTAGCGTCCGAGACATGAGCGAAGACGTGACCGGCGCTGCGAGCCAGCGGCGACCCAGGAAAGGCCGGAGTCCCAGCTACCCAGGGATTTCTCTGGAAGAGGCCGAGAAGCGGGTCCGCGAGCTCTACAACGTCGAGCGCCAGCACAATGCCCCGGTGTCGGCGATCGTTGAGCACTGGGGCTATGGCCCGACAAGCAGCGGTGGTCGGACCATCGTCGCGGCGCTGAAGAAGTTCGGGCTTCTCGAGGATGATGGATCCGGCGACGAACGAACTGGGCGGCTCACGGACCTAGCGGTAGATCTCGTCCTCAACCCTGATCCTGTGGCGGCACGACAAGAAGCAGCCCTGCTCCCAAGGTTTCATCGGCAGATGTGGGACGAGTACGGCTCGAGCCTCCCCTCTGCGGCCACGCTTCGCTATCGGCTCATTCGGGAGTTCGGCTTCACCGAGAGTGGGGCCGAGGAGTTCGTTCAGGAGTATCAGGCAACGATCGAGTACGCCGGCCTCCCTGAGAGCGGCGCCGAACCGGATGGCGCGGAGGCAGCAGCGGCCGATGCTTCGTCACTTCGACGGCCGGGAGGGGAGCGCCAGGACGAACGTCCGGCGGTAAGACCCGTGTCTGGGGCCCCCGCACCGTCGCCCCTGCACAGCAGCGGTGCTTCCAACATGACCATCCCGATCCCGCTGTTGGGCGGGTCTCCCGTCTACATCTCGGGGGAGTTCCCGCTCACGGAAGGAAATTGGTCACAGATGATGCGCGTGCTGGAGGCCATGAAGCCTGGTCTTGTCGAGCCGGACGTCGGGCCAAAAGAGAATCTGCCCCCACCCGCATCACCGGAACGAAACGCTCCGGGAGAGGCTGATGGGGGCTTACGGAGTTCAGATTACGACGATCACGATGGATGACAACCCCCAGATCTGGACGGCGTCGGAGATCGACTCGATCGAGCGTTCCCTCTCGCCGGAGCGGTTCGCTCGCTACCTGTCGGCATCCTCGACCAAGCCTGAGGCCTTGGAGTACTACAGGTGGAACACAGCCCTGTCTGGCGCCTTCTACGGACCTCTTCAGTGCCTCGAGGTCGGACTACGGAATGCTGTGCATGAACGGCTCGCTCCACGGTACGGGGCGACTTGGTACCAGAACCAGACGATCATGCGCGGGCCAGGTCTCGCGATGGCGAGCGAAGCGATCGACAGGATCACCGTCCTCCGCAAGCCCGTGAGCCCCGGCCGTGTCGTGGCGGAACTGTCGTTCGGCTTCTGGGTCGGGCTGTTCTCGAACGCTTATGACGCAACCCTCTGGCGGCAGGACCTCCACCGCCTGTTCTCACCGCGACCGCACCGCAGCGACCTGCACGACAAGTTGGACCGTCTCCGCACGCTTCGGAATCGGATCGCGCACCACGAACCGATCTTCCAACGGAACCTCGTCGATGACTTCAACCGGATCCAGGATGTGCTGCGATCCGTTGCACCGGAACTCTGCGATTGGATGACCTATCACAATCGGGTGCTCGACATCCTGAGTGATGGCCCAAACGGCGGCCAGAGGTTCTGAGCGCCGAGCGCACTGAGGGTCGAGCGAGAAAGTTCGCCTCGAGCCGGGGGTCCAGCACGCACTGCGCCCGATAGTTGCGAGCGCACCGGTAGAGATCCGGTAGAGATCCGCCTCTTGGTCACCCTGGAATATGGCTCTGACCAGGGGAAACGTCGTGGGCGAGGGGGGACTTGAACCCCCACGTCCTTTCGGACACAGGAACCTGAATCCTGCGCGTCTACCAAATTCCGCCACTCGCCCGAGTCGCGAAGGGCGATCGTAGCGCCTGGCGCCGCCGGTTCCCGACGTGTTCTCGCGAGATGCGGGAACCAACGGCCTCCGGGCGGCGTCGGACCTCGCATGGGACGTGAGCGACAGCCGCAGGTGGACCCGTGAGCGGGCGACGGGGTGGGTCGCGGCGGGTCGCCGCCGTGCTGGTGGCGGCGGGGGCGCTGCTGCTGGCCGCCGGGTGCAGCTCGTCGGGTGACCAGGATGCGCAGAGCAGCGGCCCGGCGTCGACCGTGGCCGGCGCCCCGGAGGCCGATGCGTTCACCGCCGAGGCGCCGTCCGGCGACGCCGCCGCCAACGACGCCGGCGACTCCTCCGGCGGGGCGGGCGGGTCGTCGTCCGGTGCTGCGGCCGACACGGCGACGGGCCCGGCCAGCGGTGTCGATCCGGAGGTGGCCGCGGCCAGCGCCCAGCGCCAGGTGGTCTCGACCGCGACCGTGGTGGTCACCGTCGACCACCTCGACCGGTCGGTGGAGCGGGCCCGGCGCATCACCGCCGGCGCCGACGGCCTGGTGTTCGACGAGCAGACCAGTCGTGAGGCCGACCCCGAGACGGTGCTGACGCTGAAGGTGCCGCCGCAGGCGTTCGACCGCGTGATCGACCAGTTGGCGGCGCTCGGCGAGCTGGAGTCGAAGCAGATCGCCACCGACGACGTCACCGCCCAGGTGGTCGACCTCGACAGCCGCATCGCCACGGCCGAGGCGTCGGTGGACCGCCTGCGGGCCCTGATCATCCGGGCCGAGGACATCGACGACATCGCGGTGCTCGAGAGCCAGCTGCTCGACCGGGAGACCACCCTCGAGTCGCTGCGCGGCGAGCGGCGCACCATCGCCGACCAGGTGGCCCTGGCCACCATCACCGTGACGCTGCAGCCCACCCCCGAGTCACCCGACACACCCGCGGCCGAGCCCGACGAGCTGCCCGGGTTCCTCGACGCCCTCCAGGGCGGGTGGGACGCGCTGTTGACGGCCGGGTCGGTGCTGCTGCTGGCGGTGTTCGCCCTGCTCCCGTGGGTGCCGCTGCTCGTCGGCGTGGTCCTCGTCGTCCGGTTCGCCCGCCACCGGGCGCGGCGCCGCCGGGCCGCCGCCGGGCCCGCCAACCTGCCTCCGGGGCCGCTCGCGCCGCCGCCCTTCCCCACTCCGCCGGCGAGCCCTCGACCGGGTCCGCCGCCGCCGCACCAGGCCCCGCCCCCTCCGGCGCCGACCACACCGCCGTCCGACGCGTCGCCGTCGCGGTCGGCTCCACCATCGGCCGACCAGCCCTCGGCCCCGTCCTCGTCACCGGTGTCGTCCTCGGTCTCGTCATCGGTCTCGTCCGCTTCACCGCCCCGGCCGGCGCCCGACCAGCCCTCGGCATCATCCCCGTCACCGTCCTGGCCGGTGTCGGGACAGTCGCCCCCCGTGCCCGCCGGCGCGGCGGCCACTCCTGCCGGCTCGCCGGCCGCCGACGAGGTCCACCCTGTGCCCATCGCTCCCGGCGGCGGCCCGTCGCCGGTGGAAGGCCAGTCGCTATCGTGACGCCCGTGGTGATCAAGGCCTTCGAGAATCGCCTCGAGCGCATGGTGGAGGGCACGTTCGCCCGGGCGTTCAAGAGCGGCCTGCGCCCGGTCGAGTTGGGCCGGCGCCTCACCCGCGAGATGGACGCCGACCGCTCGGTCGACGTGAACGGCCGCACGATCGTGCCCAACCAGTTCACGGTGTGGCTGAGCCCGGCCGACGTCGACCGGTTCGCCAGCATGGCCGACCGTCTGATGTCCGAGCTGTGCGAGGCGGCCCGCGAGCACGCGCGGGACGAGGGCTACAGCTTCGTCGGCCCGGTCCGGGTCAGCTTCGAGAGCTCCGACCGCCTGCGCACCGGCACGTTCTCCATCGCCGCGCAACTGGCCGAGGGCGAGGGGGGCATCGGCGCCGGCTCGCTGATCCTGCCCACCCGCCAACGCGTGCCGCTGGGGGAGCGCCCGATCACGATCGGTCGACTTCCGGAGTGCAACATCACCCTCAACGACCCCAACGTCAGCCGTCACCACGCCGAGGTGCGCCCGCAGGGCAACGGGTTCATGATCATCGACCAGGGCTCGACCAACGGCATCAAGGTGAACGGGGTCCGGGTGGGCCAACAGGTGCTGCAGGACGGCGATCAGATCACCATCGGCAACACCCGCATGGAGTTCGAGGCGTCCTGACCGGCGCGCACGGGGCTGGCCAGCGCGCCGTCGGGGTAGGGACACCACGCCGGCCCCCACCCGCCCCGACGCCGGCGTCCGTCCCGCATCCACTGCCACCAGTAGGCTCGTGCCCCAGTGTCGGAGCAACTCCTCACCATCCTCAAGCTGTGCCTCATGGTGCTCCTGTACCTGTTCTTCCTCCGCGTGCTGCGGGCGGTGTGGGCCGAGCTGCGGGCACCGGTGCCCACGGCCGCGCCCGCCGTCGCGCCCGTGTCCAACCGGGCCTCGCGCCGGGCGGCGCGGGCCGCCGGCGCCCCACCCCGACAGGCACGACGGGGCGGCACGCCCAAGGCGTTGCGGGTGATCGAGCCCGCGGCCCAGAAGGGCCGCACCTTCCCCCTCGGCGACGAGATCACCGTGGGCCGCGCCGCGGGGTGCTCGGTCACGCTCGACGACACCTACGTCAGCCAGATCCACTCGCGCGTCTTCACCCGCGACGGCAAGATCTTCGTGGAGGACCTGGGATCGACCAACGGCACCTACCTCAACCGGGCCAAGGTGCAGGGGCCGATGGTGATGCAGCGGGGCGACCGCCTGCAGGTGGGCAGCACCGTGATGGAGCTGGCATGAGCGGAGCGGCGGCCCGACGACGAGCGGCCCGCCGCCTCCGTGGCCGAACGGCGAGGGCGCGCCAGTCGCCCAGAGCGGGACGCATGAGCGGAGAATCGGCCGATCGCGACCAGGTCGCGGCAAGGATGGGTGGATGACCACGTTCCGGGCAGGTGCCGCCACCGACAAGGGCCGGGTACGCGCCAACAACCAGGACAGCCAATTGGTCGTCGAGGGCCGGCTGTTCGCGGTGGCCGACGGCATGGGCGGGCACCGGGGCGGCGAGGTCGCGTCGGCGACCGCCCTCGAGTCGCTCTCGGCCGGCCTCGGCGAGGCCACCACCGGGGCGCTGCTGGCCGGCGTCACCGGCGCCAACACCGCGGTGTTCACCCGCGCGAGCCACGACCCCGAGCTCCGCGGCATGGGCACCACGCTCACCGTGCTCGCGCTGGTGGTGGCGCCCGACGGCACCGAGCGGCTGGCGGTGGCCAACGTGGGCGACTCGCGGGCCTACCGGCTGCGGGGCGACGAGCTGGTCCAGATGACCGAGGACCACAGCCTGGTCGAGAGCCTGGTGCGCCAGGGCCGGCTCACCGCAGAGGAGGCGGTCACCCACCCGCAGCGCAACATCCTCACCCGGGCCCTCGGCATCGAGCCCCAGGTCGAGGTCGACCTGTGGGAGATGTCGGCGGTGCCGAACGACCGCTTCCTGCTCTGCAGCGACGGCCTGTTCAACGAGGTCGAGCCCGCCGTCATCGCGGCCACGCTGCGCAAGCTGGCCGACCCCACCGACGCCGCGCAGGAACTGGTGCGCCTGGCCAACGAGGGGGGTGGCCGCGACAACATCACCTGTGTCGTGGTCGACATCGTCGAAGGCAGCGGCTCGCCCGACGATGCGGTGGCCCGGCTCGGCAGCGCGTCCGAGCCCGACCTCGCGGGCTACGGCCCCTCCACCGCCCCCACACCGGTCGCCTCGGTGTTCGAGGAATCCCCGCCGCCCCCGCCGCTGCCCCCGGCACCCGAGGCGCCGGTCCAGTCCACCGCCGGCCCCGACCCACCGCTCATCGGGGCCATCCCCGACCATCTGCCCGACGACGCCCAGTCCCCGGTGGCCCCCGCGCCGCGCCGGCCCCGTCGCTTCACCTGGCGCGTGGTCGTGTTCGTCCTGGCCCTCGTCGCCCTGGCCGGTGTCGTCGCCGGCGCGTTGGTCTGGTACGGGCGCAACACCTACTACGTGGCCTTCGACGACGCCGGCCACGTCACCATCTACAAGGGCCGAGACGGTAGCTTCTTGATCTTCGATCCGACCGTCGAGCGCATCACCGACATCACCGTGGGCGACCTGAAGGAGACCGCGGCCGAGCGGGTGCAGGCCCGGCCCGACCTGGCGTCGCGGGACGAGGCCGAAGAGTTCGTGGCCAACCTGTGTGACTCGCTGAGTATCCAGGGCGTACAACACCAGAACGAGTGCACCGGCGGCGTCGGCGCGACCGAGCCGTCCACGAGCACCACGTCCGGCACCTCGGGGGACACGGGGGGTACACCCTCGGGTGGCACCGGCGCCTCGACCAAGCCGTCCGGCAGCGATTCGGATGACACCGGATCGGCCGGCCACACCACCGCCTCCACCGCGGCGCCCGCCACACCGAAATGATCGGCGCCAACCGGCGCACCACCGAGCTCGGCCTCATCGTCCTGGCGGTGCTGGTGGTGGGCGCGGCCTACACGCTGGCCAGCCTGGGCACCGAAGCCTCCATCCCGGCCAACGTGGTGCCCTTCCTGGGCATCATCCTGGGCCTGCTGGTGGTCGCGCACCTGGCGGTGCGCCGCCTGGCCCCACTGGCCGACGGCATCCTGTTGCCGCTCGCCGCCCTGCTGAACGGCCTCGGCTACGTGTGGATCGCCCGGCTCGACAAGGACCTCGCCGCCCTCCAGGCCACCTGGACCGCCCTCGGGATCCTGGGCTTCGTGCTCACCCTGCTGTTCGTCCGGCGCATGCGCGACCTCGACAACCCCTACTCGCTCATGCTCGTGGGCGTGGGCCTGCTGCTGCTGCCACTCGTGCCCGGGGTGGGCCGCACCATCAACGGCGCCAAGATCTGGGTGGCGCTCGGCCCCATCAGCTTCCAGCCCGGCGAATTCGCCAAGATCGCGCTGGCCATCTCGTTCGCCGCCTACCTGGTGCGCAAGCGCGAGGTGCTGTCCATGGCCACGTTCAAGGTGGGGCCGTTCTCCCTGCCCGAGCCGCGCGACCTCGGGCCGGTGCTGCTGGCCTGGGGGTTCTCGCTGCTGGTCATGTTCTTCGAGAAGGACCTGGGCTCGTCGCTGCTGTTCTTCGCCCTGTTCATCACCATGGTGTGGATCGCCACCCAGCGACCCGCCTACCTGGCGCTCGGAACCTTCCTCTTCCTCGTGGGAGCCTTCTTCGCGTGGAAGACCTTCGACCACGTGCAGACCCGCGTCACGGTGTGGCTCGACCCGTGGCAGGACGCCGACGGCAAGGGCTTCCAGGTGATCCAGGGGTGGTTCTCGCTGGCCGCCGGCGGCGTGACGGGCAAGGGCCCCGGCCTCGGCCAGCCCGGCCTCATCCCCGCGGCCGACACCGACTTCATCTTCGCGGCGATGGGTGAGGAGCTGGGGTTGCTGGGTGGCTCGCTGGTGCTCGCCGCCTTCGTCCTCATGGTGGGCGCGGGCCTGCGCATCGCCCTCACCGCCGACCGCGAGTTCGACAAGCTGCTGGCCGCCGGCCTCACCACGCTGCTCGGCATCCAGGCGTTCATCATCGTCGGCGGCGTCACCCGGCTGCTGCCCCTCACCGGTGTGACCCTGCCCTTCATCAGCTACGGCGGCTCGTCGCTGGTCGCCAACTACGTGCTGCTGGCCCTGCTGCTGCGCATCTCGGACGACTCCACCCGGCGGGCCAACGAGGGTCGCGGCACTCCGGGGGGTGCGGGGTGAACAAGCGCATCCGCCGGCTCGGCATCTTCCTCCTCGCCTGCTACGTCGCGCTGTTCGGCATGCTCAACTACATCCAGGTGTTCGAGGCCGACTCGCTGAACAACAACGCCCTCAACGCCCGCGGCACCTTCGAGAACCTGCGACGCGACCGGGGCACCATCGAGACGGTCGACGGGGTGGTCCTGGCCCGCTCGGTGCCCGTGGACGACCGCTTCGAGTTCCAGCGCGAGTACCCCGAGGGCGACCTCTTCGGTCAGATCACCGGGTTCTTCCCCGTGAACGGCCGGGCCACCGGTGTCGAGTTCCAGTACGACGACCAGTTGGCCGGCCAGACCTTCGAGCAGGAGCTGCGCTCGTTCGCCGACCTGTTCATCGACCGCCAGCGCACCGGCAACGTCACGCTCACCCTGCGGCGTGACGTGCAGGCGGTCGCCCGCGAGCAACTGGGGACGCGGCGGGGATCGGTGGTGGTGGTCGACGTCGACACCGGCGCCCTGGTGGCGCTGTGGAGCTACCCCTCGTACGACCCGAACCCGCTCAGCAGCCACGATCCCGACGCGGCCCGCGACGCCTTCCGATTCCTCGACCCCACCAGCGGCACCTCGCCGCTGCGGCCGTCGTCGTACCAGAACACGTTCTTCCCCGGCTCCACCTTCAAGGTGGTCACCGGGTCGAACGGCGTGCAGAGCGGGCTGGTCACCCCCGACTCGCCGTCGTACCCGGCGGTGTCCAGCTACACGCCGCCACAGACCACCCGCCCGCTGTCCAACTTCGCCGGTGAGGTGTGCGGGGGGACGCTGTTCACCATCCTCGCCCAGTCGTGCAACACGTCGTTCGCGCAGATGGGCACCGAGACGCTCGGCCCCGACATCATGGTGAACGGGTCGGCGGCGTTCGGGTTCAACCAGGTGCCCCCCATCGACCTGCCCGGCGCGGTCGAGTCGCGCTTCCCCGTCGACTTCGCCGACAACCTGCCGGCGCTGGCCCAGGCCTCCATCGGTCAGGGCGACGTGTCGGCCACACCGCTGCAGATGGCACTGGTGGCCGCGGGGGTGGCCAACGACGGCGTGATCATGGCCCCTCACGTGATGAAGGAGATCCGTGACGGCGAGGGCGCGGTGATCGACGACGAGCCGGTCGACGTCTGGAAGACCCCGATCAGCCCCGAGAGCGCCGCCACCATGCGCCAGGCCATGCTCGGCGTGGTGGCCAACGGCACCCTGGCCGGCGTGGCCGCGATCCCGGGCTTCGAGGTGGGCGGCAAGACCGGCACCGCCCAGACCGGTCGCAACACCAACAACGCGTGGGTCATCGAGTTCGCCGGCCCCCCCGGGCAGAAGCCCGAGCTGGCCATCGCGGTGATCGTCGAGGACCAGGGCCCCGACGAGACCGGCGGCGGCGTGGCCGGCCCCATCGCCCGCGCCGTCCTCGAGGCCGCGCTGCAACCCCCCGCCGGCGGCTGATCGGTCGGCGTTCACGCTCACTGCGGACTCGGCCCTCCGACGCCCGCCACTCGCCACGGCTACTCCACCAACTGCACGGCCACGGCGAAGCTCCACCCTCGCTGACCGCCTGACGAACCGTGGTTCTGAAAGACTCGACGACATAGCGCGGGCAAAGCGCTCGCTATGTCGTCGAGAATGGCGTCCGCCCGCCAGCCCGGCCATTCAGAGTGTCCGACCCCGCCCCGAGGGTGTCCTCGGCTGAGTCCAGCGGGATAGGCGGCAGAGGAGCGTGAAGAGAATGGGGGCGATGCCGGAGGTCGACGGGTACTCCGGCCTCGTCGAGGTGGCCAAGGGCGGGTTCGGCACCGTCTACCGGGCCCGCCAGGTCCGCCACGGTCGGGTCGTCGCGCTCAAGGTCCTCGACGTGAACGACCTCGACGACGGCCGCCGCCGCCGCTTCGACCGCGAGTGCGTGGCCATGGGCAGTCTCTCGTGGCATCCCAACGTGGTCGCCCTGTTCGACTCGGGGATCGCGGCCGACGGGCACCCGTGGCTGGCGATGGAGTACCTCGAGGCCGGGTCGCTGGGTGATCGGCTGCGCAAGGACGGGCCGCTGCCCTGGCCGGCCGCGGTGGTTGCGGGCGTGCAGGTCGCCGGCGCACTCGGCGCCGCCCACGCCGCGGGGGTCCTCCACCGCGACCTGAAGCCGGAGAACCTGCTCATCGGACCGTTCGGCGAGGTCGAGCTCGGCGACTTCGGCATCGCCGCCGTCGAGGGGGCATCGAAGACCACCACCGGCCACGCGTCGTTCACGGCCTCGCACGTCGCCCCCGAGATCCTGCGCCGTCGTCGCCCCGACGAGCGCTCCGACCTGTACAGCCTCGCGTCGACGCTCTACACGCTCGTGGCGGGTTCGCCGCCGTTCGCCGGCCAGGCCGGCGAGCCGATCGAGGCGGTGCTCACCAGCGTTCTCACCGATCCCCCGCCCCGCCTGCAGGGCGTTCCCGACACGCTTGCCGACCTGCTCGACCAGACCCTGTCCAAGGACCCCAGGGACCGGCCCGCGAGCGCAGAAGTGTTCGGGCGGATCCTCCAACGGGTGCAGGCCGAGGGCGGCGGGGCCGTCACGGACCTCCGGCTGACCCCCAACGCCGGCCTCGGGTCAGAGGTCGACCCGCAGCCGGTCGGCGTCCCCCACCCGGGCCCCGTCGCTGATGTCGAGGGTGATCCCCGCCCCACCGTCGACCGAACGGTGGCGTCGCCGGTGCTCCCTGGAGACGATCCCCTCCAGACCGTCGTGGTCGTTGCCTCCCCGTCGGCGCCACCGGAGCCGGCACCGCCATCAGTGCCGCCGGGTGATGGGTCGGAGGCGCCCGTCAACGGTTCGGGACCGCCACGGGCACCCCTGCACGCGAGGCGCCGGCGCATGGTCGCGGTCATGGCCGTGGGCGGGGCTGTTCTGGCCACGGTCCTTCTGCTCGTGACGAGGGGCGATGACGGCGGCCGGGCCGCGAACACGACGGTGGCCGACACCACCGGCGTCTCGGGATCGCCCCCCACCGATCTGTCGTCCGGCGTCACCACCGGTGTGACCGCGGTGAGCAGCGCCGACCTCCCGGTCCTGGTCGTGAACGCGTCGGGTACGCCCGGGACGGCGAGCGTGGTGGTCGCCGACCTCCAGAGCGCCGGCTATGGCGCGGTCCCCCCGCCGTCAGCGAGCAGCCTCGACGCGGCCGAGACGACGAGCGTCTACTTCTTCGTCGATGACAACACCAGCTACGAGGCGGATGCCGAGGCCGTGGCGGAGGTCATCGGGGTCCAGTCCTCATCGGTGGTGCCCATGCCGGCTGACGTCGCCGCCGAGATCGTGGACGTCGAGGAGAACGCCGCCGTCCTCGTCGTGCTGGGCGCCGACTTCGCGGCACGAGGGTGATCGGGCCGTGACTTCGGCCGGAAGGTGACCCGTCGGTAACCTGTCAGGCGATGTCAGAGTCCGGCGGGCTGCCCGTCTACAACGGGCGCTACCAGCTGCACCGCCAGCTGGGGCGGGGCGGCATGGCCATCGTGTACCTGGCCCACGACCAGTTGCTCGACCGGCCGGTCGCGGTGAAGGTGCTCAACGCCGACTTCGCCGGCGACCCGTCGTTCGTCGAGCGCTTCCGGCGCGAGGCCCAGGCCGCGGCCAACCTCAACCACCCCAACATCGTCTCGGTGTTCGACTGGGGTGAGGAGGACGGCACCTACTACATCGTCATGGAGTACATCGAGGGTCGGCCCCTCGACGAGATCCTGGCCGCAGAGGGCCCTCTCCACCCCGACCGGGCGGCCGACGTGGCGATCGACATCGCCGCCGGCCTGGCGCTGGCCCACCGCAGCGGCGTGGTGCACCGCGACATCAAGCCCGGAAACGTGATGATCGCCCAGCCCAGCGGCCAGGTGAAGGTGACCGACTTCGGCATCGCCAAGGTGATCGGCGGCGACAGCGAGCTGACGCAGGCGGGCACGGTGATGGGCACCGCCACCTACTTCTCGCCCGAGCAGGCCCAGGGCAAGCGCCTCGATCCCCGCAGCGACCTCTACTCGCTCGGTGTGGTGCTGTACGAGATGACGGTGGGCCGGCCGCCCTTCACCGGCGACACCCCTGTGGCCATCGCCTACCAGCACGTGCAGGAGGCACCGCCGCCCCCCCGCTCGATGAACCCGGCGATCCCGCTGGCCCTCGAGGCCATCACCCTCAAGTTGCTGGCCAAGGACCCGGTGCTGCGCTACCCGTCGGCCGAGGACCTACGAAAGGACCTGCGCCGCTTCCGCGAGGGCGCCGTACTGCCCCAGCCCGCGCCGGCGCCCGTCGTGGCGCCCGCACCGGTGCCGAGCTACGCCGACTCGGCCCGCTTCCCGGTCGACGAGGTGCCCGACCCGCCCCGTCGGACCGGCATCTTCTTGTTCTTCCTCATCGTGTTGCTGGTGGCGCTCGGCTTCGGCCTCTGGTTCTTCGCCAAGCAGCTGGGCGTGTTCGACCCCGACACCGTCACCCAGGTGACGGTGCCCGAGGTGCTGAACAGCCCGAAGGCCGACGCCGAGGCCGAGTTGCAGCGCAGGGGCCTCGGGTTCGACGAGAAGGACGCTGAAGCGTGCGACACCACGCCCGGCGTGGTGACCGCCCAGGACCCTGCCGCTGACACCAAGGTGGACGAGGGCACGATCGTGCACCTCACGATCTGCCCGGGGACCGAGCAGGTGGCCGTGCCGAGCGTGGTGGGCCAGGCCGAGGCCGACGCCCAGCGGCTGTTGCAGGACCTGGGGTTCGTGGTGTCGATCACTCGCCAGCCCGGCACCGAGGAGGACGCCGGCAAGGTGCTGACGCAGAACCCGGCGGCCGACACCGAGTTGCCCGTCGGGAGCATCGTCACCATCGTGGTGTCCGAGGGCCCGACCTCCACCACGTCACCCGACCCCGCGTCGGTCACCGTGGCCCCGTCGCCCGCCACCACCGCTGCCGACCCCGTCACGGTGACGATCCCGCCCTGACCCCTCGGGGTCGAGGCGGCGCCGATGCCGCCGATGCCGCCGCCCGTCAGGCGACGGCGGCGGGGATCCGGGCGAGGAAGTTGGCGATGAGGTCGTGGCCCGAGTGGGTGAGGATCGACTCGGGGTGGAACTGCACGCCCTCGACGTCGAGCTCGCGGTGGCGCAGGCCCATCACCACGCCGTCGCTGGTCTCGGCGGTGATCTCCAGCACGTCGGGCACCGACGCCCGGTCGACCACCAGGGAGTGGTAGCGGGTGGCCTCGAGGGGGCTGGGCAGGCCCGCGAACACGCCGGTGCCGTGGTGGAAGATGGCCGAGGTCTTGCCGTGCATGATCTCGGGGGCCCGCACCACGTCGCCGCCGTAGATCTGGCCGATGCATTGGTGACCGAGGCACACGCCGAGCACCGGCCGGCGGCCGGCGAAACGCTCGATGATCGCGTTGCTGAGCCCGGCGTCCTCGGGGCGACCGGGCCCAGGGCTGATCAGCACCGCGTCGGGCGCGAGCGCCTCGGCGTCGTCGATGGTGAGGGCGTCGTGACGGTGCACCAGCGGCTCGGCCCCCGCCTCACCCAGGTACTGGACCAGGTTGTAGACGAACGAGTCGTAATTGTCGATCACCAGCACCCGGGCACCCACGGCCGCAGAGTACCGGCGTGGCACCCCGGAACGACCCGAATTACGGCGCGGCCGGCGAGCAGGCGGCGAGGCCCACTCGGTCGGCATGCCGACGAGGCCGCCCGGTCGGGTCCCCACGGCGCGCACCTCCTCCGGGCGCGCTCGGCCGTCACCCGACGTGCCGGGTAGCATCCCGCCATGGCCAAACCAGCCAAGCGCAAGGTGCCCAGCGGCGGCCGGGTCACCCCCAAGGGTGGGCCGTCGGCGTCCACCTCGTCGTCGGGCACGTCCGCGTCGGCCCGGTCGGCGGCCGCCAAGTCGGCCTCGGCCAAGTCCACCGCCGCGAAGTCGCAGTCGTCGCGCACCACACCGCCGGCCACCAGTCGTTACACGCCGCCCATCCCGAGCGAGTACAAGGTGAGCCCCCGCTGGGTGCCCGTGCTGATGTTCACGTTCCTTGGCGCCGGCATGCTGATGATCTTCCTCAACTACCTCGGTGTGGTGCCGGGCGGCACGAGCAACTGGTACCTGCTCGGTGGTCTCGGTCTCATCCTCGCCGGCATCATCACCGCCACCCAGTACCACTGAACGGGTCGCCGCCACCACCCGCAGCGAGATCACGGACGGATGGACGGGAAGTTACAGGCGTGTGACTCTCCCCAGTGTTGTCCACAGGCTGTGTACATCCCCAGCGCCTGTGGATTCTGTGGATAACTAGGCCCCGGCTTCGCCGCCGACCACCGACCGCCGCACGCGGCATGGCGCCGCGGGCCGGTCGGGTCCCCGCCTCGGTGCCGCGGTCACGCACCTGCGACCATTCGCCGCAGTAGCGTACGGGCGAGCGGAAAGAGGAGCCATGCCCGACCCAGCGCGCCCGGACGATCCCGATGTCGGCGGTGAGCCCGATGCACGCCGGCCGTCGGGCGACGATGCCCGCCCCGAGTTGGTCGCGGTGGGTGACGATCACGAGCCCTCGCCGCTCACCACCCGTCGTGAGCGCAAGGAGCGGCTGGAGGCGCTGACCCGTGCGGCGCGGGAACAGGCCCGGGAGGCCAGCCGCTCGCTGGCCGTGCTGAGCGCGAAGGTCGCCAGCTCGCGCCGGGGGATGGCCCGCCAAACCGCCGACCTGGACCGCCTGCGCACCGAGGTCAACCTGTTCGCCCGCGAGCTCGAGGTGCTGACCGCCCGGAAGGGTGCGGGGGGTTCGGGCTGGGCGATCGCCACCGACGGGCTGCTGGCCGACAGCGCCCAGGCCTTGGCCGCCGGCGAGGCCACCGAGAGCTGGCACCTGTTGCTGGCCGCCAAGCGTCAGGCGTACGACGGCCGCACCCGTGACGAGTTGGCGGCCGAGGTGCGGTCGGTGATCGCCGATGCCCGCTCCGTGCTGTCGGCGGCCGAGGCCCGCCACATCGCCGAAGACCTCGGGTCCATCAAGCCCAAGGATCGTCTCGACGCCGTGCGGGTGCGGCTGGCGGCGGCGCGCCGCCAGATCGACGAGGCCCTGGTGGCCCGCCAGGAGCGTTACCGGGTGGCGGCCAGGGGCCTGGTGAACACCGGGGTGCTGCTGGGGCTGATCCTGCTGGGCGGTGCGGTGGCGGCGTGGCTCTCCACGTCGATGGCCGACGAGGGCGAGGCCCTGCGCAACCTGGACAACTACGTCACCGTGGCCGCCCTCGGGGGCATGGGCGTGGCGCTGAGCCTGCTGTTGCCCTGGCATCGCAACCCCACCCGGCCGGCGGTGCTCGACTTCGTGAACCCGCTGGACATCACCTTCCTGCGGGTGGTGCTCGGTGTGGGCGTGGCCATGGCCGTCGTGACCGTGCTGCAGTCCGACCTGCAGGCCGGGCTCGACCTGGGAGGCGTGAAGGCCTACCCATGGGCCATCGCCGCCGGCTTCAGCGAGCGCCTGCTCGACAAGCGCCTCCTGGCCATCGACGACGAGGTCCGCCAGGGCTGACGCCGAGCCCGGCGACCGTAGGCCGTCGCCGGGGGAGTCGCTCGGCCCGCGCCCGTGAGGTCGAGGACGTCGTGATGCGGCGCCGCCGGGCCAGGCCGGGCGATCTACGCCCCTCGGTGGGGCTGGAGGGCCTTGCCCAGGCAGGTGCTGGTGTCGGCGCTCTGCAGATACTCGCCCCAGCACGGGATCTCGGCATAGCCGTGACGCCGGTAGAGGGCCATGGCCGCCACCTGGCGGGTGCCGGTCTCGAGCACCAGTCGACGGCAGCCGAGCCCGAGCGCGGTGGTCTCTAGCGCGGTCAGGAGCAGGCCGGCCACCCGCCGGCCGCGGGCCTCGGGGCGGACGTACATCCGCTTCAGTTCGCCGACCCCCTCGTCGATCAGCCGCACGGCACCGCAGCCGAGCGCCCGCTCCCGCCCCCCCGCCACCGGCTCCCAGGCCACCAGGAACGCGTCGGCAGTGGGAAGCTCGAAGTGGTTGGCGCCCGGCTCGGGATACAGGGCGTCGAGCTCGGCATCGAGCTCGCCGATGAGCTCGCGCACCACCGGCGCGTCCAACGACTCGGGTCGGAGCACCACCGGCCCAGCGGGTGCAGTGGGTGTGCTCGTGGCCGAGGCAGGGCCGCGGGCCGACCCTGTGTCGGGTGACCCTGTCCCTGATGTGGAGCGTGAGGGTGAGGGTCCGACGCCGGCGGCGGGAGGGTCAGGGACGGTCACGGGCGGTCACAGGTCGTCGACGGGGGTGACCAGGTCCATGTCCTCGAGGCAGTGCCGGGGCGGTTCGGGCATCTGGTCGTTGGCCGCGGTCATCCGCACCTCGGTGCCGCAGATGGCGCAGCGGTACTGCAGGCGCACCTTGCGCAGCTCGCCGGGCGGCGGCGGCTCGGGGATGGGACGGGCGAACGAGCCCAGCACCGCCATGCCGAGCCGGATGATGAGGAACGCCGCCGCGGCGGCGACGGCGAAGCGAACGAGGGTGCCAGCATCCATGACCCCTCCAGTCTCGCCCCGTCAGCCCGCAACCCCACAGTCGACGCTTGGAGGTGAGGCATCCGACGGAGCGCCTGCCGGGAGCAACCGGGTGGCGACAGTCGCTCGCCGGTAGATGTCGGTGGGCTCGGCCGAGCGCAGGACGAGCGCAGGACGGGCGCAGGACGGGCGGCCTGACCCCGGCGCGGACGCAGCGACGGCACCGTGGCCGTGCTCGGGCAGGCCGTGGCTGGAGCTCCTGGCGAAGCAGTGCTCAGGCCATGGCTGGCACGGTCCCACGACCACGTGCGGACCCGTGGCGGCGCGGACCCGGAGGTCCG